>CAVSRP010000018.1:0-145600 GCA_963730345.1 uncultured Acidimicrobiaceae bacterium
GGGTGGATAAAGGCGTCGTCGTGGATGGTGGGCTCGAGGTCGCCGAGGGCGTAGATCGGCATCAGATCTCCCGGGCCAGCGCCAGCGCGTCGGCCGCTGACATCCCGCTCTGGCCGACCAACCAGCACGCGATGGGGGCCGCGATGCGCTCGGACGCGTGCGCGGCGACGCCGGCGAGCTCGAGCAGGGTGGCCACGGTGTCGTCATCGGGCGCGGCCAGGCCGCAGCGGTCGGCGAAGGCCGCGATCCAGTTCTCGCCGCGGCGCCCGGTCTCGTCGGTGCTCATCGCGCCATCTTGTCCCACCGGTCCGGTCGGGCCGGAACCGGCCGCGGTCAGGGCCGCTCGGGTCGGCAGCCGGGGCACCACCCGGTGAGCGCGAAGTGCCCGAGGTCGAGCTCGAAGCCGACCTCGTCGGCCACGCGGGCCGCGAAGGGAGCCGACAAGGACGAGTCCAACTCGACGACGGCGCCGCAGCGGTTGCAGACGAGGTGGGCGTGGTGCTCGTCACTGAGGTGGTACTGGGCCGGCCCGTGACCGAGGTGGACGTGGTCGACGACGTGGTGATCGGCCAGCAGGTCCATGGTGCGGTAGATGCTCGACGCGCTGACGTCGGGATGGTCGCGACGGACCCGGCGGTGGAGCTCCTCGGCGGTCACGTGCGACCCCGATTCGGCCAGGGCCTCGAGCACCATCCGCCGGGGGGCGGTGATCCGTACACCCTCTGCCCGCAGCTTCGCGACCAGCGCTTCCACGGACAGCCCGGACATGCCCCGACGATACCGGCTCAGTTGCACCCAGTATTCATCTGCAATCAGGTTGCAACGAGGGGCAGGCTCGCTATCGTCGGCGACGATGAGACGTCCGGCCGCGCTCCTGAGCATGGTGCTCGCCGCCGCCGTCACCCTGGCCGCGTGCGGCGCCGACGGCGGCTCGGCCGCGGCCGCCTCCGACGGTCGGCCCGTCGTGGTCACCACCGTCAGCCCCATCACGTCGATCGCCGCCAACGTCATCGGCGACCTCGCGGTGATCCGCGGCATCGTGCCCGAGGGCACCAACTCGCACACGTTCGAGCCCTCGCCCAGCATCTCCGAGACGCTCCAGGACGCCGACGTGGTCTTCGCCAACGGTCTCCAGCTCGAGGAACCGACCCTGAAGCTGGCCCGAAACGTGGCCACCCACGCCACCATCGTGTCGCTGGGCGAGCAGATCGTGTCGCCCGACGACTACCTGTTCGACTTCTCCTTCCCGAAGGACGCCGGCAAGCCCAACCCCCACCTGTGGACCGATCCGAAGTTGGCCAAGCAGTACGCCCGCCACATCGCCGACACCATGGTCACCGTCGACCCCGATCACGCCGACCGGTACCGGGCCAACCAGAACGCCTTCGACGCCATCATGGACGACTTCGACACCGCGCTGCGCACGTCGCTGGACACCGTGGCCCCGGGCAACCGCAAGCTGCTCACCTACCACGACGCCTACGCCTACTGGGCCCAGGACTACGGGTGGGAGGTCATCGGTGCGGTCCAACCCGCCGACTTCGGTGAGCCCACGCCGAAGGACGTCGCCGCCCTCATCGACCAGGTGCGAGCCACCGGGGTGCCGGCAATCTTCGGCTCCGAGGTGTTCCCGTCGCCCGTGCTCGAGCAGATCGCCCACGAGACCGGCGCCACCTACGTCGACGACCTGCGCGACGACGACCTGCCCGGCAAGCCCGGCGACCCCGAGCACAGCTACGTGGCCTTGATGCAGTTCGACTACACGACCATCGTCGATGCCCTCGGCGGCGACTCCCGCGCGCTGCAGGCCTTCGAGGTCCGCAACGCCGCTCCCGACCACGCGTCGTATCCCCAGTAGCCCGGAAAGGTTTGCTCGACATGTCCTCCCTGGTGCGCTTGCGAGCCGTCACCGCCAGCTACGGCGGCGACGCCGTTCTCACCGGGATCGATCTCGACCTGCGGGCCGGCGAGTTCGTGGGCATCGTCGGGCCGTCGGGGTCGGGCAAGTCGACGCTGCTGCGGGTGCTGCTCGGCACGGTCCGGCCCGCCGCGGGCACGCTCGAACGAGCCGCCGGGACCCGCATCGGGTACGTGCCCCAGGTCGAGCAGATCAACTGGGACTTCCCGGTCACCGTGGCCGAGTGCGTCCTCATGTCCCGGGTCCGGGGCCGCATCGTGCCCTGGGCCAGCAGCCAGGAGAAGGCCGAGGTCGCCCGGGTGCTCGACCGTCTCGGCATCGGCAACCTGGCCGGCCGCCACATCCGTGCCCTCTCTGGCGGCCAGCAGCAACGGGTGTTCCTCGCCCGGGCCCTGCTCGCCCAGCCCGACCTCCTGCTGCTCGACGAGCCCACCTCCGGCGTCGACGTGCGCACCCGCCACGAGATCCTCCACCTGCTCGGCGAGTTGCACGCCGCCGGGCTCGGCATCGTGCTCACCACCCACGACCTCAACGGGATCGCCGCCCACCTGCCCCGGCTGGTGTGCCTCAACGAGAGGGTGATCGGCGCCGGCTCGCCCGGCGAGGTCCTCGTGCCCGACATCCTCGAGGCCACCTACGGGTCGCCCATGGAGGTCCTGGAACACGGCGGGATGCGTGTGGTGGTCGACGCCCCGCTCGACGCCCAGATCATCCCCCTGCGCCGGGACGCGGTCTGAGTCGTGGACGCCATCATCACCCTCCACGAGCTCACCCGGCCGTTCCAGTTCGAGTTCTTCCGCAACGGTCTGGTGGTGGCCACCGTGGCCGGCGCACTGTGCGGACTCATCGGCGTGTACGTCGTGCTCCGCTCCATGAGCTACATCGGCCACGGCCTCAGCCACGCCATCTTCGGCGGCTTCGCCGTGTCGGCCCTCGCCGGCGTGAACCTTTTCCTCGGCGCCGGTCTGTGGGGGCTCGCCTCGGCGCTGGCGGTCTCGTCGGTCACCCGGCGTCGTCCCATCGGCTCCGACGCCGCCATCGGGGTCATCACCACCGCCTCGTTCGCCTTCGGCCTGGCCGTGCTCGAGTTCGGCGGGGGAGCCAACGTCAACGCCGACGCCGCCCTGTTCGGCAACGTCCTCGGCGTCACCCGGGCCGACGTGTGGCTGGTCAGCGGCGTCGCGCTGTTCGCGGTGGCGGTCATCTTCCTCCGGTACCGGACGCTGCTCTTCGTCACGTTCGACCCCGAGGTGGCCGCCGCGTCCGGCGTGCCGGTTCCCCGCGTCGACGCCCTACTCATGCTGGTCCTCGCCGCGTCCATCCTCGCCACCATGAACGTCATGGGCGTGACCCTCATCGCCGCCGCGCTGGTGGTCCCCGCGGTGGTGGCCCGAATGATCACGTCGTCGTTCTCCACCATGTTGTGGCTGTCCGCGCTGATCGGCGCCGTCTGCGGCTTCGTCGGGATGAACCTCAGCTACCACCTCGACGTGGCATCGGGACCCACCATCGTCCTCACCGGCGGGTTGTTCTTCGTGATCGCCCTGTCGGCCACCGGGGTCCAGGGCCGCCGGCGCCTCGCCCACGTCGAGGCCCACTGAAACCCTTCGCCGCAGGGCGGCTTCGGGTTTCCTGGAGTTGCTCGGCTGGGCCTCGCAACTCCCACAGCAACTCCCGCTGAAGCGATACGACGCTCCGCTCGATCAGTCGACAACCAGTCGCCGGGGTTCTCGTTGCCCGACTCGGGCCAGCGCTTCCGGGATCCGCTCCGGGGTCCACTGCACCAGGCCGTCTGCGTCATCTGTGTCGTCACTGAGCGCCGCCTGCAACCCCGGAGCCACCAATGCGGCGAGAACGCACCGCTCCAGGTCGTCGAGATCGGCCGCCAGGTCGCGGAGCCGACCGAGGACCCGGACAGCAGCACCAGGATCGATGGGCTCCGGGTCTCTCCTCTCAACTGTTCCCACGACGACTCCTCTGGCTCCAACCAGGCATTAGCGGCCTTGGTGACCCGGTCGACCGGCGGGCGAGCTGGTTACAGCCGCTTCAGAATCCGTCGTCGATGCAGGCCTGGAAGATCTTGGCGACGGGGTCGGTCACTGCCCCGCCCTGGTTGGCCATGAGGGCAAGATTGGCGCGGAACTCTTCGGCGGTGAGTTCGTCGACGGCGCGGTCGATCGCGCACTGACAACGATTCTCGGGTACGCCGTTCTCGTTGCAGCGTTGGGTGAACTCGTTGATCTCGGCGACCGTGATCTCTGCGGCAGCACCGCCCGTGCTCGACGAGCTCAGCGTCGTCTCGGTCGGCGTCGGGTTGTCGCCGCCGGACCCCACCACCAGAATCCCCGCCACCGCGGCAGCCACCACGACCGCGGCAGCGATCAGGGCCCAAACCCGCCTCGAGCCAGTCGACGGCGCCGGCCCCGAGGGCGTTGCAGACGACGGTGCGGACAGGGGAGGGGGTGGCGGGGCCGATCCGGGAGGGGGTGGCGGGGCCGATCCGGGAGGAGAGGTACCCGCCGGACCGCTCCTCGATCGTGGCGCCGGGCCGGCCGAGGCCACCGCGCCGAGACGCGGATGCTCCTGGGCCGCCCGCACGATGACCGTGCCAGCCCGCCTCCCGGACTCATCGCCCGGGGCATCCGCCGAGGGCGGTGGCCGCTCCGTGGCCGCGACAACCGACGTCGCACTCATCACGGCGTAACCGCTGCGAGCCAGCCAACCGGGCCCAAGCGCAGCGGTGGCGGCCTCGGCCAATTCGACCGCGAACTCCTCGGCCGACTCGGGACGATCACTTGGATCCTTCGCCAGCGCCCGTCTGGTGACGGCTTCCAGCGACGGAGGGACCCCCGGGAGCACGTCGGCCATGGGTCGCGGGTCATCATTCACGTGCTGGAACAGCTGGGCCACCGGCTCGGTCACGGCCCGGTACGGGAGCTCGCCGGTCAGCAGCTCGTAGAGGACGATGGCGAGGGAGTAGACGTCAGTCATCGGGGACAGCTCGTCACCGGTCACCTGCTCGGGCGCCATGTAGGCGGCGGTGCCGATGAGGGCACCGGTCGCGGTCCGCGCCGCGGCACCCTCGCCCAACGTCTTGGCGATGCCGAAGTCCGCGATCTTGGCTGTCCCGTTGGTCGAGAACAGGATGTTCTCGGGCTTGACGTCGCGGTGGAGCACCCCGTGGAGGTGTGCATGATGCAGCCCGACCGCGGCAGCCAGCACGGTCGCCACCGTCTCCTCGGTCTCGAGGCCGCGTTCGCTGAACCGGTTCCACAGGGTCCCGCCCCCGGCCAGCTCCATGACGATCACGCACAGACCCTCGTGCTCGACGAAGTCGTAGACCGGGACGATGTGTGGGTGGTCGAGGCGGGCGACCAGGCGCGCCTCGTCGATGAAGCGCTCACGGACGGACGGGTCGGCGCCGAACGCCCGGGGCAGCTGCTTGATCGCGACGTCCCGACCGAGGTCCCGGTGGCGGCCACGCAGCACGATGCCCCACCCTCCTCGGCCGATCTCCTGACCGATCTCGTATCGGGGAAGCGCGGCCGCCAACAGCTCCTGGTCGAGCGCCATGGCTCAGCACGGTACCCGCGAGGTCGTTCGGTCAGCCGAGCGTGATGGTGTAGTTCGCCCGGCCCTCGGTGACGATCAGCCGCAGTGTCGTGCCCGCATCCACTTCGTAGGTCTCAGTGGCCTCCGCACCCGGCTGCACCCGGAAGAAGTCGATGTTGGAACCGCTGGCATCCTGGATGGTGACGCCGAAGGCCTTCTCACTGGCTGGATCGGCAGTGGCGGTGACCTGCAACGTCCCGGACGGCGCGTCGAACAGGTAGAAGTCGCCGCTGTCTCGGGTCCCGACCTCGCCGGTGACGGGAACAGTCGGATCGATCGTGCGGGCCCCCGCCAATGTGCTCGGAGCATCGCCCGGACCGCCGCCCTCGTCGGAGGTCACGAAGTCGGCGGTGAACGTGTAGTCGGCCGGACCCTCGGTCACGATGATGTCGAACGTTCCCTGATCCTCATCGCCGAGGAGCACGGAGTAGTTCAGATCCGATCCGGGCTGGACTCGTTCTCCGTGGAGATTCCCGCCCTCGAACGCAATGGTGAAGTACGCGGCCTTCTCGGACTCCCGAGGGACCGCTGCCGTGAAGGTGAACTCGGTTCCTGGCTGGATCTCGAGCGTGTAGTGGTCGGTCCGGTCCTTGCCGCCGAGTTGGCCGGCCACTTCGCGCCCTGCAGTGACCTCGAACGCGGAGCCGAAGTCATCTCCGGCGTCGCCATCCTGACCAGCATCGGACTGGATCTCGAGGCCCACCTCGAACGTGTACGCGGCCGGGCCCTCGGTGAAGGTCAGCTCGAATGGGGCGCCGCCCTGGTGGTCGAGCACGATGGTCTGGGTCTCCTCCGCCCCCGGCTGGACCCGGAAACCGGCGTAGTTCTCGCCCTCGGAGGCCAAGGTGGCGTACACCGGACGGTTGCTTGCGGCGTCGTTGGACACGTGCAGGGTCATGACGGCGCCATCGGGGGCGTCGAGCGTGTAACTGGCCTCGGTCCGAGTGTCGGCCAGCGTGTCGTCATACGAAGTGTCGAAGTCGATCGGGCCGTCGTCGACGACATCGCCGGTGGCGGCCCCGATACCACCGTCGTTGCCATTGTCCGACGCGGTTGAGCCGACCGGTTTGGTGAAGAGCTCACCGGTCGCGATGTCGACGAGCTGGAACTCGTCCAGCGTCAGGGATCCCGGCTGGATCACGAGCACGGTCGCACCATCGAACGCCGACCACGCATCGCCGACGAAGTCCTCGTTGTCGGCTACCGACGGGGCCGTGAGCGGGTTGCCGCCGTAGCAGTCGACGCGCGGTACACCGTTGCGGTCCGCCAGGACTGCGGTTCCCCGCTGGAGCACCGACTCCCTCGGAACCGGCGCGCCGTCGGCGAAGCCGTGGTTCAGGACGCGAGTGTCCGACCCCAGGTTCACCGGCGTGAGCTGATCGAGGTATGCCGGGATGTCGCCGACGTCGATCTCGAGCACGCCGGCCCAGGCAGAGGCCTTGTCCCCTTCGGCGGTGAGGAAGCCCGAGAGCTGCTCGACATCGCACGTCATCTCGTCGAGCGAACCGCCGTAGATACCGGGCAGCGTTCCGGACGCCGTCCGGTACCCGCCGCTGTCGGGGGCCTCCCCGGTCTCCACCGTGTCGCCAGGGGCACCCGAGTCAGCGAAGTCGGCCAGGGTCGCCGACGGCGCGGGCGCAACCGATGCCGTGAACGGGTCCGACCCGGCTGAGCCGAGCGATTCGAGGGTCACCTGGGCCGAGGCATTGTCGTCACCGAACAGGGTGAGCGCCACGAAACCGGCGGCAACGAGCGCGACCACCGCAAGCACACCGACGACGACCTTCTTGCGGCCGCTGCCGGTCGTCGATGTCGAGGCTGGCGCCCCGGCGGGCGGCGTCGTCGGAGGCGGCGTCGTCGCGGGCGGCGCCACGGGCGGCGCCACGGCGGTGGGATCGACATCAGGTTTCGGAGCTGACGACGTTGCATTCGCCGGAGTCTCGGTGGCCGGTGTCGCTTCCGTCGGCGACTCGGGTGCCGGAACGACGGCATCCGGATGCTGCTCGGGCGGGTACCACTTCCCGTCCGACGCCTGCCACCAACCATTTCCCATGGGAGTATCGCTCACACCGGTCCTGTCGGCGGAGAGCGCTCCCAGTTACAGCGATCGAGACCAGTGCGGCCCGGACCGCGCGAGACTGTCGCCCGATGCGGGCGACGATCGAGATCCGGGACCGGCACGGGAACGCGCGAACCGAACAGTTCGATGGCACGACGGATATCGGACGCGATGTCGTTCCGCCCGGCATCCAGGTCGATGATCCGGCCGTGTCACGCCGTCATCTCCGGCTCGAGGCGATGGCCGTCGGCATCATCGTGACCGACCTCGGCAGTTCCAACGGCACCACCGTCGACGGCCGCCCCGCGACGGCACCGGTCCTGGCCGGGGTCGGGACCCCGATCCAACTCGGCGACACGGCCATCGTCCTGGTCGACGTCGCCGACGACGGCGAGTCCGACGACCACCGGCCAACGGAATCCGAGGCAACGGACGGCTCCGATTCGACGCGGCCGCCGGCCGCAACCACTCCTGAGGCATCGGCGCCACCTGCGGTCCGTCCCGGGCAGAGCGACCAACTCGAAACGCTCGACGGCGACGCGGTCGTCGTCCGTTTCCGTGCCGGCAGCCCAGGTGCCCGCGCTGCCAAGTCGATCGCAGCCGACGCAGCCAAAGCCCGCCGCCGGATGACTGGTTTGGGATCCGAAGGCTGGGGCGGGCGGCCCACGATCTACCTGGCCGACCCCTTCCCAGCTCCCGACATGCCGGGTGAGGTCATCACCGATGGATCAGTCGTGGACGCCGAGCACGACGAGATCTGGATGGTCGCGACCGACGAGTCTCCACCGGAGCATCCCGCGCGTCCCCTTGCGCTCTTGTTCGGGGCACGGTTACCCGCCGCGGCCGATCTCGAACCGATACTGGAGGGCTACGGGATGGTCGTCGGCGGGGCCGAAGACCCTGCCGAGCAGCTCCGCACCCTCCAGTTGCCACCTCTGGATGCGGCCACGGGGGATCTGCGCACTGCGATGGCCACGTCGTTCGTTCATCACTTGCTCGAACGCGAGGACGAAGATGGCCTGCGGAGGTTCCTCGGCACCAGCCGGCCCGGGAATGTCGACGAAGCGGCGCGCGACGTGTACGGGCTCTCACCGGTCGAACTCGAGACTGCCTGGCGTCAGGAACTGGCCCAGGGCGGGCAGCGTGTCCCCACCGGACAGTTCCTCAAGATGTCGGTCCAGTACCTGCGTCCCCATGCCCGAAGGCAGGCCGAGATCTTCGTCTACATGCTGCTCGGGCTGGCGTTCACCATGGTCTTCCCGTTCGTGTCGCGCCGACTCTTTGACACCGCGATCCCAAGCGGGGAGTTCTCACAGGTGCTCAGCCTGCTGGGTGTGCTCGGCGTGGCGTTCGTGATCAGCCTGCTCGCCGGGCTCCGACGGGCGTACGTCACGGCGTACGTGTCGTCGTCGGTCGTGATGGACGTCCGACGACAGATGTTCGACCGACTCCAACTGCTCGACACGGCGTGGTTCCACCGGCACCAGCAAGGCGACGTCTTGTCTCGCATGTTCTCCGACGTGGGGATGGTCCAGCGGGGGCTGTCCGAGACCCTCAGTGAGGGTGCGTTCCAGGCCATCTCGCTCGTCGTGGCCGCCATCGTGATGGTCAATCTCGACCCATTGCTCGGGGGGATCGTCCTCGTCGGCGCCCCGCTCGTCGCTGTCGTCTACCGGCTCATGGGCGAGGGGGCCCGCAAGCGGAGTCTCGCAGTGCAGGAGCAGTCGAGCCAGCTCCTGTCGATCAGCGGCGAGAACTACGCCGCCGGTCAGGTCGTCAAGGTGTTCGGGCTCGGCGCACGGGAACGCGACCGCTTCGAGCGGGCCGCGTCGCGTCTGTTCCGCTCGCAACTCCGACTCAACCTCTATGGCGGGATCTTCGGTCTCTCCGTGAACACGATCGTGACCTTCCTGCGTCTGTTCGTGCTCGGGTTCGGTGCTTGGCTCATCCTCGAGGGTCGCTTCACCCTCGGCGGCCTCGTCGCCTTCCTGGGGATCATGGGAGAAGTCATCTCCCCGGTGACCGTTCTCACCAACATCGGGCAGGAACTGCAGGCCGCGACCGGGGCACTCCAACGGGTGAACGAGGTCTTGGAGACCGAACCGGAGATCACCGACCAACCCGACGCGGTGGAGGTGGGGCCGCTCCAGCGCGACATCCGGTTCGCGGGCGTCTCGTTCAGCTACGACGGCGCACACCCCACGCTTGTAGAGCTCGACTTCACGATTCCCGCCGGGAAGAAGGTCGCGTTCGTGGGGCCGTCCGGCTCCGGTAAGTCCACCGTCCTCCAACTGCTCATGCGTATGTACGACCCCGGTGAGGGTTCGATCCTCTTCGACGGAGTCGATCTGCGTCACGCCACCATCCGCAGCCATCGCGACCAACTCGGTGTCGTGTTCCAGGACAACTTCCTGTTCGGGACCACCGTGGCCGAGAACATCGAGTTGGGTCGACTCGGCTCGACCCCGGAAGAGGTCCGGGAGGCTGCTCAGGCCGCGGAGGTGGACGATTTCATCGACCGGCTCCCCCGAGGATTCGACACCCTGGTCGGTGAACGGGGCGGGCTGCTGTCGGGCGGTCAGCGTCAGCGGGTCGCCATCGCCCGAGCCCTCATCCGCGAACCGTCGGTCCTCGTACTCGACGAGGCAACGTCGGCTCTCGACCCCCGGACAGAACGGCAGATCAACGACACCCTCGATCGGGTCAGCACCGGCCGCACCACGATCAGCGTCACCCATCGCCTGACCTCGGTCGTGGACTACGACCGCATCTTCGTCTTGGTCGACGGTCAGTTGGTCGAGCAGGGAAGCCACGACGAGCTCGTCGCGGCCGGAGCCACCTATGCCCGCCTCTGGGCCGAGCAGACCGGTGGAGCCATCCCTCCCCGAACCGGCCGACCACTCGAGGAGACGATCGGCGCGATGCCTCTCTTCGCCGAGCTCGGCGCGGCGGGAATCGAGGATGTCGCGGCGCATATCACTCGATCGGTCATCGCGCAGGGCGACGTGGTCCGGGAGGGTGCGGACCCGCTGGTGTTCCTGCTCGAGGGTGCTGCCGAAGTACGTGCCCAGGGCCTCGGAGGAGCAGAGACCGTTTTGGCCGAACTCGGCGTCGGCGAGGCATTCGGCCTGGGCGCGCTGCTCGGGAGCCCGAGAGCGAGCGAACTGCACGCCCTCACCGATTGCCGGATCGGCGTGCTCGACGAGGCCGCGATCCGCGCGTTGGCCGCGAGCTACCCCAGCATCGCCGCCGCCCTCGATGGAGCCAGACCCGGAACCCGCGGACCGGCAGGCGGGCAACGCCTCCGGCGGGCCACCTTCGTCGACGTCCCCCGGCGTCCACCAACCGATGAGGCGGCGTCGGCGTCGGACGACGTCACGACCGAGAATCGCCGCATGGAGGCAATGGTCCGACGTCAGTCCGGAACCTTCGGCAGGATCGTGCCATGAGTTCCACCCGCACCCTCGACACCCTGGCCCGTACCGCCCGAACCTCGGTCGGTGCCGTCATGGCGGTCGTGTACGCGCCGACCGATGACGACAGGCTCGAGATCGTGACCGTCGCCGGGCCGGCCGAGCTCACCCGTTCCGAAGTCGAACCGGCCACCACCTATGCCGGCATGGTGCTCGCCAGTCAGCAGCCCATGGCGATGCAGGTCGGGGAAGACGACCGCCTCGCGGCCGCGGAACGAATGCTTCTCGGTCACAGCCCGACCGCGATCTGCTGCGTCCCCTGCGTCGGCGCCACCGACGTCCGAGGCGTGCTCACGCTCGTCGACAAGGCCGGCGGCGGCGCGTTCGACTTCGATGACGTCGAGATTGCGACGATGCTGGCCGAAGTTGCCGGTGCGGCTCTCGACGAACGCACCACACCGCTCTACGTCCCCAGCCCCGAACAACTGGCCGGCATCCTCCGCGATCTCCACCAAGGCGATCTCGACCGCTACGCGCGGGTCGCCTCGCTCATCGAGATCGTCCTGGCGACCGGATGAGCCCGGTGCGTCCCGGCCCGCGGCCGGCCTGGACTCGCGACTCGCGCGCCGTCCGCATCGAGGATGTGGCCGGCCTGGACGGCGTCGGCCCGGAATGGGCCTGGGAGGGGGCGACGGGCACCGGCGTGCGGGTCGCCGTCATCGACAGCGGGATCGACGCCGACCATCCCGCGCTCGGTAGATGCGTCGACGCCGACGGGGGTGCCGAGATCGTGCTCGTTGACGACGAGCCATCGATCCGCATCGGCCCGCACCGTGACGCCTACGGCCACGGCACGGCCTGCGCCGGGATCATCCACGCCATGGCCCCTGATGCTCGCATCACCAGCGTGCGGGTGCTGAACGAGCGGCTCTCGGCCAAGTCGACCACGTTCCTCGCCGGACTGGACTGGGCCATCGAGCAAGGCTTCGACGTGATCAACCTGTCGCTCGGAACCGTGAAGCGCGAGTACGCGATGGCGTTTCACGACCTGTGCGACGATGCGTACTTCAAGGGGAGCTTCGTGGTGACCGCGGCGAACAACCTTCGTCGCGTGAGCTACCCGTCGCTCTACTCGTCGGTGGCCAGCGTCGCCTGCAACTTGAGCACCGACCCTTGGCGGTTTCACTTCAACCCGGATCCACCCACCGAGTTCCTGGCCCGAGGCATCGACGTGGAGGTGGCGTGGCGGGACGGTGGCACGAACGTGGCGACCGGCAACTCGTACGCAGCACCCCACCTGGCAGGCATCGCGGCGCGGGTCCTGTCGAAGCACCCCGAACTCCGCCCGTTCCAGCTGAAGTCCGTGCTCTACGCGTGCGCCGGCAACGTTGTCGATGCCGGCGACCAGCTGGCGGGCCGGGTCAGCCGGGTGATCCAGCGCACGCAGGTCGGGAGCGCCATCGGCACCAACCGACGGTCGGCGATGATCCCCCGCGCCAAGCCGCTCAGCTCGTCTCGGCCTGACGTGTGAGCACTCAGGTGTAACCCGCGAGCAGGTTCGACGACCGGTGCGATGAGCAGCGACAGACGACGGCTGGTGGTACGCGCCATGGAGGACATCGACGACGAAGCATCCGACGACGTGTGGGCGCACTCGGATGACGACGCTCGGGAAGCGGCAACGCGCCGGGTGATCGAGCGACTCATCGCGCTGGCCGCCGAACTGGACGACGAGGAACGCTCCACGCTCGCCCACTTGCTCGACCCCGCGGTGGAGCTCGCGCTCGACGACGACGTCGCCGGATTCGACGCCGGCAGATCACCGCTCTCAGGAGGCGTCGCGGCTGCCATCCGCGCCTCCGGTCTTCGCATCACCAACGGCCCCACGGCGTAACCCATTGACAGGAAGTCAGAGCGACACGAAGGTCGGAGGGACCCGAGCGATGCAGGACATGACGAACGTCGACTTCTGCAGACGGTTCGGCATCGATGTCGACCGGCGCACTCACCGGTGACGACGAGGTGGCCGTGGAGTATCTCGGAACCGAGGACGGCTTCCGAGCGGTGAGCGAGGCCATGGTCAACATCCGGGCCACGACGGCCGCCGCCGCTCAGGCCGCGGCGGCCACCCCTGCGAGGCCGACCAGATCTGCCGCGCGGTCAAGGCCCGCTTCTACCTCGAACGTGGCTGGGACACCGTGCTCCATGATCTCTGCACCCATGGCGGGCTCACCATCGACCGGGCCCGGACGCTCGTGCGCGGTGATGCCCGATTGGCACGAGCCAGACGCATGATCCGTTCCGACCCCGGACCGTCGTGTCCGATCCCCGACCGAACGAACGAGTTGTTCAGCCGTGCTCGACGTGCAACATCGCCCGTGCGTGTTGTTGACACCGGTCGCACGAGCCGACGTGTTCACCGAGTGATTCCACGTCGGTCGGAGCGATCGCCTTGAAGTCATCGCAGCCGTCGCCGGAGCGGAGCATGTCCAGCGTCAGCGCATTGCGGAGCCGGCGCCGGGCCCGGTGGACGATGACCTTGGCATTGCCGGCCTTGACGCCGAGCGCGGCCGCGATCTCGGCCGGCTTCAGTTCGAGGTAGGTCGCGAGGGAGACTGCGGTGGCTTCCCGCTCCGGCAACGCGGCGAGCGCACCGCGGACTCGGCTGCCGAGATGGCGCAGCTCGACCTCGACCGAAGGGGTCCGGTGGCGGGTCGGCAGTTCGTCGGTCGCCGCGTCGCTGTGCCGCGCCACGTCCTTGGAGGTCCGGCGGCGACCGTCGATGGCGACGTGGCGGGCGATGGCGAGCAGCCAGGGACGGAACCGAGACGGGTCATCGAGCCGGTCGAGGTTCTCGAGCGCCCGAGCAAACACCTCTTGTACGCAATCGGCGTGGTCGTCCGGGTCGCGGACGTTGTCGCGGATCACCATGCGCACGACGCCGACGTGGCGTTCGAACAACGCGGCGAACTGGCCGACATCGCCGTGCTGGGACGACTCGACCAGCACGGCGTCGTCCACCGCCGCGGCGGAGCGCTGTGGAATCATCCGGCCCACGTCGCCCCGGTACCCGAAGTCGGCCGCCCCCTGCCCATGTCACGAGCATAGAACAGAGCCCCGAGCGGCGCGCCGGCCATGCTCGCTGCCATCCGCTGATCGCTTGGCGACCATCGTCGACCGGTGGACCATTCAAACCCTCGTGTGCCAAACAGTCGCGCCGGGGCAGGCACGGCTCTCATCTGTCACCATCGGAGTGCGAGAAGTCAACGAACATCCGAGGGGGCACGATGAGTGACGAGCGCCAAGAAGCGATTCGCAAAGCAGCCGACGACCACATCGAGGATCAGAAGCGATCCGGCGAGGCGTGGCAGGAGCGAGAGACCCGCATGGCCGCCGATGCCGTAGCGGGCGGCAAGGAAGGCGTGAGGGACCTGGGCGGCAAGATGGTCGGTGAGGCATTCCAAGGACAAGATGCTGCTGAGATCCTCGCCGAGCCCGCGTTCGACCCGACCACGACGAGCGTCTTGGACCAGCCTGTGCTGCTCGTCTACCAGGAAGCCCAGTTCGTCTCGTTGAACGACAAGTACCACTACGCACTGCCCGACGGCACCGAACTCGCCATCGGTGAGCAGACCAACCAAGGTCTTGCGCGTAAGGCGATGCGGTTCGTCTCCAAGCTCGACTCGGCGATGAAGACCGTGATCGAGGTCACCCAAGACGGCGAGAAGGTATTCGAGATGGAACGCAAGGGCTCCGTCGGGAAGAACACCATGGTGATCCGCGATGCTGACGGCAACGAGGTGGGTGAGGTCAAGCAGACCAAGCGGGGCACCAAGCGCGCGTCGTTCGAGCTACGCGCAGGTGGTTCCACCCTGGCGTCGATGCAGACCGGCCGGCTTCACGCCGGCACCGGCTACGACATCGTCGGTCCCGACGGGGAGCTGATCGCGTGGGTGCGGCGACTGCACACGGGTGTGCTCGACGCTGTCGGTTCGGCGTTCAAGTCGTCGCCGGACAACTACGCCCTACGGCTGGCCATGCGCGTCGAGGATCCGCTCCGGACGCTGGTCATTGCCACTCCCATGTCGGTGGACTCGGCCATCAACCAAGATGACAGCGGCATGGGACTCGGCGACGTGAGCCGTACCTTGCGCCGCCTGACCCGCTGACCGCCGCGACTGACGCGGGATCTGGTTGCGACCTATCCGGCAGGTGAGAAAACTACCTTTCGCCCTCCGACGGGAACGACGTCGCCGACGGGCGCGGTCGCGGCGCCGTCAGCGCTTGGTGACGGTGTCGCCGGGGCGGACCGTGCCCTCGACGACCACCTTGGCGTTGAGGCCGCGCAGGCGGAGCTGCGTGCCCACCGGCGAGTTCACGAAGCGCCAGGCGTCGCTGCCGAAGCGGGCCTTGAACTTCACGCAGCCGGTGTGGGGCTGGTCGGTCACCTCGATCACCGCGGCGCCGATGGCCAGCTGCGTGCCGGCGGGAGCGTTCGCTTCGCTGATGTCGAAGTCGACGTAGAGCTGGTCGCCGGCGAGGGCCATGCGCTCGGTGTCGCCGGCGATGTATTCGGCGAAGCGGGCGTTCATCACGTTGAGCTGCATGTCGGGGTGCGCCGACCCGTCGGCGGTGCGCCCGCTGCCTCGGATCTTCCACGTGTCGCCGGCCACACCCTCGGCCACGGTCAGCTGGGCCTCGTCGAGCACCTCCCGTTCGTCGACCGCCGGGCGACGGACCACCAGCGCCAGGGTGCCCACATCGGCCGGCACCGCCCGGAACTCATCGATCGCCGATTGGAGGTCTGCGGTGCTGCGGTGATCCATCCGAGAAGTCTCGCAAAGCGGGCCGGCGACGGCGAGGGAGTTCTGGCGCCGCGTGATCGGCCCGTCGGGTCAGCGCAGCTCCTGGTGCTCGGCGACGACGCGGTCGATCACGGCGCGCAACACATCGGAGACGAGCCCCTCGTCGAGGTCGTACTCGCTGGCGAGGCGGCGCACCTTGGCGTCGATCTGCGCTTCGCGGGTGGCGTCCTGGGGCGGGAGCCCGCGCTCGGCCTTGATCCGGCCGACCTGGCGGGTGATGCGGAATCGCTCGGCGAGCAGCGCGACGAAGCGCTCGTCGACGGCGTCGATCTCGGCGCGCAGGTGGGTGAGCTCGTCAGCCTCGTCCATCGCCCCATCGTGCCCCACGGACGCGTGCCGGCTCACGTGCCGGCCCACGTGCTGGCCCACGCGTCGGCTCGGGCCCTCTGGATCTGCCGGTCTCGCCTCGGTCGCCGGATTTGGGTTCCCGGTTGGGCACAAATGGCAAAAATCTGTCACTTGTTCGTCTCAAGCCGTCGGCGAGAGCGGCCGATGAGTAGGTCGAACGACCTATGAGCCTCACGCACACCCCCCACACCGCTCCGGCAGCAGCGGCGTCACCAGAAGACCCGGAGCAGCCCTTCGACGAGATCATCGATCTCACCGATCGCCGCCGGGTCATGCTCCACGCCGTCCTCGGGGTCGACGTCGACCCCGACACGGCCGACGCGGTGTTCGCGTCGATCGACCTGACGCCGTCACCGCCCGGGACGTGAACCGCCCCGACCCTCGGCGGGGCCGAGGCGGCCGCTGGCTGGTTTCCCGGTAGCCGAACGTCGTTCGGGAGCCTGAGCGCTGCTGGAGCGTTGCCCGCTCAGGCGCTCTCGCGGTCCTTGGCGACCTCGTCGAGCATCTCGTACTCCTCGCCGGTGTCGACCCAGTCCTCGAACTGGGTGACGCCCAGGGTGTCGAAGCGCTCGCGGAGCCAGCCGTTGTTGGCATCGAGCAGACCGAGCTTCTTGCAGTTGGGCACGATCTTGGAGAACAGGAGCTGCTGGAACGGGTCCTGGTTCTTCAGCTCGGGGTCGTCCTGCTTGAAGATGTGGATGGCCTCGCGGACCGGCACGCCGACCCGCTCCCAGACCTCCTGCTGGAGGAAGCGGTCGCGCATGCGCACCGCGGCCTCGAAGGCGAACTCCTGGCGCTCGAGCATCTCCTTGTCGGACAGGCCCTCGTAGTACTCCTTCAGCGACAGGACGCCGAAGGCCACGTGACGGGCCTCGTCGGACATGACGTAGCGGAGCAGCTGCTTGAGCAGCGGGTCCTGGGTCGTCTGCATCGCCATGCCGAAGGCGGCGAGGGCGAGGCCCTCGACCATGATCTGCATGCCGAGGTAGGTCATGTCCCAGCGGCTGTCCTGGATGATGTCGTCGAGCAACATCTTGAGGTGGTGGTTGATCGGGTAGTGCCCGCTCAACTTGGTGTCGAGGTACTTGGCGAAGACCTCGACGTGGCGGGCCTCGTCCATGACCTGGGTGGCGGCGTAGTACTTGGCGTCGATCCACGGGACCGTCTCGACGATCTTGGCCGTGCAGATGAGGGCGCCCTGCTCACCGTGCATGAACTGCGACAGGCTCCAGTTCTGCGTCTCGATGTCGAACTGCAGCCATTCCTTGTTGGTCCACTTCTCGAACGACGTGCCCTTGAAGTCGGCGCCGAGCTCGGCCCATCCCTCGACGGTGGGGGTCATCGGGTTCTCGGCGGCCAGCTTCTCCTGGTCGACCTCGATCGACCAGTCGAGGTCGGTCTCGCCGTTCCACTGCGACTTCTTGGCCTTCTCGTAGAGCTTGATCAGCGGCACCCGCGACCGCTCGTAGTCCCAGGTGAACAAGGCGTCGGCGTTGTCCTCGACGGTGTGGATGACCTCGTCGCGCTCGGTGTTCGTCATCTCGAGGATGGCGTCGAGGTCGTTGACCTCCTCGCGTCCGAGGATGTCGGCGTCGGTACGGGCCATGGCGGTCTTCCCCCACTGGGTCTGATTCGAGTACGCGGAAAATAACGATAGTTATCGAGCGGGAGGACCGCAACGTCGCGGCCGGCTCCCGGCGCCGACACGCCACGGCACCGCCCCCTACTGTCGTCGCCGTGCACGACGACCGGGAACTGACCGAGGCACGGATCCGGCGGGCCGTGCGCGAACGAATCCGTCCCGCGGTCCACGGCGAACGGGTCCCGTTCGAGGTCACGGCCTGGCACGTGCCCGGCGAGCCGGTGCCGGTCGGGGTCGCCCGCGACGCCGACTTCGTCCCCTTCGAGATCGGTGGGCGGTGGGGCAAGCCCTGGGGCACGACGTGGTTCCGGCTCCAGGGCCGGGTGCCGGACGCATGGGACGGACGGACCGTCGAGGCCCGCATCGACTTCTCCACCGGCATCGGTGCCGGCTTCCAGTCCGAGGGCCTGCTCTACCGCACCGCCGGTGGCGGCCCGATCCGCGGCATCCACCCCTTCCACCAGGCCGTGCCGATCGAGCTGATCGCCGACGCAGACGGCACCGTCGACGCCCTGGTCGAGGCGGCCGCCAACCCCATCGTGGCGGTGTCGCACGAACCGACGCCGCTCGGCGACCCCGCCACCGCCGGCGATGCCCTGCTCTACCGGCTCAACGCCGCTGAGCTCGCCGTCCGCAACGACGATGTCTGGCACCTCGACCTCGACCTCCAGGTGCTCATCGGTCTGATGCGTGAGCTCGGCCTCGACGACCCGCGCCGGTTCGAGCTGCTCCGGGCGGTGGAGGCGGCGATCGACGCCCTCGATCTCGCCGACGTGGCCGCCACCGCGGCCGCCGCCCGGGCCGCGCTGGCGCCGATGCTGGCCCGAGCCGCCGCGCCCCATGCCCACCACATGTCGGCGATCGGGCACGCCCACATCGACTCGGCCTGGCTGTGGCCGCTGCGCGAGACCCGACGCAAGTGCGCCCGTACCTTCTCCTCGGCGGTGACGCTGATGGACACTTATCCCGAGTACCGCTTCGCCTGCTCGCAGGCCGCCCAGTACTCCTGGATCGAGCACGACCATCCCGAGCTGTTCGAGCGGATCCGGGCCAAAGTGGCCGAGGGCCGCTTCGTCCCGGTGGGCTCGATGTGGGTCGAGGCCGACGCCAACCTGCCCTCGGGCGAGTCGCTGGCCCGCCAGTTCGTGTGGGGCAAGCGGTACTTCGCCGACCGCTTCGGCGTCGACACCCGGGAGGTGTGGATCCCCGACGTGTTCGGGTACGCCGGCAACCTTCCCCAGCTCATGGCCCAGGCCGGGTGCGAGTACTTCCTCACCCAGAAGCTGTCGTGGAACACCACCAACGACTTCCCCCACCACACGTTCTGGTGGGAGGGCATCGACGGCACCCGCATCTTCACCCACTTCCCCCCGGCCGACACTTACAACGGCGAGGTCGTCCCCCGCGAGCTGGCCTACGGCGTCCGGAACTTCCGGGACAAGGGGCGCGCCACCCGGTCGATGTACCTGTTCGGCCACGGCGACGGGGGCGGTGGCCCCACCCGGGAGATGCTCGAGCGGGCTCGCCGTTCCGCCGACGTCGACGGACTGCCCCGCCTCACCATCGAGACGCCGGCCGAGTTCTTCGCGACTGCCGAGGCCGAGTACCCCGACGCCCCCGTGTGGCGGGGCGAGCTCTACCTGGAGATGCACCGAGGGACCTACACCACCCAGGCCCGGACCAAGTGGGGAAACCGCCGGGGCGAGCTGGCCCTGCGCGAGCTGGAACTGTGGACCGCGCTCGACGACGACCCGCCGCTCGCCGACCTCGAGCGGCTGTGGAAGGTGCTGCTGCTCCACCAGTTCCACGACATCATCCCCGGCTCGTCGATCGCCTGGGTCCACGACGACACCGAGGCTGCCCACACCGAACTCCTCGCCGAGGCCGAGGACCGCATCACCGCTGCTCTCGACCAGCTCGGTTCCGGGACGCGAGGACACGCGCCCGGGGCGTCTCCCGCGTCCCGGAACGAGGTGGTGGCGGCGAACGCGGGGCCGTTCCGGTTCGCCGGGGTGCACGTCGGCGCCGACGGACCGGCGTGGGTCGACGCGCCGGCGCACGGCATCGGCACCGTCGACGCCGAGCCACCCGTGGGGGTGACGCCGGTGACCGTCGACGACCGGGTGCTCGACAACGATCTCGTCCGAGTCGAGGTGGCCGCCGACGGGACCCTCGCCTCGCTGGTCGACCTGCGGGTCGATCGGGAGTGCCTCGCCGGTCCGGGCAACGTGCTCCAGCTCTTCGACGACCATCCCAACACCTACGACGCGTGGGACGTCGAGGCCCACACGCTCCGGCAGGAGCCCGAGCTGCTCACCGCGGTCGACGACATCACGGTGACGGACTCCGGCCCGCTACGCGCCGCCATCGAGATCCGACGGTCGTTCGGCGCGTCGACCGTCACCCAGACCTACGTCCTGCGGGCGGGCAGCGCTCGGCTCGACGTGGTCACCGAGATCGACTGGCACGAGAACGAGAAGCTGCTCAAGGTCGCCGTTCCGCTTGACGTGCGGGCCGACGACGCCCGCTACGACATCCAGTACGGGCACGTTCGCCGGCCCACCCACCGCAACACGTCGTGGGACGAGGCCCGGTTCGAGGTGTGCGGGCACTTCTGGGCCGATCTCGCCGAACCCGACTTCGGCGTCGCCGTGCTCAACGACGCCAAGTACGGCCACGACTGTCTCGGCTCGACCATGCGGCTCTCACTCCTGCGGGCCACCAACTACCCCGATCCGGACGCCGATCGGGGCCGGCACCGGTTCACCTACTCGGTGCTGCCCCACGGCCCGGGTCTGGGTGACGTGCTGGTCGAGGCCTGGGCGCTCAACCTGCCACCGCGCCTCACGCCGGGCGAGACCCGTCCCTCGATCGTGGCTGCCGACCATCCTGGTGTGGTCATCACCGCGGTCAAGGCCGCCGACGACGGCTCCGGCGATCTCGTGGTCCGGTTCCACGAGGCGTTCGGTGGTCGGGCGCGGGGTCACCTGCGATTCGGTCCGCCGATCGCCGTCGCCCGGCGGTGCGACCTGCTCGAACGCCCCACTGGTGAGTCCACGCCGGTGGACGGAGAGGTGCTGGCGTTCGAACTGCGGCCGTTCGAGGTGCGCTCCGTTCGTCTCACCCGATCCTGATCCTCGGGTTCGATACAGCCCGCACGG
Organism: uncultured Acidimicrobiaceae bacterium; assembly: GCA_963730345.1. Taxonomy (GTDB): domain Bacteria; phylum Actinomycetota; class Acidimicrobiia; order Acidimicrobiales; family Salinilacustritrichaceae; genus Salinilacustrithrix. The sequence continues at coordinate 21,019 of CAVSRP010000018.1, forward strand.
CCGCACCGTCGGCGAGGATCCTCTCGTTCGGTGTCACTGACATCGGTTCGACGAGGATCCTCGGGTTCGGTCACGGGCCGGCGGCCCGCACTGCCGGAGCGAACGGCACCCCGACGCGCCGTTCTACGGCGTGTGGGCGATGCCTCGAGTCCAATCGAGCTGGGCGATAGGCGCTGGTTTCTGTCTCCATCCAGGTCCTCTTGCTGCCGAACTCACCCGATCCTGAGTTCGGCAGCAGGTGGACACGGTTGGGTGGCAGAAGGATGAGCGATAGGCGCGGCCGGGCCCGCCGTCGACGCCTTGCACCTCCGCTGGATACTCGGCAGTCCCTGGTGTCCCTGTGACCGTCTCAGCGAACATTGTCCCTGAGGGAACGCATGTGAACGTGCAGGGACGAGGTTGGGAAGCGCGCGCCGAGGTGCCGCTCGGGACGGCCCGGGCTCGGTTGGCCTCAACGGAGCCGGCCCGCACCGATCGTCCAGCGATCTGTTGCAGGGGGCGCGGAAGATCCGGCATCACTTGGTGTCCCCGATCGGCACCCTGGTGACGATGCCCTACGCAGATATCCGCTCGTTCGGTGGCGATCGGTCTCTGCGCGATCGGGACACCTGTGTGTCAAGCGCGGCCCGTGTTGTGGGAGTGCGCAGCTCCGGGCTACGTGGATGGAGCGGCTGGCTCAGAGTGCGTGATGCGTTGCCGCAGAGGAGTCCCGCTCGGGACTCGCGGCCGGTGGTTCACGGCGGAGGTGATCGAGCAATCCGATCCGGGTGAGGGCCGTCGCGTACGCCAGCACGTCCTCGAGATCAGCTCCCATCGTGTCCGCGATCGATCCGTACGTGCGAGCACCGTCGCAGAGGCGGAGGAGCGCCGCCGCCGCGAGATCGACTTGGACGCGGCGCGGGCTGTCGGTCACGGCCACGTCGACCATCGGGCTCCCCGTGAGGCCGCTGTCCGCACTCGGGCCCGCCCCGTAGGTGATCGAGAGCGCCGATACGCGGACACCGACCATCGGGATGTCGCCAGCCTTCGGTTGCTCGATGGTTCCGCGCACGCGGTCGGTGCGTGCTCGCTCCGACTTCACGATCACGTCGTCACCGAGCACGAGCGCGTCGAGACCGGACTCGAGGAACAGGTCGATCGCCTCATCGGGTGTTTCGACGATCGGCATCCCACGCTTGTTGAACGACGTGTTGAGCAGGATCGGCAGCCCCGTGCGCTCCTCGACCGATCGAAGCAACTGGTAGTAGCGCTCGTCGCTGCTACGCCCGACGGTGTGCAGACGGGCCGACCCGTCGACGTGGACGACGTTGCAGAGCTGGTCGCGCCACTCCGGCCGAGTCGGGAACACCAGGATCATGTACGGGCTCTCGTGGCCATCGCACTCGAAGTAGGTCGCTGCGTCCTCGACCGCGACCGACGGCGCAAAGGGTCGGAAGTCCTCCCTGAACTTGACGTGCATGTTGATGTAGTCGCGCAGACCCGAGCGGCCAGGATGAGCGAGGATGCTGCGATGGCCGAGGGCGCGGGGGCCGAACTCGGATCCGCCCTGGAACCATCCGACGACCTTGCCATCGGCGATCAAGTCCGCGGTCGCCTCGACCGGATCGACGTCCTCCACGACTCGCGCCGGTGCGCCCTCGAGACGCGACCGAACGTCGGTGCGGCCGTAGGCTCGCCCGAAGCAGGTCGTTCCGTCGTGCGCCACGCGATCCTCCCCGAGCACCGCGAGCCACCCGTAGTAGGCGCACCCGATCGCCAGGCCGTTGTCTCCCGCTGCCGGTTGGATCCACAACCTGTCGACTCCGGCCTCGCGCAAGAGCCGATGGTTCGCCACCGCGTTGAGTGCGACACCACCGCTGTACACGAGGGTGGACGACCCGGCACGCTCCAAACGATCGCGCGCCACGTACAACACGGCGCGCTCGACCTCGTGCTGCACCCATGCCGCCAGATCGGCGTAGTACTGGAAATTCGCCTTCAGCTCGTGTCGCGACGACGCCGGCGAGTCGTGCGAGGTCAGGACCGCCCTGTCGACACGGACGCGGCCACCCTCGAGCTCGAAGATCGGGGGCATCGCAGCATCGACCCGGCCGTAGGGAGCCAGCCCCATGAGCTTGCCGACGTCGTCGAGCCCACCGAACACGTAGCTGCTGAACGCGTGGTAGACGCCGCCGATCGAGTGGAGGGTCGTCGGTAGTCCCGGTGTTGTCTGCCCCATCGGCGCCCACGGGGAGAAGTCCTTGGCGACGCTTCGCACGCGCCCACCGGTCGCGGCATAGGTGCTGTCCTTCTCGAAGTACAAGTGCTCGAGATCGGGCGACACATTGGTCAGGATGGCCGCCCCGTCGAGGTCGACACAGTCCTCGTAGGCGTTCCCGCACCCGTCGATGACCAACACCGCGGCATCGTCGAACGGGCACGGACCGAATGCGCTGTAGGCATGCGCGAGGTGATGCGAGATCGTCACCACCCGGATCGCGTCGTTCAGGAGGCGGGCCTCACCGCCGTACTCGGCATTCCCGGCCCGGAACATGCCGAAGTTCTCGTTCTGGACCACGAGCTCGACGTCCTCCAACCCGATGCCAGCGACATCGAGGACGTACTGCATCGCCTCGCGGTCGTTCCCCCGGTCGTGCTTGTGGCGGGTCAACCGCTCCTTCTCGATCGCTGCCACGATGCGACCGTCACCGAGCAGGCAGACGCTCGCATCGTGGGACAGGCCGGTGCCCAGGACGTAGCGGGTCGTGCCCATGGTCGACGATCCTCCCGTCATCGAGGTACGTGTGCTCGGACGATGAGCGGTTTCCCCTTCGCACTCCGACCGACCCGCGGCTCGGTGGTCATGCTAGCCATCGTCCGTCTCCCTCGGTTCACCCCCATGGCTTCGATCGGCCCGATCCGCGTGGAGCCTGCCCGTCAACAGCTCCGTGGATGCCGACGAACCGGGGTCGCGGCATGTAACCCGGGGTGGCCGCCGACGACTCATCCGGCATGGACACGGACACGGACGTGGCGGTCAAGCTGCGGCTCGCCGGTACGCAGCGGGCAGCCCCGCTGGAAGCGACGATGGCCCGCGCATCGAAGGTCGGACGCCGGATCGGCGTCACCCGAGTGGCCGATCTGACCGGGCTCGACCACGTCGGAATTCCGGTCGCAGTGGCAGTACGCCCGCTCGCTCTGTCGCTCTCGGTGACGCAGGGCAAGGGCCATTCCCGTCTGGCAGCGTTCGTCTCCGGGCTGATGGAGTGCATCGAGTTCTTCCACGCCGAGTTCGTGACCAAGCCGGTGCGGTTCGAGACGTACCGCTCGATCCGGCGTACCGAGCCGGTGCTCGATCCCGACCTGATCGTCCAGCCGGCCAACTCGCGATTCACCTCCGACATCCGGATCCCGTGGGTCGAGGCGCGCTCCATCAGGGACGGGACGCCGACCTGGGTGCCGCTCGAACTGATCGATCTCGACATGACCCTCCCGCACAGCTACCTGCACGGGTGTTTCCACGGCTCGAGCAACGGGCTTGCCAGCGGCAACACCCGTGACGAAGCGACGGTCCACGCGTTGTGCGAGGCGATCGAGCGCGACGTGGTGTACCGCTCCCACCGGCAAACATCGGACGACCGCGACGCGCGCCGGCTCGACCTCTCCAGCGTGACCGCACCGCTGTCCGCGGACCTGATCGAGCGGTTCGAGCGAGCCGGCGTCGGGCTCGCCGCCTGGGATCTCACCGACGAGCTCGGCGTCCCCACGTTCAACGCCGTCGCCACCGACTTCGAAGCCCGGGGGTTCCGCCGCGTGCCCCCGGCGGCTGGGTTCGGCACCCACCTCGACCCAGACATCGCCCTCTCGCGGGCGATCACCGAAGCCGCGCAGTCGCGGATCACCACGATCGCCGGAACCCGTGACGACATCACCCGGGAGCGCTACCTCACCCACAACGACTCCGACAACCGCGAGAAGGTCACCGAACTCATGTCGGCTCCGACCCCATATCGCTTCGGCGGTCTGGTCGACCGGTCTCAGGACTCCTTCGACGACGACATCGTCACCCTCTGCGCAGCAAGTGCCCAGGATCCGTTGGTGGTCGACCTGACGCGACCGGAGTTCGGCCTCCCGGTCGTCCGCGTGATCGTGCCGGGGTTCAACGACCTCCGCGCCGCCCCGCCGTCCCAGGGCGATGCGGCATGAACGGGGACCATGGCCGGCCCACGCCGCCCGTGTACGTCTACACCGGCCCGACCCTGCGCGCCGCCGAGGTCGAGCGGGTGCTGCCGGATTCGATCGTCCGGCCCCCGGTCCAGCGCGGCGACGTCTTGCGCGCGGTGGGCGCAGGCGCGACCGCCATCGCCATCATCGACGGATACTTCGAAGTGGTCCCATCGGTGTGGCACAAGGAGATCGTCGAGGCCCTGGCACGCGGCGTCGCCGTGTACGGCGCTTCCAGCATGGGGGCGATCCGGGCAGCCGAGTTGGGCCCGTTGGGGATGGTCGGCGTGGGCGCCGTCGCCGCCGCTCTGGCCGCCGGCCACCTCGACGACGACGACGTGATGCTCGCCCATGCGTCGGCCGAGGACGACTATCGAGCGCTGTCCGAACCGATGGTCAACATCCGCTGGACGTTGCAGGCGGCCGTCCGCGCCGGTGTGATCGACGAGCCGATCCGCGAGCATCTCGACCGGACGGCGAAGTCGTTGTTCTATCCGGACCGGACGTTCGCGGCGATGGCGGCGCGCAGCCGTGACGACGGCATCCCGGACCACGCGCTCGATCGCCTCTCGGCGTGGTGGCACCCGAACCGCGTCGACATCAAGCGGCTCGACGCGCTCGAGTTGCTCGAGCGGGTCGTCGACGACCAGCGGGCCGGAGTGCGAGCGCCGGCGCGGCCGCGAGCTCCGCGTACCCACCACTTCGTGCGCCACCTCGTCGCCGAAGAGCGCAACCACGGAGACGCCTCGCGGGGACGGGCCCACACGGTCCTCGACGAACTCCGGCTCGATCCGGCCGGCTACGGCCGCGTGTCCGAGGCGGCGACCTTGCGACAGGCGATGATCGCGCTCGCCGAAGCGAGCGCCTATGTGCCCGACCAGCGCGCGATCGACGCAGCCTCGGACGACCTCAGGACGACGCTCGGGTTGCTCCAACCAGCCGACCTCGAACGCTGGTTGCGCGAGCGCCAGATGTCGGCGGACGACTATGCACAGTTGGCCGAACGCCACGCGCTGTACCTGTGGGGTCGCCAGCACACGGACCTGGATCGGTTCACCGGAATGGTCGACATCGTGCACCTCTCGCCCGAACTGACCGGCCTGGCCCCGCTGGCGCTCAGCCGGGATGCGGTCGCCGACCAGGCCCGTGTGACCGGAGAACTCACCGACGGTGACCTGGCAGTCGTCACCGACTTCGCCGAGCGCGCCACCGGCCGCGAGGCGGGCACCGTCACCGACGCCGACATCGCCGAACTCGTCAGCCGGCTCGATCTGCCCAGCACGTCGGCACTCGCCGGGATCCTCTGGCGAACCGCTGCCGGCAGCGACCCGTTGTAACCGAGCGGGCGTACCGACGACTTGATCCGTACACGCCGGAATCCCCGGTCACCCACAGACAAGGAGCCACCCATGGCTGACGAGCCCACCACCGACGAGAACGAAGACATGTTCTTCGCTCCTCCCGAGACCGCCCAGAAGATCCTTCACGCATTGCAGAACGCCGAAGATGACGACGTGTCGGGCTACTCGATGATCGACCTCGGCCGGTTCACCTACCAGCCGATCGAGCCGAAGGTCGACCGAATCGAAGGCCTGCGTGCCAAGGACATGTCGGGCACCCAGATGTTGGACAACTGCAGCACCTGGCCGATCGGCGGATTCTGAGATCTCGATCCGCCGGACCGGAACCGGACCGGACGTGATCATCGACAGCGATCTGGTCGCCGCCGCCCACGCCGCGCTCGAGCGCAGGTTCGGCGAACGTCGCGGCGCGGCCACCGCCGTCTACACGCTCGAAGGCAACCTCTACACGAGCGTCAGCGTCGAGTGCCCTGGTCAGCCGATCGAAGCGGAGACCGGGGCGCTTGCCGCCGTCTATCAGGCGACCGAACGGGTGTCGGCGGTGGTCACCGTCGAACGCTTGACCGACGGCGGACCGGTCGCCTATGCGACCCCGTCGGGCAACACACTCGACCGACTCGTGTCTGTCGGCGCCCGCGAGGCCGAGATCGCTGCGCACCATCCTGCCTTTCCCGGCAGGTTCCAGGTGCGGACACTCAAGAGCCTGCACAGCTCGCACCGCTCGCAGATCTTCAGGAACGGCACGTTCGACGCCGGGATGGGCCCGATCGCCCAGTCGCTGCGTCAGTTCGCCCGAGTCCAGGGGGTTCCGTCGGTGCGCAGCGCGTGGGCACCGTGCCTGCGGTCGGCGTTGGCCGCCGACTTCGTGCGTCGCAGGGCGCGCGCCTGCGGCTACGAACGTCACCCGGTCGAGTTCCGCCATCCCGTGCAGGCGCCCCAGATCGAACTGCGGCACGCGTGGCATGCCTACGAGGTGGCGGCGAACACGTTCTTCCGCGAGGTGTTCGACGCCCACGACGGCGCCTTCCGGCGGCTCGGCTTCAACGAGGACGACCTCTTCCACCTTCGACAGGGGCCGGAGTCGCTGCACCAGGTGTTCGCCAACTTGATCGTGTGGGTGGCCTTCCACGAGCCGGTCGAGAGCGAGCTCCCGTTCGGCTCGCACCGAACGACCAGCATCCAGGCGGGCCGACCGATGCACGTCGCGTTCCAGCCGGCGGCCGAGCGGGGCGCCTCTCCGCTGCACGAACTGATCGAACTGCTGACCTCACGCGAAGACGTCGGAGTGGCCAGATACCTCCGCGACCGCGAACTGTTCACGTGGAAGCTGTTCCCCCAGGGGGCCGGTCGCTGCCCGTTCGACGGTGTCGCGCTCGAACTGCTGCGTCACACCGGCACAGCGCTCGCCGACGCCGAAGCCGACGGTCTGATCATGAAGGCGACGGCAGGCTGACCTCCACCAACCCGAGCCGGAGCAGATACTCCACCAGCCCGATGGCGCCGTCGACGTCGCCGGTCAACTGACTGACCGTGCCATTCCAGTCGGACGTCAGCAATTGGCGCAGCAGTGGCGCCGCGGCGGCCGGTGCCCGCAACTCGTGTCCGTCGACGCGGACCTCGACCTCGTCGCCGTCGATGCTGAACGTCGCCGACCCGAAGCAACGCGAGCGCACGATCGCCTCGGCCGGTACCACGGCGGCACCGAGCCCGAGCGGGAACGCCGCCGCCGGCGGCAGTGGCGTCATCGCGGCGTGATCGGCGTGGAATCGCGACACGAGCCGCTCGTCGGCCAGCGATGTGAGCACCACCTCGCGCAGCTCGTCGAGGTAGCCGGCGTGTTCGGCAGGGTCAGGAGGCAGATCGCGTCGCAACAGTTCGCTCGCTCCCAGGCTCCGAACCCAGCGTTCGAGTAGATCGAGCCCGGTTTGCAGGTGGACCGCCACCGACAGGTGCAACGACGGCTCGCCGAGAGGGATCACGTCGTGCCACCAGCCGCGTGGCACGTGCAAGAAGTCGCCGGCCACCAGCTCGACCTCGAGCTCGGGGTCGACACCTGCGGCTGGAGGCTCGATCGCGCCCTTGTCGCGGTGCGTCGGCCACGGGTGGGTCGGCGCCCAGACCCTCCACAACTTGCGCCCGGCAGTTTGGACGACGAACACCTCGTGGTCGTCCCAGTGGAGCCCGAACCCACGCTGTGGGACGTGGCTCAGGTAGGCATTGATGGTCGTGTCGGCGTGCAGCGTCTGCTGCAACGCCGTGGCCAGTCCAGCCAGTCGTGCGTCGGCCTCGTGCACGGAGTCGAGGACCAGCGTCCCGCCCCCGTTCAGCTGCCGGTACAACTCGGCGGTGTCGATGCGCGACTCGCGCTGGCCCGACGTCGTGATCCGTTGACGCGTGACGTCTTCGGTGATCCGCGTCGTGGTCTGTCGGCTGACCCGTACCCGCGGGTGTTCCAATCGTTGGAAGTTCAACACGTCGTTGAGCCGGCTCCAACCGAACAGCGCCGTCCGGAACGGGTCGCCCGGTGTCGAGACATGGCGCGGGAACCGCTCGCGCAGCAACTCCTCCGCCGATACAGGCGCGAACAGCTGGGCTACCGCTTCGCGACCGGCCCCATCGTGACTCATACGCCTGACAAGTCGCCCCACCGTCGCCCCGGTTACACACTCGACCCGCTCGAACGACCGCGCTGAGGTTGTGTGCCGGTGGCGTGGTGCTTCGAGGTTGATCCTCGGTATCAAGTGGCGCGGCGCACGGCGACCCGGCAGCCGGTGCGGTCAGCGCGGGCGGTCCACCGCGACGGCCAGGGCCGTGCAGACCTGATCCATCCGTCCGTCGCTGAGCCTCCCGAGGCGCTCCACGAGAATGGCGATGGAAACGCTCTCGACAGAGTCGAGGTTCACAGCCGATCGCAGGGGCACCGGGTCTTCTCCTGGTTCGAGCACCACCTCGCTCGGCAAGCTCCGGATCGTCGTGGTGCACGGTCCGATCACTGCACGTCGAAGGCGGGGAATCGCCGCGTCTCTCGACAGCACGACGACAGGGCGGCGGCCGACGTCAGACAGCTCGCACCACCAGATCTCGCCGCGATCGGGAAGTGCGGTCATCGCTCGGCCCGTTCCTCGCCATGCAGGTACCGTCCGCCTCAGTCGACCCATTCCGCGCCGAGGTACGCGCCATGCTCCGCAGCGGGCGGCGCCCCGGGCCGGCGCCCGGCCCGACACGCGATCAACTTGCCGAGGTGATCAGCTCACCAGTCGCCGTGTGATCGTCGCACTCGATCCTCCGACGCGTCTCGCGTCGAGGTCGGCCTCAACGGGTGGCGGTCGTTCAACTCTCGGTCGTCGGGTCGATGACTGCCTTCACCTCGGTGATCACGGAAGCAGGAAAGCCCGAGATCTCGGCATGCTCCCGGATCGCTTGCTCGTTCTCCGCGAGGTAGATGCAGAACGTCTTGTCGCCGGCCACATAACTGTGTTCCCACTGGACCCGTGGCGCGAGCTGGGCCAGTGCTGCGTTCGATGTACCGGCCGCGCCCGACAGGTCTCCCTCGGAGGACCCGCCGATCCCTGGAATGTCTCGCTCGATGACGTACCGCTTCAAAGCCATGAGGCTCCCCCTTCTGGTCGTGATGAGTGTGACACTCCGCGCCTTGTCGTGCGCCGAATTCTGAGGAAATTCTCACGAATCGATCGCCCTGGGCGCGGTGCCGATCGGCGACTCAGGGGTGGAGGATGAGGTCCTCCTGGATCGGGTCGGTGTCGGGGACGAGGGCGGGTGCGGTCGACCGGTGCACGAGGTGACATCCCACGGCCACCGCCGCGGCCAGGAGGTTGCCGACCACAAAGGCCACGGTGGCGCCGTCGAGTCCGTCGTCGGGCACCAACACCAGGGCGGGCACCAGGATGGACACGGTCAACACCCCGGTGATCAACACGGTGTCGAGGTGGCGGTGCAGCACCCGCGCCTCGGTCAGGAACACCGAGGTCACCGCCCACGGGATACAGGCGGCCACCAGGGCAGGCAGCACCCGGGCGGCCTCGGCGTAGTCCTCGCCGTAGACGGTGGTGACCAGGTCGCGGCCGACGAACGTGGCGAGGGCGGCCACCGCCATCAACCCCGTGGTGAGGGCGAGGATGACCCGGACCTGGCCCTTCAGCTCGGCGCCGTCCTTGCCTCCCTCGGCGAGCAGCGCCTGCCCGATGGCCATGGGCACGTAGAGGCCGACGGCGGTGATGCCCCACGCCACGTAGAAGGCGGCGTTCTGATCGGGATCGACCGACAGGAGCACGATGACGGGCAGCACGAACTGGGGCGCCTGGTAGGCGAGCGTCGACAGGTAGTTCACCGCCGAGTACCGGATGGCGGAACGCCGGGTCGACGGCAGGGGGAAGAGCCGGTGCCGGTCGCCGGTGAACCTCGGCATGATCGTGACCCCGATGATCCCACTGAGCATCAGCGGCCCGGCCGCCACCAGGAAGAGATGGACCGTGTCGCTGCCCCCGGTGGGAACCAGCAGCAGCGGGAAGCGGGCGAAGCCGACGATGGTGATGCGCGTCAGCACCGTGCCCCACCGGCGGACGGTCATCCAGCGCACGTCGACGATGAGCGTCAGCGCGGCACCGATCGCGGCCACGATGAACGCCAGCGGACCGCCCACCGCGCTCCAGTCGGTGAGCGACCGGGTGGCTTCGGTGTCGACCAACACGAGATAGCCGCCGGCGACGATGGTCGAGGCCACGATCGTGAACAGCACGCCCCAGGCGAACACCGCATGCGAGTCGTGGTCGCGGCCCGGCGCGAACCGGGCCAGGGAGACCTGGAGGCCGAGCCCGGACAGGTAGGCGATGAACAGCGTCGACGTGAACAGCGCGGTGGCGCGGCCGACATCGTCGGTGGTGTCGATGCGGGCAGCCACCAGCCAGAACACCGCGCCGGTGAGCGCCTGCATGGCCGCCCCCACGACGAGCGCGGCCGAGCCGGCCAGCAGGTGCCGGTGGGTGGACGCCCGGTCGGTGAGACGACCGCGTCGGGTGCTGTCCGGTACGGCCGTTCGGGACTCGACGTCGGAGTCGGTGTCGCCGCCGCCCGCCGATGAAGTGTCGACGACCATCGGGGCGCAACGCTACTCCGGGCCGGCTCCGTCACCGATGCGCTCGGCCGTGGTCCCCGGCGTCGGCTCGCCCGTAGGGTGCAGCGCCGTGGACGAGCCCACAGCACCGACTGAGATCCCGGACGACGAGACCCGCTCGTACCCGGGTGCGCACCGACCGGCTCGGCGTCGCTGGGTGGAGGCGGCGGGGATCGACCTCGCGGTCTACGAGTGGGGTGACGAGGACGCGCCGCCGCTGCTACTGGCCCACGGCGGCTTCGACTTCGCCGGCACCTTCGACGTGTTCGCGCCGCTGCTCGCCGCCGGCGGGTGGCGGGTCGTGTCGTGGGACCAGCGGGGCCACGGCGACTCGGGCCGGGCCGCGCTGTACCAGTGGGAAGCCGACATGCGCGACGCGCTGGCCGTCCTCGACTCGGTGACCTCCGGCGCGTTGCCGGTGGTCGGCCACAGCAAGGGCGGCTCGTTGATGACGCAGATCGCCGCCTCCATGCCGCACCGGGTGACGTCGGTGGTCAACATCGACGGCATCCCCAGCCGTGGCTCGATGACCGACGTCCAGGACCACGACCGCACGAAGCTGCTGGCCGCCGATCTCGCCGGCTGGCTCGACCGGCGCCACCGGGCCGCCGACGCCTCCCGCCGGCCGGGCACCATCGAGGATCTCGCCCGCCGCCGGGCCCGCATGAACCCGCGGCTGGAGCCGGCGTGGCTCGAGTACCTGGTGACGGTGGGCGGCCGCCGCGACGCCGACGGGTGGCGGTGGAAGATCGACCCGACCATGCGCATGGGCGGGTTCGGTCCGTGGCGTCCCGAATGGTCGCTGTACCGGCTGCCGGAGGTGGCGGCTCCGCTGCTCGCCCTGCTGGGCACCGAGCCCGAGACGATGGGTTGGGGCACCACGGCGGACTACGTCCGGCCCTACCTCCCGCCTCGCGGCCGGGTGATCGAGGTCGAAGGCGCCGGACACTTCGTCCACATCGAGAAGCCGGAGTGGACGGCGGCCACGGCCCTCGAACACCTGGCGGCCACCACCGGGGCGGCACACCGATGACCGCCCCCACGACCAACCCGGTGATGCTGCGTCACAACCGGATCGACCTCGCCCTGTGGGAGTTGCGTCCCGGATCCGGTCGACCCCTGCTGCTGCTCCACGGCCTCGGCGAGCACAGCGACCTCGGCGTCCTGCCCGAACTCGAGGAGTGGCCGGGCCCCGTCCACGGCCTCGACTTCACCGGGCACGGCGCCTCGACGGTGGCGGTGGGGGGCGGCTACTTCTGCGAGATGCTCATGGCCGACGCCGACTTCGCTGTGCAGCACCTCGGCGAGGCCACCGTGGTGGGTCGCGGGCTGGGTGCCTACATCGCGCTGCTCATCGCCGGTGCCCGGCCGGAGCAGGTACGGGGCGCGGTCCTGGCCGACGGTCCCGGCCTCCACGGGGCCGGCCCCACGCCGCCCACGCTCGACCTGACCCGGCCGATCCAGACGGGGGAGACGCCCGACCCGGTGGCGCTGGTCGAGCTGGCCCGCGACATCCGGCCTCCCGACTACGCCCGCACCTTCGCGTGGCAGGCCAGCGCGCTGTCCGGCCTGGACACCGCCCTGGCGGTGAGCGCGGTCATCCGGCCGCCGTGGTTGGTCGAGGTGGCGGCCCAGCCGGGCGTGGTCGAGAGCGATGTGGCGGGCGCGCTGCGCATGTTCCGCTGACCGTCCCTCGCCGGGGGCCAGGAGTACGGTCGACACCGACATGGACCGCTTCCAGTACCTCGGCTTGATGGCGGCGTGCCTCGTGCTCACCCTCCCCCTCGAGTTCGTCTTCCGGGCTCGCGTCTACCACCGCCCGTTGCGCCTGCTCCGGGCCGTGGCCGGACCGGCCGTCGTCTTCGTGGTGTGGGACCTGATCGCCATCGCCCGCGGCCACTGGACGTTCACCGAGCGCTACGTCACCGGCTGGGAGATCCCCGGTGGCGTCCCCGTGGAGGAGCTGGCGTTCTTCGTGGCCATTCCCATCTGCGCGCTGTTGACCTTCGAGGCGTCGCGGCGGACGCTCGGTCGCTGATGGCCTACGAGTACGCCATTCCGGCGGTGGCGTCGTCGCTGGCCGTGGTCGCCGCCGAGAAGGGCTGGCTGCGCACCGGCCTGTTCCGCAGCGCCTCGTACTGGTGGACGATGGGCATCTGCGCCTTCTTCATGATCCTGGTCAACGGGTGGCTCACCAAGTTGTCTGCTCCGATCGTGAACTACGACCCCGACCAGAAGACGCCGTGGCGGTTCCCGTGGGACATCCCGGTGGAGGACTTCTTCTTCGGGTTCACCCTCATCACCTCGGTGCTGTTGCTGTGGGTGCGCCAGGACACGGCCGACGATCCCGCCCCATGGTCACCCCGCCGCTCCGAGACCGAGGCCGAACGGTGATCGGCGCGGCTGCCCTCGTCGTGGCTGCCTTCGTGGTGATGGAACCGGTCACCTACCTGGCGCACCGGTTCGTGATGCACGGCGCCGGCATGTTCCTGCACCGATCGCACCACCGCCGCTGGCCGGCCCGGCGCGACGGCGATCCCTTCTTCGAGGCCAACGACGCCTTCCCGGTGGTGTTCGCCGCCGTCACGATCGTGGCGCTGGCGATCGGGTTCAACGTCGACGGCTTCGCCGTGCTGCTCCCGATCTGCGTCGGGGTGACCGCGTACGGCATGGCCTACGCCTTCGTGCACGACGGCTACATCCACCAGCGGGTCCGGGTCCGTCGCCGCGGTCGCCGGCTCGACCGGCTGGCGGCGGCCCACGCCCTGCACCACCGCTTCGGGGGCGAACCGTACGGGATGCTCCTTCCCGTGGTCCCTGCCGCGGTGCGCGCCCGGGCCGCGGCAGCCGACGCCGCCCGCCGCTCAACCGAGCGGGTCGACGCCGTCCCAGGTCCCTGAAGCCCCGATCGGCCGGAAGCGAGCGAACCACTCCTCGCCGTACCAGCGTTCGGCCCGGGTGCGTTCGACGACGTCGATGTGCTCGGCGCCGCGGTAGGCGAACGCCCGCATGGCGGCGACGTCGCGCCAGATGCTGAACGTGGCCTGCCGGCCGATGGGCAGCTCACCGATCCCGACCGTGGCCAGCAATCCCTCGGTGTCGCTCAGCGTGCGATCCACCGCCGGTACGGCTCGCAGGAAGGTGGGGACCTGGCGCCAGCGCACGGTGGCCCGGGTGAGTACGGCGACCGCGTCGTCGACCGCTCCCGTCACCGGTTCGGCCTCGGCCACGGGGTCGACGCCGTCCCACGTGCCGTGGGCGCCGAGCGGCTCGAGCACGAGGTCGTAGCGCTCGACCGCTTGCGCCCACAGACGGCTCGAGAGGTGGCCGTCGCGGAAGCGGTCGAGTGCACTGGCGTCGTCCCACACCGCGAACACGGCCCAGCGGGTCAGATCGGCCGACGCCGCCATGCGGCGCCCCTTCCCGGTCCCGAGCAGCTTGGCGAACCGGGCCCCGGGCAGGCGGCGGAGTGCCCGCCGGTCGAGGGGTACCCGGGGAAGCTGGCGCGCCGCGGCAGCCGCCGGCAGCCGGACCAGGTGGAAGGAGGCGACGACCATGCGTGGGCGACGTTACGACGCGGCCCGGCGCGTCCAGCGATGACCGGCCGCCCACCACAACCCGACCGATACCACGACCGCGAAGACGAGGACGGCGGCGTTCTGCACGTCCTCGGCCCCGGTGAGGCCGGGCGCGGAGTGAAACGTGTGGTAGGTGGCGTGGGGGATGGCGAAGGCGGCGTAGGCCACCAGGCCGAGTCGGACCGAGCGCCGGTCGCCGAACCAGGCCGCCACGAGCAGGACCACCCCGGACGCCAGCAGACCGGCGCCGGCATCGGTGGCGAGGTGGGCGTTGTACGGGGGCTCGGCCGCCACCAGCGCGGGACCGAACCCGGGGAAGTCGGTGAACCACCGTTCCGGGGCGATGATCGCCCACGCACCAGCCAACAGGTTGGGGAGGCCGAGCGCCACCAGCGCCAGCCTGATCCAGCGGGGGGTGGGGAGCAGATCGATCTTCATGGCACTCCTTCGGCAACGCCGGCCGGTCCGGTCGGTGTCGACAGCATGCTCGGCCCGGGACCACTTCGTACCAGGCGGCCCAGGTGGAACAGACTCGCCGCGTGCTCCTCGCGACCACCAGCGCTGGTGCGGCCGCCGCCGCGGTCATCATCGGCTACCTCATGGGGTCGCTGCCCACCGCGGTGCTCGTGGCCGGTCGGCGGGGCGTGGACCCGCGGGATGTGGGTGACCGCAACCCCGGGTACTGGAACGTCAAGGCGCACCTGGCACGATCCGACGCCCTGTTCGTCTTCGCCGGCGACATGCTGAAGGGGGCCGCGGCCGGCGCGGTTGGCCTCGCCCTCGCCGGCTCGACCTGGGGGATTGCCTACGCCG
The DNA here is from genome assembly GCA_963730345.1 of uncultured Acidimicrobiaceae bacterium. Classification (GTDB taxonomy): domain Bacteria; phylum Actinomycetota; class Acidimicrobiia; order Acidimicrobiales; family Salinilacustritrichaceae; genus Salinilacustrithrix. The sequence continues at coordinate 36,105 of CAVSRP010000018.1, forward strand.
CCGTCGCCGCCGCCATGGTCGGCCACGCGTTCCCGGTGTTCGCCGGGTTCCGGGGCGGCCGGTCGATCCTCACCTTCGCCGGCGGCGCGATGGTCCTGGCCCCGGTGGCTGCCGCCGTCGCCATCGGTGCCCTCGCCCTCACCTGGGCGGCCACCCGGTCGTTCGCGGTGGCGGCGCGGGTGGGTGTGTTCGGCTTCCCGATCGCCCAGGCCTTCATCGACCCGAAGGAGCGGGTGGCGGCCACCGGCGTGCTCCTGTCCATCATCGGCGTGCGCTTCGCCCAGGCGGCGTGGCGTGATCGGCGCGCCGCTCAGGGGTAGCGGCGTCCCCGCCAGCGGCGCGACGGGAAGACCGCCCCCGCGGTGAGCCACAGGGCGGTGGCCACGTCGGCCGACGGGGCGAGCAGCAGTGCCCAACCCCTCGGGCGGAAGGCGCCGGCAGTGGCGGCGGCCACGCCGAGGCGCATCCCGACCGCAACCGCATCGACGGCATCGCCCCGGCCGGCGAGCAGCCGCGGGAGGGGGAGCGCCATCGCCGACCACACCACGGCGAGGTCGGCGATCATCCACGGGATCGACGTGACCTCGCGCATCGCCAGCGAGCGGCCCCAGCCGGTCAGCGTTGGCCAGGCCGTCCCGTACCCCTCGACCGCCAGCACGGACGTGGCGTCCTCGAACGCCACCCGGTGACCGTGCGTCGCGAGGTGACGGGCGAGGGCCACGTCCTCGATCAGGTTCGGCGCCACCGGCTCGAACCCGCCGGCCGCCACCAGCGCGGCTCGATCGAACACCATGCACTGACCGTTTGCCATCGACCGCTCCGGCCGCCGCGGCGTGATGCCCGGCGGGCCGAGGCGGTAGAGCAGCGACGCCAGCATCGAGGCGTGGACCAGGCGCCCGCCGGCGTCGGGTTCGTCGACCCGGGTCCCGGCGGACACCAGTACCCGGTCGCCGAGGGCGTCGGCCAGGGCGGCCACGAAGCCGGGCTCCGCCCGCGTGTCGGCGTCGACCGCGATGACGATCGGGGTCGTGGCCGCCTCGAGACCGACCTGGAGGGCGTGGGTCTTCCCCGCCCATCCCGGGGGGAGCGGTCCCGCGTCGATCACCCGGGCCCCGGCCGACTCGGCCACGGAACGGGTCTCGTCGGTGGACCCGTCGTCGACGACGAGCACGTCGGCGCCGTCGGTGGCCAGGGAGCGAATGCAGGGTTCGATGCGTCGGGCCTCGTCGCGCGCCGGGACGATCACGGTGACCGGCGGCGCGCCGGCGGGGCGCCGGCGGGGGGAGAGCGCCGGCCGGCGGCGGGCGCCACCGGCGATCCGGGCCGCGGCCACGGCGAGCAGACCGGCGCGGGCGAGCGTCCCGGGCCTCGGCAGCGGGAGCGACGGCACGACCCACAAGCTACGGTCCGCGCCATGGCATCTTCCGCTCCCGGCCGCGATGATCGAGAGCTCCCGGGTCGGCTGCTGGATGTCTTCGGCCCGCAGTCGTGGTGCCGGCCCGAGCAGTTCGCGGTCGACCGGCTGCCGATGCGCACGACCTGCTACCCGTTCCCCGACGACACGATGGCCGCCACCGTCGACCGGTCGGCCTCCCCGTGGTTCCGGTCGCTCGACGGCACCGACTGGGACTTCCGTCTGCACCCCCGGCCGGACGCGGTCACTGCGGAGGTGCTCGACGACGACGCGCCCGGACCGTGGCAGCCGATGGAGGTCCCGAGCTGCTGGACGATGGATCCCGACGTCGACGACCACCCGCACTACACCAACGTGCGCATGCCGTTCCCCGAGGATCCGCCCCGGGTTCCCGACGCCAATCCCACCGGGGTGTACCGCAAGCGGTTCACGCTGCCGCGCGGTTGGAAGTCCCGGCGGACCGTCCTGCACGTCGGCGGCGCCGAGAGCTGCCTGTACGTCTTCTGCAACGGTCACGCCGTCGGGATGGGCAAGGACTCGCGCCTGCCGCAGGAGTTCGACCTCACCCCCCACGTCCGCACGGGCAAGAACACGCTCGTGCTCGTGGTGGTCCGGTGGTCCGACGGCAGCTGGCTGGAGGATCAGGATCACTGGTGGCACGCCGGCCTGCACCGCGAGGTGTACCTGTACTCGACCGGCCGGACCCACATCGCCGACGTCCGGGTGACGGCCGACCTCGACGAGGACCTCAGCACCGGCCGTTTCGGCGCCGAGGTCGAGGTGGGCTTCGCCGACGAGGGGATCGCCGCCCAGGGCTGGCGGGTCGAGACCACGATCATCGACCCCGACGGCAACGCGCTCGAGGCCCAGCCGCTCAGCGCCGACGTCCCCTTCTTCCATCGCTCGTCGGCGGTGGCCGAGACGATCAGTGCCTACCTCTACGACGGCCCGGTGGCCCACATCGCCGAGACGATCGACGACGTCACCCCGTGGTCGTCCGAACGGCCGGTGCGGTACACGGTGGTGGTCTCGCTGGTCGATCCGTCGGGCGACGTGGTGGAAGCCACCGCGACCCGGGTCGGGTTCCGGCGCGTCGAGGTCGTCGATCGTGAGCTGCTCCTCAACGGCTACCCGGTCTTCATCCGCGGCGTGAACCGCCACGACCACGATCCCGACTCGGGCAAGACCGTGTCGCTCGCGTCGATGCGGCGTGACGTCGAGCTGATGAAGCAGTTCAACATCAACGCGGTCCGCACCTCGCACTACCCGAACGACCCCCGCTTCCTCGACCTGTGCGACGAGCTCGGTCTCTGGGTCGTCGACGAGGCCGACGTCGAGTCCCACGCCCGCCTCGCCAGCCTGTGCGACGACCGTCGCTTCAGCGCCGCCATCCTCGACCGCATCCAGCGGATGGTGGCCCGCGACCGCAACCACCCGTCGATCTTCGCCTTCTCGCTGGGCAACGAGTCGGGCTACGGCGCGGTCCACGACGCGGCCGCGGCCTGGATCCACCGCACGGACCCGTCCCGCGTCGTGCACTACGAGGGCGCGTGCCACCCGGTGTTCTTCGGCACCGACGACCCCGGCGATGCGGGCGCGGCCACCGACCTCGTGTGCCCGATGTACCCATCGATCGAGGCGATCACCAACTGGGCCGCCCGCACCGCGGAGACCGACGAGCACCGCCCGCTGATCATGTGCGAGTACAGCCACGCCATGGGCAACAGCAACGGCAGCCTGGCCGACTACTGGGCGGTCATCGAGACGACTCCCGGCTTGCAGGGCGGTTTCATCTGGGACTGGACCGACCAGGGCATGCAGGCCGTCGACGAGTCGGGGACCGAGTACTGGGCCTACGGCGGCCACTTCGGCGACGAACCCAACGACGCCACCTTCTGCTGCAACGGGCTGACGTGGCCCGACCGCACCCCCAAGCCCGCGCTCTACGAGTACGCCGACCTCGGCTCGCCGCTGCGAGTCCGACCCAGCGACCTCAAGCGGGGTCGGGTGGTGATCGTCAACCTCCAGGACTGGCGCGACGTGTCGTGGTTGGCCGGTGAGTTCGACATCCGCGTCGACGGCGAGGTCGTCGAGTCCGGCACCTTCGAGCTCCCCGACCTGCCGGGCGGCTTCGAGGCCACGGTGGAGATCGACCTGCCGGTGGTCGACGTCCCCGTCGGGGCCGAGGCCCATCTCGACCTGCGCTGCGTGGTCGCCGAGGTCCAGCCCTGGGCGCCGATCGGTCACCGGGTGTTGTGGCAGCAGTTCGACCTGCCCGAGACCAAGCGCGCCCACCCCGGCTCGCGGACCAGGTCCGGCGAGGCCCGGGAGGTCACCCTCGACGGCTCCTCCGTCCGCGTCGGCGACGTCGTCGTGCGCTGGGACGACGAACTGGCCGCCGTGGTCGGTGTCGCCGACGCCGGTCGCGAGCTGCTGGCCGGCCCGGTCGAGGCCAGCCTGTGGCGAGCCCCCACCGAGAACGACGGCCGGCGCCTCGATGACGGTGGCGTGACGGGAGCGCTGCAGTCGTGGCTCGCGCTCGGGCTGGACCGCATCACCATCGAACCGGTGAGCATCCGCACCCGGCGCCAGGCCGACGGCTCGGTGCAGGTCACGTTGCGTCGCCGGCTGCACCTCCCCGGCGCGGAAGAACGCATCGACCACCGCCAGCAGGTCGGCATCCGACCCGATGGGGTGATCGTGATCGACGAGGAGCTGGCCCTGCCCGGCTCCCTGGACGACCTGCCCCGGATCGGATCACGGGTGGAGGTGATCGGCGAGCTCGACCAGCTCGAGTGGTACGGACGGGGGCCGCGCGAGACCTACGTCGACCGCGAGACCGCCGAGCAGCTCGGCCGGTGGTCGTCGTCGGTGGCCGACCAGTACGTGCCCTACGTGCTGCCCCAGGAGCACGGCAACCACACCGACACCCGGTGGTTCCGGCTCACCGACGCCTCGGGTGCCGGGCTGCTGGTCTCGTCGACCAACCGGCTCGACCCCTTCGGGTTCACCGCCCGGTTCCATCACGATGCCGATCTCTACGCCGCCACCACCACGGCGAACCTCCGGGCGAGCGACACCGTCGAGGTCCACGTCGACGTGCTCCAGCGCGGCCTCGGCACCGGAGCCTGCGGTCCCGACACCCTGCCCCCGTACCAGGTCACCGGCGGCCCGGCCCGCTGGTCGTGGGCGCTCCGCCCGGTCGGCGCCGGCGACGACGTGGCCGCCATCGCCCGCGCCCTCCGCAACTGATCCGCCCGCCCCTTCTCGAAACTGGACGCGCCTGCGTACCGCCTCAGCCGGCCAGGTCGGCGGCGCAGAGGTCGGCGGCGATGCGCCCGCTGATGGCCACCAGCGGCAGCCCGCCCCCCGGATGGCTGCTGGCCCCGCACAGGTAGAGACGGTCGATCGGGCCGCGGTTGCCGGGTCGGAGGAAGGCGGCCCGCCGGCCGTTGGACGAGCTGCCGTAGATCGATCCGCCCGGCGTCCGGTAGGTGGTCGCGATGTCGGCCGGTGTGATCTCCTCGCGGTGCACGATCCGACCGCTGAGGTCCCAGCCCCGGCGGGACATGACCTCGAGGACGTGGTCGCCGTAGCCCTCGTACCGGTCGGGCCGGCGGCCGTCGTCGTCCGCTCCCGGTCCGGTCGGGAACGACGGGGCGTTGACGAGGACGAACCAGTTCTCGCAGCCGTCCGGCGCCTGGGTCGGATCGGTCACCGAGGATGCCGCCACGTAGATGGTGGGGTCCCGCACCGGCTCCTCGTATCGGAACAGCGAGCTGAACTCCTCCCGGTAGTCGTTGGAGAACGACACGTTGTGGTGGGCCAGGGCCTCGGTACGGCCCTCCACGCCGAGCAGCAGCACGAACCCCGACGAGGACCGGGGCGCGGCCTCCGCCCGTCGCCGGGCCCGTCGGTGGGGCAGGAGGTCGCGATAGAGGTGCAGTGCGTCGGCGTCGGCGACCACCGCGTCGGCCGCCACCGTCTCGCCGTCGACCGATCGGACACCGGTGGCTCGGCCGCCCTCGGCCGTGATGACCTCGACGTCGCACCCGGTGCGGATCGTCACGCCGACTTCGGTGGCCAGCGCCCCCAAGGCGTCAGCCAACCGGCCGAGGCCACCCTGGATGTACCAGGCGCCGAGCGACTGCTCGATGTGCGGGATGCACGCCAGCGTGGCGGGGGCGGCGTACGGCGACGAGCCAGAGTAGGTGGCATAGCGGTCGGCCCACTGCACGAGCCGGGCGTCGTCGAAGCTGGCCCGGGCCCGGCCGTGGAGCGATCGGAGCGCGTCGATGGTGACGAGATCTCGGGGCGAGCGCATGCGCCGGAGCAGCCGGGCCGGCGATGTCATCGGGCCGGCGAAGAACGTTCGCTCGGCCACCTCCCACACCGACGCGGCGTGGGCCATGAACGCCTGCCAGTGATCGCCGGAGCCCGCACTCAGCGCGTCGGCCTCGGCGGCGGCATCGCCGAGGTCAGCCCGATGGTCGAACGTGGCGCCGTCGGCGAAGCGGTACCGGCAGATGGGATCGAGCCGCACGAGGTCGACCACGTCGTCCAGGCGGCGGCCGGCCACGGCCGCCAGATCGGTGAACACCGACGGCAACGTCAGCAGCGACGGACCCGTCTCCCACGTGAACCCGTCGGCGTGTCGCTCACCGAGTTTGCCGCCCACCCGGTCGAGGCGTTCGAGCACGGTCACGTCGTGACCGGCCGCGCCGAGGCGGATGGCGGCCGCGAGGCCCCCGACCCCCGCGCCGACGACCACGACGTCAGCCACGATCTGTGGCCTCCGGTACGGAGCCGCGTCCAGTTTCCGAAGGGGGGAGGGCCTCGGGGTTCGGCCGACGTCGCCAGGCCAGCGCGGTGACGGCGCCCATGCCGACGCCCCCGACGAGACCCACGAACGGCCGGCCGAAGAACACCACGAAGCCGATCGTGTCCATCACCGCCCACCAGGTGTACAGCGCCACGAGCCCGGTCCCGGCCGCGGGCTGCTCGCCGCGGATGAGGTCGAGGACGCCGATGACCACGAGTCCGAGACCGAGCCACCCGGCGTAGTTCGAGAGCGGGATGCCCTGGTAGGTGCCGTCGGCGGTCCAGCGCCAGTAGCCGGCGTCGACCATCTGAGGATCGAGGAACAGATCCCAGGCGGTGAGGGCGATCGCACCGGCCACGACTGCCCAAGGACGCGACGCGCTGATGCGGCGGCCGACCTCGAGGGCCGGCACACCCATGGCGAACCACGCCAGCGGGACGATCAACGGCACGCCGGCCACCGTCGGTTCGAGCGCTCCGGTGTAGTGGTAGTCACCGAAGGGGAATCCGGTCGTGGTCCCGATCCGCTCCACCACGACGGTGGTCACCACCACGAACGCGCCGCCCAATGCCGCGCGCCGCCCGCCCCAGTGTCCGATCGTCAGCGCCAGGGTGGTGAGGAAGAAGGCGGCCACCACCAGCGACGACAGCCATTCGATGGTGGGGTCGTGATCGGTCAGCGGGATGGCGATCTGGGCCAGCGCCATGACCCCGAACGCGACCGCCGCGCCCTGGCCCGCCACCCGGGCCGGTGTGGTCACCGGCCGAGGAGGAGGGCCCGGCCCGCGGTGGTCACCTTCCGCCAGGTCGGGACGCGCGCCCGGGCCGAGAACACGTCGAGGTCGATGGCCTCGATCTCGTCGAGGATCCGCGAGTAGAGCAGCGACGCGGCCCGCACGCAGCGCGCCGATCGGTCGGGGAGCAGGTCGATGCCCTCGTCGGCCTGGCGGTACAGCGCTCGGGTCCGGTCGATCTCGAACTCCATGAGGGCGCGGAAGCCGGGGGTGACGGTGCGGGTGGTGAAGGCGCTGGCGGCGTCGAAGCGGCGGACGTCCTCCTGCGGCACGTAGACGCGGTCGCGATCGAGGTCCTCGTCGATGTCGCGCAGGAAGTTGGTGAGCTGGAACGCGTTCCCGAGCTGCCGGGCCGGTTCGATCGCGGCGTCGTCCCGCGGCTCGAGGATCGGCAGCATCATCTCGCCGATCACCGCGGCCGACCCGTCCATGTACACCTCGAGGTCGGCGTAGGTCTCGTACGACTCGATGGTGAGGTCCATGGTCATCGATCGCAGGAACCGGCGTACGCACTCCGGGTCGATCCGGAACGCCCGCACGGTGTGGACCATCGCCTTGAGGACGATGTCGTCGCTGTCGCCGGCCTCGAGGTCCTCGAAGAAGCGGTCGCCGAAGTCGGCCAGCGCCTTGGCGCGGATGTCGACGGGCACGTCGACGTGCTGTCCGGGGATGGGGTCGTCGACGATGTCGTCGGCGTAGCGGCAGAAGCCGTAGAGGGCGTGGACGTGGTGCCGCTTGACCTTGGGCAGGACGGTGGTCGACCAGTAGTAGGTCGTGCCGTTGGCCTTGTTCAGCCGGCGGCAGTGTTCGTAGGACTGCTCGAGCGTGATCGGGCTCATCGGACACCATCGAGTCGGTCGACGCGCTCGGCCGCCAGCCGTCCCGAGATCAGGACCATCGGCACACCCACGCCGGGCAGGGTGCCGGATCCGACGAAGACCAGGCCCGGCGCCTGTTTGGTCACGTTGTTGGGCCGGAACGGACCGGTCTGGCGGAAACGGTGAGAGAGGGCGAACGGGGTACCGCGCTCCATGCCCTGCCGCTCCCAGTCGGTGGGGTCGACGAATGCTTCCACCTCGATCTGGTCGACATCGACCGGGTAGCCGAGCGCGCCCACTCGTCGGCGCAGCGAGGCCCGGAGGCGATCGCGCTCGACGGTCCAGTCGATGTGGCCATCGAGGTTGGGTGTGGGCTCCAACACGTAGAGGGAGTGCCTGGGGACTCCATCGTCGCGGTGGGGGACGAGCGCCGGCTCGTCGAGGCTGGGCACGGTGACGAGGATCGACGGGTCGCCCATGAGCTGGCCGTCGCGGAGCAGGTCGCGGAAGGCGTCGTCCCACTGCGCACCGAAGTGGATGTTGTGGTGGGCGGCCCCGGCCGGCAGCTCGCCGGTCACGCCGACGTGCCACACCGCGCAGCTGGGGGAGTAGTGGCCGTGGCGGACGGCGAACGGTTGCCGCAGCCCGGGCAGCAGGGTGCGGTAGGCCACCGGCAGGTCGGCGTTGCAGATGACCGCGTCGGCGGCGATGAACTCCTCGCCGGCCGCGCTGCTGACGTGGACGCCCCGCACCGGCCCGCTGCTTCCCTCGGCGAGCACGATGCGGTCGACGTCGACGCCGTAACGGAACTCGCCCCCCGCCTTCTCGATCGCCGAGGCCAGGCCGACCGGGACGGCGTGCATGCCACCGTCCGGGAAGTACACCCCCTGGATCGAGTCCATGTAGGTGATGACGCAGTAGATGGCCAGCGCTTCGTAGGGGGCGAGGCCGGCGTACATCGCCTGGAAGCTGAAGATCTTCTGCAGGCGATGGTCGTCGAAGTACGACGCCACCCGCCGACCCAGCTTCCCGAACCCGCCGAGGCGGAGGAGGCGCAGCGCGGGACCGAGGGGCCGGACCAAGTCGAGGGGCGAGTCAAAGTTGCTGTCGATGAAGTGGGGCAGCTCGGCCTCGTAGAGCTGGCGGAGCCAGTCGGCGAAGCGACCGAACTGGCGGGCGGCCTCCGGCCCGCACACCTCGCGGATCTCGCGGGTCATCCGATCACGACCGTGCCAGACCCGTAGCTCGGAGCCGTCGTGGTACGTGGCTCGGTACATCGGATCGACCGGTCGAAGCGTGACGAAGTCATCCATCTCGGCGCCGAGGGCGTCGAACGGCGCCTGCAGCAGCTCCGGCATGGTGAAGACGGTGGGACCGGTGTCGAAGCCGTACCCGCCGAGCTCCAGTCGGCCGTTGCGGCCGCCGGGGCCGTCGCCGCGCTCGACGACCAGGACGTCGTGGCCCTGACCGCGCAGGTGCGCCGCCGCGCTCAGGCCGCCGAGGCCCGCACCGACGACCACGACCCTCATCGCGCGCCGGTTCGGGCGATCACGAGTCGCGCCAGGCCACGAAGCGGGCGAGGTCGATGAGCGCGGCCCGGGCCTCATCGGTGATCTCGGCCACCTCGATGGCATCGAGCGCGCTGTTGGCCAGCCGCTCGATGTCCTCCTCGATGAGCTCCACCGCGCCGGTGGCCCGGAGCACGTCCTGGATGGCGGCGATCTCGGCCGGGCCCAGGTCGGGGGTGCCGATGCAATCGAGCACGGCACGTTGCGACCGGTCGGCCTCGCGGTTGGCCACCGCCAGCAGGGGGGTGGGCTTGCCCTCGCGGAGGTCGTCGCCCACCGGCTTGCCGGTCATCGTCGACTCGCCGAACGCGCCGAGGATGTCGTCGCGGAGCTGGAACGCCTCTCCGAGCGGGTCCCCGTAGGCGGTGAGCTGTGCCTGCAGCTCGTGGAACCGGCCGGCAACGGCAGCCCCGACGTGGAGGGGCCGCTCGATCGTGTACTTGCCCGACTTGTACCGCGCGATGCGTCGCGCCGCGGCCGGGTCGGTGTCACCCCGCGCCGTGCCGAGGATGTCGAGGTACTGACCGACGTTGAGCTCGATGCGCAACTCGTCCCACACCTCGAGCACGCTGGCCGGGGCGTTGCGCAGCAGGAGGTCGGCGTAGACGTGGGCCATGTCGCCGATGAGGATGGCCACGCCCTCGCCGAACCGGCGCTGCTCGCCCCGCCACAGCTTGGCCTCGTGGGTGTCGGCGAAGGCCAGGTGCGCGGTGCGGAACCCTCGCCGGGTGGACGAGCCGTCCATCACGTCGTCGTGGACCAGGGCAAAGGCCTGGAGGAACTCGAACGCCGCACCGGCCTCGATGACCAAGCGGTTGGACGGATCGCCGCCGGCGCCGATGAATCCCCAGTAGCAGAACGCCGGTCGGAGCCGCTTGCCGCCGGCCATCACCAGCTGGCGCAGGGCGTCGAGCGGCTCGGCCAGGTCGGGGGTGAGGGCGGTCCACCGCTGGTGTTCGGCGTCGATGACCTCGGTGAGCAACTCCTCGACGAGCTCGGCGACCTGGGCGAGGCTCGGCGGCACGGGAACGGCGTTGCGAGTACGAGGGAGAGCCATGGTTCTTCTGAGCCTACGGGTGTGGGTGGATGCGGCGGTAGGAGAAGGGCCCGCTGCGCGGTGATCGGTACCCGGTCTACGGGGCTGGCAAGCTGACCGGATGGCCCGGGGAGCGAGATAGTGGAGCGGCGCCCCATCAGCCCGATGGTCCCCGTGCTGGCCGCGCTGGTCGTGTGCGGTGCGGTGATCTTCGTCATCACCGGCTCGCGGAACGGCGGGGGCCAGGACGAGGCGGCCTCCACCACGGCCACCTCCACCACGACGACCTCCACCGCGTCGACCACGACGCCGTCGGTCACCGCGCCACCCACCTCCGCCCCGCCCGCTCCCGTGCCCATCGGCACCATCGCGGCCGAGCCGTTGCCGGAGAACCCACCCGACAGCTACCGGATCACCTACGACGTGGTCGAGAGCGGCCTGCCCCGCACCGAAACGATCACCGTCGTCCGCCCCTTCGAGTCGCTGGTCGTCTCCACCCATGACGGAGACATGGTGAGCGGGACGGCCACCTCACGGAGCCGGCTGTGGACCTACCTCACCGATCGCAACGGGTGGTTGGTGATCCAGCCCGAACTCCATCGCGCCGCCTACGACCAGCGCCCGCTGGCGGCCATGGCCACCATGGTCGCCCTCGGCCGGGCCGAGGAGCAGGGCAGCGGCGAGTTCCTCGGCCGAGCCTGTCGGATCTTCGTCACCGGCCAACCGCTCACCAACCCCGGGTCCACCGCCCCCAGCGACGCCGAGTCCACCGAGGTGTGCATCGACGACCGCGGCCTCGTGCTCCACGAGCTGTGGCAGTTGAACGGTGCCCCCGTCACCGAGCGCACCGCCACCGATGTCGCCGTCGGCATCGACGCCGACCCATCGATCTTCGATCCCACCCCGGAGATCGCCGACGCCCCCGAGTTCGAGGCCGTCCTGTCCACGGTCGCCGTGCCAGCAGACGACGCCACCATCGCCAAGCTCCAGGTCGACATCACGCCACCGCCGGGCTACGAGCTGGTGGGCACGGTGCTGCGGTCGGGCTCTCCCGACGAGGGCGCCGCCGCCTCGGAGATCGTCCGCTTCTACTCCGACGGCTCCGATCTCATCGAGCTGGCCGAGGTGACGGTGCCGTCGGGCGCGCAGCTCGACGGGACCAACGCCGTGCCGATCGAGATCAAGGGACCGGAGACGTGGTTCGTGCCGGACTTCCGGGCGTCGGTGATCCGGACCCGGCTCTCCGACACCACCTTCGTCGAGCTGCGGGGCTCGAACCCCGCCCAGCTCGCCGCCCTGCTCCCCACCATGACGAGCCGCTGAGCGGCCGTTCTCCTCCGTTCTGCCCGACCCCCTTCGTTCCGGCCCCACATCGTTCGGTCGGCGACCGCACATTGGGGTGCCAGAACCGGGAATTGGGCTGGGGTCAGGCGCCGTCGCCGAGGGCCTCGGTGGCGTCGTCGACCGCGGATCGGGCCGACAGGATGCGGTCGCGGCAGAACTCGATGAGCCCGGCGGCTCGGGCCACGCGGGTGGCCAACAGGTCGACGTCGACGTCGTCATCCTCGATCTCGCGCAGGATCGTCTCCAGCTCGGTGACCGCCTCGAGGTAGCCGTCGGGCACCGGGTCCAGGTCCGTGGGATCAGGGCTGGCCTCGCTCATGTGGGTTCCACCTCGTCGACGACCGACGTGACCGTGCCGTCGGCCAGGATGGTGTGCAACCGAGTCCCGACGGGGAGATCGGCGACGGAACGTAGCACCGTGCCGTCGGCCCGCCGGGTGATCGACCAGCCCCGGGCCAGCGCCCGCTGCGGATCGCTCACCGCGACCCGGGCGGCGAGGACGTCCAGGTGTCGTTGGGCCTCCTCGACCCGTCGCACCGCCACCGAGCCGAGCCGTCGCGCCTGGTCGTCGACCAGCAGCTCGGCTCGCTCGAGCCGGCGGCGGGCCAGCGGGGCGAGGCGAGCGGCCCAGGCATCGATTCGGCCGAGCTCGGCGCGGGTGGCCGACACCGCCGCGGTGGCGGCCCGCGCCGCCAGCCGATCGACGTGCTGGCCGGCGACGCGGAGACGGTGATCGGCCCCCTGGAGCACGGCACCGAACACGCCCTCGGCGCGGTCGTGCGCCGCGGCCACCAGGCCGACGAGGTGTTGGGCGGCCGCGGTGGGCGTCTTGGCCGCCAGGTGGGCGACCTCGTCGGCGACCGAGCGGTCGACCTCGTGGCCGACGCCGGTGACCACCGGGTGGGGGCTGGCAGCGATGGCACGGGCCACGAGCTCGTGGTCGAAGGCGGCCAGGTCGGTGGTGGCTCCGCCACCGCGGACGACGACCACGACGTCGACCTCCCGGGCGGCGAACCACGTGATGGCGCCGGCGATCGACGAGGGCGCATCGCTCCCCTGGACCCGGACGTCGGCCACCTGGACCGCGAACGCGTAGCCCGATCGGTCGAGCTCGTCGAGCAGATCGGCTTCCGCCGCGCTGCCCAAGGAGGTGACGACCCCGATCCGCAACGGGAGCAGAGGCATCCGAACGGCGCGGTTGGCCTCGAGGAGGCCTTCGGCTCGGAGCCGCTCGAGCAACTCGGCCCGCGCCGCGGCCAGCTGACCGAGGGTGAAGGCGGGGTCGATCGACACCATGCGGAGCTGGAGCTGGCCTCGGGGGCCGTACCAGTCGAGCCGGCCGCGGATGCGCACCTCGGTGCCATCGGACATCCGCACCCGGTAGCCGGCCTTCATGAGCAGGCGGTTGACCCGCTGCTTCTCGCTGTTGAGCAGGACGACGGACAGCTGCGACGGCGGCGTGGTCTCGCTGTCGACCAGCGTGAAGTACGAGTGGTAGCCGGGGCTCCGCGGGAAGTTCTGGATCTCGCCGCGAACCCACACCTCGGTGGGGAACGCGGCCCGCAGGCGCTCGGCGATCGCGTCGGAGAGTTCGCCCACCGACCACGTCGTGCTCCCGGGGCTAGGTTCGGCCACGGCCCGAACGTAGTGCCGGCCGGCCCGGAAGGAGCCCCACGATGTCCGAACGGATCGGTCCCGGTGTGATGCAGATCGACACCCTCCTCGGCGGGTGGGAGCGGATCACCGCCGGCTTCCTCGTCGAGGGCGATGCTCCCGTACTGGTGGAGACCGGGTCCCAGTCCTCGGTCGAGACGCTGCTGGCCGAGCTCGAGGCGCTCGGCGTGGGGGCCGCCGATCTCGCCGGCATCGCGGTGACCCACATCCACCTCGACCACGCCGGCGGGGTGGGTGACGTGGCCCGGGCCTTCCCGAACGCCACCGTCTACGTGCACGAGCGCGGTGCGCGACATCTCGCCGAACCCGAACGGCTGGTCTCGTCGGCGGCGATGGTCTACGGCGACCTGCTCGACTCGCTCTACGGCCGGCTCGATCCCACCGATCCGGCCCGGATCCACGTGCTCGCCGACGGCGAGCAGATCCAGATCTCGTCCAACCGCACCCTGACCACGGTCGACTCGCCGGGCCACGCCAAGCACCACCTCGCCCTCCACGACTCGGAGACCGGCCTGCTCTTCGCCGGCGACGCCGTCGGTGTCCGCCTCCCCGATGTCGGCATCCTCCGGCCGGCCACGCCGCCCCCGGACTTCGATCTCGAGCAGGCCATCAACTCCCTGCGCACGTTCGCCGACCGCAGCCCGAGCGGCATCGCGCTGGCCCACTACGGCCTGGTGCCCGACCCGGTCGAGATCCTGGTCGAGGCCGAGGACACCCTGCGCCGCTGGGCCGAGGTGGCCGAGCAGGCGTGGCGGGAGGACCGTGACATCACCGGGGCACTCGACGATGCGTTCGGCATCACCGACGACGACGGCGTGGACCCCGTGGCGCGGGAGCGGTTGGAGACGCTCTCGGGCATCCACTCGAACGCCCAGGGCCTCGCTCGCTGGCTCGACACCCGGGAGCACGACTAGGAAGGTGGGCCGCGTCACCCGCGTCACCCGAACACAGGAGCCACCATGCCCGAAGCAGTCATCGTCGCCACGTCCCGCACCGCGATCGGACGCGCCAACAAGGGTTCGCTGGTCGATGCCCGTCCGGACGATCTCACCGCCTTCATCCTGAAGGACGTGTTGGGCAAGGTCCCGGCCCTCGATCCCCACACCGTCGAGGACGTCATGCTGGGCTGCGGTCAGCCCGCAGGCGAGGCCGGTTACAACCTGGCCCGGGTCGCCGCGGTCATGGCCGGGCTCGACGACGTCCCCGGCGTCACGGTCAACCGCTACTGCTCCTCGTCGTTGCAGACGATCCGCATGGCCGCCCACGCCATCAAGGCCGGTGAGGGCGACGTGTTCATCTCGGCCGGCGTCGAGACCGTGTCGCGCTACAAGAACGGCGCGGCGGACGTCGGTCCCCACAACGATGCGTTCGCCGAGGCCGAGGCCCGCACCGCCGAGCGGGCGGCCGGCGGCGCCGACACCTGGAAGCCTCCGTCCCACCTTCCCGACATCTACATCGCCATGGGCCAGACGGCGGAGAACGTCGTCCAGGCCGAGGGCGTGTCCCGGCGGGAGATGGACGAGTGGGGCGCCCGGTCCCAGCAGCGGGCGGTCGAGAGCCAGGAGAACGGCTTCTTCGATCGGGAGATCTCGCCCTACACGCTCCCCGACGGAACGGTGGTCAGCAAGGACGACGGCCCCCGTCCCGGCACCACGGTCGAGAAGCTGGCCGAGCTCAAGCCGGTGTTCCGCCCCGACGGGTCGGTCACCGCGGGCAATGCCTGCCCCCTCAACGATGGCGCCGCCGCCGTGATCGTGATGAGCGACACCAAGGCCAAGGAACTGGGCGTCACCCCGCTGGCCCGCATCGTCGCCTCGGGTGTCACCGGTCTCAACCCCGAGATCATGGGCATGGGTCCGGTGGGTGCGGTCCGCCAGGCCCTGGGCCGGGCCGGCATGACCATCGACGACATCGACCTGGTCGAGATCAACGAGGCCTTCGCCGCCCAGGTGCTGCCCTCGGCCAAGCATCTCGGCATCGACCTCGACAAGCTCAACGTCAAGGGCGGATCGATCGCCCTCGGGCACCCCTTCGGCATGACCGGCGCCCGGATCATGACCACGCTGCTCAACGCACTCGAGGACGAGGACAAGCAGTTCGGCCTCGAGACGATGTGCGTGGGTGGCGGCCAGGGCATGGCGATGATCGTGGAGCGCCTCAGCTGAGCGGCGCGCCGGGCTGACCGGCCGCCAAATATGACGGTTCGGGATTTGACCGTCATCGGTCCGTCATGGAATCGTCATGCGCCATGCCTCGGACCCGATCTCGCCGTCGCGCCCTGGTCGCGGTGGTCGCCGGCGTCGCGATCGCCTGCGGTGCCGGCGTTCTCTTCGCCACCGGCCCCGCCGCGGTGGCCGCCGTCCCCGACGAGCCACCGGTCGCGTCGTCGGCCACGCCGGGGTCCATCGTCGAGTTCGCCACCGCCATCACCTCCCGGGTGGGCGAGAGCGCCCGGGCCCTGGCGGTGGCCGCCACCCCGGCACCCCCGGCGCACGTGTACTGCCCCGCCCCCGGGAGCGAGTTCGTCGACTCGTGGGGCTTCGCCCGATCAGGCGGACGTCACCACCAGGGTGTCGACATGATGGCCTCGGGCGGCACTCCGGTCATCGCCCCCTTCTCGGGCACGGTCCGCTCCAGCCACTCGGCGCTCGGCGGATTGGGCTTCTACCTGGTCGACGGGGCCGGCAACGAGTACTTCGGCGGTCACCTCCGCTCGCTCGATGTCGTCGGGCCAGTCACGGCGGGCACCCAGATCGGCACCGTGGGTCGGTCGGGCAACGCCGACGCCACCCACCTCCACTTCGAGGTCCATCCCGGCGGCGGTCCGGCTGTCGACCCGTATCCGTTCGTGGCGTCGTGGTGCACCCAGGACCCGGCGAATCCGTGGGCGCCGGTGCTGATTCCGTGAGCTGGTCTTCGTGATCGCACCGCCCAACCGGCATCATTGATCAGGTGGATCTCATCGCCGCGCCGAAGCACGACCTCCCGTCGTACCTCTGGCCGCGGCCCAAGTACCGAGGAATCCTCCACGCCGCCGGCGCCGTCGCGGTCATCCCGCTCGGCGTCCTGCTCGTCCTCGCCGCCCACGGTTCTCGGGCTCGCCTGGCCGCGGCCATCTACGTCATCGCCCAGCTGATCGTCTTCTCCACGTCGGCCAGCTACCACCTACTGGCCTCCACGCCCACGGCCCGGCGGCGGATGCAGCTGGCCGACCACTCCATGATCTACCTGCTCATCGCCGGCACCTGGGCGCCCATCTGCCTCCTGGTGCTCCCTCACAACGCCGGCAATGGCTTCCTCGTCGCCATGACCGCGGCGGCCGCGGTGGGAATCAGCCTGAAGTTGTTCGGCGTCCATCGATTCCCGCGGAGCAGCAACACCATCTACGTCCTCATGGGCTGGGCCGCGGTGCTCGCCCTGCCCACCATCGTCCACCACATCGAGGGCGCCGCCCTGGTGCTGATGGCGCTGGGCGGCGCGGTCTACTCGGTCGGCGCGCTGGTCCTGATGATGAAGCGGCCCGATCCCCGCCCCGCGGTGTTCGGGTACCACGAGGTGTGGCACCTGTGCACGGTTGCCGCGGCCGCCTGCCACTTCACCATGGTCTGGATCGTCGTCGCGTAGCGACGTTCCAGTCGTCGAGTAGTGCCCCGGTCCTGGAGCGGCGTTAGCGTTCCGTCATGACCGAGCTCGTCACCGAGAAGATCGACCAGTTGGCCACCCGGGCGCGACGGGAGATCGACAGCGGGTTGCTGCCGTCGTGCCAGTACGCCCTGGCCCTCGATGGCGAGGTGGTGGCCGGCGAGACCCTCGGTGACGCCACACCGGACACCCGCTACGTGATCTTCTCGGCCACGAAGGCAGTGGTGGTCTCGACGTTCTGGACGCTCATGCAGGACGGCGAGGTCGACATCACCCAGCCGGTCCAGCACTACTTCCCCGAGTTCATGGCCGACGGCGACCCCGAACACGGGGCCACCATCACCGTCGAGCAGGTGCTGCTCCACACCTCCGGCTTCCCCGGCGCACCGATGGGTCCTCCGGCGTGGTCCACCCGGGAGGGCCGGATCGAGCGGATGCGCGGCTGGCGCACCAACTGGGAGCCGGGCACCCGGTACGAGTACCACCCCACGTCGGCGCACTGGGTCCTCGGCGAGATCATCGAGCGGGTCACGGGGAGCGATTACCGAGACGTCGTGATCGAACGGGTCCTCGACCCGCTCGGCCTCGAGCGACTGCGGGTCGGGGTGCCGGTCGACGAGCAGTCCGACGTGGCCGAGCTCATCGCGGTCGGCGAACCGCCCACGCCCGACGAGCTCGAGGCCGCCTTCGGGATCCGTGAGCTCCCGGCCACGGAAGTGACCGAGGATGCGCTGCTCGGGTTCAACGAGCCGGCCACCAAGGCGCTCGGAGTGCCCGGCGGCGGGGGCATCTCCGATGCTGCCGACCTCGCCTGCTTCTACCAGGCGCTCCTCCACGACCCGAAGGGCCTGTGGGATCCGGAGCTGCTCGCCGACGTGACCGGCAACGTCCGCAACCGCTTCCCCGATCCGCTCCTGGGCATGCCCATCCTGCGCACGCTCGGACTGGTCACCGCGGGGGACGACGGCAAGGCCACGTACCGGGGATTCGGCAAGACCGGCTCACCCCGGCGGTTCGGCCACAACGGCGCCGGCGGCCAACTCGCCTGGGCCGATCCGGAGACCGGACTGTCGTTCGTCTATCTCACCAACGGCCTCGATGCCCACCCCCTCCGCCAGGCCCGGCGGGGCGTGGCGCTCTCCAGCATCGCCGCTCAAGTCGTGTAGTCGGCGTTGATACGGACGTAACCGTCGGTCAGGTCGCAGCCGTAGACGGTGGCCTCGCCACCGGCGATGCCGAGCGAGACGCCGATGTGGACCTCGTCGCCCTGCAGGTACTCGGTCAATGCCGCGAGCTCGGTGTCACCGGCCGGCGACGGGTAGAGCTCCTGGTCGCCGATGCGGATGGTGACGGCGTTCTGGTCGATGTCGGCGTCGTCGCTGCACTTGCCGATGGCCATGGCGATCCGACCCCAGTTGGGGTCGGCGCCGTGCACCGCCGTCTTCACCAGGGGCGAGTTCACGATCGCCTTGGCCACCCGCTTGGCCTGGGCGCCGTCGCGCCCCCCGTCGACGGTCACGACGATGAGCGTCTCGGCGCCCTCGCCGTCGCGAGCGAGTTGGCGGGTGAGGTCGAGGCAGACCCAGTCGAGGGCGGCGGCGAGCAGGTCGTGGTCGACGGGACCAGCGTGGCCCGAGGCGAGCACGGCCGCGGTGTCCGAGGTCGAGGTGTCGGTGTCGACCGAGAGGCAGTTGAAGGTACGGTCGACCACGCCGCGGAAGATGCGGTCGAGGGCGGGCTGGTCGATCTCGGCATCGGTGAACAGGAAGGTGAGAAGCGTCGCCATGTCCGGTTCGATCATTCCCACGCCCTTGGCGATCCCGACCACGGTGGCGGGCCCGGCGGTGGCCGTGGCCGTCTTCGGGTGGGAGTCGGTGGTCATGATCGCCTCGGCCACCGGGTTGGCCCGGCGATCGGTCGGCGCGGGCATCGAGGCCAGGTGGGCGCGGACGCGATCCATCGGATAGCGCCGACCGATGACACCGGTGGAGGCCACCAGCACGTCGTCGAGCTCGCATCCCACCGCCTTGGCGACGCCCTCGGCCACCTCGAGCGCGTCGGCTTCGCCTTCGGCCCCGGTGGCGACGTTGGCGTTCTTCGACACCACGACCACGGCCTGGAGGATCCCGTCGGCGACATGGCGGCGTGACAACGTGACGCTGGGTCCGACGAAGCGGGACTTGGTGAACACCGCGGAGGCCGCACACGGGCGGTCGGCGGCCACGACCGCGAAGTCGGTGGTGTCGTCCTTGATGCCGACGTTGGCGGTGTAGGCGGTGAACCCGGCGGGCAGTTCCACGGCGCCGAGTCTGCCAGCCGGTCAGGCGGCGCCGAAGACCGGTTCCGGCGGATCGATCCGGCTGGTGAGGTCGTCGATCACCGCGCCGAGCTCGGCCGGATCCCAGCGATCGCCCTTGTCGACCTGGGGACCGTGCCGGAAACCGTCCATCAAGGTGAGCTGGCCGCCGTCGATCTCGAACACCCGCCCGGTGACGTGCGCCGCCTGGTCGGAGCCGAGCCAGGCCACCAGGGGGGCGACGTTCTCCGGGGCCTTGGCGTCGAAGCCGGCGTCGGGCGCGACCATGTCGCCGGCGAAGACCGTCTCGGTCATGCGGGTGCGGGCCACCGGAGCGATGGCGTTGGCGGTGACGCCGTAGCGGCCCAACTCGGCCGACTGCACCAGCGTGAGGCCGACGATCCCCGCCTTGGCCGCCGAGTACGCCGCCTGGCCGACCGAGCCGAGCAGGCCGGCGCCCGATGAGGTGTTCACGATGCGCCCCTGCCGCGGCCGTCCCGCCTTGGCTTCGTCGCGCCACCATCCGGCGGCGTGGCGCGACACGCAGAAGTGGCCCTTGAGGTGGACCCGGACGACCGCGTCCCACTCGTCCTCGGTCGCGTTGGCGAACATGCGGTCCCGAACGAAGCCGGCGTTGTTGACCACGGTGTCGACCGCCCCGAACGTGTCGATGGCCTGCTGCACCAGCTGTTGGGCACCGGTCCAGTCGGCGATGTCGTCGCCGTTGGCCACCGCCTCGCCGCCCGCAGCGGTGATCTCGGCCACCACGTCCTGGGCCGGTCCGCTGGTGCCGCGCGCCGACGTGCCGTCGAGCTCGACTCCGAGATCGTTGACCACCACCTTGGCGCCCTGGCGAGCGAACTCCAGTGCGTGGCCCCGGCCGATGCCGCGGCCCGCCCCGGTGATGATCACGACCCGTCCCTCGCAGATGCCTGTCATGGCGGCGAGTCTGGCAGGACCTGACGGTGTGTCAGAAACGGCTCGGGCGACGGGCCCGGAGCATCACCCGTTGGATCGGCAGCCGGCCTCGGCGGCGAAGAAGGCGTCCTGCACGTCTTGGCTCGGCGTCGCGCCCGATCGGTAGGAGGCGCCCAGCTCGGCGAGGAGGCTGTCGTCCTCGGTCAGCAGCTGGTTGAGCATGCAGTCGGCCAGATCCGGATCGCCGGCGTAGAGCTGCACGAACTCGACGATGGCGTCGAAGTCGATACCGGTGGCCGGCGTCGAGCCGAGCCCGGTGGTCGGTACCGGGATGCTCTCGGGCGTGAAGGACCCCTGGCCCGACGATGAGCCGAACCCGCTGTCGATCGTCGTGAAGGACTCGGTGAACGACGTGACCATCTGGTCGACGAAGTCGACGATGGCGTCGAGGTCGCTGCGGTCGAGGACCTTCAGCATGGACACCATCCCGTCGAGGCCGGTCTCGACCGGCGCGACGTACCACTTCCCGTCGACTTCGGCGGTGGTGATCCCGATCTCGGGCGTGTCGAAGCTCGGAAGCGCGGGCAGGTCGGTACCGAGATCGGCGGTGCCGCCGGTGCCGAACAACCCGTTGGAGACATCGTTGAGGTCGCCCGCGCAGATCGGGCCGTTCTCGAACGGCGATCCGGTGAGGTCGAGACCGTCGAGGTCACCCTCGATCGTGAAGCACTTCCCGTCGCTGGACGCGGTCAGGTGCTGGCCGTCGTGATTGGTCACCGTGACCCCGACGGAGTCGACGAAGACCGATGCCCGGTCGCCCGAGCGGTCGGAGTGCAGCGACAGGTCGTCGATCGACACGTCGTAGTCGTCGCCGGCCGAGGCCATCTGCTGGGCTGCGTCGCTGATCCACAGGTCGGCGTAGTCCTGCAGGGCACCGAGCTCACCGGGCGACAACCGGGCGATCATGCCGCGCAGGTCGAAGTCGGCGGCCGCCTGGACCATGCCTTCGACCGCGGCTTCGGGGGAGTCGGCCCCGATCGGGGCGATGCCGCTGGCCAGCAGGGGCAGGCCGGAATCGAGGCGGGCCGCCTCGGCGATCGTGTAGCCGATGCTCACCCGCCAGCCGTCGGAACCGTTGCGGGCGACGAGGAAGGTGTTGTCGTCGGTGATCTGGCTCGTGTCGGTGCTGGAGGCCCCGCTGATGTCGGCCCCGAAGCGGTCGAGGGTGTCGGACACGAACGAGCCGATGGGCAGCTCGTCGGCGTTGAACGCGCCGGTGACCGTGCCGCCGGTGAAGTACACGCGGGCGAGGTCGTCGCGCACCGGCTCGGTGCGGAAGGTGACGTCATTGAACTGGAGGTCGACACCCTTGACGCCGCCGAGCGAGAACGAGGAGTCGACCACCTCGAGCCGCTTCAGCTCGTCGAAGAGGTTCTGGACCGGCTGCTGCAGCGCGTCGCGCTCCCCGGGGTCGAGGGCGGCGAGGACGCCGAGCACGTCTTCGTTGGAGGCGGCGTCGAGCAGCTGGGAGATGGCTTCCTCCGGGTTGTCGGGACCGGAGGAGCCGAGCTGGGAGACGGCGAACGTGGTACCACCGAGGAGGAGCAACACACCGAGGACGCCGGCCACGACCCGGCCGCGGATCCGACCGGACTTCGTGATCTCGCCCTCGGTACGCAGGGTCAGGTCGGGCTCCACCGGCTCCATCTCCGGTGGGCCCCAGGGATTGCTCATCGTGTCCGCCTCATGGTGATCGTGACCAGCGCTGCTGTCCCGACCAGCATCGCGCAGCAGCCCGTGGCGATGCCGAACGCAGCCCCCGATTGGAGGACCAGCGGGGACCGGGCCACGAGCACCCCGCCGGTGGCGACGAGGGCACCCAACGTCACGGTCGCCACGTACCCCATCGCGTTGTGACGGAGGGCGAAGGCGACGAGCACGACACCGCACAGCGCGGGTGCGAACAACCACACCACGGAGAGGTCCGCCATGCGCGGTGCCAGCACGCCGGCCCGCTCCGCGACGTCGACCAGGCCATAGCTGGTCCGCACCCGACGACCCGACCGACCCCACGGGCCGAACGTGGTCGCGGTGGTGACGACGGCAAGCGTGCCGCAGACGCCCGGTGCGACGTGGTGCCAGCGCGCGGTCGTGCTCACCGCCCGATCCTTGCTGACGACGGCCGGTTGGCACCGGATCGGTCCCAGCTGACAGCGTGACCGGCCATGTCGAGCATCGTCGTCCGCGCCCGTCACGTCGGTCCACCCACGATGGGCCACGGCGGCTACGTGGCCGGCCTCCTGGCCCGCCGGATCGACGGAGCGGCCCAGATCACCCTGCGCAGGCCCACCCCGATCGACGTACCGCTGGAGTTGCTCCACGCCGACGACGGTCGATGGGAGCTGCGCGACGGCGACGACCTGCTGGTGGAAGCGGAGCCCTCGACGCTGGAGATCGACGTGCCCCCGGTGCCATCCGTCGAGCAGGCCCGGGCGGCCGAGGCCGGATCGCCCTCACACTGGGACGAGCAGGGTGTGCATCCGATCTGCTTCGGTTGTGGGCTCGCCCGGGACGACGACGAGGGTCTCGCCATCGCCGTCGGCCCGCTCGAGGTCGAGGGTCACGAAGAGGTCGCCGGCGTCTGGCGCCCCCGCGCCCACCGCGCCGGGGACGGCGGTGCCGTCGATCCGCTCTGGGTCCTCGCCGCGCTCGACTGTCCCGGTTCGATGGCGTTCATCGCCCGCGGGGAGCCAGCCGGGCTGCTCGGCCGGATCGTGTTCGAGCAGTACGGGCCGGTGCCGCCCGAGGTCGACCACATCGTGACCGGCTGGCAGATCGGTCGGGACGACAAGCGGATGTACGCCGGCACCGCGCTGGCCACCGCCGACGGGACCGTGCTGGCGGCCGCCAAGGCGACCTGGTTCCGCCGGTCCGACGCCTGACGTCAACGGCGACCGGTCTCCCCCGGTGCTCGTCTCCAGATCCGTTCTTGTCCGAGAATCGGGGAGCTGGAACCCCCATTCACCGACAAGAACGAGGGGGTTGTCGCTACAGCCGTTCGATGATGGTGACGTTCGCCTGGCCCCCGCCCTCGCACATGGTCTGCAGCCCGTAGCGGCCGCCGGTGCGCTCCAGTTCGTGGAGCAGGGTGGTCATCAGCTTGGCGCCGGTGGCGCCGAGGGGATGACCGAGGGCGATGGCGCCACCGTTCACGTTGGTCTGCTCGTGGGTGAAATCGGTGTCCTTCAACCAGGCGAGCACCACGGGGGCGAAGGCCTCGTTGATCTCGACCAGGTCGATGTCGGCCGCCGACATGCCGGTGCGCTCGAGCGCCCGCCGCGTGGCCGGGATCGGCGCAGTCAGCATGTAGATCGGGTCGTCGGCCAGCACGCTCATGTGGTGGATGCGGGCCCGGGGCTCGAGCCCGTGGGCCTTGACCGCGGCCTCGTTGGCGATGAGCAGCGCGGCCGAGGCGTCGGAGGTCTGCGACGCCACCGCGGCGGTGACCCGGCCGCCTTCCTGCAGCGTGGGCAGCGAGCGGATCTTGTCCCAGTCGGGCTCCCGCGGGCCCTCGTCCCGGGACACGCCGAAGCACTCGACGATCTCGGCGTCGAAGCGACCCTCGGCTTGGGCTCGCAGCGCCCGCTCGTGGGACGCCACCGCGAACGCCTCCATGTCGTCACGGGAGAGGTCCCACTTCTCGGCGATCAGTTCGGCGCTGCGGAACTGGCTCACCTCCTGGGTGCCGTAGCGCTTCACCCAGCCCTCGGACGTGGTGAACGGGTCGGGGAACCCCAGCGGTTCGGCGGCCAGGGTCATGGCGGAGGAGATCGGCACCGCGCTCATCGACTGCACGCCGCCGGCCACGACCAGGTCCATGGTCCCCGACATGACGGCCTGGGCGGCGAAGTGGATGGCCTGCTGGGCCGAGCCGCACTGCCGGTCGATGGTCACCCCCGGGACGTGTTCGGGCATGCCGGCGGCCAGCCAGCACGTGCGGGCGATGTCGCCGGCGTGGGGGCCGATGGAGTCGACGTTGCCGAAGATGACGTCGTCGACGGCCGCGGGATCGACGCCGGTGCGATCGATGATCGCCTCGATGCTGGCGGCGCCGAGATCGGCGGGATGGACGCCGGCGAGGGCGCCGTTGGCCTTGCCCCGCCCCACGGGCGTGCGGACTGCGTCGACGATGTAGGCCTCGGCCATGGGTGCTCCTCGATTCCTGACGGTGTGTCAGGTCAGGTTAGGCCGTGGTGCCCGTCGATCCCTCAGAGGCCGAGGGCGTCGGCGACGAGCGCGCGGTGGTGGCCGGCGTCGCCCCAGGCGCGGGCGAGTGCCCACACCCGCTTGAGCCACAGTTGGAGGTCGTACTCGACCGTGTAGCCGATGGCGCCGTGGCACTGGAGCGCGATCTCGGCCGTGCGGGATGCGGCGTCGGATGCCAGCGCCTTGGCGGCCGAGACGTCGCGGGCCGCGTTGGGATCGGCCGCGTCGAGCCCGTGGGCAGCTCGGTGGATCATGGGCCGGGCGAAGGCGAGGTCCTTGGCCGCATCGGCCAGGTGGTGCTTGACCGCCTGGAAGCCACCGACCGGCTGTCCGAACTGGCGCCGCTCCGAGACGTAGCCGACGGTGGTGTCGAGCAGGTGCTGGCCGAGGCCGACGAGCACGGCGGCCGCGCCGAGCGCGCCGGCCAGCTCCGGCGCCACGGTCGGCGGGTCGAGCCGACGTCCCTCGCGCCAGGTCACCACCTCGGCCATGCGGCGGGAGCCGTCCACGGTCTCCGCGGGTGCCAGCACTGCGTCGGCGGGTGTCACGGCTTCGATGCCGTCGGGGCCTCGCAGCACGAGGATGTCGGCATCGGCGGCGGCCGGAACCAGCGATCCGGTGCCGAGGTCGGTCGACGCCATGGCTCCGCCGAGCTCGTCGCCGAGCAGGGGTCCGACCACGAAGGCCGTCTCCACCCACGGGTGGGGAAGGGCGGCCCGGCCGATCCCCTCGGCCACCGCGACCCGGGTGACCCAGTCGAGTCCCGGATCGGTGGTCCCCATCTCGACCAACGTCTTCCACATCCCTCGGCCGAGCGGCACGTCGTGGTCCCAGGCGGCCCGGACCACGCTCGGCGGGCACCCCTCGGCCAACGCCCGCCGGACCGCGGCCGCGAACTCGGTCCGTTCGTCGCCCAGCGAGAACCTCATCGGACCCGGGGCAGGCCGAGGAGTCGCTCGGCTGCGATGTTGCGTTGGATCTCGTTGGTGCCGGCGTAGATGGGACCCGACAGGGAGAACTGCCAGCCCTTGGTCCACGCCCCCTCCCGCTCGGCGTCGGGACCGAGCAGATCGAGGGCGATGCGGTGGAGCTCGACGTCGAGCTCGGACCACCAGATCTTGTTGAGGCTCGACTCCGCTCCCATCTCGCCGCCCTCCGACAGCCGGGTCACGGTCTGCAGGGTGAAGGCGTCGTAGGCCTCGGCCCGCATCCAGGCCTCGACCAGGCGGTCGCGCAGAGCCATTGGGCGACGATTCGTCGACGATTCGTCGCCCAATTCGTTCGGGCGATTCGTCGGCGATTCGTTCCCCAATTCGTTCCACAGCTCGACGAGGCGGGCGGCCGTGGCCTTGAACCGGCCGGGCGAACGAAGGGTGAGGCCCCGCTCGGAGCCGGTGGTGGCCATCGCCACCCGCCAGCCGTTGTCGACATCGCCCAGGACCGGGCCGCCGGGAATGGCGTCGTCGGGCAGGAACGCGTCCTCGAAGAAGACCTCGGCGAAACCCTCGTCGCCGTCGAGCCGGCCGAAGCCGCGGACGGTGATGCCGTCGAGGTCGAGCGGGACCATGAGGTAGCTGAGGCCGCGGTGGCGCTCCGACGTGAGATCGGTCCGAAACAGGCCGAACAGGTGGGTGCAGAACGCACCCCGCGTGGTCCACGTCTTCTGGCCGTTGAGCACCCAGCCGCCGTCGGCCCGGGTCGCCCGCGACCGCACCGCGGCGAGATCGGAACCGGCGTTGGGCTCGGACCAGCCCTGGCACCACAGATCCTCGGCGGCCGCCATGCGGGGCAGTACGTGGTCCTGCTGCTCCTGGTTGCCGAAGGCGAACACAGTGGGGGCGAGCAGGAAGATGCCGTTCTGTGTCACCCGCTGCGGCGCGCCGGCCCGGTAGTACTCGTCCTCGAACAGCAACCACTCCCAGATCGACGCGTCCCGCCCGCCGTAGGCCTCGGGCCAGGACACCACCGCCCACCGATCGGCGAACAGCGCTCGCTCCCAGTCGAGATGGCGAGCGAAGCCGTCCCGGGTGTCACCCGAGCCGATGTCGTGCGGGACATTGGCCTCGAGCCAGGTCCGAGCCTCGGCCCGGAACGCCTCCTGCTCGTTGCTCCAGGTCAGGTCCACGCCGGCGATTCTGACGGAGCGTCAGATTCACGGCAAAACAGCGGCCGCCAGCTCCTCGGGGGTCATCGACCCCGGCGCCGCCCCCCGGCGGGCCAGGTCCCGCGCCACCCGTTGCAGCCCCTCGTTCACCGGCGTGGGGATGCCGTGCACCCGGCCCAGCAGCACGATCTCGCCGTTGAACAGGTCGGTCTCGATCGAACCGGCTCCCCGCGCCAGGCTCTGCCACGACGAGCCGCCGGCGCGGGGGGAGCCGGCGATGGGCCGGATGTCGAGCCGGTCGCCTCGACGGTCGCGGTCCTCGGCCTCGGACGCCATGTCGATCCCGGCCGCGGCGACCACGGCGTCGGCCTCGGCCCACATGGCCTCGAGGATGGGGCCGTTGCCGTGCACCCGACCGCACGCCGCGTCGACCGCGTTGCCGAGGTTCATCATCAGCTTGCGCCACTTCCATCGCATGATGTCCGGGCGGACCACCGATTCGAACGTGGACGCCTCCAACGCGCCGGCGATCTCCTCGCAGCGCGAGTCGACACCGGACGGGTAGCGGCCGATGTCGAACAAGCCGGTGATCGGGGCGGAGTTCGCCTCCACGACGCCCGGCTCGAGATGCTGCGCCGGGCACATCACCGGCACGGCGTACACGTCGCGGAACAGGCGCAGGAGGGCGGTCTCGTTGGCCACGCCGTTCTGCAGACACACGACCGGGAGCTCGGGCGCCCACGGGGCGAGGGCGTCGAGCGCGGCCGGCGTGTCCTGCCCCTTCACGGAGAGGAGGACGATGTCATCGGGGCCGAGATCGAGGGTGGCCACGTCGTCGGTGACCGGCACCCGGACCACGGCCGAGGCATCGGGGTCGTCGATGCGCAGCCCGCGTTCGGCGATGGCGTCGCGATGGGCGCCCCGGGCCACCAGGGCGACGTCGTGGCCGGACTGGGCGAGGCGGGCGCCGACGACCCCGCCGATGGCGCCGGCACCGAAGACGACGTATCGGGTCATCCGCCGAGTCTGGCCAGCGTGGCCTCGGCTTCGCACATGATCTCGTCGATGACCTCGGCGACGGTGGGGAGGCTGTCGATGACGCCGGTGACCTGACCGGTGGGCAGCACTCCGACCTCGGGCTTGCCGTCGACCATCGTCGCCTTGATCAGCATCGGGGCGTTGGCCGCGAGGGCGACCTGGGCCCAGGTGAGCTCCTGGTTGCGGTGCATGGCCAGTCCCTCCCGGACCAGGTCACGGAGCGACGTCGACGTCTGGGTGCGGAACCGCAGCGCGGCGAGCATCGCCTTCGGAAAGCGGGTCAGGATCGAGGATCGTTCGATCTCGTCGACGACCTCGGTGCGGATCACCCGTTGCGGGGCGCCGTCGATGGCCGTGGTGACCACGGTGTCGGTGACGCCGGCCGCGAGATAGCGGGCCTTGGTGACGTCGGGGACGCGGGACTCCGCGGTGAGGAGGAACCGGGTGCCCATGGCGATGCCATCGGCACCGTAGGCCAGCGCGGCGACCAACCCGCGGCCAGAGTGGAACCCGCCGGCGCCGAGCACCGGGATCTCGGACGCAACCGCGTCGCACACCGCGGGGAGCAGCAGCGAGGTCGGGATGGGGCCGGTGTGACCGCCGCCCTCGCCTCCCTGGGCGATGACGGCGTCGACCCCCCACTCGAGCATCTTCTCGGCATGGCGACGGGCCCCGACGGTGGGCATGACCAGCGCCCCGGCATCGTGGCACCGGGCGATGGCGTCCCTGGTGGGGGCGCCGGCGAAGGACACCACGGAGGCGCCGGCGGACGTGACGAAGTCGAGTCGGGCGGCGAGATCGGGCTGGTCGGCCCGGAAATTGACCCCGAACGGGCGATCGGTCCGCTCCCGCACGGTCGTCACCGCGGTCTCCAACTCGGCCGGGGTCATGGTGACGGCGGCGAGGATGCCGAGCCCACCGGCGGCGCACGTGGCCGCGGTCAGGCTGGCGCCCGAGACCCATCCCATGCCGGTCTGTACGATCGGGACCTCGATCCCGAACCGGTCGCAGACCCGGGTCCGGAGGGCAGGGGAGCGAGGGGGATCTGACACGCCGTCAGACTAGGAGTGTGACATCGGTCAGCGAGACTTTCCTCCCTACCGACCGGTCGGTAGGGTGGTGTCCTCCATGAGCAACGCACTCGTCCTCCCCCCTGACGAGCGGCCTCGCTGGCTGCCGTCGGCGGTGTTCCTCGGCCTGCAGTTCACGCCGTTGCTGATCTTGCTCACTGGCGTGAGTCTGAAGTCGATCGTGCTGTGTGTGGCCATGTACTCGGTCCGCATGTGGTTCATCACCGCGGGCTACCACCGGTACTTCGCCCACCGCGCCTACACCACCAATCGCGTGTTCCAGTTCGTGCTCGCCTTCGGCGGGGGCGCGGCGGCGCAGAAGGGGGTGCTGTGGTGGGCCGGTCACCACCGGGGCCATCACCGCTACACCGAGACCGACCGCGACCCGCACACCCCGCTCAAGGGGTTGTGGCAGTCCCACATCGGCTGGATCCTCACCGAGCGCTGGTCGCCCACCGACGACGACGCCATCGAGGACTTCGCCCGCTTCCCGGAGTTGCGCTTCCTCAACAACCACGACTGGATCGCGCCGTGGACCTTCGGGGTCGCCGCCTTCCTGATCGACGGCTGGCGGGGCCTGATCGTCGGGTTCTTCACCTCGACCGTGCTGCTCTGGCACGCCACGTTCTGCGTGAACTCGCTGGCCCACATCATGGGTCGGCGGCGCTACGCCACCACCGACACCAGTCGCAACTCGTGGTTCGTCGCCCTCATCACCGGGGGCGAGGGTTGGCACAACAACCACCACCACTACCCGCCCGCGGCCCGCAACGGCTTTTTCTGGTGGGAGTGGGACCCGACCTACTACGTACTTCGGGGGCTGTCGTGGACTGGCTTGGTCCGCGACCTACGCTTGCCCAACGAGAAGGTGTTGGCCGGTCCCCGAATCCGCGAGGGTGCCCTCGATGTCGGAATCCTGCGTTCCTATGTGCTCAAGGCGGGCGGCGTGACCGCCCGGTCGCGTCGCTTCGCCGGCGATCTCGCCGACGACCTGGCTGGCGGCCTCGAGGACGTCGAGACCGCACTGGCCGGATCCATCGAGTCGGCGAAGGCCGCGGCGCGCCGCGCCCGCCGGAGCGTGACCGCACCTCGTCCCACGTGAGCCCCTCGACGCCGGCAAACGTGGCCGACGTCCTCGGGGTGCTCGCCATCGCGGGGAGCGTGGCCGCCGTCGTGGTCGCGGTGGGGCTGGTCTGGGGGCCCGCCCGTCAGCGGGTGCTCGGGCCGCTCGCCGGTTCCGGCACCGCCCTGGCCGCGGGCGTCGCCGCCATCGCCATGGGTGGCAGCCTGTGGTTCAGCGAAGCCGCGCACTTCACTCCGTGCGAGCTGTGCTGGTACCAGCGCATCGCCATGTACCCGTTGGTGGTGGTGCTGGTCGTGGCGACGTGGCAGCGGGAACGGTCCGGTCGCATCATCGCGCTCGTCCTCGCCGGGGCCGGGCTGGCCGTCAACATCTGGCACAACGTCGTCGAGACGTTCCCGGACTCGGGCGTCGGCGGTACGTGCGATCCGAACAACCCGTGCACGCTGCGATGGGTCGAGGGCCTCGGCTTCTGGACGATCCCGCGACTGGCCACGGTGTGCTTCGTGCTGATCATCCTGCTCACCCTCGTCGATCACCTCGCCACCCCCCGCCAAGGAGCAGTGACCCCATGAGCAACAAGACCAAGAAGGCACGACGCGGCGCCGCCGGTCCCAACCCCGTGCTGATCGGCAGTGCGATCTTCGGCGTCATCGTCCTCGTGATCCTCGCCATCGTCTTCATCGCCAACAACGACAGCAACAACAACTCGACCGACGTCCCGGTCGAGGCGCGGGAGTACGGGGCCATCTCCGTCGACGGTCAACCGCTGCCCCGGTTGGGCGACGGCCCAGATGCCGCGGTCGGCCAACCCGCACCCACGGTGATCAGCGAACGAGCCGCGGGGACGACCCGGCTCCAGCCGGGGGCCGGCGGCCAACCCATCGTCGCGGTCTTCGTCGCCCACTGGTGCCCGCACTGCCAGCGCGAGGTCCCGCTGCTGGTCGACCTGGCCCGCCAGGGCACGTTCGACGGCGTCCACCTCGTCGCCGTTGCCACCAGCAGCGATCCGAGCAAGCCCAACTTCCCGCCCTCGGCGTGGCTCGAGGACGAACTGTGGCCCGGCGATGTGCTCTACGACGACCAGAGCTCCAGCGCAGCCGCCGCCTATGGCCTGAGCGGGTTCCCGATGATGGTCTTCATCAATGCCGACGGGACCGTCGCGTCACGGATCTCCGGCGAGCAGCCGGCTCAGGTGATCCAGTCCGAGCTGGCCAAGATCAGCGGGAGCGGGGCCAGCACCGGCTGAGCCCGCCGTGCCCGCGGCGTCCGGGGCCATCGTGGGTTCAGTCCGGGTCGAGGACCTCGCGCTCGCGCATCGCCTCGGGGTCGATGACCTCGCGGATCAGCTCCAACTCGTCGGCGGTGGGCGGTCGGCTCTCGGGCACGTCGTCGGGGATCACCAGGTCGAAGCCGGTGGCCTCGACGACATCGTCGACGCTGACACCGGGGTGCACGGAGCGCAGCCGCATCGAGTGGTCGTCGGACTCGAAGTCGAAGACGCCGAGGTCGGAGATGACGCGTGGGAGGCGGTGGTATCGGGCCGGGTCCGGTCCGAGGGCGGCGGCCCGGTCGTAACCGATCCCGCACACGGTGTCGACGGCCTCGACGAAGACCCGGGGTGAGTGCCGGGGCACCCAGTACGACGTCTTGTCGTTGATGGTGTTGCCCGGGGCGCCGCGGTAGCCGAGCAGCGCCACCTTGGGCCGGGCGTAGTCGCCGAGGGCGGCGATGTTCTGGTTGCCCCACCGGTCGATCTGGGTCGCGCCCATCATCACGTGGCGCCGGCCCGACCACACCATGTCGAACATGCGCCGGTAGGGGTTCCAGGCCTCGGTCGTCCACGAATCTCCACCGCCCACGGCCCGGTCGCCGGCGATCAGGCGGGCCTCGCCGTCGGTCATCATCAGTTCGGGTTCGAACGTGGCCCGGGCCAGGCGGCCACCGATCATGGGGATGGTGCCGATGGGGTTGGCCAGGATCTCGCCGTCGCCGCGGAACGCCTCGGCGACCGCGACCACGCAGATCTCGGCCCGGGTGGGGTGGACGCTCATCGTGCTCATGCGCCCGCTCGCTTCGCTCGCCGGGCTGACGGCGAGCGCCGCTGGCGCTCTGCTCGCTCGCCGTGCACCGCCTGTTGGTAGGTCGACTCGGTGCCGGTCAGGTAGGTGGTTCGGAACTCGTCCCACGCTTCGGGCGAGCGCGCCGAGCCGGCGTAGGTGGACAGGAAGTTGGCGTCGACGTCGTGGTCGGGAACGCACGAGGTGGGGTGGGCCCCGTTGGGGGCCTCGACGACACCGGTGACGAACATGCGGTTGGTGCGCATGGCGTGCAGGGGCGCCTCGGCGGCCAGCTCGTCGGTGGTGACCAGCCGTTCGCACGAGACGTAGCCGGCGTCGGCGGCTTCCAGCAGGAGGTCGTCGAAGTAGAGGTCCGGTCCGAGGAAGGCGGCGTTGCCCCGCTCGTCGGCCCGGTTGAGGTGGACGATGGCGGCGTCGAGGTGCAGCGCGGGCACGGCGACGAGTTCCTCGCCCGCCGTCCCGTCGGGCGACGGGTACGGCGAGCGCACCGTGGCCAGCTCGGCGTCGTCACGGAACAGGTCCGAACCCAGCCCCACCCGGGTGGGCAGGAACGGCACCCGCCACGCCGCGGCCTGGAGGGCGAGGAGGAACATGCCCTCGTCCATCGGTCGTTCGTGGATGGCGCCGGACTGGCGGGCGTTGCGGTAGTGGGGTTCGAGGGGGATGTCGTCGAGCGACACGAACGCGCTGATCAGCGTGCGTACCTTCCCGGATGCGCAGAGCATTCCGACGTCGGGGCCGCCGTAGCTGGCGATGGTGAGGTCGGTGAGGTCGGAGCGCAGGATGGCGCGCACGATCGACATCGGCTTGCGGCGGGCCGCCCACCCGCCGATGCCGATGGTCATGCCCGACTCCAGCCGGGAGACGACCTCGTCCTCGGTCATGACCTTCGAGGGTGCGCTCATCGGCCAGACCTCATCGGGACGTGTCCGTGTCGCGCCCCTCGACGAAGGCGTCGCGGTGCTCGTCGGCCACACCGCGCGAGGTTGAGCTCGAAGGTGAAGCCCTGCTCGAAGCGGTACGACCGGTTGACGTCGATCGGGTCGATGCCGTTGAGGCTGGCCTTGGCCGCCCGGATCACCGCCGGCGACTTGGCCGCGATCTCGGCCGCCACCCGCAGCGCCTCGTCCCGCAACCCCTCGGGAGGCACGACCGAGAGGACCGACCCGAAGTGGTGGAGCTCGGCGGCCGTGGCGGTGGCCGCGGTGTAGACCATCGCCCGCATCTTCTTCTCGGGTACCAGGCGGGCCAGGTGGGTGGCGGCGCCCAGCGCGCCCCGGTCGACCTCGGGAAGGCCGAAGGTGGCGTCGTCGGCGGCCACGACCACATCGGCGTTGCCGACCAGGCCGATGCCGCCACCGAGGCAGAAGCCGTTGACCGCGGCGATCACCGGCACCTCGCACTCGTACACCGCCTTGAAGGCGGCGTAGCAACCGGCATTGGCACCGACCAGGGCGTCGAACCCCTCGGTCTGTTGCATCTCCTTGATGTCGACGCCGGCGTTGAACCCGCGCCCCTCGGCCCGCAGCACGACCACCCGGACCGCGGGGTCGGCGCCGCACCGATCGAGCAGACGGCCGAGCTCGAACCAGCCGGCAACGGTGAGGGCGTTCACCGGCGGGTTGTCCATGACGATCTCCGCCACGCCCGAGAAGGGCGCGGCGTCGTGAACGGTGATCGTGGTCGGCATGTCCGCTCCCGCGACGAGATCTGACGGTGTGTCAGGTCACCGTAGTGGAGCGGCACCGGCTCGCCGTCACCCCCGGACCGTCACGAACCTGCCCACGGCGCCCCTGGATCTGACGCCACGTCAGATCCAGCGCTACCGTCGCCGCATGACGACCTCCGCCCCGGCCATCGAGGGCTGGTTCACCGAGGACCCCGAACCGGCCCTGCTCGGGACCCGGTGCGAGGACTGCGGGACGGTGTTCTTCCCCCGGGTCGAAGGCCTGTGCCGGAACCCGGGTTGCTTCGGTCGCGATCTGGTCGAACACCGGCTGTCGAACCGGGGCCGGATCTGGAGCTACACCGATGCCCGCTACCAGCCGCCGCCCCCGTACGTGGTGCCGGGGGACGAGCACGAGCCGTTCTGCATCGTGGCCGTCGAGCTGGAGGCCGAGGCGATGATCGTGATGGGTCAGGTGGTGGCCGGCATCTCGGTCGAGGATCTCGAGGTGGGCATGCCCGTGCGGCTCACCGTCGACACCCTCTTCGTCGACGACGATGCAGAGGGCGGCCCGGTGCGCAAGACGGTCTGGAAGTTCGAGCCCGCCTATGGCGAAGGCTCCGTCGCTCGCCGGGCGAGCTCGTCGCGTGACGAAGGCTCCGCCTTCGTCGGGGACGGTGACCGGTGATGAGCGACGAACACGTCCGGGTGGCCGGGGTGGCCATGACCGAGTGGGGCAAGTGGGGCCGCAACTTCGCCACCTACGGCGTCGACGCCGCCCAGGACGCCCTCGCCGACGCCGGCATCGACTGGCGCGACGTGCAGTTCGTCGCCGGCGGCGAGACGGTCCGCAACGGCTACGCCGGCTACGTGGCCGGCGCCACCATCGCTCGCATGCTGGGCTGGAACGGCGCCCGCGTGTCGACCAGCTACGCCGCGTGTGCGTCGGGCGCCACCGCGATGGAGTCGGCCCGTACCCGCATTCTGGCCGGGCTGTGCGACGTGGCCCTGGTGGTGGGCGCCGACACCACGCCGAAGGGATTCCTCGCCCCCAACGCGGGCGATCGCCCCGACGACCCCGACTGGTTGCGCTTCCGCCTGCTCGGCGCCACCAACCCCACCTACTTCGCCATGTACGCCCGGCGGCGGATGGCGCTGCACGGCGCCACCGCCGAGGACTTCGCCCGGGTGAAGGTCAAGAACGCGGCCCACGGGCTCAGCAACCCCAACGCCCGGTACCGCAAGGCGGTCACCGTCGACGAGGTACTGGCCTCCCCGGTGGTGGCCGACCCGCTGCACCTGCTCGACATCTGCGCCACCTCCGACGGCGGCGCGGCCGTGGTGCTGGTGAGCGACGACTACGCCCGGCGTCACGGCCTCGACGACGCGGTGCGGGTCCGCGCCATCTCCACCGTGACCCCCCGGTTCCCCAACATGTTGCTCGACATGCCCGAGTTCTCCACCGACTCGGCCGCCGCGGTCCCGGTCCCGGAGGTCGGCTTCAAGGACTCGATCGCCCGGGCCTGCTACGAGGAGTCCGGCATCGGCCCCGAGGACCTCTCGCTGGCCGAGGTCTACGACCTGTCCACCGCGCTCGAGCTCGACTGGTACGAGAACATCGGCCTGTGCAAACCGGGCGAAGCCGAGAAGCTGCTCAACGACGGCGACACCACCCTGGGCGGCCGGGTGCCGGTCAACCCGAGTGGTGGGCTCGGCTGCTTCGGCGAAGCGGTACCGGCCCAGGCGCTGGCCCAGGTGTGCGAGGTCACCTGGCAGCTCCGGGGCCAGGCCGGAGACCGCCAGGTCGAAGGGGCCACCGTGGGCATCACCGCCAACCAGGGCCTGTTCGGCCACGGATCCTCGGTCCTGCTGTCGGTCTGACGATGAGCCGAATCGTCCTGGTCACCGGCGGCACCCGAGGCATCGGTCGGGGTATCGCAGCGCGCTTCGCGGCCGACGGTGACACGGTCGTGGTGTGCGGGCGACGGGAGCCGGAGGAATCGCCGGTCGGGGAGTTCCGCTCGTGCGACGTTCGCGAGCCCGAGGCGGTGGAGGCCCTGTGCGATGGCATCGCCACCGACCTCGGTGGGATCGACGTGGTGATCAACAACGCCGGCGGGGCGCCGATGATGGACTCGGCCACCGACTCGCCCAACTTCACTCGCAAGGTCATCGAGCTCAATCTGCTGGCCCCGATCTGGGTCAGCCGGTACGCCCACCGCTACCTGGCTGCGGCCGACGACGGCTGCATCGTGAACGTGGCCAGCCTGTCGGGCGTGCGGCCATCGCCGTCCAACTCGGCGTACGGGGCGGCCAAGGCGGGGTTGCTGGGGTGGAACCGGTCCCTGGCCGCCGAGTGGGGCGGACAGGTGCGGGTCAACGCGGTGGTGGTCGGGTTGGTTCGGACCGAGCTCGCCCACCTGCACTACGGCGACGACGCCTCGATCGCTCGGGTCGCGCAGACCGTCCCTCTCGGCCGGATGGGAACGCCGGCCGACGTGGCCGAGGCGTGCTGGTGGCTGGCCTCGCCGGCGGCATCGTGGATCAGCGGTGCCGAGCTCGAGGTCCACGGCGGCGGCGAACCGCCGGCGTTCCTCGGCGCGGTCGACGACTGATCAGCGCGCCGATCCCGTGGGCCGCTGGTAGGCGGTGGCGCTGGGGGGAGCGGTGATGCCGGGTTCGAGACGGTCGTCGTCGACCGGCACGCCGAAGGTGGTGGCCACCGGCACCAGGCCCGCCCACACGTCCGCCAGGGCGTAGTCCTCGTCGTCGTCGCTCGGACCGGCGTCGCGGATCTTGACCGATGCCTCGTCGAGGGGGATGCGCAGCACGAGGGTCTTGGCCACCTCGTCGTCGTGCATGGGCCGGACCTCCGCCGTCCGACCCGGGACGAGCCGCTCGACGATGGTGGTCAGCGCGTCGGCCTTGTCGGCCGGTTCGGTGATCGGCTCGGCGACGCCGAAGACGACCACCGATCGGTAGTTGATCGAGTGGTGGAAGGCGCTGCGAGCCAGGACGAGGGCGTCGACGAGGGTCACGGTGACGCAGACCGGTGTCCCCTTGCCGGCCGTCCGGAGCCAGGTGGCCGCGGGCGAGCCGTGGATGAGCAGCTCGTCGTCACGGCGTCCGTAGGTGGTGGGGATCACCACCGGGCCGCGCTCGGTCGACAGTCCCACGTGGCAGATGAGGCCCTCGTCGAGGATGGCGTTCATCGTCTCCCGATCGCGGGTGCCGCGCTCGGGCAAGCGTCCGATGGTGGTCCGCTCGGTGACGGGGAGCTGGCGCATCACGCCAGCCAACGCGACAGGGCCTCCACGATGCACGCGGGTTTCGCGGCGCCCTCGAGCTCCACGGTGATGACCATCGTCGTCTGGACGCCGCCAGTGACCTCCTCGGCCGACTCGAGCCGGACGTGGCCGCGCACCCGGCCGCCGACCGGTACGGGTGTCGGGAAGCGGACCTTGTTCACGCCGTAGTTCACCCCGGACGAGATCCCCCGCACCTCGACCACTTCGGGGAGCATCTGGTTGGTGAGCGCCAGCGTCAGGTAGCCGTGAGCGATCGGGCCACCGAACGGGCTCTCCCGGGTGGCTCGCTCGACATCGACGTGGATCCACTGGTGGTCGCCGGTGGCCTCGGCGAAGGTGTCGACCCGATCCTGGGTGATCTCGATCCATCGGCTGGTGCCGAGATCTCGTCCCACTGCGTCGCGCAACTCGTCGAGTCCGTCGATGGTGGTGATCGCCATCCTGCTGACCCTACGAGACGCTCCGGAGCGCGGCGGTGACGGCCACGGCCACGACCACCACCATGACGAACGGAGCGCGGAACCGGAGGGCGACGCCGGCCGCCAGCACCCCGACGGCGCGGGCGTCGAGGGTCAGCGATCGCCCGTCGCTGACGGTGCTCACCATCACGAGCGCGGTGAGCAGTGCGGCGGGGAGGAGTCGGGACACCCGGTCGAGCGTGGCCGGGAGGGCTCGACCGCCGAGCAGCAGCGGCCCGGCGGACTTGAGCGCGTAGGTGCCCGCGGACAGGCCGGCCAAGACGATCACCGTCGTGCTCATGGCCGTCGCCTCGCCGCCATGACCCCGAGCCCCGAGAGCAGGATCGGGATCCCGGGCGGCGTGAAGGGCACGGCCAGGGCGGCGATCGCCCCGCCGAGGAGGGCGATGTGGAGCTGGTCACCGTTGCGGAGCCGGCCCGACCCTGGGTCGGACACACGGGGCCAGACGAGGGCGAGGAAGGCGGCGGGGACGGCCGCGTCGAGCCCCCAGTCGGTGATGAAGGTGTCACCGACCGACGCCAGCACCACGCCGAGCTGGGTGGTGAGGTTCCACACCACGAAGACGGCCAGGCCCCCGGCCAGGAAGCCGAATCGCCTCCAGCGGGGCTCGTCCTGCACCGTGGCGATCGCAGTCGATTCGTCGATCACCAACTGGGCCAGGAGGGCCCGCTTCCATCGGGGGCCGTCCAGCGTGGGGGCGAGCAGCACACCGAACGCGAGGGAGCGGACATTGAGCAGCAGCCCGGCGCCGATGGCGGTGGCTGCCGTACCACCGTCGCCCAGCACGTCGACCGCGGCGAACTGCGACGAGCCGGCGAAGGTCAGTGCGGAGAACCCGGCCGCGTCGAGCCAGGAGAGCCCGGCATCGGCACAGGCCACGCCGAAGACGACGCCGAACGGCGCCAGCGCGAACGCCACCGAGAACGCCTGCCGGACGATGCGTCGCCGGCGTTCGTCGTCGGTGGGAGTGGTGCCGTCCATCCCGGGGACGCTACGAGCCCGTCGGTTCAGGGGTGCTGGCTGGAGACGCTGACGACCTCACCGGTGAGGTAGCTGGACTGGTCGGAGGCGAGGAACACGATCACGGTGGCCACCTCCCACGGTTCCGCAGCCCGGCCGAACGCCTCCCTCGAGGTGAGCTCGTCGAGCAGTTCGTCGCTGGTGACCTTGGCCAGGAACGGGTGCATGGCGATGCTCGGCGCCACCGCGTTGACCCGGACGCCGTGGTCGGCGGCCTCGACGGCCGCGCAGCGGGTCAGAGCCATGACCCCCGCCTTGGCCGCGGCGTAGTGGGCCTGACCGGCCTGGGCCCGCCAGCCGAGCACCGAGGCGTTGTTGACGATGACGCCACCGGAGCCGGCGGCGTAGAGCCGGCGCAGGGCGGTCCGCGTGCAGCGCATCGTGCCGGTGAGGGTGACGTCGATGACGACGTCCCACTGCTCGTCGGACATGTCCACCAGCGGCACCTCGCCACCGAGGCCGGCGTTGTTGACCAGGGTGTCGAAGCCGCCGAGGGCGTCCTCGGCGGTGGCGAAGAGGGCCTGGACCTGGGCTTCGTCGGTGACGTCGCACACCGCCACCGGCGGCCGGTCGATGCCGAGCTCGTCGGCGAGGCGGTCGGCCGCTTCGCCCAGGCGGCGTTCGTGATGGTCGGACAGCATCACGGCTGCGCCCTCGAGCAGGCACCGGCGGGCGGTGGCGAACCCGATGCCGGTGCCGGCCGCGGCGGTCACCACCACGCGGCGGTTGCGCAGCAGGTCACGGGGTTCGGGCTCGGTCGGCGGGGTGGCGAGGGCTCCGGGCACGCCGGCACGGTATCTGACAGGGTGTCAGGCCGACCGTGCCAGGCGGACGGGGTCGGCCGGCGCGGCGGAGCCGACCGCAGCCGGCACGCGGCGCGGCGGAGCCGACCGCCATCGGCTCGGCCGGCGTCGGGAGCGCCAGCGAGTAGCCGGCACGCGGCGCGGCGGAGCCGACCGCCATCGGCACGGTCCCATCGGGGGAGGCGCCATTGCCTCGCCCCGATGCGCCGTCCGGGGAGCACGACCCGGCAGCGGTGAGGACCGTCCGTTGGATCCGCAAGGTACGGATCGAGTGTTTCGCTTGTGTTGCCTCATGATCATCGGTGCGCGAACGTCGGAACATGAGCGATCTCCCCCTTCTCGGAAGCCACGTCAGCCCCGACGATCCCCTGGGCATCGCGGCCGCCGAGGGCGCCGAGTGCGTGCAGATCTTCCTCGGCAACCCCCAGTCGTGGAAGAAGCCCGCCCCGCGCGACGACGCCGACGTGCTCCGGGCGTCCGAGATCCCCATCTACGTCCACGCCCCGTACCTGATCAACGTGGCGTCGCCCAACAACAAGGTCCGGATCCCGAGCCGCAAGATCCTCCAGCAGACGTGCGATGCCGCCACCGACATCGGCGCGGCCGCGGTCATCGTGCACGGTGGGCACATCACCGAGGACGACGACGAGTCCGACGGGTTCGTGCGCTGGCGCAAGGCCATCGACAGCCTCGAGACCGACATGTTGGTCCTGCTCGAGAACACCGCCGGTGGCGACCACGCCATGGCCCGTCACTTCGACACGATTGGCCGGCTTTGGGATCACATCGGCGACACCGGCATCGGCTTCTGCCTCGACACCTGCCACGCCTGGGCCGCCGGCGAGGACCTGGTCGACTCGGTCGAGCGCATCATCGGCATCACCGGCCGGGTCGATCTCGTCCACTGCAACGACTCCAAGGACGAGCAGGGTTCGGGCCGCGACCGCCACGAGAACCTCACCCAAGGCCAGATCGACCCCGAGGCCATCCTCGCCGTCGTCCGAGCCGCCAATGCTCCGGTCATCTGCGAGACGGCCGAGGAGGGACGCAAGGACGACCTCGCCTTCCTCCGCACCAACCTGTGACATCGGGGCTTCCTCCCTTCGGTCCGGGGAGCCCCCACGTTGCACGGAGCCGCGCCAACTCCGCCTGCTGCTCCGCCTGGCGGCTCCGCAGTGTTCAGTTCGTGGGAGTCGGTTCGCCGCGGACCAGCGTGCGGTAGAGGTCGGCGTAGAGGCCGCCGTCGGCCAGCAGGTCGGCGTGCCGGCCGGTCTCCACGACGCGGCCCGCGTCGAGCACCACGATCTGGTCGGCGGTGGTGATGGTCGACAGCCGGTGGGCGATGACCAGTGCCGTCCTTCCCACCAGGGCGTCGGCGAGGGCGTCTTGCACCGCGGCCTCGTTCTCGCTGTCGAGGCTGGACGTGGCCTCGTCGAGGATGACCATCGACGGGTCCTTGAGCAGCATCCGGGCGATGGACAGGCGCTGCTTCTCGCCGCCGGAGAGGCGGTAGCCGCGGTCGCCGACGACGGTGTCGTAGGCCTCGGGCAGCGCCGCGATGACGTGGTGGATGCGGGCGGCTTCGCACACCCGCTGCAGGTCGGCGAGCGTGGCATCGGGGTCGGCATAGCGCAGGTTGCCGGCGATGGTGTCGTGGAACAGGTGCGGGTCCTGGGAGACCACGCCGATGGCGCGGCGCAGGGTCTCCTGGGTGAGGTCGCGGACGTCGTGGCCGTCGATGCGCACCACGCCCGAGTCGACGTCGTAGAGGCGGGGGAGGAGGGAGGTGAGGGTGGTCTTGCCCGCCCCCGAGGGTCCGACCACGGCCACCAACTGCCCGGGCTCGACATGGGCGGTGATGCCGCGGAGGACCGGCCCGGACGAACCGTCGTGGTCGGGGACGGCGCCGTCGAGCGAGGGCAGTGAGACCTGATCGGCGGTCGGGTACGTGAACCACACGTCCTCGAAGTCGATCTCGCCGCGGACGTCGACGAGGTCGATGGCGCCGGGTCGGTCCTGGATGCCGTTGCGGATGTCGAGCACCTCGAAGACCCGCTCGAAGGAGACGAACGCGGTCATGACGTCGATGCGGGCGTTGGTCAGCGCGGTGAGTGGTTGGTAGATGCGGGTGACCAGGGCGGCGAGGGCCACGAGTGTGCCGGTGCTCATGGAACCATCGATGACGAGCAGTCCGCCCCACCAGTACACGGCGGCGATGCCGAGGGCGCCGACCAGGCCGAGGGTGGAGAAGAACACCCGGCTCAGGACCGCCGACTTCACGCCGGCATCGCGCACGCCGGCCGCGTCATCGGAGAACAGCGCGGTCTCGTCGTCGTGACGGCCGAACAGCTTCACCAACATGGCACCGGCGACGCCGAAGCGCTCGGTCATGGTGGAGTTCATCCGGGCGTTGCGTTCCATCTGCTCGCGGCTGATGTCCTGCAGGCGGGTGCCCACCCGCTTGGCCGGGATGAGGAAGGCAGGGAGCAGGGCGATGGCGAGGATGGTGAGGTGCCACTCCAGGGCCACCATGGCGATCACCGTGGTGACGAGCACGACGATGTTGGAGACCACCGATCCGAGCGTGCCGGTGAGGGCTCGTTGGGCGCCGATGACGTCGTTGTTCATGCGGGAGACGAGGGCGCCCGTCTGGGCCCGGGTGAAGAAGGCGACCGGCAGGCGCTGGACGTGGTCGAACAGCCGGACCCGCAGGTCGTAGATCAGACCCTCGCCGATCCTCGACGACAGCCACCGCTCCACCAGCGAGAGCAGCGAATCGGCCAGCGCGGCGCCGACGGCGAGCAGGGCGAGGAAGGTGAGCTTGCCGCGGTCACCGTTCTTGAGGGCGTCGTCGATGATGGCCTTGAACACCAGCGGGGGGACGATGCCGAGGAGGGCGGCGGTGATGATGGCGGCGAGGAAGCCGATCACCTGGTTGCGGTAGGGGCGGGCGAACCCCCAGACGCGGCGGACGATCCCGCGCTGCAGCGACGCTCCCTCGATGTCCGAGGTGTCCCTCGGCATCATCGAATGAGGTCCCATCCGCATGGCTCGAAGGCTACGGGTGCCGGCCGGGAACACCGACCTGCCCTTGACCCCGCGGTCGGACCGGTCTAGAACTGGACAGGTGTCCGAGACAGGTGTCCAGGAAATCGCGCCCCGCCGACACCTGAGCGACCGCCGGGCCCGGACGGTGGATCGTCTCGTCGAGGCCACGGTCGCCGAGCTGGGCGACGTCGGTCACCAGGGCCTCACCGTGCGAGGCGTGGCCAAGCGATCGGGAGTGGCCCCGGCCACCGCGTACACCTACTTCTCCTCCAAGGATCACCTGGTGGCCGAGGTGTTCTGGCGCCGGATCAGCGGCCATCCACCCCGTCCGGTCGACCGCCGTCGTACGGCCGCCAATCGGGTCACCGACGTGTTGCTCGAGTACGCCCTGGTGGTGGCGGACGAGACGGAGCTCGCCGCGGCGTGCACGGTGGCCCTGCTCGCCGATGAACCCGAGGTCCACGAGCTGCGGGTACGCATCGGCCGCCGCCTCCACCAGCGCCTCGTCGATGCCCTGGCCGGCGACGCCGAGCCGGCCGTCGCCCGCACGCTCGAGCTGCTGCTGTCGGGAGCCCTCATCCAGGTCGGCACCGGCCACCTGGCCTACGACGACCTCCCCGATCTGCTGGGCGCATCGGCCCACCTCGTCCTCGGAGGGGCGTCGTGACCACCACCACCGACCTCGTGTACGACCCCTATGCCTACGAGATCCACGAGGATCCGTATCCCACCTACACCCGCCTGCGCGACGAGGCCCCGGTGTACCGCAACGAGGAACGCGACTTCTGGGCGCTGTCCCGCCACGCCGACGTGATGGCCGCGTTCCGGGACACCGACCGCTTCTCCAACCGCCACGGCGTCTCGATCGACCCGGCGGCGTCCGGTCCCCAGGCGCACCGGACCATGTCGTTCCTCGCCATGGATCCGCCCGACCACGGCCGCATGCGAGGGCTGGTGTCCCGGGGCTTCACGCCTCGGCGCGTCGCCGGCATGGAGGATGACATCCGGGCCCTGACCGTCGGTCATCTCGACGAGTGCCGGGGTGCGTTCGACTTCGTGGCCGATCTCGCCGGCAAGGTGCCGATGGACGTGATCTCCCAGCTGCTCGGTGTGCCGGTGGCCGACCGGGCCCGGCTGCGCCGGCAGTCCGACCTACTCATCCACCGCGAGGAGGGCGTCACCGACGTACCGCCCGCGGGCGTCGAGGCCGCGATGGAGCTGGTCGTGTACTACGCCGCCCTCATCGCCGACCGGCGGGCGAATCCGGGCGACGACCTGGTGTCCGCGCTGTGTGCGGCCGAGCTCGACGGCGACCGGCTCACCGACGACGAGATCACCGGCTTCCTGTTCTTGATGGTGGTCGCCGGCAACGAGACCACCACCAAGTTGCTGGCCAACGCCTGGTACTGGGCGTGGC
Source organism: uncultured Acidimicrobiaceae bacterium (assembly GCA_963730345.1). Lineage (GTDB taxonomy): Bacteria > Actinomycetota > Acidimicrobiia > Acidimicrobiales > Salinilacustritrichaceae > Salinilacustrithrix. The sequence continues at coordinate 79,811 of CAVSRP010000018.1, forward strand.
GCAACCCCGACGAGTGGGCCAAGGTGCGAGACGACCCGGCCCGCATCCCCGACTGGGTCGAGGAGACGTTGCGCTACGACACGTCGACCCAGATGCTGGCGCGGCTCGTCGTCACCGACACCGAGCTGCACGGGGTGACCATCCCCGCCGGTGACCGGGTGCTGTTGCTCGCCGGCTCCGCCAACCGCGACCCGCGGGTGTTCCCCGACCCCGACCGCTACGACCTCGATCGCGACACCACCGGCTCGGCCAGCTTCGGCGTGGGGCGGCACTTCTGCATGGGAGCGTCGCTCGCTCGGCTCGAGGCCCGGGTCGTGCTCGAGGAGTTGGTGCGGCGGGTGGGCAGCTTCGACATCGACATCGACCGGGCCCGGCGCGTCCACTCGGTCAACGTGCGAGGCTTCGAGGCCCTGCCCACCGCGGTGACGCCGCGCTGATGCCCCGCTTCGCCCCGCACCCCGAGCGCCGCGTCGCGTTGGTGACCGGCGCCTCCTCCGGCATCGGGGCCGCCACCGCGGTCCGGCTGGCCGCGGCGGGGTACCCGGTGGTGCTGGGTGCCCGACGGATCGACCGGCTCGACGATCTCGCCGGCGAGATCGCGTCGTCGGGGGGCGAGGCGAAGGCCGTCGCGCTCGATCTCGCCGACACCGGATCCATCGACGCATTCGCCGATGCGGCGGCCGCGTTCGGACCGGTCGACATCGTGGTCAGCAACGCCGGCGAGGTCGATCCGGTCACCGCGCTGGCCGCCGACCCCGAGGCGTTCGTCCGGTCGGTGCAGGTGAACCTGCTCGGTGCCCACCGCCTCGTGCATCGCCTCGGGCGCGACATGGTCGAACGGGGACACGGCGACATCGTCTTCGTGAGCTCCGATGTCGTCTCCCGGCCCCGGACCCACATGGCGGCCTATGTCACCGCGAAATCCGGGCTCGAGGGCCTGGCCCGGGCCATGCAGATGGAGCTCGAGGGCACCGGCGTGCGGGTCGGCGTGGTGCGTCCCGGCCCGTCCAGTACCGAGCAGGGCACCACGTGGAGCGAGGAGACCATCAACCACGTCCTGCCCCACTGGTCGGCCTGGGGTCATCTCCGTCACGACGGCGGTCTGCGACCGCAGGAGATCGCCGAGGTGATCCTCACGGTCGTCTCGACGCCCAAGGGCACCCATCTCTCGCTGGTCGAAGTGCAGCCCGAGGCCCCCGTGCGCGACGACAGGAGCCACGAATGAGCGAGACCGCCACGCGCCGTCCCGGACCTCCCGTGGTGTCCGGCGGCCAGGACCCCAGCGGGCACCTCGAGGAGCTGCGCCGCGACCCCATCGGCCTCATGAACCGGGTGCGCGCCGAGTGCGGCGACGTCGGCGAGTTCCGTCTGGCCGACAAGGACGTCGTGCTGCTCACCGGGGCCGAGGCCAACGAGGTCTTCTTCCGGGCCTCGGACGAGGATCTCGACCAGGCGGCGGCCTACCCGTTCATGACCCCCATCTTCGGAGAAGGCGTCGTGTTCGACGCGCCGCCCGAGCGTCGCCGGGAGATGCTCCACAACCAGGCGCTGCGCGACTCGTTCATGCGGGGACACGCCGAGACCATCCAGCGCGAGGTCGATGAGATGGTGGCGCGCTGGGACGACGAGGGCGAGATCGACCTCCTCGACTGGTTCGCCGAGCTCACCATCTACACGTCGTCGTCATGCCTCATCGGCCGAAGGTTCCGGCTCGAGCTCGATCGCCGCTTCGCCGAGCTGTACCACGACCTCGAGCAGGGCACCGATGCCCTGGCCTACGTCGATCCCTACGCCGACATCCCGAGCTTCCACGCTCGGGACGCGGCCCGCGTCGCGTTGGTCGAGCTGGTGCAGGGGATCATGGACCGGCGGTCGGCTCAGGGCGCCCCACCCGAGACCGCAACGGGAGACGCGGCCCGTGACCTGCTCGACGTCCTCATGTCGATCTCCGACGACGCCGGCGATCCTCGTTTCAGCGCCGACACCGTCACCGGCATGTTCATCTCGATGATGTTCGCCGGGCACCACACCACGTCGGGCACCGCGGCGTGGACGCTGATCGAGTTGCTCCGTCACCCCGACGAGCTGGCCGCAGTCGTTGCCGAGCTGGACGAGCTCTACGCCGACGGCGCAGAAGTCAGCTACCAGGCCCTGCGGGAGATGCCTCGCCTGGAGGCGGCCATCAAGGAGTCCCTTCGTCTGCACCCGCCGCTGATCCTCCTGCTCCGGGTGGCCAACGTCGACCTCGAGGTCGGTGGTCACCACATCCCGGCCGGGAAGATGGTGGCCGCCAGCCCGTCGGTGTCGAACCGGATCGCCGCCGCGTTCCCCGATCCCGACGCGTTCCGGCCCGACCGCTACCTCGACGACCCCGGCGCCGACGTCGCCAACCCGTGGAACTGGATTCCCTTCGGCGCCGGCCGCCACCGCTGCGTGGGGGCGGCGTTCGCCATGATGCAGCTCAAGGCCATCTTCTCGGTGCTGCTGAAGGACTGGACCTTCGAGGCGGCCCAACCGCTCGACAGCTACCGCAACGACCACTCGAAGATGGTCGTCCAGCTCGCCCAACCCTGCGCGGTCACCTACGCCCGCCGCCGAACCCCCCACTCCCGTTCTGGTAGCCCATCGGTCCACCTGAGTGGCGCGGCGACCCTCCAGAACCAGGTGGGGAGCCGTACCGATGGATGGCGGATCGTGGTCGACCGCGACCTGTGCCAGGGCCACGCCGTGTGCCAGAGCGAGGCGCCCGACGTCTTCCAGGTCTCCAAGGCGGGCGAGCTGACCATCCTCGACCACCGCCCACCCGACGACGCTCGGGCCGCCGCCGAGGCCGCGGTGCGCTTCTGCCCCACCCATGCCCTGTCCATCGACGAAGGATCGGACTCATGACCAGCTATCCCCGTGCCGAGCTCGACGAGATGGTCGAGCGGTGGCTGCAGGCCAACCGCGACGCCGAGGCCGCCGGCGACTGGGGGCCGATGGCCGACCTCTACACCGAGGACGCCACCTATGGCTGGAACTTCGGTCCCAAGGAGCAGTTCATGGCGGTCGGCCGCGCCGAGATCCGCGACATCGCCCTCGGCCTGGAGATGGGCGGGCTGGACGGCTGGCAGTACCCGTACGAGGAGATCCTGGTCGACGAGGTCAAGGGTCAGGTCGTGGGGTTCTGGCGCCAGATCGCCGATGCCACCCGACCCGACGGCTCGCACTACGAGGTGGCCGGGATCGGGGGCAGCTGGTTCCGCTACGGCGGCAACTTCCAGTGGTCGTGGCAGCGGGACTGGTTCGACTACGGCAATGCCGCGGCCACCTTCGTCGAGATGATGACCGACGGCACCCTGTCGGAAGGCATGACCGCCCGCATGGAGCGGTCACTGCAACCGGGGCAGCTGCCGGGGCACTACCTCCTCGGCCAGTCGCCGGTCGGCCTGTGGGACGCACCGGCATGAGCGCGCCCGTCCGCCTCGGCTTCATCGGCCTGGGCCAGATCGGCGCGCCGATGGCCCGGCAGTGGATCGACTGGCCCGGGGGGCTGACAGTGTTCGACGTGATGGCGTCGGCGACCGTTCCCTTCGCCGACGCCGGGGCCGCGGTGGCGGGATCGCCGGCCGAGGTGGCCGAGGCCGCCGACGTGATCTCCCTCATGGTCCGCGACGACCGGCAGGTGATCGAGGTGCTCGACGGCGCCGACGGCATCCTGACCACCGCCCGCCCGGGAACCGTCGTCGTGGTCCACTCCACCGTCGAGGCCGACACGCCCGCCCACCTGGTGACGCGCGCCGCCCCGCACGGCGTGCACATCCTCGACGCCCCGGTCAGCGGGGGCTTCATGGGGGCCCACGAGGGCACGCTGGCCCTCATGGTCGGCGGGAGCGACGAGGCAGTGGCCATCGCCCGTCCCGCCCTCGAGAAGCTCGGCACCCTGGTGGCCCACCTCGGCGACGTGGGGGCCGGCACCCGGGCGAAGCTGGCCCGCAACCTGATCACCTTCGCCAGCTACGCCGCGGTCGGCGAGGCACTGGCCCTGGCCGACGCGGCCGGGGTCGACCTGGGCCAGCTCGGCGACGTGGTCCGTCACTCCGACCGGGTCACCGGAGGGCCGGGCGCGGTGATGGTGCGGCGCACCAACGCGCCGCTCGAGGCCGCCGACGGGTTGCACGACATCTTCGTGCACACCCGCGAACTGGGCGAGAAGGACCTGGAGCTGGCCATCGGGCTGGGTGAGGAGCTCGGGGTCGACGTCCCGATCGCCCGGCTGGCGCATGCCGCGCTGGGAGCGGCGCTCGGCGTACCCCACGACCACGAGGAGCGACCATGACCGACGACGATCGCCGGGCGCGCGGCCAGGAACTGATGAAGCAGGTCTACGGCTGGGACGTCGACCACGTCGAGGGCCCCTTCGTCGAGTCGACGGTCGACCACCTCTTCGGCGAGGTGTGGGCCGAAGGGAAGCTGTCGATCCGCGACCGCCGCCTCGTGCTCATCGGCCTGGCGGCCGGCAGTGGGCTCGAGGACGTGGCCGGCCTGCAGCTCGATGCTGCCCTCCGGCTCGGTGAGCTCGACGCCGACGACCTCCGCACGCTGGTGGTGTTCCTCGCCCACTACGCCGGTTGGCCCCGGGGCGCCCGGCTCAACAGCGAGGTGGAGAAGGTCATCGCCGAGCACCGCAAGCGAGCCGCCGACTCGTGACAGCCGCCTGGCGCCCATGGGCGGGACGATCGCACGCCGAGCTGGCCGAGCTGGTCCGCGAGCTCCTCTTGGCCGGGCACCTCATCGACCGGGCCGGCATGCCGCAGCTCATCGCCGCACTGGGTCGGGAGGGCATGCAGGAGGTGGCCATCGCCGAGTGGATGGCGGCCAGCCCCGTCTACACCCGGCGGATGCAGCGGCTGCTCGGCTTCGAGGGCACGACGGTCGAGACCGTCTTCAAGGGCATGCAGCTCGACATCGGAGCTCCACCCGAGTTCATGGACTTCCGCTTCGAGGTCATCGACGACGACCACGGCAGCTTCCATCTCGATCACTGCGGTGCCCTGATGGACGTCGAGCCGATGGGCGACGCCTACGTCGTGACCATGTGCCACCACATCGAGGACCCCACGTTCGACGCCACGGCGGCGGCCACCAACCCGCGGGCCCGGGTCCGCCCGCTGCACCGTCCCCCGCGGACGCCGCCCGATCGCCACCCGCACTGCGCCTGGACGGTGACCGTCGAGCCCGATGCCGAGCCGCTCCCGCTGCCACCGGGTGCCGGCACGTTGGGACGCTCGCAGGCCGCACAGCTGCCACTGGCCGTTCGCGATCCGGGGTTGCCCGGCGACGACGGCTGGTCCGACTACGCCAGCCCGCTCGATCCCGATCTGGTGCTGGAGCGGTTCTCGTCGGCCACGTTGTCGGCCATCGCCGACGAGGTGGCGCTGCAGGGCCAACTGCTCGCCCGCGCCTTCCTGGTCGAGGTGGCCGACCGGGTCCCACCGCAGCAGGCCGCGGCCATCGGCGTGGAGGCCGCGGCCGGGATCGCCGGCCTCACCACCAAGCGTCTGGCCGCGGCGCTCGGGGCGCCCGCCACGCTCGCCGGCCTGGCCCAGGTGCTGGCCGTGCATCCCCTGCTGCTGCCGGCCGCCTACGTCGCGGCCGACATCGTCGACGACGGGGACGGGCTGGCGGTGATGCTCCGCGACGGGCCGGCGCTCGCCGAGCCCGACGGATGCACCTGGCCGGCGCTGCTCGCCGGACCCACGGGCGACGCCATCCTGCACAGCATGGTGACGTGCCTCGTGCCGGCGGCCACCGTCGACCGGATCGCGTCCGGCACCGCGGCGGCTCGGTGGTCGGTGCGGCTCGGCGCCGGCGAGCCGCCTGCGCAGCCCGATTCGGTCACCCTCACCGAGTTCTCGACCGGAGCCGGCTTCTCGTTCCGGCGCCGTTCCTGACCCGGACCGGCCGCCCGATGACGGTCGGTCCTATCCGACCGGGGTCGCCGATGCCGGCTGCCACCGGCGGACCTCGTCACCGAGCGTCATGGGCTTCTTGATCGGCGCAACGCTCGCCCAGTCGCCCCACTCGGCGCGGGGGATCAGCCAGGTGAGCTCGAACGTGTTGCCGTCGGGGTCACGCCCGTACACCGCCTTGGTCGCGCCGTGGTCCGATTCGCTCTCGAGGCAGCCTTCCGCTTCGAGTCGGTCGTGCGCGGTCACCAGATCCTCGATGGTGTCGACCTCGAGGGCGAAGTGGAACATCCCGACCGAGCGGGGGCTGGCGTCGGCGGCGTCCGGGCCGATCTGCAGGAGGGCGAGATCGTGGTGGTTCTCCGACCGCGGCGCCCGGAGGAACGCCATGATGCCCCGCCCGAAGCGGTCGACGTCTTCGGTGAAGCCCAGCACCCGTGTGTAGAAGTCGACCGACACGTCGACGTCGCGCACCCGCAGCGCCACGTGGTTGACCCCCCGGATCCCGATCTCGGTGCCGATGTTCCTGCTGGTGTTCCCATTGGTGTTCCCGTTGGCGTTCATGGTCCGGACCATCCTTTGTCCATGCTCACTGCATAGATACAGTAAGACTGCATTTATACAGGGACGCTACGCTTCTGCCATGGACGACGTCAACCCCCCTCGGAAGCGCAGGGCACGCCGGGCCGAGGCCACGCGGCGCCGCATCATCGAGGCCGCGGCCACGCTCTTCGCCGAGCAGGGCTACGCCCGGACGACGATCAAGGAGGTCGCGCAGGAGGCGGATGTCGCGGTCGAAACGGTGTACGCCCGCTTCACCAACAAGCGGAACCTGCTCGCCGCCTACCTCGATGCCGCCATCGTGGGTGACACCGAACCGATTCCCCTGCTCGACCGCGACGAGATGCAACAGGTCCGAGACACCGCGGACCAGCACGAGCAGATCCGCCTGCTCGCCCATCTCGGTCGTTCCGTGCTGGAGCGAAATGCGCCGGCCCACCACGTGCTGCGTACGGCGGCCGCGGTCGACGCCGACGTGGTCGACATCATCGATGAGGACGACCGTCGACGGCGACAGACCCAGCGGGCGATCGTCGAGATCATCGCCGGCGCCGGGCCGCTGCGCGAGGGTCTGTCACTGGACGAGGCCGCCGACACCTACTCGGCGCTCAGCTCGCCCGACACCTTTGCCCTCCTCACCACCCGCCGCGGGTTCACGCCCGAACGCTTCGAGCGGTGGCTGGCCGAGAACCTCGCTCTGGTCCTGCTGCCGCAGTGAACCTGCGACACTGCGCCATGCACATCGTCGGAGCCAGCCACGTGTCCTTCTCGGTCGCCGATTTCGATCGATCCCTGCAGTGGTATCGCCAGACCTTCGGGGCCGAGGTGCTGCTGGACGAACCCGCCGATCATCGCCATGCCGCGGTGCTCCGGTTACCGGGGACCGACGTGCTGGTCGGGATCTGCCAGTTCCACGAACGCCAGGCGGACTCGTTCGATCCGACCCGCGTCGGGCTCGATCACTTCGCCTTCTCGGTCGGGGCCCGTGACGACCTCGACCAGTGGGCCGAGCACCTCGATGGTCTCGGGATCGAGCACTCCGGGGCGATCGATGTCCCACCCGGCGCGATCCTCAACTTCAAGGATCCCGATGGCATCGCCCTCGCACTCATGTGGAGGCGCTGACGCCCACGGGCAACCGCGAAACCGCCGGCCAGCGGCCTCGGGCGAGGATCCTGACTGACCAGCAGTTTCGATGGCGGAGGGAGTGGGATTTGAACCCACGGAGACCCGAAGGCCTCAACGGTTTTCGAGACCGTCCCATTCGTCCGCTCTGGCATCCCTCCTGGGGCGCACGACACTAGCCAAGGCCCCTTCGCTCCTCACAGAACGACGTGGCCGCGGTCAGCGACGGTCGGCGAAGAACTCGTTCAGGACGGCGGCGCACTCCTCGGCCCGGATCCCCGCGGTCACGGTGAACTCGTGGGGCAGCCGGGGATCGGTGGCGAGGTTGTACAGCGAGCCGAGCGCGCCGGCCTTCGGGTCGGCGGCTCCGAACACGACCCGACCGATGCGGGCCGCGACGAGCGCACCGGCGCACATCGGGCACGGCTCCAGCGTCACCACCACCGTCGCCTCCGGGAGCCGCCACGCGCCGGCGTCGGCACAGGCGGCGCGCAGGGCGAGCAGCTCGGCGTGAGCCGACGGATCGGCGGTCTCCTCGCGCCGGTTGTGGGCCCGGGCCACCACCACGCCGTCGACGAGCACGACGGCGCCCACCGGTACCTCGCCGGCCGCCCCGGCGAGGCGCGCCTCGTCGAGCGCCAGCTGCATCGCGTCGTCGTCGAGCACGGCTGCACCGTAGACGGCACCCGCCTCGTGGGCGGCCGACCACGGTCGGCAGGAGGTGTTACCGGCGGTGTCGAAGTCAGGGGTGACGCGAGTGCTCGGACGGCGCTGGGGCCGTCCGGCCGCTCGGCGAGGCAGGTGCCCCACCGAGCGTCGGAAACGGCGGAGGGAGAGGGATTCGAACCCTCGGAGGGTTGCCCCTCACACGCTTTCCAAGCGTGCCGATTCGGCCGCTCTCGCACCCCTCCATCGGGGTCTGCCAGACTACATGTCCGATGCGCCCGCTCCGAAGGTGGCGGTCGGGTCCTGTGCAATCGCAACCCGTGAACCGAGTCAGGGCCGGAAGGCAGCAGCTCTCAGCGGTGCTTGTGATGTGCCGCAGATCGCCTGACCGTCACCTTGGGAGTGGGCGAACCCTTCGGGTTCGTTGACGAATGCTTCGCATTCGTCGGCTCGCCTGCGAACCGATCGGGTTCGTTGACCGATGCTTCGCATCGGTCCGCCCGGAACGTCCGCTCGGTCCGCCCGAACGTCGGGGCCTGCTCAGAACCCGGGGGCGCACCGATAAGGTCGGTGCGGCATGGCGTACCAGTCGCTCTACCGCCGTTACCGCTCGCAGCGCTTCGACGAGGTCCTGGGGCAGGACCACGTCACCAAGGCGCTCAAGAACTCCGTGCGCGAGGGCCGGGTGGCCCAGGGCTATCTGTTCTCCGGGCCGCGGGGCACCGGCAAGACGTCCACCGCTCGCATCCTGGCCAAGGTCCTCAACTGCGAGCATCCCGTCGACGGCGAGCCCGACACCACCTGCGACAACTGCCGGGCCGTCGAGGAGGGCCGCCAGGTCGACTGGCTCCAGGAACTGGACGCGGCGTCGAACAACGGGGTCGAGGCCATGCGCGACCTCCTCGGCCGGGTCTCGATGGGCACCAGCGGCAACCGCAAGGTGTACGTGCTCGACGAGGTCCACATGCTGTCGACGGCCGCGTCCAACGCGCTGCTCAAGACGCTGGAGGAGCCGCCCGACCACGTCGTGTTCGTCCTGGCCACCACCGAACCCGAGAAGGTGCTGCCCACCATCCGGTCCCGGACCCAGCACTTCGACTTCAAGCTGTTGCCCGCCGACGTGCTGGCCGATCACGTTCGCTACGTCATCGCCGATGCCGGCCTCGATCTCGGGGAGGACGCGGTCGATCACGTCGTCCGTGTGGGCGGCGGTTCGGCGCGTGACACGCTCAGCGCCCTCGACCAGGTGGCGGCGGCCGGTGGAGTCGTCGACGCCGGTTCGCCGGCCGAGGACATCGTCGACGCCCTGGCGACGCGCGATGCGGGCGCCGCGCTGCTCGCAGTCGACGCCGCGGTGCGCGCCGGGCGCGACCCGCGGGTGTTGGCCGACGCCCTGGTGGCCTCGCTGCGCGAGGCGTTCCTCGTGGCCATGCATGCGCCCGCCGGGGGCATGTCCGACCGAGCTGCCGCCCGAGCAGCCGAGGTCGCCGAGGCGCTCGGTCCGGCCTCGTTGACCCGCGGGCTCGAGGCGGTGGGCACCGCGCTGGTGGAGATGCGCCAGGCCCCCGATCCGCGCATCCCGCTCGAGGTGGCGTTGGTCCGCCTCACCCGTCCCGACACCGCCGACGACCTCACCGCACTGACCGCTCGCATCGAGCACCTCGAACGGACGCTCGCCGCCGGTCCCTCCGGTGCCGCGGTGACGCCCCCCGCCGGCGAGGCCACCTCACCCGAGATCGCGCCATCCGAGAGCGCCCCCTCCGAACCTGCTCCACCGGAGAGCGCCACGCCCTCGACGCCGAGCGAGTCGCGGCGGGGCGCCGCCGCGGCCCGAGCCGAGCTGGCCCGCCAGCACTCCCCGGCTCCGCCATCCGAGCCGCCCGCCTCCCCGGCCGCGAGCTCCCGTCCCAGCCTGGGCGGCGTACGTCGAGCCCGTGAGGGTACCGAGTCCGCCGGCGCCGGCGATGCGCCGGTCGCGCCGACGCCAGCTCCGGCCCCAGACCGCACCCCCGCCGACCGCGACGCCGGTGACAGGCGTCCCGCACCGCCCACGCTCGACGAGCTCGACGCCGGGTGGGAGACCGTCCTGGGCGGGCTGAAGCCCCGAGCGAAGGCGCTCTACAAGCCCGGCCGGTTCGTGGCGTCCGAGGGCGGCACCGCCCGGTTCGCGCTCCCCAATCAGGCCCACTGCGATCGGTGTCTCGACAAGCGGGACGAGGTGGCGGCCGCCCTGCACCAGCACTTCGGCCGCCCGGTCCCGCTCGAGCTCGTGGTCGACGACACCGAACCACCCTCGAGCCCGGGTGGCACCGTCGCTGACAGCGGAACTCCGTCCGACGCGCCGGCCGCCGCCGACGAGGTCGATCTCGACGAGCTCACCGATGCACCCGACGCCACCGTCGGCGGCATCGCCCAACTCAAGGACGCCTTCCCGGGCGCCGAACTGGAGGACCGATGAGCGATCACGAACCAGACAGCGCCGGTCTCGACCTGGGTGGCCTGCTCGGCAACCTCGGTGGCGCCGGGGGTGGTCTCGGCGATCTCCTCGCCCAGGCCCAGGCGGCGATGGCCGCCAGCCAGACCGCAGCCGAGGCCGAGGTCGAGGGCACCGCCGGTGGGGGGATGGTCAAGATCCGGGCCACCGGGGGCGGCGAGGTGCGTCGCGTCACCATCGACCCCGCCGTGGTCGACCCGTCCGATGTCGAGGGGCTCGAGGATCTCGTGACGGCCGCGCTCCGCGACCTCAACGCCCGGGTGGCCGAGCTCCACGCCGGCGCCATGGGTGGACTCGACCCGTCGGCCATGATGGGCGGGTTGTCGGGCATCTTCGGTGGTGACACCGCCGACGATGACGACGACGTGATCGACGCCGAGGGCACGGAGGACTGACGGCGGTGCACGCCGACGCGGTCCAGAACCTCATCGATCAGCTCGGCCGGCTCCCCGGTGTCGGACCCAAGTCGGCCCAGCGCATCGCCTACCACCTGCTCAAGGTCCCCGAGCAGGACGCCCTCGCGCTGGCCTCGGCCATCGGCGAGGCCAAGGCGCGCGTCCGCTTCTGCGAGCTGTGCCACAACCTCTCGGAGGCCGAGCGCTGCACCATCTGCGCCGATCCCCGCCGCGACACGACGCTCGTGTGCGTGGTGGAGGAACCCCGCGACATCGTGGCGGTCGAGAAGACCGGTGGGTTCCACGGCCGCTACCACGTGCTCGGTGGGGCCATCAATCCGATGGAGGGCATCGGGCCCGACCAGCTCAAGGTGCGGGAGCTGCTGGCCCGCATCGACGCCGAGGGCATCACCGAGGTGATCCTGTGCACCAACCCGAACCTGGAGGGTGACACCACCGCGATGTACCTGGCTCGGTTGCTCACCCCCTTGGGCGTGCGGGTCACCCGCATCGCCAGTGGTCTGCCGGTGGGCGGCGACCTCGAGTACGCCGACGAGCTCACCCTGGGGCGGGCGTTGGAGGGTCGTCGGGAGGTCGAGGCGTAGGTCACGACAGGACGTCCGACCGGACGCGACGAAGGCGGCCGTCCGGCCGCCTTCGTATCCGGAGCGGTGGGCCCGGAGCGAGAGGTCAGTCCGAGCACCGGTGCAACCGGGCGGGGGCGGGCGGGAAACCGACCAGCATTCCCGGCACCCGGACTGACGTTGCGATTACATTACATCCGTAACACACCCGAGACAAGTACTGTGACCGGTGTCACGGGATGCTGGCTGGGTTTCCCCGGTTTGCGCCGATTCGTCCCCGGCTAGTCGACCAGGGCGGCCTCGGTCGGGATGGGGTCGAAGCCCGGGTCCTCGGCACTCGGCGGGCTGGATCGGAGCACGACGTAGCCGATGATCCCGGAGATGAGCGAGCCGCCGAGGATGCCGATCTTGGCCGAGTCGGTGAGGTCGACCTCGCCGCGGAAGGCGAGGCCGGCGACGAAGAGCGCGACGGTGAAGCCGACCCCGGCGGTGATGGCCAGGCCGAGGATGTGCCGGTACGACACCCCCCGGGGCAGGCTGCCGATGCCGAGGTGGTCGGCGAGCCAGGTGAAGCTGAACACGCCGATCGTCTTGCCGACGAGGAGCCCGATGGCCACGCCGAGCACGACCTTGTCGGTGGTGAGCCCGTCGAGGGCGTCGCTGGTGAGGCGCACGCCGGCGTTGGAGAAGGCGAAGAGGGGGACGATGAGGAACGCGACCCAGCGTTCCAGCTTGAACTCGAGCCGCTCGAGCGGCGACTGCGTCTCGGAGACGAGCCGGCTCAGGTCCTGGAGCTCGGCCTGGTTGAGGGCGTACTCGTCGTCGGTGACCACGTCGTCGGCGTAGACGTCGTCGGCACGGTCGACCAGCTCGCGGGCATCGCCGGCGAACCGACGGGGGTCGAGGAAGGACCACGCCGGGGTCATCAGCCCGAGGGACACGCCGGCCAGCGTGGCGTGCACCCCCGACTCGTGCACCGCGAACCACAGGAAGATGGCGATGGCCACGTACACCGACATCGACCGGATGTGGAGCCGCTTGCAGATCGCCACCACGCCCAGGGTGGCGAAGGCGATGGCCAGCCAGCCGAGGCTGAGGTCGTCGGTGTAGAAGATGGCGATGACGACGATGGCGCCGATGTCGTCGGCGATGGCCAAGGTGAGCAGGAACATCTTGGCCGCACTCGGGACCCTCGGGCCGACGAGCGCCACCACGGCCACCGCGAAGGCGATGTCGGTGGCCATCGGGATGCCCCAGCCGTGGGAGCTGCCCGTTCCGGCGTTGAAGACGGTGAAGATGATGGCGGGGGCGATCATCCCGCCGAGCGCGGCGATGGCGGGCAGAGCCGCCTTGCGCGGATCGCGCAGCTCGCCGTGGATGAGCTCACGTTTGATCTCGAGGCCGACGACGAAGAAGAAGATGGCCATCAGCGCGTCGTTGATCCACTCGACGAGGGTGAGATCGATGTGCGCCAGCGAACCGATCTCGACCCGCATGTCGGTCGACCACAGTGTCTCCTGGGCGTGCCACCACGGCGAGTTGGCCCATGCCAGCGCGGCCACCGCCGCGACGAGCATGAAGATCGCACCCGAGGTCTCGGTCTGCATGAACCGCTGGAGCGGCTGGACGAAGGCCCGGGGCACGAAGCGGTCGGACTCCGACCACGTGTGGCGCAGCTCCGTACTGCTGGGCGATTGATCGTCGGACATGGGCGTCGGTTACCTCACATGGGGGGCGCCGGCGGGCGCTTCAGGGTCATGGACACGATGGTGCCGTCAGCGGCGGGCTCGAAGGTGACCTCGTCGGTGAGCACCCGGATCAGCGGGATGCCGAGCCCGGACTCGTGCTGCAGGCGCCGGGGGTCGCTCGGATCCGGAAGGGCACCCAGCTCGTCGGGATCGAATCCGGGCCCGCGGTCGCGGATGTCGACCTCGAAACGGTCGTCGTCCAGTACGCACGACACGATCACCGGGTCGTTCTCGGCCTCGGCCCGGTGGGCCTTGATGGCGTTGCTGCACGCCTCGGTGACCGCCAACCGGAGGTCGTCGAGGCGGGATTCGGGGAGTGGGGGGTCGAGGGCGGCTGCGGTGGCGACCACGAGGCGGACGACGGCGAGGTAGTCGAGCCGGGGCGGGATCTCGAGGCGGATCTCGGCCACGGGACGTGCTCAGCCGCGCTCGGACGAGGCGGCCACCGCGTCGTCGACGGTCGCCTCGATGGTGAAGATCTCGTCGAGCCCCGTGACGTCGAAGACCTTCAACAGCCGGCTGTTGGTACACACCAGCCGAACGTCGCCACCGGCACTGCGGGCCCGCCGGATCGCGCCGACGAGGACACCGAGGCCGGTGGAGTCGATGAAGTCGACGTTCTCGATGTCGATGACCATCTTCGTCGTGCCGTCGCTGATGAGCTGCACGAGCTGCTCGCGCAGCTCGGGCGCGGCGACGACGTCGATCTCGCCGGAGGCGGCCACGACGGTCCAGCCGTCGACGTTCTGGTCGGGGATGTCGAGTTCCATGCCGACCTTCCATGGTACAAGCCAGCCCGTTGCGGGCCGCTTCGCGGGTGGGCTCACATCGGTGGAACTACACGCCTGTCACTCGTCGCCGGATTGAGCGTACGCTCGGGCCGTGGTCCTGTCGCCCGCACCCGGCGCGACGCCCGCGCCCCGCGGGCTCGACGCCCTCGTCCGCGAGCGTGCCGCGAGGCTGTTCGAGCGGGACGAAGCCCACCTCCCGGCACCCGATCGACTCGTGCACGTCGAGCGCGTCCCGGCGAGGGCAGCCCGCTTCGGCGAGTTGCACCGCCCGTTGCCCGACGCGGTTGCGCAGCGGCTGGGGGTCGACCGGCTCTACTCCCATCAGGCCCAGGCCATCGACCTCGCGCGCGCCGGCCACTCGGTCGCGGTCGCCACCGGGACAGCATCGGGGAAGTCCCTCGTGTACCAGGCGGTCATCGGCGAAGCAGCCGTCGCCCCCGTGCGTCCCGGCACCGCGCTGTGCATCTATCCCACCAAGGCCCTGGCCCACGACCAGCTGCGGTCGTTCTGCGACCTCGATCTGCCGGGCGTGGTCACGGCCGCCTACGACGGCGACCTGGGACGCGACGAGCGGTCGGACGCGCGCCGCAACGCCACCGTGGTGCTCACCAACCCCGAGATGCTCCACTGCGGCATCCTCCCGCACCATGCCGGATGGATGCGGTTCCTGGCCCGGCTCGAGTACGTGGTCATCGACGAGCTCCACCTGTTCCGGGGGATCTTCGGCAGCCACGTGGCCCACGTGCTCCGTCGGCTGCGTCGGCTGGCCGTTCACTACGGCGCCGACCCGACCTTCGTGTGCACCTCGGCCACCATCGGCGAGCCGTCCGCGCTGGCCCGGGCCCTGACCGGGGTGGAGGTCACCGCGGTGACCGACGACGGCGCACCGTCGGGCGAGCGGGTGGTGGCCATCTGGAACCCGCCGATGCTCGACACCGAGACCGGCGCCCGAGCGTCCACCCACTCCGAGACCGCCGGTCTGGTGGCTGAGCTGGTGCGTGACGAACGCCGGACCATCGGCTTCTGTCCCAGTCGTCGGAGCACGGAGCTGGTCGCCGAGCGGGTCCGCCATCAGCTGCCGGCCGGTCGGCGCGACCGGGTCGTGGCCTACCGGGGCGGGTATCTGGCGGAGGAACGTCACGAGATCGAGGCCGCGTTGGCCAACGGTGCGCTGGACGCCGTCCTCACCACCTCGGCGCTCGAGCTCGGGGTCGACATCGCCGGGGTCGATGCGTGCGTGCTCGACGGCTTCCCCGGAACGGTGGCGTCGCTGTGGCAGCGGGTGGGGCGGGCCGGCCGCGAGCAGCAGGAGTCGTTGGCCGTCCTGGTCTGTGGCGCCGACCAGCTCGATCAGTGGATCGCCGCCCACCCGCGGCAGCTGTTCGACCGACCCCCCGAGGCGGCGGTGATCAACCCGTCGAACCCCTTCGTCGCCGATCCGCACCTGCGATGCGCCGCCTTCGAGCTTCCGCTCACTCACGACGACGAGCGGTTCTGGCCCGGCCTGCTCGACGACAGCGTGCGACGGCTGGTCATCGGTGACGAGCTGATCGTTCGTCCCCCCGGTGAGGGCACGGCGGGAGGGCGTGGTCGTCGCCGGCGGCTGTCACCGACCTCGCCGGTGGCCATCTGGAACGGCGGGGGATGGCCGGTCGATGGGGTCGGCCTCCGCTCGGGGTCGTCCGGTCAGGTGAAGATCGTGCGGGGCGACGGCACTCCGGTCGGGACCGTCGACCGCAGTCGGGCCGGTGAGGTCGTCCACGAGGGCGCGGTGTACGTGCATGCCGGTCGCCATCACCGGGTGGTCGAGCTCGACCTCGCCGCCGGTCGAGCGGTCGTCGAACCGGACGACGGCGCCACCTACACCTCGGCCGTGACGCGCATGAACCTGCGGATCCTGGGCGAGGACCGTGCCGCCGACGTCGGCCCGGTCCACCTCGGCGTCGGGCCGATCACGGTCACCACCCGGGTGACGGGCTACCTGCGCAAGGACTCGACCACCCACGAACTCATCGAGCGGGGCCGGGTCGACCTGCCGCCGTCCACGCTGGAGACCCGAGGCGTGTGGCGGGTCATCCCCGAGGCGGTCCTCGCCGGGCTCGGTCTGGTGCCGGACGCCTGGCCCGGCGTGCTCCACGCCGCCGAGCACGCCGCCATCGGTGTCCTCCCCCTGTTCGCCATCTGCGACCGGTGGGACGTGGGCGGCATCTCCACCGCCCGCCACGTCGACACCGGCGCGCCGACCATCGTGATCTACGACGGCTACCCGGGCGGGGCGGGGATCGCCGAGCTCGGCTTCGCCCAGGCCGAACGCCACTGGGCGGTCACCGCCGACGTGGTGGCCTCGTGCCCCTGCACCGCGGGCTGCCCCTCGTGCGTGCAGTCGCCGAAGTGCGGCAACGGCAACGAACCGCTCGACAAGGCGGGCGCCATCCGCCTGTTGAACGCCCTGGCGGGAACCGGGGAACAGGTGGTCCGCGCCAGCGCCTGACCCGGGCCGGTCGGGCTCAGAACTGCTTCGCCAGCCGGTTGAGGTACGTGAGGTGTCCGGCCCAGCCGAGCAGCACGAGTGCCCCGGCCACGGGGGCGAGCAGGCCCACGCCCTCGCCTCCCTCGGTACGGATGATGGACTGGCCCTCGCCTCCGCTGGCCAGCTCGGCGGCCGAGGAGTCGGTGGTGTCCGGGCTGGGGCGGGTGCCGTAGTCGAGGGTGCCCTGGTACCCGGTGTCGGCCGTGGTCGGGGGACCGGACGGCCGCCGGGTGGTGGTCGTCGGTCGGGTACCCGAACCGAGGTGGGGGAGCACCGGGCCAGCGGCCGCGGTGGTGGGCGGCGAGGTGGTGGTCGTCGGGTCGGGGGCGATCGATCCCTCGGCCACATCGCTGCCGGCGACCGGGGAGGCGATCGGTCCGTCGGCCCCGTTGCGGAGCGCTCGCACCCGGTAGCGGTAGTCGCCGGGTGCCGTGATGTGATCGATGAACAGCGGGTCGTCGTCGACACCGAAGCTGGGTCCCGCCGGGGCATAGGCGCCGAACGCGCCCCCCTTCTTCGGACCGGCCCGTTCGACCCGGTAGCCGAGGGCATCCTGGGCCAACTCATCGCCGGTGAGCTCGGCCCAGGTCACGGTGATCGTGTCGGCCTTGTCGTCCACGACCGCATCGACCGCGGTGACGGGCAACGGGGGCACCGCGACGGTCACGATGGCGACCATCGGGGACGTCGTCTCGGGATCCGGGGAATCGGGGGTGGGGGCGTCGAACGCGGTGGCCGTGGCCTGGATGGCGAACCGCCCGTTGCAGGGCCAGGTGACGGTGTCCTGCGGGATGTCGAACTCGTAGGTGGTGGGGTCGTTGTCGGCGTGTTCGGGATCGGTGGTGGCAGTGTCGCTCACCGCGCCCGGGTCGGCGGGGACGCAGTCGTCATCGGGCGCGGTGTCGAACGAACCGGACGTGCCCCGGCCGAACTGGACGTCGACCCCGGTCACCGGGGAGTTCGAATGGATGAAGACGCCGGAGATCGGGAAGGTGGTCACCGTCATCGTGGCCGCACCGGACGTGAACGGTTCGTCGAAGTGCGATCCGTTCCACCCGCTGTCGATCTGGGCCAGCGCAGCGGGCGCGGCGACCAGGACGCCTGCAGCCGCGGTGGCCGCGATCGCGCCGAAGAGACGCCGCCGTCGGTTCGATTCACGCATCGAACGTCTCGGCGCTGACCATGGTGGCCGTGACCACCAGCCGCCGGCGAGCGGAGCCCTTCGGATGGCAGGTCGTGAGCGTGAGGCGGGCCTCGCCAGGGGTGTTGTCCACGACCTCGGTGTCGGTGGGGAGCACCACCTTCCACGGCTCCCGGAGCTCGTAGGTGCACTTGCCGATCGGCGTCTCGAGCGTGATCCGATCACCGGGCTGGAGCAGGTCGAGATCGTGGAAGGGATGACCGTAGGTGGTGCGGTGGCCGGCGATGGCGACGTTGCCGACCTCGCACGGCAGCGGCGTGCTGGGGTAGTGGCCGGCGCCGGCGCGCAGGGCCGACGCCGTGGTGCCTTCCACGACGACGACATCGACACCGATACGGGGGATCTTGATGCGGGTGAGGCTGTCGCCTTCCCGCACCTGACGATGCACGTAGGCATCGTGGATCTCGGGGCTGGCCAGCTGACGGTCGAGCTCGCTCTGGCGGCGCTCCTGTTGGAGGTTGGTGAAGAACGGGTAGCCGATGACACCGGCCGCGCCGAGCAGGAGGGCGACCGACAACCCCGACAGCGCGAGCCGGGCCACCTTCTTGGCCTTGAGGAACACGACGATGCGCTCGACCAGGTTCTGGGGAGGCCGGGCCGGCGGGGGCACCGGGGCGGCGGTGGGTGGCCGGGGCGAGGGCGAGGGCATTGCTCGTTGCACTCGGCGGGTCAGCGCCACGGCACCTGCGCCGATGGCTGCGATGAGGAGGAATGCGACGAATGGGAGCATCGTGGGAAAAGCCTATCGAGGGCTCAGCGGCGGGTTGCCGCCAGGCCATCACCCGGGCGGGGGTTGTTGCGAGGGTGGGTTCTCAATCCAGCCTGCTGCGGCGCAGCAGGGCGAAGCCGAGGCCGGCGAGGCCGATGGTGGCGGCCAGCGCCAGCGGGTTGGGGGTGGTGCCGCCGGTGCGGGGTAGGGGGGCGGGGGTGACCGGGGCCGGTTCGGGCCGGGGCAGCGGGACGTCGACCCCGGCCACCGACGCACAATCGGCGAGCGAGAGCTCGATGCCGCCCATGAGGGCGTCGCCGTTGAGCAGGTCGAGACGCACGCCGCTGGCCCGGGCGTAGGCGCTGCCGTCGTCGTTGGTACCGGTGTCACCGTCGGCCACGGTGATGGTGGACGAGCCGAAGGGGTCGGGCAGGGGGATCTCCACCGAATCGCCGGGACCGACCGTGACCTCGGACAACTGCGGGCTGGACGGGACCCGCACGGTGACGATGGCGGGATCAGCGGTGGCGGTGGGCTGGCTGCCATCGGTCTTGGCCACCACCGAGGTGGATGCGTCGCCGATCACCACCGAGATCACCGGAGGGGCATCGACTGCGCCCACCGGCGCGGGATCGAGGATGTCGAGCTGGCCGCCGGAGGCGGTGCAGGTCGAGGTGACGGCATCGGCGGTGGTCTCGCTGGTGGAGGTGGTGTTGCCGATGGTCAGGGTGGCCAACGGCGCACCGTTGAACAGGGCGGTGAACAGGTCGCCGAGGGTGTCCTGCACGCCGAGGTTGCTGGCGTCGTCGACCGGCTGGAGCACCGGCGCCAACCCGCTCAGGAGTTGATCGACCCCGCCCTGGGCCTGGTCGACGACGTCGGAGAGGGGGGTGGCGAGCAACGGATCGACCGGGTCCAGCTGGATGGTCCCGACCCGGGCCGTGGCGTCGGCAGCCGGAGCGCCGCCGGTGATCTGGGTCTGGCTGGCGCTGCAGGCGAGGTCGATGACCACGCCGGGGATCTGGTCGAGGCTGCCCTGGCAGTTCTCGTCCGGCGACCCGGCCGACTCGCCGTCGGTGGTCGTCTCGAATTCGGTGTGCCCGGCGGGAGCGAGCGGGTTGGCGATGCCGTCGCCGACCGCGGTGGCCTTCGGCGCGGACGAGATGTCGGCGTGGGTCTTGCCTGCGGTGAACCCTTGGCCGAACAGCGACAGCGCGAGCGCTTGTCCGTCTGCGCTTGCCGCGTACGTGACCTCCTGGGCGTCCGCGCTGGGGATCCCGAGGAGGGAGACCGACGCTGCGCCGAGCGCCGCGATGCCGACCAGACGCCGAATGTGCATGAGATGTCCTCCTGCGTGAGCGATGTGTTCACGCGTGCTCGTGGTGCCCCGACCTCGGACCGGGGATTGTTCGACGGCGCCGAGGGACATCCCTGCTAAGTCGGCGGGAATTGGTCAGGGACCCTCGAGCCGCATCGTAACCGCCGCGTGCAGCAGCGGATCCGGTACCAGGGCACCGACGAGCGGCAGGACGGTCCGGGATCGGTACGACACGTCGACCCGGACGCGCGACGCGAGGCGGTGAGTGTCGACGTGCAGGCGATCGGGATCGAGCCCGGTGGTCGAGGCCAGGGCCCCGTCCCGGGCTGCCCCGGGTCGGGGATCGACCGCAGCAGCGCGCGCCGCTTCCCGGCTGGCATGGGAGACGAGGAGCTGGTCACGGCCGACGAGGGCGAGCTGGAGCACCAGGAGGACGCCGACGAGGACGATGGGGAAGCCCAGGGCGAGCTCGACGGTGGCCTGGCCGCCGGAGCGGCGACCAGGCCGGGCCGACCGGTGGTGGGCCGTCACACCTTCCCGATCACGGTGTCGAGGACGGCGTTGAAGAGCTTGCCGATGCGGCTCGTCTTGCCGGCCCAGGCGATGAACACGACGGCGACCGTGGCGGCGCCGAGCAGGACGAGGGCGTACTCCGCGGTGGACTGGCCCCGAGCACCCCGTCCGGCTGCGGCACGGCGGACGACGCCGGCGGCGAGGTCGCCGGCGCGGTCGACGAGCGACAGGGCGGCGGCGTGGATGGCGACGATGTGGACGTACATGGAAGTTCCTCCGTTGGGAGCGTGGTGGAGGCCGAGGCCTCGAGTTGTCCCCCGTCGAGGGAGGAGAGGGTGCCGGCGACGATGGGCGCCACGGTGAGCAGTCCGAACGCCGGGAGGGTGCACAGGACCAGGGGGAACAGCAGCAGCACGGGTAGTCGTCGGGCGCGGGTCTCGGCGGCGCGTCGTCGTCGGGCGCGAGCGCCGATCCCGATGCGGGCCAGCACGGGACCGAGCGGCGTGCCGTGGTGGAGATGATCGGCGATCGCTCGTAGCAGCGGCCGGGCCGGCTCGCCCCAGGCCGTTTCCAGGACCACAAGGGCATCGAGCAGACCAGTGCCGGCTCGTACCAGCCGGTGGGTGGCCTCGAGTTGGTCGTGGAGCGACGGAGGTGCCCAGCGGGCCATCACCGGCAACGCCGCGTGCACGGTGAGCCCGGCGCCCGTCGTGAGGGAGAGGAGGTCGACGAGGTCGGGGATGTCGACCTCGACGGCGCGTCCGTCGCCGCTCCGGTGCGTGCGCAGTCGCCGCCAGCGGCTGCCGAGGCCGAGCGCTGCGGCGGCCAGCACCGGGAGGATGGGCCCGACTGCCGCCATGGCGCCGAGGAGGATCACCGCACCTCCGACCCGGCGATCGGCGGTCGGATCCGGCCGCCGGCCGGCCCGGGTGCGGCACCACCGCCCCACGACCTCGGGCGCGGACGACCGCGGGTGACGACGAGCGCGGCGCCGGCCGGCCCGCAGCGCGCGGATCCGGTGGGGCACCGGGCGGGACGGGACGGCCAGGGCGGCGGCGAGTCCTGTGGCGATCGCGCACAGCGCGGCGATCATCGCGCCCTCCGAACAAGGCGCCCCATCCAGACCGCACCCGACAGGTCGAGGAGCAGGCCCCCGGCGATGCAGGCCCACCCGGAGCGCGTGCCGAGGAGGAAGTGGGCCGAGTCGGGATCGAGACTGGTGAGCAGGAAGGCGAAGCCGACCGGCGTGACGGTCAGCAGCAGGGCGGAGAGGCGGGCTTGCACGGACAGCGCGGCGATCTCCTCGTCCGTCGCGGCGCGCTCGCGCAAGCTGGCGGCGGCGGCGTCGATGGCGGCGGCTCCGGGGCCGCCGAGCTCGGCCGCCACCACGAGGGCCGCACCGGCGAGCCGGTTGGCCGCCGCGCCGGGACGGGTGGGCGAGCCCCACTCGGCGGCCCATTGGCTCAACGCGTCGGCCAGGGGGCGTCCGCCATCGGCCTGGGCAGCGATCGTGGTGAGCTCGGCACCGAGGGGCCCGCCGATGCCGGCGGCACCCACGATGGCGGCGCGCAGCGATGCCCCGCCCCGCAGGCCGGCGGCGACCGCGTCGAGGGCCGGTGGGAGCTGGCGGACCCGTTGCGCCGCGGCCCGCCCCTGGGCGGCCAGCACGGCAACGGGCGGCGCCACGACGGTGGCGGCGAGCAGCACGGGGCCGCCACCCACCACCACCGACGCCGTGCCCGCCACCGCGACCGCCGCCATCCACGCCTGCACCAGGGTGCGGTGATCGGCGTCGACGCCGGCGCGGGTCAGGGCCCGAGCGATCGGCGCCGGGACGGGGCGCCGGGTCGGCGTCGCGAGGTCGAGCCGGTGGAGGACGCGGTTGGCACCGAGCCAGCGCACTGCAGCGGACCAGCAGGCCATGAGGCCGAGGACCGCGCCGCCGGCCAGGACGGCGGTGGCGTTCACCACGGCCGGTCGTCGACGACGAGACCGTCGGCGACGAGCGGGACGGTGCGCGCCGGGGCGTCGGGATCGTCGGCGACGGCGTGCACCGCGGCGACGCGCCGGTGGCCGTCGCGCCCCCGCTCGACGTGGACGAGCAGGTCGATCGCGCTGGCCAGTTGGTCGCGCACCGCGACCAGCGGGAGATCGACTCCGGCGGTGAGGACCATGGTCTCGAGGCGCCGGAGCGCCTGGACCGGCCCGTTGGCGTGGCAGGTGGACAGTGACCCGTCGTGGCCGGTGTTCATCGCCTGCACCATGTCGAGGGCCTCGCCGCCGCGGACCTCGCCGACCACGAGACGGTCGGGCCGCATGCGCAATGCGTTGCGGACCAGCTGGCGGACGGTGACGGCTTCGAGCCCGTCGGCGGTCGCGGGACGGCTCTCCAACCGGACGACGTGGTCGCCCGGGAGCCGGAGCTCGGCCGCGTCCTCGATGGTGACCACCCGTTCGCCGGGATCGAGGTGCTGGCACAGGGCGTTCAGGAGCGTGGTCTTGCCGGCGCCCGTCCCTCCGGACACCACGATCGACCGCCGGCCACGCACGGCGTCCCGGAGGCGCTCGGCGATGGGTCGGGGACCGAACGCCGAGAGGGGCAGGGTTTGCGCCGCGAAGCGGCGGACAGTGACGTACGGGCCGTCGACGGCGAGGGGTGGCAGCGCCACGTGGACGCGGGATCCGTCGGGGAGGCGAGCGTCGACCAGCGGGCTGCGTCGGTCGGCGCGCAGGCCGAGCGGCGTGACGACCCGTTCGACCAGCTGGGCGATGTCGCCGGCATCGAGCACCACCTCCGTGCGGCGCAGCCCGTGGGGCGAGTCGATCCAGACCGGACCGGGGCCGTTGACCAGGATGTCGGTGACCGTCGCGTCGCCGAGAAGGTCGTCGAGCTGGCCGAGGCCGTGCATGCGGGCTTGGACGCGGCGCGACACCGCGGCCACCGATGCGTCGTCGAGGAGCGGGGCATGGGTGCGGACCAGGTTGTCGATGGCGTCGGCGTCGGCGTCGAGGTCGGTGGCGAGGACGGCCCGGTGGATGTGGTCGTCGAGCTCGCTCACCGCCGGCTCCGTGCGGCCGGCCACCGGCTGCGTCCGCCGACGTCGAGGTTCCGCACCACGGCTCGGGGCAGCCGGCTCCGCAACAGCCCGGCGTCGACCGCGCGGCTGATGGCCGGCTCGAACGGGACCGCGGTGCGGACCGGAGCGCCGACCGCGGTCTCCACGTCGTGGGTGCCCAGCGAGCGGCTCGGCTCACGGACGAGGGCGACCTCGGTGGGGGCCAGGTCGTGCGCGGCCTGACGCGCCAGGGCGACGTAGCAGGCCCGGGTGACCAGGATGCTGCGGTCGGCGGCGCGCGCGATGGTGCGCCCGACGACCCGGGGCCGGGTGCCGCAGTCGACGACGACCGTGCGGGGTCCGCCGGCGAGCAGTCCGGCGAGGACGCCTGCCCGGTCGGGGTCGAGGCGTCCCGCGCCCCGACCGACCAGGTGCAGGTTGGTGGTGACCGGCACGGCGATGCGGTCGAGCGCGTCGGTGGGGACCGAGGCGCCGGCCGCCAGCCACTGGGCCACGCCGGCGTCCGGCGGGGGCGAGCCGATGACGGACGGCACGTCGCCGTCGAGGTCGACGAGCAAGGTGGCGCCCGCCTCGGCGGCGCGGAGGGCGTGGGCGCAGGCGAGCACGGTGGTGCCACTGCCTCCTTTGGCCGCCCAGTAGGCGATGAGCACGGTGGATCCCCCTCCGTACAAGGGCCGCGGCAGCCGCGACGTGATGGGGGAAGCATCGAACAACTCGAAAGGCATCGAGAAGCTAACAAAGTGCTCGGGTCTGCGCAACCGCTGCCCGGCCCTATCCTCGTCCTTCTGTGGAAGCGGCCTTCTTCGACCTCGACAAGACGGTCATCGCTCGGCCGTCGATGGTGGCCTTCGGTGGCCACCTGCGTCGCGAAGGTCTCGTCTCCCGGCGCCTGTTGCTGCGGGCGCTGTGGGCCCAGCTCATCTACCTCACCCTCGGGGCCGACGAGGCCCGCCTCGCGCGGGTCCGGGACGCCGTCCTTCGGGTGTCCACCGGCTGGGAGCAGCGGCGGATCTCCGCGCTCGTGCGCGAGACGCTGACCGAGGTGGTCGATCCCATCGTCTTCGACGAGGCGCTCGATCTCCTGCGGATGCACCGGGCGGAGGGACGGAAGGTCTTCATCGTGTCCGCGTCACCCGAGGAGATCGTCGCACCACTGGCCCAGTACCTCGGTGCCGACGAGGCGATCGCCACTCGCGCGGTGCTCGACGACGAGGGCCGGTACACGGGCGACGTGGAGCTGTACTGCTACGGGCCCGAGAAGGCTCGCATCCTCGAGGACATCGCGGCGCGTGACGGCATCGACCTGGCGCGGTCCTACGCCTATTCCGATTCGGCGACCGACGTGCCGATGCTGGCGGCCGTGGGCCACGCAGTGGCCGTCAACCCCGACCGGGAGCTGGCCCGGGTGGCGCGGGAGGAGGGGTGGGAGATCGTGCACTTCTCCCATCGGGTCCCGCTCCGCGAGCGGGTGTCCATCCCGTCGAAGACGTCGATCGGCGTGGGAACCGTGGCGGCGGCGTCGATCGCCGCCGGCGGCGTCGCCTACTGGATGTGGCAGGAGCGCCGCCGGACCCCGGTGGTGTCGCTCTCGCGCCTGCAGCAGTCCGTGGCGGACGCGGGCCGACGGATGCGCACCCTGGGCCCACGAACGGGGGATGGTTCAGCGAGCGACGGTGTGCTCAGACGTGGCGCGCCTTCTTGGCGGCGACGCCGGCCAGGACAATGAGGGCCACGATCAGGACGAGCTTCTTCATGACGGCAGCGTAGGCGGTGCCCGGTAGGGTCGTCGTCCCCCGGGAGGTGTCCGAGTACCTGGTGGGCTCCGCCGCCTTCAAAGCGGTTGGCACGGGCGATCCCCGTGCGGCGGGTTCGATTCCCGTCCACCTCCGCCACTGCGACGTGATGCACCGCGCCTCGTCACGGGGCGTCGGGAAGCGGACCGCCCAGCTGGTCGAGGATCGATCGCACCGCATCGCGCCGGTCGCGTAACTCGGCCCGGAAGGTCGAGTTGTCGGTGTCGGCGATCTCGTGGCTGAGGTCACGGACCGCGCTGTTGAGGATCTCCCGCAGCAGGATCGCAGCCTCATCGGTCAGGTCGAGATGCATGGTCAGCCTTCGGATCGTCCAACACGGGCTCGGCAGGCGGTGATGCTACTGAAGCCGGGTGGCTCAACCGGTGCACGAACCCGCCACGACGACCCCGCCCCACCCGAGCGGGGCCGTCGCGGTTCCCGTCAGGCGATGGAGCACTCCAGCGTCTCGTCGTCGCAGGCGACGGTGGTGTCGTCCCCATCGACGGCAATCGGAGTCCGGGTGAGGAACGTGGCCCCGTCGTCGTAGTACTGCTCGACGAACAGGTCGTAGTCACCGGCGTCGAGGCCGTCGAACACGATGGGATCACCCGTCACCGGCACTCGCGACGCCACCACCGTGCCGTCCACGGTCTGCAGGGTCACCGAGCGCGACGCCCCTTGGGTGGGGCCGACGGTGACCCGGATCGTTCCCGGGCTCTCCGGCGCGGCGGGTTCGGGTGCGGTGGGCTCGGGATCAGCTGGAGCGGCCATCGCGGCAGCCTCCACCACCGTCGTGGGGGTGGGCTCGGGGGTGATGGTCGTCGTGGGACCGGGCTCGGGGGTGGGGACCGTCGTGGTCACCGGCTCGGCCGGGGCGACGACCGTGGTGGTGGTCGGTTCGGCGAGCACCAGTCGCGGCGGAGCCGACTCGACGAGCGTTGCGTCCGTCGACGCGCCCGACGCCCACTGCGGGGCGGCGAAGATCGTGGCCCCGAGGACGAGGGTGCTGGCGACGATGGCTCGGGTGCGGCGGTTCACAGGTGCTCCGGGTCGGATGAGCCGCACGATGCGGCTTCATGACCCGATCGTATGAACGCTCTCCGTGGTCGGGAAGGGTGTGAATCACCTGAATCAGGCGAAACGTGCCACGGAGGTGCTCGTTGCGCGCGGTCAGCGGCCGATCCACCACGCAGCGGGGTACCAAAGCTCCGGTGCGTGTCGGCTCACACCGCGAGGAGGTCCCGGGCGCCGACCTCCACGCTCGGGTGACGCAACTTGCTCATCGCTCGGGCCTCGATCTGGCGGATCCGCTCGCGGGTGAGGTGGAAGTGCCGCCCCACCTCCTCGAGCGTCCGAGGATCGCCGCGATCGAGCCCGTAACGCATCCGGAGGATGTCGCGCTCGCGCGGTTCGAGGTTGACCAGCATGCGTTCGACCTGCTCGGGCAGGAGCCGAGCGGCCGCGGCGGCGAACGGGGAGACGGCACCGACGTCTTCGATCACGTCGCCGAGCTCGGCGTCGCTGTCGTCCCGGAGCGGCTCCGACAACGACAGCGGCTCGGTCGCGTACCGCATGGTCTCCATCACCTTGTCGGCCGGGAGATCGAGCTCGACGGCGAGGTCGGCGACCGTCGGCGGGTACCCGTGGTCGTTCTCGAACCGGATGCGGGCCTTGCGGATCTGGGTCAGCAGGTCGCCGGCGTGGACCGGGAGGCGGATGGTCCGGCCCGTATTGGCGATGCCGCGGGTGATGGCCTGGCGGATCCACCAGGTGGCGTAGGTCGAGAACTTGAAGCCCTTGCGCCAGTCGAACTTCTCGACCGCGTGTATCAGGCCGAGGTTGCCCTCCTGGACCAGATCGAGCAGCGGGAGGCCGCTGGCCTGGTAGCGCTTGGCAATGGAGACGACGAGTCGCAGGTTGGACAGCACGAAGCGGCGCTTGGCCTCGGTACTTCGTCGGACGGTGCGGCGCAACGACGCCCGGTCCGACGGGGAGAGCTCGGGTGCCGACCGGAGCCGCTCTGCAGCCGCCACGCCGGCTTCCATCCGCTGCGCCAGCCGCACCTCGTCGTCCTTGGTGAGCAGCGGGTGGCGCCCGATGTCGCTCAGGTAGAGGCGAACGAGATCCTCCTCGTCGCGATCGCCGCGATCGTTCGCCACGTCGATGCTCCTTGTCCTGGGCACTTGCTCGGGCTCGACCTGTGGGCTCTTCCCGCCGGTGACCCCGGTGTCAACATACGCCTGCGATCAAGATCGCGGAAGAGGCCTACACGCAACTGCAACTCGGGGGTCAGGGCATGGCAGACGATGTCGAGGTGACGGTGGTGACGATGGTGTTCGACGCCACCGACTACCGCGCACTGCTGGGAGTGCTGTCGAAGTACGTGGTGCTGGCTCGAGGACACGACGGCTGCCGGAACATCGACCTGTGCGCTTCGGTCACCACGCCGGACCGGGTGGTGGTGATCCAGAAGTGGGATTCACCCGACGCCCAGGCCGCCCACTTCGATTCGCCGGACATGGTCGAGATGGCCGCGGCGTGCGCCGGCCTGCTGACGCGCCCGCCGGTGATCGATCTGCTCGAGGGCATCTCTGCCCACGACCTGGCCTAGCTCCACCCTCCCAGTTTCCCGGGGAGGGTGGTACGCAGGCGCGTCCAGTTTCCCTTCCGTCGGCCGGGATGGGGTCAGGCGGGCTTGCGGTCGAGGCGGCCAGGGTTCTCGGCCGCGACGCGGTCGCTGACCGCCATGATCTGCGCCCACGTCATGGCATCGGCGTTCCACAGCTCCTCGAACGCGGCGTCGGCGGCGTCGGTGAAGCCGTGGCGGTTGCGGAACGAGTACAGCCAGCGCTGGCGGTTTGACGGGTGACCCATGCGGTCGAGACGGCCGATGGTGTGGATCTCCCACGCCACGCGGTGCGGAACCGCGAGGTCGTCGTCGTCCGCCGGAGCGCCGAAATCGGGATTCCGCCGGTCGGCGGCGCGCAGGAGATGACGGCCGAGGACGTCGCGAGCAACCTGGTCGCTCAGCTGCCGCAGGCGCCTCGGGTCCTCGAGCGCACCGGACTCGGTCTCGATGATGACCGGGTCGGTGGACACGAGCTCGGTGTGACCGAGCGCGCTGGTCTCGTCGACCCGGATCAAGATGTCGGTGTCGAGCCCGATGTCGGCCGCCAGCTCGTCGGTGATTGCCGCGATGCGGGAGGCATCGAATTCGACGTAGGAGAACTCGGCCGGTTCGACCGTCGTGGCCATCAGCTGCTCGCGCCGGAGGTGGCGGTGGCGTTGGCTTCGCGGGCCAGGCGGCCGCGCTCTTCGACCTCGGCGCGGGCCTCGCGGGAGAGCTCGGCGATCTCTTCCATCTCGACATCGTCGAAGCCGGCCAGTTCGCGGAACCGCCGGGCGAGGTGGACCGGGCTGTCGTCCTCCTCGCCGCGGAAACCGCCGAAGGCGAACAGCTTGTCGACGACGCGCTGGAACTCGAGCGCTCGGTCCTGGCGCTCCTTGTCGGTGGCGGTGAGCCTGCGCAGCCAGTCCGATCCCATCTTCACGTGGGTGACCTCGTCGGCCAGCATCCAGTCCTCGCAGAACTCGAGCACCGGGTCGCCGGCGATGTCGCCGAACTCGCGCATGGTGTTGAACACGTCGATGGCCAGCCCCTCGAGCGCCCGGTTGACGCCCGTCAGGCGCAGGACCGGGTCGGGGTTGCAGGCGGCCTGGAACAGGAAGGCGTTCTCGCCGAACTCGCCGATCCCGGTGCCCATCCAGTCGGACAGCTTGACGCTGATCTCGCAATGGCGGGCTTCGTCCCAGCACTGGCGGGCCATGTCGAGCTTGAGCTCGAAAGGAACTTCGTCTTCGCCCAGAGACTTGTCGGCGCCGACCTCGAAGTCGTAGCAGGTCCGGCCGGCGCCCTCGAGCGCCTGGATCTCGCCCACGAAGATGCCGTGCATCAGGGCGCGTGCCGCGTCGGGCGCGTCGGGCCGGTCGGGGGTGAGGCGGCCGTTGCGGCGGCGGGCCTTCTCGTTCTCGGGCGTCGCGTTCCGGGGGTCAGCGATCCGCTCCATCATGTCGGCGCGCTCGAAGCGGTCGTCACGGGCCAGTTCGTCGGGGGAGATGAGCTTCTTCATGGTGTGGTTCCCTTCAATGGTGCCGTGGTCGTCATGCCGCGCCGGTGGTGGCGTCGTCTTCGTAGGCGTTGCCGATCGTGCCGGGTCCGCAGATGCCACCGGCGGCGACCAGTAGCTTCTCGAGCTTCATCTGGTGGGCGTTGGCCCGCTCGACCTCCTCGGGTGTCTCGATCAGCGAGGTGAGCATCAGCGTGCCGTCGGTCCAGTCGGCGATCTCGTCGGCGATGGCGAAGTCGAGCGAGCGGATGGTGGGAGCGTCGGTGATGGTGGAGGTGTTGTTGCGGTGGTACGTGTACACCGCCACCTTGTGGGGGATCAGCACGCGGTAGACGCCGACCAGCTTCTCGATGGTCTGGTCGTGCTCACCCGGTTCGGCCACCGCGTCCATGAACGCCACGATCTCGTCGTTGGCCGGCAGGGTGAGCCGGTCGGGGTTCATCTCGCGCAGCTCCGGAAGCCGCTTGTGCCAGAGCTCGGCGTGCCAGGCGTGGTGGTAGCAGTGGGTGCCGAGCCGCATCTTGATGTCGAGCTCGGGCACGGTGGCGACCCAGCCGCCCAGAGCCTCGAACAGCTTCATTTCGATCCACTTGTAGTGACCCACCCGGGCCGCGGTCTCCTCGACGCTGAACGAGCCCGGGAGCTCACGTCGGTCCCAAGGCGCGAACGCCGCACGGGGCTTCTTCGAATCGGCCACACATCCCCCTGGATTCCGCCCGGATGAGCGGTGTTGTCTCGATAACGATCGCTATCACACTACGCCGGAAGGCGCCGGTCGCGTCAACGGTGGTCCGCGGGGGTGGGCGAGAGGTGGGGCGGCGCCGGCGTCGGCAGGAATACCGATCCGACCTAGCGTTGGGGGGGTGCCCGCCAATCGTCCCGCCGTGGTCCTGCTCTCCGGGGGGCTCGACTCGGCAACCTGCCTCGCCATTGCGACGGCCGAGGGCTTCGCCCCGTACGCCATGAGCTTCCGGTACGGCCAACGTCACACCCATGAGCTCGCCGCCGCCGGCCGGGTGGTGGCGGCCATCGGCGCGGCCGAACACCGGATCGTGGACATCGATCTCGCCGCGTTCGGTGGTTCGAGTCTCGTGGGCGACGGCGAGATTCCCAAGGGCCGACCCGATGACGAGATCGGTGCGGGCATCCCGTCCACGTACGTGCCCGCCCGCAACACCGTGTTCCTCGCCTACGCCCTGGCGTGGGCCGAGGTGCTCGGCGCCAACGACATCTTCATCGGCGTCAACGCCCTCGACTACTCGGGCTACCCCGACTGCCGTCCCGAGTTCATCGCCGCGTTCCAGGAGACGGCCAACGCCGGCACCCGCACCGGCACCGAGGGTGACGGGTATCGCATCCACACCCCCTTGATCGATCTCACCAAGGCCCAGATCATCGAGCGAGGCACGGTTCTCGGTGTGGACTACGGCCTGACGGTGACGTGCTACGACCCCACCGACGCGGGCGCGTGCGGCGAGTGCGATGCGTGCGTCCTGCGCCGCCAGGGCTTCGAGCAGGCGGGCGTGTCCGATCCGACGGCGTACCGGGACCGATGAGTACGTACGCGGTCAAGGAGACGTTCTGCACGCTTCAGGGCGAGGGGTGCAACGCCGGCCGGGTCGCGGTGTTCCTGCGGTTCTCGCGCTGCAACCTGTGGTCCGGGCACGAGCGGGACCGGGCGACGGCAGTCTGCCGGTTCTGCGACACCGATTTCGTCGGCACCGACGGTCCCGGTGGTGGAGTGTTCCGGGGTGCGGCGGCGCTGGCCGACCATGTCGCGGAGCTGTGGGGACCGGCCCGCGAGCGGCGCTTCGTGGTCTGCACGGGTGGCGAACCGGCTCTGCAGCTCGACGCCGAGTTGGTCGACGCGCTCCATGGGCGCGGCTTCGAGATCGCCATCGAGACGAATGGCACGGTGGCGCTCGCCGATGGCATCGACTGGATCTGCATGAGCCCCAAGGCGGGGACCGAGATCGTGGTGACCCGGGGCCAGGAGTGCAAGGTGGTGTTCCCCCAGGACGGGTTGGACCCGTCCACGTTCGAGACCATGGCCTTCGATCACCTGCTGCTGTCGCCGATGGACGGGCCCGACGTCGCCTCGGCCACCGCCGCCGCGGTCGCCTACTGCCTCGCACATCCGCGGTGGCGGCTGAGCCTGCAGACCCACAAGATCCTCGGCATCCGCTGAGCACGGGACGCTCCGAATATTACGAAAAGGTTGCGAATCTGCGTCTTTTGTCACATGATGGGAGATGGGCCGGGCGTTCGAACCGCTTGGAGGGAATGCCATGCAGACATTCGTCGGTCATCATCTCTACGGATGCGACGGCGCCGACGCCGGTGAGATCACCGACATCATCGGTGTCGGCGGCCCCGACATGGTGCCGGCCTGGTTGGCGGTGAAGACGGGCTGGTTCGGCCAGCGCCTGGTCCCGTTCGAGCTGGTCGACGAGAAGGGCGAGCGCTACGTGGCCCGCTGCACGGCGGCGGCGGTCAAGGGCGCCCCGAAGGTCCCGGTCCACTTCGAGCCCACCGGCTTCGAACTCGAGGACCTGAATACCTACTACGGCCTCGCGCCCGTGGGGGCCTGACCGCCTACGGTCGGGCGGGTGAGCGACAAGCAACAGTATCGCCAGGCGCGCTTCACCCGACCGCCGGGTGCGTGCGAGATCATCCTCGTGCGACACGGCGAGTCACAGCCCGCCGACCCCGAGCGTCCGTTCCCCCTGGTCGACGGCCACGGCGACCCGCCGCTGCACGAGCCCGACGGCGTCGAGCAGGCGGAACGGGCGTGTCGGCGCCTGATCGACTCCGGCGAGGACTTCGCCGCGGTCTACGTCACGAACCTGGTCCGGACCCGGCAAACCGCGCGCGTCCTGCTCGACCACCTCGGCGTGGAGCCGATCGTGGAACCCGACCTGCGTGAGGTGTTCCTGGGCGACTGGGAGGGTGGCGAGTTCCGCAAGCGCGCCGCCGACCGCGACCCGATCATGATCGAGATGTGGACGAAGGGGACCTGGGAGGTGCTGCCCGGAGCCGAGAAGTCGGTCGACTTCGCGGCGCGGGTCCGAGCTGGCATCGAGTGGATCGCGACGGCCCATCCCGATCAGACGGTGGCGGTCTTCACCCATGGAGGGGTCATCGGTCAGATCATGAGCGAGGCCACCGGCGCCCGGCCCTTCGCCTTCACCGGATCGGACAACTGCGGGATCAGCCACATCGTGGTCACGCCCGAACAGTGGATCGTGCGGGCCTGGAACGACACCGGCCATCTCGCCAACCGGTTCACCACCGATCCCGAACCGCTGATCTGAGGGAGGGCAGGAATGCAGATCGAGAAGGAGTTCGGGTTCGAATCCGCGCACTCGCTGCCCAACGTGCCCGAGGGTCACAAGTGTGCCCGGGTCCACGGCCACAGCTTCCGCGTCGTCGTGCGGGTCGACGGACCGGTCGGCGAGACGACGGGTTGGGTCATGGACTTCGCCGACCTGAAGGCCGCGGTCCAGCCCACCATCGACGCGCTCGACCACCGCTACCTGAACGATCTCGACGGTCTCGACAACCCCACCAGCGAGCGGATCGCGGTCTGGATCTGGGATCGGATCGTCGGCGCCCTCCCTGGACTCGCCGAGATCGTCGTGCGCGAGACGTGCACCAGCGCATGCACCTATCGGGGCGACTGAACCCACTGTCGGGCCCGGCGGAGCACGGAGCACACTGACACGGTGCCGGCATCGTCCACGCTGTTGCTGTTCGCCGGCGCCGCGCTCGTGCTCCTGGTGGTGCCCGGACCGGCGGTGCTCTACATCGTGACTCGCAGCGCCGCCCAGGGGCGCGGTGCGGGGCTGGCCTCGGTCGCCGGCGTGCACACCGGGACCGTGGTGCACATCATCGCCGCCCTCGTCGGATTGTCGGCGCTGATCGCCGCGTCGGCCACCGCCTTCACGACCATCAAGGTGCTGGGTGCGGGGTACCTGGTCTGGCTCGGCATCACCACCTTGCGGACCGACCACGAACCGGACGACGTGGTGATCCAACCGGCCCGCACGCTGCGGCGCATCTACGTCGACGGCGTGGTGCTCAACGTGCTCAACCCGAAGACGGCCATCTTCTTCCTCGCCTTCGTCCCGCAGTTCGTCGATCCCGCGGCGGGCGACGTGCACCTGCAACTGGCGGTGCTCGGGGCGACGTTCGTCGGGCTCGGCCTGATCAGCGACGCCGTCTATGCCATGGCCGGGGCGACGATCGGCGCGCGGCTGCGGCGATCGAGCGCGGCCCGGCGCCGGACCCGGCGGCTGAGCGGCGCCATCTACCTCGGCCTCGGCGCAGTCACCGCCCTATCGGGTGGGCTGGCCGAGTGAGGTGCTCGTAGCCTCGGGCCATGAGCGATCCCTCCGACGTCGGCGCCGAATTGACCCTGCTCGGCCGCGACCATCACGGACCAGTGGACCACGTCGAGACCTTCGCCGCTCCGGTCGGGTGCACCGAGGTGGTGTTCACCACCGACGAGGTCACGTCGTTGTGCCCGGTGACCAACCAGCCCGACATCTCCTCGGTGCGGATCAGCTACGTGCCGGCGCAGCGCTGCATCGAGTCGAAGTCGCTCAAGTTGTTCCTGTGGGGCTTCCGCGATCGCCAGGTGTTCGCCGAGGCGCTCGCCGTCGCCATCGCCGACGAGGTGTGGGAGACGGTTCGACCGGTGTCGGTCGAGGTGGTCGTCACCCAGCACGTGCGGGGCGGCATCGTGACCGAGACTCACTCCTCGCACCCCCGCTGAGGTTGCGCCGGAGGGAGGGCTGCAGCCGCAGGCCCTGAGCGCGCCGGCGTCGGGAGCGCAGCGAGCAGCGGGCACGACTGCGGCGGAGCCGCAGGCCCTGAGCTAGGCGAGCATGGCGTCGTCGACGCTGACGCAGGTGCCGTTGAGCCGGTCGGCCTCGTCGCTGGCCAGGAACACGAAGGTGTTGGCGATGTCGGTGGGGTCGAGTTCGCCGTCGAAGGCCATGATCCGCTCGACCAGGGAGAAGTCGCCGCCGTCGGGGACCCGGAAGTTGCCGATCATCGGGGTCCGCACCCCGGCTGGGGCGACGCAGTTGCAGCGGATGCCCTGCCGGCCGTACTCGACGGCGATGGCCTTGGTGAACCCGAGCACGCCGGCCTTCGACGCGCCGTAGGCCGACGCCCACGCAGAGGCGCGGAACGCGGCGCTCGAGGTGGTGTTGAGGATCGAGCCCGCGCCCTGCTCGAGCATCACCGGCAGCGCGGCTCGCGTCATCTTGAACGTGCCGGTGAGGTTCACGCCGAGCACCAGGTCCCACTCCTCGTCGGTGACCTCGTGGGTGTGCTCGAAGCGGAGGACCCCGGCGATGTTGGCGAGGACGTCGAGCCGACCGAAGCGCTCGACGGTGGTCGCCACCGCCGCGGCGGCGGCCTCGGTGTCGGACACGTCGCAGGCCACCGCGACGGCGTGTTCACCGAGGTCGGCGGCCACGGCGTCGACGGCGTCCTGGGCCACATCGGCCAGCACCACCGAGGCCCCGGCGGCGGCGTAGCGCTGCGCGGTCGCCCGGCCGATACCCGATGCGGCACCGGTGATCAGTGCGACCTTGCCGTCCAGCGAGAACATTCCGAGAAACTAGAACGTGTTCTACGGACGACGCCAGCGGGGTGCACCGGCCGGCTCAACCGGCGAGCAGAGCCCAGAGCTCGTCGACGGCCACTGCCGGGTCCTCGACCAGGATGGCCTGCATCCCGGCCAGCCGGGCCCCGGCGCAGTTGCCGGGGTGGTCGTCGAGCATGACCGCTCGGGCCGGATCGATGCTGCCGAGCCGATCGAGCGCCAGCCGGTAGATGGCGGGGTTGGGCTTGCGGAGACCGACCTCGGAGCTGTCGACGACGTCGTCGAACAGCTCGTCGAGGGGGAGCAGGGGCCGCCACGAGTCCCGTCCCTCGGCGATGTTGTTGGTGAGCAGGGACGTGCGGTAGCCGTCGGCCCGCAGGGTCCGGGCCGCGTCGACCATCACGTCGTGGACCTCGAGGTCACCGATCATCTTCACCATGAACGACAGGTCGAGGCCGATGCCGTCGGCCTCGGCTCGGGCCATGGTGTCGGTGATCCAGTCGGTGATGCCGATCTCGCCCCGCTCGGCCTGGTGCCAGGCGTGGTCCGTGTCCTCGGAGTACGGGCCCATGAGGAACTCGATGAACTCGTCCTCGCTCATGCCGTGTCCGGAGGCGTACTCGCCGATGGCGGTGAACGCGGACGACACCATCACCCCAGAGAAGTCGAACACGACGGCATCGAAGCCCTGTCGCACGGTCAGGCTCCGTAGCCGTTGGTGATGGGGAGGCGACGGTCCTTGCCGAAGGCCTTCGGGGTCACCCGCGGGCCGACGGGCGCCTGGCGGCGCTTCCACTCGGCCACGTCGACCAGGTGCGTGATGCGCCGGACCAGGGCTTCGTCGAATCCGGCGTCGATGAGGTCCGCCGCGGTCCAGTCATCCTCGACGTAGCGCTCGAGGATGGGGTCGAGATCCTCGTACGGGGGCAGGTTGTCGGAGTCGAGCTGATCGGGGGCGAGCTCGGCCGACGGCGGTTTGGTGATCACGTGGTCCGGGATGACCGGACCGGGTGCCTGCGCGTTGCGCCAGCGGGCCAGCCGGTAGACGAGGGTCTTGGGGATGTCCCGGATCGGGGCGAACCCGCCGGCCATGTCGACCCCGTAGATCGTGGTGTAGCCCACGGCCAGCTCGGACTTGTTCCCGCAGATCACCACCAGCCAGCCGCGGAACTTGTTGGCCATCGCCATGAGCAGCGCCGCTCGGATCCGCCCCTGGAGGTTCTCCTCCGTGACGTCAGGGTCGGTGCCCTCGAAGGTGGGGGCCAGCATCTCGAGCATGGCGCCGAACGCCGGTTCGATGGCGATCTCGGCCAGGTCGATCCCCAGGTTCCGGCACAGATCGTCGGCGTCGGTGTGGGAGTGCTCGGTCGAGTAGCGCGACGGGAGGGCGACGGCGTGCACGTGGTCGGCGCCGATGGCGTCGGCGGCGATGACGGTGCACAGCGACGAGTCGATGCCGCCCGAGAGTCCGAGCACGATGTCGGTGAAGCCGTTCTTGCGGGCGTAATCGCGGGTGCCGCGCACGAGCGCGGCGTAGATCTCGGCTTCGTCGGCGAGCAGGGGTGCGATGCCCCCGTCGATCGGGTCGCGCAGCGGGTCGACCGGGGCGCTGACCTCGATCGCCGGTCGGGTGGGAACGCGTGAGCGGCCACGGGGGTCGAGCTGGCGCTTGCGCCACTGGGGGCGGAGCTGCAGGTCGTGGACGAGGACTTGCTCGTCGAACTGCCGGCACCGGGCGACGATCTCACCGTCCGGATCGAAGATGGCCGACGCCCCGTCGAAGACGAGCTCGTCCTGGCCGCCCACCTGGTTGGTCCACACGATGGCGCACGAGGCGTCGGCCGCCCGGGTGGCGAGCATGCGTTCGCGCGCCACAGCCTTGCCCCGGTGGTACGGCGAGCCGTTGATGTTGACGACCACCTCGGCACCGGCCGCGGCCTGCTCCGAGATGGGGCCGAACGGCACCCACGAGTCCTCGCAGACCGACAGCCCCACGACCACGCCGTTGATCTCGACCAGGGATTCGCGCCCGTCGCCGGGCACGAAGTACCGCTTCTCGTCGAAGACCGTGTAGTTGGGCAGGTGCTGCTTGCGGTACGTGGTGACGATCTCGCCGCCGGCGCACAGCGCGGCGGCGTTGTACAGGTCGCGGTCGGCGTCGGGGAAGCCGACCACGACCGCGCACCGACCGGTGCGGGCGGCGATCTTGTCGAGCGCCGCCCGACAGTCGGCGATGAAGCGAGGCTTGAGCAGCAGGTCCTCGGGTGGGTAGCCGCAGATGGCCAACTCGCCGAACACGGCCAGGTCCGCGCCCGCGGCCTCGGCCTCGTCGACCGCCGCCAGGATGGCGGTGACGTTGGCATCGAGCGCGCCCACGGTGGGGTCGAGCTGGCACAGGGCGACGCGGAGGCGGTCCACACCCGCAGCCTACGAGAGGGCCGCCACGGCGTCGCCCGCGACCGGTCCGGCACACTGATCCGATGGGCGATCTCGACCAGCGCATCGCGACTTCGGCGGATCCGCGTCGGGTCCGGGTCGTCCTCGACCGACTCGATGGTGCCCTGGACCTTGCCGCCGCGGAGACGTCGACCATCGACGCCATCGTGGCCGTCGCCGGTGCCAGCGACAGCCTCGGTGCGCTGATCGCCGAGGATCCGACAGCCTGCGCCGTGCTCACCGATCTCGACGCCCCCGTGGCGCTCGACGGCACCGATCCCGAGTCGCTGCGCCGCAGCCACCGCCGGGCGTTCCTGCGCATCGCGGCCCTCGACCTGCTCGGTCGAACCGATCTCGAGACGACGACCGGGGCGCTTTCGGACCTGGCCACCGCGCTGATCGACTGTTCGCTCCACCTCGCGGGTGAGCACGACCTGGCGGTCGTCGGGATGGGCAAGTTCGGGGCCCACGAGCTCAACTTCGTGTCCGACGTGGACGTGATGTTCGTGTCCGACGCCGAGCCGGAGGAGGCCAATCGGGCCGCCCGCCGGATGCTCGAGGTCGCCGGCCGCTGCGTCCGCATCGACACCGAGCTACGACCGGAAGGCCGGGACGGCCCCCTGGTGCGAACGATGGCCGCCTACGAGGCCCACTGGGAGCGGTGGGCGGCGGCCTGGGAGTTCCAGGCGCTGCTCAAGGCGGTCGCGGTCGCCGGGCCGCGCGAGTTGCGTGACCGGTTCGACGCCGCGGCGGAAGCCGCCTTGTGGTCCCGTCCGTTCGATCGGGACGATCTCCGCCAGATCCGGCGCATGAAGGCGCGGGCCGAGAACGAGATCGCTCGCCGGGGCCTCTCCGACCGGGAGGTGAAGCGGGGCCGGGGCGGCATCCGCGACATCGAGTTCTCCGTGCAGCTGCTCCAGTTGGTGCACGGTGCAGCCGACGAGGCGCTCCGCGTGCGGGCGACGCTGCCCGCCCTCCGCCAGCTCACCGACGGCGGCTACGTCGACGCCGCCGAGGCCGAGACCCTCGCGCGCGCCTACGAGCTGCTGCGCAATGTCGAGCACCGTCTGCAGCTGGTGAACGAGCAGCAGACCCACACCCTCCCCGAGGACCGCGAGCAGCGCCGTCGCCTCGCCCGGACGCTCGGGTACCGGGGCGAGACCGAGGGCGGCCCGACCGAGCTGTTCGACCGTGACCTGGCCATGCACCGGCTGGCGGTGCGGCGGGTGCACGAGGGGTGGTACTTCCGCCCGATGCTCGACGCCTTCGCCCGGGTCGCCCACGGTGGGGAGCCGGCGTCGGCGGCGATGACCGCCACCCACCTCGGTGCCTTCGGCTTCCGCGACCCCGCGCGCACCGAGCAGGCGGTCCGGGAGCTGTCGAGTGGGCTCACCCGCTCGTCCCGGCTCATGCGCCAGCTGCTGCCCCTCCTGCTCGACTGGCTGTCCAGCGGACCCGACCCCGACCTGGGTCTGCTCGGACTCCGCCGGCTCGCCACCGGTGAGCAGCGGACGCTGCGGCTGGTGACTGCCTTCCGGGACTCGGCCGAGACGGCCCACAACCTGTGTGACCTCCTGTCCACCGCCCCCATCGCCACCGAGATCATCGAGGCCAACCCCGACCTGGTGGAGCGGCTCGCCGACGTGTCCCGGCTCCAGACCTCGAGTCGCACCGACCTGCTGGACAGCGCGTGGGATGCGGTCGGCTGGCGCGACGAACCGGAGGACCAGCAGCAGTCGCTGCAGCGCTGGTTCCGGCGTCACCTGCTCGGCATCGTCGCCCGCGACGTCGGCGGTGCGTCGAACATCGCCGAGGTCGGATCCGACCTCGCCCTCGTCACCGAGGCCACCGTCGAGACCGCGCTGCGGCTGCTCCGGCCCGAGATCCCCTTCGCGGTCGTCGCCATGGGCCGGCTCGGTGGTCGTGAGCTGTCGTACGCATCGGATGTCGACCTCGTGTTCGTGCACGACAGCGACGAGCGGGACGAAGCGGAACGGATCGCCGGCGGCCTGGTCCGCTTCCTGCACGGCACCACCCCTGCCCAGCGGATCGTGACCGTCGACATCGACCTCCGCCCCGAAGGCCGCCAGGGTTCGCTGGCCAGGAGCCTCGACAGCTACACGGTGTACCTCGAGCGGTGGGCCGACGTCTGGGAGCGCCAGGCGCTGTTGAAGGCGCGCCCCATCGCCGGTGACGTGACCGTCGGCCGCGGATTCTCCGCCCTGGTGCAGCACGCCTCGTGGACCCACCCGCCGACAGAGGACGACCGTCGCGAGATCCGCCGCCTCAAGGCCCGGGTCGAGGCCGAACGGATCCCGAAGGCGACCGAGTCGTGGCGTCACTTCAAGCTCGGCCCGGGCGGGCTGGCTGACGTGGAGTGGACGGTGGAGTTGCTGCAGTGGGTCGCCGGGGTGCGAGCCCGCAACACGCTCACCGCGCTCGGTCGGTTGCAGGAGGCGCAGGTGGTCTCGGCATCCGACGCGCAGTTGCTCGCCGACGCCCACCGCTGGGGAGATCGGGTCCGCAACCGGTCGTGGCTGTGCCTCGGGCAGGGCGACGTGGTCCCCGAGGCGCTCGAGCCGCTCGGGGTGTTGGCCCGCTCGCTCGACACCACGACCAGCGAGCTGGTCGAGCATCATCGGCGGACGACGAGGCGGGCCCGCCGGGTGGTCGAGCGGCTCTTCTACGGTCTCGAGTGAACGACGAGTCGCGAGACGACCGATGATCACCGATCACCTCATGGCCCGACCACCGACCACCCGAGGACCGGCGCTTCCCCGTGCAAGGATGCGAGGCATGGTCGACGTCGTTCGCCGAGGACGGTTGGCCGCGGTCGTGGCCGTCGGTCTGCTCGCCGGGTGCGCCTCGGGCCAGGACCCGGGGCTGGTCGACCAGCAGCCGACCGGGCCCACCACGACATCGCACACCCTGGGCCCGTGCCCGCCCGGCGGCCCCGATGCCACCACGCCGCCCGCCGGCTGCCTCGATGCCAACGGTCAGGTGCTACGTCCCTGATCTCCGGGCGACCTGATCTCCGGCCGGTCGGAACGCGTCCACCACGCGGCGCCGCCAATCGGCCAGCGCCGGGCCCTGTTCGGTGGTGGACTTGCCGAGGCGGACGACGATCAGGTCGAGACCCGGGCACACGAGGATCGACTGGCCTTCGTAGCCGCTGGCCCAGAAGCTGCCGACGTCGTCGCCCACCACCCACCAGTGCGCGCCGTAGAGGCGTCCGTCCTCGGGGTCGACGGAGCGGGCCCGCCGGGCGTGGTCGACCCATCCCTCCGGGAGGAGCCGATCGCCGTCCCACATGCCGTCGCGGAGGTAGAGCTGGCCGAAGCGGGCCATGTCGCGTGCCGTGGCCCACACGTACGACGACGCGATCCAGGTCCCGGCGTCGTCGAAGCGGGGGTCGGCCGACCGCATCCCGATGGGACCGAACAGCCGCTCGTGCAGGAAGGCCCGGTACGGGTTCTCGCCGCCCAGTGTCCGACGCACGATCCCCGAGATCACGTTCGAGGTGCCGGACGAGTAGTTGAACGTCGAACCCGGGGCATGGGCGAGCGGCCGGCCGGCGGCGTAAGCGGCAGTGTCGGCGATGCCCGATCCGAACAGCATCTCGATGACGTCGGAGACGCCGCTGTCGACGTAGTCCTCGGTGAAGTCGAGGCCGTCGCGCATGGTGAGCAGGTGCTCGAGGGTGATCGCCGAACGGGGATCACCGGACGTCCACTCCGGCACCTCGGCGGGGGCGTCCAGGACCAACCACCCCTCCGCCATCAGCATGCCGACCACGGCGTGGAGCATCGACTTGGCCATGGACCAGGAGATGAGTGGGGTGGCGGCGGTGACCGGGTCGCCGATGGTGTCGCCCCACACATCGGTGCGATCGCCGTACCGCTCGGCGACCAGGCGACCGTGGTGCACGACGACGACGGCCCGGGTCCGGGCCAGGGCACCGTCGGGGTCCATCACCTCGGTGAGGAGCGGGTCGAGATCGGCCGCGGGCTCGCCGGTGGGCCAGTCGGTGGTGGGCCAGGGCACCGTCGGCGGTTGCGCCGGCAACGCGGGCATGACGTGGTCGATGGATGCGGTCACCGGGCCGGGTCTACAGGCCGTGGCCGGCGGGCGGCTACCGGCCGTCGCGGATGTAGCCGACGAGCTGCTCGCGCTCGCTGGCCAACTCGCCGATTCGTGCTTTCACGACATCGCCGATCGAGATGATGCCGGTGAGCCGGTCGTCCTCGACCACCGGCATGTGACGGAACCGTCCTTCGGTCATGGTGTTCATGATCTGCTCGGTGTCCGCCCGCCCGCTGCACGTGGCGACCTCGGCCTTCATCAGCTCGCGAACCGCGAGCGACATGGCTTCGGGACCGATAGAGGCCAGCCGGCGCACGATGTCGCGCTCGGAGATGATGCCCGTGACCGAACTGCCGTCGCTCGAGACGACGAGGGCGCCGACGTTGTGCTGGGCGAGCGCCGCGATCGCGTCGTTCACCGTTGCTTCGGGCGCGATCGTGGCGACGTCTCGGCCCTTGGAATCGAGGATCTGATCAGCGAGCACAGCAGGCCTCCGAAGACGAGACGACTGTGACAAGTGTCCCACATCACCGCTGAGTCGTGTCGGCCCGTGCCAGTCCGGGCCCGGTGACGGGCCGCGATCAGGCGGCTTGGT
Source organism: uncultured Acidimicrobiaceae bacterium (assembly GCA_963730345.1). Classification (GTDB taxonomy): domain Bacteria; phylum Actinomycetota; class Acidimicrobiia; order Acidimicrobiales; family Salinilacustritrichaceae; genus Salinilacustrithrix. Next base: position 122,122 of record CAVSRP010000018.1, read on the forward strand.
TGGTGCGCACGACGGCCAGATCGCGGAGCACGCGGTGGAATTCGTCGTCTTCGGCCGCGGTGCCGAGCAGTGCCCGGTGATCCACGGCGAACACCGTGGTGGGTTCGACCGCGGTCACGGTGGCGTTGGCGAGCCCATGGGCGATGGCGGTGCGTTCGCCGACGATCGAACCCGAGGTCACCGTGGCGACCCGCTCGCCGTCGACGTCGATGCCGACGGCACCGGCCCGGATGAAATAGGCGTGCCGGTTCAGCTGGCCCTGGGTGATCAACACCGTGCCGGCATCGACGGACACCTCGTCGACGAGACCGGACAGGCGGCGGAGCCGGCGTGGGGAAAGGCCACGCAAGATCTCGATCGATCGCAGTTCGCCGACTCTCGGGTCCGTGGTTCGCATGTCACGCATTTTGCCAGAAATATCTAGCAATACCGCCCCCGTGGTCTGTGGCATCCGTCACTCGGCCACTCGGCCACTCGGCCACTCGGCCACTCGGCCACTCGGCCGCTCGGCCGCTCGGCCGCTCGGCCGGCGACGACGCCGCGGACCCACCTGTGGCACGCTCGCCGGCGATGGCCGCCACCCCACCGTTGCAGCTCGAGTTCGTCACCTCCGCCGATCGGCTCGAGGGGCTGCCGCCGACGACGGCCGAGGTCGCGGTGGTGGGCCGCTCGAACGTCGGCAAGTCGTCGCTGTTGAATGCGATCGCCAACCGCAACGGCTTGGCCAAGACGTCGAAGACCCCCGGCCGGACGCAGCTGCTCAACTGCTTCGCCCTGCGGGAGGGTGGCACGGTGGTCGACTGCCCCGGGTACGGCTACGCCAAGGCCCCCCGGCACGTGCGGGACGCGTTCGGTCCGATGATCGAGGGCTACCTGCTCGGGCGGGAGGAGCTCACCATGGTCGCGGTCCTGGTCGACGGGGAGATCGGCCCCACGAAGCTCGACATCCAGCTTCTCGACTGGCTGCGGTCGTGTGCGCTCCCGCACACGGTCATCGCCACCAAGCACGACAAGGTCAAGTCCAAGGCGCGTGAGAAGCGCAAGAAGGACCTGGCCCACGGATGCGGCCTCGATCGGTCGGATGTGGTGTGGGTGAGCGCGGCCAAGAACGTCAACGTCGACCGGGTGCGTGACCTGTTCCGCCTGTGGCTGGCGTGACTGCGGACATCGCGGGCGCATCGCCTTCCGGATCTTCCCGGCCTGGATGGCCGCACCCAGCGCAGCGGCCCACACCAACTGGAACCGTCTGCGCTGGGTGCGATCCTGCGGACGCGGGGAAACGCGCCGACGATCACGAGCTGTCGAGTGAGACGAAATGAAATGGAATCGCAACAATACACGACGACGGGAGGGCGGTTCTCCCTCTATTCCGGGGGGGTCTTCGGACCGAAGCAGAACGCTGACGTCATGGATCCGTCATATCCAGCGGGAGAGCGTCGGCGTTCGGACGCCGACGGGGTCGGCGATCTGCTTGCATCCCAGCGATGAGCGACGACCGCCCGCGCTGGGACGAGCGCCACCGGCGGGCCCCCGTGGCGGTGCCCGCCGCGCCCGACGGGTTGGCGGCCAGCGGTGTCGTGCTGCCCCAACGGGGCACGGCGCTCGACGTGGCCTGTGGTGTCGGAGCAGTCGCCGTGTGGATGGCGTCGACCGGGCTGACCGTGGTCGCCCTCGACATCTCGGTGGTGGCGGTGGAGGCGACGCGAGCGCTGGCCGTCCGATACGCCGTGCCCGACCGGGTCGAGGCATCGGTCCACGATCTGACCGCGGGGCTGCCGGAGGGAACGGGTCGGTTCGACCTGGTCGTGTGCCAGCGCTATCGCCAGCCCGACCTGTGGCCGGCCCTCGTCGACCACACGGTCGTGGGCGGGATCGTGGTGGTCACCGTGCTCTCCGCGGTGGGTCAGCCCACCCCGGGTCGCTTCCACGCCGAGCTGGGCGCGCTCGGTGCCGAGTTCGGCCGTCTGCCGGTGGAGATCCTCCACCACCGTGAAGCGGAGGGCGCGGCCACCATCGTGGCGCGGCGGGTGTGAGAGACGGCGCCGGTCCGACGGGGCGTCGGGGTCCCGGGGGTCGATAGGGTCGCGGCGATGGACGACAAGCTCCGCTCCGTGTTTGACGAATTGAAGTCCGCGATCGCCCGTTCCGAGGCGGACGGGGTCATCGACGACCAGGAGCGAGCCGAGCTGCGTTCGCTCGTCCAGCGCATCGATTCGCTGCTCGAGAAGCCGGGTTCGGGCGACCACGAAGGCGTGACCGAGCAGCTCGAGGAGTCGGCCATCCGCTTCGAGGGCAACCACCCGACCGTCGCCGCCGTCCTGCGCAGCGTGGTCGACACCCTCACCGGGTATGGCATCTGACCACGTCGTCGCCAACTGGCCGGAGCTGCTCGAGACCGGGCACGGCGTCGTGATCGTGGTTCACGTCCAGCCGGGCGCGTCGCGTGACGAGGTGGTCGGCCCGCACGGCGGCGCGTGCAAGGTACGGGTGGTGGCCCCACCGCGGGCCGGCAAGGCCAACACCGCAGTCGAGGACCTGCTGGCGGCGGCCTTCGAGCTCCCCCGGGCGTCCGTCGAGGTCGTGGCGGGCGCCTCCGGCCGTCGCAAGCGGGTGCGACTCGGCTCGATCGCGCTCCGAGAAGCCGAGCGTCGCCTCGCCACGCTCTACCAGGCATAGTCACGCTGGGTCGCCTCGTCGTCCCCCGGGGGCCGAACGGACCATTTCGCACGCTCGGTCCCGAACGCCAGGGGTACGGGGCCTAGCATCCCGCGAACGGGCGTGGTCGTTGGACGAGGAGAGGGCGAGTAGCCAGGCGATGCCCACGGATCGGGAAGTGGTGACGGTCCCCGGACGCTCGAAGGTGGCCATCGGAAGCGCCCCATGGCGAGCAGGGGTCCTGCGACGCGCCCGGGCCGGGGTCGATCCCGGCGTCCGAGTCATCGAGCTGTCCGCGCCGCACCAGCCGTGGCCGCCCTGGCAGGGCCTGGCCGACCAGGTCGCGGCGCTCTCCGATGCGGCCGCGACGCTCGCACCCGGCCACGCCGCGGCCCTCGATGCCGCGTCCACCGGTCGCTTCATCGGTGATCACCTGGGCGCGGGTGCCGATCTTCGCGGGTTGTTCGCGGCGGCTGCGCTCGAGGGACCGGTGCTGCTCCTCGTACCCGACGCGCATCGACTCGATCTCGCCTCGGCCGCCACCCTGTCGTTTGCGTGCGCGGACCTGACGGGACTGGATGTCTCGGTGCTCGTGACCCAGGCCCCGTCGGCCCGCGGGGTCACCGGTCTCGACACCGTGCTCGACGACGACGGCGGCCGTAGCTTCCCCGAGGACCCGGACGTCCTCGTCGATGCCGCCGAGCGGCTCCGGGTGGCGCGGCGGCGCCACAGCGAGCTCGACGTGGCCGACGCGTTCGAGGACCTGGGTGAGTGGGCGGCGGCGGCCGAGCACTGGTTGCTCGGTGGTCGCCCGGATCGTGCTCGTCGGGCGCTGGGTCTCGCCCCGGCCAGCCACCACGCGACCGACGTGCGAGCGCGGCTCATGTTGGCCACCGAGAGCTCGCGGACCGGCGTCGATGCCGTGACCTCCGCCGTGGCCGAGCTGGACGCGGGCGCAGTTCGTGCCGCCCGTCTGCGGTTGCTCCTGGTGCCCGGACTGCTCAACCGAGGTCGGATCGCCACCGTCCACGAACTGCTCGTCACCGCGCGCCGGGACCTCGAGGCGATGGAGCGGTGCCCGGCGACCGTGGCCACGCTCGACCTGGTGACCATGGCCGAGGCCGCGACCGCGCTGACGGAAGGAGCGGATCCGGCCCAGACGCAGAACGCGTGCGAGCGGCCGCTGGGCCGGCTCAGCGAGGGGTCGACCGATCGTGACGCGATTGCGCTGCTCTCGACCGCGGCGATGGCCATGGCGTGGCGGGGTCACCTCGGCGAGGCCCGGACCCTCCTCGAGCGGGTGATTGCGCCACTGGACGCCCGCCGGGCGCTGGCTGCGCTCTCGTTCCCGCTGGCCACGTCGGCGTGGCTGGCGCGTCGCCGCGCCGACCTCGATCGAGCGCTCGCCGACGGCACTCGCGCGCTCGAGATCGCACGCGCCACCGGTGCGGTCAACGACGCTCGCTTCGCCCTGGTCGAGTTGGCCCAAGTGGAAGCGACGCAGGGTCGACTCGAGTCGTGCCGTGGTCACGTCCGCGAACTGATCCCGCGCCGCGCCGTGCCCCGCGGCCCCGCGCAGATCGGCGCGGTGAGCGCGCTGGCGGTGGCCGAACTGCTTGCCGGCAACCTCGATCAGGCGATCGAAGTGCTCGAGCCGGTGCAGGCCGCGTTCGGCGACACGATCGGACCGGCGCAGGTGGCGTGGCGTCACAACCTGATCGAGGCGTACGTGTTGGCCGGACGGCGACAGGACGCCGAGGCGGTGCTGGCCAACCTCGAGTCCTGGGTCCGCCCCGACAGCGCGCCCCGGGAGCAGGGTCAGCTCGAGCGGAGCCGAGGCCTGCTGGCGCCGAGCGGGTCCTACGACCAGCACTTCCAGCGGGCCGATGAACTTCTCCACGGCTATCCCGCGTTGCGCTGGCGCACGGCGCAGGCCTACGTCGTCCGACTCCTCGCCGACGGCCGACGAGCCGAGGCGGAGGCACTCGGGACCGATCTGCTGGCCCAGGCGCAATCGGTCGGATCAGCGGGCGGCGTGGATCAGCTCCGGCGTCTCCTCACTGCTCACGGCATCGCAGTGACCCCGAGGGTCCCGCTGGTCTCTGACCTGTCGGTCGACCACTTGCGGATTGCGCTCCTGGCCGCGGAGGGCGTCGACGACGCCACCATCGCCGAGCTCCTGCGCATGAGCCGGCCGGCGGTGTCCACCAGCCGTCGGCGCGTCTTGTCGGCCCTCGGCATCCGCCGGACCCATGACCTCTCGTCCCGCCACGGCATCACAGGATCGGCCGGTAGCCCGACCGCATCCCGGGACGACGTGCGGATCGCCATCTTGGGCCCGCTCACGGTCGAGCGGGACGGCGAGCGAGCGACGCTGTCGGCCGGACATCCCAGTACTCTGCTCGCCTACCTGGCGCTGCATCGCACGGCGCACGTCGAGCAGGTCCTCGACGTGCTCTGGCCCGACGTCACCGTGGAGCGTGCCCGTCGGCGCCTCAGGAACGTGCTCGCCCGGCTCCGGGCGGCAGCCGGTGATGTGGTGGTCCGGCGCGACCAGCAGCTCTCGCTGGCCGACGGTGTGGAGGTCGATGCCCACCGGTTCGAGGACCTGGCCCGTCGAGCGCTCGACGCCACCGGGTCCGAGCAGCTCGCCCTGATCGACGATGCGCTCGCGGCGTGGACCGGATCTCCCCTACCGGAGTGGCCGTACGACGACTGGGCCCTGCGGGCTGCCGAGCAGCTGTCCGCCACCCGCCACGCACTGCTCGACCGCAGGGCCCAGTTCGCCGTCTGACCCCCAGCAGGTCAGCTGTCGGCGGCGGCGCCCACGGGACGGAGCGACGCCGACATGTACCGGAACAGCAGCACCGCCACGACCAAGGTCGCGACGATGAGTGAGAGCTGGAGCAGCAGGGAGCGCAACCGTTCCCCATCGTTCCTTCTCTCCATGGCGAGGTCTCCTTCGACGCGTTGCTGCGGACGGCACGGGGACACGATCGCGCGACCACGTACCGTGGCCGTCCCACGTGTCGTCGTGGTGCTCACGTTCCGTGGGAATCGACCCCACGCTTCGGGGCGGGCCGAGCGTCAGGCGTCGGGCGCCACCGCGGAACCTTCGAGCAGCTCCCAGATGCCTTCGCATTCGGCGAGGTCGTCGTCGAGGTTCACCACGAGGTCCGTGTAGCCCAGGGTGAACGCCCGCCCGGTCACCGCGACCGAGGTGGCATCGTGCCCGTCGGCGGCCAACGGGCCGAGTACCTCGCCCTCCATCTCGCTTCCGGTGGGGGAGACGGTCACCAGGCGATCGCCCGTGGTCATGGCACCATCGTCGACCAGCAGGGCCAGTCGTGCGGCCGTTCCCGTTCCGGTCGGACAACGGCAGACCACCCCGGGGTGGACGTAGGTGGCCGACGGACTCCGGCGCCGGCCGTCGGATTCGTCGGTTTCGACCGGCCCGGCAAAGCAGACGAAGGACAGGCCTCCCGTGTCGCCGAAACGGGGGTGGGTCAGATCCAGTTCGGGGGTGGCGACCAGGCACAGCTCGAGGCCGAAGGCGGCGAGCGCCGGCCGTTCGGCCGCGGTGAGGGCGAAGCCGAAGTCGTCGGCATCGACCACGGCGTAGAAACAGCCCGACCACACGAGATCGAAGCGGACCGGGCCCCACTCGGGGAGCTCGACCACCAGGTCACGGGCCGCGATCCAGGCGGGATCGCAGGTGAGCGTCACGGCGTGGACGTGCCGGCTGTCGTGCTGGGCCACCGAGGTGATCAATCCGGCCGGTGCTTCGAGGAGGACCTCCTGACGGCCCGGGGGACCGAGCGGGATCCGACCGGCTTCGAGCAGCGCGGTGGCGACGCAGATGGAGTTGGAACCCGAGAAGTGCGGGTACCCCATGGCCTCCATGATCACGTAGCCGGCCTGGGCTCCCTCGACGGTGGTGTCGACGATCACGTTGGCGCACATCGACGGGTCTCCGTAGGGCGGGCTGAGCAGCATGCGGCGAAGGGCGTCGCCGTGGGCCTCGAGCCACGCCCGCTTCTCCAGCACCCGGTCGCCCGGAACCGCGGGCACGCCGTCGACGACGATCCGGCTCACGTCGCCGCCGTAGTGGGTGTCGATGACCCGGATCCGCCGGCGGTTCTCAGGCGGCATGCGGTGCGCCGATCTCGTCCCACTTCGCGTCGGGGACGACGACGAGGTTGCCGACGAAGTGCTTGGCCATGAAGTCGGTCTGGGCGCGGTGGAAGTCACTGAGTCGGTAGGTGCCGCCGAGCAGCGGTCGGACCGCCCCGGTCTCGATGTACGCGACCAGCCGGCGGAAGGCCCGGCGGGTGCCCTGCGACGAACCATGGAGCTCGAGGTGCTTGAGGTACATGGTTCGCAGGTCGAGCGACACCACGGGTCCGCCGATGGCGCCCGATGTCGTGTAGCGGCCCTCGGGCTTGAGGATCCGGAGCAGGTCGTTGAACAGATCACCGGCCACGAGATCGGCGACCACGTCGATGTCGTGGCCGTCGAGCATCTCGGCCACCTGTTCGACCAGGTCTCCACCATCGCGCAGGACGACGCCTTCGGCGCCGAGGGAGCGGACCGCGTCGGCCTTCCCCGCGCTGGTCACGGCATAGGGGATGGCGTCCCGTGCCCGCACGAGCTGGATGAGCCCGGACCCCACGCCCCCGGACGCTCCGGTGATGAGGACGCGCTCACCGGCCTTGAGCCGCACCCGATCGAGCATGTGCTCGCCGGTGAGGTAGGCGCAGCAGAACGTGGCCAGTTCGGCGTCGCTGATGTCGGTGCGCACCCCGTGGGCGTGGTCCGACGGGACCACCTGGTACTCGGCGTACCCGCCATCGCGGCCGTGGCCCATGTAGTCGATGTCGGCCAAGCTGTCGTCCTCGCGGTTGTAGATCGAGAAGTCGACCATGACCCGCTGGCCGATCCGAGCCTCGTTCACACCGTTACCGACGGCTTCGATCCGCCCGACGCTGTCGGTGCCCTGGATGCGGGGGAAGGTCAGCGTGGAGCGGCCCCGCCGCCAGGTGGATACCGCCTCCGGATCGTCCTCGAGGCCGTAGGCGCCCTCGCGGACCCACACGTCGGTGTTGTTCATCCCGCACGCGTTGACCTCGATGCGCACCTCCCCCGGCCCGGGTTCGGGAACCGGCACATCGTCGCGGTACTCGAGTTTGTCGAGACCGCCGTGCCCGGTCAGGACCACTGCGTGCATCGTCTTCGGCGCCATGCGGCAATCCCCTGGGTCGACGTCTGTGGAACCCGGCTCTACCACACCCGAAGGTGACGAGGAGTGGGTCGAGCCGCTCTGTCGGTCACGCCGGCTTGCGGCTCCGCCGGGCGGGAGCGGGGGCCACGAGCGAGCGCAACGCCTCGAAGCCGTCCGGGATGGCATCGGCCAGGACGTCGACGTCCCTGGCGGAGTCGTAGTCCCCGGTGACGCCGAAGGCGAGCCACCCGTTGTAGGACATGATCGCCGTCCCGACGCGGACGCCGTACGTCAGGGGCACGAACGGGTAGTACTCGACCATCTCCCGCCCCAGGCAATAGAGCGGGAACTGCGGCCCTGGCACGTTGGTGGTGACCGTGTTGACCGACCGCTGAGGCATCTGGGCCAGGACCTTGGTCGCGGTCCGCATGAGCGGTCCGACCACCATCGGGGGAGCGAGATCGCCCAGGCGCACGACCACCTCACCGGCCTCGCTCATGTGCGACGCCTTGTGGCGCTGCATCTCGGCATGGACCACCTCCACCCGCTCCCGCGGATCGGCCAGGTGGACGGGAAGCTCGAGCAGGATGGCCGAGACCCGGTTGTCGAGGACACCGTGGGCATCCGGGGTCCGGACCGACACCGGAACCAGCGTGCGCATGACCGTGTGGTCGGCGTCCTCGCCCCGGTGCAGCAACAGCTCGCGATACGCCCCGGTCAGAACTCCGAGCACGACGTCGTTGAGCGTGGCGTCGATCTGGGTGCGGATCGCCTTCACGGTGGCGATGGGGACCGCGGCATGGGCCCAGACCCGGTGGGGCCCGATCGAGCCCTCCAGCGTCGTCGGCGTGGTCGAATGGAGGTGGCCGAGCAGGTGGCGGAGACCCGCCCCGGTGTCGCGCAGACCCCGGACGGCACCGACCGGATCGCGGACGACCGCCGGCGCCCGCCGGAGCAGGTCGAAGCTGTCGCCGGCCAGGCCGGACCAGGCATCGAGCACCTTGGCCACGCCGGACGGCTCGGGCGATGGTGTCCACGGCTCCGGTTCGGTCAGGGCGACCTCTGGTTCGAGGTCGAGCACGATGCTCAGCAGGTCCGCGCCGGACACCCCGTCCACCATGCAGTGGTGCACCTTCGAGATGAGGGCCCAGCGGCCTCCCTCCATGCCCTCGACGAGCCAGGCCTCCCACAGCGGGCGCTCGCGGTCGAGCTCTTGGCTCATCAGACGGGCCATGAGGCGACGAAGCGCGCCGTCGTCACCCGGTGCGGGCAACGCGGTGTGGCGCACGTGGTACTCGAGGTTGAAGTGCGGGTCGTCGACCCAGACCGGCCGGCCCAGCTCGAAGGGCACCGTGCGGATCCGTTGGCGGTACCGCGGGATCCGGTGCAGCTTCGACGCCATCATGGCGGTGAGCTCGGCGAGTTCGGGACGAGGGCCCTCGAAGATCGACAACCCGGCGATGTGCATGTGAGCGATGCCGTCCTCGACGTGGAGGAACTCGGCATCGAGCACGCTCAGACGTTCCATGATCCGAACATAAGGTTGGAGGTCCCACCCGGGCAGGGCCGAAGGTCCATTCACCGACGGTGACCTAGCCTGCACGTCGTGTGCGACACGATGGTGGTGGTCGAGGCCGACCGGGTGCTGTTCGCCAAGAACAGCGATCGGGATGCCAATGAGGCCCAGCTCCTCGACTGGCAGCCGCGTCGCGAGCACGAGCCGAGCAGTCGGGTGCGCTGCACCTGGATCGACATCGATCAAGCGGCGGCCACCAACGCGGTGCTGCTGTCTCGACCGTTCTGGATGTGGGGCGCGGAGATGGGCGCCAACGAGCACGGCGTCGTGATCGGCAACGAAGCCGTCTGGACCGACCAGCCCTACGCCGCCCAGGGCCTCACCGGCATGGATCTCCTCCGCCTCGCGCTCGAGCGGGCCGACCACGCCGAGGCCGCGGTCGAGGTCATCGTCGACCTCCTCGGCCGCTACGGCCAAGGCGGGGGATGCGGGCACGAGAAGCGCAGCCGCACCTATCACAACAGCTTCATCGTGGCCGACCCTCGGGCCGCGTTCGTGGTGGAGACCGCAGGGTCGTTGCACGCGGTGGAGCCGATCCGCTCCGGGGCCCGATCGATCAGCAACGGCTTGACGATCCCGGGGTTCGCTGACCACGCCGACCGGCTCCACACCCGGCTGTCGTGCTCCCGCGACCGGCAGCGGATCACCCGCACCGCGGCGGGGCGAGCGACGTCGGTCTCCGACCTCATGGCGGTGTTGCGGGACCATGGCACCGGCGGACCCGATCCCGACTACTCGTTGCTGACCGGGGCCATGGGCGCGCCCTGCATGCACGCCGGTGGGCTGGCCGCCGCTTCGCAATCGACCGCCTCCTGGGTGGCCGAGCTCCGACCGGACGGTGCGGCCCAGCACTGGGTCACCGCGACCTCCGCGCCGTGCACCGGTCTGTTCAAGCCCGTGCGGGTCACGGAACCGCTCGATCTCGGACCGGCTCCCGACGACCACTTCGATCCGGGCTCGCCATGGTGGCGGCACGAGTTGCTGCACCGGCGGGTGATGTCCGATCCGGCGCGCCTGCTCGATCGTTACGCCGCGGAGCGGGATGCGGTCGAACGGCGCTGGATCGCCGATCCGCCGGAGCCGGAGGCGGCGTTCGCCGAGGGCGATGAACTGACCGCTCGTTGGATCTCCGACGTCGCCGGGGCACGGGGCCGCGACCTCCGGCCCTCGTGGGTTCGCCGGTACTGGCAGGTCCGTGACCGCCGGGCCGGCCTGCCGCACTCGACCGCCGCGTTCACCAGCGGGCGGCCGGCGTGACCGGTCCGGTGCCGCAGCCGTATCCGAGCGCGGCCGCGACGGCGGCGGCGTTCGGTGAACACGTGAACCCGGGCAAGGTCGCGGCCTTCGAGGCTCTCGGGCTCGACCTCGTGATGGGCGAACGTTCCGGCTCGCGCTTCCGGGACGCCTTCAGCGGACGCTGGTTCTACAACTGCCACTGCAACGGCGGGGTGTTCAACCTGGGCCATCGTCACCCTCAGGTGATCGACGCCGTCCGGGACGGACTCGATCACCTCGACATCGGCAACCACCACCTGGTGTCCGGCTGGCGGGCGCGGCTCGCCGAACGGTTGGCGGCCACCACCGGCGGTCGTCTCCCCGGGGTGGTCTTCGGGGTCGGCGGGGGAGAGGCGAACGATCTCGCCCTCAAGCTGGCGAGGGCTCACACCGGCCGGCACGGGATCGTGTCGGCCGTCGGCGGGTACCACGGGCACACCGGGCTGTCGATGGCCGCCGGCGACCCCGAGTACCGCGACCCGTTCGGACCCAACCTCGCTGGATTCCAGCAGGTCCCCTTCGACGACCTCGATGCCCTCGATGCCGCCGTCGATGACAGCACTGCGGCGGTCATCCTCGAACCGATCCCGGCGACCCTCGGCATGCCGATGCCTCGTGCCGGCTACCTCGAGGGCGTGCAGCAGCTGTGCCGGTCGCGCGGGGCGGTGTTCATCGCAGACGAGGTGCAGACCGGGCTCGGCCGGACCGGCTCCACCTGGTGCAGCATCGGGGCCGGCCTGGAACCCGACATCCTCACCACCGGCAAGGGGCTCTCCGGGGGCATCTATCCGATCACCGCCACCTTGATGACCGCGGAGATCCACGCCTTCTTCGACGAGCACCCCTTCGTCCACATCTCCACTTTCGGGGGCGCGGAGATCGGGTGCCTGGCCGCCCTGGCGGTGCTCGACATCATCGAGGCGCCGGGCTTCGACACCCGCGTCCGGCTGGTGGGGGACCGGTTCGAGGCGGGATTCGCCGGCCTGCCGTTCGAGCTGCGTCGCCGAGGCCTGTTCATGGGGCTCGAGTTCCCGGAGGCAGGCGGCGGGATGAGCGCGGCACGGGAAATGATCGAGGCCGGCGTGTTCGCCATCTTCGCCAACAACGACCCGTCCGTGCTCCAGTTCCTTCCCCCACTGACCGTGACCGACGACGAGGTCGACGAGATCATCGCCATCGTCCGCCGCACATTCGGCCCATGATCACCGACGACCAGTTGCGATCCCTCGAAGTAGACGTGGACAACGCGCTCCGAAGCGACCAGCGCGACGCGCTGCACGTGCTGGGCTACGGCGAGATCTCGCTCGTGCTCGGGTGGCCGGCCTCCGAGCCCGTGGTCGCGTGCAAGCGGCTACCGCCGTTCCCGGCGCCGGCCGGTGCCGCGGCATACGTGCGCACGCTCGGCCAGTACCTCGAGATCCTCGCGGCGAGGGGCGTCGATGTCGTCGACACCGAGGTCCGGAGCCTGGTGCGCGACGACGGAACCGTGGCCGTCTACTGCGTGCAGCCCGTGCTGCCCGCGGGTTCCATCGCCACGGACGTGGCCCGGGTGGAGCCGGACCGAGCTCCAGGCCTGTTCGGCGAGATCGTCGAGCGCGTCGTCGCGGTGACCGATGAGACGGTCGGGTTCGACGCCCAGCTCTCGAACTGGGCCGTCCGCGGCGACGACCTCGTCTACTTCGACATCACGACGCCGCTGCTCCGGCGGCCCGATGGTTCCGAGGCACTCGACACCGGTCTGTTCCTCGCCTCCTTGCCGTGGCTGCTGCGGTATCCGGTGGCCCGGTTCGTGGTGCCGGACGTGATCGAGCGTTATCACCAGCCCCGCACGGTTCTCCTCGATCTGGCCGCCAACCTGGTGAAGGAACGGCTCGACGAGCAGATCAGCGCCGTGCTGGCCGAGGCCAATCGACACGTCGCACCGCCGCTGACCGAGGCCGAGGTCCGGGCCGACTACCGCAGCGATGCTCGCACCTGGGCCGCGTTGCAGGCGCTGCGGCGCGTCGACCGCGGCTGGCAGCGACGGGTCCGTCGACGTCCGTATCCGTTCCTGCTGCCCGAACGCATCGAGCGCTGATCGGCCGCGCCCGCCGTCAGGGTCGATTCGTCCGGTTTCGCGCACGACGCGCGGCCCCAGGTGTGGAGGAATCCATAGGAAGGGGACCATTGGCCCTTCCGGCGGCTGCGCCCCGTTCGGAGACTGACCTCATCCCGTCACGGACCATGGAGCCTTCACGCACCTTCGGGAGGGGCGGTCATGCCACATCGATGGGGGTCGCGGCTGGTACGGACCGCCGCGCTGGTCGCGATCATCGCCTCGACGGTGCCGGCCTGCGGCAACGATGGCGCCGACGAGGCGACGGACACCACGGCAACCTCGGCGGGGGCCAGCCCCACGGACCAGTCCGATCAGGGTGAGCCGGTGACCGGTGGCTCCATCACGGTCGGGCTGGAGGCCGAGACCAACAGTTGGTTGCCGGGGCAAGGGAACTTCTCGAATCCCGGGATCAACGTCGCCCTCGCCATCTACGACCCGTTGCTCCGCCGAGACGAGACCGGCGAGCCCCGGCCGTACCTGGCGTCGTCGCTCGAGCCCAACGACACCCTCGATGCCTGGACGCTGACGCTTCGCCCTGGAGTGCGGTTCCACGACGGCACGCCGTTGAACGCTGAGGCGATCAAGACGGACTTCGACGAGTACATCAACGTGCCCGGCTCGAACCTGGCCGGCTCCGTGACCGACGTCTCCTCGGTGGACGTCATCGACGACCTCACCGTCGTGTACCGGCTCAGTGACCCGAACGCCGCCTTCCCCAGCGTGCTGACGGGCGCGGTCGGGTGGCCGTTCTCGCCGACGGCGGCGAAGGCCGCCGGCGCCGACGCCGGTTCGCACCCGGTGGGCACCGGTCCCTTCGTCTTCGATTCGTGGCAGCGCGACAACCGTCTCGTGGTCACCCGGAACCCCGACTACTGGCGCCCGGGTCTCCCGTACCTGGACGAGATCGTGTTCCGGCCCATCCCCGACGAGGAGACCCGCATCGCCAGCTTGTCCTCGGGCGACATCGACGTGTTCCAGAGTCTCCGTCAGAGCGCCATCGCCCGGACCCGCGGTCTCGACGGGGTCGACAACTACGAGCACCTCGGCAACAACAGCGGCTCGGCGATCTTCAACACCACCAAGCCACCCCTCGACGACGTACGCGTGCGCCGGGCACTGGCCTACGCGCTCGACCAGGACCAACTCGTCGACGTCCTCGGCGGCACGGGCATGACGCCGCCCCAGACGCAGTACTTCTCCGAGGACAGTCCCTACTACTCCGAGGCGGCGGCGCAGGCATGGCCGTCCAACCAACCGGACAAGGCAATCGCCCTGGTCGACGAGTACGTGAGTGACCCCAACCGTTCTGATGGGAAAGCGGTCGGTGATCCGATCGCCATCACGTTCGACTGCCCGCCTGACCCCAGCCTCATCGAACTGTCCCAGCTGTACCAGGCGTTCTGGGAGTCGGTCGGCGTGAAGGTCGATCTGAACCAGGTCGAACAGGCCACCCACATCAGCCAGGCGATGGCCGGTGACTACGACGCCAAGTGCTGGCGGGTCAGCTCGCAGGACGATCCGTACGTCATCTTCTCGAACGCCTTCGGCGTCGGCAGCCCATTGAACTTCACCAACTTCACCGACCCGGCGGTCACCGAGCAGATCGACGTGCTGCGGACGACCACCGACTTCGCCACCCGGAAGGCCGCGGTCGAGAAGATCTCGATGGTCCTCGCCGACCAGGTCCCGAACACCTTCACCGCGGGGACGCTGACCGTGCTCGCGGTGCGTCACGCGGTCAAGAACCTCGACGGTTGGACCTTCCCGGATGGAACCCTCGGTGAGGGCGTCCCCGGGGCCACCACGATGTGGGGCGAGGTGTGGCGGGCGTCGTAGCGGATGCCGTGCCCGCGCCCGAGGCGCCGACGCGCCGGCCGGCGATCCTGCGCCTGGTCGTCCATCGCCTGCCGCCGTTGCTCGCGACGCTGTTCGCGGTGTCGGTGCTGACGTTCCTGCTCACCGACCTGTTGCCCGGCGACCCCGCGCTCCAGATCCTGGGTCCGCAGAGTGCATCCCCGGAAGCAGTGGCCCAGGTCCACGCGGACCTGCGTCTCGACGAGCCCCTCCCGCTGCGCTACGTCCACTGGGTCGGCGCCGCCGCCACCGGTGACCTCGGGCGCTCCTACCGAACGGGTCAGCAGGTGAGCGACGCCATCCTCGAGCGCCTGCCGGTCACGCTGGAGGTGGGAGGCCTGGCCATCGCCCTGGCCCTGCTCGGCTCGATCCCCCTCGGCATGCTCTCCGCCTACCGAGCGGGCGGACCGCTCGACCGGACGGTCACCGGTGCCAGTTTCGCCCTGTTGGCCATCCCGAACTTCATGATGGCGATCCTGCTGATCCTGGTGTTCTCCGAGATGCTCGGGGTGCTCCCGGCCACCGGGTGGGTGTCGCTGACCGAGGATCTCGGTGGGAACATCCGCGCCGCGCTCCTCCCCGCTCTCTCGATCGCGCTCGGCGAGTTGGCCGTCTACACGCGGCTCTTGCGCAGCGACATGATCGCCACACTCCAGGAGGACTACATCGCGCTGTCCCGGGCGAAGGGGATGCCGACCTGGTGGATCCTGCTCCGGCACGGCCTGCGGCCCTCGTCGTTCTCGCTGCTCACCGTGGTCGGCCTGCAGGTGGGCGCGATCATGAGCGGGTCGGTGGTGGTGGAGACGCTGTTCGCGCTGCCGGGAGTCGGGCGGCTCCTCGTGGACTCCATCCTCCAGCGGGATCTGGTCATGGTGCAGGGCATCGCCCTCGCCGTCTCCGTGTCGTACGTGGCGGTGAACGTGTTCGTCGACGTGTTGTACTCCTATCTCGATCCGAGGATCCGCCGTGGGCGCGCCTCCACACCGGCCTGACACGGAGCCGGCTCCGGCCCAGGACCAGGACCAGGACCTCGTCCCGGTGGGCGAGTTCGAACCGGAACCCGTCACGGTCGATGACCACACGATCCGACGCACCGGCAAGGGATTCGCGTTCTGGCTGGCGGTGACCTGGTTGCTGGTCGTACTCGTCTGTGCCTTCTTCGCCGACCTGCTGCCGGTGGCCGACCCGATGCGGCCCGATGTTGCCCACAAGCTCGCCACCCCGAGCGGCGCCCACCTGCTCGGGACCGATGGGCTCGGGCGCGACATCCTCTCCCGCCTGGTGCACGGCGCTCGAGTATCGGTGGTGGTGAGCCTCACCGCGGTGGGCGTCGGGGTCATGGTGGGCGGGACGCTCGGCACCATCGCCGGCTTCGTCCGCGGCTGGTTCGAGACGGTCCTGATGGCGCTGGTCAACGTCATCCTCGCTTTCCCCGGTCTCGTGTTGCTGTTGGTGCTGCTGGCCTACGTGGGCCAGAGCCTGACCGTGATCGCACTCGTCATCGGGCTGCTGTCGATCCCCGTGTACACGCGCGTGGCGCGGGCCAACACGCTGGCGGTCTCCCAGCGCGAGTACGTGCTGGCGGCCCACACCATGGGCGCGGGCCGCATCCGGGTCCTCGCCCGCGAGATCGCGCCGAACGTGATCCTGCCGGTCCTCGCCTTCGGCATGGTGGCCATGGGCGTCGTGATCGTGCTGGAAGGGGCCCTCGCGTTCCTCGGGCTCAGCGTCGAGGCGCCGACCCCGACGTGGGGTGCCATGATCGCCGAGGGCAAGCGCCACCTCAGCACCGCGCCGCACGTGGCCCTCATCCCCTCGGTGGCCATGTTCTTGACCGTCCTCGCCCTCAACTTCGTCGGCGACATCCTGCGCCGGGGGTACGACGTGAAGGAAGCCAACCTGTGAGGCGACCCCCCTTCGTCCCCGTGGAAGGTGCGCCGCTGCTCGAGGTGTGTGACCTCGAGACCGGGTTCGAGACCCCGCGCGGCCTGCTCCGCGCCGTCGACGGCGTGTCCTTCTCGCTCGAGCAGGGGAAGACGCTCGGCATCGTGGGCGAGTCGGGCTCCGGGAAGACGGTCCTGGCCCGGTCGGTGCTCAACCTCGTGTTCTCCCGCCACGTCGTGCGAGGAGGTCAGGTCCTCTACCGCGGCCGCGACCTCCGCGCGCTCTCGGTCCGCGAGATGACCCACGTGTGGGGCGTGGAGCTGGCATCCGTGTTCCAGGACCCGATGACCTCGTTGAATCCCACGTTGCGCATCGGCGACCAGTTGACCGAGTCGTTGTGGTATCACCTCGGCCTCCGTCGTCACGAGCTGCACCGACACGCGCTGGCGCTGCTGGGATCGGTGGGCATCCCGGAGCCGGAGAAGCGGTTGCGGGAGTATCCCCACGAGCTGTCGGGAGGGATGCGCCAACGGGTGACCATCGCCATCGCGTTGGCGTGCGGCCCGCATCTGCTCGTTGCCGACGAGCCCACCACCGCGCTGGACGTGACCGTCCAGAAGCAGATCCTCGACCTGCTCGCCGCCCAGCAGCGGGAGCGGCACATGGGCATCATCCTCATCACTCACGATCTCGGGGTGGTCGCCGGCCGCACCGACGAGATCGCGGTGATGTACGCCGGCAAGATCGTCGAGCGAGCGCCCACGAGGGTGCTGTTCCCGGACCGCCGTCATCCGTACACGGACGGGTTGCTGCGATCGATCCCGCGCCTCGCCGACGACCCACACACCCGGTTGTCGGTCATCCCGGGCCGGCCGCCGGACCTGGTCGGACTGCCGCAGGGCTGCCGGTTCGCGCCGCGATGCCCGCACGCCCAACCCCGTTGCCTCCGCCAACAGCCGCCGTTGGAGTCCGATGGTGCCGACCACTGGTCGGCCTGCTTCTACCCCATCGGTTCGGCGGAAGGGCTCGGCGCCCGCGAGCGCAACCGCGTCGCGGGCGTGAACGCCGCCGGCACTCCCGTTCCCACCGAAGCGGTGGAGATGGTGAGCTGATGTCCGGGCCGGGCACCGCGCACCTGCGGGAGCGAGACGACCTGGTGCTCGTCGTCGAGCACCTCGTGGTCGAGTTCCCCACACCGCACGGGGCGGTCCACGCCGTGTCCGACGTCAGCTTCGACATCGCGGCCGGGGAGACGCTCGGGCTGGTGGGGGAGTCCGGCTGCGGCAAGTCGACGACGGCGCGGGCGATCATGCAGGTGCCTGCGCCGACGTCAGGTCGCGTGGTCTACGACGGTGCCGACCTGACCGTGCTCGACCGGCGGACGCTGCGGCGCACGCGGCCGCAGCTCCAGATGATCTACCAGGACCCGATCTCGTCGCTGAACCCGCGTCGGAAGGTTCGCGCCATCGTCGCCGAGGGTCTCTCGATCTGGCACCGTGACCGATCCGAGGCGGTGGTCGACAGCGTGATGCGCGCCGTCGGGCTCGATCCCGAGCTCGCCGGTGATCGGCGCCCGCACGAGTTCTCCGGCGGACAGTGCCAGCGCATCTGCGTCGCCCGTTCCCTCGCGCTGGATCCGGCGGTGCTGATCTGCGACGAGCCCGTCTCCGCGCTCGACGTCTCCGTCCAGGCGCAGATCCTGAACCTGCTCGAGGACATGAAGGCCCGCTACGGCCTCACCCTGCTGTTCGTCGCCCACGACCTCGCGGTGGTCAAGAACGTGAGCGACCGGGTGGCGGTGATGTACCTCGGCAAGCTGGCCGAGATCGGTCCCTCCCGGCAGCTCTACGACCAGCCGGCCCACCCCTACACGAGGGCGTTGATGACCGCGGTGCCCGTCCCGGACCCGGAAGTGGCGATCTTCGGGAACGATGCGGTCATGGGCGAGGTCCCGTCGCCGATCTCACCCCCCAGTGGGTGCCGGTTCCGGACCCGGTGTCCGTACGCGGTGACGCGGTGCGTCGAGGAGGAGCCGGCGATGCGCGAGGTCGCGCCCGACCAGTTCGTCGCCTGTCACCTTCCCCGCTCGGAGCCCTTCACCGTCGCGGTCTGAGCCGCAGCGGTCCGGGCGCGATCACGGTCGGCGAGCGGCCACCAGCCGGAACTCGATGTCGACACGGTCCCGGACGCCGGGAGGCGTCACCAGCCGGAAGCTTCGTTGGCTGAGTGCCCACGTGCCCGCGACGACGAGGTCGTCGCCATCGCGCTCGAGGCGGGCGTCAGCACTGATGGCGTTGGTCCGGGCGCCGATCGTCAGGTCTCCGGCCACCGTGGCGTCGTCGAAGGTGCCCGACGCCGACTGCAGGTCGAAGTGCAACACCGGTCGGGAGCGCTCCTTGATCCACTGGCGGGCCATGGTGGCGAGCAGCGGGTTGCCGAAGTCGAAGTCGTCCACCGCCACCTCCGCGACTCCCTCGACCGGTCCATCCAGTGGCGCGTCGGCGGACTCGACGTCGAACCAACCGTTCACGGCCGTGGTCTCCGCGGTGGCGGTGTGGAGGAAGGCGTGCATGCGCGCCCGAACCAGCGACCGGTCGGGTTCGAACTCGTAGCGCATCACGCGTTGCGGATGGCGGCGGCCTCTTGGAGGCGGAGGTCGGCGATGGATTTCTCGCGCATCTCGACCTTGCGGACCTTGCCCGTGACCGTCATCGGGAACTCGGTGACGAAGGTGATGTAGCGCGGCACCTTGAAGTGGGCGATCGCGCCCCGGCAGTGGTCCTTGATCTGCTCCTCGGTCACGTCGGCGCCCTCCTGGAGCTGGATCCAGGCCATGATCTCCTCGCCGTAGCGCTCATCGGGGACGCCGATCACCTGCACATCGGCCACATCGGGGTGGGTGTAGAGGAACTCCTCGATCTCTCGCGGGTAGACGTTCTCGCCGCCGCGGATGATCATGTCCTTGATCCGGCCGACGATGTTCACGTAGCCGTCGGCGTCCATGGTGGCCAGGTCGCCGGTGTGCATCCACCCGTCTTCGTCGATCGCCTCGGCGGTGCGTTCCGGGTCGTCCCAGTAGCCCAGCATCACGGAGTAGCCACGGGTGCAGAACTCGCCGCTGGCCGGGGTGTCGGCGCTGCCCCGCTGCAGCCCCTCGCCGGTGGCCGGGTCGACGATCTGGATCTCGACGTGGGGGTGGACCCGACCGACCGTCTGGGTGCGCTTCTCGATCGAGTCGTCCGCTCCCGTCTGGGTCGACACCGGCGATGTCTCGGTCATGCCGTAGCAGATGGTGACCTCGGACATGTTCATCTCGTCGATGACCCGCTTCATGACCTCGACCGGGCAGGGCGACCCGGCCATGATGCCGGTCCGCAACGACGACAGGTCGGTGGTGGCGAGGTCCGGGTGGCCCAGCTCGGCGATGAACATGGTGGGGACGCCGTAGAGGCTGGTGATCCCCTCGGCTTCGATGGCGGCGAGGACCGCGCCGGGGTCGAAGGTCGGGCTGGGCACGATCATGGCCGCCCCGTGGACGGTGGCGGCCAGGTTGCCCATCACCATGCCGAAGCAGTGGTAGAAGGGCACCGGGATGCCGATCCGGTCGTGTTCGGTGTAGCCGCAGCCGGCGCCGACGAACCGGGCGTTGTTGAGGATGTTGACGTGGCTCAGCGTCGCCCCCTTGGGGCGCCCGGTGGTCCCCGACGTGTACTGGATGTTGATCGGGTCGTCCGGTTCGAGCTCGGCGGAGCGGCTCCGGAGGGTGTCGACCGGCACGGACTCGCCCGCATCGAGCAGGTCGTCCCAGTCGTCGGTGTCGAAGCACAGGGTCCGTTCGAGCGTCGGCACCGACGCGGCCACCTTGTCGACCATGGCCCGGTAGTCGGAGGTGAGGTAGGACGTCCGGGTCACGAGCAGGCGGCACCCCGACTGGTCGAGCGCGTACTGCAGTTCGTTGGTCCGGTAGGCCGGGTTCACGTTGACCTGGATGGCGCCGATCTTCGCAGTGGCGTACTGGATCCAGACCCACTCGGCGAAGTTCGGGCTCCACATGCCGACCCGATCGCCCCGCTCGATGCCCAGCGCCAGCAGCCCCCGAGCGACCCGGTCGACGGTGGCGTCGAATTCCCGGTAGGTCTGGCGGATGCCCTGGTGGACCACCACCAGCGCCTCCCGGTCGGGGTAGCGCGCCGCCGTCGCCTCCAGGTTCTGGCCGATCGTCTCGTGCAGGAGCGGGACATCGGTCGGCCCCACGGCGGTGGCGGCGGTCATGGCAGGCAACCCCCCGAACATTCTTCCGAGATCTGGACGCGGCTGCGTACCGCGTCGGGCTGGTACGCAGGCGCGTCCAGTTCCGATCCCAGTGTCTCACTCGTGGCGCGGTCGGGGGGGCTGCCTGCTCCTCGTTGTCCTTGGTGACGCCACCGTCTCGTTGTCGCGGTCGTCGCCGATCACGGTCCACGCGGTCGGAACCACGAGCTGCACGGGTGTCCCTTCGGCAACGACTCGCCACACGGCACGCCGGGACACGACCCCGAGCGGGATGCCGATCACGAAGCCGACCAAGGCGATCAGCGTCGACTGGGTGAAGAGCATCCGACGTGACTGACCGCCGGTGAGGCCCAAGGCGCGAAGCACCATGAGGCCGCCGCGGCGATGCGCGGCAAGGCCGCGGCCTGGCTGGACTTCGCCGAGGCAGGCACGACGTTCTTCGTCGAGGCCGGCTTCATCGTCGGGGGGAACGTCTCCGGCGCTCTCGGCCCATCGGCGTACCAGCAGTTCGCGACCGCCGGGAAGGTCATCGAGAACGTTGCCCGGGTCCAGGACAGCGCCACGACCCTGTACAACACGTTCAACGACGCGAAGGACATCTACGGCGCGAAGATCGAGCGGGACAAGGCCCAGGCCCTGCGCTGAACCACCAGTACTGCGCAGGTGCTGGGCACCACGGCTGGAGATCGGAGGGGGCGTTCGTGCTGACCGATGGCCTGAATCACGTGGCCGTCCTGACCGGTGACATGGATCGCTTCATCGACTTCTACGAGTCGATGTTCGGGGCCCACGTCGCGCTCGATCGAGTCGAGCGAGACGGATTCCGATTCTGTGTACTCAACATCGGCCCCGTCGCCGAACTGAACGTCTTCGAGATCGACGGCAACGAGGAATCCACCCGTCAGGTCCCGATGTTCGGTCGCGGTCGAATCGACCACCTCGCGCTGCGGGCACCTGATCTCGACGCGTTCGACGAGATCAGGAACCGTCTCCGTGACGCGGGAGCGTCCGACGGATTCGTGAGCGACTTCGGCCCGATCCTCAGCGTGTTCTTCCACGATCCGGACGGCTTGGAATCGGAAGTCGTCGTGGCCAACCCCGACGCGATACCCGGCGTCTTCCACGGACCGGGGAACCCGTCGGCGCGCTTCGCCGACGACATGCCCACGGACCGGACGCGGTAGCGGTTACGGGCGGGGCAGAACCCCGACCGCCGGACCGAACCGGCGGCCGGACTCACGCACTCCCGACGCGTGGTCGCAGAAGTTCAGACGGACGCCTTCTCGTTCACGCCGAGCAGCTTCATCATGTTGCCGCCCATGATCTTGGCAAGGTCGTCATCGGAGACGCCCTCGAGCTCGTCCACGTAGCTCACCGGGTCGGCCAGACCCTCGACGTGAGGGAAGTCTGATCCGAAGATCACGTGATCGGCGCCGAGCAGCTCGATGAGACCGACCGGATCCTCCTCGTGGAACGGGTGCATCCAGAAGTTCCGCTTGAACGTGTCGGACGGCTTCTCGGGGAATGCCTGGGGCATCTGGGAGTACACCTCGTCGAGGTGCTCGAGGATGTGGGGCACCCATCCCGCGCCGTTCTCGATGAGCGCGATGCGCAAGTCGGGGAATCGCGAGAGGGCCCCGTGACAGATCATCGCAGTCACCGCGTCCTGGATGTCGCGGTGCTGGCTCCGCACGACCGCGCTGAACGTCTGCGGCTGGGCGAAGGCCTGCATCTCGGTCTGGCTGCCCTCCCATTCGTTGTAGTACCGCTCGTAGCCGGAGTCCGATGCATGGAACACCACGAGGATGCCCGCCTCCTGCACCTTCGCCCAGTACGGATCGAACTCCGGCAGCGCGAACGAGCGGGGACCCTGGTACCCCCAGGCCGGAGCCGGGCGCATCAGCACGACGCGGGTACCCTGGTCGAGCACCCATTCGAGCTCCTCGATCGCCCGATCGACGAGGCCCGGCGTGATGATCGGCGTGGAGAACATCCGGTTCTCGTAGACGAACGGCCATTCCTCGGCCATCCACCGGTTCAGAGCGTGGATGGCGTCGGCGCACAGGTCGGGGTCGTCGCGCATCCGCTCCTCGACGAGGCTCGCCAGTGTGGGCAACATGAGCGTGTACTCCACGCCCTGCTCGTCCATGAGCTCGAGGCGGGGCCCGGCCGAGCGGAACGCAGGCGGGCAGTCGATGCCTCGACCGATGATCTCCCGATACGACTTGCCCTCGGGGTTCCCGTGCTTGAAGTACTCCTCCTGCGCGCCCGGCCGGCCGACGCGATCGAAGGTCGGGTTCGGGATGTAGTCGCTGATCTGCCCCCGCACGACGATCTTCGTGCGACCGTGGACGTCGACGTAATCGATCACCCCCTTGCGCTCCTCCGGCAGGTACCGGGTCAGCGCTTCGCGGGTCTCGTACAGGTGGTTGTCGGCGTCGAACACCGGGAACTGCAGCTTTCGCGACGGCACGTGAACTCCTCCTTGAGCGTCGGGATCGGGTGGCCCGTCCTGCGGACCCGCCCTTCTCCGGTAGGAGAGCGTGGTGCCCGACTACCAGTTCGTCAAGTATGAACCGCGCGCACTGGGCGGAAGGGATTGGAGCGATGCTCCTCCGATCGAGCCAGCGGCCGAGACCATTCA
>CAVSRP010000019.1:0-39374 GCA_963730345.1 uncultured Acidimicrobiaceae bacterium
GCGCCCGGCATGCTCGCCGTGACCCACTTCGAGAGGAGACCGTGATGATGACCGTGAGTGACCTGATCGCGACCGCAAGGGCCGGGATCGAGAACCTCAGTCCTGGCGAGGTCGCCGACGAGATCAGCCGGGGCGGCGTGCTGCTGGTGGACGTGCGCGAGCCGGCGGAGACGGCCCAGGGGGTGATTCCCGGCGCGGTGATGGCCCCGCGGGGAATGCTCGAGTTCCACGCTGATCCGGCGACGCCCTATCACTTGGACGACTTCGATCGCCAACGGCGGACAATCGTGTACTGCGCCGCCGGATCTCGTTCGGCCCTGGCCGTGACCGCCCTGCAGCAACTGGGGTATCGCGACGTCGCGCACCTCGACGGCGGCTACAAGGCCTGGGTGGAGCAGGGGCGCCCGGTCGAAGTCGGCGATCGTGCATGATCGCCAAGTCCTGACCGTGGGGTGAGCTGCGGCACCCCCGGTACGCTCGACAGATGTATCGAGCGGGGGGCTTGAGACATGGCAGAACGATCGGGGCGGCCATCGGTACACGTCCAACTGCTCGGGGCCTTTCACGTCCGCGTCGATGATCGCTGCATCGACGCGGACGCGTGGCCCACCCGCCGGGCCAGCGAGCTCGTGCAGCTGTTGGCGCTCGCTCAGCACCACGAGCTCGCTCGCGACCAGGTCATCGAGGCCCTCTGGCCCCACCTGGACGCCGAGGCCGGGGCCGCCAACCTGCGCAAGGCAGCGCACCACGCCCGCAAGACGCTGGGATCGGCCGAGGCGGTCGTGCTGCGCCGGGGCAGGGTGACGCTCTTCCCCAGCGCGGAGGTCACGACCGACGTGGCCGAGTTCGACGCCGCGACGGGCGCCGCGTTGGATTCGGAGGACTCGGAGGCGTGGCGGGATCCGGTCGCCCGCTACGGCGGTGAGCTGCTACCCGAGTCCCGTTATGAGGACTGGGCCGAGCCCCATCGCCAGCGACTGCGGAGCCGCCACCTGGACGTGCTGCACCGCGGCGGGCAATGGCGGACGATCGTCGGCTTGGAGCCGACGGATGAGCTCGCCCACCGAGAGTTGATGCGCGAGGCCATGGCGGCGGGTGAGCCCCACGCCGCGGTGCGGTGGTACGGCCACCTTCGCACCGCCCTGCTACGCGAGCTCGGGACCCGGCCCAGCTCCGATACCGATGCCCTCTACGACGAGTGCATCGCCGGGCTCGGCGTCAGCGAACCCGCCTTCATCGGACGACAGCTCGAACTCGCCCGGGCGGAGACGATGCTCGATCCCGACATCGGTGACGCGAGAACCACCATCACCGTGCGGGCCCCAGCCGGCATCGGCAAGTCGGCGTTCTGCGCGCAGATCGAGCGGCGGGCCCGCCAGCAGGGATGGCTGACGGTGCACTCCAGCGCCCGGCGCAACGCCGTCCCGTATGCCGCGCTGGTTGCCGTGGTGGAGGACCTCGTCGCTCGCGACCCACGACTGGTGGCGGCCCTACCCGCCCGCACGCAAGCGACCGTTGCCCTGATGACGAGGTTGAACGACTCGTACGGTCCGCCGCCCCGGCCGCTGACCCGTCATCAGGTCATCGGCGCCCTGCGCCAGGTCCTGGCGGCGGCGAGCGACACCGCCGGCGTGGTCCTCGTGCTCGACGATGCCCACGCTGCGGACGAGGCGACGGTCGACGCGGTCCTGCATCTTGCCGGCGCGGGGAATCCCCGCATCATCAGTGTGATCGCCTACCGGCCCGAACAGGCATCAGAGGCGCTGCGAGCCCGGGTGGGGGCGCGGACGAGCACGGGTCGGATAATCGAGCTCGACCTCGCCGCGCTCGACCTGGAGGAGGCCACCGCTCTGGCCGAGGCGGCCTCGGGTCCCGACATCGATCCGCAGCGAGTCGGCTGGATCGTCGACAAGGCCGGCGGCAACCCGTTCTTCATCCTGGAGCTGACCCGGCTCGCAGCATCTCGCGAGCCGAGCGGGATGGTGCCGTCGGTAGCTGACACCGTCGTGGCCCGACTCGTCGATCTCGACGAGACCCGCGCCGCGTGGCTGCGACGGCTGGCGGTGGCCAGCGACGACCTCGACCCCGACACGGTGGTGGCGCTGACCGACGCGTCGCAAGCGGAAGCGTTCGACCTGCTCGACGTCGCGCTGACGGCCGGGATCCTCGTCGTGGACCAGAGCCGGTACCGCTTCCGCCATGAGCTGGTCCGCGATGCACTCGTTGGCCAGCTCGTCCCCCACCAGCGCGTGGCCATCCACCGCGACACCGCGCGCCAACTCATGCGATCAGGAGCCGCCCCCGAGCGGATCGCCCATCATTGGCTCGAGGGACAGCGCCCGGAGGACGCCGCCGACTGGTTGGTCGCCGCCGCTCGCCGCGCCGCCCAGGTGGGGGCGTTCGCCGACGTGCTCCGCCACCTCCGACCGCTCCTCGACCATCGTCCTGACCACCCGGAGGCTCTCTGCCTCTGGGCCGACGCACTCGATGCCCTGGGAGAGGGCGGAGCCCCAGCCGCATACGCGGCGGCCGCCCGGATCGACCCCGACGGAGCGGAGGACATCCGTGCCAAGCAAGCGCTCGCCCAACTCAAGCTCGGCGACTTCGAGGGAGCGCACGAGACGGCACGCTATCTCAGCCCGTCCAGCCTCGAAGGCCGACTTGCGCAGGCCCTCACCCTGAGTGGCGTGGCGGCAATCGGGATGGGGGACGTCGAGGCGGCGTCGCGCCACGCCGCGACGAGTCGGCGCTTGGCCCTCGCGCTCGGCGACCCGAACGCCGTCGTGGCCGCGGGCTGGGCCCAGGCCTTGGCGGCTCATGCCCGCGGGGAGCTGCGCGAGAGCCTGCGCACCGATGTCCGAGAGACCGCGGCCTTGCCGGAGCTGGCGGTTGCCGTGTTCGACGGGCAGCTCTGCGTCACCCAGCGGCTCCTCTACGGGTCGGCGCCGTACACCGACGTGATCGCGTTTGCCGATGCCTTGGAAGTCGAGGCCCAACGGCTGGGGGCGGCACGCGGACACGCCTTCGCCCGGACACTTCGCGGTGAGGCCGAACTGCTCTCCGGAGCCCTCGAGGCTGCTGACCACGACCTGGTCGAGGCCTGCGCGCTCCACCGAGCCACCGGCGGATCCACCGGTGAGGCCCACGCCCTGCAGCGGCGCGCCGAGGTCGCCCTCCACCAGGGTCGGGGACACGACGCCGCGGAGCTCCTCGGTCAGGCATTGGAGGTGGCGTGCCAGTCGGGTGTCGAGTTTCACCTACTCGACCGCATCTACGGGGCTTCGGTCTCTGCCGCGGGCGACCCCCGCCACGCGCTCCACGTCGTGGAGGATGCCGAGGAAGCGATCCGAGGCACCGTCGAGACATGCCCCGGGTGTCGAATCACCTTCGCCGTCCCGGCGGCCATCGCCTCGGCCAAGGCTGGTGACCTCGATCGCGCCACGAGCTACGAGGAGGAGGCCGCGGTCCTGGCCGAGGTCGTGATGCAACTCCCGGCGTGGCACGCGGCAGTGGAAGAGGTGCACGGTCACCTCTCCCTGGCGCGCCGAGAACCGCAGCAGGCGCGCCGGCACTTCGCCGCGGCCGCCCGAGCCTTCCGCGACGCCGGACAACCAGTCGACGCCGCCCGGTGCGCTCAGTTGCCCGGGACCTGGTAACGCCCACTCCCGGACCTGAACCCCTGACCCCCTGCGCGTCATTCGAGTCTCGAGCTCGTGTCGGCACGGGCTATGGCGACGAGTTCGTCGTACATGACGTCGATGGCTCCCACCGAGACGGAGAGGTGACCCTCGCCCTGCTCCAGGTGGAGCCGGGCCGTGGGGAGGTGATCCGCGAGCCAAGCGGCGTGGGAGAACGGGACCGGACGTGGGGTGCCCGCCCCGGAGTGCCGTGGAAGAACTGGACCACTTCGCCGTGGGCGGGCCTGCTGACCCGGCATTCCAGCATCCGACCGTCTCGCAACGTCAGGCATCCCATCGGTGACCGCACCTCACTCTTCGGTGGTGGACAGGTCGTAGGCGTCGAGCGCTTCGGAGGTCGCGACGCCCGCGACGTGGACGTCGAGGAACGCGATCATGGCGCTCCGGGCGAGCTCGGCAGCCGCGTCCCCAGCGTTCCCGTAGACCGGGGCGAAGTGGTCGGCGCCGTCGAGGCTGAGCAACGAGGTGTTGCGCTCGGCGCCGGCGAGGAGTTCCTCGGCCTCGGAGTGCGCAGCGATCACATCCTCGGTTCCATTGACAAGCAGGAGCGGGATCCGGGAGAAGCGATACTCGCCACCGTCGAACGTGAACCGATGCGAGGCGCCAAAGGTGACTGCAGCGTGGATGCGATCGTCCTCGCAGCACGGGTGCCCGGCGAACGCCAGCGCCGCCGTGGTCCCGATGCTGTGCCCGGCGACCGCGATCCTCTCCATGTCGACGACGGAGGCGAGCTCGTCGGCGAAGCCGTCGGCCGGATCCTCGAGCGCGTCGAGTACAGCCTGAACGTCGCCCGGGAGGAGCGGGTACCCATGGATGGAGACGACCGGTTCCGACGTCTCCGGCTGGTTGATGATGGCGACGACGTAGCCGGCCTCGGCGAGGTGCGTGGGGATCGGTTCTCCCGGCACCGAGATGCCGCCCAGCCCGTGCAGCCACACCACCAACGGTCTGGGCGACGAGCCATCGCCGCCGTGGAGGAAGCTCACCGGGAGCACTCGGTCGTCCCGTGCGGCCAGGAGCACATTCCCATCACCGTCGACGACCGCCTTCGTTGCACGGGTCGGGTCGACCATCACCTCGATGCTCGTCGTGAGCGCGAGCGACGGGGACGCTGGACCCGTCGACAGGATCTCGCAGCTGTCGATCGGGTCATCGGCGATCGTGAACGACGCTCCGCTGGCCGTGAACTCCGTGGAGTTGCCGGGATCGACGACGTTCATGCCTCCTCCCCCGAGCACCCCGATGCGGTCGCCGGCGTCGTTGAGCACCTCGAGGAGGGCATCGGCGGCGACGGGTCGCGAACTGTCGTTCACGACCCGGACGACTTGTTCGACTTGGCCGCGGTCTGCCGAGATGGTGCAGGGTCCCGTCGTCGTGAACTCGACGCCGGCCGGAGGTGCGATGAGGTCGTTCGCCAGCACGGCCTCGG
Organism: uncultured Acidimicrobiaceae bacterium; assembly: GCA_963730345.1. GTDB lineage: Bacteria > Actinomycetota > Acidimicrobiia > Acidimicrobiales > Salinilacustritrichaceae > Salinilacustrithrix. The sequence continues at coordinate 5,128 of CAVSRP010000019.1, forward strand.
GCGGATCGACGAGGGTGCACGATGCCGTGCGGGACAGGATCTCGTCGATGGTGGCGGCGTCGGTCGCAAGGAAGGACCCGGCGTTGACGCCGTCGATCGCTGTCATCGTCCTCACGGTCGCCTGACCCGAAGCGACGGTGAAGGCCGGCACGAGGCGGTCGACGTCGTCGATCTCGGCGATCGTCTCACCGTCGGCGTCGACGTAGCGAACGGTGACGCCGGGCTCGAACGCGACCGCCCGACCGGCCGGGTTGTCGATCCGGAAGGTCCGCCGGAGCCACCGTGCGTCGGTCGGCACATCGCCAAGTATGCCAAGGCGCTTCGAATCGTACGGCAGCTCGTCGATTCCCGTCCCGATCTCACACTGCACGTCGATGGTCGACGGTTCCTCGACGTGCCCGGTGGCCGTGGCGTCGCCGTCCTCGCTCGCTCGTTCCTCGCTCGTCGACGAGGTCGGTGACCCCGTGTCCGTTCCGCCACACGAGACGACAGCGAGGCCGAGGACGAACGACAACGCGATCCGAACATGGGGGTGGAGCCGGTGCAGATCTCGCATACATCGAGCGTGCGCCCCACAGGTCGATCGCGCATGGGTCCAGTCGGACCCCCGCACCGGCCGTCACGCGTCGTCGCAGGCCGAGATCGGGTCCGAACGTTCACCCGCGTCGGTGGGGACGTGCGCCCGCCACTCCGCTTCGGTCAGGGTCCGCCCGACGGTCTCGCAGGCCAGGGTGATCCAGCGGGACGGCTCGACCGGGAGGCGCAGGACCCGCCCGTTGACGGGGACCCACACCGAGGCCGAGTCCGGCGCCGGCGCGGGAGTCCCCAGTCCGTTCGACGTCGCGTCGTGGAGCGTTCCGATCAGGGTGCTCGACGAAGCATCCCAGAGCTGCACCGTTCCGTCTCGTCGGCCGACGACGAGGCGGTCGCCGCCCTCCAGGACACCGACGTTGGCCACCGACGTCGAAAGGTCCAGAGCGTCCGCGACCTCCTCGGCGGGGTCGAGCCGGACGAAGCCCTCATCGCCGCCGAACACCGCCACGCCGGACACGGGATCGAGCGCGCCGAAGATGGTGCAGCAGACGCCGCCGCCGACGGTTCCGATCAACTCGCCGTCGGGGCCGTACGTCTCGATCCGACCGTCCTCGAATGCAACGTGGACGCCGCCGTCCGCCGCAGCGACGACGGTGGCGACCTCGGACAGACCGGTGATCCGGAAGCGCTCGCGGAACTCCGAGTACACCGAGAGCACCACGGCGTCGAAGCGCTCCCCGACACGCACGAGGACGGCCAGGCTGCCGTCGCCACCAGCGCCTCCCTCGAGGGTGGCCCCCGGATCGTGCGACGGGAGGAACCGCTCCACGAACTCGCCGTCTTGCCAACGCGACACCGATGCGTCGGCGGCGATCGTCAGCAACCGCCCCGGTTCGGGCAGCGGCGACGCGACGATGGCCGCGCCCGGCGACCCGTCCGGTCTCCGAAGGTCGTACCGGACCCGCTCGTCGGTCGCCAGGTCGACGACGTCGACCACACCCGTCGCAACGTTGGTGGCCGCGACCCGACCGTTGGCGACCTCGACCCAGGTCGTCGTTGCGCCGGTGGTGACCGACTCCTCGACCAGCGGGCCGCCGTCGAGGTCGAGGATCTCGTTGCGATGGTCCTCGCCGTGGACGAGGAGGGTCCCGTCCGGCCGTCGCGCCGCTTGTGCCGCGGCGCGGAGCTCCACCCCGCCGCCGTCGAGCAGGCCCAGCTCGCGGTCCACGAGTTCGAGACGGCCGGCGGTGACGACGGCAACCAACTGACCGTCGAGCGGGAAGACACCCCGGATGTCGACGAGCCCGGGAAGTGGCGTGCTGCCGACGATCTCCCCCGCCGTGATGTCCACGGTCAACAAACCCGCCGCCGTCCCGACGAGGAGTTCACCCCGATCGGTGTCGAAGCCGATGCCCTGGGCACGGCTGGGCAGATCGACCTGCGAGACCTCCGCCCCGGTCTCCTGGTCGAGCACCCGCAGCGGTCCTCCACCGTCCGGTGCCACCGGGGTTCCCGAGCCCACGGCCAGGTAACGGCCGTCGGGTGAGAACCCGATGCCGGGCCGGATCAGTCCGCCGACCGGAGGCCCGACCGCGGCACCCGAGTCGGCGTCGTACAGTTGGAACTCGACCGCGGCGGTGGCGAAACCAGCGGGACCGAGCAGCACACGGGGCGGACCGGCCCGCGAGGTCAAGATGGCATCGGAGGTGGCCTCGCGCTCGATCGTCGCAATCGCGTCTCCTCCGTTCCGGATGGTGAACGTGCGGCGATCGGCCGACACTTCCAACTCCCTGGCGCCGTGGTCGAACAGCAGCCAGGCACCGCAGGGATCGGCGAGCGGGCCCAGGTCCTCGACCGCTCCCGTGCCGATCCCGACGCGGAGCTTGCGCCCGTCGACGACCGCGTAGTGCTCGGCGCCGTCGTCGCCCAGGAAGCCGTCGGAGTCGCATGGACCGCCGTCGGCTCCGACGGAGGGCTGCGAGTAGATGCGAGGCCCGATGGCGACGAGCGAGCGCAGCACCGCCCGCTCGGTGGACGGGCCCGGCGCGCGCCGATGGGCCTCCAGCGCCAGGAGGACCCCCAACGACCGGTCGTCGACGCCCAGCGCGGCCGATCGGCTGATCAGCGTCTGCACCTCGGCCTCCACGGCGGCCGCCCGGGCCGCCTCGGCCTCTTCGTCTGCGACCATGGCCGCCGACTCGGCCCTGCCCGCTTCGTCGTTGGCTCGGTTCCGCTGTCCGAGGGCAACGACGGCGGCCACGAGGGCGACGACGACCGCGACACCGGCGACGCCCACCAGGCGACGAAGGTTCCGGACCCGCCGAGCGTGACGATCATGCCGTCGGTCGGCCGCCGATCGCGATGCGTCGATCAGGTCACGATCGACCGGCCGGAGCCGGTCCGGCGCCTCGTGGACCAGTTCCTCCCCCTCGGCCAACCGACCGTCCGCCAACAGGTCGGCATCGGCCCAGCCCGCTCCATCCCACTCGTCAGCTCGCGTGCCGAGCCGCTCGACCCGGCGCAGCAAGTCCTCGTCTTCATCGAGCCAGGCGGCCAACCGGGGCCACGACCGCAGCAGCTCCTCGTGGGCGACCTCCACCGTCGGGACGCGAGTGGCCGAGTCGCGGTCGAACGTGAGGAGGCGAGCCTCGCCGAAGGCGCTCAACACCCGATCGACGGATGGGTCGTCGCCGAGATCCGGCACCCGGACCCGTACGCGGACGTCCACACCAGTCGCGTTGGTTGCGGCGAGACGTCCGAAGATCCGGCGCAGGGCGGCGCGCTCTGCATCCGTCGCGTCTTCGTGGAGTCGCTCCGCTCGGGCGGCGAGCGCACCTCCAACGCCGCCGAGCTCGTCGTAGGCCCGGAGCGTGAGCTGGTTGTTTGACCGGCGATCGAACACCTCGGCCATCGCGTACTGGAGCAGCGGGAGCGGTGAAGCCCGACCGGCCGTGTCTGCGACGATCCGTCCCAGGAGGCCGGGTTCGAGCGACATGCCGGCCCGGTGGGTCGGTTCGGTGAGCGCCTCCTCGAGCTCGTCGGGTTCGAGCGGTGTGACATCAACCGCGGCGACCTTCAGCAGAGGCGCGAACGCGGCGTGCTGGAGCGGCCGATCGTAGAAGTCGGCCCGCAGTGTGGCGGCGAGGCGTACCCCGCTGGTCGCGTCACCGATGGCAATCGCTACCGTCTCGAGGAAGGCGTCGGCCTCGTCCGGCGGCGCGACGGTGAAGAGCTCCTCGAGCTGGTCGATCACCAGCAGGACCGTCGCGCCGGAACCCACGGCGAGGCGCACGGCGCGGACGAGTCCCCGCGGTCCGCTGCGCAGGACCGGGTCGAGCTGGTCGGCGGGGGTCGTACCGATCGAGGCGAGAGCGTCGGCCACGGCACCGAACGGATCGTCGCCGGGAGTGGTCGTCGTCACGAACCAGGAGTCGCTCCCCGGAACGGCACCCCGCCGGAGTGCTGGTAGCAACCCGGCCCGGACCAGTGACGACTTCCCGGACCCGGACGCACCGGTCACGATGGCGGCCCGGCGGTGCAATCCCTCGCCGGCGCGGAATCCGGTGAGCAGCTCGTGGACCATGCGGCTCCGTCCGAAGAACGTGCTCGCATCGGCCTCGTCGAAGGCGCGCAGGCCACGGAACGGGTTCTCGACCCGCGTCGGGATGGGACGGCTGGCGGCGCGCCCGACGGGCTCGATGGCGGAGAGCAGCGAGCGCATCGAACCGAACCGGTCGCGGGGATCCTTGGCAGTGGCGATTGCCACTGCGTCCGCGAGCGCCGGATCGACGCCGAAGTCGCGGAGATCGGGCAACACTTCGGTCAGCTGCCGATGGAACAGCTCCGGACCCGAAGTCGCATCGAACAGCGGAGGCGGGCCGACGAGGCACTCCCATGCGATGAGGCCGAGGGCGTACTGGTCGGCCGCGGGTCCGACCTCGGCGCGTTGCAGCTGCTCCGGCGCGGCGTAGTGAGGCGTGCCGGGCGAGCGTGCCGCCGCACTCGAGTCGTCCCGGCCGTTGGCGATGGCGATGCCGAAGTCGGTGAGATACGCGTAGCCGTGCTCGTCGAAGAGCACGTTGCCCGGCTTCACGTCCCGATGCACGACCGCGCGATCGTGTGCCGCGGCCAGGGCCGATCCGACCTCGACGAGGAGCCGCCGGGTCGCGTCGGATCCGAGCGGTCCATCGTCGAGCCGCCGTTCGAGGCTGCCTCCCCGCAGGTACTGCATCACCAGCTGCGCGGAGCCGGCGTCCCGCCAGAAGTCGATGAGGGGAACCACGTGCGGGTGCTCGATGCGCGCGACGAGCCGGGCCTCGACCTCGAACCGACGGACGAAGTCCGGCTCCGAGGAGAGCTCCGGATGGATCCGTTTGACCGCCACATCGCGCGCCACGGCAGGTTGGCGGGCCCGCCACACCGTCGCGAACGCGCCACGGCCGATCTCCTCGAGGAGCTCGTAGCCGCGGATTGCTTCGGGTTCGCTCATCGTCTCGCCGCTGTCGCACCATTGGCACACGCAGGGCCTCTGGTCACGGGTCTACCCGATCCTGTCCTGGAGGAGCAGCCGTATACTCGCCGCCGTGCAGGTTCGGCTCCACGACGTGGTGGTCGACGCTGATGTCGGCACCACCATCTGGTTCGGTCGCGACGAGCAAGCTGGCCTGCGGGTGGCCACGCCCGACGACGTGTCCGTGTCGCGGCGCGCTCGGGGAGCTCTCCTTCGACGAGTTCGCGTGGCGGATCACCAACACGGGTCGGAGGTCCTTCTTCGTCGTCGAGGCCGGGCGCGAGATCGAATTGCTCCCCGACGCGCTCGATCGTTCGACCCACCTCGTGTTCCACGCCGACACATGGATCCGCATCCCGGCCGCGGCCGGCGACGTGGCGATCGTGCTCGACATCCCCCTGGACGAGCGGCCCGATCCGGCCTCGTTGCAGGTCGACATCGGATCGGGTGACGCCACAACCCTGGTGGAGGACGAGGTGCACCTGACCGAGAACGAACGTCGCTCGGTGATCGCGGTCTACGAGGGCTACCTCGCGCTGCCGCCCCGCTACCGCCGTGAGCCGGCCTCGTACCGGGCGGCCGCGCGCCGCATCGGCGCCGAGGAGGGCAAGGTCAAGGCAGATCTCCGTCGCGTCCGGGAGAAGGTGGCGCGGGCTGGAGGCCCCGACGACGGTGGGTCCCGAGCGAGAGACGCGCTGGTCGAGTGGCTCGTGAGCCGCGGGATCGTCAGACGAGGGGATCTGACGCTGCTCGACCGCACCGGGGGCGTTCGATGAGGACCTGACGAGAATGTCGACGTGCAGTGCGGTCGGTGCAGTGCGCAGAACCGTGAGGACGCGCAGTTCTGCAGTTCTCGGCAGTCAGGGCGAATCGCCTCGAGCGACCGAAACGGGACCGCCACCCGGTGGCTGCCGCAGAAGTCTGCCGCAGCGCGACGGTCCGCCAAGTTCACCGGCGTTCGGAAAAGTTGGCCGCAGTCGTGCCGGGTACGGGTAGTAGCAGCCTGGCCCATACGCCAGCCAGCCAGTTCGTGAACTGCTGGGTGGTCCAGCCTCGCTCGACCGTGAGCATGAGATAGATCTCGGGGCTGTTCGTCGCCCACACCGTGTCGGCGGCGGTCTCGATGTCCAGTCCCGCACAGAGTCCGTCGACAGAGGCGACGTCGTGGACGAACTCGCGCATGTTTCTCGCCCGACGGTCGCTGAACTCTCGCCAGATCTCGGCGGCCGAGGCGTCTGCTCCGGCGGCGTCGCGGAGAGCGGTGAACAGCGGGGCGACTCGGGCGAGCATGTCCGAAGTCGCGTTGGCGTAGAGGACGAGCTTGTTCGCCGCGTCCGGTTCGGCACGGATCGCGGCAACGTAGGGCCGGTCAGCGGCAGGGATGGCGTGGTCGCTCCCGGACAGCGCGAGTTCGATGAGCTCCCGCACGATCTCCCCCTTCCTGCCGACCAGAGCGTAGACGGTGTCGACATGGACCTCGGCGGCGGCGGCGATGGCGGTGACCGTCGTGTTCGCATACCCGTGGAGGCGGAGTTGTGTATCGGCCGCAGCGAGGATCCGACGCCGGGTCCGTTCAGACTTCGCGCGGCGTCCCGAGGCGTCGTAGTGCCGGGTCTTGACAGGTCGATCCACGTTCTCCACACTTTCATCCGAGAGCCTTCGGATCAAATTGGAGACCACCATGGAGCACTCGCCTCCCCGTCCGGTGCGCGGACACGCCCGGAGCGGGCCGTTCTGGGACGTCATGGAAGGTCGAGCGCCGATGCCGGCCGCAGCCGCGACCCTGGGCTTCGAACTGCTCGACATCGATCCGGACGAGGGCACGATCGAGGTGGAGTTCGAGGCGAGCTCCTCGTTCCTCAATCCAGTCGGCCACATCCAAGGTGGGTTCCTCGCCGCCATGCTCGACGACACGCTGGGCCCTGCACTGGTCGCGACGCTCGCGCCCGATCAGTTCGCGCCAACGCTCGACCTCCACGTCCAGTTCGTCCGCCCCGCGGCACCGGGGCGGATCATCGGTCGTGGCCGTGTCGTCAATCAGGGTCGAGCGATCGCCTTCCTCGCCGGCGAGCTCACCGATGCCGACGGAGCACTGCTCGCATGCGCGACAGCGACAGCATCCATCCGCACCATGAGTTGATCCGCTGCAGGCCCGGCAACGTTCTCACCCGGCAATCGTTGGTGCCCCCGACCAGCGCTTCTCGGTCACCGTGAGCGAAGGCCGCCGGTGACATCGAGGACGGATCCGGTGGTGTAGCTGGACACCGGCGACAGCAGCCACACGATGGCGGCCGCGACCTCGTCCGCGGTGCCCGGTCGACCCATGGGCACGCGTCGTCGACGAGCTTCTTCATCAAGCCATTCCTCGTAGGTGCTCGTGGCCGCGTCGGCGGAGAAGCGATCTCGCTGACGCGGTGTGTCGATCAGCCCGACGCCGACCGCATTCACCCTGACGCCAGCGGGGGCGAAGTCGGCCGCGAGGGAGCGGACGAGGCTGTCGAGCGCTGCCCGCCCGGCGCTGACCGCAGCCATGCTCGGGTCCGGCTCGAGCGCCGTCGGAGCGGTCAGGGCGACGACTCGCCCGCCGACTTCTCGGAGATGTCTGGATCCTGCGCGCACGAGGTGGAGAAATCCCGTGGCCTTGGCGGCGAATTCGTCTGCGACCTGGCTCACGGAGAGATCACCAAGGGCGCCGTGCAGGCCCCGTCCGGCGATGGCCGCCACTCCATCGAGACGATCGGCGTGCTCGACCGCGGCCTCGACGGCACGTCGACAATCCGACTCCGACGTCACATCCGCGACGGCCGTGCGGATCTGGCCCGGCGAATCGAGGATGGTCGCAGCGCGGTCCAGCTTGTCCGGGTCTCGCGCACAGATCGTGACCCGCGCTCCCTCTCGTAGGAGAAGACGCGCTGTGGACAATCCGATACCCGAGGATCCGCCGCTCACGAGAAAACCGTGGCCGTCGACTCGAAGATCCACCGCCGACATGATGGCTGGCTCCAATGCGGACTGCCACCACACGCCGGTTCCGGGACGGCTCGCCTTTGGCCCGTTTTGGCTCGCCTGTCGGAAGTGCCGTCGGGAATGACAAAACCCCAGGTCGGTGACCTGGGGTTTCGGGGTGGGCCGTAAGGGACTTGAACCACCCCTGACCCCCTGCGCGTCATGGGTTTTCGGGGTGTTCGTGGGGGTCCGCTGAAGCGCGAATGCCCTGGTCACAGCGTTTTCGGGTCCGTGGGCGTTCGCCGGTACTCGTCCCCGTTGGCTCCCCTATTGGCTCCCCTCACTGCCACCTCGGGGCCGACGCCGAAGGGTCGTGAGGGTGCGCCCCAGCGAGCGCACGTCATCTGGCGTCGCTGGCGCTTCATCGGTGTGGATCTGGATGAGTCGTGCCACCTTCGCGGCCTGCTCGACAAGGACGGCGTCTCCGGCCCACTCGACGACCTCACCGAGTCCGTCGACCTCGCTCCCATCGGTGGTCATGGCATCCCAATCAGCAGTTTGGAGCAGTCGAACAATGTCGAGGCCGTCGCTCCCCCGCTTCTCGGCGCGCTGGTCCCGGCGGTCGAGCCAGGCGTGCAACTTGCACACGATCAACGGCAGCCGACGGGCCACTGGCACGACGACCTCGAGCGCCTCGCAGCACACCTTCACGCTGGTCGTCAGGCGCGCCGCCGCCCAGTGGGCCGTGACGAACAGCCGGTTCTTGTCGTCGAGATCGCTGGCGTCGGGACCCGGATCGAGGACCTCGATGATCTCGAGCTTCACGCCTTCGACGATTCGCCGGTGGTCGCTGTCGCCCGGCCTGCCGAGTGCGACGAGCGTCTCGTGTGCCTCGTTGGCCGCGGCCGTGTCGATGTCGAGCGTCGGGCGGTGGCTCTCACCGAGGTGGCACCAAACGGCGAAGCCGCCGATCACCGACCATGTGCCTGCCGTGTCAGCGACCTCCTGGAGGGCTTCAACGAATGGACGGTTCACCGACGGAAGGACGAGTTCCATCACTTCCACACCACCTTCGCTTCAGCGAGCGCAGGGTCGATCGCGCTCCAGTCGCCGAGGATCTCGCGTCCCCTGGCGGAGACGGACAAGTCGAGCGCGGCCACCACCGGATGCACCAGACCATCCGTTGCAGACTCGACGACGAGTGGTGTGGGAGCCATCGCTATCTGGATCGCCGACTCGTCGATCCCGTGCCGGAACCGGTGACGATCGAACAGTGCTCGATCCGCGCAGTAGTAGCGCCGTCTACCCGCCAGTGCGGGCGCACCCCAGTTCGCCGCTGCAGCATCTCCCGCGAGCACCCACCCCTCGCCATCGGGCACCACGTCGACGCTGACTGGCTTCACGACCCAAGCGTCGCTCGCAGCCCAGAACAGCTCAGGAACGACCGGCGCGCCGTCCGAGTCGACCAGCGCGACCTGCATGAGTTGCTGGCGCGCCCGCGAGATCGTGGACGCCGCCATCTGAGCCATCCGGGCGACCTCGCGGACACCGGGCGGGTCGGTCGGCCGCTCGAGCAACCCAAGGGCCAGGGAGATACCACCCACGCCGGCAACCGGCCGTCGTGGATCCGGTCCGTCCGCGCCGGTCACGAAGGAACGGGTCGGCACGTCGAGGCGGACTCCGATCTCGGGCAACCACAAGCGCAGTCGGCCACGGCGATCCCAGTATGACCACCCGGCCTTCCGCAGCACCTCCTCCGCCGCGGAATCGATCAAGTCCGCCACAACCATGCCGTCGGCCGGCCCGTCGGCGACCAGACGCTCGGCGGCGGACGGCGTGAGCGAGGCGCGGTGCTCCATCACCCTCGTCGTCGTCTCCCCGTCTGCCGACGCAACCTCGAGCGCGCCGCGGCGCTCCACGACCTTGATGTCTGGGGCGACCTCCTCGACGATCTCGGGCAGCAGCTCAGCGTCCACGGCAACAGCCTACCGTTGCGTGTTCGATCGTTGTCGAACACGCAACACCTACGGATCGCCCCTTACGTGATCTCCCCGGCCCACCGGGCCTCGACGACGTGAGGATCGTCGGCCATCACCATCGACGACAGGCTACGGCGATGTCGTTGGGCAAAGATGACGCGGTGGCCGACCTCCCTGAACTGGACATGGTCCGTGTGCGTCGCTGGGCCGACCAGCGGATCCCGGAACACGTCAGAGACGAGATCCGCATCGAGGTCGGCGTACGTGGATCCTTCGTGACGATCTTCGAGCGTCGGCCCCCGTGGCGGCCAGATGGAGATCCCGAGTGGACCAAGGCCAAGATCGCTCAGCTTCGCTACGACGAAGACCTCGAACACTGGACGCTGTACTGGGCCGACCGGAACGGTCGGTGGCATCGCTACTGGGACACCGAGCCGACCAAGTCGGTGGTCCCCCTCCTCGAGGAGATCGACGACGACCCGACCTGCATCTTCTGGGGATGACCCGCAGACGGACAGATTCCTCGGCGAGGGCGTGAGGTTCCGGCCTCCGAAAAGGCCTTGTAGGGCATGAACCCTCAACAGTCGACGCTCCCCTTCGACCTCGACATCCCGCTCACCGTCGAAGCCGAGCCTTCAGCAACGACCCCGACCCCCAGACCCCGCAACGATCCCACCCGATCAACGCACCCCCGACACCGACCACCTCACCCTCACTCGAAACCGCCCGAACATCCCCCTCTCCTCACTGACCCGAACCCCGCCACCAACGACCTCTACCCCCACCCCTCCAGCAAACACACCCTTGCAGCTTCCCCTCACGGGGAAGCTGCGCTGACTGACCCGGACTCGGACGGCTTTGATCGGGAAGGCCCGCTCCTCGTGACGATCCCGGACGCGGGCCGGCTGTTCGGCATTGGTCGGACGACGATGTACGAGCTCATCGGCGCGGGCGAGGTCGAGGTCGTCCACATCGGGCGCGCGGCCCGAATCCCCGTCGACTCGATCGAGCGCTACGTCGGCCGACTCCGCTCGGTGTCAGACCCTTCCCGGTAATCTCGATTCACCTGCGCCTCGGCGCGACTCGCAGCGCTCGCTGCCCTCGACCGCAACTGGGCATGTTGGAGATCTGCGATGAGCCGTCGCGGCCATGGCGAAGGGGCGCTCTTCTACGAGGAGGACCGGGACCGCTGGGTCGCGCTCCTCGAGCTGCCGCCGGACGGCAGCGGACGTCGACGGCGCCGGAAGGTGACGGGCCGGACGAAGACGGACGCCCGCCGCAAGCTTCGCCAGCTCCAACGCCGCCTCGAGGACGGCCTGCCGACCGGCAACGGGTCAGTAACCCTCGGCGACTCTCTCGATTACTGGCTCACCGACGTGCTCCCGGCCCGCAGCCGGGTACAAGCGAAGTCGACCGTCACGAACTATCGCTGGGCAGCAGGCCACGCCATCAAGGGACTCGGCCGTCGCCGACTCAACGAGCTGACCCCGGAGAGCGTCGAGGCCCTGCTCCACCACCTCGCGGATGAGGGCATGGCCCGCAACAGCATCATGCGCGTCCGCTCCGTGTTGGTCATGGCGCTCAAGCACGCGCAGCGCCGAGACATCGTCGCTCGGAACGTGGCCGAGCTCTCCGAGATGCCAGCCTCCGCTCGTGAGCCGCGCTCCGGTCGGTCACTGACGCGTGATCAGGCTCGGCAGCTGCTCGACGTCGCGGCCGACGACCGGCTTGGCGGACTCGTCACCGTCGGAGTGATGCTCGGCCTCCGTCCAGGCGAGCTGTGCGGCCTCCGCTGGGAAGATGTCGACCTCGACGCAGGAGTGCTCTGCGTGACCCAGGCCAGGAAGCGCACGACCGAAGACGACGGCCACGAGACCCTCGTCCTCGGCGCACCGAAGACGAGGAAGTCGCGACGTGCGTTGGTCTTGCCAAGACCCGTGCTCACCGCGCTGCGGCACCACCAGGCACGGCAGCGGGACGAGCGACGCAACGCCGGCGAGCGCTGGGAGGACCTCGACCTGGTCTTTCCGACCAACGTCGGCACGCCGATGAGCCCAAGCAACCTCCGACGCGATCTCGCCCGCCTCACCGTCGCCGCCGGCCTCGGTCGTTGGTCGCCGAACGAGCTCCGCCACTCAGCGGCATCGCTGCTGTCGGCGTCAGGAGTGCCGCTCGAGCAGATCGCCGACGTGCTCGGACACACCGACACCCGGATGCTCCTCAAGCACTACCGCCACCCGATCTCAAGGACCATTGACGCGGCTGCGGCCCCGATGGAGCGTCTCTTCGGCGAGCCAGGGCGTACGACTCCTTACTATGAGCCGCAGTCCGAAGCTGGAGAAGGATAAGCCGTGGCCGCAGAGCGCGAGATCGATCTGACCGCTGACCTCAACGCTCTAGACGACGACGGACTCGGATGGTCGGTTCTTCGGGATGCCGAGGATGCTCCGCGTGTCGTCCCCGGCGCAGTGATGCTCGCCGGCAACGACCTGGCGACCGCCGTCGTACGCGTAGTGGCAGTAGACGACGATGGCCAGGTCCACTTCTCGATCCTTCCCGGCTCGGTCGACGAGAACAGCCACCTGCTCAGCCGCGGGCCGAACTAAGGCAAGACACCGGACCCGCTGAGCTCGATCGCGGTCGGGGACGCTTACGACGAACATTCGGCGACAGGCTCGTTGTGCTACCACGCCCCTTGAACCCGCGGTTCGGGGGCAGGGTTCTCGTCATGTCGGGCTGCATGTTGGGGACATGGCTGAAGGTGCACGGCATGGAGGCCGGAACGCTGCGCAGGCGCCGCGGATCTGTCGGGTTACCGTGGCACGTCGTTGTCGGCGACGACGGCGTGAAACTTGACGCGGTACAGGAGCGTGTCCTCGTGGATCGGTCCGGCGTGGGCGGCGCGACTCCGTAGGCTCTCGAGGTCGCGCTCGCCAGTCTGGGCCAGGTCGTCGTCAGTGATCGTGGAGAAGGGCAGCAGTTCGATGTCGTCGACTTGGATGCGGGCTGAGCCGCTCCGGTAGGTGCCTCCGACCTTGACCTGTGGTCTCGACCAGAGCCGGTAGGACACGGTGATCGAGCCGTCTGCGACTCGGTCGCGGAGCTCGGCGCTGAACTGCATGTGCTCAGTGTCGCCGGACGCGGCTCAACACGCGGCGTCTCGGGGATCGCGGTTGCGGAACCACTCGGCGATGCCGGGCATTCGTTCCTCGAAGTCACCCGGGGCAGAGATGTTGAGGGCTCCAGCCCGTAGGTTGCCGCGGTTCTCGAAGGTGTGGGTGACGCCGCGGGGTACGAGGACGAACGAGCCTGCGGGCGCCTCGACCCAATCGCCGTCGAGGCAGAAGCTCGTGGTTCCTTCGAGCATGAAGAAGACGTCGTCTTCGGGGTGGTGGTGGGCACCGGGTCCTTTTGTGTGCGGTTCGAGCCACCACTCGGAGATGGAGTACCTGCCGCACGTCTCGCCTCCGTCGGCCTTGAAGATGGCACTGAGGGGACCCATGGCGTAGGCGCGGCCCTCACCCGGAGCGAGAACCACCGGGCGACGACTCGTTGCGTCGGTCATGCCTGCGACCCCAGCTGGGTGCGCATTCTGGCATCGCCGTCGGGTCCGGGGGTGATGTGGAGGAGCTGGCCGGGTTGGCGCATGGTGATCTTGTGCCACACGCCTTGGGGAACGACGAGGGCATCTCCCGCGGCCACTTCGATGTGCTGGTCGCCGTCGGCGAGTTCGAGCCGGACCGACACGGCACCGGAGATCAGGTAGAGGACCTCGTCCCCGTTGGGATGGACTTCCCCATCATGTGGCGCGTCACCGGCGAGCTGTGGCGCCCCGATGGTGAAGCCGTCGATCCGTCGGGGCGGCCGGCCCGGTTCCTGCTCGACGAGCACCGCGCGCCTGGTCGTGCGACCGATCCCGATCACCTGGCGGGTCGGGTCGATCCGCTGGCCCGGCTGGATCTCGGTCGTTGTCGTCATCATCTCGTCTCCTGGAGAGGTCGTGCTCATTGTGTTGTTGCCCGGTCGGACCGCTCGGTTCGCGAACTCCCTCGGCTTCGCGGGCAACAATCCGGTAGTGGCCCAGTCGACCGATGCCGACGTGATCGAGTCCTCGATCACCGATCCGGCCGCGTTCGCGACCCTCTTCGACCGACACGCCGGCGTGATCCATCGGTTTCTCACCCGGCGGATCGATCCCGCCGACGCGGATGGTCTGGTCGGCGAGGTGTTCCGCATCGCGTTCGAACGACGGTCCTCGTTCGACCTCGACCGCCCGTCCGCAAGGCCCTGGCTCTACGGCATCGCCACGAACGTCGTCGCCCATCATCGCCGCAGCGAGGTCCGTCGATTCCACGCGATGGCCCGGCTTGCGTCCACCCGCATCGACGACTACATCGACCTCGTCGCCGACCGGGTCACGGCGAGCATCGACGCCGACCGGGCATGGAAGCGGCTCGTCGCAGCCATCGACGACCTCCCTTCCGACGAGCGCGACACACTCCTGCTCTACGCGTGGGAAGAACTCAGCTACGCCGACATCGCCGCAGCCCTGGACGTACCGGTCGGCACCGTCCGGTCACGGATGAACCGGGCGCGTCGCCGACTCCGCAGTCTCCACGACGATCCCGCCACCAAGGATGCTTCCCGATGAGCGATGACCTCGACGCGCTGCGCCGCCTCCGAGCTGACGGGCTCCTGCCCGACGATCCACCCGACCCCGAGGTCCTCACCGGGGAGCGACGACGCCTGCTCGCCGACATCGCGGGCTCGAAGGACCGGTCCGCTCCGACACCTTCGGTGTATCCCCGGCTCGCCTACCGCGACGAACTTCGAGCCCTCGAGTTCCTCACCCGTGCGTTCGGCTTTGTCGAGCGACGCGAAGCACGCATGGAACACCCCGATGGCACCCTGGCGTGGCTCGAACTCGGCGATGGCCTGATCATGATCGGCCGGTCCGGCCCTCAGCACCACGGGCTCACCAGCCCGCTCGATGCCAGCGCGACCACCACGATGATGATGGTCTACGTCGACAACGTCGACGCTCACTACGAGCGGGCGGCCGCCGAAGGAGCGAACGTGTTGTCCGAACCCCAAGACATGTTCTGGGGTGACCGTCGCTACGAAGCCCTCGACCTCGAAGGCCACCGCTGGCACTTCGCGCAACGACGCACGCGAACCGCCGACGACCGCGCTCGATGACGTCCCCTTCCGCATACCTTGGTTGCGAGCGACGCAGATCGCTCAGATTGCGCGAGGCATTTCGGCCCGGGGCGCTGCCCTCGAAGTGATGCCGTTGCGTGCGAGGGCGGCGAGCTGTCCCCGAACCGCGGACGATCTCGGACCTCTCCAGACGAGTGCGAACCCTCGCCGGCCGATGCTCCCGTGGCCCGGAGTTTGGCTCCCCTTTGGCTCCCCTTTTGGCTCCCCTGGTCGCCGCAGATGCTTGACGCGACAAACTCCCAGGCCTGTGACCTGGGAGTTTGGAGTGGGCCGTAAGGGACTTGAACCCCTGACCCCCTGCGCGTCATGCAGGTGCTCTAGCCAACTGAGCTAACGGCCCCGAGAGCGAGTCAATGTAGCAGCGGGTCCCGCCCGCGGGTGCATCATCGGCTCGTCATCGCAGCGATCGGCACGCGATCGGCAACGCCGTGCGGAGAACGCTGTGCTATACCGCCAAACCGTGACGTCCGAGATCGACGGGCTGGACGCCCGCCTGCTGCGAGCCTTGGCCGACTCCCCGCGATCAGGCGTGATGGAGCTGGCCCGCCAGCTGCAGGTGGCGCGTGGCACCGTCCAGGCCAGGCTCGACAAGTTGCGCCAGCGGGGCGTGATCACCGGCTTCGGTCCGGACATCGACCTGCACCGACTCGGCTACGAGGTCCTCGCCTTCCTGACCCTCGAGATCGCGCAGGGCGCGCTCGAGTCCGTGGTCGAGCATCTCGAGACCATCCCCGAGGTGCTCGAGATCCACACCACTACCGGGCCGGGCGATCTGCTGTGCCGGGTGGTGGCACCCACCAACGCCGATCTGCAGCCGCTGATCGCTCGCATGCTGGCGTCCGGTGGCGTGGTGCGGACCACCACGCAGATCGCGCTGACCGAGCAGCTGTCATACCGCGTCCTGCCGCTCGTCGACCGGGCCAATGTCGACGACGGATCGGCCGACGTCGGCTGAACCCGCCCGGCTCCTATACCGTGGCCTGACGTGACCGCACCTCTCGTGCTCGCCCACCAGGGAGGCTGGGACGAGATGCTCTTCGTCCTGGTGCCGCTGCTGATCTTCGCCGGCCTGCTCGCCATCGCACGCCGCCGAGTCGACCAGATGGAGGCGTCCGAGCAGACCGACGGTTCCGGCCACGCGGACGAACCCGACACCTCCGTGTGAACCCCGGGCATCTTCCGGCATTCGATGCCGTGACCGTCGACGTGGGAGGCGTGTTCGTCGTTCCCCGGCACGACCGCCTACAGGCCGCATTCGACGCGGCCGGCGTCGCGGTGGACACCAGCCGGTTCTGGGATGCGCATTTCCAGGCCATGCACGCGGTCGATGCCGACGAGTCACCCGCCGAGACGTTCTCCGCCTACGTTCCCGCCTTCTGCCGGCACGTCGGCCTGCGCAACGAGGACATCGAGGCCGCGGTCTCGTCCCTCGAGCCGCTGTTCGGTCCCTCAGGGCTGTGGTCGGAACCCATCGCCGGATCGGCGGCCGGTCTCCGGGCCCTGCACGACGCCGGGTACCCGCTCGCGGTGGTGAGCAACGCCGACGGAATGGTCGAACAGGTGCTCTCCGAGGCCGGCGTGTGCCAGGTCGGGCCCGGTCCACTGGTGCCGGTGATCGCCATCATCGACTCGGGCATCGCCGGCGTCGCCAAGCCCGACCCGGCGCTGTTCAGCCTGGCACTCGAGGCGCTGGGGACGGACCCGGGGCGCACAGTGCACGTCGGCGACAGCGTGCACTTCGACGTGCGCGGCGCCGAGGCCGCGGGCATGCTCGCGGTGCACTTCGATCCCCGGGGACTGTGTGGCTCCAGCGACCATGCCCACATCGCGGCGCTGGGCGATCTGCTACCCGGCTGACGAAGCCCCCGACGCCGACCCCAGCCGGCGCCCGAGTCCGAGAGCGGCAACGATCGCGCTCCCGACGATCGCGCCGAGGCCGACCCGCAACGAGGTGAGCTCGGACAGCCAGCCAACCACCACCGGGGAGACGAGGAAGCCCACCCGCGCGCCACTCGACATGACGCCCACCCCCAGTCCCGACGGCACGCCCGGGGTGGTTGCGGCCTGCAGGTAGAGCGCGGGGAACAGCACCGAGATGCCGAGGCCGGCGAGGGCGAAACCGATCACGGCCACCACGGTGGCCGGCGAGGTGACCACGACCCCCAGTCCGAGACCCACCAGCAACAGGGCGCCGACGAACAGACGGGCCCCGCCGAGCCAGTCGGTGACCCGGTCACCGATCAAGCGACCCAGCACCATGCCGCCGGCCACCGCCACGAAGCCGAGCCCGGCGATCCCGTCGGTGGCGCCGTGCACGTCGGTCACGAACACGGCCGCCCAGTCCCCCGGCGTGCCCTCGACGACCGCGACGACCGCGGCCAGGGCCGCCAGCAGGACGAGTACCGGCGCCTGGCGCGCCCCGGCCGACGGCTCGGACGACGCCTCGGTGCGGGTCGAGAGCCCACTTGCCACGCTGACCACCGCGACCGAGAGCACGACACCGGTGATGGCGAGTTGGAGCGCCAACCCGATGCCGACCGCCGTCGCGACCGTCCCGGATCCCGCCCCCGCCAACGCACCGATGCTCCAGGCGGCGTGGAAACGCTGGATGACCGAACCGGTGGACCGGTGGGACACGTCGGCGGCCTGCACGTTCATCGAGATGTCGGCCACCGCGTCGACGGCACTCAACGCCACGAGCGCAACGGCAAGCAGAAGCCCGGACGGCGCCAGACCGATCAGGGGCAACCCCAGCCCCAGGGTCACGGACGCGACGACCGACGCTCGGCGACTCCCGACCCGGTCGACCACGACGCCGCCGATCGCGCTCGATGCCAGCCCGCCCAGGCCGGTGCCCAGCAGGACGAGTCCGAGCGAACCCAACGACAGACCGAGGTGATCGCGCACCTCGGGGACGCGTGGCAGCCACGAAGAGAACGATGCCCCGTTGGCGAAGAACAGGACGAAGACGGCGCGGCGCTGCACGTCGCGAGGCCGTCGCTCGCCCCGCTCGGCCCGCCGCCCGAACCGTGACGTGGCGTCGCTCAGATCGTCTTGCCCGGCCGACCCAGACCGACGGCATCGTCGCCGTGCATGTCGGCGTTCGGCCGTGCCTCGGCCATGAGTCGGGCGACCACGTCGTCGAGGTCCTCGGGGTCGTCCACGTTGGCGGTGGTCGGACCCCGGTGCCAGCTCTCGGCGATGGCGAGCTCGCTGCCGGCCACCTGGAACACCCGCCCGGTGACGTTGCGAGAACGGGAGCTGGCCAGCCACGTGCAGATCGGGGCGATCCAGCGCGGGGAGCTGGCCTCGCGCTCCTCCTCCGACGGTGGTTCGGCCCGCAACGGTTCGGTCAGCCGGGTGAGCGCGCCGGGCGAGATGGCGTTGACGGTGATGCCGTAACGAGCCAACTCGAGGGCGGCGATGATGGTGAACCCGGCGATGCCCATCTTGGCCGCGCCGTAGTTGGTCTGGCCGATGTTCCCGTAGATGCCCGACACCGAGGTGGTGTTGATGATCCGGGCGTCGTTCTCCTCACCGGCCTTCGTCCGCTCGCGCCAATGGGCCGCGGCGTGGCGAGCCGGGGCGAAGGTGCCCTTGAGGTGCACGGCGATCACCGCGTCCCACTCGGCCTCGGACATGTTGACCAGCATGCGGTCGCGCAGGATGCCGGCGTTGTTCACCAGCACGTCGAGACGACCGAACGCGTCGATGGCTTGAGCGATCATGCGACCGGCCCCGTCCCAGTCGGAGACATCGTCACCGTTGACGACCGCCTGGCCTCCCATGGCCTCGATCTCGCCCACCACCTGCTGGGCCGGCGTGAGGTCGGCCCCGGAGCCGTCCGGGGCGCCGCCGATGTCGTTGACCACGACCTTGGCCCCGTGTTCGGCGAGCATCAGCGCGTGTTCGCGGCCGATCCCCCGACCCGCACCCGTGACGATTGCCACCCTGCCTTCGCACATGCCCATTCCGTGTACCCCTCCCGGTCGTCGTCGGATACCGCACGGTAGTGGCGCTCAAGCGTCAGCGGTGGCGTGCCGATGGAGAACCGGAGCGGGAGCCGGGAGGGAACCGATGCGAACCATCATCACGACGCGCCGACGTGTCGCGGCACTGGCCATGGCGGTCGCCAGCACGCTGGCGGGGACCACGATCGCGGTGACCGCCGCTGACGTCGCGGGTGCAGCCTCATCGGGTCCGCCCGCGCCGGTCCTCGACCACAATCGGCACGGTGAGGACGCCATCCGCGCCCTCGGCGATCGCCTTCCACAGGTCGCGGCAGCCAACGGGTGGACCCCCGCGGAGCTGCGCTCCGGGCTGCGGACGGACCCCGAACTCTGGGTGGGACGGACCGGTCAACTCCTCTTCGTCGACGAGAGCCTGGCGCGCGCCGATGCCGCCGCTTCGTCGGCCGTTGCCCCCGTCGAGGCGCAGTATCCGCTGAGCGGGACGTTCGCTCTCCACAGCCGGCCCGGCGCACCCCGCGTCGTGTTCCTCGACTTCGACGGCTACGACGCCACCGGCTCGGGCTGGGACCACGGTGGCAACCCGATGGTCGCGGCGGCGTACGACGCGGACGGTGATCCGACCACGTTCAGCGACACCGAGCGGGCCACCATCCAGGACATCTGGCGCCGCATCGCCGAGGACTACGCCGTCTTCGACATCGATGTCACGACCGAGGACCCCGGCGCCGACGCCATCGGCCGGAGCACGAGCAGCGACCAGCACTACGGCACCCGGCTGGTGGTCACCCCGACCAACACCGCCGGGTGCAACTGCGGTGGCGTCGCCTACGTCGGCGTCTTCGACCTCATCGGCAACAGCCACGACTACTACCAACCGGCCTGGGTGTACACCTTCGGGGTCGGCACCGGGTCCAAGACCATCGCCGAGGCCGCCAGTCACGAGATCGGCCACAACCTCGGGCTCTCCCATGACGGCACCAGCACGTCCGGGTACTACACCGGCCAGGGGGACTGGGCACCGATCATGGGTGTGGGCTACTACCAACCACTCACCCAGTGGAGCCGGGGTGAGTACGCCGACGCCAACAACGCCCAGGACGACTTCGCGGTGATGAGCGCACACGGGGCGACCCTGCTCGCCGACGACCATGGCGACACGCCGGCCGACGCCACCGCGCTGACCGGCCCCGACCTCGACGTCTCTGGGATGATCTCCACCGCGGCCGACCACGACGCGTTCAGCTTCTCGACCACGGGAGGTGACGTCACGCTCCACGCCACGCCGGCGACGGTGAGCCCCGACCTCGACATCGAGCTACGCGTCCTGGACGCCAACGGCTCGACCGTGGCCGTCGCCGATCCGCCGAGCAGCCGCCTCAGCAGCGACCGCGAGGCCGGCCTCGATGCCGAGCTGGCCCTCGCCCTGGCGGCCGGTACCTATACCGCGGTCATCGACGGAGTCGGCTCCGGTGACCCGGCCGACACCGGCTACAGCGACTACGCCAGCGTGGGCCGGTACCGGCTGGTCGGCACCATCCCGACCGACGGCTCGACGCCGCCGCCACCGCCTCCGTCCACACCGCCCGCCGCACCATCGGATGCGACCGCAACGGCGTCGGGGGCCACGGTGACCGTGACGTGGACCGACAACAGCGATGACGAGACCGGGTTCGAAGTGGTCCGCGAGTTCCTCCACAAGAACGGGTCCTGGCGTGGCGCGACCGTCATCGCCACCACCGGGCCCAACAGCACGTCGATCACCGACGATCCCGGCAGCGGCACGTTCCGCTACTCGATCCGCGCCGTCAACGACGCCGGTGCCTCCACCTACACCGTCACCGACGCCATTGCCGTTTCCGGCTCCGGTGGCTCCGGCGGTGGCGGTGGCGGCTCAGGGGGCGGCGGCGGGCACGGCAAGCCGAAGTTCCGCTGAGGGCAGCGGCGCCCGGGCCGACGACAGCTCAGGTTCCAGCTCGGGACGGGTCCCGCACCACGGCCAGGACCACCGCGGCGGCCACGACCAATGAGGGAATGCTGATCGCCACGACCAAGTCGATGCCGCTGGCGTCGAAGACGCGGGTGGCCACCACCGCAGCCACCGTCCGCGCCCCGGTCAACGCGGCCACCGCCAGGCCCATGGCGCCGGCCCGGTGCGCCTCGTCGACCTCGACCACCAACGGGAGCGCCGACACGAAGGCCAGTTCGAACCCCAGACCGACCAGCAGGGCGGCGACGACACCGGCCACCTGATGGTGGCCGACCAGGGCGAAGGCCGCCGCGGCCGGCACCAGCACGCCGAGACCGGCGGCCATGGCGTTGCGCTTCCCGATGCGATCGGTGAGCAGGGCCGACAGCAACGAACCCACCACTTCGCCGACACCGAGGAGCACGACGACGATGCTGATGGCGCGGTCGGTCATGCCGAGGTCGACGTCGAACCATGCCCCCTCGATCACGAACAGGGCGGCTGCGCCGAGCGAGGTGGCGAAGATGGCGAGGTGCACCACGGTGGGGCGGGCGTGGGCGATATCCGTCCCGGGCGACATCACGCGCGGCGACCGGCGTTCGAGGGTGGCCCGGACGACGGGGATCGACGCCAGCAACAAGACGGCCGACAGGGCATACGGCACCCGCCAGGAGGTGCCCACCGCGATCAGACCGGCGATCGGGACACCGACCAGGAACGCCCCGGACCACGTGAGCTCACCGATGCCGTTGACCCACCCCCGCCGATCGAATTCGACCTCGTCGCCGATCCAAGCGTTGAACGAGACGTCGAAGAAGTAGCGACCGACGGCAACCACGAACAACGAGGCCCCGAACGCGACGACGGAGGGGCTGGCCGCGATGCCGGCACACCCGGCCGCGCTCACCACGAGACCGTCGATCATGCCCCGGCGACGACCGACTCGATCGAGCCGACGACCGACCAGCGGGGCGAACAGCCCCGCCGCCTCCCCGCACGCCAGTCCGACTCCGACCCCGGCGATGCTGGTGTGGAGACCGGTGGCGATCAGCGGCAGGAACGGGTAGGCGAACCGGAGCGAGACCGTGCCGGCCAGCCGGAGCAGGAAGAGCCGGCGGAACGCGACCCGGAACCGGACGGTGGCGATCGGGGCGGTCATGGCCCGCCAGACGCTACGGCCATCGCGCCGGCATCCGACATCGAAACCCGATCGTCACACGTCAGCGGTCCTGTCGTCACCTCGACCTGGGTACGTCTCTCCCTATGGACATCATGGGACGTTTCCGGACCACCACCGCGACCACCCGGCCGAGCGAAATCGAGGTCTTCGACACCGACGAGACCTTCGCCGTCGTCGAGACGGACGAACACGAACACGTCGTGTTCAGCGGCACGAGCGATGCCGAGGTCGACGCCAAGCTCCACGACTTCATGGCCTGGGCCTCGTGAACCACTGCGGCGGGTCCGCGTCGCGGATCCGCTCGGTCTCAACGACTCCGCGTCCAGCGCGACCGAACCCGGCGGACGGGACCGTCGGGTCGGAAGTCGTGCGAACGTTCACCGGTCCATGGCGCATCGGGGGCCATGGTGAGGGCAGCGAGTCCCACGAGGACCGCGTCGTAGTTCACCCGCCAACCGGCGAAGTCCCGCCAGGCCTGATCGCGGTCGGCCCGGATGGGAACGCCTTCGGCGGCGAGCCGATCGCACGCCGCCTCCCACTCCACCCGAGAGACCGTGATCGCGTCGCCGGGCGCCGGGTCGTGATCGTGCGGGATCCCGAAGAAATCTGCCACCCGGCGCAGGGCGACGTAGCCGGCTCGGATGCAGAGCTGCGCCTCCGGGCCGGGCGGGCCGTCCACCGTGGACACCATGAGCGCGGCGCCGTCGAGCACCGTGCCCGCCGCCGTGACCCACGACTGGGTGGGCTGGGGCGAGCGAAAGAAGGCCAGCGAACCCTGGGACGTGTGGCTCTCCTGGATCTCGGCGAACCACTGCTCCCACGTGATCCAGATCTCCATCAGCTGGTCCAGGCCACGAATGCGCTGGTAGCGCTCGAGCATGACGACGGCTGACGGTGGGTCACCGGCTCGGACCTCGAGCAACGACACCTCCCGCTCGCGACGGGAGAAGGCGGCGTAGATCGACGGTAGGTACGCGATGAGCAGGGCCACCAGGCCGAGCCCGATGAAGGCTTCGAGGAACGCGACCAGCGTGTCGGGGATGTCGCCCGGCACCGCGAAGCCGAGCGTCAGCAGCGACGATCCGCTGAGCACGAAGGCCGTTCGCCATCCCTCGACTCCGTTGCCCCAGTTCACCGCGGTGAAGCCCAGACCGACCGCCACGACCCACGCCAGCGGCAGCAGCAACAGCGAGACCGGCGCGTAGAGGGCCATGAGCCGGTCCCGCTGCGCGTAGGTCGGCAACCGCCGCACCACGACATCGAACATGCGCCGGACGATGATGAACACCGCCCGGGTGAGCCCCGCCGGTTCGGCCCGCGGGAGGACCACGGTCCGGATCGCCGACAACAGCGTGGTCAACACGATCAGGCCACCGACGATGAGGGTGAGGATCCGCACGACGATCACGGGCGCAGGCTAGGGCGGCGCGGCGGATCCGCCGCTGACAGCAGGCCTGCTGTCAGCGGCTGCGCTCGCGATCGATCAGATCTCGGAGAGAGCTTCGGCCAGCTCGGCCTTCTTCATGCGCGAGCGGCCGTCGAGGTCGACCTCCTGGGCCCGCTCGTAGAGCTCGTCTCGAGTCAGCTCCAACAACTCGTCGAACCGCTCGGCGTGGTCTCGCTCCTCGCGTGCCCGGCGGTGCTGCCAGTCGAGCAGCTCGATCCCGACCCCGTTCATCCGGGCCACCCCGAGGGTGTCCTCCATGGCGGGGAGCGCGTCGGCCTCCTCGGTGGCAACGTGGCGCCGCACGGCAGTGGCGAGCTCGGCCACGACCCGGCGCAGCTCCTCCCGGTCGGAGGCGTGCCGCACCCGGTCGACGAGTCCTTCCAGGGACTCGTGGTCGGCGCGGTCCCTGGAGGCCATGTCCTGATCGACGTCAGCCAGCGCGGGATGGAGGACGTCGTCCTCCATCGCCGCGTGCTGCTCGACCAGGACGCACAGATCGAACGCCGTCGAGCGGTGCATGCGCTCGTCGCAGGCGGCGATGCACCGCTCGATCTCCTCGTGCTCTCGCTCGATCAGGTCCGTGGCAATGTTCATGCGCTCCTCTCGCCGCAGCCAGCGCCGTCGGCGGACCCGAGGGTCTCCGGCCACGTGGGGCGTCCATACCCCGCCCGGGCCACGAGTAGAACAACCGCCCGTATCCCACTCCCCCTGCCACGCCACACGGCCGAGAAATGTCTGCGGTTGCGGAACCGATCGGGGTGGTCGGGGCAACAGAGCTGTGAAGACGCAGGAACCGACGTCTGACGGAGGGCGACAGGTGACTGAATCGACCATCACCGAGGCAACTTCCACCCCGACGACCGCCGCGGGCGGTCACCGAGTCCGGCTGCGCATCGGGTCCGCGACGCTGTTGCTCGGCGGGCTGATCTTCCTGCTCGGGGTCAGCAGGCCCGTGATCACGGACTGGGCGAACGCGTGGGACGACAAGGATGCGCAGCTCGCAATCGCCCGAGCCGACTCGGGCAACTTCCGATTCGGAATGGTGACGATGGGGATCGGATTCGTCGTGATGGGCGTCGGTGCCGGGTTGCTGCTGCTGGCGATGGCGCGACTGTTCTCGGGTCGCCGCGCCAAAACCGCGTCCGTCAGCGCGGCGATCGCCGTAGCTGGGGGGCTGACGGTCGGGTTGGGACGTGCCATCGTGGCATTGGTGGACATCGACAAGTCGGCCGTCGACAGGGGCTTGGTCGGGATACTCGGCACGACCGGGTTGTCGCTCGGGTTCATCGCGTGCGGGCTCCTGACCTGGCGGGGCCCGTTGCCGAAGTGGGCCGGTGTCGTGTTCGCACTCGCCGGCCTCGTCGCAGCGCCCACCATCCCCGCCGTGTTCATGTTCGCGGCGATCGCGTACGGCCTCCTCGGGGTCGTGTACACCCGACGGAGTCGGAACGTCACGGTCGACTGATGTCCATGTCGCCCGATCCGACCGATCGCGATCTTCTGACCGCGGTGGCGGACGGGGACGGGCGCGCGCTCCGTGAGCTGTACGAGCGTCACTCGAGGTGGCTGGCAGTCCGGCTCCGTCATCGCTGCACGGACCCCGGTGTCGTGCACGACGTGTTGCAGGAGACCTTCGTCGCCGTCTGGCGTGGTGCACACCGCTACCGCGGGGACGGTGAGGTCGCAGCATGGATCTGGGGGATCGGCATCCGGCGGCTCATTGCCCAGCTCCGGTCACAGCCGTACTCGGCCGTGCTGTCCTCGCCGGTGGCGAGCGGCGCCACCGACGTCGCTGCGGAGGACCGCGTGCTCACATCCATCGAGTACGGCGAGCTCGGACCCGCGATGGACGCCCTGTCACCGGAGTTCCGTGCCGTGATCCAGGCCACGGTGCTCGACGGGCTCACGACGCGGGAGGCGGCCCGTCTCCTCGGAATTCCGCACGGCACGGTGAAGACCCGGGCCATGCGTGCGCGGCAACAACTACGACTCCACCTCGCAGGAGAACTCACATGAACGACGGACGCTGGCACATCCCGGACGCGGCGCTCGACGCCTGGTTGCACGGCACCATCGGGTCCACCGATGCCGCCTCAGTTGAACAGCACCTCGTCTCGTGCACCACGTGCCAGGGACGCACCGCAGGAACGACGATCGACGACCTCGACTTCGAGGAGGTGTGGTACGACATCGTCGAGTCAACCGCCGGGCACCACCGCTCATCCCTCGGTCGGGCAGCGGGTCGGCTCGGACTCACCGAAGCCGACACGATCCAGCTCGGCGCGACGCGGGGATTCCGGCTCGCCTGGCTCTCCGGGTTCGTCGCCATGCTGGTCGTCACGATCATGGTCTCGTCCTGGCACCCGGCACGGGCACTGGAGGGCTACCTCGTGATCGCGCCGCTCATTCCACTTCTGGGGGTGTCGGTCGGCTTCGGCCCGCACGTGGATCCGACCTACGAGTTGTCCCTGGCCGCACCGCACTCCGCCATTCGATCGGTGCTGTTGCGGACGGCGGTCCTCCTCGCGCTCTCCACACCCCCGATTTCAGCCGCCGGCGCCCTGCTCGAACCCTGGTGGGTCGGTCCGTTGGCGACCATCCCGGCACTGGTTTTCGTTGTGGCGACCCTGGCCGTGGCGACGTGGCGGCCGCCGGGACAGGCCGCGGCGGTCGTCTCGCTCGTCTGGGTCACCGCCGCGGCGGTCGCCGCGTCACTTGGTGATCCGCTGGTACTGATCCGCGGCGCGGCCATGCTCGTCTTCGCGTTCCTGCTGGTTGCCGGTCTCGCGACCGTCGCACTGCGTCGCGATCAGTTCTCGTCGCCGGCGTTCACGGTCTGAGCCCGTGGCGCCGACGGATACCTGCCAGCTGTCCGGCATCACGAAATCGGTCCGGACCCGGACGCTGCTCGACAACATCACCATCTGGTTCAGCGTCGGCGTGACCGCCCTGCTCGGACCGAACGGGGCGGGCAAGACCACCCTCCTGCGTGTGCTGGCCACGGTGACCCGGCCGACCGCGGGCCGAATCCGGATGCTCGGGTACGACCCCAGCGAGCCGGGAGAGCGGACCGAGATACGCCGGCGGCTCGGCTACGTGCCCCAAGAGCTGTCGTTCCCGCGCGGCTTCACCGTCTATGGCTTCGTCGAGTACCTCGCCGTACTGAAGGAACTGACCGAGCCCGTCGAACGGCGACGCGAGATCCACCGCGTCCTCGAGCTCACCGACCTCGAGGATGTCGCGACCGAGAAGATCCATCGCCTGTCGGGTGGCACGCGACGACGGCTGGCGGTGGCACAAGCGTTCCTCGGGTCGCCCGAGCTACTGCTCCTCGACGAGCCCACCGCTGGGCTCGACCCCGACCACCGGATGCTCCTGAGCAGGGCAATCGAGGGCCTGGACAGTCGTGCGACCATCATCCTGGCCACACAGCAGGCCGCCGATCTGTCGGCCCGGTGTGAGCGCGTCGTCGTACTCGAGCACGGGCGCGTGACGTACAGCGGCGACATCGTCGAGTTCGTCGACCGGGCCGCCGGACGGGTCTGGATCTCCAATGCGGCCGATCCAACGGCGCTGGCCACCACCACGATGCTCGACGGGCGGTTCCGTCATGTCGGCCGGCCACCACACGGCGCCGAGACGACGGAACCGCACATCGACGACGCCTACCTGATGCACCGACACATGCCTGCGGAGGACCGCACGTGACCACGACGCTGAACGATGCCGGCCGTCCGCCGACATCTCGTGGCGCCTTCGGGCGTCTCGCTGTCATCAGCGCCAGGCACTACGTGTCCCACCCGATGTACCTCGTGGCCGTCGGGCTGCTCTTGGTCGGTGTCGCCCTCCGGGCGTTCCCTTATCTCAGTTCCGATGTGCTGTGGGACAGCCCCCTGACGTACGAGTTGTACCTGGGCATCGGGGGGATCTTCATCGGGGCGTCCCTGGCCCGCCAGGACGACGCCGCCGAAGCCATCGTCGCCAGCGCGCCGACCGATCGGTCGACTCGGACGTTGGCCCTCTTCGCCGCCTGTGCCGTTCCCGCGATGTCGGCCGCGGCCCTCATGACGATCGGTGCCGTCGTGGAACTCCTCCGATCACCTGTGGTCGACATGCCGGTGACGCTCCGCCCCTCGACCGGACCGATCGGGCGAATCGAGTACCTCGCGCTACTACTCGAGCTGGGGCCCGTCGCCTGCTTCGGCGGTGCCGCGCTGGGCGTCCTGGTCGGTCGGCGAGCGCGGGTCGCCGGCGCGGTCGTCGCGACGGCGATCGTCCTGCTCCTGCTCGAGTTCATTTCCCTCGGTGCCGGGGAGTCGATTCCCGGGGTCGGCGAGCAGTGGTGGGCGAGGGTCGTCGCGAACGCGATGCCGTACGGACACTGGCAGACGGCTGAAGTCGATCCGGCCACCGGTGTGGTGGGCATGCGGCCCGGGTCGCCCGCCGGCCACGTCATCTACGCGCTCGCGCTCTGTGGGCTGGTCGTGGTCGTGGGCGCGGCCGAAGGCAACGCGGCGCGACTGTGGCGACGGGGCGCCATCGCCCTCGGCGCGCTCGCCGCCGCGGGATACACCTGGGCGCTCCTCGGCTGACCACCGGCCGGCGCCGCGTCCCGAAGGTGCGGGCGTTCGGGGGATTCGGGTCTGGCTGGAGGCGGCGCCGGGAATCGAACCCGGGTACAGGGATTTGCAGTCCCTTGCCTAAGCCACTCGGCCACGCCGCCAGGGATCGGACACCATAGCGGACCCCCTCCGCGGCCCCGTATCGAGGACCGGCCCGTGAACCCTGGCCATCGGGCCACGGCGGTAGCGTCGCGGTCCTCATGGCCCGCTCCCCTGCGCCGCCCGGCCCCCCGCCGCCGCACTACCGGTCTCCAGGCGCGCTGGCGCCGCCGCGCCCCGTGGGCGAGCGCGGGTTCGGCCCCCCACCTGCGCCGCCGCCGGCCACCGACGCCATCGGACCGGGGGCGGTGATCGCCGTGGCCATCGTCACGCTCCTGCTCGGAGTGGTGGCCGGGTTCTTCCTCGGCCGAGCGACCGAAGCCGACTGGAACGTCCAGTCGGCGCCGCCGCTCACCAGCCCGGCGACGTCGACGAGCCGGCCCCCGGGCAACACCATCCCGCAGACGCCGCCGGCCGATCCCTCGGCGCCGCCCTCGACCGATCTCGATCCCACCACGATCGGGACCCTGACCGACCCCATCCCGGTGGGGCAGTCCTACGTCATCGGCCTCTACGAGATCGAGGTGCGGGGCGTCGAGCGCAACGCCAACGACACCGTGGCGGCGGCCAACTCCGCCAACCCGGCGCCCCCGATCGGGAGTCAGCACCTGATCGTCCAGATCGCGATCCGCTTCACCGACAGCCAGAGCCTGGGGAACCCCGCGTCGATCCCGTTCTTCGTCTCCGACGGCGCCGGGCGCTGGAACGACGTCGACGCCCGGTGCGGGATCATCCCTGACTCGCTGCTCGACAGCGGCCTGCTCGAGAAGGGGGACGAGGCGGTGGGCGCGGCGTGCTTCACCGTGCCGACCGACGCCGTCGACCACCTGGTGCTCGGCACCGACGGCTTCAACGGACCGATCTACTTCGATCTCCCGGAGTGATCGATCGGGGACCAACCCTTCCCCATCAAACGCTCGCTTGATACGGTTCGGCTCATGACCGATTTGTCCGAGCGCACCGACCGCACCATCGACATCCTCGATCCCCGGCTCTACGACGACCCGTGGGACACGTACCGCTGGCTGCGGAACGAGCGACCGATCTACTTCGACGCCACCAACGACCTGTACGTCGTGAGCCGCCACGAGGACGTCAGCCACGTCTCCCGACGCCAGGAGCGCTACTCCGCCGCCCAGGGCGTCCGGCCGAACGTGCCTGCGGTCATGTCGATCATCTCGATGGACGATCCCGAGCACACCCGCCAGCGCCGCATCATCTCCAAGGGATTCACCCCCCGCAAGGTGCGCGAGCTCACCGAGCACATGCGCGAGGTCTGCAACCAGGTCATCGACGAGATCGCCGACCGCGGCGAGTGCGACGCGGTGGAGGACTTCGCCATCCACTTGCCGCTGATCATCATCGCCGAGCTGATGGGCCTCGACCCCGACCAGCGCATGAAGCTGTACCGCTGGTCCGACCACATGATGGCCGGCGACGGCCACACCGATCCCGATGATCCGGTCACCATCCGGGCCGGCGAGGCGTTCGGCGAATACGTCACCGAGTGCGTACAGCTCATCGAGCAGCGGCGCTCGGCGCCCATCGACGACATCATCAGCATCCTCACCGGCGCCTACGACAGCGGCGACCTGGCCTGGGAGGAGGGGGTACGGGCCGACGCCGAGGCCGCGGCCGAGCTGTCCGACGACGAACTGCTCATGTTCCTGACCCTGCTGGTGGTGGCCGGCAACGAGACGACCCGCAACGCCATCACCGGGGGTCTGCACGCGTTCAGCAAGTTCCCGGCGGAGCGGGAGAAGCTGGCGGCCGACCCGAGCCTGATCGAATCGGCCATCGACGAGATCGTGCGCTTCGTGTCACCCGTGCTGTCGTTCCACCGCACGGTCACCGAGGCCCACACCTACCAGGGCGTCGACTTCGAACCCGGCGACCGGATCCTCATGCTGTACCAGTCGGCCAACCGCGACGAGACGGTGTTCGACGATCCCGACACCTTCCGGATCGACCGCTCCCCCAACCCGCACCTCGGCTTCGGGATCGGCACCCACTACTGCCTCGGCGCCAACCTGGCCAAGGCCGAGATCCGGGTGGTGTTCGAGGAGCTGTTCCGCCGCCTGCCCGACTTCCGCATCCCCGACGGCGCCACCGTCGAGCGAGGCGACTCGTCGTTGGTGATCTCGCTGGCCCACCTGCCGGCGGTGTTCACGCCCGAGCGGGCGCTCTGAGCCCCCCAATGAGCTCCACCGCGGCCGCCAGCCGGCCCGACCAGCGCACCCGCATCCTCGACACCGCTCTGGACCTCATGGGCGAGCAGGGCGCGTCGACGACCAGCATGCGCCAGCTGGCCAACGCCTGCGACATCAACGTCGCCACGCTGTACCACTACTTCCCGTCGAAGTCCGACCTGCTCCGCGCCGTCATCGAGGAGCGCGGGTACGACGAGGAACTGGACGCGATGGTCGATCCGCCGGTGCCGCGGCGAGGCGCCCCGTCGACTCGGCTGGCCAACCTGCTGGAGTACGTGGCCCGTGAAGCGCTCGACGCCGAGGTCGTCTGGCGGCTGTTCCTCGGCGAGGCCGTCCACTCCGACATCGACGCCATGGCCATGGCCCGCCAGCTCAGCAGCGGCCTCGAAGTGGCGCTGGTCAGGTGGATCCCCGAGCTCATCCCCGAGTTCGACGGCGATGTCGCCGCCCTCGGGCGACTGCTGCGCAGCCAGCTCTTCGGAATGATGATCGAGGTCCTGGTGTCGCCGGACGTGGACCGGGAGCGCCTGGTCATGCAGCGGTCGTCGGAGCTCGCCTTGCTCGTACTTCCGCACTGCTGACCCGCGGGTACCATCCGGCGCCATGGACATCGCAGTCGTCTACGCCAGCAGGACCGGCAACACCCGCCGGGCCGCCGAGCTCATCGGCACCGCGATCGAGGAGCGGGGCCACGTCGTCTCGGTCCAGTCGGTCGACGCACTCGACTACAAGGCGCTCGCCGACGCCGACCTCATCGTGTTCGGCACCTGGGTGGCCGGGCACTTCATCATCGGGCAGAAGCCGGGCGATGCCCGCCGTCTCGCCCAGGTTCCCAAGCTCACCGGCAAGCAGGTCGCCGTCTTCATGACCTACGCCATCAACCCGGGCCGGGCGCTGGCCAAGTTGGAGCACCTGCTGACCGCCGAGGGGGCCAACGTCGTCGGTGGCTACGCGTGGAAACGCACCGATCTCCCCGCCGGGGTGGAGGACTTCGTCGACGGCATCCTCGGCGCGGCGATCGCTCCCACCACGGCATGACCGACGGCCCCCGGCCCGCGTGGTTCGAACGCGCCCTGTCGGATACGCCCGAGACGCGCCGGGTCCGGTGCAACGGTTGTGACATCAACTACCTGGCCTGGGGTCGGGCGGGCGCGCCGGGGCTGGTGTTCATCCACGGCGGCGCGGCCCACGCCCACTGGTGGAGCTTCCTCGTGCCGCTGCTCGCCGACCAGTACCGGGTCGTGGCCATGGACCTGTCCGGACACGGTGACTCCGGTCGCCGGGAGGCCTACGAGCTGTCCGACTGGGCCGACGAGGTCCTGGCCGTCGCCGACGACGACCTCATGGCAGCCCAGCCCGTGGTCGTGGGTCACTCGATGGGAGGCTTCGTCAGCATCGGCACCGCGGCCCGCCACGGCGAGCGGCTCCGTGGCATCGTCATCCTCGACTCGCCGGTGACCGCACCGGACCCCGAGATGGAAGCGGCCCGGCAGGGAAAGAT
Organism: uncultured Acidimicrobiaceae bacterium; assembly: GCA_963730345.1. Taxonomy (GTDB): domain Bacteria; phylum Actinomycetota; class Acidimicrobiia; order Acidimicrobiales; family Salinilacustritrichaceae; genus Salinilacustrithrix. The sequence goes on from CAVSRP010000019.1 coordinate 37,313, forward strand.
CTTCGGTCCCCTGCGGGTCTATCCCGACGTCGAGACGGCCCTGACCCGGTTCCGGACCGTTCCCGAGCAGGACCACTACCTCCCGTACGTCATGGACCACGTCGGCCGGCACTCGCTTCGCGCCGTCGAGGGCGGGGTCTCCTGGAAGTACGACCCGAACATTTTCGTCCCCGGTCGGGCCGAGTCCCGGAGCCTGCTCCCTCAGGTGAGCTGTCGGGTCGCCCTGTTCCGCTCCGAGCACGGCCTCGTGACGCCCGAGATCGGTGCGTACATGTACGACCTGCTCGGCCGGATCGCCCCGGTGGTGGAGATCCCCGAAGCCGGCCACCACCTCATGCTCGACCAGCCCCTCCTGCTCCTCACCGCGTTGCGGACCCTGCTCGCCGACTGGGAGCACTCGTCTCCGCTGACGACCCGGTGAGCGGCGCGTCGACAACGGCGCGGCGAGCCCGCATCGCGGTTCGTCACCACCTGCACCCCGCCCACCGCGCTGCCGACCTCCGGGCGGCCACAACCGGGATGGTGGCGCTGCACGCCACAGATCCGGCGAGCGTGTACCTCGGGCTGCTGGCCCGGACCCGGACGCTGACCGTCGACGACGTCGACCGGGCCCTCTACGACGATCGTTCGCTCGTGCGGGTGATGGCGATGCGCCGCACGATCTTCGCCACGACCGCGGCCGAGGCCGTCGTCCCTTTCGCCGCCTGCACGCTGCGGGTCGCGGCCACCCAGCGGGCGCGTCTGGTGCAGGGGCTCGCCGCCGGTTCGGCGGTCAGCGAGCCCGAGTCCTGGCTCGACGAGGTGATGGCCCAGACCGCGTCCGCGGTGGCCGCGCTCGGTGAACCCACGGCACAGGAGCTCACCGCGGCCGTTCCTGCCCTCCAGATCCGCTGGAACCCATCCCCGGGCACGCGGTACGGCGGCGAGACACCGGTGACCAGCCGGATCCTCTCGCAGCTGTCGATGGAGGGCGTGATCGAACGGGGCCGCCCCACCGGTGCGACGTTCACCAGCACCCGCTACCGGTGGCGCATGACAGATCCGCCGATCGCTCCCTACGCCATCGAGCTGGGCGAGGCCGAGGGTCGCCGGCGGCTCGTGGGTCGCTGGCTGGAGCGGTTCGGGCCGGCCACCGAGGCCGACGACGCCCCCGGCCCCTGGGTCGCCCTCCTGCCCGGCCTCGATCCCACCGTTATGGGCCGGCGGGAGCGGGACTGGTACCTGGACCCCGGGCTGGTACCCGAGCTGTTCGACCGATCCGGAAACGCGGGTCCCACCATCTGGGCCGACGGACGCGTGGTCGGCGGCTGGGCCCAGCAGCCGGACGGCACCATCGCCACCGAACACCTCGTCGACGTGTCTGACGAGCACCGCGACCTCCTCGCCATCGAGCGGCGACGGGTCGTCGAGTTCCTCGGCGACATACGGGTGACGCCGCGCTTCCGGTCCCCGCTCGAACGCCGGCTGTCCGAGGCGGGCGCGACGTGAACACGCGGCCTGGCCACCTCTACGGCCGCGACGACCTGTTCGATCGCTGGGCGGATGGTGACGTGCTGTCGTGGTCCCGGAGCTACGACGGCACCACCTATCTGGACGCGGTGCGCAACGGGCTCCGAGCACCCCATTCGGATGCCGTCGCCACCGAGCGAGCGTTGCACGACACCGCGGTCACCCGGCTGCTCCACCGGCGCCTACGAGCCGAAGGCTGCCGGCCCGCCGCCATCATGGGAGGCCACGACGCCTTGCGCGGCTCCCCCGCCTACATCGCCGCCGCCCACCTCGGAGCCGCGATGACCCGCCGGGGCCTCACCGTGCTCACCGGTGGAGGACCGGGCGCGATGGAGGGCGCCCACCTCGGCGCCCGACTCGCCCTCGAGGACATCGACGAGGCGGTGGCCAGGATCAGCCACGACGAGGTCCTGCGGACGTTCCCGCTCGGCCCCAACGACCTCGTGGTCGACGGCGAGTTCGTCGCCGACGCCTTGACCGCCCTGCACGGCTGGCAACTGCCGGCATTCCGGCTCGCGGTCGAGACCGACGACGTGGCCCGCGAGACCATCGG
>CAVSRP010000020.1:0-137500 GCA_963730345.1 uncultured Acidimicrobiaceae bacterium
TTGTCGCCGTGGCGGATGGAGCTGCGCCGCACCGCGTCGGGCGCCACCATCGTCAACGACGCCTACAACTCGAATCCCACCGCGCTGGACGCCGCCCTCCACTCGCTGGCTGCCCTACCCGCCGATCGCCGGGTCGCCGTCCTCGGGCTCATGGCCGAGCTGGGCCCGCAGAGCGACGAGCGCCACGCCGAGATGGGGGAGCTGGCCGAGGACCTCGACATCGAGGTCGTCACGGTCGACTGTCCCACCTACGGCGTCGGCACCGACGTCCCCACCCCCGAGGCCGCGGTCGAGGCCATCGGCCGGCTGGGCCCGGGCGACGCCGTGCTGGTCAAGGCGAGCCGCACCGCCGGCCTCGAGCGCGTCGCCGACGGCCTCCTCGGCTGATCAGGCCGCGGTGGCGATGACCGGGGGCAGCCCGGCGCCCATCAGGTCGACGAAGTTGGCCCGGTAGAACCGGTCGCGGTCCTCGTCGGAGATCGACGCCCGGTCGAGCGAGGTCTCGAACCGCTCGACCGGCCGGCGCCCCCCTTCGACGTGGGGGAAGTCGGTGGAGAACAGCACCAGCTCGGCGCCGGCCTGCTCGATGATCCACCCGACGTCCTCGGTGGGATACGGGGTGAAGCGCATCTGGCGGGACACATACTCACTCGGTCGGAGGTCGAGCTGCTGGAGCCGGTCCTCGTGGCGGGCGAAGGCGTCGAACGCCGACTCCATCTGGCGCAGCCACGACGGCACCCAGATCGCGCCCTGCTCGATGACGCCGACGCGCAGCCGGGGGAACCGCTGGAACACGCCGTCGAAGATCATGGTGGCCAGGGTCTGAGCCGGCGGCACCGGGATGCCCATGTAGTCGACGCACCGGAAGTTCTCGTCGCCGCCGTGGAAGTCGGGCGGGATCGACAGGCCGTTCTGGAAGTACATCGGGTCGATGAGCGCACCGGTGCCGCCGACGTGGAAGACGACGGGGAGGTCGGCCTCCTCGGCCCGGGCCCACACGGGATCGAGCCCGAGGTGGCTGGGGGAGTGGTGGCGGGGGCATCCCGACGGGACGAGCAGGGCGGCCGCCCCCATGGCGATGGCCTCGTCGGCCATGGCCGACGAGCGCTCGAAGTCGGCGAGGGGCACGTACATGGTGGGCAGGAGGCGCTCGTCCACGGAACAGAACTCGGCCATGCCCCGGTTGTGGGCGCGGGCCGCGCCGTAGGCGAGGTCGAGGTCGGGTTCGTGGCCGTTGCCGTGCTCCCAGTCGTGCAACCGCGAGTTGTGGAACGTGTTGAACACCAGCTGCGAGCGGACCCCGATGAGATCGAGCGCCCGTCCCCGGTCCTCGGCCACGAACGAGCCGGTGGCCGCGAAGTTCTTGCGGTTCATGATCTCGACCGCCTCGTCGGCGCGGTACTCGGCCGACGCGTGCCGGGCCGCCAGCCGATCGAAGTCGACCTCGCCGGTCTGGCGTACCTCGTTGCTGGCCGGGGTCAGTTGGAGGGGCTCGATCCGGTCGCGGATGGCGGGATCGGCGTGATCGCGCAGCCAGGTGGGCGTCTCCATGATGTGGGCGTCGGCATCGTGGACGACCCGGTCGTCGATGTACGGCATGGGTTCCCCTAGTAGCGATCGGTCGGTCGGGGCAGCAGGTCGGCGTACCACGCCAGACCCAGTGCGATCATCGCGCCCGGGAACACCACGGTGGTGACCGACGTGGCATCGATGATCGGTCCGGCGATGAGGTTGCCGACCGGGACGGTGCCGCCGAAGGCCATCATCCACAGCGCCATCACCCGGCCCCGCTCGTTGCCGGCGAGGTGCATCTGGAGCACGGTGGACAGGGCGGTGACCAGCGAGAAGTAGAAGAAGCCGACCACCGCGATGACGACGAACGCGGGCGCCGGCATGCGCAGCCACGAGAACACGGCGAGGGACAGCGCGAAGGCGACCAGGCCCCGCCGGACGAGGCGCTCCATCGGGACGTCGGCGAAGATCGTGCCCACCGAGAGCGCGCCGAGCATGGCGCCGAACCCGAACGAGGCGTAGAGCCAGCCGTAGGCGCTGGACTTGGCCGCGATGCCGAGGTTCTGGTCGGCCAGCACCGGCATCTGGCCGATGAAGGGCAGGCACAGCAGCGAGAACAGCACCATCAGCGACAGGCTCCGCCCCACCGGGTGGCGGGCCCGGGCGATGCGGAAGCCGAGGGCGAGCCGGCGCAGCCGGGACACGCTGGCGCCGTTGCCGTCATCGACCTCGACGTCGGGGAGTCGCACCGAGGCGAGGGCACCGATCACGAACAGGTAGGTGAGGCCGTTGATGACGAAGACCACCGGTGCGCCGTAGGCGGCGAAGAGCAGGCCCCCGATGGCGGGGCCGATGACCCGGGAGCCGTTCATCTGGGTCGAGTTCAGCGAGATGGCGCCGGCCAGGTTCCCGGGGCCGGCGAGGTCCGGGAGGACGGCGGCGTAGGCGGGGCCGAAGACCGACTGGCCCATGCCGATCAGGAACACGATGACGACGATCGACACCCGGCTCGGATCGGCGGAGGTGGTCACGCCGGCCAGGGCGACGGCCAGCACGGCCTGGGTGGCGGAGATCACGATGAGCAGGCGGCGCCGGTCGAAGCTGTCGGCGAGGAGCCCCCCGATCATCGAGAAGAACAGCATGGGGCCGAGCTGGGCGAAGAGCACGATGCCGACGAACGACGAAGACTTGGTCAGCTCGTAGGCGAGAGCGCCGAGGACGACGTTCTGCATCCACGTGCCGATGTTGGAGCAGAACGCGCCGGTGTAGACCCGCCGGAAGGTGCGCTGGCGGAGCACGACCATCGCTCGCCCGTTGCCCACCGGCTCCGGGGTCTGGGGGGCGCGGGTCTCCACGACGGGAGATTCTTCCATCCCGACGAACGTCTTGACCAGCGGGTCAAGGAGGGCGAACATGTGTTCGATGACGCCGTCCGGAGCCGGGATCCTGCATGCCGACCTCGATGCCTTCTACGCCTCGGTCGAGCAGCGCGACCGGCCCGAGCTGCGAGGCCGGCCCGTCATCGTGGGTGGAGGAGTGGTCCTGACCGCCAGCTACGAAGCGCGCCGGCGGGGGGTCCGCACCGCCATGGGCGGCCGCCAGGCCCGGGCGCTGTGCCCCGAGGCCGTGGTCGTCTCGCCGCGGATGTCGGCGTACTCGGCGGCGAGCAAGGCGGTGTTCGAGGTGTTCCGGGACACCACCCCGCTGGTCGAGGGGCTGTCGATCGACGAGGCGTTCCTCGATGTCAACGGCCTCGCCCGCATTGCCGGATCTCCCACCGAGATCGCCACCCGGCTCCGAGCGAGGATCCGCGCCGACGTCGGCCTGCCGATCACCGTGGGTGTCGCCCGTACCAAGTTCCTGGCCAAGGTGGCCAGCGGCGTGGGCAAGCCCGACGGGCTGCTGGTGGTCGAGCCCGACGAGGAGCTCGCCTTCCTCCACCCCCTCGACGTGCGCCGGCTGTGGGGCGTGGGGCCGGTGACCGCCGACAAGTTGCGCGCCAAGGGGCTGCACACCGTCGGTCAGGTGGCCGAGGTCCCCGAGCGTGTCCTCATCGCCCTGCTCGGGCCGGCAGCGGGACGCCACCTCCACGCCCTGGCCCGCAACCACGATCCGCGCCGGGTGATCACCGGCCGGCGTCGATCGTCGATCGGGTCCCAACGAGCCCTCGGCCGGCGGCCCCGATCCGCCGACGAGCTCGACCGCATCCTGCTCGGTCTGGTGCAACGGGTGACCGAGCGGCTCCGGGCCGGCCGGCGGGTGGGTCGCACGCTGACGCTGCGCTTCCGGGCCGACGACTTCTCCCGCCAGATCCGCTCACGAACGCTCCGGGAGGCCACCGACCGCACCGACGTCTTCCTCGCCGCCGGGCGCGACCTGCTGGCGGCCCGGTGGCCCGAGCTGCGGACCACCGGCTGCACCCTGCTCGGGGTCACCGTGTCCGACCTGTGCCCGGCCGACGCCGTCCAGCTCAGCCTCCCGCTCGACGGCCACGACCGCCGCGCCCTCGACCACGTGCTCGACGACGTGCACGCCCGGTTCGGACGGCGCTCGGTGGTGCGCGCCTCGCTGCTCGGCCGGGACGACGGTCGCTCGGTCCCCCTCCTCCCCGACCCGGGGGAGTGACGTGGTTCGGTGACGGGGCAGGATGGTCGGGTGACCCGCATCCTGGTCCTGCCCGAACGCGAGTGGCTCGCCGCCGCGGTCCGCGCCGGTGGCGCCGAAGCGGTCACGCACGGCCCGGCCGATGCCGTCGTCTGGACCGACGCCGGTGACGCCGCCGGGCTGCGCCGACTGCTCGACGATCGGCCTGCCATCGACTGGGTGCAGCTGCCCTGGGCCGGCATCGAGCCCTTCGTCGGCGTGCTCGACGACGATCGCCGCTGGACCTGCGGCAAGGGCGTGTACGCCGATCCCGTCGCCGAGCACGCGCTGATGCTGGCCTTGGCCGGCATGCGAGGCCTGGGCACCTATGGTCGGGCGGCGACGTGGGAGCGACCCCAGGGGGTGAACCTGCTCGGCGCCACCGTCGTCGTGCTCGGCGGGGGCGGCATCGCCGAGTCCTTCGTCCGGCTGCTCGACGGGTTCGGCTGCGAGATCGTGGTCGTCCGTCGCACCGCTCAGCCCTTCGCCGGCGCCGACCGCACCGTCAGCCTCGATCAACTCGACGCCGAGCTGCCAAGCGCCGACCTCGTCGTGGCCGCTCTCGCCCTCACCCCCGAGACCGAGGGTCTGCTCGACGCTCGCCGCCTGGCCCTGCTGCCGTCGCACGCCTGGGTCGTCAACGTCGCTCGCGGCGGACACATCGTCACCGACGACCTGGTCGAGGCGCTGGGGGCGGGCACCATCGGCGGCGCCGGCCTCGACGTGACCGACCCCGAGCCCCTCCCGGATGGCCATCCCCTGTGGGACCTGCCCAACTGCATCATCACCCCGCACGTCGGCAACACCCCGGAGATGGCGGTGCCGCTCCTCGCCGGCCGGGTGAAGGAGAACGTACGCCGGTACCTCGCCGGGGAGGACCTGCTCGGCCCGGTGGACAGCAGCGCCGGCTACTGACCCGACCCCATTGTCGGACCACGCAGCCGGCGGTTGTCGCATCCGTACCCACGCGACGATGAGGCAGAATCAGCCCATGCGCGTGACCGGACTCGACCACATCGTCCTCGACGTCGCCGACGTCGAACGATCGCTCGCCTTCTACGTCGACGACCTCGGCCTCACGCCGGTCCGTCTCGAGGAGTGGCGGGCCGGCGAGGTGTTCTTCGTCAGCGTCCGGATCGACGGCGGAACGATCATCGACCTGTTCCCCACCGCGCCCCGCGGCGAGAACATGAACCACTTCTGCCTCGTCGTCGACGACGACGTCGACGAGATCGCCGCCTCCGGTCGCTTCGAGATCGAGGACGGCCCCGGCGAGCGGTTCGGCGCTCGCGGCAACGGTCGATCCATCTATCTCCGCGATCCCGACGGCAACCTGGTCGAACTGCGGAACTACCGCTGATCCTGATAGGTTTCCACGCTCCCGAATCGGGGCGTATAGCTCAGTCGGCTAGAGCGCACGCTTCACACGCGTGAGGTCACAGGTTCGAGTCCTGTTACGCCCACGGGAACCCTTCGGGTTCCTCGGAGATGTTCGGCTGGGCCTCACATCTCCCCGGGCGCCCACGGGAACCCTTCGGGTTCCTCGGAGATGTTCGGCTGGGCCTCACATCTCCCCGGGCGTACCGTCGCTCCCAGGATCACCCGTTGATCGCGACGAACATTCGCATCTCGACTCACGCGTCTCGCGGCAGCATTCTCCGGTCACTGAGTTGCGTATGTGCAAGGGAGTGACCGGAGATGGTGTGCGAGGGGAGGCGGCGGGTGGTAGCTGCGGGCACTACCGGCACGGAACGGTGGTCGTGCCGTCGATGCTCCTCCAGACCATGCCGGGTCTCAGCCCGTGGCTTCGTGGATGCGCAACGAGGTGTGGCGGGCGAGCACCTCGAAGTCGGCGTCGGCATGCAGGACCGAGACGTCCTCACGGATCGCGACGGCTGCGATCAGACAGTCGATGAGCTTGCGGACGGTCTCGCCGCGCCGCCGACAGGTGCGGAAGAGCGACGCGGCGGCCTCGTAGTCGGCCGGGCCGGTGGGAAGGACCGTCGTCCGGGCGAGGAGACCACGAAGCTGACGGAGATGGTTCTCGTCTCTCGCGCCGGCGAGGATCTCCATCCGGACCGGATCACACACCGCCACGTCGGCCGCGAGGAGTCGATCCACCTCGATGCACGCGGATGATCCGGTGTCTCGGAGGAACTCGACCCACGCCGAGGTGTCGATCAGGATCACGCGGTCCGGCCCGCGCGCACGTCGTCGAGATCACCGTCCCACCCGGAACCTCGCAGCGCTCGGGCCTCATCGAGGTCGAGGGCCTCGGAGGCGACGAGCCGGAGTGCGTAGTTCACCGCGTCGCGCTTGGAGGCCAGGTGGTAGCGGTGCATGACCGTTTCACACGCCTCGTCATCGAGGTCGATGTTTGTGCGCGCCATACACCAAGTATACACCTAGGTCGAACGACTCGATCCCCGGGAGGCTCACCCGCCGGAGTCTTGGTCGGCGACGAAGCCGGAGCTGGCGGTGGGGTACAGCTCGGTGCCGGTGATCACGTCGATCGGGATGTTGGCCAGCATGGCGATCTCGCCGGGGATGTCGACGTTGGGCTCGACCTGGTCGATGAAGGTGTCGTAGCCGCCGACGATCTGGCCGTAGATCCCCCGGTACACCGCGGTGACGCCCACGTCGGTCAACTTCCGCGGGAACGTCGAGCGCAGGACGAAGCTGGTCTTGACCCCGCTGAACTCGGCCGGCGCGGTGACCACGTCGCTGGTCGTGAACTCGCCGTCCCCGGCCGTGGTCTCCCGCCACCGGGCGACGTCGATCGACAGCGACAGATCGGTGACCGGAACGGTGGGAGCGTCGAAGAACAGGGAGGCGACCGCCACCCGCTGGCCGGGGAGGACGATCTCGACGAAGGCGTTGTCGCTCCCGACCGGGTTGCCGGCCTCGTCGAGGAACTGGACGTCGACCTGTACCCCCTGGGCCAGCCAGTCCGGGTTGGGGTTGTCGATGATGGCGGCGAAGGTGCCTTCGCGCTTTTCGGGGTCGAAGCGATCCTCCACGATGGTCACCCCCTTCTCGGCCACCGTCAGCCCCGTCTCCGGCCCCGGCGGCACGGTGACGTCAGCGGTCAGGTCGTCGAGCGACGGCGCCGGCTCGTCGAGCACCGATTCGGTCTTGGTCTCCTTGCTCGCTGACGCGTCGGCCTCGGTGCCGGAGTCGTCCCGGAGGACGACGCGGAGCGCGAACCCGACGAGCGCCACGAAGACGACAACGATCGCCGCGGCGATGATCGGCGACCAGTTGCGCCGGGGGTTGACGGTCTCGAGGTGCTCCTCCTCGGCCCATCGCCGCAGCAGATCGGAGCCGGCGGGATCGTCGAGGATCCCGAGCGGCCCGACGGGTGGCTCGGGCCCATCGTCAGGCTCGGCCAGGCCGTGGTCCGGGTCGGCCGGGTTGATCTCGTCGACCTCGTCGATCTCGTCGACCTCGTCGTCGGGGACCTGGCGCGGTGAGCGGAGCTGCTCGGCTCGCGACCGACGCCGTCGTCGCGCGGCGCGGTCCTCGGCGGCCATCGACCCTCAGGCGAGGGTCTTCTCGAGGCGGTCCAGGGCGGCGTCCTCGGAGATGTCGAGGGCGAAGGCCAGCTCGGACACGAGCACCTGGCGGGCCTTGACGAACATGGACTTCTCCCCGGCGGACAGCCCCTTGTCGGCCTCGCGGAGGGCCAGGTTCCGGACCACCTCGGCCACCTGGTACACGTCGCCCGACTTGAGCTTCTCCTGGTGGTTCTTGAACCGCCGCGACCAGTTGGTGGGTTCCCGGACGTCCTTCTTGGCCAAGACCTCGAACACGTCTTCGACGTCCTCGACCGAGATCGGGTACCGCATGCCGATCTCCTCGGCCCGATCGGACGGGACCTTCAAGGTGAGCTCGCCATGGGTCATGCGCAGGACGAGGAACTCCTTCTCCTCGCCGAACGTCTCCATCACCTGGGTGGCCTCGACCACGGCTGCGCCGTGGTGGGGGTAGACCACTCGATCACCGACCTTGAACGTCACTGGTTCTCCTCATGCATCCCCGCGGCAGCCGATGGGGGACGGGCCAGTCTGCCAGACGCGCTGCGGAAGCGGCACGTCAGCCGACGACCCGGAATCCTCGGGGGGCGGGGAACAGCGGCGGGGGGGAGGAGAACTCGCCGGGCCGGTTGTCCCACGCCGTGATCCGGAGCACGCAACCGTCGCCGGAACACAGCCGGCCGAGGGCGCTGTCGACGGGCAACTGGGCCCGGACGACCCCGTCGCGCGGCGGGCCGACCTGGGCCGAGTAGCACGGCTGGTCGGGAGCGGTGGGGTCGCACACCGTGACGTCCACGAACGAGTCGGTGGCGACGCCGCCCACGTCGATCTCCACCGTGGTGCCGACGCGGAACGGTTCGGGCGTGAGGATGTCGACGGTCGGCGGTTCACGACCCGGTGACGCCGGATCGAACGCGACCGGAACCGTCGGCACCGCCCGGTCGCCGGGTGCCTGGGCGTCGAAGCGCACCACGCAGTCGGCGACCGCGCAGTCGACGTTGGGGGGCGCTCCACTGAACGGCTCGACGTAGACGCCGAACGATCGCCACAGGCGGACGAAGCCGTCGAACGTGCCGTCCGCGTCGGCGGTCAGCGCCGCGACGCCCACACAACCGGTGTCGGCAGCGGTGCACTCACTGACGAAGATCTGCGTGCCGGGAACGAGTCCGGTCAATCGGGTCGGTACCGCCTCGCCGTCGACCAGGCCGGCCGTCCGTTTCAGCACGACCGAGGGGGGGTCGGGAAGGGGAGCCGACGGATCGAAGTCGATGGCCACCCCACCGGACTGGTCGTAGTCGCTGATCATCCCCATCCCGATGATGCAGCGGCCGGTCTCGGACGCGCAGTCGATCTCCTGGCCATCGAGGACCACCGTCCGGCGAACCGCGAACGAGACGACGGCCCGGCCGTCGGCGTCGGCGGCGCCGGAGGCGTACCGGCCGATGTTGCACGCCTCGACCCCGCGGCCGCCGTAGTCGGAACCGGCCTCGCGCGCGCACATGACCACACCGATCGACTCACCCTGAGGGAAGCCGGTACCGGTCACCGTGACCGTCTGGCCGTCGACGAGACCGGTGGACGGGTCGGCGGTGACGGGTAGACCGACCGAGGCCTTGCCGTCGTCGGCGGCCCCGAAGATGATCGGCGCCGGTGCGGGTTGGACGTCAGGTGCGTCGGGGCCGGCGGTGGTCGAGGTGGTGGTCTCGTCGATCGCCACGTCGACCTTGCCCCCGTCGGGCCGGATCGCGAGGAGCACGGCGACCACCGCCAGCACGACGAGCACGGAGGCCACCGCGACCACGGCGGCGGTGCGCCGGTTGGAGCGCGTCGCGGAACCGGTCGGCCGCTCGCTGGGGGCGAGCTCGAGGTCGATGCCCGGATCCGCCATCGTGACCACCAGTTCACCACATAGCGTCGGGACATGGTCGACGTCCTCAGCGCAGAACAGCTCCGGGTCCTCGGATCGCTGGCCGAGAAGGAGGCGACGGTTCCCGACACCTACCCGATGACGTTGAACGGCCTCCAGACGGCCTGCAACCAGAAGAACAACCGAGAACCGATCACCGACCTCGACACGTTCACCATCCAGCGCACGCTCGACGAGCTCAAGGCGGCCGGGTACATCCGCTTCGTCTTCCCGTCCCATGGAGCGCGAACGACCAAGTACCGCCACGTCCTCGACGAGAAGCTCCGTGTCGACGAGGCCGAGCTCGCCCTGCTCACCGTGCTGGTGCTCCGGGGACCGCAGACGCTCAACGAGCTCCGAACCCGGACCGAGCGGGCCCACCGCTTCCGCGACAACGAGCTGGTGGAGGCGACGCTCGAGGACCTCGCCGCCCGCGACGAGCCCCTCGTGGTGCACCTGCCCCGCCAGCCGGGGCAGAAGGAGACCCGCTGGATGCACCTCCTCGGTGGCCCGGTCGACGACGACTGGTTCGACCAGGACGCCGGTGCCGGGGTCGCAGCCGGCATCGGGTCAGCAGGACAGGTGGACCGGATCGCCGAACTGGAGGAGCGGGTGACCCGCCTGGAGGCCGAGCTGCGATCCGTGCTCGCCGAGCTGGGCATGTCACCATCTTCTGGCAACGACTGATACCAACCCTCGGGAGCCCGCCATGCTGGATTGGACCGAAGAGCAGCAGATGGTCCGCGATGCGGTCCGCCAGTTCGTGGAGAGCGAGATCGCCCCTCGCCGCGAAGAACTCGAGTTCGGCGACACCCCGCCCTACGACGTGCTGCGCAAGCTGTACAAGACCTTCGGCATGGACACCATGGCCGCCGACCGCTTCAAGCGCCAGATCGAGTTCGAGAAGCTGGTGGCCGAGGCCGAGGCCAAGGGCGAGACGCCGCCGGAGAAGCCGCGCCGCGGCGGCGGCGACGGCTCCATCACCATGATCCCGATCATCGAGCTGTGCCGGTACAGCCCGGGCCTTGTCACCGCCCTCGGCGTGTCCACCGGTCTCACCGCGGCCGCCATCAACTCGAAGGGCACCATCCGCCAGAAGGAGCGGTGGGTCCCGGACCTGCTCACGCTGGACAAGATCGGTTCGTGGGCCATCACCGAGCCGAACTCGGGCTCCGACGCGTTCGGCTCGATGCGATCGACCGCGCGCCGCGACGGCGACGAGTACGTGTTGAACGGGTCGAAGACGTTCATCACCAACGGTCCCTACGCCGACACCATCGTGTTCATCTGCAAGCTCGACGAGGGCAACCCGCCCGAGGAACGCAAGGTCCTGTCGTTCGTGCTCGATTCCGGCATGCCCGGCCTGGAGCAGACCAAGCCGCTGCGGAAGATGGGTATGCACTCGTCGCCCACCGGTGAGTTGTTCCTGACCGACGTACGGGTGGGGATCGACCGACTCATCGGCGAGACCGAGGACCAACCCAAGGGAGGCCGTGAGGGCGCCAAGGCGACCTTCCTCATGGAGCGGTCCGGCGTGGCCGCCATGGCACTCGGGATCATCGAGCGCTGCCTCGAGCTCTCGGTCGCCTACGCCAAGGATCGCGTCCAGTTCGGCCAGCCCATCGGGAACTTCCAGCTCATCCAGGAGAAGCTGGCCCGCATGGAGGTTGCCCGGCTCAACGTGCAGAACCTCGTCTTCCGGGTCATCGAGACGGCGGCGTCCGACGCTGACGAGGGCATGACCCTGGCCGAGGCGTCGGCCATGAAGCTGTACTCGGCCCGCGCCGCCACCGAGGTCGCTCTCGAGGCGGTCCAGATCTTCGGTGGCAACGGCTACATGTCGGAGTACCAGGTCGAGCAGCTCGCTCGTGATGCCAAGGTCCTCCAGATCTATGCCGGCACCGACGAGATCCAGATCACCCACATCGCCCGCGCCCTGCTCGCCTGATCTGGCACGCTGAGCGCGTGAGCGCTCCTCGCGTCGTCTGCTGTGGCGAAGCACTGATCGACCTGCTGGGTACCGACCCGGGCGGGCGGACGTGGCGCGCCGTGCCGGGCGGATCGCCGTTCAACGCCGCCATCGCGGCCGGCCGGTTGGGCGCGCCGACGTCATTTCTCGGCGTGCTCTCCGAGGATCGTTTCGGTCGCATGCTGGCCGAGCAGCTCCACCAGTCCCACGTCGAGAGCCACCACTGTCCGATGACGCGCGAGCCGACCACGCTCGCGCTCGTCGACCACGGCTTCGGCGACGACGACCCGGAGTACTCCTTCCATGTCGCGGGGACCACGACGACCTCGGCCCGGGTGAACGACCTGCACCTGCCGAACGACACTGGCGTGCTGCACGTGAGCGGTTCGGTCGCCCTCGTGGTCGAGCCGGCCGCGTCGCGGATCGAGAGCCTGCTCGCCGCCGCCCAGCACCGCGCTGTCGTCCACCTCGATCCCAACCCGCGTCCCTCGCTCATCGACCGGGCGCGGTTCCTGCGCCGGCTCGATCGGTGGCTGACCTTGGCCGACGTGATCAAGGTGAGCGAGGCCGACCTGGCCTGGATCGAACCGCGCCAGGACCCACTCGAGCTCGCCGCCGAGTGGCTGCACGGCGCCGGCGACCACCAGCCCGACGACGTGGTTCCCGACGAGCGCCCCACGGCGGTGGTGGTGACGCGGGGGGCTCGGGGCGCGGCCGCGGTGACCACCTCGGGGGTGGTCGAGGTGCCGGGGAAGGCGGTCCAGGTGATCGACACCGTCGGCGCGGGTGACACCTTCTCCGGGGCGATGTTGGCCGCGTTGAGCTCCCATCGCATCACCACCAAGGCGCAGCTGGTGAAGCTGGACATGAACTGGTGGCGCACCGCTCTCACCTACGCGGTGGCGGCGGCGGGCATCACCTGCTCACGGGTGGGTGCGGACCCACCCTGGCGCCACCAGTTGCATTGAGCCGCTACGCCCGCAGACTCCGTCTGCCGGCGGCGCGGATCAGGCGGCGTAGCGGCAGGTCCAGGGGCCCCAGCCCTGGTGATCGAACATCCACTTGGCGAACACGGTGTTCCAGTAGGGGTCATACACGCTCGACCACGGCTGGCCGGTGACCTGTTCGAACTCGGCGCGGTGGACGGCATTGATCTGGAACAGACCGTGGTCGTTGGTGGAGCTCACCGCGTTGGGGTCCATCTTCGACTCGCACTGGGCGACCCGGGCGGCGGCGCCGGGATCGGCGTTCCAGAAGATGGTGTTGATGGCGAATTGGGGGGTGCAGGCCGTTCCGGCGAGCACCGCGAGCACGAGCAGCCCGACGCGGCCGAACCGGCGAGCGCGGACGCGGGTGGGGGGGTTGGTGTTGGTGTCCACGGGGGACTGACCTCCATGTCAGCGGTGGCTTCTCCATGACGAACAGGTGACGGACCGAGTGTCGGTCGACGTCGTGTTCGTGGAGTTCCAAGCCGTATATGGGCTTCTGGGATCAGTGTCTATCGGTTCACCGCAACAAAACCGCAATATTGCGGTGGTGACTTCGGTCTCAGAGGCCGTGTTCCTCAGAGACCCAGGTGCCGCTTGGAGATGATTTCCTTCATGATCTCGGTGGTGCCGCCGTAGATGGTGGTGACGCGGGCATCGGCGTAGGCGCGAGCGATGGGGTACTCGACCATGTAGCCGTAGCCCCCGAAGAGCTGCAGACACCGGTCGATGGCGCGCTTCTGGAGCTCGGTGCACCACCACTTGGCCATCGAGGCCTCCTCCGCGGTGAGGGCTCCGTCGTTGAGGGCGACCACGCAGCGGTCGACGAAGCTCTGGGCGATCTCGACCTCGGTGGCCACCTCGGCGAGCACGAACCGGGTGTTCTGGAACGAGCCGATCGGCTGGCCGAACGCGGTGCGCTCCTTCACGTACTCGAGGGTCCAGTCGAGCGCGGCCCGGGCGGCGGCGACGCCGGCGGCGGCGATCGACAGCCGTTCCTGGGGCAGCTTGTCGACCAGGTGGTGGAAGCCGCGCCCCTCCTCACCGAGCAGGTTGGCGGCCGGCACCGCGACGTCGGTGAAGAACAGCTCGGCGGTGTCCTGGCTGTGCATGCCGATCTTGTCGAGATTGCGGCCCCGCTCGAAGCCGGCCATGCCCCGCTCGACGACCAGCAGCGACATGCCGGCGTGCTTCTGGGCGGGATCGGTCTTGACCGCCACGATCACCAGATCGCTGTTGATGCCGTTGGTGATGAACGTCTTCGACCCGTTGACCACGAAGTGGTCGCCGTCGCGCACCGCCGTGGTCGACATGGAGGCCAGATCGGAGCCGATGCCGGGTTCGGTCATGGCGATGGCGGTGATCAGCTCGCCCGACGCGATCCCCGGCAGCCAGCGACGCTTCTGCTCGTCGGTGGTGAGGGTGAGGAAGTAGGGCAGGCAGATGTCGTTGTGGAGGGTGAGGCCCAGCCCGGCGCCGCCGGCACCGGCCCGCTGCACCTCCTCGATGATCACGAGGTTGTAGCGGAAATCGCTCACGCCACCGCCGCCGTAATGCTCGGGAATGGCCATGCCGAGGAAGCCGTGCTGGCCGGCGGCGGTGAACAACGCTCGATCGGCGATGCCGTTCGCCTCCCAGGTCTCCAGGTGGGGAGTGACCTGCTCGGCGACGAACCGGCGGAAGCTGTCGCGGAAGAGATCGTGCTCATCGTCGAAGATCGTGCGTTCCATTGCCCGAAACGTACCGGTACGCTGCGCTGCCGCATGCGCCGTTCGTTCCTTCTCGTCGCGGTGCTGTCGCTCGCCGGTCTGGCTGGCCCGGCGTGGGCCCAGGAGGCCAACGACCCCGGCTCCACGACGACGTCCACCGCTCCCACGTCGACCTCGTCGTCCACGACCTCGTCGTCCACGACGTCGTCGACGACGACGATCGCGCTTCCGGATGTGACCACCCCCACCACCGAGCCGTCAACCGGGCCGACGACCACGGAGGATCCGGCCGACACGACGACCACCACCGGCCCGCCCGAGGATCCGGTCGGTGGCGCCGACGCGCCCACCGAGGAGGTGCCGGTGGTGGACGAGACCGTCCCGCCCGCGCCCGGTGAACCGGTCGATGCGGTGGCCGCCTCCCGTGTGATCCACCGCGAGCTGCAGGTGGCCAAGGCCGAGGCGCTCCAGAGCGAGGCCGACGTGCACGCCGCGGCGGATCAGGTCGACCAGCTGTCGAACCGGCTCGCCGACCTCGAGCGGGAGATGGCACGGCTCGACGCGGCGCAGCAGCTGGCGGTGGCGCGCCTCGACGCCGCTCGGGTGCGGTTCAAGGAGCGGGTGGCCAACGCGGTGATCCGGGGCAACGCGGCCGAGCTCGACACCATCATCAGCTCGAAGGACGCCAATGAGGTCCTGACCCGCAAGACCTTCCTCCGGTCGGTGACCGAGGCCGACACCGCCGCGGTCCACGAGCTCCAGGCGGCCAAGGCGGTCGTCGACGCCGGCGTACTCGACGCCATCGACGCGGTGGCCGCCACCCGGCGGGAGCTGCGCGGGGCGCGCCAGAACCTGCAGGACGAGCTCGCCCTCAACGCCGAGCGTCACTTCCAGCTCGCGGTGTTCTCGGCCGGGTCCGAGATCGTCATCCGCGGGTTCGTGTTCCCCGTCGGTGAGCCGTACAGCTTCGTCGACAGCTGGGGGTTCCCCCGCATGGTCGGCACCGAGTTCGAGCACTTCCACGAGGGCACCGACATCATGGCGCCGTTCGGTACCCCCCTCTACGCCACCGAGCGAGGCATCATCACTCGGGTGGGTGAGGACGTGCTCGGCGGCACCAAGCTGTGGCTCAAGGGCGAATCCGGTACCTACTACTACTACGCCCACCTGCAGGCCTACGCCGAGGGCATCGTCGAGGGTGCGCTGGTCAACGCCGGCGACGTGGTGGGCTTCGTGGGCGACACCGGGAACGCCAAGGGCGGCCCGCCGCACTGCCACTTCGAGATCCACCCCGGCGGCGGCGACGCCGTGAATCCCTACGGCTTGTTGAAGGTCGTCTCCGACCTCTCGCGACGCTGACGACGACATGGACATCACCGCCACCCTCGATGCCGACTGCAGCCCCGAAGTCCTGTTCGGGTGGGTCGGGTCCCTCGACACCTACGACCAGTGGCTCGACATCGTGCCCCGCACGGAGCCGGCCCCACCGGCCGACGGCGACCCCGGCCCGGCATGGTTCGTGACCCTGCGGGGCCGGCTCGGCCCGCTGGCTCGATCGAAGCGTTTGCGGATGGTGCGCACGGAGCACCGCGTCCCGGAGCTGGCGGTCTTCGAGCGGCGGGAGACCGACGGGCGTCAGCACGCCCCGTGGGTGCTGCGGGCGGCGGTGTCCGCGGGCGCAGCCTCGAACGACGCCCCGTCGAGTCTGCTGACGATGAACCTGCACTATGGAGGGTCGCTGTGGGTCCCGCTGCTCGACCGGTTGCTCACCGGCGAGATCGAGTCGTCGCGGCAGCGCCTCCGCGCCCTGGTCACACGCTGACCGCGCTCCACCGTCCCTCGCGGCACCTGACGTCCAGATCCACGCCGTAGAGGTCGCTGAGCCGGTCGCTGGTCAGCATCTCGCCGATCGGACCCCGGGCGACGATGCGGCCCCCGGCCAGGAGCACGGCGTGGTCGAACGCGACCGGTATCTCCTCGAGGTGGTGGGTCACCAGCACCAGGGGCGCGGGCGTGCCGGCCGCGGCGCGGTCGAGCCGGCGGACCAGGTCCTCCCGCCCACCGACGTCGAGGCCGGCTGTCGGCTCGTCGAGCACCACCAGTCCGGGACGGCCGGTGAAGGCTCGGGCGAGCAGGACGCGCTGTCGCTCGCCCGATGACAGGGTGCGCATGGGCCGGAACTCGGTGTCGGCGTCGATTCCGAAGATCCGCAGCTGGGCCGAGGCATCGGCGTGGTCGGCATCGTCGTACGTGTGCCACCACGTCTCGAGGGCCGCATTGGGTGCCGAGAGCACGACCTCGTGGGGTGACATCGTTGGTCGCAGCGCGTCGGTGAGCGACTGACTGGTGAAGCCGATCTCGCGCCGCAGCCGGCGCATGTCGGTGCGGCCGAGCACCTCGCCGAGGACGGTGGCGGTCCCTGCCGACGGCCGCTGCCACGCCGAGAGGAGGCGGAGCAGCGTCGTCTTCCCGGAGCCGTTCGGGCCCACGATGACCCAGCGTTCCCCGGCCCCGATCGACCATTCGACCCCGGCGAGGATCGGCGCACCGTCGATGCGCACGTCGACGCCGGCGAGTTCGACCGTCGGCGGGTGCACGGAGACCATCGGCTCTTTGTAGTCTCCGCATCCCGTACACCGACAAAGGCCCGGCCATCGACACCGCCCTCGGACTTCTCGCCGTCGTCGCACTCATCGCGGCGAACGGTGCCTTCGTGGCCCACGAGTTCTCGCTCGTCGCCGTCGACCGCTCGAGGATCTCGCGCCAGGCGGCCGAGGGCCACGCCCGCGCCCGCGCCACCGAGCGGCTGCTCCGCCGGCTCTCGTACCACCTCTCCAGTGCCCAGCTCGGCATCACCATCACGTCGCTGGTCCTCGGGTTCATCGCCGAACCGGTCGTCGCCGCCATCCTGGAGCCGGTGGTCGGTGCCGTGGTGGGCGACCACCGCTCCCGGGCCGTGTCGGTGGTCCTCGCGCTGGTCATCGCCACCACTCTCCAGATGGTCATGGGCGAACTGGTCCCGAAGTCGTTGGCCATCTCCAACCCGACCCGGGCGGCCTACGCCCTGGCCACGCCGATGCGGGTGTTCGGGGTGGTGGCCGGTCCCGTCGTCACCGCGTTCAACGGGGCGGCCAACTGGGCGGTGCGCCGCCTCGGGATCGAGCCCCAGGAGGAGCTCCGCTCGGTCCGGAGCCTGAACGAGCTCGACCTGCTGTTCCGCTCTTCGGGGAAGGAGGGGACCATCGACGAGGAGTCCCTCACCTTGCTGACGCGCGCGGTGCGCTTCTCGGAGAAGACCGCGGCCGACGCGCTGGTACCCCGCACCGAGGTGGTCGGGCTCCGGGCCGACGACACGGTGGCCGACCTCACGGCCAAGGCGGTCGAGACCGGCTTCTCCCGGTTCCCGGTCCACGACGGCGACCTCGACGAGATCGTCGGTGTCGGTCACGTGAAGGACGCGTTCACCATCCCGTTCCGGGCCCGAGCGGACACGCCGGTCACCGCGGTGACGGTCGACGCCCTCGCCGTTCCCGAGACCCTCGACCTGTCGTCGCTGCTCGCCCGGTTGCAGGACCAGGCCACCCACCTCGCCATCGTGGTCGACGAGTACGGCGGCACCGCCGGCATCATCACCCTCGAGGACGTTCTCGAGGAGGTCGTCGGCGAGATCGACGACGAGCACGATCGTCCCTCGCCGATGCTGACGCGCGTGCAGCGCCCCGGCGAATGGGTGATCAGCGGCGGGATGCACCCCGACGAGGTGTTCGACACGTGCGGCTTCGAGCTGCCCGACGGCCCGTTCGAGACCCTGGCCGGCTTCGTGCTCGACACGCTGGGCCGGATCCCGACCGCTGGCGACCACTTCGACCAGGACGGTTGGCAGATCCACGTCGAGACGATGGACCGCCTGCGCGTAGCCGAGGTGCGCCTGGTGGCACCGGAGGGGCCGACGTGAGCCTCGGCGCGCTGGTCGTCGCCGTCGTGTTGTTGCTCGCCAACGCGTTCTTCGTCGCGGTCGAGTTCGCCCTGGTCGCATCCCGGCGCACCAAGCTCGAGTCGATGGCCGACGAGGGCCATGCTGGTGCCCGGCGGGCACTGGGTTCGATCACCGACCTGTCGTCGCAGCTGGCGGGGGCGCAGCTCGGCATCACCATCGCTTCCCTGCTACTCGGTTTCGTCGCCGAACCCGCGGTCGCCCACGGCATCGAGTCGTTGCTCGACGGAGTCGTCAGCCTGCCCGAGGGCGTGGTGGCCACCGTCGGCTTCTCGCTCGCCCTCGCCATCGTGGTGTTCCTGCACATGGTGCTGGGCGAGATGGTGCCGAAGAACATCGCCATCGCGGGGCCCGAACGCGTCCTGCTCGCCCTCGATCTACCGAACCGCGCCTACCTGTGGGTCTTCCGTCCCGCGATCGTGGTGCTCAACGGCCTGGCCAACGTGGTCGTGCGGCTGCTGGGCGCCGAGCCGGCTGACGAGGTCTCCGACAGCCACACCTCCGACGAGCTGGCCGAGATGATCACCGCGTCGCGCGACGAGGGGCTCATCGCCGACATCCAGGACCAGTTGCTGCGGGGCGCCCTGGCCATCGGGGAGGCCCCGGTGCGCGACCTCATGATCCCGCGGGACCGGGTGCGCTTCGTCGAGCGCAACGCCACCGCGTCGGAGGCCGAGGCGGCCGTCGTGCGCACGGGACACTCCCGGTTGCTGGTGGTGGGCGAGGGCGGCCTCGACGACGTCCTCGGATTCATCCACGCCAAGGACCTGCTGACCATCCCGGGCCCGCTGCGCGAGCGCCCCCTCCCGCTGGGGCGGATCCGTCGCATCCCCATCGTGCGGCCCGACGCCGTGGTCGACGACGTCCTCTACGCGCTGCAGCGGGCGCGGGTGCACCTGGCGGTGGTGGCCGACGGCAATGGTCGCACCGTTGGGTTGGTGAGTCTCGAGGACATGCTCGAGGAACTGGTCGGCGACATCGTCGACGAGTCCGATCGCCGCAGGGGAGGGTCCCGGACGGGCGCCCGCCGCAGCTGAGACCGGGTTGTGGCAGCGGGCGTGACATTGCGGTGATCCGGGGTGATTCGTACCCTGTGCGGGCTGATGTCCCGTCGCTTGCTCCTCGCGGTCGTTGCCGCGGTCACGGTGGTGATCACCGCGGTCGCGGTTCCTGCCGCGGGTGCGGGAACCTCCGACATCGATCGAGCGAAGGCCCGGGCCGAAGCAGCGTCCCGAGCCGTGTCCGAAGCCCAGACCGAGCTCGGCGGGCTCGACTCCGACATCGCCGCGCTCGAGGCGCGGACCGCTCGGGCCCGATCCACCATCGACGAGCTGAGCAACTCGATCCGGGACCTGATCATCGCCCGCTACATGTCGGCCGGTGACATGCCGCTGCTCACCGAGGCCGACCTCAACGACGGTGTCAAGGCCGAGGCGTTCGTCCGCTACGTGACCGGCGACAAGGCCGATGCCATCGACGCCTACGCCGCCGCCAAGGCCGATCTCGAGACCGCATCAGCCGCCCTCGAGGCGGCGCGGGCCGAGCAGGCGTCCACCGTGGTCCGGATGAAGCGGGCACTGGCCGAGGTCCAGGCCCAGCTGACCCACCTGCAGGAGCTCGAGGCGAAGCGCCGCGCCGCGGAGGCCGCCCGGCGGGCCGCCACCAGCCAGCGTCCCGCGACCCGCCGCCACCCTCAGCGTCCACGTGGGTGGGGGGATGGTGTGCCCCGTCGCCGGCCCGGTCAGTTTCATCGATTCCTGGGGCGCGGCCCGCTCGGGCGGGCGGAGCCACAAGGGCGTCGACATGATGGCGCGCATCGGGACGCCGGTCGTGGCGCCGGTGACGGGCACGGTGACCGATCGCAGCAACAGCCTGGGCGGCCGGGCGTTCCACCTCTCCGGCGACGACGGGAACTACTACTACGGCGCCCATCTGTCGCGGTACGCAGCCACGGGTCACGTGAGCGCGGGCACCGTGATCGGCTACGTCGGCGATTCGGGTAACGCCAAGGGCATCCCACACCTGCACTTCGAGATCCACCCGAACCACGGCGCGGCCGTCGACCCGTACCCGGCGACGAAGGCGGCCTGCGGATAGGAGGTTCCGGAGAGGCTCTGTCAGGATCGCCGATGTGACTCCCGACGAACTCGCTGAACGACTCGAGACCGTTCTGGACGCTCCGGTGTCCGACCTGCAGCGCCTCACCGGCGGCGCATCCCGGGAGACCTGGTCGTTCCGCTCCGGGTCGCGCCGGCTGATCCTGCAACGGGAGCGGACCGGGACACCACGACCCGGTTCCATGGAGAACGAAGCCATCCTGCTCCAGGCCGCGGGCGCCGCCGGGGTGCCGGTGGCGGAGGTGGTGGCCAGCGGTGCCGGCGACACTCCACTGGGCACGGGCTACCTGGTCAGCGAGTTCGTCGACGGCGAGTCGATCGCCCGGCGCATCCTCCGTGAGGACACCTATCGGGACGCCCGGACACAGTTGGCAGCCCAGTGCGGCCGGGCACTGGCGGCAGTTCATTCCATCCCCGCCGCCCAGCTGCACTTCCTGGAACCGGTCGACCAGCTCCGCCAGTACCGCGAGGTGCTCGACGGGCTCGGGGACTCCGTGCCCATGTTCGAGTTCGCCTTCCGCTGGTTGGAGGAGCGCCGCCCCCCGGGCTCAGGTCAGACCGTGGTCCACGGGGACTTCCGTCTGGGCAACGTGCTCGTGGGCCCGGACGGTTTGCGGGCGGTGGTCGACTGGGAACTGGCGCACCTCGGCGACCCGATGGAGGACCTGAGCTGGATGTGCGTCCGGGCCTGGCGCTTCGGCGGCGATCTCCCGGTGGCCGGGGTGGGCCGATACGAGGAGCTCTTCGACGCCTACTCCGAGCAGAGCGGCCGTCCGGTGGATCCCGACGTGTTCCGGTGGTGGGAGGTCCTGGGCACGCTCAAGTGGGGGATCATGTGCATCATGCAGGCCCGCGCCCACCTCGACGGGCTGTCCCGATCGGTCGAGTTGGCTGCCATCGGACGTCGGGTATGCGAGAACGAACACGACCTGCTGCTCCTGCTCGCACCCGAGGCGCTCGCCGCCGCGATGGACCGGCCGGCCCCGTCGGGTGCCCACGGCCCAGGACTGTCCGGCGACACGGACTGGGCCGGGATGCACGGTCGACCCACCGCGGCGGAGCTGGTCGAAGCGGTTCGCGAGTACATCGACGGCGACGTCCGTCCCGCCACCGAGGGGCGGGTGCGCTTCCACGGCCTGGTCGCCTCCAACGTGTTGGCCATGGTGCAGCGGGAGTTGGAGCTCGGGCCGGCGATGGCGGCGGCGCAGGTACGCCGCCTCGGAGGTCTCGGGGTCGGAAGCGACGCCGACCTCGCCGACGCCATCCGGTCGGGTCGCTTCGACGACCGGACCGATGAGTTGATGGTCGTGGTGGCCGAGGCGGTGGTCGACAAGCTCCGGGTGGCGAACCCCGACTACTTCTCGGCGTAGCAACTCCAGAAGCGGAGTCGGCAGACGAAGTCTGCGGGCGGAGCGGCTAGGCCCCGATGGCGTGAAAGCCACCGTCGACGTGGACGATCTCGCCCGTCGTCTGGGGGAACCAGTCCGACAGCAGGGCCACCGTGGTGCGGGCCACGCCGGAGGAGTCGTTCACGTCCCACCCCAGCGGCGACCGGTCGTCCCACACGTCCTCGAAGCGACTGAACCCCGGGATGGACTTGGCCGCCATCGTCCGGATCGGACCGGCGGCGACCAGGTTCACCCGGACGCCCCGGGGGCCCAGCTCGCGGGCCAGGTAGCGGGAGGTCGACTCCAACGCCGCCTTGGCCACACCCATCCAGTCGTAGGCCGGCCAGGCGATGGTGGCGTCGAAGTCGAGGCCGACGAGGGCGCCGCCCTCCGACATCAGGGGCACCACGGCGTCGGCCACCGTCTTGAGCGAGTAGGCCGAGATCTGCATGGCGACGGCGACATCGGACCACGGAGCGTCGAGGAACCCGCCGCCGAGGCAGGACTCCGGGGCGAAGCCGATGGCGTGCAGGGCACCGTCGACCCGGCCCCACTTCTCGCCGAGCGCGTCACGGACCTGGTCGACGTGGGCGGCCTCGGTGACGTCGAACTCGAGCACGTCGGGCTCGGTGGGCAGCTTGCGGGCCGTGCGTTCCGTGAGCCGCAAGGCCCGGCCCGCGCCGGTGAGGACGATCTCGGCTCCTTCCTCCTGCGCCAACTTCGCCACACCGAAGGCGAGTGAGGCATCGGTGAGCACTCCGGTGATGAGGAGTCGTTTGCCGTCGAGGATTCCCATTGCGTCTCCAGACCTGTGGGGAGGAGGGGACGTTACCGGCAGACCGGGACCGGGGTGCTGCGATCGCAGTCGGCCAGCGTGCGACCGGTGCCGGGGCGGACGGGACGCCCGGCGATGGGCTCGGGTAGCACGAGATCGGCGGTGAGCGACGTGGTGGGAGCCCCACAGTCGGTGTCGTCCGGGCAGCCGTGATCGTCGACGACCACCTCCACGTACACCGCGTCGTCACCGACCGCGTACCCGACCTGCACGATGTCGCCGTATCCGTCCGGGAACGGGCCGTCGTAGCGGAGACGGACCGTGTCGGGGCCGACGACCTGGATCGCGTCGGGCGCGGCGAGCCGTCCGGGGGCATCCTCACGGAGGAACACGAAGGCAAGGCCGGCAACGATCAGGAACACGACGAGGGCGATCACGAACGGGAGCGGGTTCGTCGTCGGTGGTGCCGGCTCCTCGCCGCGGGTGTCGTCCACGGGCTCGAACCTACGACGTCGTTTGGCTGTGGGTGGAACCCCCACCAGTAGGCTCCCGAGTCGTGAAGATCGGCATCCTCGGAGGAACAGGTCCGGCTGGTTCGGCACTCGCTGCCCGGCTGGCGGACGCGGGCTACGACGTGATCGTGGGGTCGCGGTCCAAGTACCGGGCCATGGAAGCGGTCGACACCCTGCTCGATGCCTGGCCCGGCAAGCAGCTCTCGATCGAAGCCGGCGCCAACGAGGATGCCGCTCGGGCCGACGTCGTGGTGATCGCCACTCCCTGGGACGGCGCGACCCAGACCGCGGCATCGGTGCGCGAGCACCTGCGGGGCAAGGTGGTCATCTCGATGGCCAACGCCCTCACCCGCATCGGCAAGGAGTTCCAGCCGTTGGTCCCGCCACGGGGCAGCGTGGCCGCCAGCGTGCAGGCCACCGTGCCCGATTGCATGGTGGCCGCCGCCTTCCACCACGTTCCGGCCAAGGAGCTCGGTGACCTCGACCAGCCGATCGAGTCCGACGTGCTCATCTGCTCCGATCACGAGGCGGCCACCGCCCTGACGGCGGAGCTGGTCCACGCCCTGCCCAACATGCGCCCGCTCGACGCCGGTGAGCTCAGCCAGGCCACCCCGGTGGAGTCGTTCACCTCGGTGCTGCTCCAGCTCAATGTCCGCTACAAGACCCGGGTCGCGGTGAAGTTCACCGGCATCCCCGACGGTGACGGTCCGGTGGCCGAGCTCCCCAAGAAGCCGCCGCGCGCCGAAGTGGCGTCCAGTGACGGTGACCCCGCCCCGTCGGACGCGTGACCGCGCTCCAGCTCTTCGACACGTCTCGGGGGGAGATCGTCCCATTCGAGCCGGGTCCGATGGTCACCATGTACACCTGCGGGATCACCCCGTACGACGCCACCCACCTGGGCCATGCTGCCGCCTACGTCGGCTACGACGTCCTGCAACGCCGGCTGCGCGATCGCGGCCACGACACCCGGTGTGTCCGCAACGTCACCGACGTCGACGACTCCATCCTCGGCAAGGCCCGCGAGATCGGCGTGCACTACCTCGACCTGGCCGCGGCCGAAACGGCCAAGTTCGACGACGACATGATCGCCCTCGGGATGCTCCCGTCGTGGAGCGAGCCGCGCGCCACGTCGGCCATCGCCGACATCCGCGGGTTCATCGGCATGGTGCTCGACAACGGCCACGCCTACCAGGCCGGCGGCGGCGTGTACTTCGACATCTCGACCTACGACCGGTTCGGGCACGTCTCCGGCTACGACGAGGAGACGATGCTCGCCTACGCCCGGGAGCGGGGCGGGAACCCCGACGATCCCCACAAGCGCCACCCGCTCGACTTCGTGCTGTGGCAGCCGTCGCTCGAGGACGAACCGGCGTGGGACTCGCTGTGGGGGCCGGGCCGCCCGGGCTGGCACATCGAGTGCTCGGCTCTGGCCCTGCGTGAGCTGGGCACCACCATCGACCTCCACGGCGGAGGTGCCGACCTGATCTTCCCGCACCACGAGTGCGAGGCGGCCCAGTCCGAGGCCGCCACCGGCGAGCCCTTCGTGCGGCACTGGATGCACCAGGCGATGGTGCGCATGGACGGCGAGAAGATGTCCAAGTCGCTGGGCAACCTGGTCTTCGTCTCGGAGCTGCGCAAGGAGTGGGAGTCGATGGCCATCCGCCTCGCGGTGGTCAAGCACCACTACCGCGACGGCTGGGAGTGGCACGACGACCTCATGTCGGAGGCGGCCGAGCGGATCGATCGCTGGCGCCGCGGGGTGGCGGCCGGCGGCGACGGCACCACCGTCCTCGACGAGGTCCGGGCCCGACTCGACCACGACCTCGACACGCCCGGCGCAGTGGCGACCATCGACGCCGCGGCCGACGCGGGCGCCGACGTCACCCGGGCGGCCATGCTCCTCGGGATCTCACTCCACCCGGCCGCCTGACATCGACCCCGCCGGCTGTGACGCCCTACACAGCGGATGTGACCGCTGGTAGCGTCCGACCGTGGGATCCGATCGCGAGTACGGGAAGGCGTACCCGGTGGCAAAGGCCATCGTGAAGCCGGTCGCGAACCTGCTGTGGCGCATCCATGCCACCGGCCTGCACAACGTGCCCGACGCCGGGCCGGCGATCTTCTGCCCGAATCACATCTCGTTCTTCGACTCGATCGTGCTGCCCTCTGTGCTGCCTCGCCGGATCAGCTACGTCGGCAAGGCCGAGTACATGGACTCGTGGAAGACCAAGTACATCTTCCCCGCGGTGGGCATGATCCCCATCCAGCGGGGTGGAGGGACCTCGAGTCGCCGGGCGCTGGACACCGCGGCGCGGGTGCTCGATCGGGGAGAGCTGTTCGGCATCTACCCCGAGGGCACCCGGTCACGCGACGGCCTGCTCCATCGGGGCCACACCGGCGCGGCGCGGCTCGCCATCCGCACCGGCGCACCCCTGATCCCGGTGGGCATGCGGGGCACCGACCTGGTCCAGCCCACCGGGGCCAAGGCGCCGCGGCCGTTCACCTCGTGCCAGGTCAACATCGGCACGCCCATCGACGTCACCCGCTACCTCGATCGTCAACACGACCGGATGCTGCTCCGCCAGCTCATCGACGACGTCATGTTCGAGATCGGCAAGCTCTCCGGTCAGGAGTACGTGGACGAGTACGCGGGCAAGGCCGGCAAGCACGCGCCGGCCGAGGTCCCATCGCCCGCCCCGGCGCCGAGCGGGTCGAACGGCCACTCCGTCGAACCGGCTCCGCCCGACCGCGAACTCGTCCTGAGCGACGGCTCGCCGGCCCCGGTGAACGATGACACCGTGATCGACGTGCGGGCGTCGTCGGCCGACGTGTTGTCGAAGTGGTGGTCCTGAGCGCGCGAGGCTCCACCTCATGGACAGCAACAGCATCGATCTCGCTCTGCTCGTGTTCCGCTGCGCCATCGGCGCGGTGATGCTCGCCCACGGCTGGAACCACATCTGGCGTGGCGGCAAGATCGAGGGCACCGCTCGATGGTTCGCCTCCCTGGGCATGAAGCCCGGCATCCTCCACGCCTGGCTGGCCAGCCTGGCCGAGCTCGCCGCCGCCGTCTCGTTGATCCTCGGGCTGTTCGTGCCGCTCGGTGGCGCGGCGGTGATGGCCACCATGGCCGTGGCGCTCATCACCAATCACCGGGGTAACGGCTTCTTCA
Source organism: uncultured Acidimicrobiaceae bacterium (assembly GCA_963730345.1). Lineage (GTDB taxonomy): Bacteria > Actinomycetota > Acidimicrobiia > Acidimicrobiales > Salinilacustritrichaceae > Salinilacustrithrix. Next base: position 26,217 of record CAVSRP010000020.1, read on the forward strand.
TCTTCCGGCCCGGTGAGGGCTGGGAGTACGTGATGACCCTGATCGCGGCCGGTTTCGCGCTCGCCGTGGTCGGTGGCGGCCAGTGGTCGCTCGACCACGCCCTCGACATCTTCGACCCGCCCGCCGCCACCGGATTCTGGATCGCGCTGGTCGCCGGCGTGGGTGGCGCCGCCGGTCTCCTGGTCGGGTTCTGGCGGCCGGAACCGGCCGAGGTCGCCGGGGAGGCCTGACCATCTGGCTAGGGTGACCTGCCGGAGCGATCACCGGGGCTCGAGGAGCGCGGTCCCGACGAGAGGGAGACATCACACCAGACATTTCGCACACCCGTGCGTCCCGTGAAGGGCTGCAGCCGTGAGCATCCCGGTCCTCGGGGGCCTGCTCGACGGGCTCAGCACGCTCTGGGACGCGCTCTGGCGCCTCCCGTCGCTGTTCGATCCGGACAGCTTCTCGTCGTTCTGGCACTACCTCACCGTGCGGGAAGGCTGGGGTGAGGTCATCGGTGTGACGATCGACCACGCCCAGCTGGTACTCACGTCGATGGCGTGGGCCGTGGTCGTCGGGCTCGCGTTGGGAATCTTCATCCACCGGGTCCGGCCGTTCCGCACCCCGGTGCTGGGCGTTGCGGCCATCTTCCTCACCATCCCCTCACTGGCGCTGTTCGCCATCTTCGTGCCCATCGTCGGCATCGGTGACCGCGGTCCTCTGCTGGCGCTGTTCATGTACTCGCTGCTGCCGATCGTCCGGAACACGGTGACCGGACTCGAAGAGGTCGACCGCGCCGTCGTCGAATCGGCCAAGGGCATGGGCATGTCGACGGTGCAGCGCCTGGTCCGGGTGGAGCTCCCGTTGGCATGGCCGGTGATCCTCACCGGGATGCGGGTGGCCACCCTGCTCAACACCGGCATCGCGGCCATTGCCGTGCTGGTGGGCGGCAGCGGCCTCGGGACCTACATCCGCGACGGTCTGACGCGTTACCCGCTGCCGAACTCGGTCGAGGCCATGTGGATCGCGGTGGCGTTCACCGTCGCCCTCGCGCTGGTGTTCGACCTGTGCTTTGCGCTGCTGCGCATGTTCACCACCTCGAAGGGACTGAAGTCGTGACCGATCTCCACGAGGTGGCATCCGACGGGTCGACCCCCGACGATGCCCCCCGGACCATGATCCGCCTCGAACAGGTGTCGAAGACCTACACCGGGACGCAGACACCAGCCGTCGACGCGCTCGATCTGGAGATTCCCGAGGGCGAGATCCTGGTCCTGGTCGGCCCGTCGGGCTGTGGCAAATCGACCACCCTCCGCCTGATCAACCGGATGATCGAGCCCACCGGTGGGAGGATCATCTTCGACGGTGAGGACGTCACGTCGGTGAACCCCGACCACCTCCGGCGGCGGATCGGTTACGTCATCCAGCAGATCGGCTTGTTCCCGCACCAGACGATCGCCCAGAACATCGCCACCGTCCCGCGCCTGCTGGGATGGGACCGCAAGCAGATCCCCGATCGGGTCGATCAGCTCATGGAGATGGTCGGCCTCGACCCGGCCGAGTTCCGGGACCGCTACCCGAAGGAGCTGTCGGGCGGTCAAGCCCAGCGCGTCGGTGTCGCTCGCGCCCTGGGGGCCGACCCCGCGGTGTTGTTGATGGACGAGCCCTTCGGCGCCATCGATCCGATCACGCGCGAACGACTGCAGAACGAGTTCCTCCGCCTCCAGGCCGAGCTGCGCAAGACCATCGTCTTCGTGACGCACGACATCGACGAGGCGATCAAGATGGGCGACCGCATCGCCATCCTGCGCGAGCAGTCCCACGTCGCGCAGTTCGACACGCCGGAGCGGATCCTCGCCTACCCGGTCGACGACTTCGTCCGGGACTTCATCGGCGAGGGGTCGACGCTCAAGGGCCTCAACTTCGAACGCGTCCGGGACATCGCCATCAACGACGACTACCCCGTCGTCCGCACGTCGACCACGCGCGCCGACGCGCTCCGCGCCCTGGATTCGACCGACGAGAAGTGGCTCCTCGTGCTCGACGACGACAGCCGGCCGGTCCGCTGGGTCAACCGCGGTCACCTCGAGAGCGGCGAGGAGCAGGTGGGGGAGCTGGGCCCACCGGTGGTGGCCAAGGTGGAGCGGCAGGCGACCCTGCGCGACGCGCTCGAAGAGATGCTGCTCTCCAACGCCGGCCAGGCGTGCGTGGTCGACGGGTCGGGTCGGTACCAGGGGATCGTCGACATCGACACCCTCGCCGACGTGCTGCGTCGCATGCGCGCCGCGGCCAAAAAGCACTACGACCAGGTCGCGAGGGAGAGCTCGTGACCGCGCCGGCCACCGTCGGGATGCCGAGCGCCGGTGGCGGTCAGGCGCGCCGCTTCCTGGTCACCCACAAGGGACTGGTGGCCGCACCGTTCGGCGTCGCCGCCCTCGCCTTCGTGCTGTACTGGCTGGTCAACTCACGGGATCTCAGCTCGGTCGAGCAACGCAACCTGGCGTGGGATGTGGTGCGACCTCAGATCCTCGACCACCTCTACCTCACGTTCTGGTCGACGGTTCTGGTGGTGGTGATCGCCGTGCCGCTCGGCATCTTGCTGACCCGGCCGGCCTACCGCCGACTCAGCGGTCCGATCCTCGCGGTGGCCACGTCGGGCCAGGCGCTGCCCGCCTACGGACTCATCGTGTTGGCGTACGCCTGGACGCATCGTGGACAGTGGCCGATGATCTGGGCGCTGGCGTTCTACGCCCTGCTGCCGGTGCTGCGGAACACCATGGTCGGCCTCGAGCAGGTCAACCCGTCGATCATCGAAGCCGGGCGGGGCATGGGCCTCACCAGACGCCAAGTCCTGCGCCGCATCGAACTGCCGCTCGCCGTACCGGTCATCCTCGCCGGGGTCCGGACCGCGCTGGTCATCAACGTGGGTATGGCGGCGCTCGGCTACCTCATCGGCGCCGGCGGTCTCGGCATCGGGATCGCCACCGGCATCAAGCTCAGCCGTGAGTTCGTCATTCTCATCTACGCCGGCCTGACCGCTGTGCTCGCCCTCGGCGTCGACTGGATCGCCGCCGTGATCGAGCGAGCCCTGCGACCCAAGGGCTTGTAGACGGCTTCCCGCGGGGCCTGCTTGGACGCGCCCGGACCCTGCACGTTCACCAACCAACCCGGAAGGACATACACCATGAGGAACCGATCACGACTGCTGCGCCTGTTGGGCGTTCTGTTCGCCTTCGCGCTGATCGTGGCCGCCTGCGGCGACGACGACAGCGGGAGCAGCGGCGACCAGGCGTCGGGCGACCAGACGTCCGGCGACACTTGGGCCTCCCAGCACGACCTGTCGGGGAACTCCTACACGGTCGGGTCCAAGGACTTCACCGAGCAGATCGTGCTCGGCCAGATCCTCGTCCAGGCCCTCGAGGCCGCCGGAGCCGACGTCAACGACCAGACCAACCTCGGCGGGACGGTCCAGAACCGCGAGGCGCTGCTCAGCGGCGACATCGACATGTACTGGGAGTACAACGGCACCGGCTGGCAGGTGCACCTCGAGCAGCCCGACCCGTCGTCGGATCCCGCCCAGCTCACCGAGGACGTCCGCGCCCTGGACAAGAAGGAGAACGGCATCGAGTGGCTGGGTCGCTCGCCGTTCAACGACACCTACGGCTTCGCCACGCCTCCCGACGTCGGGCCCATCACCCTCGAGGAGATGGCGCAGCAGATCAAGGACGACAGCAGCCTGACGGTCTGCCTCGAGAGCGAGTTCCCCACCCGTGACGACGGTCTCGTCCTGTTCGAGGACAAGTACGGGGTCAAGGTCCCCCAGGACCAGATCCAGGTCCTCGACACCGGTGTGATCTACCAGGAGGTCGCCAACGGCAACTGCGACTTCGGCGAGGTCTTCACCACCGACGGTCGCATCGCCGGACTCGACCTCAACCTCGTCGAGGACCCCGGCGTGTTCATCCTCTACAACGTTTCGCTGACCATGCCGACCGACGTGTACCAGACGGCGCCGGACGCGTTCGACTCACTGGTCGAGGCCATCCTCTCCCCGCTCGACGAGGCGAAGATGACCGAGCTCAACCGCAAGCGCGACGTCGAGGGTCAGGACGCGGCTGACATCGCGGCCGAGTACCTCAAGGAACAAGGCATCGCCTAGCTCGATCGGGCGAACGATCTTCGTGGGTGCGGAGGGTGCTCGCTACCCTCCGCACCCATGTCGTCGTCCCCCGGTCAGATCGCCGTCACCCTCCCCGATGGGTCCAGCCGCGAGCTCCCCACCGGGTCGACGGCCGGCGATCTCGCCCGGTCGATCGCCAGGGGGCTGGCCAAGAAGGCGGTGATCGCCGAGGTCAACGGCGTCGAGCGGGACCTGTCCCACGAGCTCGGCGACGGCGACACCGTCGCCATCGTCACCGCCGACAGCGACCAGGGCCTGTACGTGATCCGGCACTCGACGGCCCACGTCCTCGCCCAGGCGGTGCTCGAACTGTTCCCCGGCGCCACCTTCGGCATCGGCCCGCCGGTCGAGAACGGCTTCTACTACGACTTCGAGCTGCCCGACGGCGGCACCTTCCACGAGGACGATCTCGGGCGCATCGAGGCCCGGATGCGCGAGCTGCTGGCCGAGTCCCAGCCGTTCGTTCGCTCGGAGATCTCGGCCGACGAGGCCCGGGTGATCTTCGCCGACCACCACTACAAGCTCGAGATCATCGACGACGCGTCCACCGACCCGATGTCGGCCACCTCGGAGCGGGGCGAGGTCCGCTGCTACGAGAACATTCCGCCCGAGCCGCGGCCCCACCAGACCTTCCACGGTCACGACGGCTTCATCGACCTGTGTCGCGGTCCCCACGTGCCCACCACGTCCGACCACCTCGGACACTTCAAGCTGCTCCGGGTGGCGGGGGCCTACTGGAAGGGGAGCGAGGAGAACCCGCAACTCCAGCGCATCTACGGCACGGCGTGGGCGACCAAGGCCGAGCTCGAGGCGCACCTCGAGCACCTGGAGCAGGCCGCCCTCCGCGATCACCGCAAGCTGGGCGCCGAGCTCGACCTGTTCAGCTTCCCCGACGAGATCGGGTCCGGCCTCGCCGTGTTCCACCCCAAGGGCGGCATCGTGCGCCGGGAGATGGAGAACTACTCGCGGCAGCGTCACGAGGAGGCCGGGTACGAGTTCGTGTACTCGCCCCACATCAGCAAGGAGAACCTGTTCGAGAAGTCCGGGCACCTCGGCTTCTACCGCGACGCCATGTTCCCACCCATGCACTTCGACGACGAGGGTGGGCCGGAGGGCACGAACTACTGGCTCAAGCCGATGAACTGCCCGTTCCACTGCCTCATCTTCGAGTCCCGCCAGCGCAGCTACCGCGAACTGCCGATCCGGATGTTCGAGTTCGGGTCGGTGTACCGCTACGAGAAGTCGGGCGTGGTGCATGGCCTCACCCGGGTCCGGGGCATGACCCAGGACGACGCCCACATCTTCTGCACCCGCGAGCAGATGGCGGGAGAGCTGGCGTCGTTGCTCGACTTCGTCCTCGACCTGCTCCGGGACTACGGCCTCGACGACTTCTACCTCGAGCTGTCGACCAAGCCGGAGGAGAAGGCCATCGGCTCCGACGAGGACTGGGAGGAGGCCACCCAGACCCTGCGCCAGGTGGGGGAGGCCAAGGGCCTCGAACTGGTGCTGGACGAGGGCGGCGGCGCGTTCTACGGTCCCAAGATCTCCGTCCAGGCCCGCGACGCCATCGGCCGCACCTGGCAGATGTCGACCATCCAGCTCGACTTCCAGGGCCCGCAGCGCTTCGACCTCGAGTACGTGGGCGCCGACAACGAGCGCCACCAGCCGATCATGATCCACCGGGCGCTGTTCGGTTCGATCGAGCGCTTCTTCGGCGTCCTCGTCGAGCACTACGCCGGCGCGTTCCCGACGTGGCTGGCACCGGTCCAGGTCGTGGTGTGTCCGGTGGCCGACGAGCACGACGACTACGCGTTCGCCGTGGCCGAGACGCTGCGGGCGGCAGGTATCCGCACCGACGTGTCGGTGGCCAACGAGGGCCTGGGCGCCCGGATCCGCAAGCACAAGCTCGACAAGGTGCCCCACATCCTCGTGGTCGGCGGCGACGACGTGGCCCACGCCACGGTGGCCGACAACGTGCGGGGCGGCGACAAGCCCGAGCGCGACATCCCGATCGACGATTTCGTCGCCCGGGTGGTCGCCGAGATCCGCGACCACACGTGAGCGACAAGCTCGACCGGCTCTGGGCCGGGTGGCGCTCGACCTACATCGACGAGGTCACGGCGGGGGCCGACGCCGGTCTCCCGGCCGAGGGCGGCTCGGTGTTCACGGGGGTCCTGCGGGCCATCGAGGCAGGGGAGCTCACCGACGAGGATGCCTACATCGTCCACCGTGGCGAGCAGGCGTTCGTCATCCTCAACGCGTACCCGTACGTCACCGGCCACGTGTTGGTCATGCCCTACCGCGAGGTGGGCGAGCTCGAGGCCCTGACGGCCGAGGAATCGGCGGACATGTGGCGCCTGCTCAACGAGGCGGTCGTCGCCATCAAGTCCGCCTACCGGCCTGAAGGGGTGAACATCGGTTTCAACCTCGGTCGCGCCGCCGGTGCCGGTGTCCCCACCCATGTCCACGGCCACGTGTTGCCGCGCTGGGGCGCCGACTCCAACTTCATGACCACGGTGGCCGAGGCCCGGGTCATGCCCGAGCCGCTGTCGGTCACCTGGCGCAAGCTCACCGCCGCCTGGCCCCACTGACGACGCCCGCCTCCTTCCTTGGAAACTGGACGCGTCTCCGTACCGCCCTCCCCGGAAACTGGACGCGTCTCCGTACCGGCGTGACGCCTTCGGGTACGCAGGCGCGTCCAGAATCGGCGGTGCGGGTACGCAGGCGCGTCCAGAATCAGAGGGTGGGGGCGTCGGACTCGATGACGTCGCCGTCGGCGGTGAAGACGAGGAACCGGTCGAGGTTCTTCATGAACCAGCGGTCGTGGGTGACGGCGATCACCGAGCCCTCGAACGAGGCGATGGCCGACTCGAGCGCCTCGGCCGACGCCACGTCGAGGTTGTCGGTCGGTTCGTCGAGCAAGAGCAGGGTGCACCCACCGAGCTCGAGCAGCAGGATCTGGAACCGGGCCTGCTGGCCGCCCGAGAGCGTCTCGAACGTCTGCTCGGCCGCCCCGGCGAGCTCGTAGCGGGTGAGCCGTGACATCGCGGGTCCCCGGGCGAGATCGCGGGCGTGGAGGATCTCGAGCAGCGTCCGGCCGACCAGCTCGGGGTGGTCGTGGGTCTGGCTGAAGTGACCGGGGACGACCCGGGCGCCCAGCTCGCAGCGGCCGTGGTGGGCCACGGAGCCGTCGCCGGCGAGCAGCCGGAGCAGGTGTGACTTGCCGGTGCCGTTGTCGCCCAGCACACCGACCCGTTCGCCGAACGCGATCTCCGTCGACCACGGGTAGGTGAGATCGGTCAGCTCGAGGTCCTCGATCATCACCGCTCGCTTGCCGGTGCGACCGCCGTCGATGCGCATGGTGATCTTCTGCTCGTTCGGTCGTTCGGGCGGCGGACCCTTCTCGTCGAAGTGACGCAGTCGGGTCTCGGCCGCTCGGGCCCGCGCCGCGTTGGCGTCGGACACCTTGGCCCGCTCCTTCATGATCCGCTTGTGGTCGGCGAGACGCTTGCGCTCGTCCATCCATCGCTGGTGGTCGTCCTCCAGCTTCTCCAGCCGGGCGAGGCGGGCCTCGCGGTAGTCGGTGAACGAACCCCCGTGGGTCCAGGCGCCGTCACCTTCGACGGTCACGATGCGATCGGCCGCCCGGGCCAGTAGCGCGCGGTCGTGGCTGATGAACAGGATGGTCTTGCGCGATTCCCGCAGACGCTCCTCGAGCCACCGCTTGCCCGGCACGTCGAGAAAGTTGTCCGGCTCGTCGAGCAGCAGGACGTCGTCGTCGCTCCGCAGGAGGAACTCGAGCGCGAGGCGTTTCTGCTGACCCCCGGAGAACGTGGCCAGGGGTCGGGCCGAGGCCTCATCGAGATCGAGCCCGACGGCGGCGGTGGCACATACGTTCCACAGGACCTCGGCGTCGTAGCCGCCGACCGCACCCCACTCGGCATGAGCGTGGGCCAGGCGTAGCCCGGCCTTCTCGACGAAGGAGGGTTTGCCGCCCTCGGCGGCTCGCCCGGCGGCCCGGGTGGCATCGTCGAGCTCCCGGGCCGCGGCGGCCACCGGTGGGGGAGCGAGTGAGATGAACAGGTCGCGTACCGTGCCGGCGCGGTCGCGCATGCCGACCAGCTGGTCCATGACCCCAACCCGGCCGTCGACCGCGATGGTGCCCGAGGTCGGCTGATCGCGGCCGGCCACCAGGGACAGCAACGTGGTCTTCCCCACGCCGTTGGCCCCCACCAGGGCGACGTGCTGGCCGTCGCCGACCTTGAACGACACGTCGGCGAAGAGGCGGCGACCACCCGGCAGGTGGTGGGAGAGGCGGGTGACGTCGATCGTTCCCAAGACCGGAGGCACGGTAGCGTCGCGGCGATGGCCGAGGATCCGAATTCCGACCAGCATCCCGACGATCACGTCGATGCCCTGCCCGAGGACCTCGACGCCGCCGGCTACGTCGGCCCGTACGTCTTCCCGGACAACAACCGACGCCGTGTTCCGGGCTACCTGTACCTGATCACCGCCGCCGTGTGCATCGCGCTGTGGGCCACGGCCGGGGCCGACGCGGTGCTCATCAACGGGGGGTTCCTGGCCGCCGGCCTGGTGCTGGGCGCGGTGGGGCTGTTCCACCTGCTGTCGGGCTACGACCTCGTCGTCGACGAGCGCGACGCCCTGGTGGCGGCATCACGCGCGGTGGGATTCCCGGTGGGGCACGCGTCGGCCCAGATGGGTTGGCGAGGCCTGCGCAGCCGCCCGACGTGGCGCATCCTGCTCTACTCGGCCGAGGAGCCCCCCACCCAGCGGGGCTTCGTGCTGGTCGACGGGGTCGACGGTGACATCGTCGACCAGGTCGTCGAAGCCAATCCCGAGGATTGGTCCGACATGGACGGCAGCCTAACCGCCTAGGTCAGACCACGCCCCGGTCAGACCCACATCCCGGTCAGACCACGGCGTCGACGACGCGCTCGGCGGCGCGGAGGTGATCGGCCACCACGCCGACCGCGTCCTGCAGGATCGACAACCGCTCGCTGGTGCCGTCTCGCCCCTCGATCGTGACCGGCGCGGCCCAGGCGTCGGCCTCGATCGACTCGACCAGGGTCGCGGCTCGGGTTGCGGTGGCCTCGAACCGATCGAGCAGCACCGGGATCGGCTGATGGTCGTCCTCCGACCGCCCCGCGGCCAGGTCACCGAAGCGAGCGGGGAGCGGGGTGTCGTCGCCGCTCCGGGCCCGGGCGAGCGCCTGGGCGAGGAGCTCGAGCACCGAATGGGCGGCCAGCAGGTGCTCGGCGGCCGAGGTGCCGTCGGGGCCGGTGCGCCGGGCGATCTCGTCGGGTTCGACCCGTTCGTCGTCGCCGGGCCGAGCCAGCACGGCCCGGAAACGACGGGGAAACGAGTGGAGCGCGACCGCGGCGTCGGCGGGGCTGAGGTGGCGGTCGATGGTCATGGGAGCCCGAGGATACCGACGCCAGCGACCTGCCACGTCGGGTCGGATGCGTGGAATCGAGACCGTCACGTGTGAGACTGATGAGGCATCACGGCCGGATATCACCTTGGTATCCTTGGCGACTTCTCCCACGATTGGCCCAGCGATGTTCGACGGACGCTTCCGAACCAGCTTCGAGAAGGGGTTGAAACCGGTCGGTGCGAACCTGCGCCGCATGGGGATCAAGGCCGATCACCTGACCGCGTTCGGCGTCGTCATGTCCGGGGCCGCGGCCATCGCCATCGCCAACGGCGCACTGCGCGGCGGTCTGCTGCTCCTGGCCTTCACCGCCATTCCCGACGTCCTCGACGGGGCGGTGGCCAAGGCATCGGGCACGGCATCGGCCCGGGGTGCCTTCTTCGACTCCACGATGGACCGGATCGCCGACGCCCTGCTCCTCGGCGGGGTGGCCTGGTACCTGCAGAGCACCGAGCCGGGCCACATCTCGCTGCTCCCCATGGCCGTGCTGGGTGCGTCGCTGCTCATCTCCTACGAGCGGGCCAAGGCGGAGGCCCTCGGTTTCGATGCCCGCGGTGGCCTGATGGAGCGGGCCGAGCGGCTCATCGTGCTCGGCCTCGCCCTGCTGTTCGACTCCCTGCTGATCCCGGCCCTGTGGGTCATGCTCGTGCTCACGGTGTTCACCGCCGGCCAGCGGTTCCGCAAGGTCTGGCTCCAGGCGTCCGCCTCGGTCCCGGCCCCGGCACCCATCACCGCTCGCGATCGCCGGCGGCGTTCGATGCGTCGCGCCGATCGCCAGGAGCGGGCCGCTCGCCGGCGTCGGCGCACCCGTCCCTGACCCGGTCCAGCCGTGTCCTCGCGACTCCTGACGGCGTTCCAGGCTGCCTCGGCGGTGGTCGGGCACCTGCCCAGCCCCATGCTCGGCCCGCTCGCCAAGCTCGCCGGCACCGGCGCCGCCCTGCCCGATCCGGCCCGCCGCCTGCTCGTGGCCCGTCACCTGCAGCGGGCCGATCCGTCGCTGTCGGGCATGGCGCTGCGCCGGGCGGTGAACGACACCTTCGAGTCCTACGCCGCCTACTGGCTGGAGGCGTTCCGGTTGCCGACCCTCACGCCGGCCGAGCTCGACGCCGGCATGACCTACGAGGGCTACGGCCACCTCGAGCAGTCGCTGAACCGGGGCAACGGCACCATCCTCGTGCTGCCCCACCTCGGCGGATGGGAGTGGACCGGGTTCTGGTTCACCCGGGTGGTGGGGGTGCCGATCACCGCGGTGGCCGAACGGATCGAGCCGCCCGAGCTCTACGAGTGGTTCACCGCCTTCCGCACGTCGCTCGGCATCAACGTGGTGCCCCTCGGTCCCGACGCCGGCCGCGAGGTGATCGCCGCGTTGAAGCGCAACGACCTGGTGACCCTGCTCTGCGACCGGGACATCGAGGGCACCGGCGTCGAGGTCACCTTTTTCGGGGAACGCACCACCCTGCCGGCCGGCCCGGCCACCCTTGCCCTGCGCACCGGCGCCGACCTGGTGCCGGGCGCGATGTACAACCGGCCCGGGGGCATCCATCATGGCTACATCCGGCCCCCGATCCCCGTCGAACGCCAGGGTCGTCTCCGCGAGGACGTGGCCCGCATCACCCAGGTCATCGCCGGCGAGCTCGAGGTCCTCATTCGGCGCAATCCCACGCAGTGGCATCTGATGTCGCCGAACTGGCCCAGCGACCACCAGGCGCTGGCCGCGGCCGGCCTGGCATGAGGGCCGTGTCGTGAGGACCGTGCCATGAGAATCGGCTTGATGTGCCCGTACAGCGTCACCATCCCGGGCGGGGTCCAGGGTCAGGTACTGGGTCTGGCGCGCGCCCTGCGGGCCATGGGTCACCCCACACGGGTGCTGGCCCCGGCCGATGGCGTCCCGCCCGATGCCGGGGTCACTCCGCTCGGCGTGAGCGTGCCGACCGCGGCCAACGGGTCCGTGGCGCCGGTGGCTCCCGACGTGTCGGCCCAGCTGCGCACCATCCGGGTCATCCGCGACGAGGACTTCGACGTCCTGCACCTCCACGAACCGCTCGCCCCCGGGCCCAACATGACCGCCCTGTTGCTCAACGCGGTGCCGATGGTCGGGACATTCCACGCCGCGGGCGACTCGAGCTCGTACCGGTACGCCGCGCCGGTGCTGCGATGGGGGCTGCGCCGGCTCCGGCATCGGTGCGCAGTGTCTCCCGATGCCGCCACCCTCGCCCACCGCTACCTGGGCGGCGATTACGAGGTGCTCCACAACGGCATCGAGATCGAACGGTACGAAGCGGGTCCGGTGGTCGACACCGACGCCCCCACCGTCTTCTTCTGCGGCCGTCACGAGCCCCGCAAGGGCCTCGCCGTGCTGCTCGAGTCGCTCCAGCACCTCCCGGCCGACGTCCGGTTGTGGATCGCGTCCGACGGTCCGGAGACCGAGCGGCTCCGGTCGGCCTATGCCGGCGACCCTCGCATCGAGTGGCTGGGCCGAATCTCCGACGACGACAAGATGGCCCGCCTCCGTGGAGCCGACGTGTTCTGCGCCCCCGCCCTCATGGGCGAGTCGTTCGGCGTGGTGCTGCTCGAGGCGATGGCGGCGGGAACCGCGGTGGTGGCCAGCGATCTGGATGGCTACCGCAACGTGGCCACCGACGGCGCCGACGCCCTGCTCGCCACCGTCGGTGACCCGGCCGCCCTGGCCGACGCGCTCCGGCGGGTGCTGGCGGATGCCGATCTTCGGGCCGAACTGGTCGCGGCCGGTCGCCGACGGGCCGCGCAGTTCTCGATGACTCACCTCGCCGAGCTCTACGTCGAGCGCTACGAGGCGATCCGCTGAAGAGTCGGGTCGTTCAGCGCCCAGCCCGGAGGATGCGTCGCAGGCCGAGCGCACCGGCCGCGGCCACGAACCCGAGGAGCACCAGCGCGGTGTCGTTGCTGCCGGTCCTCGGCAGGTTCGGAGCGGGCGCCGGTGTCGGGGTGGCGGTGGCGGCGACCGGCGAGTAGCTCGACTGCTGGGTCAGCGAGGCGACCTGGACCGACATCCCGTCGGCGAGGGCGAAGACGGCGCCCCCCGATGCCGCAGAGAGGACGTCGTTGAACCCGGCGATGGCCGGTACGGGGAGGACCGAGGTCGGATCGATGCCGACGCCGGCGAGCTGGTCACCGATGGACGTCTGCTGACCGAGCGAGGCGATCAAGCCGCTGAGGTCGAGCGGGGCGAGATCGATGCCGAGGCCGGTGAAGGAGGCGTCCGAGACGATGGTGCCGGTGTCGGCGTCCTGGGCGACCGACGTCGCCTGGTCGAGGAGATGGACGGTGACGAGGTTGGCCAGGGCGGGATCGATCTGGCCGAGGATGCCCCCGATCGTGCCCTGGACCTGGCTGACGGTGGCCGCCACCTGGGCGGCTGCACCCTGCAGGTCGAGGGCGCCGAGTTCGAGCGCGCCGACCTGCAGACCGCCGAGTGTGGCGGTGACGTCGGCCACCGACGTGTCGAGCGAGTCGGTCGCGGTGGTGACCATGCTCACGTCGAGTCCGTCGAGCGACAGCAGCGTCGCGCCGTCGAGCACGCCGAGGACGGTGTCGAGGGTCTGGCCGATCAACCCGTCGATGGTGGACTGGACATCAGGCAGCTGGGTGGTGATCTGGTCGATGGTGCCGGGCAGGTCGGTGCACAGCGTGCCTGGGTCGCTGCCGAGCAGACCGCCCAACACCGGGCTGACCGCGTCGCACACCGCGGTCCCGCCTCCGCCGGTCAGGCTGGTGACGGCGTCGGGCGCGGCCGCCAGCTGGTCGACGAGACCGAGGATGGAGTCGGTGGACAGGTTGGTGAGGTCGAGGTCCACCGGCAGGCCGAGGGCGTTGATGGCGTCGCCCAGTTGGGGGAGCAGGCCGAGGCCGTCGACCAGACCCAGGACGGTGTCGAGCGGTAGGTCCTGGAGGGGGATGCCGAGGCCGGCCAGCAGCGTGCTGAGGTCGAGCACGGACAGCTGATCGATGCTGATCGAGCGGGTGCCGGTGGCCTGATCGACGAGGGCGTTCGCCACCAGGTCCAGCTGGGTGCTGTCGACACCGAGGACGCCCGACAGCACGTCGAGGTTCACCAGGCCGGCACCGATGTTGGAGGTGGCGCCGTCGGCGCCGACCAGGGCGCTCAGGCTGGCGGGCAGCAGCTGGCCGCCGACGACCTGGTTGGCCGGGATGTCGGTGGTCGGCTTGCTCGCGGTGTCCTCGCCGTCGGTGCTCGACGCCTGCAGCAGCGGGACCGTCTGGTCGACGCCCAGGGTGGCGGACGCGACGTGCAGGGCCGACAGCAGCGCCGAGGCGGTGGCCGGTTCGGTGGTCTTCGCCGCACCCTGGTCCTGGAGGAGGTCGACCTGGAGCAGCTGGCCGGCGTCGATGCCCAGCACCGTGAGGGCGCCGTCGGTCGCACCCACGCCGGTGGTGGCGGCGGATGCGGGCGTCATCGTGGCGGCGACGAGGGCTCCGGCCGCGATGACGGGCAGGACACGGGACAGGCGCATGTGGATCTCCCAGCGAGGCGGATGTTCAGGACAGGATGTCCGGATTGCGTACGATTGTGAACCCTCCGTCTGGGCCATTCCGCTCCCCGAAGTGACTAGTTCCCGGCGTCGCGCGGGGGTCAGCCGGCCAGTGCCTACACTCCGATCCGTGTCCGATGTCCGCACCGCCACCGACCACGATTCCACCGTGGGCATGGTCTGGCTGGTGGTGGCCCACGCGGCCATCGTGGCCTTTCCGCTGCTCGTGGTGGGGTTGTTCCTGCTGCCGGCCGCCCTCGCCGTGCTGGTGGCGGTGGTCGTGGCGGTGCTCGTCACCCTGGTGCGCCTCCGGGGGATCGGCCGGCGGGTGGTGACATCGCTGGGAGCAGTGCCCCTGGGGCCCGACGAGCGTCCGCGACTGCACAACGTCGTCGAGGGGGCGGCCATGGCGGTGGGGGTACCGGTTCCGCAGCTCTTCGTGGTCGACAACCCGGCCCGCAACGCGCTGACCTGGGCCGACGGGATCGGGCCGGTGTCGATCGCGTTCACCACCGGGTTGCTCGACGCCGTCGACCGGATCGAGCTCGAGGCGGTGGTCGGCCGCCAGCTCAGCGTGGCGCGCGACGGTCGGCTCGACGTCGTGGGCATCGCCGGCGCCCTGTTCGGGCACCTCGCCCGGGGCCCGTTCGAGGACGCGGTGGCCTCCCTCGTCCACCGTACCGTCGACGATCGCAACGTCGTCCTGGCCGACATCGAGGGGGCGCGGGCCACCAGCTACCCGCCCGGCCTGGTCGCCGCCCTCGAGCAGGTGCGAGTCGGGTCGTCCCGTCTCCCCGGTGTCCCTCCCTGGCTGAGTGCGTTCTGCTTCGCCGCCCCGGCCGGCGACGAGGGCGCCTTCTCGGTGCACCCCCCCATCGAGGATCGCATCGACCTGCTCCGGGAGATCTAGTGGGGGTCGGGGCGGACGACCCCCGTAGACTCGATCACATGGCCGCTGTGCACGACTCCGACACCACCTCGTCCCCGTCCAGCTCCAGTCAGCGTGGTACCTACCGCGTCAAGCGCGGGCTGGCCGAGATGCTCAAGGGCGGCGTCATCATGGACGTCGTCACCGCAGAGCACGCGCGGATCGCCGAGGACGCGGGGGCCGTGGCCGTCATGGCGCTGGAACGGGTGCCGGCCGACATCCGGGCCGACGGTGGCGTCGCCCGCATGTCCGACCCCGAGATGGTCGAGGGCATCAAGGACGCCGTCACCATCCCCGTCATGGCCAAGGCCCGCATTGGCCACTTCGTCGAGGCCCAGATCCTCCAGGCCCTCGGCGTCGACTACGTCGACGAATCCGAGGTGCTCACCCCGGCCGACGAGACCCACCACATCGACAAGTGGGCCTTCGACGTGCCGTTCGTGTGCGGCGCCACCAACCTCGGTGAGGCCCTGCGCCGCATCAGCGAGGGCGCCTGCATGATCCGCTCCAAGGGGGAGGCCGGCACCGGCAACATCATCCAGGCCGTGCGCCATCTGCGCTCCATCATCGGCGACATCCGAAAGCTGACCCAGGCCGACGAAGCCGAGCGCTTCGAGTGGGCCAAGCAGCTGCAGGCTCCGCTCCCGCTGGTCCAGGAGGTGGCCGAAACCGGTTGGCTGCCGGTCCCGCTGTTCTGCGCCGGCGGCATCGCCACGCCGGCCGACGCCGCCCTCGCCATGCAACTCGGCGCCCAGTCGGTCTTCGTCGGATCCGGCATCTTCAAGTCCGCCGATCCCGCTCCCCGGGCCAAGGCCATCGTCGAGGCCACCACGCACTTCCGCGACGCCGACATCCTGGCCAAGGTCTCCCGGGGTCTCGGCACCCCGATGACCGGCATCGGCCTCGACTCGTACGGCACCGCCGACGACGGCACGACCTTCGAGACCCGCGGCTGGTGATCGCGTCGAGCTCGCACGCGGAGCCCCCAGGTGGGTGCGGTGCCCGTCATCGGAGTGCTCGCCCTGCAGGGCGCGTTCGCGCGCCACGTCGACGCCTTCCGTCGGCTCGGCGCTGACGCCGTCGAGATCCGTCGTCCGGCCGAGCTCGACCGCATCGACCGGCTGGTGATCCCCGGCGGCGAATCGGGGACGATGTCGATGCTGCTCGACCGCGCCGAGCTGTTCGACCCCATCGCCAAGCGGCTGGCCGACGGCATGCCCGCCCTGGGTACCTGCGCAGGGATGATCCTGCTCGGGGCCGAGATCCTCGACGGCCGGCCCGACCAGCGCTGCTTCGGGGTCATCGACATCTCGGTGCGTCGCAACGGCTACGGACGCCAGGTCGACAGCTTCGATCGCGCCATCGACATCAGCGCCCTGGGCGGCGCGGAGGCGTCGGTTCCCTTCGACGCTTCCTTCATCCGGGCGCCCGTCGTCGAGCGGGTCGGGTCCGGTGTCGACGTACTCGCCCGGGTCGACGACCGGCCCGTACTCTGCACATCCGGTCCGGTGATGGTCGCGGCGTTCCACCCGGAGCTGCCCGCTCCGAACGGCTCGTCCGACCTGCGCATCCACCGGCATTTCCTCGAGGAGGTCTCCTAGATGTCCGGCCATTCCAAGTGGGCCACGATCAAGCACAAGAAGGCCAACACCGACGCCAAGCGGGCGAAGATCTTCGCCAAGCTGATCCGCCAGGTGGAGGTGGCTGCCCGCGAGGGCGGCGGCGATCTCGATGCCAACCCGACGTTGCGGACCTTCTACCAGAAGGCACGGGACAACTCGATCCCGCTCGACACCATCGAACGGGCCATCAAGCGGGCCACCGGCGATCTCGACGGCGTGGTCTACGAGCAGATCACCTACGAGGGCTACGGCCCCAACGGCGTCGCCGTCTTGATGGAGGTCCTCACCGACAATCGCAACCGGGCCGCCTCCGACGTACGCAACGCCCTCACCAAGAACGGTGGCTCCGCCGCCGAACCGGGGGCGGTGTCGTGGCAGTTCGACCGCAAGGGCGTGATCATCGTCCCGAAGTCGGTCGGTGAGGACGCGCTGATGGAAACGGCCCTCGAGGCCGGTGCTGAGGACATCACCGACGAGGGCGACGTGTGGCAGGTGCTCACCGCCGCCACCGACCTGCCCGACGTGCGCCAGGCCCTCGACGACGCCGGGATCGCCGTCGACAGCTCCGAGGTGACCATGCTTCCGCAGAACACGATCCCGATCACCGAGCCGGACAAGGCCAAGTCGATCCTGCGCATCATCGACGCCCTCGAGGACCTCGACGACGTGCAGAACGTCTACGCCAACTTCGACATGTCGTCCGACCTCTACGAGTCGGTGGCCGGGTGATGGTCGCCATCGGCGCCGAGGCGCCCGACTTCACCGTGCCCGGGACCGACGGGACCGTCGCCGGCCGGCGGGACTACACCCTCTCGGAGTTCCGGGGCCAGCCGGTCGTGCTGGTCTTCTACCCTGGCGACAACACCCCGGTCTGCACCCGCCAGCTCAACTCGTACACCGCCGAGATCGACGAGTTCCACCAGGTCGGCGCCCAGGTGCTGGCCCTCTCGCCGCAGGACGTCGCCAGCCACGAGAGCTTCGCCGAACGACAGGGCGGCTTCGGGTTCCCGCTGCTGGCCGACACCGACAAGGCGGTGGGGGAGGCGTACGGGATCATCGGTCCCATCGGCTTCTACCGGCGCTCGGTCTTCGTGATCGACGTCGACGGCAAGGTCGCCTACAGCCACCGGGCCATCGCCGGCCTCACCTTCCGGCCCACCTCGGAGCTGGTCGATGCGGTCGAGGCCGCCCTCCACCCTTGAAAAATCTCGTCGCCCCGTCAACCCAGTGGTGACGGGCTGACGACATATTCAGAGGACGAGGGGGGTGTCGGCCACCATCCGGCCGTCGGCGAGCTCGACCCGCCGGGTCAGGTGCACCGCTTCGAGCATGCGCCGGTCGTGGCTGACCAGGACCAGCGTGCCCTCGTAGGTGGCGAGGGCGGCCTCGAGCTGCTCGATGGCGGGCAGGTCGAGGTGGTTCGAGGGCTCGTCGAGGACCAACAGGTTGACGCCGACCAGGGCGAAGGCGGCGAGCACCGCCCGGGTCCGTTCGCCGGGGGAGAGCTGCAAGGTGGGGCGACGGACGTGCTCGGCACCGAGTCCGAGCTTGGCCAGCTGCGAGCGCGCCTCGTCGGGCCGGATCCTCGTCTCGGCCACGAACGCCTCGACGAGCGGGGCGCCGGACGAGAAGCGCTGCCGGGCCTGGTCGAGGGTGCCGATGACCACCGACGGGCCGAGCGACACCGTGCCGGCCGTGGGTTCGACCGTGCCGAGCAGCGCGGCGAGCAGCGTGGTCTTGCCGGAGCCGTTGGGCCCGACCAGCGCGATCCGTTCGCCGAAGCCGACGTCGAGCGACACCGGACCGAGCACGAACGGTCCCCGGTCGACGACGACGTCGCGGAGCACGGCCACCTGGTCCCCGGACCGCCCGGTGGCGGCGAAGTCGAGCCGCAGGTCCCAGCCCTCCCACGGCTTGTCGACGACCTCGAGCCGCTCGAGGGCCCGCTCGGCTCGGGCGGCCTTGCCGGCGAGCTTTTCGGAGCTGGCGGTGTTGAAGTGCCGGATGAACTTGTCGGTCTCCCCGGATCGCTTGACCCGTGCCGTCCCCTTCGCTGACCACTCCCGCGTCCGCTGCGCCTGGCCGCGGAGCGAGTCGCGCGTGTCGACGTAGTCGGCGTAGGCCTCCTCGGCGTGGCGCCGAGCCGCCGCCCGGGCCGCCCGGTACGCCTCCCATCCGCCGTCGAAGCGGGTGGCGGTCCGCGAATGCTCGTCGATCTCGACCACGCTGGTGACGACGTGTTCGAGGAACGTGCGGTCGTGGGACACCAGCACGAATCCGGCGGGGGAACGGACGAGGAAGTCCTCGAGCAGCGCCAGGCCGTCGAGGTCGAGGTCGTTGGTCGGCTCGTCGAGGGCGAGGAGGTCGAAGCCGGCGAGCAGGACGGAGGCCAGGTTCACCCGGGCGCGCTCGCCGCCCGACAGGCTCTGGGCCGGTTGGTCGGCGTGATCGGCACCGAGGCCGACGCGGTCCAGGACCGCCGCCATGGCCGCGTCGAGATCGGCGACCCCGAGGCGCGTCCACGTCTCGAGCGCGGCGGCGTACCGGTCGTCGGCCCCGGGATCACCGCTCGCCAGGGCCCGCATGGCGGCGTCCAGCTCGCGCTGGGCCATCTCGGCGCCGGTTCGCCGCCCGATGACGTCGGCGACGGTCTCGCCCGGCTCGATGCCCAGCTCCTGGGTGAGGTGGCCGACCCGGGCATTGCCCGGCACCCGGGAGACCGAGCCCGACTCGGGTTCCAGCTCCCCGACCAGCAGCCGCAGCAGGGTCGACTTCCCGACGCCGTTGGGTCCGGTCACGCCGATGCGGTGCCCGGCCGCGACGGTGAGGGTCACGTCGGCGAGGACCACGTCGGGGCCGTGGGCGAAGGAGAGGTTGCGGGCGACGATCTGCGCGGTCATACAGGGTGGAGTTACTGCTCGTCGGCGACGCCGAGCAGCCGGGCCCGGGAGACCGCCCGCATGCCGCGGCTGAGGCTGAAGATGGCCAGCAACCAGGCCAGACCGCCGATCACCCACGACACCGAGTCGCCCCCGAAGAGCGCGCCGGTGGACTGCGAGTAGGCGATGATGATCAGCGGGAGGCTGACCAGTCCCGAGGCCTGCTGGGCAGCCGCCGTGGACTTCACCCGGGCTGAGAGTCGCAGCACCAGCGACAAGGTGAGGGCGAGGAACGGAGGGATCACCCACAGCATCAGCACCCACCACTGCGCGGTGGGGAAGAACCATCCGCCGACCTCCGGTCCCACGATCGTGTTCACGAGCAGCGAGTAGAGGCCGAACCCGACGATGGTGGTCAGGTAGCCGGGTACGAGGGAGGCGATCAGCTTGCCCAGGTAGATCTCGCGGATGCCGGCGGGGGAGTGGGCGAGGAACTCGCCGGTGCCCCGTTCGCGCTCGCCCACGATGGTGGCCGCCCCGACCGCGGTGGAGATGGTGAGGGGCACGATGACCGCCACCGGAGCGAACAGGTAGACCGCCAGCGCGTACGACGCCTGGCCCTGGGGCGAGCCGCCACCGCTCTCGATCTTGGCGCGGGTCTTCTGGGGGAGGACCTCCAGGGTCTGGCTGATCTGGTGGACGACCTCCACGTTGTCGACGTGGGTGATCACGATCAGCAGGATGAACGGGATCACGAGGAAGAACATGGCCCCGAGCGCGGTCATCGGGATCCAGAAGTCCTTGGCCTGGATGAGCTGTTTCAGGTCGGTGCGCGCCACGGTGCCGATCTGGCCCCAACGCAGCGGCCCGGTCTCGCGGCGCCGGGCCGCGCTGGGCACGATGGCGGTGGTCACGTGGCCACCTCCCCGATCCGGTTGATGCCGCTGGTGCGACGCACCGCGAAGTAGAGGTCCTCGAGGGTGTGGCGCACGGCCGCCACCCGGGTGACGCGGATCTCGGCCGCGGCCAGGGCGGCCACCAGGTCGGGGATCCGGTCGAGGTGGTCGACCGACACCGTGACCGGTCCGGCTCCGTTGCTCTCGACCCCGAGGACGCCCGGGAGGCCGCCCAGCATGGCCAGCGCGGCGCGGTCCTCGGCATCGACCACCACGGTGTCGTCGGGCCAGTACCGGCGTACGAGGTCGTCGGGCGTGCCGGCGATGAGGGAGCGGCCCTCCTGGAGCATGACGACCTGGTCGGCGAGTCCCTCGGCCTCGGCGAGCAGGTGGGTGCACATGACCACGGTGCTGCCGTCGCCGGTCATCTCCCTGATGAGGTCGAGCACCGCGTGCGACGACTCGGGGTCCAGGCCCGACGTGGGCTCGTCGTAGAGGAGCAGTTCGGGTTGGTGGAGCACCGAACGGGCCAGCGCCAACCGGGTCTTCATGCCGGTGGAGTACCCGCCGACCTGCTGGTCGAGCGCCCCCGTGATCCCGAAGCGGTCGGCGGCCGCCGCGATCCGGTCGGCGGCGTGCTGGCTGCGGCCGAGTCCGTAGAGCTCGGCGGCGTAGGCTAGGTTGTCGCGCCCCGACAGGCGGTCGTAGAGGGCAGGTTTGGCCGACACCACCCCGCAGCGCCGGCGGACCTCGGCCCCGTCGACCGACGGATCGAGTCCGAAGACCCGCACCGCGCCCGCGTCGGGGGCCAGCGCGCCGGTGATCACCCGGGTACAGGTGGTCTTGCCCGCGCCGTTGGGGCCGAGCAGCACGGTGATCGACTCGGCCGGGACGGTCAGCGAGAGCCCGGCGAGCGCCGGCGTGTCGCCGAAGCGCCGATGCACCCCGTCGAGGGCGACCACCGCACCGGTGCTGACGGGCGCCGAGGGCGCGAGGGAAGGGGAGTCGATCATCAGCACTCCGTCTGCATCGGCGTCGCCACGTCCAGAGTTGAGCACCTCACGCCAGGCCACGGGTCCGCGACGCCAGGATCTGGCCACTGTAGGGTCGAACCCATGTTCGTGTGGGGGATCGACCCCGGCCTGTCCCGCTGCGGCTACGCGGTGCTCGACGCCCGGACGCGCCCGGCGCGCCCGGTGGCGATGGGCGTGTTCACGACGCCGGCCAGCGAGCCCGTGGCCCAGCGGCTCCACGCCATCCAGCGCGACGTCCGCGACCTGGCCGCCGAGTATCCACCGGTCGAGGTGTCGGTGGAGCGCATCCTGTTCTCGGTGAACGTCCGCACCGCCATCGGCGTGGCCCAGGTCGCCGGGGTCGTCATGACCGAGGCCATCGAGGCCGGGGCCGAGGTCACCGAGTACTCGCCCAACGAGATCAAGCTCGCGGTGACCGGCGACGGAGCCGCCGACAAGACCCAGGTCGAGTCCATGGTCCGTCGCCTGTTGCGCATCGACGCCCCGATCCGGCCGGTGGATGCCGCCGACGCCGCCGCCATCGCCCTGTGCCACCTCGCCCACAGCCCGCTGCGAGCCCGGGTCCGCAGCGCCCGATGAGGAGGAGCACCCGATGCCCCCGATGACCAGGAGCGCCCCATGATCGGCTCGCTGCGCGGCACCCTGCTCGACCGGGGCGGCGACCATCTCGTCGTCGAGGTGGCCGGGGTCGGCTACCAGGTGACGGTGAGTCCCACCACGGCCGTGTCGGCCGGCGACGTGGGGGAGGAGACCTTCCTCTGGGTCCACCATCACATCCGCGAGGACCACCAGGCGCTGTACGGCTTCGTGACCGCCGACGCCAAGCGGTGCTTCTCGGCCCTACTCGGCGCCCACGGTGTGGGCCCGGCGCTCGCCCTCGCCATCTTGTCCGTCCACGGTCCCGCTGACCTGGCCCGGGTCCTGGCCGAGGACGACGTCGCCGCCCTGTGCCTGGTGCCGGGGGTGGGCAAGAAGACGGCAGCCCGGCTGCTGATCGAGCTCAAGAGCCGTCTCGACATCCCGCTCGACCTCGGCCCGGCCGGCCCGGTCCGGCGCGACGGTGCCGGTTCAGATGGAGCGGCGGCACGGGCCGATGTCCGGGAGGCGCTCACCAACCTCGGCTACAACCTCGACGAGGTCCGCGAGGTGCTCGTCGACCTCCCCGACGACCACGACGCCGGCCAGCTGCTGAAGCACGCGCTGCAACGGCTGTCGGTCCCACGCTGAGGGCCGCGGCATGCGTGAGGAACTGCTCGATCCCCAGCCGACCGACGACGAACTGGTCGACGACGGCCTTGGCGGGAGTGTCGAGGCCGGCCTGCGACCCACCACCCTGGCGGACTTCGTGGGCCAGCCCCGGCTCAAGGAGCACCTCGAGATCATCCTCGAGGCGGCTCGCCGTCGGGGCCGTCCCGCCGACCACCTCCTCTTCGCCGGGCCTCCGGGGCTGGGCAAGACCACCCTGGCGACCATCGTCGCCAACGAGATGGGCGTCCGGTGCGTCCCCACGTCGGGTCCGGCCATCGAGCGCTCCGGTGACCTCGCCGCCATCCTGACCCAGCTCGAGGAGGGCGACGTCCTCTTCGTCGACGAGATCCACCGCCTCCCCCGGGCCGTCGAGGAGGTGCTGTACCCGGCGATGGAGGACTTCCAGCTCGACATCGTCATCGGCAAGGGTCCCGCCGCCCGCTCCATCCGCCTCGATCTGGCCCAGTTCACCCTGATCGGGGCCACCACCCGCACCGGGGCGATCACCGGGCCGCTGCGCGACCGCTTCGGTCTGGTCGAGCGGCTCGACTTCTACACCGCGGACGATCTGGAGGCCATCGTGGTTCGGGCGTCGGGGATCCTCGATGTCCCGCTCCATGCCGACGGCGCGACCGAGATCGCCCGCCGCGCCCGGGGGACGCCGCGCATCGCCAATCGTCTGCTGCGACGGGTGCGCGACTACGCCGAGGTCAAGGGCGACGGGACCATCGATCACGTCACCGCGCACACCGGGCTGGCGGTCTTCGGCGTCGACGACCGGGGGCTCGACAAGGTCGATCGCGCCATCCTGTCGGCCATCTGCGAGCGCTTCGGTGGCGGCCCCGTGGGTCTGTCCACCCTGGCCATCAGCGTGGGCGAGCAGACCGAGACGGTCGAGGACGTCTACGAGCCGTTCCTCATCCAGCAGGGGCTGCTCATGCGGACACCCAAGGGTCGGGTCTGCACCATCGGCGCCTGGGAGCACCTCGGGCTGGTCCCCCCGGCGTCGGCCGATCCGAACGGCGGTCCGCCCGCGCTCTTCGAGTAGGGGCGGTCGGCCGGGCCGGCGCGGGCCGCGGTCAGTTGCGGGACAGGTGGGGCAGCGGGTTGGCGAGACAGACGCCGACGTCGACGTTCTGGACGGCCACGCACGCCCAGTAGCCATCGGCCACCCGGTACTCGACCTGGCTCGGGGCGGGATCGGCGGACGCGTCCGCGGCCGTGGTCACTCCCGCCCCGCCCAGGGCGAGGAGGGCGGTGACGACGACGGCGACGCGCCGGCGAGGTGAGGTCGGGGTCATGGCGTGCCTCCGAGGAAGAACTGGACGGTGTCCTGCACGAACGTGGTGGCGTCGTCGGTGGCCACGGGAGGATCGACACCGCCGGTGGCCGGGCCGATCGTGCCGCTCAGCGGCATCTGCTGGGCGGCGGCGTCGGCATGGTCGGTTCCCGTGGGGCCGGTGAAGACGTGGGCGGGACCGGCGGCCACGGTGGGTGCGGCCGGCGAGGGCGGCGTCGGCGCCGGTGCGGTGGCCGGCGCCGGTTCGTTGGCGACGACGGCGATCGGTTCATCGGGCTCGACCGCGGTCGGACCGGCCGGTGGCATCGTCGGTGCCGCTGCGACGGGCGAGGCGACGGTGTGCACCTGGGCCGGTGGGGGTGCGGCCCCGGGGACGAGCACGATGGCGGCGGTGGCGGCGCCGACCACGATGGGAGCGGCCACCGCACCGATCTCGACCCACCGGTCGCCCAGATGGGCCCGCAGCGCGCCGGCCCGGGCGCCGAGCCAGCCGAGCAGGGGCAGGCCGAACACGCCGCGCGACTCGCCGGCGACCGCGGCGTACTCGCGGCGCAACGCCTTCCGGGCCCGGTGCAGCAGGGCCTCGACCGTGGTGACGGGCACGTCGAGATGGTCGGCGATCTGGGCATAGCTCAGACCCTGCGTCTCGCGGAGCAGCAGCACCTCGCGATGCCGGGGCCCCACGTTGTCCATGGCTTCCCGCACGTGGGCGGCGTCGACCGCGGCGAAGAGGTGGTCGACATCGGGCTCGACCGAACCGAGGTCGGGTTCGGCGGTGAGTTCGACCCGGGACAGCTTGCGATGCCGGTCGATGGTGATGCGCCTGGCGATCACCGTCATCCATGGATAGAAGCGACGCTCGCCGCGCAGCGAGTGCATCGAGCGCAGGGCCTTCACGAAGGCTTCCTGGGCGACCTCCTCGGCCTCGTGGGAGTCGCGCGTGTGGCGCAGGCAGTAGCGGTGGAGGCGGTCGAAGTAGCGGCGGTACAGATCGTCGAACGCCCCGGGGTCGCCGTTCTGGAAGCGTTCGACGAGGTCCCGGTCGCGGCCGAGATCCACATCGTCAGCTCGTAGCGCCATGACTTCCCGACCCTGCTCGTCCCGTGTCGACCCGGTGATCCCGGCCCGCGATCGGGGCCGTACTGCAGATCATCTTCGACGCCGGTTCGTTCGTTCCCTCCTGCGGGCCATGGGTATCTTCGGCACTCCCGATGGAGACCGCCGACTTCGACTACGACCTGCCGGACGCCGCCATCGCCCAGCATCCGGTCGAACCCCGTGATCGGGCCCGCTTGCTGATCGATCGGGGGGCGGGACGGCGCCCCGACCACCGGCACGTGTCGGACCTGGCCACCTTCGTGGGGCCCGGCGACGTGGTCGTGGTCAACGACACACGGGTCCTGCCGGCCCGCCTCCACCTGACCAAACCCACCGGCGGTGCCGTTGAGGTGCTGTTGCTGTCCGAACTCGACGAGCCGGGCATCTGGGAGGCGCTGGTCCGCCCCGGCCGGCGCGTCCCGCCCGGTACCCGGCTGGTCGCCGGGCCCGAGCTGACGGTCGTCGTGGGCGATCGCCTCGACGACGGTCGCCGGGTCGTGGCGGTCGAGACCGCTGATCTGCTCGCCGCGCTCGACCGCCACGGCGAGGTCCCCCTCCCGCCGTACATCCACGAGCCGCTCGACGACCCGGAGCGCTACCAGACCGTCTACGCCTCGCACCCCGGGTCGGTCGCGGCCCCGACCGCCGGGCTCCATCTCACCCCCGCCGTGCTCGCCGGGATCCGGGCGGCGGGAGCCACGGTGGCGCAGGTCGACCTCGTCGTCGGGTTGGGCACGTTCCGGCCGATCACCACCGCCGACATCACCGATCACGTCATGCACGAGGAGCGCTTCTCGGTGCCGGCCGAGACCTGGCAGGCCTGCCAGGATGCCCGCCGCGTGATCGCCATCGGTACCACCACCGTGCGGGCGCTCGAGTCGGCCGCCGCCTTTGGTCGTTCCTCGGGCAGCACCGGCTTGTATCTCACCCCGGGGAGCGACTTCGCGGTGGTCGACGCGCTGCTGACCAACTTCCATCTGCCCCGGTCGAGCCTGCTGGTGCTCGTCGAGGCGTTCGCCGGGCCTCACTGGCGGGACCTCTACACCGAGGCGTTGGGCGAGGGCTACCGGTTCTTGTCCTTCGGTGACGCCATGTTGTTGGGCCGCGACGGCAAGGGGATCCCGGCGTGAGCCTGACGGTCGACGTCGAGATGACCAGCGGTGCGGCTCGCGCCACCACCATCACCACCGCTCGGGGGACGATCTCGACACCGTGCTTCATGCCGGTGGGGACCCGCGGCACCGTGCGGGCGGTCGAGAGCGCCGATCTCGAGGCACTCGGGGTCCAGGTCGTATTGGGCAACACCTACCACCTGCTGTTCCGGCCCGGGCCGGAGATCATCGAGGCCCGGGGCGGCCTCCACGGGTTCTCGTCGTGGTCCGGTCACGTGCTCACCGACAGCGGCGGCTACCAGGTCTTCTCCCTCTCACCGAAGGTCGACGACGACGGCGTGACGTTCCGCAGTACCTACGACGGCGACGAGCACCGACTCACCCCCGAAGGCGCCGTCCGGGTGCAGACCGCCCTCGGCGCCGACATCCAGATGGTCCTCGACCAGTGTCCACCGCTCCCGAGCCCCCCCGACGTGGTCCGCAGCGCCCTCGAACGGACGGCGGACTGGGCCGTCCGCGCCCGCCGGGCGTTCTCTGCCCTGGAGGATCCGGCCCGGAACCAGTTCGGCATCGTCCAGGGTGGGGTCGACGCCGCCATGCGAGCCGAGAGCGCCGAGCGGACCGTGGCCATCGGCTTCGACGGCTACGGCATCGGCGGGCTCTCCGTGGGCGAGGCGAGGAACGAGATGCTCCCCGCGCTCGCCGCGGCCATCGCCCACCTGCCGCCCGATCGTCCCCGCTACCTGATGGGGCTCGGTGACCCGGTCGGGATCGTCGAGTCGATCGCGCTCGGGGTCGACCTGTTCGACTGCGTCCTGCCCACCCGACTCGGCCGCCACGGGACGCTGCTGACCTCCGAGGGCCGGTTGAACATCAAGAACCGCCGGTTCGCCGACGACGGCGGGCCCATCGATCCGGCGTGCGACTGCCGGGTGTGCGCCCGGTACTCCCGTGCCTACGTGCGGCATCTGGCCAACGTGAACGAGCCGACCGCGGCCCGGCTGGCCACCCTCCACAACCTGGCCTGGACCCTGGCCCTGACCGAGCGGGCGCGAACTGCGATCGGGAACGGCACGCTCGACGCCCTGCGGGCCCAGATCGCGGCGATCTACACATGACCGTGGGGCTGTCCTGGGTGCGCCAACGTCGGATCACTAGAGTCGTCGGTCGCCCGTGCCAGGCGACGAGCGCCTCACCCACGACCTCCCCCGAGTAGCACCCATGCGCCGCAACGGCTTGTTCTCCCTGATCTTCATCGTCCTGCTCGCCGGGGTCGGCATCGTCGGCACCCTGGCCTCGGGCAACAAGCCCCTGCTCGGCCTCGACCTGCAGGGCGGCGTCTCGGTGGTGCTCAAGCCCACCAAGCAGAGCTCGTCGGAGGCCATTGGCCAGGCGATCGAGATCATCCGCCAGCGCGTCGACGGCCTCGGTGTGGCCGAACCGGAGATCGCTCGCCAGGGCGACGCCATCGTCGTCCAGCTGCCCGGCGTGAAGGATCGTGAGCGGGCGCTCGAACTGGTCGGCCAGACGGCCGAGCTGCGGTTCCGGCCCGTGTACACCTCGTTCCCGCCCAGCCTGGCCGACGCCGCCACCTCGACGACCGCGCCGGGCGCCGCCAGCTCGACCACCACCACGGCCACCACGGAGGCGACCACCACGACGGCCGTGGGCGGGAGCAACGAGTCCGGCTACGGCATGGCCCCGGGCGAATCGGCCTCGCCCGTCTTCCAGACCGATTCCACCACCACGACCAGCGCGGCGCCCGAGTCCACGACCTCGACCACCGCTGCCCCCACCAGCACCACCCAGGCAGGCTCCGGTCTCCAGGGCCTCGACCTCACCCCGCCCGCTCAGGACATCGCCGACCAGCCGGTGACGCTGGCCGAGTACGACAAGGACAACAACGAGGTCCTGCGCTACCAGCTCGGCCCCACCGCGGTGAAGGGCGACATCATCTCCACCGCCCAGGCCGAGCTCCAGGGCGTGGGCCAGTGGGTCGTCGGCCTGCACGTCAAGGGCGATCGGATCGACGAGTTCAACAAGATCGCCGGCGATTGCTACAACAAGGCGGCCGACTGCCCCTCGGGTCAGCTCGCCATCGTGCTCGACAGCCGGGTCGTCTCGGCCCCGTCGATCAACGCACCGTCGTTCGCCGCCGATCGCATCTCGATCAGTGGTTCGTTCACCGAGGGTGAAGCCAAGGACCTGGCCCTGGTGCTGCGCTACGGCTCGCTGCCGGTCGAGCTCGAGGCCCAGCAGACGCAGTCGGTGTCGGCCTCGCTGGGCAAGGATGCCCTCGATGCCGGCGTGTCCGCCGGTCTCATCGGCCTCGCCCTGGTCGCCCTCTACATGGTGATCTACTACCGCTTGCTCGGCGTGGTGGCCATCCTCAGCCTGGCGGTCTCGGCCACGTTGTTGTGGACGATCATCTCCTACCTGGGCGCCAATCAAGGCCTGGCCCTCACCTTGGCGGGGGTGACGGGCATCGTGGTGTCCATTGGTGTCGCGGTGGACTCCAACGTGGTGTTCTACGAGCACCTCAAAGAGGACGTGTCCAAGGGACGAACGTTGCGCTCCACCATCGACACCTCGTTCAAGTCGGCGTTCTCGACCATCGTGAAGGCCGACATCGCCTCCCTCATCGGTGCCGGGATCCTGTACATGCTGACGGTCGGGTCGGTGAAGGGGTTCGCCCTCTACCTCGGGTTGTCGACCATCCTCGACCTGGTGGCGTCGTACTTCTTCATGCGCCCACTGGCGTTCATGATGGTGCGGTCCCGGGTGCTCCAGGACCGCCCCCGCTGGTTCGGCATGCCGAGGGAGACGCCGTCCGCCGTGGCCGAGGGAGTGACCGCGTGAAGAACAAGCTGGCCAGCTTCGAGAACGACATCGACTTCCCCCGCATCTGGCGGATCGGCATCGCCATCTCGGCGGTCGCCGTGTTGGTGAGCGTCGGCGCCCTCGCCTTCCGGCACCTCAACCTGGGCATCGACTTCGAGGGCGGCACCTCGTGGGAGGTCGTGGCCCCCGACGTCTCCGTGTCGCAGGCGCGCTCCGCCCTCGGCCCGGCCGGGGCCGCCGGGGCCAAGATCCAGATCGTCGGTGGCGACACGCTGCGCGTCCAGGCCGAACCCACCGACAAGGCGGCCGAGGACAAGGTCACCGATGCCCTGGCCCAGGTCGCCGGCGTACCGCGCGCCGAGGTGGGCGTGTCGACCGTCGGGCCGACCTGGGGCAACCAGATCACCGCCAAGGCCGAGCGTGCCCTGGTGGTGTTCTTCATCATCATCTCGCTGTACATCGCGCTGCGACTGGAGTGGAAGATGGCCGCGGGCGCGCTCGCTGCCGTGGTCCACGACATCTTGCTCACGATCGGCTTCTACGCCCTGTTCCAGTTCGAGGTGACCCCGGCCACCGTCATCGCGGTGCTCACCATCCTCGGCTACTCCCTGTACGACACCATCGTCGTGTACGACAAGGTCAAGGAGAACGCCGACAAACCGGCGATCGCCCAGAAGATGCCGTACACCGAGATGATGAGCCTGTCGCTCAACCAGGTGCTGATGCGGTCGTTGAACACCACCATCACGTCGCTGCTCCCGGTGCTGGCCATGCTCTTCGTCGGTTCGTTCCTGCTCGGCGCGGTGACCCTCCAGGAGTTCGCCATCGCCCTCGCCGTCGGCCTGCTGTCGGGCGCGTACTCGTCGATCTTCATCGCCACGCCGCTCGTCGCCTACCTCAAGGAGCGCGAGCCCTACTACCGCAACCTGCGCAACCGGCTCGAGGGCCAGGGCAATCGGCGCACCCCGGCGACGGTCTCCGCCCCGTCGACCAGCGGATCGTCCGGTCCGGCCGCGGCGGGCCCGGAGCTGTCCGGGCGCGTCATTCCCCCTCGTCCCCGCAAGAAGGGAAAGCGTCGCTGACATGTCTGACCTCCCACCTCCGCCGCCACCGGGCTCCACGCCGCCTCCGCCGCCCCCACCCCCGCCGGGTGGGCCGCAGCCCGGTCTCCAGCCGGTGGGGGCCTGGCCGCGCTTCGGCGCCAAGGTCATCGACTACCTCGTCCTGGTCATCCCCGTCTTCATCATCTCCGCGGTGATCGGCGGCAACGGTTCCGGCGCGCTGGGCGCATCGGGGGGACGCGAGATCATCGCCGGCATCATCACCACGCTGCTCACCTATGGCTACTTCGTGTACTTGGAGTCCACGCGGGGCCAGACGATCGGCAAGATGGCGCTGGGCTACAAGGTGATCGGTCCCGACGGCGGGATCCCGTCCCAGGACGTCGCCATGCGCCGCAACGCCTACATGCTGCTCGGCATCGTTCCCATCCTCGGCGGGCTGGCGCAGTTCGTGCTGGTCATCGTCATCGCGGTCACGATCAGCAACGATCCGTTCAAGCGGGGTTGGCACGACAACTTCGCCGGCGGCAGCGCCGTCGTCCGCTCGAAGTAGCTGATCGGTATGGAGCGCGATCCGTCGTTCCTGCTCGAACACCTCCGCGACGTCCCCGACTTCCCCGAGCCGGGAGTGCTGTTCAAGGACATCACGCCCCTGCTGGCCGACGGCGACGCCTTCCGGTTCGCCATCGACGCGTTGGCCGAACCCTTCGCCGACCGCGACGTCGACCTGGTCATCGGCATCGAGGCCCGCGGCTTCCTCTTCGCCGCCCCCATCGCCTACCGCCTCGGCGCGGGCTGCACCCCGCTGCGCAAGCCGGGCAAGCTGCCCTACGAGACCATCGAGCACACCTACGAGCTCGAGTACGGCACCGACACCCTGTCCGCCCATGTCGACGCGGTCGGCGCCGGTGACCGTGTCCTGATCGTCGACGACGTCCTCGCCACCGGGGGGACCGCCCGGGCCGCCTGCGACCTGGTCGATGGCCTCGGCGGCGAGATCGTGGGATGCGCGTTCCTGTTGGAGTTGGGGTTCCTCGCCGGACGGGAGAGACTGAGGGATCAGTCGGTGATGAGCCTGCTCAGCGTCGACTAGAGGAAGGAGCAGAGCCGCACGTGACGTCGACGGTCGATCGGGTGTTGCCGTGGCGCCGGAGCAGTCCGCCGCCGGCGGAAGAGGTCGCGCCCCTCCTCGCCGCGTTCCGCGCCCGCCACGGTCGATCGGTCCGCACCGACATGATCTCGCGGGCCTATCTCACCGCGGCGTCGGCCCACACCGGCCAGATGCGCAAGACCGGCGAGGCCTACATCCACCACCCCATCGCGGTGGCCCGCATCGTGGCCGAGCTCGGCCTCGACGACGTCACCATCGCCGCCGCCCTGCTCCACGATTCGGTCGAGGACACGGGCATGACCCTGGCCGACGTCGAGCGCGACTTCGGTGCCGACGTGGCCGCCATCGTCGACGGCGTCACCAAGCTCGATCGCCTGTCGTTCGACACCAAGCAGGAGCAGCAGGCCGCCACCGTCCGCAAGATGATCGTGGCGATGAGCAAGGACCTGCGGGTGCTGATCATCAAGCTGGCCGACCGGCTCCACAACATGCGGACCATCGCCGGCATGCCCACGTTCAAGCAGGAGCGGACGGCGCGGGAGACGCTCGACATCTTCGCGCCGCTCGCCCACCGCCTCGGGATGCAGGACGTCCGCCAGCAACTCGAGGATCTCTCGTTCGCCGCGTTGCACCCCAAGCGCTTCGCCGAGATCGACCACATGGTCTCCACCCGCACCCCGGAGCGGGATCTCTACCTCCACCAGGTCATCGATCAGGTGAACGAACGCCTCGACGAGCTGCGCCTGTCGGCCGAGGTCACCGGACGGCCCAAGCACCTGTGGAGCATCTACGAGAAGATGGTGGTCAAGGGCCGCGAGTTCAACGACATCTTCGACCTGGTGGCGATCCGGGTCATCGTCGACTCGGTCAAGGACTGCTACGCCGCCCTCGGGTCGATCCACGCCACGTGGAAACCGGTGCCGGGGCGGTTCAAGGACTACATCGCCATGCCCAAGTTCAACCTCTACCAGTCGTTGCACACGACGGTGGTGGGTCCGCAGGGCAAGCCGCTCGAGGTCCAGATCCGCACCACCGAGATGCACGCCCGGGCCGAGCGCGGCGTGGCCGCCCACTGGCAGTACAAGGCCGACGAGAATGAGCGCGACACCGGCTCGGACTACGCCTGGCTGTCACGGATCGTCGATTGGCAGGAGGAGACCTCCGACCCCGACGAGTTCATGAAGAACCTGAAGATCGACCTCGAGGAGGACGAGGTCTTCGTCTTCACCCCCAAGGGCCGGGTCATCACCATGCCCGCCGGCGCCACCCCGATCGACTTCGCCTACACGGTCCACACCGAGGTCGGCCACGCCTGCATCGGGGCCAAGGTCAACGGCCGCCTCGTCCCCCTCGACAGCCAGGTGAGCTCGGGCGACACGGTCGAGATCGTCACGTCCAAGGTCGAGGGGGCCGGTCCGAGCCGCGACTGGCTCCACGTCGTGGTCAGTCCCCGGGCGCGCAACAAGATCCGGCAGTGGTTCTCGCGCGAGCGGCGGGAAGACGCCATCGAGTCCGGACGGGAGGACCTGGTCAAGTCGCTCCGGCGGGAGAACCTGCCCATCAAGTCGGAGGCCGTCACCAAGGTCCTCGAGGAGATCGCCGCGTCGATGAACTACGCCGACCTCGACGCGCTGCACGCCGCCATCGGCGAGCACCACGTGTCGGCCAAGTCGGTGTCCGGCCGGGTGGCGAAGGCGCTCCACGACCGCGACCCCGAGCGGGAGGAGCAGCTCCCCACCGCCGCGGTCCACGACCGGCGGGGGAGCGGGGCCCGCGGCCGGCGGTCCAAGCCCGGCGTGCACGTCGATGGCCTCGACGACGTCATGGTGCGCCTGTCGCGCTGCTGCACACCTGTCCCGGGCGACGAGATCGTCGGGTTCATCACCCGGGGCCGGGGTGTGTCGGTCCACCGCTCCGACTGCGCCAACGCGGTGTCGCTGGTGGCCGGCCAGGCCGACCGTCTCATCGACGTCGAGTGGGACGGCGACCAGGGTGGGTCGTACATCGCGTCGATCGAGATCAAGGCGCTCGACCGGGCCCGGCTCCTCCGTGACGTCACCACGGCCCTCGCCGACCACCACGTGAACATCATCGCCTCGTCGACCCGGGCCGGGCGCGACCGGGTGTCCACCATGCGCTTCGACTTCGAGCTGGCCGATCCGTCGCATCTCGACTCGGCCATCTCCTCCATCAAGTCGATCGACTCGGTCTACGACGCCTATCGCGTCGTGCCCGGCAGGGGTGGCTGAGCCGTTCCGGGGACATGAGCTGGACTTTCCTCCCGTATGAGGGATGTTTCCAGCTTGCTCGCCAAGGGCTGGGGCCCGTTAGTCGCTGAGGCCGAAGCAGACTTCGATGTAGTCGATTCCCTTGCCATCACACGCGTGGTCGGCGGTCTGGCTACCCGGACCACCGACAACCTCGTGGCCGTTGTCAGCGAACGACATGACCGTGCCTCCCTCACGCCACCCCCTGGTGACGCTCCGCACGTGAGGTTCTTCCTCGCTTCATGAGAGTCCGTTGAGAACGCGAGCGCGCGGCCTCGTTCGTGCGCCGCCGGTAGACGCTCTGCTCCGCCGAACATCGCTGTCCGGGTGCGAGTTCCGCCGAACCGAACCCTCGACTCCCACCGTCAGACCACCGCGGCCGACAGGGCCGTCACCGAATGGCACGAGCAGCCAGGCGACCCGGGGCGCGTGAGGCGCTGGCCTGACCGGTCCGGTACCCGAAACGCACTTGCGACTCCCCACCCGTCAGATGCGCATGGTCTCCCGTTGCTGGGGAATGGAGTCATCGTGAACACGATGGCGGAAGTGCTCGGAGGGGCGGTGCGGCCGGAACGGTGGACATCTCACCTCGTCTCCGCTGCCCCGGCCGCGCCGATCAACCCATCCTCATTGAGAAGAATTGGCCCCCATTCGTACCCTGTCGTCGTTGGGATGGTCTGGTGCCACCCTCTCCTGGCGGGAGCTCACGTGAGATGACCGGTGGTCGGCCGATTGACCCTGATCTGGTGCGGGCTCGTGTTCTCGACGCGCTGCGCGCCACGCCTGATGACGCGCACCTCGAGGCGCTCGAGGCGGCAGAACGTGGTGACATCGATATCGATGATGGACCACTCGATGACGAGATCACGATCCACATCGGTGAGATCACGGTGATCATCGAGCGTGAAGGCGTGACGAGGGACACCTGAGCTCGCGATGTGGCTGACGGTGGTCTCGGGCATCACCGACATTGCCGTCCCGCGGGACCTTCGTCACCAAAGGTTCAAGAAACGTCCGGCTCGTGACGATCAGAGCACGGGCCGGAACAGTACCGTCATCCACCCGTAACGCAAGGACG
Organism: uncultured Acidimicrobiaceae bacterium; assembly: GCA_963730345.1. GTDB lineage: Bacteria > Actinomycetota > Acidimicrobiia > Acidimicrobiales > Salinilacustritrichaceae > Salinilacustrithrix. The sequence continues at coordinate 60,835 of CAVSRP010000020.1, forward strand.
TGCAGAGGGCCACGGGCGCCCACTGGACCTGACACTCCCCGGCACCGCCCACCATGCTCTCTCGTCGCACTCTCACGCGCATCGCCGCTCTCCTTCTCGTCGCCGTCATCGGGTGCGCCGTGCCTGCCGGCGCCCAGGACGGGGACCCGCTGCCCACCAACCCCTACGAGCGTCTGGCCGAGATCCGACGCCGCCAGGCCGAAGCGGCCCTGGCCATCGACATCCTGAACGCCACGCAGGTGGAGGTCCAGAAGCGGTTGACGACCGTGGAGGCGTGGGTCGCGGCCCAGGAACAGGTCGTCGCCCAGGCCCAGTCCGAGCTGGTCGACGCCACGCTCGAGGCCAACCGGGCCCGGCAACGGGAGCAGGCCAAGGCCGCCGAGCTGCAGGACCTCAAGGACCTGATGGCGCGTCTCGCGGTGGAGGCGTACATGCGCCCGCCGCAGATGGCGGCCATGAACGTGATCGTGACCCACGACCTGGCCTCGGCCGAGAAGGCCGACGTGATGCTGCGCGCCAAAGCGGAGCGGGACGAGAACGTGGCCGAGGAGCTCGCCGCGGCCGAGAAGGCGCTCAGCGGTCTGCGGGAAGCGGCGGATGCGAAGGCCAGCCAGGCCGAGTCGGCGGCCGAGCAGGCCGCCGGTGCGCTCGACGACCTCCAGTCGGCGCGCGACGAACAGCTGGCCCTCGCCCAGCAGGTCCACGCCCAGTTGGCGCAGACCTCGGCCCAGCTGGTCACCCTGAGCAGCGACGAGGCGGCTGCGGCCGAGGACGTCCAGCGCCAGACCGCGGCGCTCCTGGCCCGGGTCGACCACGGCACGGACGTCCCGCTGGTCACCGTGCGGGGCATCCGCGTCCACGCCGACATCGCACCGGCGCTCGAGGGATTGCTCTCGGAAGCGGCGGCCGCGGGCATCGAGCTGTCGGGCTGGGGGTACCGCACCACCGAGTCGCAGATCTCGTTGCGGCGCCAGCACTGCGGTGGCGCCGGGATCGACGATGCCACCGCGGTCTACGTCGTGCCCGCGGGCTCCTGTTCGCCGCCGACGGCCAAGCCGGGCACGAGCATGCACGAGCTCGGCCTCGCCGTCGACCTGACCGTGAACGGCACCACGATCCGCTCCCACGACGACCCGGCCTGGATCTGGCTGAACGAACACGCTGGCGAGTACGGCTTCCAGAACCTGCCCAGTGAGCCCTGGCACTGGTCCATCAACGGCAAGTGAAACCCTCGCTCGCAGGGCGAGCTCGGATTTCCTGGAGTTGCTCGGCGCGGCTCGGACTCTTGGGTCATCATGTTGCGCTGGCGCAACACCACAGCCCCCGGAGTGCGGAGCGACTGACTCGCCCGAGGTCTCGGGCTGTCACGTTGCGCTGGTGCAACATGCCAGCCCCGCACTGTCGGCCGCCGAACTCAGCTGCCGGTGAGCTCCTCGAGCTCTCGGCCGTGGGTGTCGGGGAAGAACACCGCGATGAGGACGACGGCGCCGGCGGGGCCGAGCATCATCGCCGACGCCGCACCCGGGAGCCCGCCGAAGACGGCGATGAGCGCGCCGCCGATGCCGAATGACGCCGCCTGCCCGCCCACGGCGGCGACCCGGCTCCACGACCCCGCCTGGCCCCGCACGGCCGTCGGGAACAGCTCGGTGGCGTAGGTGGCCAGCACCGGCCCGGCGCCCAGCTGGCCGGCCAGCATCACCGTCATGCACAGGTAGAGCACGACGACGTTACCGGGGAGCCAGAAGAACCCCAGCGCCCCCAGCCCCGACACGATGGCGAACGTGCACCCGACGATCCGGCGGCCGTACCGGTCCGACAGGTTGCCCGCCACGATCATCACTGGGATGCCCGGCAGACCGGCCAGGACCAGCATGAGATTCGACGCCGTGGACGACAGCCCCCGGTCCTCCTGCAGGAAGTCGATGGTGAACACGCCGGCCTGCGTGGCCAGCTCCAGCAGGAACGCCGACGAACACAGCAGGATCAGCCAGCGCCGGGTCTCGCCGGTGAAGATCTCCCGCCAGTGCCCGGCGAGCCGGCCGGCCTCGCGGGCCGCCTCGAAGCGACGCGATTCGGGGAGGCTGCGCCGCAGCCAGCCGATGGCCAGCAGGGGCGGGAGGCTCAGGACGTACATCCACTGCCAGCCGATGCCGTGGGGCTCGAACACGCCGCCGTAGACGAGGGCGCCGGTGCCGAAGCCGAGCGCGAGTTGCATGGCCAGGTACCCGAAGCCGAACCCCCGCGCCCGGGCCGGCAGCTCCTCAGCGGCGAGGGTCAGCACCAGCGCGTGTTCGGCGTTGAGGAACAGCCGGGCCACGAACTGCGCAGCGACGAAGGTCTCGATGGAGGGAGCCATCGCGGTGGAGGCAGTGGCGACCATGTAGCCGATGATCGACACCACCAGCAGGCGCTTGCGGCCCACCCGATCGGCGGCCCGGGTGACGAACAGGGCAGGCAGCGCTCCGACGTAGACGAACATGAGCCAGACGGACATCTGGCTCTGCGAGAGGGCGAACGTCTCCCGGATCTGGGGCAGGGCGACCTGGATGATGCCGCGGTCGAAGCCGTCGAAGAAGGCGGTGAATCCCAGGATGAAGAGCAGGAACTTGTGCTCGCCGGCCAGCGAGCGCCAGCCGCCCTTGGCGGCACCCGGCCCGTCGGGGACGACTGGCTCGGCGGCGAGCAGCGGCTCGTCGGGGATCAACGTCACGCATCCATGTTCGCACTCGGGACCGGATGTTCCTGCCGGTAACCCCACGGTTCCCCACTACGCTCGCCCGCCGTGTCCACCCCCGCCTTCTCCGCGCCCATCGGCACGCACGACGTTCTGCCGCCGGAGTCGTCGCGCTGGACCGCACTGGTCGCCACCTTCGCCGGCATCGCCGAACTGTACGGCTACGGCATGGTCCACACCCCGCTGTTCGAGGATCTCGGCGTGTTCCTGCGCATGGGCGAGGGCACCGACGTGGTCACCAAAGAGATGTACGACTTCGAGGACAAGGGCGGGCGCCACGTCGCCCTACGGCCCGAGGGCACGGCCAGCGTCGTGCGGGCCTTCGTCGAGCACCGGCCGGTGCTGCCGTGGAAGGCGTGGTACGCCACGCCGGCGTTCCGCTACGAGAAGCCGCAGAAGGGGCGCTACCGCCAGCACCACCAGGTGGGGGTCGAGGTCCTGGGGGTCGACGACCCCGACGTCGACGTCGAGGTGATCGCCCTCGCCGATCGCTACCTGCGAGCGCTCGGCGCCGAGCGGTATCTCCTCGTCGTGAACACGATGGGCGACGCCACCGACCGGGCCCGCTACGACGGCGTCCTGCGCGAGTTCCTGGTCTCCGTTCGAGACGACCTCGCCGAGGACGACCGCGACAAGGTCCAGCGCAACCCGTTGCGGGTCCTCGACTCCAAGCGACGCCAGACCATGGAGGCCACGGCCGACGCCCCCCGCATCACCGACGTGATCTCCGACGACAGCCGGGCCCGCTTCGACCGGGTCCAGGAGGGTCTCGGCGCGCTGGGCATCGACTTCGCCATCGACCCCCGGTTGGTGCGCGGGCTCGACTACTACACGCACACGCTGTTCGAGTTCCAGAGCCAGGCGCTCGACTCGGCCCAGTCCACCCTGGTCGGTGGCGGCCGCTACGACGGGCTCTCCGAGGCGCTCGGCGGGCCGGAGACACCGGGCATCGGGTTCGGGTCGGGCATCGAGCGGGTCCTGCTCCACCTCGATGCCGAGGGCGTCTTTCCGGCACCCTCCTCGTCGGTCGACGTGTTCGTGGTCGACGTGGTCGACGGCCGCCAGGCCCGTGACATCACCGAGGCGCTTCGCGACCGCGGACTGCGGGCCGACCGGGCCTACGACGGCCGGTCCATGAAGGCGCAGATGAAGGCAGCCAACCGGTCGGGCGCCGTGGCCGCGGTCATCATCGGCCACGACGAGGTCGACTCGGGCACCGTGACGGTGCGCGACCTGCGTCAGGGCCAGGGCCAGGCCACGATCTCGCGTGACGGGCTCGACGAACACCTCGACGCCCTCCTCGCCACCGCATCCGGAACGGAGTCACCCACGTGACCACAGCCCCCGAAGATCGCAACGAACCCCGGCCCGTACCCCACGGCCCCGCCGTGGGGCTCCGCACCGCATGGTGCGGCGACCTCCGGTCGAGCGATGTGGGCACCGAAGTGTCGGTGTGCGGGTGGGTCGAATCCCGCCGCGAGCACGGCGAGCACCTCGCGTTCATCGACCTGCGCGACCGCACCGGCATCGTCCAGTGCGTGGTCTCCAACGCCCACGACCTCCGCAGCGAGTACGTGCTGCGCATCACCGGGACGGTCCAGCCCCGCATCGAGGGCACCGTCAACCCCAACCTGGCCACCGGTGAGATCGAGGTCCACGACTGCACCGTCGAGGTGCTGTCCACGTCCCAGCCGTCCCCGTTCCCCGTCGACGAGCGCACCGAGGTGGACGAGACGGTCCGGCTCCGCCACCGCTACGTGGACCTCCGCCGGCCCCGGTTGCAGCGCAACCTCCAGGTCCGGACCCTGGCCAACGCCGCCATCCGTCGGGCATTCATCGCCAACGGCTTCGTCGAGGTCGAGACCCCGCTGCTGATCGCGTCCACCCCGGAGGGGGCACGCGACTTCGTCGTTCCCTCCCGCCAGCGTCCGGGCACCTTCTACGCCCTGCCCCAGTCGCCCCAGCTCTACAAGCAGCTGTGCATGGTGGGCGGCGTCGACCGCTACTTCCAGATCGCCCGCTGCCTGCGCGACGAGGACCTCCGAGCCGATCGGCAGTTCGAGTTCACCCAACTCGACATGGAGTGCTCCTTCGCCGGCCAGGAGGAGGTGCTCGCCTTCGTCACCGACTCCGTCCGCGCCGCGGTCCAGGACGTCCTCGGCACCGACATCGGCGACGTCCCCCGCATGACGTGGGAGGACGCCCAGGAGCGCTACGGCTCCGACAAGCCCGACATCCGCTTCGGCATGGAGTTGGTCGAGCTCACGCCGGTGTTCGCTGCCACCGAGGCCAACGTGTTCAAGGCCCCGTGTGTCAAGGGCATCAGGCTCCCGGGCGGGACGTCGTTGACCCGCAAGGAGATCGACGCGCTGGTCGACCTGGCGAAGCAGTGGGGGGCCAAGGGGCTGGCCTGGATGCGGGTGGTCGAGGCCGACGACGGCCCGGCCCTCGACGCCGGGGTGGCCAAGTTCCTCTCGGCGACGGAAGCGTCGGCCACCATCGAGGCCCTCGATGCCGAACCGGGCGACATGGTGTTCCTCGTGGCCGACGAGCGACCGGTCGTGCGCCGGATCCTCGGCCTGCTCCGCAACGAGCTGGGCCGGCCCCCCGTCACCGAGGGTGGGCTCCACTTCCTCTGGGTGACCGATTTCCCCCTGTTCGACGACGAGCTCGGCCCCGACGGTCGGCCCCAGGCCATGCACCACCCGTTCACGATGCCGAACGCCGACGATCTCGAAGCGGGGCTCATCGAGACCGACCCCACGAGCGTGCGTTCGGTGGCCTACGACCTGGTCTGCAACGGGTGGGAGTTGGGGTCGGGCAGTGTCCGTATCCATCGCTCCGACGTCCAGCAGCGGGTCTTCGACGCCCTCGGGATCGGGGAGGAGGAGGCGAACGAGAAGTTCGGGTTCCTGCTCGACGCCTTCAAGTACGGACCGCCGCCCCATGCCGGGTTCGCCTTCGGCACCGATCGTCTCGTCGCGCTCATGGCGGGGGAGGAGAACATCCGTGAGGTGATCGCCTTCCCCAAGACCCAGAAGGGTGCCGATCCGCTCACCGAGGCTCCCACCCCACTCGAACCCCGCATCCTCGACGAGCTCGGTCTGCGCGTCCTGCCCCCGCCGGAGTAACCCCGTCGCGTCAGTTCCGGGCCGCGTGGGACGTGTTCACCGCGCGTGCCGCGTCCCAGAATGGTCATCGGGTGTGTCCGAGGTCGTCGAGGAACAGGGCGAGCACCCGGCCGGCCTCGTCCCGTTCGTGGGCGAGCGTGCGCCGGCCGGCGTAGAGGCCGGCGCTGCCCAGCGCGGCGCCCACCGGGAACCCACCCACGAAGAGCAGCGGCTCGTGGACGACGAGCGCGGCGATGCCGCCCAGGATCGGCGCGGCCACGGTCGGGGCGATCGCCACCCCGGACAGCAGCCCCCGCCGGGTGTGGCCGAGGTCGGCCTCGAGGCGCACGAGGCTGTGGCCGTCGTCGGCGTCGGCCACCGACACGGCGACGGCGTCGACCCCGGACAGCCGCAGCCGCTTGCCGAGGTCGACCTTCCGCCGGATCTTCGCGGTCAGGTCCTGGCGCCGGGCCCACACCACTTCGTCGTCGCGCCGGTCGTGCACCTCGAGCAGCTGGGCCTTGAGGAAGCGCTCGATCCGGCCGATGGCCTTGGCCGGTGAAAGCGGCACCACCCGGACCGCCAGGGCATGTGAAGGTCCGAGGATGCTGCGATCGACCGGGCGGACCAGGGCTCCGGCATCGTGTTCGGCCAGGGCGCGCCGGACCGAGGCGGGGGAGATGCCGATCTCGTCGGCGGCAGCCTCCAAGGCCCCACGGTCGATCCCGGTGGGTTCGTCGAGCGGGCCGGCATCGAGCTCGACGGCGCGTCGAATGACCTCCTTGGCGGTCTCGGGGTCGAGCCGGCCCGGGCGAGTGCGGTCCTCCATGGTCACCTCAGTCCAGCATGCCCGCCGGCCCGAGTCCCGTTCTGGTCGGTCACCGGTCGCTGTGAGCGGCGCGACGACCCACCAGAACGGTCTGGGAGGGGCGCCTAGTGTCTGGCGCGTGATCGTCCACCACCTGACGTCGGTCGACGGGGAGATCGTCTTCGACATCGACCCCGAGATCGCCGGAACCACGGCTGGCGGGACGCGCCTGGCCGACGGGGTGACGGTGGACGAGGTCGCGCTGCTGGCTCGGGCGATGACGTACAAGTTCGCCGTGTTCGAGCAGCGCATCGGCGGTGCCAAGGCCGGCATCCGGCCCCGGCTGCTCGACACCCACGCCGAGACCATGGCCCGGTACTGCGAGGAGATCCGCCCCCTGGTGGAGGCGCGGACGTTCCTCACCGGCGCCGACCTGGGCACCACCACGGCCGACTTCGCGCCGCTGGTTCCTCCCGGCACCGGGCCGCGGGTGATCGACAGCGAGATCGACGGGATCGCGTTCGAGCAGCTCGTCACCGGTCGGGGGGTCGGCGCGGCGGCCGCCGCCTGGCTGGGCGGTCTCGACGGTCGCACGGTGGCGATCGAGGGCTTCGGGGCGGTCGGCGGCGGGCTGGCCCGGGAGGTCGTGCGCCGGGGTGGGGCGGTGGTGGCGGTGTCGACCATCGAGGGCACGGTGGCCGATGACGCCGGGCTCGACATCGACGCGCTGTTCGAGGCCCGGGCCGAGCACGGTGACTGGTTCGTCCGGCGCATCGGCCTGGACACGCGCCCGGCCGAGGAGTTGCACCGGCTGGCCGTCGACGTCCTCGTGCCCGGAGCGAGGACCGGCGTGTACACCGCGGCGGTGGCGGCCGAGGTGCAGGCTCCGCTGATCGTGCCGGCGGCGAACGCGCCCTACACCGCGGCGGGACTCGACGTGCTGCGCCGCAACCAGGTGGTCGCGCTCCCCGACTTCGTGTGCAACGCCGGTGCGGTCCTCGCCTACCAGGCGCCCCGGGGCCTCTCGCCCGACGAGGTCCTCGGTCGCGTCGATCGGCTCATCACCGAACGCATCGAGGCGGCCAAGCTGGCCAAGATGGACCCGATCCGCTACGCCACGGTGCTGGCCGACACCTTCCTCACCACCTGGATTCCCGCCGAGCACCGCCCCGACGGGCCGGCGTTGGCGCCGTGAGCCGGCCATGAGCGACGACCTGTTCGCGGCGGCGGCCTCCGACCGCCTCGAGTCACGGCAACCCCTGGCCGCCCGGCTCCGGCCCACCTCGCTCGACGACATCGTCGGCCAGGAGCACCTGCTCGGCGAGGGCAAGCCGCTCCGGACCCTGGTCGAGGCCGACCGGTTGTCGTCGGCGCTGCTGTGGGGACCGCCGGGGACGGGCAAGACGACGTTGGCCCGGGCGGTCGCGGCGCACACCGAGAAGGTGTTCATCCAGCTCTCCGCGGTCACGGCCACGGTCAAGGACGTGCGGGAGACCATCGCCGCGGCCCGCCAGCGCCTGGGCGAGCACAACCGCGGCACGATCCTGTTCCTCGACGAGATCCACCGGTTCAACAAGGCCCAACAGGATGCGCTCCTCCCCGCGGTGGAGGACGGCTTGATCGTGCTCATCGGTGCCACCACCGAGAACCCCTTCTTCGAGGTCAACGCGCCGCTGCGCTCACGGTCGACGCTGTTCCGCCTCGAGCTGTTGAGCATCCCGGCGCTGCGCGATCTCCTCCGGCGCGGGCTCGAGGCCGAATCGGCCACCGCGACCGACGACGCCCTCACCCACCTGGCCGAGCGGGCCAACGGCGACGGCCGCCAGGCCCTCACCGCCCTCGAGGTCGCGGTGGCCATCGCCGCCGGCCGCGGTGGCGACCCGACCAGCGGGCAACCGATGGTCGAGCTGAGCGACGCCGAGGCGGCGCTGGGTACGAACGCCCTGCGCTACGGGGTCGACGACCACTACGACGTGGTGTCGGCGTTCATCAAGTCGATCCGGGGCTCGGATCCCGATGCTGGGCTGTACTGGCTGGCCCGCATGGTCGAGGCGGGCGAGGACGCCCGGTTCATCGCTCGTCGGTTGGTGATCCTGGCATCGGAGGACATCGGCATGGCCGACCCCATGAGCCTCGTCCTCGCCGACGCCGCCGCCCGGGCCGTGGAGTTCGTCGGTTTCCCGGAGGCCGGGTTGAACCTCGCGCAGGCGGTGGTGCACCTCGCCACCGCCCCGAAGTCGAACCGGGCGGCACTGGGATGGTGGGCGGCCCAGGCCGACGTCCGCGATCGACCGGCCGGCGAGGTGCCGGCCCACCTGCGCGACGCCCACTACCAGGGCGCCCAGGACCTCGGTCACGGGAAGGGCTACCGGTATCCGCACGACGATCCCCGGGGCTGGGTCGACCAGCAGTACCTGCCGCTGGAAGCCGCCGGCCGGACCTACTACGAGCCGTCGCCCCACGGTTACGAAGCCGATGTCGCTGCCAGGCTCGAGGAGCGGCTCAGTAGGATCCCCCGCCGTGAGAGCTGACGAACTCCGCCGCGCCTGGATCGACTTCTTCGTGTCACACGCCCACACGGAGGTGGCGTCGGCCGGTCTGATCCCGCATCACCCGTCAGCTCCGATGTTCACCAACTCCGGGATGATGCAGTTCGTTCCCTACTTCCTCGGCGAGGAGGAGGTGCCGTTCTCTCCGGCCCGGGCCACCTCGGTGCAGAAGTGCGTGCGGGCCGGGGGCAAGCACAACGATCTCGATGCGATCGGCCGCTCGCTGCGGCACCTCAGCTTCTTCGAGATGCTGGGCAACTTCAGCTTCGGTGACTACTTCAAGGCCGATGCCATCCCGTGGGCATGGGAGTTCGTGACCGAGGTGCTGGGCCTCGACGGCGATCGCGTGTGGGTCACCATCCACACCTCCGACGACGAAGCCGAGGAGATCTGGGCCGACGCCGTCGGGTTCCCGCGGGAGCGGATCCAGCGCCTCGACAAGGACAACTTCTGGGAGATGGGCGACATCGGCCCGTGCGGCCCCTCGTCCGAGCTGTTCTGGGACTTCGGGCCGGACCTCGGCCCCGAGGGCGGTCCCGCCAACCCGGCGGCCGAGGAGCGCTACGTCGAATTCTGGAACCTGGTGTTCCCGCAGTACATCCGGGTCGAGAGCGGTGAGCTCACCGACATGCCCCGCAAGGGCATCGACACCGGCGCCGGCCTCGAGCGGATCCTCGGGATCCTCGCCGGGAGCCCGAGCCTGTACGCCGCCGACACGCTCTCGGTGCTCACCGACCGGGCCCAGCAGGTGACTGGCCGCACGTTCGGTACCGACCGGCTCGCGGACATCGCCCTGCGCCTGCTGGCCGACCACACCCGTACCGTGGCATTCCTCATCTCCGACGGCGTGATGCCGTCCAACGAGGACCGCGGCTACGTCCTGCGCCGCGTCCTGCGCCGGGCGGTGTACTTCTCGTACATCCTCGGCGTCGACAACCTGGTCCTGCCACCGATGATCGAGACCTGCGTCGAGGTCATGGGCGACGCCTATCCCGAACTGGCCGGTCACGCCGATGCGGTCTTCACCATCGCCAGCCGCGAGGAGGAACGCTTCCGGAACACGCTCAAGACCGGTTCGGCGATGCTCGATGCCGAGCTGGAGGGTCTCGACAGCCCCGAGGGCGAGCGGCCGGTGCTCGACGGCACGGTGGCGTTCCAGCTCCACGACACCTACGGTTTTCCGCTGGAGGTCACCCAGGAGATCCTCGCCGAGCGCGGCGTCGACCTCGACGTCGACGGCTTCGACGCGGCGATGGCCGACCAGAGGGCCCGGGCCAAGGCGGCGGCCAAGGGCGGGAGCGTGGCGCTGGGCGACGAGATCGACGCGTTCCGCGAGATCCTCAACACGTCCGGGCCCACCGAGTTCGTGGGCCGCGAGATGGACTCCACCACGACCACCGTCGTCGGCGTGGTGCCCGGTCCGCTCGAGGGCGAGTTGGCGGGGACGGTCTCGATCTTCCTGCGCCACACGCCGTTCTACGCCGAGTCCGGCGGCCAGATCGGCGACACCGGCGAGATCCGCACCGAGGGCGGCCGGGCCGAGGTGATCGACACCATCTACGGCCTGCCCGGGCTGCACCGGCACATCGCCCGCATCACCGAGGGGACCATCGATCTCGGCGCTGAAGCGGTGGCCGCCATCGACGCCGACCGCCGCAACGCGATCCGGCGGCACCACACGGCCACCCACATCCTCCACTGGGCACTGCGCGAGGTGCTGGGCGAACACGTCAAGCAGCAGGGTTCGCTGGTCGAGCCCGACCGTCTGCGCTTCGACTTCAGCCACTTCGAGGCGGTCACCCCGGAACAGATCGCCGCCATCGAGGACCTCGCCAACGAGGAGATCCTCAGCAACGCCGAAGCCCACCACTACGAGACCACCATGGACGAGGCGCGCGACAAGGGTGCCATCGCCTTCTTCGGCGACAAGTACGGCGACATCGTGCGCGTGCTCGAGGCTGGCACCCACTCGATCGAGCTCTGCGGCGGCACCCACGTGCGGCGCCTGGGCGACATCGGCCCGGTGAAGATCGTGGCCGAGGAATCGGTGGGGTCGAACCTGCGCCGCATCACGGCCATCGCCGGTACCGGTCCGGTGAAGCGCCTGCGCCAGCGCGAGCACGAACTGGCCGAGGTCGCGGCCACCGCCGGCGTGCCGGTCACCGACCTGGCCGATGGTGTGGCCCGCCTGCGCGATCAACTCAAGGACGCCCAGGACGAGATCAAGGGGCTGCGGCGGTCGGTTGCCGCCGGCCGGGCATCGGAACTGGCCGCTGGCGCGGTCGACGGGGTGGTCATCGCCCAGATCGACGGCACCGACCGGAACGACCTGCGCGACATGGCCACCTCGCTTCGGGACCAGCCCGGGATCCGGGTCGTGGTCCTCGGTGGTGCGCCCGAGGGCGGCGGTGCGGCCCTGGTGGTGGCCACCACTGAGGAGTCGGGGGTCCACGCCGGGGAGTTGCTGGCCGACGCCAAGAAGCTCATCCAAGGGGGCGGTTCGAACGATCCCCGGCTGGTGGTGGCCGGTGGGAAGAACGCCGAGGGCGTCGGGCCCGCCCTCGACCTCGTGCGGTCTGCGCTCGGAGTCTGACGGCCCCATGCGTGCGATCGGTGTCGATCTCGGCACCAAACGAGTGGGCGTGGCCGTCAGTTCCGGCACGCTGGCCACCCCCTACGAGGTGGTCCCGCGGAGCGGTGACCGGACGCAGGACCACCGGCGGATCGGTGAGTTGGTGGCCGAGACGGGCGCCGCGGTGGTCGTCGTGGGCGTGCCTCTCTCGCTCGACGGTTCCGTCGGTCCGGCGGCCCGGCGGGCCCTCGACGAGGTCGACGAGCTGACCGCGGCGCTCGACGTCCCGGTCCGGACGTGGGACGAACGACTCTCCACCGTGACGGCGGAGCGGTCGTTGGTGGCCCAGAACCTGAAGGCGCCGGCCCGTCGGCGGGTGGTCGACAAGGTCGCCGCCGCGGTGATCCTGCAGTCCTGGCTGGATGCGAACGGGGAGATGTCGTGAGCGACGACGGCTGGAACGACGACGAGCGGGCCGACGAACGCTGGGTCGACGACGACCTGGGCGCCGACGACTGGCTCGATTCGCCGGACGATTCGGTGGGGGTCGAGGCCATCGACCCGTACGACTCGCGCTACGCCGAGGCCGAGGACTGGATCGATGCCCGGCCGCCGATGAGCACGGCCAAGCGGGTGTTGCTGGCCCTCGGCGTGGTGGTCGTCGTGCTGGTGGTCGCCGCGGCCGGTGCGTTCTTCTGGGTGCAGCGCCAGATCGACCCGCCCGGTCCGCCGGGGTCGGAGATCGAGCTGGAGGTCGCCAGCGGATCCACCACCGAGGAGATCGGGCATCTCCTCGAGGACAACGATGTCATCACCTCGGCGATGGTGTGGAACTACTGGACCCGGCTCGAGAACAAGGGCCCGTTCGAGGCCGGCGTGTTCGTCTTCCGCGAGAACTCGTCGTTCCAGGAAGCGGTCGCGGTACTCGACGCCGGCCCGAAGCCGCCGGAGCTGCAGCGGGTCACGATCCCCGAGGGCCTCACCATCGCCGAGATCGTCACCCGGCTGGCCGACCCCGACACGGGGGTGTATCGCTGGGACGCCGGCGCACTCCAGGACGCCATCGACTCGCCCGACATCCGCTCCCGGTACCAGCCCGACGATGTCACGTCGATGGAGGGGATGCTGTTCCCCGACACCTACGAGATCGACGACAAGACCGACGAGCGGGCCTTCATCCGCCGGCTGGTCACCCAGCTCGACACCAATCTCGACGCGCTCGACGTCGAGAACGGCGCCACCGCGCTCGGCGTCAGTCCGTATCAGATCGTGATCATCGCCTCGCTGGTGGAGGAGGAAGCCAAGGTCCCCGAGGACCGAGCCAAGATCGCGCGGGTCATCTACAACCGCCTCGAACAGGGCATCCCGCTGGGGATCGACGCCACGTCGCGCTACGAAGCGGTGCTCGAGGGCCGAAGCCGCGACCAGGTCGACTTCGAGTCGGACTCGCCCTACAACACCCGGCGCGTCGCCGGATTGCCCCCCACCCCGATCGCGGCCGCGGGCCGGGCATCGCTCGAAGCCGCTCTCAACCCCGAGCCGGGACCGTGGATCTACTACGTGCTCAAGGACGCCGAGGGCCACCACGCATTCCTCGAGACGGCGCGCGAGTTCCAGAAGGCCAAGCAGGAGTGCATCCGCCTCGGCCTCGGCTGCGGATGAGCGCGTCTCCTGCGGCGGTGTCGGGCCGGACCCGGGTCGCCGCGGTCATCGGCTGGCCGGTCCGGCACTCGCTGTCGCCGGCGATCCACAACGCGGCCTTCGCCACCACCGGGCTCGACTGGGTCTACCTGGCCCTGCCCGTGCCGCCCGGGTCGGCCGCGACCGCGATCGCGGGCATGGCCGCCCTCGGGATCGAGGGTCTGTCGGTGACCATGCCGCACAAGGCGGCGGTGGCGGCGTCGCTCGATCACCTCACCGATGATGCGGTGGCGCTCGGCGCGGTGAACTGCGTCTTCCGGGACGGCGAGCGGATCGTGGGGGACAACACCGACGGCGGTGGCTTCGTGGACTCGCTCGGCGATCACGGAATCGACCCGAGCGGGATGCGATGCGTGGTGGTGGGCGCCGGTGGCGCGGCGCGCGCGGTGGTGCGGTCCCTGGCCGCAGCGGGAGCCACCGAAGTGGCGGTGCTCGCCCGCCGGGCCGAACCGGCAACGGCGGCCGCCGCGCTGGCGGGGACGGTCGGCGTGATCGGGGTCGATGCCCACCTGTCGTCCGCCGATCTCATCGTCAACGCCACCCCGATCGGGATGGGCGCCGACGACGCATCCCCGTTCGATCCCGACCGGTGCCGGGACGGTGCCGTGGTCGCCGATGTGGTGTACCACCCCGCGGTGACGCCGCTGTTGCGCCAGGCCGATGACCGTGGCCTTCGCACCGTCGGCGGCATCGGCATGCTCGTCCACCAGGCCGCCCGGGCGTTCGCCCGCTGGACCGGGATCGACGCTCCTGTCGACGTCATGGCGGCGGCCGCCCAGGCCGGGCTCACCGCCACGGGCTGATCGGCCGGGCGAACGGCACCGGCGGCCCCGGCGGCTTCCGGATTTTCCTACAGAACCCCGCTGCGGTGGCCGATACCGCAAACAAGCGATGCAAGCTTGCCCCGGGAGGTGTGGCTGTGGCCCTACAAGGGACACTCGAGACGTTCAGCGTGCCGGAAGTCCTTCGACTTCTGTCAGGGACCAGAAAGACCGGACTCCTCGCCTTGGAGGGCGACCGAGGAGCCGGCAACGTGTGGTTGCAGGAGGGGCGCATCGTCGGCGCACGGTCGGACCACGAACAGGGTGAGAAGATCGCCGCCGTTCTGTTCGACCTGCTGCGCTTCGACCTCGGTTCGTTCGTGTTCGAGACCGACTCCGAGCCGAACGACGAAACGCTCCAGGACGCCGACGTCGAGGAGGCGCTGGTCGAGGCCGAGCAGCTGCTCGAGGAGTGGCGGGAGATCGAGGCGGTCGTACCTTCGCTCGACGTCACCGTCCGCCTGGTCGAGGAGCTGAGCGACGAATCCGTGACGGTCACGGCCGAGCAGTGGCGGTCGCTCGCCGCGATCGGCGGCGGCATCTCCGCTCGGCGGCTCGGCGTGCACCACGACATGGGCGAGTTCGACGCCTCTCGCCTGGTGCGCGACCTGGTCGAGGCCGGATTGGTCGAGGTCTCCCTCGACGCGCTGCCCGAGCCGACCGTCGTGTCCGAGACGCCGGAAGCACGGGACGACGCGTACACGTCCTCGACCTGGTACGACGACGAGCGCCCGCTCGTCGACAATGACCTGTCTCGCGACGAGGTCGCCCATCTGGGCCAGAACCTGGCCGGCTTCGTGGCGCGCGGGTCCGACGACGATGCCGGCGAGATCGCCGTCGACGAGTCCGGCGACGATGACGCCACCGACTCCTCCGAGAGCGACGAGCCCGACGACGTCATGAGGTCGATGGAGAACGACGACGATTCGAGCGACGAGACGACCGAGACGACCGAGACGACCGATCCGGTCGACCCGAGTGACTCGGGTGACTCGAGTGACACGAGTGACACGGCCGACGCGGAGCCGTCGCCCGGCGAGTTCCTCAGCCAGCTGGCGAGCTTGACCCCGAAGACGGCGGCGGCCTCGGCGGCCCCGGCCGACGGTGCTCCGGTCGCGGCTCCGGCCGAGGGCGACGGCGACGAGGAGATCAACCGCAACCTGCTGCTCAAGTTCCTGTCGTCGGCCAAGAACTAGTCGGCCAAGAACGAGCTGCGCGTCGGCCTCCGCCCGCGGGCGGAGGCCCGACCGTAGGGTGACGGTCCGTGGACGCAGCCCAGGTCGTCGTCGCCGGACTCGTCGGTGTCCCGATCGGGTCGGTGCTGAACCGCCTGATCGTCCGCGAGCCCGGTTACGTGATCACCGACCCGGGCGATCTCCCCGACGGAGCTGACCCCGCCCTGCTCGACGAGCTGGAGCCGGTCCCGGACCTCGGCGACGTGCCCGTGCTGGCTGTGGTCCGGCCGGCCACGTGGTGGCGTCGGTGGTTCCCGATCACCGAAGCGGTCACCGCTGGCCTCTTCGCTCTCACCGCTCACCAGATCACCACCGGAGTGATCACGGTGTCGGTGCTGGTCCTGGTGACGGCGCTGGTGGCCCTGGCTGCCATCGATTTCCGGGTGTACCGCATTCCGGACCGCATCAACTTCCCGGCCATGGCCGCCGGCGCCGCGTCCATCGTGGTGGCCTCGGTGTGGGTCGATGTTCCCGGCGCCATCGTCGGCGCCGCGTTCGGCGGCCTGAGCTACGCCGGGATCCTGTTCATGGCGCACATCGTGTACCCCCGCGGCATGGGCTGGGGCGACGTCAAGCTGGCCTGGCTCATGGGCTTCTACCTCGGGTGGTTCGGCTGGGCCTCGGGCTCGGTCGCCGAGCAGTTCCTGTGGTCGTTCCGCTATGTCCTGATGGGCGCGGCGTTCGGCTCCATCATCGGGGTGGTGATCGGGGGGATCTACGCCCTCGTCCGTCGCTCGGCCAAGGTGGTGTTCCCGTACGGGCCGTCGTTGGCGGTGGGTTGTCTCATCGTGGTGCTGTGGGCCGGCGAGTTCCGCTGAGCACCGCCGTCGGGCGCCGAGAACGCTTCGTCCCCCACCCCGCCACCGCTCTACGCTCCGTTCGATGTTGCGCTTCCTGACCGCCGGTGAGTCGCACGGCCAGGGCCTCGTGGTCGTGGTCGAGGGCCTGCCCGCCGGCCTGCCGATCACGGTGGAGGAGATCCAGGGTGAGCTCGCCCGCCGGCGCCTCGGCTACGGCCGCGGGCCGCGCATGCGCTTCGAGCAGGACGAACTGACCTTGATCGGCGGTGTCCGGCACGGCCGGACCCTGGGGTCGCCGGTGGCGATCGAGATCGCCAATTCGGAGTGGAAGCGTTCCGACAAGTGGCACGAGGAGATGTCACCCGCGCCCGGCCGTACCGCCCATGCCGAGACCCAACCCCGGCCCGGGCACGCCGACCTGGCCGGTATGCAGAAGTACGGCTTCACCGACGCCCGCGACGTGCTCGAACGGGCCTCGGCCCGGGAGACGGCGGCGCGGGTCGCGGCGGGCACCGTGGCCAAGGCCCTGCTGGCCCAGCTCGGGGTCCAGATCGTCAGCCACGTGATCCAGATCGGCGCGGCGCGCACCACCTCGACGGCCCGGCCCGCACCGGGCGATCTCGAGACGGTCGACGCCGACGAGGTCCGGTGCTTCGATCCGGCGGCCTCGGCGGCGATGGTCGAGGAGATCAAGGCGGCCGCCAAGGACGGCGACTCGCTCGGCGGCATCGTCGAGATCCTCGCCTACGGGGTCCCCGTCGGCCTGGGGAGCCACGTGCACTGGGATCGCAAGCTCGACGGCATGCTGGCCCAGGCCCTCATGAGCATCCAGGCGGTCAAGGGCGTCGAGATCGGCGACGGCTTCGAGGTGGCCGGCCGGCGGGGGAGCGCGGCCCACGATCCCATCTCGTGGTCCGACGAGCACGGCTACACCCGTGAGTCCAGCCTGGCCGGCGGGATCGAGGGCGGCATCACCTCGGGTGAGCTCGTGGTGGCGCGCGCCGCGATGAAGCCCCTCGCATCGCTGAACAAGCCCGTCCTCAAGACGGTCGACACCGTCACCAAGGAGGAGACGGTGTCGTTCAAGGAACGCACCGACGTGACCGCGGTACCCGCCATGGGCGTGGTGGCCGAGACGATGACGGCGCTGGCCCTGGCCGCCGAGGCCACCCGCAAGTTCGGCGGCGACTCCCTCGACGAGCTGCTGCGCAACCACGCCGCATACCTCGCCGCGTTGTAGGCCCGCCGTGTCGAGCGCGCCGCGCCACCTCGTCCTCGTCGGTCTGATGGCCACCGGCAAGTCCACGGTCGGTCAGCTCGTGGCCCGCGACCTCGGCCGTCGGCTGGTCGACTCCGACGCCCAGATCGAGGATCGGACCGGCCGCACCGTCCGGGAGATCTGGCGCACCGACGGGGAAGCCGCGTTCCGCGTGCTGGAGGCCGAGGCGCTCGCCGCCGCCCTCGATGCTCCGGAGCCGTCGGTCGTCGCGGCCGCGGGCGGCGTGGTGCTCAGCGCGCAGAACCGCCAGCGGCTGGGGGCCGACGACGTCGACGTGGTGTGGTTGCGCGCCGACCCCGAAACGCTCGAGCGCCGCATCCGCGCGTCGGGCGACACCCACCGTCCCCTGCTCGACGAGGATCCCGCGGGCATGCTGGAGCTCATGGCGGCCGACCGGACCGAGCTCTACCGATCCGTCGCCGATCGCATCGTCGACGTCGACGAGCTGGCGCCCCTCGAGGTGGCCCGGATCATCGTCGACGGCGTCGGGACGGGAGATCGGGGATGATCGGCATCGAGGTCCCCGTACCGGGACGGTCCTACGAGGCCCTGGTCGGCCGGGGCATCCTCACCGAACTGGCGGGGTTGCTCCCCCCCGGCGCGACACGAGCGGCCATCGTGACCCAGCGCGAGATCGGCGTCTCCGTGGACCCCGGGATCGACCACCGCGTCTTCACCATGGCCGCCGGTGAGGAGGCCAAGACCCTGGCCACCGTGGGCATGCTGTGCCGCTCCTGGGCCACGTGGGGCCTCACCCGACGGGACGTGGTGGTGGCGGTCGGAGGTGGCGTGGTCACCGACACCGCCGGGTTCGCGGCGTCCGCCTACCACCGGGGTGTCGCCGTGGTCCACGTGCCCACCACCCTGCTCGGCATGATCGACGCGGCGATCGGCGGCAAGACCGGTGTGAACCTGCCCGAGGGGAAGAACCTCGTCGGCGCGTTCTGGCAGCCGCATGGCGTGCTCTGCGATCTCGACGTGCTCGACACGCTCCCGCCCCGGGAGTACCGCTCCGGCCTCGGCGAGCTGGTCAAGTACCGCTTCCTCCCCGGCGGTGACGGTCTCGACGGCCTGCCCCTCGACGAGCAGGTGGCCACCTGCATCCGGATCAAGGCCGACGTGGTCGCCTCCGACGAGCGGGAGGGCGGTCAGCGGGCCATCCTCAACTACGGCCACACGCTCGCCCACGCCATCGAGACCGCCGGCACCTACGACGTGCGCCACGGGGAGGCGGTCGCCGTGGGCCTGGTGTACGCCGCCGAGGTGGCCCGGCGCCTCGGCCGGATCGATGCGGCGCGGGTCGCGCTCCATCGGGCGGTGCTCGAGCGCAACGAGCTGCCCACCACGCTGCCCGAGGGGTTGTCGGCCGACGAGCTGCTCACGCTGATGGGCCGCGACAAGAAGGCGCTCGACGGGTTGACGTTCGCCCTCGACGGGCCTGACGGTGTGGAGGTGGTGGCCGGCGTGGACCCCGAGGTGGCGCGGGCGGCTCTGGAGGATGTCCGATGAGGAGGTGGCGATGAGCTCGATCCTGTTGCTGAGCGGCCCGAACCTGGACCTGCTCGGCCTTCGAGAACCAGCGATCTACGGAACTGCCACGCTCGACGACCACGTCGCGGCGGCCAGCGGGGCGGCAGCCAGCGCCGGTCACTCGGTGGAGCACCTCCAGTCGAACCACGAAGGGGTGCTGGTCGACGCCATCCGCGACGCCCGGGGGCACCACGCCGCCATCGTCATCAATGCCGGCGCCTTCACCCACTACGCCTGGGCGATCCACGACGCCCTCGCCGCCTTCGACGGCCCGATCGTCGAGTTGCACATCTCCAACCCCGACGCCCGGGAGGCGTGGCGCCACACGTCGGTCGTCTCCCCCGTGGCCACCGGCATCATCAGCGGATTCGGCGGCCACGGCTACGTGCTGGCCATCGAGGCCGTGACGAGGCTGCTCGACCATGGCTGAGCCGACGTTGCCCACCATGGAGACCGACCAGCGTATTCCCCGGCTGCGCGAGCGTCTGGCCGGCGAGGGCTGCGACGCCATCGTCATCTCCGACCTGGCCAACATCGCCTATCTCACCGGCTTCACCGGCTCGAACGCCGCGTTGTTGGTCACTGCGGACTCGGTCACCTTCGTGACCGACGGCCGCTACCGGGCCCAGTCGGCCGAGCAACTCGCCCGGGCGGGCGTGGAGGCCACCATCGCCGTCGGGAACGATCCCGGCCCGGAGCTGCGCACCGCGGCGCGTGGCATCACCCGCATCGGCCTCGAGGCCGACACCGTCTCGTGGGCCGAGCATCGCCGCTGGTCCACCGATGTGTTCTCCTGGGCGCACCTCGTTCCCACCGAGGGACTCGTGCTGCGGATGCGGGCCGTGAAGGACGAAGGGGAGGTGGCCCGGCTCGAGCGCGCCTCGCAGATCGCCGATCAAGCCCTCGCCGATGTCCGCCACCGACTCCACGAGGGCGTCACCGAGGCCCGGTTCCGTCGCGAGCTCGAGGACGCCATGGCCGACCACGGCGCCGACGCCCCCTCGTTCGAGACCATCGTCGCCAGCGGCCCCAACGGCGCCAAGCCCCACGCTCGACCCAGCGACCGGGTGATCGGGGCCGGCGACACCGGCGATCTGGTGGTCGTGGACTTCGGCGCCACCTACGACGGCTACCACTCGGACATGACCAGGACGCTCGCGGTCGGTTCGCTGTCGGAGACCCAAGCCCGCATGGTCGACGTCGTCCGCCGTTCGCAGGCGGCGGGCGTCGCCGCAGTCCGGGCCGGCGTCCGCGGTGTGGATGTCGACCGCGCCTGCCGCGCCATCATCGACGAGTCCGGCTGGGGAGATGCCTTCGTCCACGGCACGGGCCACGGAATCGGTCTGGTGATCCACGAGCAACCTCGCCTGTCGAGCTCGTCGAAGGACGTCCTCGCCCCCGGCCACTGCGTGACCGTCGAGCCCGGCGTGTACCTCGCCGAGCACGGGGGCGTCCGGGTCGAGGATTCCCTGGTGGTCACGGCCGCCGGCTCCTGGCCACTCACCAACGCGCCGTACGAGTAGGAGGAAAAAGTACTGAGCCAGGTCGGCGTCGGGAGCGCCAGCGAGCAGGCCCGCAAGCGGGGACACGACTGCGGCGGAGCCGCAGGCCCTGAGCAAAGTTTGCGCACAGGACGCTCGACCTTCATCCTGTCGGAATGGCGTCGACCAACGATCTGAAGAACGGCATGTGCCTCGACCTCCCCGAGGGACTCATGCAGGTGGTGGAGTTCCAGCACGTCAAGCCGGGCAAGGGGGGCGCCTTCGTGCGCACCACGCTCAAGAACGTGCGGACGGGCCAGGTCGTCGACAAGACGTTCCGATCGGCCGAGAAGGTCGAACAGGCCAAGATCGATCGCCGCGAGTGGCAGTACCTGTACCGAGACGGCGCCGACTACGTCTTCATGGACCAGGAGACGTTCGAGCAGATGCACGTCTCGCCCGAGACGCTCGGCGATGCCACCAACTACATCACCGAGGGCGCCACGCCGTCGTTGATGATGTACGGCGACGAGATCGTCGGTGTCGAGATGCCACCGTCGGTCGAGCTCACCGTGGCCGAGACCGAGCCGGGCCTCCAGGGCGACCGGTCCTCGGGCGGCACCAAGCCGGCCACCCTCGAGACCGGCATGCTGGTGCAGGTGCCGCTGTTCATCGAGACGGGCGAGCGACTCAAGATCGACACCCGTACCGGCGAATACCAGTCCCGGGCCTGAGGCTCGTGGTCACCGCTGCGACGCGCCGAGAGGCCCGCGAACGCGCCATCGAGCTGCTCTACGAGGCCGAGACCAAGTCGGTGGACGTCTCGAGCGTGGTCGAGGAGCTGCCGCTGACGCCCGACGCCTACGCGCTCGAGTTGGCCCACGGCGTGATCGACCACCAGATCGAGCTGGATGCGCTCCTCGGTCGGTACGCCCGGCGGTGGCCGGTGGCGCGCATGGCGGTGACCGATCGCACGGTGTTGCGTCTCGGTGCCTTCGAGTTGGCGACCCAGTTCGACGTGCCCGCCGGCGCCGTCCTGTCCGAAGCCGTCGAGCTCGGCGCGCGCTACGGCAGCACGGACGAGACCTCGAAGTTCGTCAACGGCATCCTCGCCGCGGTGGCCGACGAGGTACGCGGCGGTGCCCGCCCATGGCAGCCGATCGAGGTCGTCGTGTTCGACATGGACGGCGTGATCCGCCACTGGTCACCCGAGCACCTCACCGAGGCCGAGGCCCGTCTCGGCCTGTCGCCCGGCGCCATCGCCGCGGCGGCGTTCGCCCAACCCCTGTTCCGCGAGGCGATGCTCGGCACCCACTCCGTGGAGGAGTGGGCGGCCCGCATCGGCGAGGCCGTCGCGGCTGATGCCGATCCGGAGTCGCCGGTCGCGGCCGACGCGGTGGCCGAGGTGTGGCTGGAGTCGAGCTGGCGTCTCGACGGCGAGATCATCGAGTTGCTGGCCTCGCTGCGAGCTGCGGGCATCCGGATCGCCGTGTTCTCGAACGCGTCGACCAAGCTCGAGTCGGATCTGGTGGAGATGGAGCTGGGCGAGGTGTTCGACGTCGTGGCCAACTCGTCCCGGCTCGGCGTGGTCAAGCCCGACCCCGAGGCCTTCCGGCAGGTGACCACGATGATCGGGGCCGCTCCCGAGCAGATCCTGTTGGTGGACGACCGCGCCGAGAACGTGGCCGGTGCCGTCGAGGCCGGCTGGCACGCGGTCCAGATGCGCGGCGCGGCGCGGCTCGCGGCCGTCCTCCGACGACTCTCGGTGCCCGGTGCTCCCGCAGCCGCCTGACGGGCTGCGCCACTGGCGCCTCGCCGACGCGCCCGCGCTGGAGGCCGCGTGGGCCGATCCGGCGATCCGGCTCTGGAACCCACCACCGCGGACGGCCGACGCCGCCTCCTGGATCATGCGGTGTGAGGAACGTTGGTCCCTGGGCCTGTCGCTCGACTTCGTGATCGACGTCGAGGGCGAGGTCGGCGGTGAGGTGGGCCTGCGGAACTTCACCAGCGATCCCGATCGAGCCGAGCTCGGCGTCTGGGTCGCGCCGGCGCGGCGGGGCCACGGACGGGGCACCCGGTCGGTGCAAGCCGTGAGCGAGTGGGCCCACGAGGTGCTCGGCCTCGCCCAGGTGTGGTGTCGCACCGCGGTCGACAACGATCGGGCCCACGCCCTGTTCACCCGGGCGGGCTGGGATCGACTGGGTGAGGTCGACGGCCGCGTGATCTGGTCGACCTGAAATCGGCGGACCGGGACCGCGGTGCTAGGTTGCACTCCTGACCGTGAAGCGGGTCCTGTGAGGCCCGTACGGACAGGAAGGAACGCCGATGGCGGAACGTGAACGACGGCTCAAGCGCCCCTCCGGGGGCGTTTTCGTTGCCCGGAGCCGGGTGATGGACGCCGACGACATGGGCCGGGCCACCCGTCGCATGGCGCACGAGATCATCGAAGCCAACGCCGGACTCGCCGACGTGAGCCTCATCGGACTGCAGACCGGCGGCGTGCCCCTGGCCCGGCGGCTGGCCGACGCCCTTGCCGAGATCGCCCACGCCGACGACCCCTCATTCGAGGTGCCCATGGGGCGCCTCGACGTGGCCTTCCACCGCGACGACATCGGATTGCGCCCCACCCTGCCCGAGGCGATCACCGACGTCCCGTTCCCCCTCGACGGCAAGGTGGTCGTCCTCGTCGACGACGTCCTGTTCACCGGTCGCACCATCCGGGCCGCGCTCGACGCCCTGACCTCGTTCGGGCGGCCACGAGCGGTCCAGCTCGCGGTCATGGTCGACCGCGGCCACCGGGAGCTGCCGATCCGGCCCGACTACGTGGGCAAGAACCTCCCCACCCGCTGGGACGAGATCGTCGACGTCACCGACGACGGCGTCGACCTCGGGGAGCTGAACTGATGAAACGCAACGTTCGGCAACGGCGCCAGCCGGCGCCGTGCGCAGCAATGGCTCGCGTCGGCTGCGTGCAACGTCCAACGACAAGGAGCGAAGCGACGCAGGCGGTGCAGGCAACATGAGTGACCTGCTGTCGATCTCGGACCTGGATCGGGCCGACGTCGAGCGCCTCCTCGACCTCACCGACCACTTCGTGGAGGTGTCGGCTCGGCCCATCCCGAAGGTGCCGGCCCTGCGGGGCAAGACGGTGGTCAGCCTCTTCTACGAGGACTCGACCCGCACTCGCCTCAGCTTCGAGACCGCGGCCAAGCGCCTGTCGGCCGACACGATGAACTTCTCGGTGTCGACGTCGTCGGTGAAGAAGGGGGAATCGCTGCGCGACACCGCCCTGACCATCGAGGCCATGGGAATCGACTGCATCGTGGTGCGTCACCGCTCCTCCGGCGTGCCGTGGCAACTCACCGGCTGGGTCGACGCCGCGGTGGTCAATGCCGGCGACGGCTGGCACGAGCACCCCACCCAGGCCCTGCTCGACTGCTACACGCTGCGCCAGCACAAGGGGTCGCTCGACGGCGCCCACATCGCCATCGTCGGCGACATCAAGCACAGCCGGGTGGCGCGCTCCGACATCGCGGCATTCACCAAGCTCGGTGCCGAGGTCACCCTCGTCGCCCCGCCCACCCTGCTGCCTCCCGCCGTGGACGCCTTCCCCGTGCGGGTCAGCCACGACCTCGAAACCGTGCTGCCCACGGTCGACGCGGTGTACCTGCTGCGGATGCAGCGTGAACGGATGACCGAGTCCCTCGTGCCCAGCCTCCGGGAATACACGGCCTGTTACGGGCTGACCGCCCGGCGCGCCGGCCTGCTGCGCGACGACGCCATCGTGATGCATCCCGGTCCGATGAACCGGGGCGTGGAGATCGACGGCGACATCGCCGACTTCGCCAAGTCCGTGATCATCGACCAGGTGCGCAACGGCGTGTCGGTCCGCATGGCCGTGCTGTTCTTGCTGCTCGGGTCGGGCTCCGACCTGCTCGGCACCGTCCCCGAAACGGAAGGAGTCTGATGGCATCCGGCGCACGACCCGCGCTCGCGATCAAGGGCGGGAGGCTGATCGATGCCACCGGTGTCCGTTCTGGGGACGTGGTGGTCGGTGACGACGGCACCATCCTCGCGGTCGGTCCCGATCTCGACGCGCCGCAGGTGCTCGACGCGGGGGGCTGTGTCGTCAGCCCCGGTTTCGTCGACATCCACTCCCACCTCCGAGAGCCCGGGCAGGAAGAGGCCGAGACCGTCGAGACCGGGGCGCGGGGCGCCGCAGTCGGCGGGTACACCTGCATCCTGGCCATGCCGAACACCAACCCGACGATCGACTCCGCCGCCGTCGCCCGCCAGGTGCTCGATCTGGGCCGCGACGCGCCCTGCGACGTCCGGACGTCCGGGGCCATCACCGTCGGTCGGGCCGGTGAGCAACTGGCGCCGATGGCCGAGCTCGCCGCCCTCGGGGTCCGGTTCTTCACCGACGACGGGACCGGCGTGCAGGACAACCGGCTCATGCGCCGGGCGATGGAGTACGCGTCTGGCCTGGGCGTGACCCTGGCCCAGCATTGCGAGGATGCCGCCCTCTGCGGCGGCGGACACATGCACGAGGGCGAGTGGTCCTCCCGGCTCGGTCTGGCCGGTCAGCCCGCCGAGGCCGAGGAGTTGATGGTCATGCGCGACATCGCCCTGGCCCGGCTCACCGGAGCACGCGTGCACTTCCAGCACATGTCCACCGCGGGGTCGATGGCGATGATCGCCGGGGCCAAGGCGGGTGGGCTCGCCGTGACGTGCGAGGCCACCACCCATCACTTCACCCTCACCCACGCCCAGTGCGCCACCTACGACCCGGTGTTCAAGGTCAACCCGCCGCTGCGCACCGACGACGACGTGGCCGCGGTCAAGCGGGCGCTGGCCGACGGCACGGTCGACTGCATCGCCACCGATCACGCCCCGCACGCCCCCGACACCAAGGAACAACCCTTCGACGAGGCCCCCCCGGGCATGCTCGGGCTCGAGACCGCGCTGGCTCTCGCGCTGACCGAGCTCGACCTCGAGGTCGAGGAGGTGGTGGCGCTGCTGTCGTGGAAGCCGGCGGCCATCATCGGTGTCGACGATCGCCACGGCCGGCCCATCGCCGAGGGCAACCCCGCCAACCTCACCGTCTTCGATCCCGAGGAGGAATGGACCATCGACGCCACCACCATGCAGAGCCGCAGCCGCAACACGCCCTACGCAGGACGACGGGTGCGGGGCCGGGTCCGACACACGATCCTCGAGGGCGAACCGGTCGTCCGCGACGGGGAGCCGACCCGATGAGCCGGGCTGCGATCCGCGAGGCCGCCCTGGTGCTCGCCGACGGCTCGATCTTCGAGGGCGAGTGGATCGGAGCCGCGGATGCTTCGCATCCGCCCATCGCGCGAGGGGAGGTGGTGTTCAACACCGCGCTGACCGGATACCAGGAGATCATCACCGACCCGTCCTACGCCGGCCAGATCATCACCTTCACCTATCCCCACATCGGCAACTACGGCGTGACGCCGGCCGACGACGAGAGCCGCCAGGCGTTCTGCCGGGGCGTGGTCATCCGCGATCTCGCCACGCGACGGAGCAACTGGCGCAGTGCGGAGGATCTCGACACGTTCCTCACTCGACTGGGCGTGCCCGCCATCGGCGGGATCGACACCCGTCGCCTCACCCGGATCATCCGCGACACCGGCGCCATCCCCGGCGCGTTCGGGCCGCTCGACCGCACCGACGAGGCCTCCCTCAAACAGGCGGCGGCCGACGAACCCGGGACGGCCGGTGTCGACCTCGTGGCCGAGGTCACGACCCCGGAGGCGTACGTCGTGCGGGAGGACGGCGCCGAAACCGGCCTGGTCGTGGCGGCGTGGGACTTCGGGATCAAGACGTCGATCCTCGCCCAGCTGAGGGCCTTCGCCACCGTGCACGTCTTCCCGGCCTCGGCCCCGGCCGACGAGCTCCTCGCGGTCGAACCCGACGGGATCTTCCTGTCCAACGGACCCGGTGACCCCGAGGTGGTCACCGGCCCGATCGCCGAGATCCGGCGTCTGCTCGACGGACCCATCGGCGACGGGCGGATCCCGCTGTTCGGCATCTGCCTGGGCCACCAGGTGCTCGGCCTGGCCGCCGGGGCCAGCACGGTGAAGCTGCCGTTCGGTCACCACGGGGGCAACCACCCGGTGCGCGACATCGGCTCCGGCCGGATCGACATCACCAGCCAGAATCACAACTTCGCCGTCGACCCCGACAGCCTCGGTGGCATCGGGACCGTCACCCACGTGAACCTCAACGACGGCGTGTGCGAGGGCATGCGCTTGTCTGACGCTCGGGCGTGGTCGGTCCAGCACCACCCGGAGGCCGGCCCCGGCCCCCACGACGCCCGCCACCTCTTCGCCACCTTCAAGACCGAGATGGAGCAATGACCGTTCTGGCAGCCCAACGCGTGAGCTCAGTGACGAATCCGACACCCAGAACGAGCGGGGAGGTGCGCTGATGCCGAAGCGCGAAGACATCGAGTCGATCCTGCTGCTCGGCTCGGGTCCCATCGTGATCGGCCAGGCCTGCGAGTTCGACTACTCGGGTACCCAGGCGTGCAAGGTGCTCCGGGAGGAGGGCTACCGGGTGATCCTGCAGAACTCGAACCCGGCCACGATCATGACCGACCCCGAGTTCGCCGACGCCACCTACGTGGAACCCCTCGATCTCGAGCACGCTGCTCGCATCATCGAGCAGGAGCGGCCCGACGCCGTCCTGTCCACGCTGGGCGGCCAGACCGGCCTGAACCTGGCCATGGAGCTGTTCGAGGCCGGCATCATCGGGGTGCCGGGCACGCCCGAGATGATCGGCGCCAACGCGGAGGCGATCGCCACCGCCGAGGACCGGGAGCGGTTCAAGGAGGCCATGGTCGGCATCGGTCTCGACGTGCCCTCGTCGGCCACCGCGCACTCGCTGGAGGAGGCCCACCAGGTCGTCGCCGAGATCGGCCTCCCGGTCGTCATCCGACCCGCCTACATCCTGGGCGGAAAGGGCACGGGCATCGCCTCCACGCCGGCGGAGTTCGAGCGCATGGCCCGATTCGGGCTCGAATCCAGCCCCATCTCCGAGATCCTCATCGAGGAATCGATCAAGGGGTGGAAGGAATACGAGCTCGAGGTCATGCGCGACCGGGCCGACAACTGCGTGATCATCTGTTCGATCGAGAACATCGATCCGATGGGCGTGCACACCGGTGACTCGATCACCGTGGCCCCGGCCCAGACCCTCTCCGACGTCGAGTACCAGCGCATGCGCGACGCCGCGTTCGCCTGCATCCGGCGGGTGGGCGTGGAGACGGGCGGGTCCAACGTCCAGTTCGCCATCGACCCCCACAACGGCGACATGGTCGTCATCGAGATGAACCCACGGGTGTCACGATCGAGCGCGTTGGCGTCGAAGGCCACCGGCTTCCCCATCGCCAAGATGGCCGCCAAGCTGGCCGTCGGGTACACGCTCGACGAGATCCCCAACGACATCACCCGCAAGACCCCCGCCAGCTTCGAGCCCACCATCGACTACGTCGTGACCAAGGTGCCCCGGTGGGCGTTCGAGAAGTTCCCCGGCCAGGGCGACGTCCTCGGGACCTCGATGCAGTCGGTCGGGGAGGCGATGGCCATCGGCCGCACGTTCCCCGAATCCATGCAGAAGGCACTGCGGTCGCTCGAACAGGGCCGCTACGGCCTCAACTGCGACCCCGGCGAGGCCCCACTCGACGAGCTCGATCTCGACGAACTCGTCCGCCGGGCCTCGATCGGCACCCCCGACCGGCCCTTCCAGCTCGAGGCCGCCCTGCGCCGGGGCGTCAGCCTCGAGCGGGTGGCCGAGGAGACCAAGGTCGATCCGTGGTTCCTCGACCAGCTGATGCGCATCGTGGACGAGCGCGCCCACCTCGCCGAGGTCGGGTTCGAGGCCGTCACCCGCGCCGAGTTGCGCCGGGCCAAGCGGCTCGGGTTCAGCGACGCCCAACTCGGCTACCTGTGGTCGGTGCCCGAGTCCACGGTGCGGGCCCGCCGACTCGAACTGGGACTGATCCCCACGTACAAGACGGTCGACACCTGCGCGGCCGAGTTCGAGGCCACCACGCCGTACCACTACTCCACCTGGGAGGACGACGACGAGGTCACCCACGGCGACCGGCCCGTCGTCATCATCCTCGGCTCGGGACCGAACCGCATCGGGCAGGGCATCGAGTTCGACTACTGCTGCGTCCACGCCAGCTTCGCCCTGCGCGACGCCGGCTACGAGACCGTGATGATCAACTGCAACCCCGAGACGGTGTCGACCGACTACGACACGTCCGACCGCCTGTACTTCGAGCCCCTCACCCTCGAGGACACCATGTCGATCGTCGACGCCGAGCGGGCGGCCGGCCACCTGAAGGGCATCATCGTCAGCCTCGGGGGGCAGACCCCGCTCAAGCTGGCCGACGACCTCCCCGAGGACCTCGTGCTCGGCACCAGCCCCCGCTCGATCGACCTGGCCGAGGACCGCGACCAGTGGAACCGGCTGTGCGCCCAGCTGGAGATCCCCCAGCCGGCCGGCGGCACCGCCACTGACCTCGACGGTGCCCGGGCCATCGTGGAACGCATCGGCTACCCGGCCCTTCTCCGCCCCAGCTACGTGCTCGGCGGGCGGGCGATGGAGATCGTCTACGACGACGACGGCCTCGTCCGGGCCATGAAGGAGCTCGCCGGCTTCGGCTCACTCGGCCGGGAAGGCGGCCTGTCCGCAGAGCGGCCCGTGCTCATCGACCGGTTCCTGGAGGAGGCCACCGAGGTCGATGTGGATGCCATCCGCGACCACACCGGCGAGGTGCTCATCGGCGGCGTCATGGAACACGTCGAGGAGGCCGGCGTCCACTCCGGCGACTCGGCCTGCTCCATCCCGCCGCACTCGCTGTCCGATGCCACCGTCGAGGTCATC
The DNA here is from genome assembly GCA_963730345.1 of uncultured Acidimicrobiaceae bacterium. Taxonomy (GTDB): domain Bacteria; phylum Actinomycetota; class Acidimicrobiia; order Acidimicrobiales; family Salinilacustritrichaceae; genus Salinilacustrithrix. The sequence goes on from CAVSRP010000020.1 coordinate 90,377, forward strand.
GAGACCCATACCCGACGCATCGCCGAGGCCCTCGACGTCAAGGGCCTGATCAACGTGCAGTACGCGGTCAAGGACGGCGGCTCGGGGACGAGCTTGGTCTTCGTCATCGAGGCCAACCCGCGGGCCAGCCGCACGGTTCCGTTCGTGGCCAAGGCCACCGGTGTGTCACTGGTGAAGGTGGCGTCCAGGGTCATGGTCGGCGCCACGCTGGCCGAGCTGCGGGACGAGGGCGTCCTGACCGAGTCGATCCTGCCCTTCCGCACCGGTCAGGGAGACCACGTCGCGGTCAAGGAGGCGGTCCTGCCCTTCAACCGGTTCCCCGACGCCGATCAGGTGCTGGGGCCGGAGATGCGCTCCACCGGCGAGGTCATGGGTATCGACCGCACGTTCGGGCTCGCCTTCGCCAAGAGCCAGGTGGCCGCCGGCGAGCGGCTACCCGCCACCGGCACCGTGTTCTTCAGCCTGGCCGACCGCGACAAGCCCCAAGGCCGTCTCGCCGCCCGGTCCTTCGTCGACCAGGGGTTCCAGATCGTGGCCACCGAGGGGACGGCATCCGATTTCGAGGCCGCCGGCATCCCGGTGGCCACCCGGGTGGCCAAGCTCAGCGCCGGGGAGCCCGGTCAGACCGCGGTTGACCTCATCGACTCGGGCAAGATCGACCTCGTCGTGAACTGCCCTCGAGGCCGCGGCCCACGAGCCGACGGCGATTACATCCGGTCGGCCGCCGCGTCCAACCAGATCCCGCTGCTCACCACGGCCGCCGCCGCCGTCGCGGCCGCCGAGGGCATCCTCGACCGCGGTGCCCATGTCGGCCGCGTGCGGTCGCTGCAGGACTACCACCGTGATTCTTGAGCTGGCTCCTCCGTCGCCAGCTCGCGTACGACGCAGACGCGTTGCGCCGTCCGGCTGGCGCCTCGCTGTCGCTCGGCTCGGTGACGTCCGTACGGCTCCTCCGTCCGGTTCTGGGCCCACGACGTGCGGTGCATGACCACCTTTCGTGATACCAGAACAGGCGGTGGCGTGGACCTGACCACCCGGATTGGATCGGTCTCGCTGCCGAACCCGGTCATGACCGCGTCGGGGACGGCGGGCTACGGCACCGAGCTGCGCGCCTATGTCGACCTGGCGTCGCTCGGCGCGGTGGTCACCAAGTCGTTGGCCCACTTCGCCTGGGACGGCAACCCCGCGCTGCGCACCCATGGCACGCCCGGCGGGATGATCAACTCGGTCGGCCTGCAGGGCCCCGGAGTCGAGGCGTGGACCCGCCATCAGCTGCCCGAGCTGCTCGCCACGGGAGCGCGGGTGGTGGCATCGATCTGGGGGCGGTCCATGGACGACTACGCCCGGGCCGCCGACCTGCTGGCCGACTGTCCGGCCGAGGTCGTGGCGGTGGAGATCAACCTGTCGTGCCCCAACACCGAGGCCGGTGGATCGCTCATCGCCCACGACCCGGAGATGGCAGCGGCGGTCGTGACGGCATCGGGCAGCTGCGGTCGGCCGACGTGGGCCAAGCTCAGCCCCAACACCGACCGGGTCGTCGAGGTCGCCGGCGCGGTCCACGAGGCCGGCGCCGAGGCGGTCACGCTGATCAACACGGTGCTCGGCATGGCGATCGACCCGGTAAGCGGCCGGTACCGGCTCGGCTCCGGCTCCCGGGGTGGGGGACTGTCCGGTCCGGCCATCCACCCCGTCGCAGTTCGCATCGTCCACGACGTGCACCAGGCGTTGCCGGACCTCCCGATCGTCGGCGTGGGCGGGGTGTCCACCGGCGCCGACGCCCTCGAGCTGATCCGGGCCGGCGCCGGCGCGGTCCAGGTCGGCACGGCGAACTTCGACGATCCCCGGGCCACCGTCCGGGTCCTGACCGAGCTGGCCGAGTTGGCATCCACTGTCGGGATGCCCCGGATTGCCGACCTGCGCGGCACCGCGTCGGGGACATGAGGCGAGAGACGATCGGGAACCTGCCCGCGACGCTCACGGCCCGCCGGATCGTCCACCGCTTCGGGACCCGGACGGTTCTCGACGGCGTGGATCTCGTCGTGCCACCGGGGAGGGTGGTCGGCCTGCTCGGCCCCAACGGTGCCGGCAAGACCACGTTGCTCCGCATCCTCTTCGGCGTGCTCAGCCCCGATGCCGGCTCGGTGGACTACGGGGACCGTCCGGCCACCGACGCCGACCGGCGGAGGTGGGGGTACATGCCCCAGGAGCGGGGCCTCTATCGCGACATGCACGTCCGGGACCACCTCGTCTGGCTGGCCCAGCTCCACGGCATGGCGCGTCCCGACGGCACGGCCCGGGCCGATCAGCTGCTCGAGCAGTTGGGCATCGCCGATCGGGCCGGCGACGAGATCAAGGATCTCTCCGGCGGGACGGCGCAACGGGTCCAGCTGGCGGCGGCGATGGTGCACCACCCACCCGTCCTCGTCCTCGACGAGCCCTTCGCCGGTTTGGATCCGACCGCGGTCGAGTTCCTGTCCGATGTCGTCACCGGCCACGCCGCGGCCGGCGGCAACGTGCTGTTCTCGTCGCACCAGCTCGACCTCGTCGAGGACCTGTGCGAATCCATCACCATGATCCACCACGGACGGGTGGTCCTCGACGGGGCGGTCCGGGCCCTCAAGGAACAGAGCCCGGACCGCTACCTCCGGGTCGATCTCACCGTGGCCGAGGGCACCACGGTCGACGGCGCCACCGTCACCGAGCGGAACGCGGCCGGTACCCGCCTGCGGCTCGAGCCCGGAGCCGACGCCCTGCGGGTCCTCGACGACGTCCGGACCCTCGGACCGGTCACCGACTTCGGGGTCACCACGCCGTCGCTGTCCGAGCTGTTCCTGGCCGCGACGGGGGCCACACCGGCATGAGCGGGTGGGATCAGTTCCGCCTCGTCGCCCGCCGGGAGGTCACCGAGAGCCTGCGCCGACGCTCCGTCAAGATCGTGCTCGCCATCCTCCTCCTCGCCTCGACGGCCGGGGTCCTCCTGCCCGAGATCATCGGCGGCGGCGGCCACCATCGCTTCGACGTGTACGTGAGCGACCGCGACGTCGCCACCAGGGCGGCGATCGCCGATGCCACCGGCACCGTCGAATTCGAGATCGACCTCGTCGGGCCAGCCGACTTCACCGACGACCCGCGCTCGGCCCGGCAGCTGGTGGTGGATGGTGATGTCGACGCCGCGGTCGTCTCCGGCACGCCTGCCACCGTCCTCGTCCGGCCCTCGGTCGACCAGGAGCTCGTGGCCCTGCTGTCCCGTGTCGTCGGCTCGGTCACGCTGGCCCAGCGCTTGGAGCAGGCCGGGCTCGATGCCGAACGGGCATCGGCGATCGCGGCCCAACCGTCGGTGCGGTTCGAATCGGTCCAGACCGCCGACCGTGACGAGCAGCAGGGCGTGGCCTCGATCGCCCAACTCGTCCTCTACCTCGCCCTGCTCTCCGTTGCGATGCAGGTCGCCAACGGCACCGCGGTCGAGAAGGCGAGCCGGATCAGCGAGGTCCTCCTCGCCATCGTCCGGCCCGGCACGCTGCTGTTCGGGAAGGTGATCGGCGTCGGCATCGTCTCCCTCGCCGGGGTCGGCGCGCTCATCGCGCCCGTGGCCGTCAAGGCGGTAGCGGGCGGCTCGATTCCCGCCTCGGCGTTCCCCGCCATCTCGGCGTCGGTCGTCTGGTTCGTGCTCGGGGCCGCCCTCTACGCCACCATCGCCGGAACCCTGGGCTCGTTGGTCGAGCGCCAGGAGGAGGTGGGCACCGCCATGCAGCCGATCATCATCGTGCTGGTGGCCACGTTCATCCTGTCGACCTCCACCCGGGAGTCGACCGTCGGGATGGTCCTGGGCCTGGTACCGATCACCTCGACCATCGTGGAGCCGGCCCGGATCGCGCTCGGTGTGGCGTCGGCCGCCGAGATGGTCGTCTCCGCCGGCCTTCTCGTCGTCACCGCGCTCGTCGCCATCCGCGTGGGCGGTGCCGTCTACCGGCGAGCCATCGTACGAACGGGCTCACGGCTCAAGCTGCGGGAGGTCGTTCGCAGCTGAGTCCTGTCAGCCGGCGCCGGTGCGTGGGTGGCAGGCTGTGGCGGGACGACACGGGGAGGGCCGACGGATGACCGCCATCGACATCGAAGCACCCGACGAGGTCCGCAGCCGGCTCTGCCTCGCCCTCGACACCGATGACCTCGTCGAGGCCACGCGGCGGGCCCGGGCCATCGGACCCTGGTTCGGAACGGTCAAGATCGGTCTCGAGCTGTTCTCCTCGGCCGGACCGGAAGCCGTGGTGGCGATGCAGGGCCTGGGCCTCGACGTGTTCGTCGACCTCAAGCTCCACGACATCCCCACCACAGTGCACCGGACGGCACGGGTGCTCGGCTCGCTCGACATCCGGTACCTGACCTTCCACGCCCACGGTGGCGTCGACATGTTGCGCGCCGGTGTGGCCGGTGCCGCCGAGGGGGCGGACGCGGCCGGGGTCGACCGCCCACGGGCCCTGGCGGTCACCGTGCTCAGCTCGGACGACACCGCCCCGGCCCACGTGCTCGCCCGGCGGGTCGAGACCGCGGTCGATGCCGGATGCACCGGGTTGATGTGTCCGGTGGCCGACGTCGTCGCCGCCCGGGAGCAGATGCCCGAGTTGTTCATCGCCGCCACCGGGATCCGCGCCGCGGGTGACTCCAGCCATGATCAGCGGCGGGTGGCCACGCCCGGCGATGCCTTCGCCGCCGGCGCCGATCTGCTGGTCCTGGGCCGCACCATCACCGAGGCCGACGATCCCGTCGCCACCGCCGCGGCACTGGTGGACTCGGCCCTGTCGTGACCGTCGGCGGGTCGACGGGTCCCGTCGCCGGTTGGTCTAGGGTCGCGGCATGCCGCAGCCACCCTCTCTCACCCCCGAGCAGCGCCAGGCCGCGCTCGCCAAGGCCGCCGAGGCCCGCCGAGCCCGCGCCGAGTTGAAGGAACGCCTCAAGATGGGTTCCCTCTCGCTGCCCGAGCTGCTCGAGCAGGCCGCCGACGACGACATGGCCGGCAAGATGAAGGTCCTGGCCGTCCTGGAGTCGCTGCCCGGTGTGGGCAAGGTCAAGGCCCGCCGGACCATGGAAGCATTCGAGATCTCCGAGACCCGCCGGGTCCGGGGTCTCGGCGAGCAGCAGAAGCGCAAGCTGCTCGAAGAGTTCGGATGACCGGGCGACGCGGAGCGAGCCAGCGCCAGCGGCGGTCATCCGTCAGGGCGAGCGAGTTCGCGAGCTGCCCGAGGCGACTCGGATGACCGGGCGACGCGGAGCGAGCCAGCGCCAGCGGCAGTCCGGCTGAGCCCTTGAACATCGTCGTGTCCGGCCCGGGGGGCGTCGGAAAGGGCACCATCGTCGGGGCACTCCTCGACGCCCATCCCGAGATCTGGCTCAGCCGGTCCTGGACCACCCGCGCCCAGCGGCCCGGTGAACCCGACGACGCCTACGTCTTCACCGACCGCGCCACCTTCGACGGCCACATCGCCGCCGGCGGCTTCCTCGAATGGGTCGATTTCCTCGATTACCGGCAGGGAACCCCCGTGCCGGCGGCCCCTCCGGGCAAGGACGTGCTCTTCGAGATCGACGTGGAGGGGGCCTGTGCCGTGGTCGCCGTCGATCCCGGTGCCCTGCTCGTGTTCATCGACTCGCCGACCCCGCAGGAGCAGCGGTCCCGCCTGGTCAAGCGCGGCGACGATCCCGAGCGCATCGAAGCCCGGATGCGCAAGGGCGAAGCGGAGCGGATCGCGGCCCGGGAGCTGGGGATGCACCACATCGTGAACCGCACCGTGGCCGATGCCGTGGCCGAGCTGGAGCACCTCATCGAGCAGGCCAGGAGCGCATGACCACCCGGGTTCCCGGGATCTCGGCCCTCGCTGCTAGCGTGGCACACTCCGCCAACCCCACGGAGTAGCGATGCCCGGCCGCCATGACACGATGATGAATCCGCCCATCGAGGAGCTCCTCGTGCGGGCTGACTCCAAGTTCCGGCTGGTCACGTTGGCGTCCACCAGGGCCCGTCAGATCAATGCGTACTTCAACGCGGTCGGCAGCGGCGGGCTCGGGTCACAGGTCCCGCCTCAGGTGCCGTCGGTGTCCCGCAAGGCGCTCTCCATCGCGTTCGAGGAGATTGCGGCCGACAAGATCATTCCCGTGTACGGCGAAGAGCTGGCGGCCAAGCGCGCGGCCGAGGCGGAAGCCACCGCGGCCCGCGTCGCCGAAGACGCCGCGGAGTAGAGACCGCTCGGCCTCTGGCGCCATGCTCGCCGGCAAGCGCATCGTGCTCGGGGTGACCGGCGGCATCGCCGCCTACAAGGCCGTCGAGATCTGCCGACGGCTGGTGGATGCCGGCGCGCACGTGTCCCCGGTGATGACCGAGTCCGCCGGTCGCTTCATCGGCGAGGTCACCCTCTCCGCCCTGGCATCCGAGCCGGTGCAGACCTCCCTGTGGGACGAGAACACCCCGATCCCGCACACCGAACTGGGCCAGCGCGCCGACCTGGTCGTGGTCGCCCCGGCCACGGCCCGGTTCCTCGCCGCCTACCGGATGGGCCTCTCCGACGACCTGCTCACCGCCACCCTGCTGGCGACGCAAGCACCGGTGCTGGTCGCACCCGCCATGCACACCGAGATGTGGGAGCACCCCTCGGTGACCGAGAACCTCGACGTCCTGCGGGCCCGGGGGGTCCACATCGTGCCGCCGGATGAAGGCCGCCTCGCCGGCGGCGACATCGGCGCCGGACGGCTGGCCGAGCCGGCCGCCATCGTGGCCGCCGCCGAGCGCATCCTCGCCGGCGATTCGCGACGCGACCTCGAGAGCGTGCGGGTCCTGGTCACCGCGGGTGGGACCCGGGAACCCATCGACCCGGTGCGGTTCATCGGAAACCGGTCGTCGGGCAAGCAGGGATTCGCCATCGCCGAGGAGGCCGCGGCTCGGGGCGGCCGGGTCACCGTCGTCGCCACGGTCCACCGTCCGGTGAGCGCGGGCATCGAGGTCGTCCACGTCGAGACCGCAGCCGAGATGCACGATGCGGTCCTCGCCCGGGCGCCCGACTGCGACGTCGTGGTGATGGCCGCCGCGGTGGCCGATTTCCGCCCCGCCGCCGCTGCGACCCGCAAGATCAAGAAGTCCGGAGGGCTGTCCGAGGTCGCCCTCGAGCCCACCGTCGACATCCTCGCCGCGCTCGGCGCGGCCAAGCCCGCGGGTCAGGTCCTGGTCGGGTTCGCGGCCGAGACCGACTCCGTGCGCCAGAATGCCGACGCAAAGCTGCGGGCCAAGGGAGCCGATCTCATCGTCGCCAACGACGTCTCGGCCCCCGGAGCCGGATTCGAACACGACACCAACGAAGTGGTGATCCTGTCGACCACGGGGGCCGTCGAGGTCCCCAAAGCCGACAAGCGCGACATCGCACGGGCGGTCCTCGACACCGTCACATCCCTGAGGAGCACGACATGAACGAGTTCACCTTCACCTCCGAGTCGGTCTCGGAGGGCCATCCCGACAAGATGGCCGACCAGATCTCCGATGCCATCCTCGATGCCATCCTCACCGACGACCCGATGGCGCGCGTGGCGTGCGAGACGATGGTGACCACCGGGATGGCCATCGTGTCGGGCGAGATCACCACCACCGCCTACGTCGAGATCCCCGACATCGTGCGTCGCACGATCAAGCAGATCGGCTACGACCGCGAGTCGATGGGCTTCGACGGCAACACCTGCGGTGTGCTGACCTCGATCGACCCGCAGAGCCCCGACATCGCCCAGGGGGTCGACAAGGCCTTCGAGACCCGCAGCGGCCAGCGGATGGACGAGATCGACGACCAGGGCGCCGGCGACCAGGGGATGATGTTCGGCTACGCCTGCGACGAGAACGACGCCATGATGCCGACGCCGGTCTTCCTCGCCCACCGGCTCGCCGAACGCCTCGCCGAGGTGCGGCGGGCCGGGATCCTGCCGTACCTGCGCCCCGACTCGAAGACCCAGGTCACCATCGATTACGTCGACGGCCGGCCCGAACGGCTCACCAACGTGCTCATCTCCACCCAACACGCCCCCGGCCACGACGCCGAATCGCTGATCAAGCCCGACCTGATCCAGGAGGTGATCCGGCCCACCCTGCCCGACGAGTTCGCCGACGACGACTTCCAGGTCATGGTCAACCCCACCGGCGTGTTCGAGCTCGGCGGGCCCCACGCCGACTGCGGTCTCACCGGCCGCAAGATCATCGTCGACACCTACGGCGGGTGGGCGCGCCACGGTGGTGGGGCGTTCTCCGGCAAGGACCCGTCGAAGGTCGACCGGTCGGCGGCGTACGCCACCCGCTGGGTGGCCAAGAACCTGGTGGCGGCCGGCGCCGCCAGCCGGTGCGAGGTCCAGGTCGCCTACGCCATCGGCGTGGCCCACCCGGTCTCGATCATGGTGGAGACCTTCGGTACCGAGAACGTGGACCCGGTCAAGCTGTCCACCGCGGTGCACGAGGTGTTCGACCTGCGGCCCGGCGCCATCCTGCGCGACCTCGACCTGCGGCGGCCGATCTACCAGAAGACCGCGGCGTACGGACACTTCGGTCGCACCGGCGAACCGGGCGAGTTCCCGTGGGAGAACACCGATCGGGTGGACGACGTTCGCTCGGCCCTCGGCCTCTAGGTGGACAGCGCCCCGGGGGCGCACGTCGTCCGGGTGATTCCCGACCAGACCGGTATCACCAAGACGTTCGACTACCTCGTTCCGGACGCCCTCGTTCCCGAGGCGTGGGCGGGACAGGTGCCCCTCGGGACGCGGGTGCGCATCGCCCTCGGTCCCCGGCGGGTCGGTGGGTGGGTCGTGGCCGTGGGATCGGAGCCGCCCGAGGGGGTCGAGCTCCGGCCCATCGCCAAGGTCACTGGCCACGGGCCCCCGCCCGATCTGCTCGAGCTCGCCGAGTGGGCCCGCTGGCGCTGGGCGGCGAAGACGGTGGTGCCCTTCCTGCGCACCGCGTCCCCCGAGCGGGCAGTGACCACCCTGCCGGCGGTTCCGGCCCGCAAGTACCCGGTCCCCGACGCCACCGACCCGGCCGTGCTCGACGCCTTCGAGCGCGGCCCCACCATCCTGCGGCTACCGCCGACCGCCGATGTGATCCCCGTGATCCAGCAGGCGACGGCCCTGGGCGACCCGCTGGTGCTGTGTGCCCACAAGGACCAGGTCCAGCGGATCGCCGACCGCCTGGTGCGCGCCGGGATCCCGACGGCGCGCCATCCCGAGGACTGGGCCCAGGCCGCGGCCGGAGGGTCGGCGGTGGTGGGCACCCGGGCCGCGGCGTGGGCCCCGGTGCCGGAGCTGGCTGCCATCGTCGTGCTCGACGAACACGACGAGGTCCACCAGGAGGAGCGGTCGCCGACGTGGCACGTCCGGGAGGTGGCGATCGAGCGGGCCCGGCGGGCGGGCGTACCCTGCGTGCTGACCTCGCCGATGCCGACGTTGGAGGCGTTGGAGGTGGCCCGCCTCGTCACGGTGGATCGCACCACCGAGCGGTCGGGGTGGCCCCGGGTGGTGGTGGTCGACCGACGGGCCGAGGACCGGGCCCGCAACGCCCTGTTCTCCCCGGCCCTGGCCGAGGTGATCCACTCGGGGGCGAGCGTGGTGTGCGTGCTCAACCAGAAGGGCAGGGCCGCCCTGCTCGGGTGCGCCACCTGCGGTGACGTGGCCCGCTGCGAACGATGTGAAGCGGCCGTCCACCGGCCCGGCGACGATCTGCTCGTGTGTCGCCGATGCGGGACCACGCGGCCGATCGTGTGCGCGTCGTGCGGGGGCACCAATCTCAAGACCATCCGGATGGGGGTGAGCCGGGTCCGCGACGACCTCGAGGCCTTGGCGGGCGAACCGGTCCTGGAGATCACCGGGGAGACCACCGACCTCGGCACCGCCCGCATCCATGTGGGCACCGAGGCCGTCCTGCACCGGATCCACCAGGCCGACGTGGTCGCCTTCCTCGATCTCGACCAGGAGCTGTTCGCCCCCCGCTACCGAGCGGCCGAGCAGGCGCTCGGGCTCATCGTCCGGGCGGCTCGGCTGGTGGGCGGGCGATCGGACGGTGGTCGGCTCCTGCTGCAGACCCGTACGCCGGAGCACGAGGTGGTCCGGGCCGCGCTCGAGGGAGATCCCCAGCTGGTCGCCGACGCCGAGCGGGCCCGCCGCGCTGCGCTGGGGTTCCCGCCGTACTGCGCGCTCGCCGAGATCGGCGACCAGGCCGGTGCCGCCTTCGTCGACGCGCTGCGCCGCTCGGCGCCTCCCGAGCTCCAGGTGTTGGGACCGGTCGACAGCTCGTGGCAGGTGCGGGCGCCGGATCACGCCACGCTCTGCGGTGCGCTGGCCGCCACCGATCGGCCGGCCGGCCGGCTACGTCTGTCGGTGGACCCGCTTCGCGTCTGAGACGCTGCGCCCGCAGACTTCGTCTGCCGGCTTCGTTTCTGGAGTTGCTCGCCCGCCGTCCTCCGGCCGACCGGCTCGTCAACTTGAGACGCTGCGCCCGCAGACTTCGTCTGCCGGCTTCGTTTCTGGAGTTGCTCGCCCGCCGTCCTCCGGCCGACCGGCTCGTCAACTCCGGCGTATGTCCGCGTTCGCTTTGCCGTCGAGGGCCGCAGCCACGGTGGCGGATGCCACCAGCTTGCTGCCGGCCGGCGTGAGATGGACGCCATCGGGCAGGCGGACGCGGACCCGCTGCCCGGTGTCGTCGACGACGTCCCACGTGAACGTACCGTCGGGGGCGAGCACTTGGCCCCAGTCGACCAGCTCGACGTCGGGCAGTTCGTCGGCCAGGCGATCGTAGAGCGCGTTGACCATCGCGACGTGCGCCTCGAGGGGGCCGTAGAAGCCGTTGGTCTGCACGGGGGCGAAACGCACCAGCGCGACGCGGGCGCCGCGTGCTCCGGCCCGCCGGATGAGGTCCCGGATCTCGGTCTCCCATGCCGGCAGCACCTCCGCCGAGCCGGGGGCGACGGCGACGCCGGCCCGGTCGACGTAGCGCTGGTCGGGTTCGGTGGTGTAGTTGCAGCACGCCTCGATGACCACGACGTCGGGGTCAGTGCCAGCCACCCAGGCGTCGATCTGCTCGGCCCAGGAACCCTGCGGAGACAAGGGACCGGTCCCCGGGCCACCGGCGTACGCAGTGGTGATTCCCTCGGCGGCGAACGCGGCGGAGAGCTGGAGCGACGCCTGACTCATCACCGAGTCACCCACGAGGAGCACGTCGTCGACCGTCCGCGCCGCGGTGATCGCGGTCGCCGTGTCCGGACTCTCGCCGGCGACCCCGGTTGTGTCGACCGGGCTCGGGGCGGTGTCGGCCCCGGGCAGGTTGTCGAGGGTGGCCAGGAGGTCGTCACGCGGCACGGCCCACACCGACACGGCCGTGGCGGCGACCAGGACACATGCGGCAGTGGCCAGCGCGGTGCCGAGGCCCCGGACCCCGACCAGGCGCTGCCCGGTCCGCACCGGTTGTTCGATGAAGCGGTACGAGATCGCGGTGAGCCCCACCGTGATGGCCATGCGCACCAGGAACAAGGCGATGCCGTCCACGCCGGCGCGTTGGGCATCGACCCACACGAACACCGGCCAGTGGATCAGGTACATGCCGTAGGAGACACGTCCGGCCAGGCGCAGCGGGGCAGTCGAGGCCAGGCTCCGCACCGGGCCAGGCACGTGGGCGGCGGCGAGAACCGCGGCGACGAGCAGGGCGTGGATCGCGAGCCCGCCGCGGTGGAGGAGGGCGGAGTCCTGGGGCACCGTGACCCACGCCACCGCGACGGCGGCCAGGGCGGCCGCACCCACCGCGCTGACGACGCGGGGTGCGCGTTGGAGCCGTGCACCGCGACCGGCCAGCACGAGCGCCAGCAGCACGCCGACGAGCAACTCGGCGGCGCGGGTGCCGGTGTCGTAGTAGGAGCGGGTCGCGCCCGACGGTGACCCGCCCAGGTGCACCATCCACGCCACCGAGGCCGCGGTGAGGACCCCGAACGCAGCTCCCAGTACCCGCCGTCGGCCTCCGCCGATGCGCAGCAGGGCCACGGTGAGCAGCGGGAACACCAGGTAGAACTGCTCCTCGATCGCCAGCGACCACAGGTGCTGCAGCGGCGAGGGACCGGTGAACAGGTCTCCGTACGAGCGGTGTTGGAACACGAAGCGCCAGTTGGCGACGTAGCCGACACCGGCGAAGACATCGCCGCGCAGGTCGGCGAGTTGCCCGCTGTCGGCGAAGAGGGGAGCGACCAGCACGACGGCACCGATGACGGCGAGCGCGGCGGGCAGCAACCGGCGGAACCGGCGGTTCCAGAAGCGGCGAAGCGAGATGCGACCGGTGGCGTCCCACTCGACCAGCAGCAGCGACGTGATCAGGAACCCGGACAGGGTGAAGAAGGCGGACACGCCGAGGTAGCCGCCCGGGGCCCACGAGAATCCGGCGTGGTACGCGACGACAGCGGCCACCGCGAGACCACGGAGGCCATCGAGTGCCGGCACGTGCCGGAGCGTCGGTCGAGCGGTGGTGGTCATCGCGGCGTCAGATGAACGCTACTGCCGTCGCTGCAGATCGACGCGGTCGGTCGGGACGGGTGCAGGAGGCGGCACGGTCGACGCCGAAGGGACCTGCGAGGGAACCATGCGAACGCCGTCCACACCGCCGCGCCACTCGTACCGCTGGCTCGTCGGCGCGCTCTGGATCGTGGCCGTGCTGTGTGCCGGCGTGGTGTCCGCGGCGATGACCTCGGCCAACCGCCGCACCGAGGTGGCGCTGGGTCGTGCACCGGCCCACCAACTCGACGGCGGACCGGTGCTGCTCGCTGCCGTCGGCCCGCCGATCCGGGCGGCGGCGGTCCCGTCCGCGGTGGCGAGATCCGTCACCGTGCCCCTCGCGGGTGGTGGCCGGCTCGAGATCGCCCTTCCCCCGGGGCCCGGGCCCCATCCGGTGGTGCTCTACGCCCACGGGGGTGGCTGGGTCGGAGGCGATCCGTCGGACATCCCGCCCGAGTTCGGTATCGACCGCGTCCCCGATTCGGGCTGGGCCCTGGTGTCGGTGGGGTACCGGCTGGCCGACGAGGCCACCGGCGTCACGGCCCGCGATCAGCTCGACGACGTGCGGGCGGCTCTGGAGTGGGTCCGTGGCCCGGGACGGTCGCTCGACCTCGGCCCCCAGGTCCTCGCCGTGGGCCACTCGGCCGGCGCGCACCTCGTCAGTCTCGCCGCATCCACGGTCGGCCCGGCCATCGCCCCCGACGCGGTCCTGTCCGTGTCGGGCATCTACGACTTCGGACCCGACGTCGCCGCGGCCCCCCTGCTCGCCCCGGTACTGCCCGCGGCACTCGGTTGCCCGGCCGGATCGTGCGACATCGCCGGCCTGGAGCCGATCGCAGTGGTCGACCCCGACGGCCCACCGGTCACGATCGTCCACGGCGCGGTCGACCCCATCGCGGCGCCGGCCACGGCCCAGCGCTATGCCGCCGCGCTGGCGGCCGCCGGCGTGCCCGTGGACTTTCGTCTGGTGGCCGGTGCGGGACACGACGGCGAGGCACTGGGGGCGGTCGTCCGCTCGGTCCTCGCCGACCTGCTGTCGACGTCAGCCGCCGCCTGAAAGTCGGGGGCTTCAGGCCGCGGGGGCCGAGCGCAACAGCCGATACCCCTTCTTCGACGCCAACCGCTCGGTGGGGAAGCCCTGCTCGTCGAGCCAGCGCTGGAGGGAATCGGCCCCCAGGTGGCGGTTGACGACGAGCACGGCCGAACCGCCGGAACCGAGCCGACCCAGCCAATGGAGCAGCAGGTCGTGCAGCGCCGCCTTGCCGATGCGGATCGGCGGGTTGGACCAGATCAGGTCGAAGGGCTCCTCGGCCACCTCGTGCGGTGCGGCGACGGTGACGTTGGTCAGCCCGAGGCGCTCGGCGTTGGCTGCAGTCAGGGCGCGGCTCCGTTCGTTCACGTCGACCGCCACCACCTCGGCCGCCGGAGCCAGGCGGGCCAGGGTGACGGCGATGGGGCCGTAGCCGCAGCCGAGGTCGAGGAGCCGCCCGGTCGGAGGCGGCGGGGGAGCGGCGCCGAGCAGGAAGGCGGTCCCGGGATCCAGCCGATCGGGGCTGAACGTCCCGCGATCGGTGGTCAGCTCGACCGTTGCACCTCGTGCCGTCATCCGGATGAGCGACGGACGGGAGGCCGACGTGGGCGTCGCGCTGAAGTACTGCTCGCCGCCGGCGCTGGGTGGGGTGCCCACGGGCCCGACGGTAGCCTCGGATCCGTGGCAGCCCCGTACACCATCCGCGTGGTCGGCGATCCCGTCCTGCGCTCCGTGGCCTCCGAGATCACCGACATCGACGGTCGGCTGGTCAAGCTCTCCGAGGACATGCTGGAAACGATGTACGAGGCCCCCGGGCTCGGCCTCGCTGCCCCCCAGGTCGGTGTCGGCAAGCGCCTCTTCGTGTACGACCTCGATCCGGAGACCCGCGAGCAGCCCGGTGTCATCGTCAACCCCCGCATCGTCGAGTCGCGTGGCGAGTGGACCTACGAGGAGGGGTGCCTGTCGATTCCCGGGTTGTCGTTCGAGATCGTCCGCCCGAAGGAGGTCCACATCGTGGGGGTCGACCTCGACGGCAACGACGTGTCCCTGGAAGCCGACGAGCTCACCGCCCGGCTGTTCCAACACGAGCTCGACCACCTCGACGGGGTGCTGATGACCGAGCGCATGGATCCCGACACCAAGAAGATCGCGCTCCGGGAGATCCGGGCCATGCGCGATCGCCTCGACGGCGAGGGCCTCGGGGCGGCGCTCACCTCGAAGGCTGCGGGATTCCGGCTCGGCTGACATCAGCTCCGTGCCCCGCCAGCTCGTCTACCTCGGCACTCCGGCGATGTCGGTGCCGCCGCTGCGCGCCCTGCACGCGGCCGGATTCGAAATCGTGCTCGTGGTCACCAACCCGGATCGCCGGCGCGGCCGCGGGGGAGCGACGACCCCGAGCCCGGTGAAGGCCGCTGCCGTCGAGCTCGGTCTCCCTGTCACCCACGACATCGTCGACGTGATCTCCGCTCCCGCCGAGCTGGGCGTGGTGGTGGCCTTCGGCCAGATCATCCGTCCCCCCGTGCTGGCCGCGATGCCGATGGTCAACGTCCATTTCTCCCTCCTGCCCCGCTGGCGGGGCGCTGCCCCGGTCGAGCGGGCCATCCTCGCCGGCGACACCGTCACCGGCGTCGATCTGATGGTGGTCGAGGAGGGGCTCGACACCGGGGCCGTCCATGCCCGGGAGGAGCTGGCCATCGGCCCCGACGAGACCGCCGATGAGCTGCGGGCCCGGCTGGTCGCCGCCGGTACCCGACTCCTGGTCGACAACCTGCGTGCCGGTCTCCCCGAGCCCACGCCCCAACGCGGCGAGCCCGTCTACGCCCGCAAGCTCACCACCGACGATCTCCGGATCGACTGGACGGCACCCGCAGTGCAGATCCACCGCCAGGTTCGGGTCGGCGGTGCGTGGACCACCCGCGACGGGGAGCGCTTCAAGATCTGGCGGACCAGCCTGTCGCCGACCGGTGCCGGCATCGTCCACCCCGCCGGCGACGGCGAGATCGAGCTGCTCGAGGTCCAGCCGGCGGGCAAGCCGCGGACGCCGGCCGGGGCGTGGGCCAACGGTGCCCACTGGTCAGCCTCCGATCGGCTCGGTACGTGAGCCGTCGCTCCCACCGGGCCAGCGACGACCCCGGTGTGGCGGCCCGTCGGCTCGCCCTCGACGCCCTGGGACGGATCGAGACCGACGGGGCCTACGCCAACCTGGTGACCAACGCCCTCCTCGGCCGTTCCGACCTGGCAGACCGGGACCGGCGCTTCGTCACCGACCTCGTCTACGGGACCACCCGGTTGCGCCGGGCCTGCGACCACCTCGTCGATCGCCACCGGCGGGGCGACGTGACCCCGAGGGTCGCCTGCGCCCTCCGCCTCGGCGCCTACCAACTGGCCTTCGCCGACGTCGCGCCGCACGCAGCCGTCGACGCCACCGTCAGCGCGGCGCCGAAGCCGGCTCGGGGACTGGTCAACGCCGTCCTGCGCCGGGTGGCGGCCGATGTCGCGGCCGGGGTCGACTGGCCCGATGTCGCCACCGAGCTGAGCTACCCGGACTGGATCGTGCAGGAGCTCGAGACCAGTCTCGGGGCCGACGCCGCCCATCGTGCCCTCGCGGCGATGAACCAACCGGCCACGACCCATGTTCGTGCCGACGGCTACGTCCAGGATCTCGCCTCCCAGGCGGTGATCGAGGTGGTCGGCGCCACGGAGGGCCAGCGAGCGCTCGACGTCTGTGCCGCGCCGGGAGGCAAGGCGACGGGGTTGGCGACGCTCGGCGCGTCCGTCGTCGCCGCCGACCAGCGATTCCACCGGGCCCGCCTCGTGGTCGACAACGCGGAACGTGTCGGTGCCCGGGTCGCGGTGGTGGTGTCCGACGGACGCCACCCGCCGTTCGCGGCCGGCAGCTTCGATCGCGTCCTCGTCGACGCACCGTGCAGCGGACTCGGCGTACTGCGGCGGCGACCTGATGCCCGCTGGCGCATCGACGCCGACGCGCCGGCCCGGCTGCGTGGCTTGCAGGTCGAGTTGCTGGCTCGGGCCGGCGAGCTGGTGGCTCCGGGCGGGCGATTGGTCTACAGCGTGTGCACGCTCACCGAGGCCGAGACCAGCGACGTGGTGGCCGCGGAGCCGCTGCCCGGAGGCTTCACCTTGGCCTCGGCGCAGACCCTGGGGCCCGGCGCCGAGGCCGACGGCATGTTCATCGCCGCGTGGGATCGCGGCATCTAGGGTCCCGGCGGTGGCACCGGCCAAGATCCTCACCGTGTCCGACGGCGTCGTCGCCGGCACCCGCGACGACCGTTCCGGCGCGGCCCTCGACGAGCACCTCCGACACGCCGGCTTCGACATCGTCGACCACCAGGTGGTGGCCGACGGCATCGAATCGGTCGCCCGGGTGCTGCGAACCATGGCCGACGGCTTCGCCGGTCTCGTCGTCACCACCGGCGGCACCGGCTTCGGCCCCCGCGACCTGACCCCCGAGGGAACCAGAGCGGTCCTCGAGCGCGAGGCGCCGGGCCTGGCCGAGGCGATGCGCCTGGTCAACCCGCTGGGTCGGCTCTCCCGCCAGCGAGCGGGCACGATCGGCGCGTGCCTCGTGCTCAACCTCCCGGGGTCCACGACCGGCGCCATCGAGTGCCTGGACGCGGTGCTCGACGTGGTGCCCCACGCGCTGGAGTTGCTCCGCGGCGAACGGCCACACTGAGCGCCGATGCGGGCCCCGGGGCGGACGCGATGACCGACGACGAGGCGATGGGCAAGGCCCTGGACGCGGCGGCGACGGCCCGGGCCGTGGCCCATCCCAACCCGTGGGTCGGCTGCGTGTTGCTCACCCCCAGCGGCAGGACGGTGGTCGGTGCCACGCACGAGCCGGGGGGACCCCACGCCGAGGCCCACGCCCTGGCCCAGGCCGGCCCCGATGCCGCCGGAGCCGTGGCGGTGGTGACGCTCGAACCGTGCAGCCATCACGGCCGCACGCCACCGTGCGCCGAGGCGCTGGTGGCTGCCGGCGTGCGGCGGGTCGTCATCGGCATCCTCGACCCCGACGAACGGGTTTCGGGACGGGGAGTCGGGGTGCTCGAGGACGAGGGGATCGATGTCGTGGTGGGCGTGCGCGCCGCCGAGGTGGAAGCACAGCTGGCGCCGTACCTCCACCACCGGCGGACCGGTCGACCGTTCGTGGTGGCCAAGCTGGCGGCCAGCCTCGACGGGCGGACCGCAGCCCCCGATGGCTCCAGCCGGTGGATCACGGGTGAGCAGGCGCGGGCCGACGCGCACCGTCTCCGGGCCGAGAGCGACGGTGTCATCGTCGGTGCCGGTACCGTCCGCACCGACGACCCCGAGCTCACCGTCCGCCACGTCGAGGGCCGTGATCCCGAGCGGATCGTGCTCGGCACCGCCCCGACCGGGGCGCGGGTCCGACCCTGCCGGGAGCTGACCGGCGATCTCCCCGACATCCTCGACCAGCTCGGGGCCGACGGCATGGTGCAGGTGCTGGTCGAGGGTGGTGCCGGCGTGGTCTCGTCGTTCCACCGGGCCGGGCTCGTCGACCGGTGGGTCATCTACCTCGCGCCGGCGCTCTTCGGTGGGGATGACGCCCTGGGCCTGTTCACTGGAGCCGGAGCCGCCACCATCGACGACGTCTGGCGTGGCCGGATCGCCACGGTGGAGCGGCTCGGACCGGACCTGCGGGTCGACCTGCTGCCCGGCGTCGAAAACGAGAACGTGTTCTAGTTCTGTGACACACTGACCGTCATCGGAGGCGAGAAGATCATGTTCACCGGCATCGTGGAGGAGCTCGGCGAGATCGTCTCGTTCGACGGCGTGGTGCTGCGCATCGCGGCCAAGACCGTGTTGGAGGACGCCGAGATCGGGGCGTCGATCGCCGTCAACGGCTGCTGCCTGACGGTGACGGCGATCGGCGATGACTGGTGGGAGGCCGACGTCTCCCACGAGACGCTGCAGCGCACCAACCTGGGGGTGAGTGCCACGGGCGCGCCCGTGAACCTCGAGCGGCCGGTCCGGGCCCAGGATCGGCTCGGGGGCCACATCGTGCAGGGCCACGTCGACGCAGTGGGTGAGGTGGTCGACGCCGTACCCGACCTGCGCATCCGCATGCCGCGCGACCTGCTCAAGTACGTCGTGGTCAAGGGGTCGATCACCGTCGACGGGGTGAGCCTGACCGTCGTCGACGTGCTCGACGACGGGTTCACGGTCGCCGTCATCCCCCACACCGCCGCGGTCACCACGCTGGGCCACAAGGGACCCGGCGATCCGGTCAACCTCGAAGTGGACGTCACCGTGAAGTACGTGGAGCGTCTCCTGACCTGGAAGGATTCCTAGATGCCGTTCGCCAAGATCGAGGACGCCGTCGCCGCCATCGGACGGGGTGAGATCGTGGTGGTGGTCGACGACGAGGACCGGGAGAACGAGGGCGACCTCATCATGGCGGCCGAGTACGCCACCCCCGAGGCCATCGCCTTCTTCCTCCACCACACGTCCGGCTACATCTGCGCGCCGATCACCGGACAACGCGCCCAGGAGCTCGGCCTCGACCTGATGGTGCGCGACAACACCGAGTCGATGCGGACCGCCTTCACCGTCTCGGTCGACGTCCGCCAGGGCACCACCACCGGCATCTCCGCCCATGATCGGGCGGCCACCATCCAGTCGCTCGTCGATCCGTCGACCCGTCCCCCCGACCTCACCCGCCCGGGCCACGTCAACCCGCTCATCGCCCGTGACGGCGGCGTGCTCAAGCGAGCCGGGCACACCGAGGCTGCGGTCGACCTCGCCCGCATGGCCGGCCTGTACCCGGCCGGCGTGCTGTGCGAGATCGTCGACGAGAAGAAGATGGACATGGCTCGGGTGCCCGAGCTCGAGCGATTCGCGGCCGACCACGATCTGTTGCTCATCTCGATCGCCGACATGATCCGCTATCGGCGCAAGAACGAGAAGTTGGTGAAGCGGATCGCCGAGGCCCGGATTCCCACCGAGTGGGGTGACTTCACCTGCTACGCCTACCAGTCGGTGCTCGACGGCATCGAGCATCTCGCCTTCGTCCGCGGCAACCTCCACGATGCCCGCGACGTGCTCGTCCGCGTCCACTCCGAGTGCCTCACCGGCGACGTGTTCGGCTCCCTGCGTTGCGACTGCGGACCCCAGCTCGCCGCGGCCATGGAGATGGTCGCCGAGGCCGACGAGGGCGTCGTCGTCTACCTCCGGGGCCACGAGGGCCGCGGCATCGGGATCGGCCACAAGATCCGGGCCTACTCGTTGCAGGAGCAGGGCCAGGACACCGTGGAGGCCAACCTCTCGCTCGGGCTGCCCGTCGATTCGCGCGAGTACGGCATCGGCGCCCAGATCCTGGTCGACCTGGGCGTGACCACCATGCGCCTGCTCACCAACAACCCGTCCAAGTACGGCGGGCTCGACGGCTTCGGGCTCGAGATCACCGGTCGTGTCCCGCTCGAATCGGTGCCGAACCCGGAGAACATCAAGTACCTGCGCACCAAGCGTGAGCGGATGGGCCACCTGCTCGAGGGCCTCGACGATGTCCTCTGACCGAAAATGTCGTCGCCCCGTCAACCGGGGTGTGACGCGATGACGACAGATCCCGGGGATCGGGCGGCGGCGCCGGAGGATCTGGACGGCATCGGGCTGCGCATCGGCGTGGTCCGCTCCCGCTGGAACGCCGACATCGTCGATCGCCTGTGCGCCGGCGTCGAGCGCGGTCTGCTCCATCTCGGCATCCCGTTCGACGACATCGTGCTCGAGACCGTGCCGGGCAGCTTCGAGATCCCCATGGGTGCCTCGATCCTCGCCCGCTCCGGCGCCGTCGACGCCATCATCGCCATCGGCGCCGTGATCCGGGGTGAGACGACCCACTACGAGATCGTGTCCGAGGGGGCGGCCAACGGCGTGCAGCGGGTCCAACTCGCCACCGGCATCCCCATCGCCTTCGGTCTGGTCACCGTCGAGAACCGCGACCAGGCCCTGGCCCGCTCGGAGGGCCCCGGCGGCCACAACGTCGGCGAGGAAGCCGCCATGGTCGCGGTCGAGATGGCGCGCCTCGCCCAGCGTTTTGCTTGAGGTTCCCTCCTTCGTCGGGAACCTCCCTGCAACCGATTCGGCGTGCTGGAGAGCGGCCCATAGCCTCGCTGCCGTGCTGAAGATCGTGCTGCCCAAGGGATCCCTCGAGAAGGCCACCATGGAGCTGTTCGCCGAGGCCGACCTCCAGGTCAACCGGTCGAGCAGCGTCGACTACAAGGCCACCATCGACGACCCGCGCATCGACGAGGTGCGCATCCTGCGTCCCCAGGAGATCCCGCGGTACGTGTCCGAGGGGCTCTTCGACCTCGGCATCGCCGGTCGCGACTGGGTGGAGGAGACGTCGAGCGAGGTCGTGTCCCTCGGACAGCTGCAGTACTCCAAGGCCACCAGCAACCCGGTCCGCATCGTGGTGGCCGTCCCGCACGACTCTCCCGTCGATTCGGTCCGTGATCTGCCGGCCGGGGTACGGGTCTCGAGCGAGTACCCCGAGCTCACCCGGCGCTTCTTCGCCGAACAGGGGATCGACGCCGACATCCGGCTGTCGTATGGCGCCACCGAGGCCAAGGTTCCTGACATCGTCGATTGCGTGGTCGACATCACCGAGACGGGCCGGGCGTTGCGGGCCGCCGGACTCAAGATCATCGACACGATCCTCACCAGCTACACCGAGCTGCTGGCCAATCCCACCTCGCATGCCGATCCCGAGAAGGCCCACGCCATGGGCCAGATCCTCACCCTGCTCAACGGCACGCTCGAGGCCCGGGGCAAGGTGCTGGTCAAGCTCAACGTCTCGGGCAGCGACCTCCACAAGGTGATCGACATCATCCCGTCGATGAAAGCGCCCACCGTCAACGAGCTCTACGGCGGTGGCGGGTACGCGGTCGAGACCGTGGTGCCCAAGAACCAGATCAACGTCCTGATCCCGGCGCTCGTCGATGCCGGCGCCAGCGACATCCTCGAGCTCCCGCTGTCGAAGATCGTTCACTGATCCTGGTCAGCGGAGGGGGATGAACGTGGCCGGCGACGACGGTAGGGCGACCCAGGCATCGCCGTGTCGGCGTTCGACCTGCAGGGTCCGTAGGGAGTCGAGGGGCACGAGCAAGCGGCCTCCGTCAGCCAGCTGCTGTCGCCACGGTTCGGGCACGGTGTCGACGCTCGCCGTGGCCATGACGCAGTCGTAGGGGGCTCGAGACGGCCATCCGTCGCGGCCGTCGGCGGTGTGGACCTCGACGTGGGTCAGGCCGAGGGTGGCGAGGGCGTTCGCCGCGAAGCGGACGAGGTCGTCCTCGATGTCGATGCTGACCACCGCGCCGGTCGGGCCCACGATGGTGCCGAGCAACGCCGCGTTGTAGCCGGACCCGGTGCCGATCTCGAGGACGCGTTGACCCGCGGCCAGGTCGGCGGCCTCCAGCATGATGGCGACCATCGTGGGTTGCGAGATCGTGCTCAACGTGCCCGACCGGTCGGCCTTCACCAACTGGGGACGGTCGTCGTACACCTCCGCCAGCCCGAGCTCGGGAACGAAGCGTTCCCGGGGTACGGAGCGCATCGCCGCCTCCACGGCGGCCGACCGGATGGTGCCCTCGCGGACCAAGCGATCGGCCAGGCCATTGCGCAGGGCGGTTGCTCGTCGTGTTCGTTGGTCCATCGTGCAGCTCGTTTCCGACCTCTGATCGCAGTAGACCACTACGTTCACGCCATGGCCATCGCATCTCTCGGACCTCGTACCGGGTCCGTGTCCAGTTTCGACGAATTCCGGGGCCTCGGAGAGGTCACCGCCGACGACGGGACCACCTACCCGTTCCACTGCACGGGCATCGCCGACGGCACCCGGACCATCGATGTCGGCACTCGTGTGCGGTTCGACGTCGTTGCCGGCAGGCTCGGCCGGTGGGAGGCGGGAGCGGTGGCCAAGCCGTGAGCGACCACGACGATCGGGTGGAGCAGCTGCTCGACCAGCTCGACCTCGACGAGCGCGCCACCCTCACCGCCGGCAAGGACGGATGGCGCATCACCGGCGTGCCCCGTCTCGGTCTCGGTGATCTCAAGGTCACCGACGGGCCCACCGGCGCCCGGGGCGATCTCACCACCGGGGCTCGGGCGGTGTGCTTCCCGGTCGGATCGGCCATCGGCGCCACCTGGGATGTCGAGCTGGTGGCCGAGATCGCCGCCGTGCTCGCCGAGGAAGCCCGGTCCAAGGGTGCACAGGTCCTGCTCGGCCCCACCGTCAACATCCACCGCCACCCCCTCGCCGGCCGCAACTTCGAGTGCTACTCGGAGGATCCCGAGCTGACCGCACGACTGGCCTCCGCCTTCATCGGGGCCCTCCAGGCCGGTGGCATCGGTGCATCGCTCAAGCACTTCGTGTGCAACGACTCCGAGTTCGAGCGTCACTCCATCAGCAGCGAGGTCGACGAGCGGACGCTGCGCGAGGTGTACCTGCGGCCGTTCGAGGCCGCCGTCGCCGTGGCCGATCCGTGGACGATCATGGCGGCGTACAACAAGATCAACGGGACCCACGCCACCGAGCACCGGCGCCTGCAGGTCGATGTCCTCAAGCACGAGTGGGGATGGCCCGGCGTCATCGTGTCCGACTGGTACGCCACCCACGACACCGTGCGCTCCGGCAACGGCGGTCTCGATCTGCAGATGCCGGGCCCGCCATTGCAGTTCGGCCCCGCGCTCGCCGACGCGGTGCGCTCGGGCGACGTCGACGAGGCCGAGCTCGAGGACAAGGTCCGCCGGATCCTGCGGCTCTACGCCCGGACCGGCAAGCTCGACACGCCCGACGAGCAGCCCGAGACCTCCATCGACACCCCCGAGCGTCGAGCGCTGGCCCGGCGGGCCGCCTCGTCGTCCGCCGTCCTGCTGGCCAACGACGGTGTCCTCCCGCTGCCGGCCGATCCAGGGTCGGTGGCCCTGATCGGACCGAACGTCACGCCGGGCCGGATCCAGGGTGGGGGCTCCAGCGAGGTCACCGCCCACTACCAGGTGTCACCCCTCGCCGGGCTGAGCGACCGCCTCGATGGGGTCGTCTACCAACGGGGTGTCGGACTGGGGCTGTTCGAGGCTCCGATCGAGCCCGGACTCCTGGACGCCGACGGATACGAGGAGGAGCTGTTCACCACCGCCGATCTGTCGGGGGAGGCCTTCCGCGTCCAGACCGTTCCGGAGGCGGCTCTGTCGTTCTTCGGCGCATCGATCCCGAACCTCGGCCGCGGCTCGTTCTCCGCTCGGTGGTCCACCCGGTTCACTCCCGACCAGTCCGGCACCTGGACCCTGTCGATCGCCGCGGCGGGGGCGTGCCGCGTCCTCGTGGACCGCGAGGTGGTGTTGGAGGACCCCGACACCGGACCGCAGATGGCCATCTGGGTCCAAGCGCTCACCGAGCACCGCGCCCCGGTCGAGCTGGTGGGCGGCCGCCCGGTCGACCTGGTCGTCGAGCTGCTCCTGCCGGACCGCGGCGTGTTGCCCCACCTCCGATTCGGCGCCGCGCCCCCCGATCCGGAGGCCGAGGTGGAGCGCGCCGTCACCGCGGCAGCCGCTGCCGACGTCGCAGTCGTCGTGGTGGGCACCAGTTCCGACTTCGAGACCGAGGGCGAGGATCGGACGTCGTTCTCGCTTCCCGGCCGCCAGGACGAGCTCGTCGCGCGGGTGGCCGCG
Organism: uncultured Acidimicrobiaceae bacterium; assembly: GCA_963730345.1. GTDB lineage: Bacteria > Actinomycetota > Acidimicrobiia > Acidimicrobiales > Salinilacustritrichaceae > Salinilacustrithrix. The sequence goes on from CAVSRP010000020.1 coordinate 114,645, forward strand.
GCCAACCCGAACACCATCGTCGTCGTCAACGCGGGCAGCCCCGTTCCCATGCCCTGGCTCGATTCGGTCCGGGCCGTGCTCTGGACCTGGTACCCCGGCCAGGAGTTCGGGAACGCGCTGGCGGACGTGCTCCTGGGTGACGCCGACCCTGGCGGGCGGCTCCCCACCACCTTCCCGAAGCGGTTGGAGGACACGCCGGCGTTCACCAACTATCCGGGCGAGTTCGGCCACGTGCGCTACGGCGAGGGCGTCTTCGTCGGCCACCGGTGGTACGACACCCGGGGCATCGAGCCCCTGTTCGCCTTCGGTCACGGGCTGTCGTACACCACCTTCGAGATCGGCGAGGTCCGGGCCACGGTGGCCGGCGACGCCTCGGTACGCCTCGCGGTCCAGGTCACGAATGCCGGCGCTCGCCGGGGATGCGAGGTGGTCCAGGTCTACGTGGATGCGCCCCGCGGGTGGGTCGCCCGTCCTCGCCAGCTGGCCGGGTTCGCCAAGGTCGACCTCGATGCCGGCGAGTCGGTCGAGGTGATGGTGCGCATCGAGGCTCGGGCCCTGGCCCACTGGGATCCCACCGTGGCCCAGTGGCGGATCGTCGACGGCGAGCACACCCTCTGGGTCGGTCGGTCGTCGCGCGACCTCACCGAGTGGGTGACCGTGGTCCCGGGGGCCCGCACGCTCCCGACCCCGCAGCCCTGATCAGCCGAGCGAGTCGTCGAGCCAGTCGTCGCCTGCGGCCAGCATGCGGGCGAAGTCCTCGGCCGGCACCGGCCGGGCGAAGTGGAACCCCTGGGCGATGTCACAGTCGAGCTCGCGTAGCTCGATGACGTGATGGGCGGTCTCGACGCCCTCGGCCAGCGTGGTCATCTGGAGGGCCTTGCCCATGGCCACCACGGCCTGGACGATGGCGGAGTCGCCGGGATCGTGGCCCAGGCCGCTGACGAAGGCCTGGTCGACCTTCAAGATGTCGACCGGGAAGCGCCGCAGATACGACAGTGACGAGTACCCGGTGCCGAAGTCGTCGATGGCGAGATGCACGCCGATCTGCTTGAGGCGGTTGAGCTTTTCGATGGTCTCCTCGGCGTCGTCGAGCAGCACGCTCTCGGTGATCTCGAGGCAGATGCGAGTGGGGTCGGCGCCCGTCTCGGCGATCATCGCCTCCACCCGGTGGTCGAAGTCGTCGAGGGCGAACTGCTTGGCCGAGATGTTGACCGCGACGGTGATGGGATCGCGTCCGGCGAATTCCCGGGCCCACACCGAGGACTGGGTCAGCGCCTCGCGGAGCACCCACTCACCGATCTCGAGGATCAGGTTGGATGACTCGGCCACCGGGATGAACTCGTTCGGCGACACCAGTCCCCAGTCGGGGTGCCGCCAGCGCAGGAGGGCTTCGCAGGCCACGATCTGGTTGGTGCGCAGCAGGACCTCGGGTTGGTAGTACAGGACCAGCTCGTCTCGACCCGCCGCCCCGCGGAGGGCGTCCTCGAGCTCGGCCCGGCGCAGCGCACGCACCCGGAGGTCCTCGTCGAAGAGCCGGATCACGCCCCCGCCACGGCTCTTGGCCAACTGTCCGGCGACATCGGCGTGGCGGATCAGTTCGTCGGTGGTCATCTCGCCCGGTCGTCCGAGTGCGACGCCGGTCGACGCGGTGAGGAAGACCTCCCGGCGACCGACGGTGAACGGCTCGGCGAAGGCGGCGGCGATGCGGTCGGCGATGGCGAGGGCCTCGGCCTCGGTGTCGACCCGTTCGCACAGGACGACGAAGTCCTCGTCACCCCAGCGGTGCATGCTCTGGTCGGGCCCGAGACGTTCGGGCACCCGGGTGGCGATGGCCTTGAGGAGGATGTCGCCGGTGCCGTGCGGGAAGCGGTTGATCTTCTCCTTGAACCGATCGGGGCTCACGAAGAGCACGCCCACCGGACCCGAATCGTCGCTCACCCGGCGCAGCAGCAGGTCGAGCCGATCGAGGAACAACGAACGGTGTGACAGACCGGTGAGGTGGTCGTAGAACGCCCGGTCACGGAGGCTCTTGATCACGTCGCGGTCGGTGGTGGTGTCCTTGGCGATCCAACCGATGCCGGTCGATCCGTCGTCGAACTCCAGTGGGCACAGCGTCGATCTGGTCGGGAACTCGCCGGTGATGGGCGACGCCATGCTGATCGGCCCCGACCACGTGTCACCACCGGTGACCGAGTCGACGATGGTCCGGAACCGGTCGCGATCGCTGGCGGCGGGCAGGTCGGTGATGCGCAACGACGGGAGACCGTCGGCCACGTCGACCCGCAACAGGCGAGCGCCGGCGCGGTTGAGGAAGACGATGCGGCCGCCCTCGTCGAAGGCGGCGACGAGATCGTTGAGGTGCTCGGTGAGCGTCAGGTGCGCCCGGCGTCCGAGACCGACTGCGACGTCCACGACCCTCCCCTCGAGCTGTGTTGGTCCCCGTGCAATGTAGTCATCAGGTCGCGGTTGCCTCACGTAGTGCGCGGTTTCGTGCTCGGAACGTGCGGTGACGATCAGGAGTCGTCGGCGGGCCGGGCCCGGTCGGCGACCTCGACGTAGGCCATCTTGAGCTGGGGGAGGGCGTTGGCCAGCGGGGCTTCGGCCGATCCCAGGCGTCCGGAGAGACCCTCCACCAGGGCGGTGAGGGCGTCGATGGCGAGCCGGGCCTCGGGCAGGCGGGGCTCGGGCGCCGACAGGTGCAGCGCGGCCAGCTCGTAGAGGGCCATGGCGTGCTGGGCGACGATGTCGGCGGCCGGCAGCTCGAGGAGCTGGCGACGCATCTGCTCGTACTGCTCGTCGTCTCCCGGGGGCGGCTCGGCGGCGTGCTCCTCGGTCCCGGATGCGTCCGCCACGGGCGCGTCGGACGGTTCTGTCGGGCGTCGGGGCTGGATCGGGACCTCGCCCCCGGGGGTCCACAGTGAAGACATCGCGGCTCTCCTCGGTGTCGCAGTTGCCAACTGGCGTCCTTCCACCGGTACCATACGGCCACAATTCATTGAGAAAGCGGGGCCCGCCCCCCACCTGGCCACCTTCGGGTGCGTCCAGGTCGTGGAAGCACTCCTCCGAGCCGGCAGCTGCCGACCCGGTCGTGGTGTGGCGGACGTCTTCGGACGTCCGTTTCCGCGTCACCGGCAGCGCCGCTTACCTCGACTGATCCGAACCACACAGGAGGAACGGACGTTTTGCTGAGGAGTGATCGGCAATAGCTGCTGACGAGCCCCGTATCAATGACCGCATCCGAGCCCGCGAGGTCCGCCTCGTGGGCGCCGATGGCGAACAGATCGGGATCAAGCCCCTTCCCGAGGCGCTTTCCATCGCACGGGCCCAGGAACTCGACCTGGTCGAGGTGGCCGACAAGGCCAATCCACCCGTGTGCCGGATCATGGACTACGGGAAGTACAAGTACGAGGCGGCCCAACGGGCCAAGGAGTCGCGCAAGAAGAGCTCGACCGCATCGGTCAAGGAGATGAAGTACCGGCCCAAGATCGGGCCGGGCGACTTCGACACCAAGACCCGCAAGGTCGTGCACTTCCTCGCCGAAGGCCACAAGGTCAAGGTCACCTTGATGTTCCGAGGGCGGGAGACCACCCATCCCGAGCTCGGACGCAAGATCCTCGACCGGGTCGTCGAGGCGACCAGCGATGTGGGCCGCGTCGAGACCAGCGCCCGCCAGGAGGGTCGTCAGATGACGATGGTCCTGGCCCCGGACAAGAAGGCCCAGGCGGCCGCCAAGGCCCGAGCGGCCGAGGAGGCCAAGAACCAGGCCGCCGCCGACGCCGAGGACAGCACCGATCAACCGTCGTAACGCCCGTTCGTCGGGCCGCCACCCGCAAGCCACCGCAACCCGCAAGCAACAAGGATCCACGTCATGCCCAAGATGAAGACACACCGCACCTCGGCCAAGCGCTTCAAGGTGACCGGCAGCGGCAAGATCACCCGCCGCCAGGCCAACCGTCACCACGGCAACGAGCGTTTGACGTCGAAGCGTCTGCGCCGTCTCAAGGGCGAGGAGCTCGTGAGCCCCGCCGACGCCAAGCGCGTCAAGAAGATGCTGGGTATCTGACCGGCACGGACACGACGGTCGAAGGACGAAAAGGAGTCAGAGATGGCAAGAGTCAAGGGTGGCGTGCACACCAAGAAGCGCCGCAAGCAGGTCCTCGGGCGCGCCAAGGGGTACTACGGCAACAAGAGCCGCACCTATCGCAGCGCCAACGAGCAGGTCATGCACTCGATGCAGTACGCATTCCGGGATCGCCGGGCCCGCAAGGGCGAGATGCGCAAGCTGTGGATCCAGCGGATCAACGCGGCGTGCCGGCTGCACGGCACGAGCTACTCGCGGTTCATCGCCGGGTTGAAGGAGGCGGGCATCGAGGTCGATCGCAAGCACCTCGCCGATCTCGCCGTCACCGATGACGGGTCCTTCGCCGCCCTGGTCGCGGCGGCCGACGCCGCCCTCGGGTCGGCATCGGGCGCCGCCTGAACGTGGACGAACCCGGCCCCGGCGATCTGCTGGGCCCGCGTTCTGCAGCACTCCAGCACCTACGGCGCCTCTCGGGGCGCCGTAGGGCGCGTTCGGACCACGGCCAGTTCGTCATCGACGGACCGACCCTGGTCATCGAGGCGCTGACCTCCCCGGTCGAGGTCACCGAGATCTACGTCGAGCCCGACGCGCCCACCGATCTCCGCTCGCTCGCCGAGTCGGCCGGGGTGGCGGTGCGGCCGGTGGCGCCGGGGGCCCTGGCCAAGGTCACGTCCCCGGTCAATCCGCAACCGGTCGCCGCCCTGGCGGCGATCCCCGCCTCGATCCCGATCGGCGACGTCCACGGGCTGGTGCTCGTCCTGGTGGGCGTGGCCGACCCCGGCAACGCCGGCACCCTGTTCCGGATCGCCGAGGCCGCCGGAGCCACGGCGGTAGTGTCCTGCGCCGATGCGGTCGACATCTGGAACCCGAAGTGCGTGCGGGCGTCGGCCGGGTCGTCGTTCCGTGTCCCGCACGTCGGTGCCGGCGATGCGCGGGAATGCGTCGAGGCCCTCCGGACGGCCGGCATGAGGTTGCTGGCGTGCGCCCTCGGGGGAGGGGCGAGCCCCGACGACGTCGACCTGCGGGGCGATGTCGCCGTGTTGCTCGGGTCCGAGGCTCACGGTCTGCCCGATGCGGTGGTCGCGGCGGCGGACACCGTCATCACGGTGCCGATGGCCGGCCGGGTCGAATCGCTCAACGTGGCGATGACCGGAGCGGTGCTGGCCTTCGAGTCGGCGCGGCAGCGCCGGGTCACGGCTCGGGGGGCGGAACGATCGAGCTGAACCCCGACCTGCTTCCCGACGCCGTGCTGGTGGTCGAGGCCGACGGCACGCTTCGCGGTGCCAACGCGGCGGCCCGAACCCTGTTCGGGGATCTCGACAGTGTGCTCGGATCCGACGTGGTGGCGGCGCTGCAGGTGCGCGATGCCGTGGGTGAGCCGGCCGCGCTCGCCTCCCTCGCCGGCCCGGGGCGGGAGGTGGAGCTGACCTTCCGCCGCCCCGACGGCGACGACGTGGCTGCGGTGGTGACGGCCGCAAGCTCCCCCGACGGCCCCACGGTCATCTGCGCCCGGTCGGTGTCGGACAAGTCCGGGATCGCCATCGTGTCCACGGTGTCGCACGAGCTCCGCTCGCCGCTCACGTCGGTGAAGGGCTACACGTCGCTCATGCTCAATCGGTGGGACCGGCTCGCCGACGACAAGAAGCGCGAGATGCTCGAGCAGGTCCACCACGATGCCGACCGGGTGACCCGCCTCGTCACCGAACTGCTCGACATCAGCCGACTCGAGACCGGCCGGCTCGTGCTGCAGCGGCGCAACATCGACCTCGCGGCGCTGGCGGCCACCGTCGTGGAGAAGGTGGCGATGGCGTATCCGGCGCTCGACTGCCGGCTCGACATCGACGACATCCCCGAGGTGTACGCCGATCCTGACAAGATCGAGCAGGTGCTCACCAACCTGGTCGAGAACGCGGCGAAGTACGCCAGTCCCACCGGATTGGTGGTCAGAGCCCGGGTGAGGGGCAACGACGTGGCCGTGTCCGTCTCCGACACCGGAGAGGGCATCCCGGCCGACGATCTGTCGAAGGTCTTCACCAAGTTCTTCCGTCGCGACCACGGCCGACCCACCGGGACCGGCCTCGGGTTGTGGATCAGCCGGGGCCTGGTCGAGGCCCACGGCGGCGAGCTCACCGCCGCATCGGAGCTCGGGACGGGGTCGACGTTCACCTTCACGCTCCCGACCGACGCGTTCGAGAAGGCCCATCCCTGAGCTCGGGAACCCATTTGGCGACCACGGTGGTCTGTCGGGCAGGGTTTGCACTTCATGATCGATGAGCTCCACCGCATCGCGACCGAGGCCCGCACCACGCTCGAGGGCGCCGCGTCTCTCGACGAGCTCGCCGAGGCCGAACGGGAGACCCTCGGCAAGAAGGGCTCGCTGAAGGCGTTCAAGAAGCAGCTCGGACGGTTGGATCCGTCGGAACGCAAGACCGTGGGTCAGGCCGTCAACGACGCCATCACCGAGCTCGAGCACGTGGCCTCCGAGCGCCGGCATGCCCTCGAGCGGGCGGCCCGGATCAGCCAGCTCGAGGCCGACCGGCTCGACCTGACCGAGGTCACCGAGGGCTCGCGGATCGGCCACCTGCACCTGGTCACCCAGGCCATCATGGAGTTGGAGGACGTCTTCGTCGGCCTCGGCTTCACGGTGGCCGAGGGGCCCGAGGTCGAGACCGACTTCTACAACTTCGAAGCGCTCAACTTCCCCGCCGATCACCCGGCGCGCGACATGTACGACACCCTCTACGTCGACTTCGGTGCAGAGGGCCACACGTTGTTGCGCACCCACACTTCACCGGTGCAGGTCCGCGTCATGCAGACCCAGCCGCCGCCGATCTACTCGGTGATGCCGGGCCGGACGTTCCGCCAGGACACCGCCGATGCCACGCACCTGCCGGTCTTCCACCAGATCGAGGGCCTGGTCATCGACCGGGGGATCACCCTCGCCGACCTGGCCGGCACCATCGATCGTTTCACCAAGGCCTACTTCGGGGGTGCGTTCTCGTCGCGCCTGCGCCCGTCGTACTTCCCCTTCACCGAACCCTCGGCCGAGTTCGACATCATCCGGCCCGACGGGACCTTCCTCGAACTGGGTGGTTGCGGCATGGTTCATCCCAACGTGCTGCGCAACTGTGGCATCGACCCGGAGGAGTTCACCGGGTTCGCCTTCGGCTTCGGCATCGAGCGCCTCGCCGTGACCAAGGCCGGCGTCGACGACCTTCGCGAGCTCATCACCAACGACGTCCGATTCCTCCGCCAGTTCTAGGGAGCACCCGTTCCGATGAAGGTCCTACTCAGCTGGCTGCGGGAGTTCACACCGATCCCCGACGACATCGATCCCGACGAGCTGGGGCTCGTGATGGGCGATCTCGGCATGGCGGTCGAGTCGATGGACCGTCTCGGCCAAGGTCTCGACGGCATCATCGTGGCGAAGGTGCTCGAGCTCAAGGAGCACCCCAACGCCGACCGCATGCAGATCGTCGACGTCGACACCGGCGACGGTGAGGCGCTCCAGATCTGCTGCGGCGCGTTCAACATGGCCGAAGGCGATCTGGTGCCGCTGGCCACGGTGGGCACGGTCATGCCGAACGGCATGGAGATCACGCGGGCCAACAAGCGCGGCGAGTGGTCCAACGGCATGCTGTGCAGCCCCACCGAGCTCAACCTCCCGGGCGATCCGGGCGGGATCCTCATCCTGCCCGAGTCCCTGGAACCGGGTACGCCGCTCACCGAGGCGCTGGGCATCGAGGCCGACGTCCTCTTCGACCTCGAGATCAACCCCAACCGTCCCGACGCCATGTCGGTCGCCGGGGTGGCCCGGGACATCGCCGCCCGTCTCGGACTCCCGTTCACCCTCCCGTCGCCCACCGTGGTCTGCGGCCCCGCCAAGGCCGCCGATCTCGTCTCGGTCGAGGTCGACGCGCCGGCGCGCTGCGGTCGGTTCACCGCCCGTGTGCTCCAGGGTGTCTCGGTGGGGCCGTCGCCGGCCACGATCGCCAACCGACTGACGCTGCTCGGTATGCGACCGATCAACAACGTGGTCGACGTGTCGAACTACGTCATGCTCGAGCTCGGACAGCCGTCGCACCCCTACGATCTCGCCGCCCTGTCCGGGAACGGCTTCCGCGTCCGGTTGGCCGGTGCCGGTGAGCGCCTCGTCACGCTCGACGACGAGGAACGGGAGCTCGATGCCGGCGATCTGTTGATCTGCGACGGCGACGACCGTCCCATCGGCATCGCCGGCGTGATGGGTGGCGCCAACACCGAGATCTCCGACACCACCACCGATGTCGTGGTCGAGATGGCGTGGTTCGATCGGATGCCGGTGGCCAAGACCGCCCGCCGACTCGGACTCCGGTCAGAGGCGTCGGCCCGGTTCGAGCGGGGCTGCGATCCCGAGGTCATCGAGTTGGCCCACGCCCGGTTCATCGAGCTCCTCGGCGCCGCGGCCGGCACCGTGGCCGACGGCATGGTCGACGAGCGCGGTGAGCTCCCCGACCGGAGCCCGATCGCCGTCCGACCCGCCCGGGTCAACGCGGTGCTCGGCTCTCAGCTCACCCCGGCCGACATGAAGGCGCTGCTCGATCCGATCGGCTTCACCACCACCCTGGGCGACGGTGACGATCTCATGTCGGTGGCGCTGCCCACCTACCGGCTCGATTCCGACGCCGAGATCGATGTGATCGAGGAGATCGGCCGCCTGTACGGCTACGAACGCCTGGGCAAGACGATGCCGGTCTCCACGCTCTCGGGGGGCCTCACGACGAGGCAACAGGAGCGGCGCAAGATCCGGACCATCCTCACCGGCCTCGGATGCTCGGAAGCCACGCCGATGCCGTTCCTCGCGCCCGGCGATCTCGAGCGGGCCGGTCTCCCCGGCGACGGCATCACCATCACCAACCCGTTGGTGGCCGAGGAGTCGGTGCTGCGCACGTCGCTTCTGCCCGGGCTGCTCAAGGCGGTCCGCCACAACGTCAACCACCGCAACGACGACATCGCCCTGTTCGAGGTCGGTCACGTCTTCCAGCGACCCACCGATCCCGACGCCGAACTTCCCGACGAGCGCGAGAGCGTCGCGGTGATCATCGCCGGCGCCGACGCACGCGAGGCGGTCGTCGCGTGGCGGTCGCTGTGCGACGGCCTCGCCATCGACGGAGCCGACGTCGCCAACGCCGAGATGCCCGCCATGCACCCGACCCGCTCCGCGGTGGCTCGGGTCGCGGGCGAAGCGGTCGGGACGGTGGGGGAGGTCGATCCCAGCGTGCTCGCCGCCTTCGACATCCCCGGTCGGGTGGCCTGGCTGGAGGTCGACCTCGATCGTCTGCTGGCCCATCCCCACGGAGCGCCCACCTACACCGCGGTCAGCCGGTTCCCGTCCTCCGACATCGACCTGGCGTTCGTGACCGCCGAGGGGATCTCGGCCACCGACGTCGCCGCGTCCATCGAAGCGGCCGCCGGCGACCTGCTCGGGTACGTCCGGCTGTTCGACACCTACCGCGGCGAGGGCGTCCGCGACGGGGCCCGCTCGCTGGCCTACCGGGTCCGGTTGCAGGCCACTGACCGGACCCTCACCGACGCCGAGGTCGGCGAGGTCCGCCGGCAGATCATCGGCGCGGTGCAGGCGGCCTACCCCGCCGAGTTGCGGGCCTGACCGCCAGCGCGGGATCTGACGGACCGTCAGATCCGGGCGGCCCGGTCCCGTAGGGTGCGGCGGGTGACGAGTCGCACGAAGAAGCTGCAGGAGGCGATGCTCGACCAGGTCGGCCACCACGGCGAGCGTCACGCGCCCCGGGGCCGTCATCCCGTACGGGACGACATCGACCTGCTCGATGGCCGCTGGTATGCCGGCGACCCCCACGAGGGGTGGACCTGGATGCGCGAGCACGCGCCCGTCTACCACGACCCGTGGTCCGACTGCTGGGCGATCACCACCTACGACGACGTGTTGGACCTGTCCAAGCGGCCCGAGGTCTTCTCCAACGCCGAGAACATCCGCCCGGGTGGATTCGGCGTCCCGATGATGATCTCGACGGACGATCCCGAGCACAAGCGGCGACGCATGCTGGTGTCGAAGGGTTTCACCCCGAAGCGGGTGCGCGACAAGGCCGACGAGCTGCGGTCGATCTGCGACACCCTGATCGACTCCGTGGCCGAACGAGGGGAGTGCGACTTCGTCAACGACGTGGCCCGGCACCTTCCGCTGATCGTGATCGGCGACATGCTCGGCGTCGCGCCGGCCGACCGCATGCAGCTGCTCGAGTGGTCCGAGATCCTGCTCGCCGGCACGTCGGGGGACCTCGCCGCCCTGGACCGGGCCACCGACGCCTTCACCGACTACATGGCCTACCAGGCCGCGGTCATCGAGGATCGCCGGCGCCAGCGTGGCGACGATCTCGTGTCGGTGCTCGTCGACGCCGAGATCCCTCGCGACGACGGCACGGTCGATCGGCTGGACGAGGAATCGATCATCTGGGAATCCCTCCTCATCCTCATCGGTGGTGACGAGACGACCCGCCACGTGCTCAGCGGCGGACTCGCCGCGCTGTGCGCCGATCCCGACCAGCGCGACGCCCTCGTCGAGGATCGCTCGCTGCTGCCCACCGCGGTCGAGGAGATGCTGCGCTGGGTGTCGCCGATCAAGTCGATGAGCCGTCGGGTCCGCCACGACGTCGAGGTGCACGGGCAACAGGTCCGGGCTGGTGACGACGTGTTGCTCTTCTACCCGTCGGCGAACCGCGACGAGGCCTACTTCGAGGACCCGTTCCGGTTCGACATCCGTCGCGATCCCAACCACCACATCGCGTTCGGCTTCGGACACCACTTCTGTCTCGGCAACGCCCTCGCCCGGCTCGAGCTCACCGTCTTCTTCGACCGGCTCCTCGACCGCCTGCCCGACATCGAGATCGCCGATGGACCGGCGCCCCGGCGGGCGTCGAGCTTCATCAGCGGGTACGAGACCTTGCCCGTCCGGTTCACCCCCCGCTGAGATCCTTTGCATAGTCATGCACGTGCCTGACTAGAGTGACGGCATGATTGCCGTCGGGGTCCTCGGTGCGTCCGGTTTCGCCGGATCGGAGCTGTTGCGCCTGCTCGCCGCGCATCCGGAGTTCGAGGTCCGACTCGCCGGAGCGGAGAGCCAGGCCGGGACCGCGGTCGCCGACCTGTATCCGGGGTTGGCTGCGGCCTACCCCGACCTGCGGTTCACCGCGGCCGGCGCCGATGACTGCGCCGGTCTCGATCTCGTGTTCCTCGGCCTGCCCCACGGGGTGAGCCAGGGGATCGTGCCCGATCTGATCGGGCGGGTGAAGTGGATCATCGACGCCGCGTCCGACTTCCGGCTGAAGGATCCGGCCTCGTACGCCGAGTGGTACGGGGCCGAGCACCCCGCGCCCGAGTTGCTCGCCCAGGCGGCGTACGGCATTCCGGAACTGTTCCGGGACCAGATCGTCGGCGCCGATCTGGTGGCCGTGGCCGGCTGCTATCCGACCGGGGCGTCGCTGGCCATCGCGCCCTTCGTCCGGGCCGGTGTGATCGAACCGACCGGGGTCGTGGTCAACGCCGTGACCGGTGTGAGCGGGGCGGGACGGCCCCCGAAGGACAACACCACGTTCTGCACCGTCGACGAGAACTTCACCGCGTACGGCCTCTTGCACCATCGACACACGCCGGAGATCGAGCAGGCCACCGGGGCACAGGTGCTGTTCACCCCCCACCTGGCGCCCATGAACCGGGGCATCTTCACCACCGTCTACGCCCGGCCTGCCGGCCCGTGCGACACCGAGGTGCTGCTCGGCTGCCTGCGGGCCGCCTATGCCGACGAGCCGTTCGTGGTCGTGGACGAGCGGATCCCGTCCACCAAGGCCACCCAGGGCGCCAACACCGTCCACCTGACCGCTCGGTTCGACGATCGCACGGGCACCGTGTTGGTGATGTCGGCCATCGACAACCTGGTCAAGGGCACGTCGGGTCAGGCCATCCAGTGCGCCAACCTGCTGGCCGGGTTGCCCGAGGCCACCGGTCTGCCCCTCGTCGGGCTCATGCCATGACCCCGATCGCCACCGGCGCGCCGATCGCCATGACCACCGTGTTGCTGGAGGCGCTCCCGTACATCCAGCGGTTCCGGCACAAGACCGTCGTGGTCAAGTACGGCGGCAACGCCATGGTCGACCCGTCGCTGGCGGCATCGTTCGCCGACGACATCGTGCTCCTGCGGGCGGTGGGGCTGAAGCCGGTCGTGGTCCACGGCGGCGGTCCCCAGATCGGTCAGCTACTCGGCCGACTGGGCATCGAGTCGGAGTTCCGCGACGGCCTCCGGGTCACCGACGCCGACACCCTCGACGTTGCCCGAATGGTGTTGGTCGGCAAGGTCAACCGCGACATCGTCGGCTCCATCAACACCCACGGGCCACTCGCCGTCGGGCTGTCCGGGGAGGACGGTGGCCTCATCACGTCGGTGGCCCGCCACCCCGAACTCGGTTTCGTGGGCGACGTCGAGTCGGTGAACCCGGCCATCCTGCACCGGCTCCTTGCCGAGGATCTCATCCCGGTGGTCTCCACCATCGGCGGCTCGGCCGAGGGCCAGGCCTACAACATCAACGCCGACACCGTGGCCGGCGCCCTCGCGGTCGCGCTGGGGGCCGAGAAGGTGATCTACCTCACCGACGTCCCCGGCCTGTTGGCCGACGTGTCCGATCCCGAATCGTTGATCAGGACCACCACCGCAGCCGAGCTGCGAGCGAAGGTCGACGCGGGCGAGCTGACCGGGGGGATGATCCCCAAGATCGACGCCGCGGTCAGCGCGGTCGAGCAGGGGGTGCCATCGGCGCACCTCGTGGACGGTCGCATCGAGCACGTCGTGCTGCTCGAGCTGTTCTCCGACGAAGGCGTCGGCACCATGATCATCGACGACAGCACCACCGACGAACCGGCCCCAGGGGGCTCTGCATGACCACCGACATCGCTCACCGGGCCGCCATGGACGCGCCGGCGGCACTCGACGCCTGCCCACTCATGCCCACCTACGGCCCGCCCCAGGTCCGCTTCGTGCGCGGGTCGGGCTGCGAGCTGTGGGACGGCGACGGCCGTCGCTACCTCGACTTCCTGTCCGGGCTGGCCGTCTGCTCCCTCGGGCACGCCAATCCGGTGGTGGCGGCCGCCTTGGCCGAGCAGGCCGGCACGCTGTTGCACGTGTCCAACCTGTTCGGCACCGAACCCGGCTGGGAGGTGGCGGTCGCCCTCGATGAGCTGCTGCGCGACGGCAACCCCGCCGCGTCCCGGTACCAGAGCTTCTTCTGCAACTCGGGAGCGGAGGCGAACGAGGCCGCCATCAAGCTGGCCCGCAAGTTCGGAGGTCGAGGCCGGCACACAGTCGTGTCCGCCTTCGCCAGCTTCCACGGCCGGACCCTCGCCACCCTGCACGCCACCGGGCAACCGCAGAAGTGGGAGGCGTTCCAGCCCCTGCCCGAGGGGTTCCGTCACGTGCCATGGGCCGACCTCGACGAGCTCGAGGGTGCGCTCGACGCCAGCGTGGCCGCGGTGCTCCTCGAGCCGGTCCAGGGCGAAGGGGGAGTGAACCCGGCCACCGCCGAGTACTTCCAGGGCGTCGAGCGGTTGTGCCGCGAGCGGGGGATCCTGTTCATGGTCGACGAGGTCCAGACCGGGCTCGGACGGACCGGCCGCTGGTTCGGCTTCCAGCACTTCGGTGTCCAACCCGACGTGGTCACCATGGCCAAGGCGCTCGGCAACGGGGTGCCGATCGGCGCCTGTGCGGCGAAGACCGAGGTGGCTGCCGCGTTCGAGCCCGGCGACCACGCCACCACCTTCGGTGGCCAACCCCTCGCCGCGGCCGCGGCCCGGGCTGTCCTGGGAGAGATGCGTCGCCTCGACGTCCCTGCCCTCGCCGAAGCGGCGGGGCAGCGGTTGACCACCGCGCTGGTGGCCCTCGACGACGTCGTGGCGGTGCGTGGCCTCGGGCTGCTCCTCGGAGTCGAGCTGGCCGGCCACGATGCCAAGGCGGTGGCGGCCCGGCTGCTCGATGACGGCCTGGTCGTCAACGCGGTGACGCCCACCGCCCTTCGCCTGGCACCCCCGCTCATCGTCTCCGACGCCGAGATCGACGAGGCCGTCGCCATGATCGCCGCCGCGCTCGATTCGATGCCCGATCCGGGGGCACCGTCGTGACGTTGCGCCACTTCCTGGAGATCGACGACCTCTCGCCCGGCGAACTGGCCCGGGTGCTCGAGCTGTGCGCGTCGGATGGTCCGGAGATCCTCGCCGGTCGCACAGTCGCGTTCTACTTCGAGAAGCCCAGCTTGCGCACGCGCCACTCCGCCGAGGCGGCGTCGGTCCGTCTCGGCGCCCATCCGGTCACGTTCACGTCCGGTGAGGTGCAGATCGGCACCCGGGAGCCGGCGGCCGACGTCGCCCGCGTGCTCTCCGGGTACCACTCCCTCCTGGGCGCCCGGGTGTTCGATCACCAGCTCCTCGACGACCTCGCCGCGGTCGCCACGATCCCGGTGGTCAACCTGCTCTCCGACGTCGGGCATCCGTGCCAGGCGCTCGCCGACCTGCTCACCATGCGGCAGGAGTGGGGAACGCTGTCGGGACGCACGGTGGCCTGGATCGGGGATTACAACAACGTCGCCCGCAGCCTCGCGCTGGGCGCGGCGATGTCCGGCATGCGGGTCCGGATCGGTTGTCCGCCCGGCTACGGGCCCACCGACGCCGACCTCGATCGGCTCCGCCTCGCCGGCATCGACGCCTCTGCCGGAGCGGTCGTGATCACCGATCGGCCCACCGAGGCGGTCGACGGTGCCGATGCGGTCCACACCGACGTGTGGGCCTCCATGGGCCAGGAGGACGAGGCCGCGACCCGCCACCGGGCGTTCGAGGGCTTCCAGGTCGACGACGACGTGATGGCGGCGGCCCCCGAGACGGCGATCTTCATGCACTGCCTGCCAGCCCACCGGGGCGAGGAGGTCTCGGCGTCGGTGGCCGACGGATCGCAGTCTCGGATGATCCGCCAGGCCCACAACCGGATGCACGCCATGATCGGGCTGTTCCGCTGGCTGCACGAGGTCGGCTCGCTGTGAGCGCCACCCGCGGCGCCCGGCTCACCAAGCCCCAGCGCCAACACCGCGTCCAGCGCCTGCTGGAGGAGAATGCCATCTCGACCCAGGAGCAGCTGGTCGACCTGCTCGCCGCCGACGGGGTCATCGCCACCCAGGCGACGGTCTCGCGCGATCTCGAGGACCTCGGCGCCATCAAGGTGCGGGTGCCCGGGGGCGAGACGGTCTACGCCGTCCCGGCGCTCCCCAAGGAGGCCGTCGCGCCCGAGGACCACCTGCGGCGGGTCTGCTCCGAGTGGGTGGTCGAGGTGTCGCACTCGCACAACCTCGTCGTGCTCCGCACGCCCCCCGGATCCGCCCACGTCGTCGGCTCCGCCCTCGACCGCGCCGGCCTCCCCGAGGTGCTCGGCACGGTGGCGGGCGACGACACCCTCCTGTTGGTGGCCGCCGAATCCACCGACGGCGCTACCGTCGCCCGCCGCATCTCCGATCTCGCCGGCCTCTGACCCGGCTCCCCCTCCGATTCCCGCCCCGACTCCAACTCCAACTCCAACCCTCCAACCCTCCAACCCCGTTCTGGTAGGTCATTGCGCCACCCAGAACGACCGTTGACCCACCAGAACACCGGTAGTCCGGCTCACCGGGCATCCCGATCACCGCAATCCAGGAGAAGCATCCCATGGCCAAGCGCGTCGTCCTCGCCTACAGCGGCGGCCTCGACACCTCCGTCGCCGTCCGCTGGCTGATCGAGAACGAAGGCGTCGAGGTCATCGCCCTCGCCGTCGACGTCGGTCAGGCCTCCGATGACTGGGACGTCGTCAAGCACCGGGCGCTCGCGGCCGGGGCCACCGAAGCCGTCGTCGTCGATGCCCGAGAGGAGTTCGCCCGCGACTTCTGCATGCCGGCGCTACGGGCCAACGCCATGTACGAGAACCGCTACCCGCTGGTCTCGGCGTTGTCGCGTCCGGTGATCGTGAAGCACCTCGTCGAGGCGGCCCGGTTCCACGGGGCCGATGCCGTCGCCCACGGCTGCACCGGCAAGGGCAACGACCAGGTCCGCTTCGAGGTGTCGACCCGAGCGCTGGCCCCCGACCTGGACATCATCGCCCCGGTCCGCTCCTGGGGCATGACCCGCGAGGAAGCCATCTACTACGCCTACGACCACGACATCCCGATCCAGGCGACGAAGGAGAAGGTGTACTCCATCGACGACAACCTCATGGGCCGGGCCATCGAGTGCGGCGAGATGGAGGACCCGTGGGCCACGCCGCCGAAGGGTGTGTGGCTCCTGACCAAGCAGACGGCACAGGAGTCCCGCGACATCGTCATCGGGTTCGAGGAGGGCATGCCGGTCAGCGTCGATGGTGAGGCGATGTCGCCGGCGACCATCATCGGGCACGTCAACGAGGTCGTCGGTTCCTACGGCTGGGGCCGCATCGACATGGTCGAGAACCGCCGCGTCGGCATCAAGAGCCGGGAGACCTACGAGTGCCCGGCGTCGCTGGCGTTGATCAAGGCCCACGTCGACCTCGAATCGATCTGCCTTGAGCGGGATCTCCAGCGGGAGAAGTATCGCCTCGAGTCCCGCTACGCCGAGCTGGTCTACGACGGCCTGTGGTTCTCGCCCCTGCGGGAGTCGTTGGACGCGTTCATCGCCGAGTCGCAGAAGCACGTCACCGGAGAGGTCCGCCTCCACCTCGAGCCCGGCTCGTGCGAGGTCGAGGGCCGCCGCTCGGACTCGAGCCTCTACGACTACGGCCTGGCCACCTACGACGCCGAGGACAGCTTCCGCCACGAGGACTCGGCCGGGTTCGTGCGCCTCTGGGGGCTGGGCATCGAGACCTGGTCCCAGCGCCAGGGGCCGGGTTCCCGCACGTGAGCTCGTCCCCACCAACCGACGGCACCACCGCCCACACGCTGTGGCACGGACGGTTCGGTTCCGGTCCGGCCGACGACCTGCTGGCCTACACGGTCAGCCTGCCGTTCGATCAGCGTCTCGCGCTCGATGACATCGCCGGTAGCCGGGCCCACGTCCGCGGCCTCGGCCGGGCCGGGATCCTGGCCGATGACGAGATCGCCGCCGTGCTCGACGCCCTCGACGCGGTGGAGGCCGAGCTGGTCGATGGCACCTTCCGGTTCGTGGCGTCGGACGAAGACATCCACACCGCGGTCGAGCGCCGGGTGACCGAGCTGGCCGGGCCGGCCGGCGGCAAGCTGCACACCGGCCGGAGCCGGAACGACCAGGTCGCCACCGACCTGCGGCTGTGGACCAAGCGCGAGTTGGTCGCCGTGGCCGGGGACGTGCTGGCCCTCCAGGCGGTGCTGCTCGAGCGGGCCGAGCAGGCCGGTGGCACCTACCTGCCGGGCTACACCCACCTGCAACGGGCCCAACCCGTCCTGCTCGCCCATCACCTGCTCGCCCACGCCTGGTCGCTGGCCCGCGACGTCGACCGACTCCTCGACGCCCACCGGCGTCTCGACGTGTCGCCGCTGGGCGCCGGGGCCCTGGCCGGCTCGTCCCTGCCCCTCGATCCGGCGTCGGTGGCCGCCGATCTCGGGTTCGGTGCGGTGTTCGACAACAGCCTCGACGCGGTCAGCGACCGGGACTTCGTGGCCGAGGCGCTGTTCGATCTCACGATGATCAGCATCCACCTGTCCCGGATGGGGGAGGAGATCGTCCTGTGGAGCAGCGACGAGTTCGGATTCGTCCGCCTCGACGACGGCTACGCCACCGGTTCCTCGATGCTGCCCCAGAAGAAGAACCCCGACATCGCCGAGCTGGCACGGGGCAAGGCCGGCCGGGTGATCGGTGACCTCACCGGCCTGCTGGCCACCCTCAAGGGGCTGCCGCTGGCCTACAACCGAGACCTCCAGGAGGACAAGGAGCCGCTCTTCGACGCGGTCGACCAGGTCCGACTCGCGTTGCGGGCCACGGCCGGCATGTACGCCACGCTGACCGTCGACGACGTCCGCATGGCCGAAGCCGCCGATGCCCCCGGTGCGGCGGCCACCGACCTGGCCGAGTACCTGGTGCGGGCGGGTACGCCGTTCCGGGAGGCCCACGCCATCGTCGGGGGTCTGGTGCGGGATGCGTTGGCCGGCGACCGGTCACTGCCCGAGCTCGTCTCCGACCACCCCGCCCTCGGAGCGGATGCCGCGGCCCTGCTGGCCGCCGGGGTCCCGGTGACCCAACGCACCACGAGCGGTGGCGCCGGACCCGCGCCGGTGGCGGTGCAGATGGAGTCGTTCCGCGCTCGGCTGGACACCGACCGGACCCGGATCGCGTCACTCGCCGGATGATCCATGCGTGACACCTACCGCGTCCGCTACTACGAGTGCGACATGCAGCGGGTCGTGCACAACTCGGTCTACCTGGCCTGGTGCGACGACAGCGCCGACCGCTGGTTCCGAGCGGCCGGCGCCGACCTCGAGGCCGGCCCGTGGGATCTGATGGTCAAGACCGCCACGATCACCTGGGCGTCGGCATCGCGGTTGGGCGACGAGATCGCCGTCGACATGGCCGTGGCGAGGTGGGGGAACACCTCCTTCGACGTCGCCTTCACCGGCACCCGCCAGGGCGTGGCGGTGTTCGACGCCACCATCACCTACGTGGCGGTACGCACCGGCACTGCCGAGACGGTTCGGGTCCCCGACGACTTCCGCGAGGTGCTCGATGCCGGCTGATCCGGGGCGGTTGATCGGTCGGGGCCGGGCCGCCGACGTGTTCGAAGCCGGGCCCGGCCGGGTCCTGCGCCGGTACCGGACCACGTACGACTCGGTACCGGAGGCCGAGCTGTTGCGTCACCTGCACCGTCACGGCTTCCCGGTCCCCGAGATCCACGATGCCGACGGCACCGACATGGTGATGGAGCGCATCGAGGGCCCGGTCCAGCTCGACGATCTCAAGCGCCGGCCGTGGCGCGTCGGCGCCCACGGGCGGATGCTGGCCGCGCTCCACCGACGCCTCGCGGAGATCCCCGCACCCGACCCCCGACCGGTGCCGGTGCTCGACAGCGGGCGTCCCCCCGAAGGCGTCATCCACCTCGACCTCCATCCCGGCAACGTGATCCTCGCCGAGTCGGGGCCGGTGGTGATCGACTGGTCGAATGCCCTGGTCGGCGATCGGACGTTCGACCTGGCCACCACCTGGGTCCTGCTGGCCACCGGCGTGCCCGACGGCGGTCCGCTCGAGCGGGCGGCGGCCACGGTGCTGCGCCGCCGATTGCTCCACGCGTTCCTGGGCGACATCGACGTCTACGGGGCCCGGGACCGATTGCGGGCCGCGTGCGAGCGCCGGCTGGCCGATCCCAACCTGCGTCCGGCCGAGGTCGAAGCGGTCCGGGCCCTGATCGCCTCCGTCGGGGTATGAGGCCGCTCGACGCCGCGTTCTACCGTCGCGATCCCATCGAGGTGGCACCGGATCTGCTCGGCAAGCGAGTCGTCCACCACCACCTCGACGGAGATCGGTCCGGACGGATCGTGGAGGTCGAGGCCTACCTCGGCACCCGGGACCCCGCCGCCCACACGTACCGGGGACGCACCCGTCGCAACGCCACCATGTTCGAGCCCGGCGGGCTGCTCTACGTGTACTTCAGCTACGGCGTGCACTGGTGCGCCAACGTCGTGTGCGGGGACGCCGGCGAGGGCGTGGCCGTGCTGTTGCGGGCCCTCGATCCGGTCGACGGGCTCGACGCCATGTATCGGGATCGGGGCCAGGCGGCGCGGCGCGACCGAGATCTGTGCTCGGGGCCGGGCAAGCTGACCCAGGCCCTCGGGTTGGGCGGCGAGCACGACGGTGCCGATCTCGTCTCGGGAACGCCGGTCACGATCGTGGACGACGGTGGTCCGCCGCCCACCTCGGTGGTGCAGACCACCCGGGTCGGTATCAGTGTGGCGGCCGACGAGCCGTGGCGGTGGTACGTCGACGGCGACCCGAACGTCTCGCGGCGCTGAATGTGATCGGGCTCAGGCCCGGTCGACCTCGCGTAGGGTTCCGGCCGTGGTCGATCCCTTCCTGGCTGCCGCTGACGATGGTCTCCGACCGTCCGACGATCTCGCCGTCGCCCGGACCCACATCGAATCGGCCGACATCGACCCGGCCGCCGACGAGCACCGCGATGCCATCCTCGACTTCGTCGCCCGCCATCCCGATGCCTTGTTCCGCAGCTGCCGGTCCGGCCATCTCACCGGCTCCGCCCTGGTGGTCGATCACCGGGCGGAACACGTGGTGATGCTCCACCATCGCAAGCTCCGACGCTGGCTCCAGCCCGGGGGCCACTGCGACGGAGACGCCAACCTGGCCGGCGTGGCGCTGCGGGAAGCCCGCGAGGAGACGGGCATCGAGGGCCTTCGGGTCCATCCGGTCGCCATCGATCTCGATGTCCACCACGTCGACCCACCGGCCGAGGGCCTGCATCTGCACCACGACGCCCGCTTCCTCGTCGTCGCGCCCGAATCGGCCGCCCTGGTCGGGAACCACGAGTCGACCGAGCTGCGCTGGGTGCGTCCGGTCGACCTCGGCGAACTCGGAGCCGACGTCGGGACGGTGCGCATGGTGCGTCACGGGCTCGAGGTCCTGCGCGGGGTCCGCGGCTGACGTGTCCGGCCTCGACGAGCTCGGCTGGGACGACGAGTGGCGGGCGGCAGCCGAGGACGCGGGCGGGGTTCCCGGCCGGGTGGTGCGCCAGGACCGGGGTTGGGTCCAGGTGGCCACGGCCGACGACGTGGTGCCGGCTCGCACCCGGGCCGATCGCGTCGGGACCCCCGTGGTCGGCGACTGGGTGACCCTGGTCGACGACGAGGTCGCCGTTGTCCTCCCGCGGCGCAACGTGCTGCGACGGGCCGACCCGGTGGGGGAGGGCTCGCAGGCCCTCGCCGCCAACCTCGACAACGTCCTCGTGGTGCTCGGTCTCGATCGGCCGGTGAAGTCCGGCCGGGTCCAACGGGCAGTCGCTCAAGCGTGGGACGCTGACGCCGAGCCGATCGCGGTGCTGACCAAGAGCGACCTGGTGCCCGACGCCGACGCCCTGCGGGCCGAGGTCGAGGCCGAGCACCACGGCCTCGACGTACTCGTGGTCTCGTCGCGGACCGGCGCGGGCATCGCCTCGCTCCGCGAGCGGATCGCCGGAGGCACCATCGTGCTGCTCGGCGAGTCGGGAGCCGGCAAGTCGAGCCTGCTCAACGCCCTCGCCGGCGGCGATGTCGCCATCACCGGCGAGGTGCGGGACTTCGACGGCAAGGGCCGGCACACCACCACGCGGCGGGAGCTGCACCTGCTCCCGGGCGGTGGGATCGTGGTGGACACCCCCGGACTTCGGGCCATCGGGCTCTTCGCCGACCCCGAGGCCATCGACGCCGCCTTCCGTGACATCGAGTCCCTGGCCGAGCAGTGCCGGTTCGCCGACTGCGTGCACGACCAGGAGCCGGGGTGCGCCGTGCAGGGCGCGGTCGCCGATGGGACGCTGTCGGCCGAGCGGCTCGAGACCTACCGGGCGATGACCGCCGAGGCCGAGTGGGCGATGCTGCCCGATCACGAGCGGCGCCGCCGGAAGCGCCCCTGAAACCCGAAGTCGCTCTGCGACTGAGGGTTTCAGCCCACGTCGTCGGGCGTGGCGCAGCTGGGCATGTCGTTGGCCGTCTCGGCGAAGTCGTCGATCAGCACGTCGATCTGGTATCCGCCGCGGTCGGTGACCCGGAACGGCTCGTCGAAGCCGGCCCGGAACCGGTCGGCGTAGGCCCGGCGGTTGCGGTTGTACTCCTCCCAGTCGTCGAGCCACCGGCTGACCGCCCTGGCCTCGTCGGCTGAGGCGGGCGGCGGGAGGGCCCGGAGGCGTTCCACCATCGTCTCCAGCTTGGCGGTGGCGTCGTCGAGCACCGCGGCGCGTTCCGCCGGGCTGCTGAGCTGGTTGGCGTAGGGCTCGTTGGCCACCGCATTGGCCGTCGGCGCGCACGCCGCCTCGGCCGATTGCACCCATTCGGTCTCGTCGAGGTGGTCGCGGAGCTCCTGGCGGCCGACGAAGAACGACAGGTACATCACGTAGCCCCAGATGCCGAGGAACGACGCCACCACCACGAGGACACCGATCCGGCGCCACCGGTTCGGGCGGTCCGTTCCGGATTCGGTGGGGGCGACGTCGGTCATCGCACGATGCTCGTCGATGGCCACCCCTCCACGCCAGGCGGGACCCGACGACTGGACGCGGCCACCCCGTCGCGAGTGACATGCCACCATGAGCGAGCTCCTCGACGACCTCCGGGCCCGTGGCCTGGTGCACGACAGCACCGACCTCGACGCGCTGGCCGCCCGACTCGACGAAGGGCCCATCCGCCTGTACTACGGCTGTGATCCGACCGCGCCGAGCCTGCACGTCGGCAATCTCATCGGGCTCCTCGTCCTGCGTCGCTTCGCCGAGGCCGGCCACCGACCGGTCGCCCTGGTCGGCGGCGCCACCGGCATGGTGGGCGATCCGGGGGGACGGTCCGAGGAGCGCAACCTGCTCGACGAGGGCACGCTGGCCGCCAACGTGGCCGGCATCCGGGCCCAGGTCGAGTCGGTGGTGGGTGAGGTGGCCACCGTGGTCGACAACCGGGCGTGGACGGCCGACGTCACCGTGCTCGAGTTCCTCCGCGACGTCGGCAAGCACGTGACCGTCAACCAGATGCTGGCCAAGGAGTCGATCAAGGCGCGTGTCGAGTCGGAGCACGGCATCTCG
>CAVSRP010000020.1:142500-144587 GCA_963730345.1 uncultured Acidimicrobiaceae bacterium
GGGCCGCAGTGACCAGGGGAAAGCGACTGTTTACTAAAAACACAGCAGCGTGCGAAGCCGTAAGGCGCTGTATACGCTGTGACGCCTGCCCGGTGCCGGAAGGTTAATTGGAAGGGTTAGTCTTCGGACGAAGCTCTGAAATGAAGCCCCGGTAAACGGCGGCCGTAACTATAACGGTCCTAAGGTAGCGAAATTCCTTGTCGGGTAAGTTCCGACCTGCACGAATGGCGTAACGACTTTCCCACTGTCTCAACCACAGACCCGGCGAAATTGAAATACGAGTAAAGATGCTCGTTAGCTGCAGCAGGACGGAAAGACCCCGTGGACCTTTACTATAGCCTGATATTGAGTTTGGATTTGCGTTGTGTAGGATAGGTGGGAGACTTGGAAGCATTAGCGCCAGCTAGTGTGGAGTCATCGTTGAAATACCACCCTTCGTATGTCTGAGCTCTAACCCACGTCCCTTACCGGGATGGGGAACAGTGTCAGGTGGGTAGTTTGACTGGGGCGGTCGCCTCCTAAAGAGTAACGGAGGCGCCCAAAGGTTCCCTCAGACTGGTTGGCAATCAGTCGTCGAGTGCAATGGCACAAGGGAGCTTGACTGTGAGACTGACAAGTCGAACAGGGACGAAAGTCGGGCATAGTGACCCGGCGGTGGCGTGTGGAAGCGCCGTCGATCAACGGATAAAAGGTACCCCGGGGATAACAGGCTCATCTTCCCCAAGAGTCCATATCGACGGGAAGGTTTGGCACCTCGATGTCGGCTCATCGCATCCTGGGGCTGAAGCAGGTCCCAAGGGTTGGGCTGTTCGCCCATTAAAGCGGTACGCGAGCTGGGTTTAGAACGTCGTGAGACAGTTCGGTCCCTATCCGCTGCAGCCGGAAGAAGCTTGAGAAAGGCTATCCCTAGTACGAGAGGACCGGGATGGACGCAG
The DNA here is from genome assembly GCA_963730345.1 of uncultured Acidimicrobiaceae bacterium. Classification (GTDB taxonomy): domain Bacteria; phylum Actinomycetota; class Acidimicrobiia; order Acidimicrobiales; family Salinilacustritrichaceae; genus Salinilacustrithrix. The sequence goes on from CAVSRP010000020.1 coordinate 143,436, forward strand.
CTCTCGTGTGCCAGTTGTCCTGCCAAGGGCACGGCTGGTTAGCGACCTGCGGAAAGGATAAGCGCTGAAGGCATCTAAGCGCGAAACCTGTTTCAAGATGAGGCTTCTCACTGGGTCAACCAGGTAAGGCCCGTGGTAGACCACCACGTTGATAGGCCGGATGTGTACGCACAGCAATGTGTTCAGCAGACCGGTACTAATCGGCCGAGGGCTTGGATTCATTCATGTTCGTGCTCGCTATGGAATGCTCGAGGAACTCGAGCTGTCGGATCGTCGACAGCCGGTCCTTTGACATCAAAGATCTCGGTGGTGATAGCAACGGAGATACACCCGTTCCCATTCCGAACACGGAAGTTAAGCCCGTTCGCGCCGATGGTACTTGGGGGGAGACCCCCTGGGAGAGTAGGTCGCCGCCGGTTTCTCACGAAGAGCCCCACCACTGGTGGGGCTCTTCGTCGTTTTCGGCCGCTTCGGCGCCGTGTCGACACTGGCACTACCATCGTCCGAATGCCCGGTTCCCGAGATGACGACGACCGCGTGCCCGGCGGCCGGCCACGGCGAGGCCCGCGGGATCGCTCGGACCGAGCCCGCCAGAGCGACGAGCCCCGCGGTCCACGTCCACCGATCAAGGGCAAGCGACGCACGTTCGATGTCGATTCGGCGCCCAACGAGCGGGAACGATCGCGCCAGGACGACAGTGGCGAAGAACCGGCGGCCGGGCCCGAGAACTGGGTCGACGAGGGGCCCGTGCGGCGCGCCGCGGGCGACGCGGTCCGGCGGGCGTCGACCCCCGGAAGCCGCCGGCCCCGCCCGAAAGGCAGTGGCGGCGGTGGCTCGTCGACCAACGATCGGCGCCGCCGGCAGCGGGCGGCCAAGCGAGCCGAGGACGCCCTGGAGATCGATCCCGAGCGACTGGTGCGGTTGCTGGGCGCGGCGAGGGCGAACCGGTCCATCGCCCGGCTGGGTGAAGCGGCCACCGCGTTTGCCGAGGAGCGGTTCGAGGAGGCTCGCCGGCTGCTGAAGCCACTGGTGGAGTCGATTCCCGACGAACCAGCCATCCGCGAGCTCTACGGTCTGACCCTGTACCGGCTGGGTCGCTGGCGCCTGGCCGCCGCCGAGCTCGAGGCGTTCGCCACCCGCACCCGTTCGGTC
>CAVSRP010000021.1:0-98425 GCA_963730345.1 uncultured Acidimicrobiaceae bacterium
TCAGCCGCCTGGAGCTGTGGCGGCTGGTCACGCGGGCCGCGGCCGAGGGCGCCGCGGTCGTCGCTTCCACCACCTACCTGGACGAGGCCGAACGGGCCGACACCGTCCTGCTCCTCGATCGGGGCCGGGTCCTGGCCGCCGGACCACCGCGCCGCATCGTCGAGCGGGTGCCGGGCGCAGTGGAAGAGGTCGACACCCCCGACGATCGTCCCCGGGCGTGGCGGGCCGGGTCCCGGTGGCGCCAGTGGCGGCCGGGCGCCACCGAACGCCACCGCCTGCTCACCCTCGAGGACGCCGCCATCGTGCTCGAGCTGCAGGCCAGCGTCGACGAGCCGGCGCCGGAGGGCGACGCCGACGGGGCCCTCGCGCCGGCGCGTCCCGCCGCGTCGTCCCGGTCAACCCTGCCGATCGAGGCCCGCGACGTCACCCGCACCTTCGGATCGTTCGTCGCCGTCGACCACTGCGACATCGACGTCGCCCCCGGCGAGATCGTCGGACTGCTCGGCGCCAACGGCGCGGGCAAGACGACGCTCATCCGGATGCTCCTCGGACTGCTCACCCCCACCGGTGGTCACATCCGGCTCTTCGGGCAACCGCACAGCCGTCGTCAGCGCCGCCGCATCGGCTACGTGCCCCAGAACCTGGGCCTCTACACCGACCTCACCGCCGCCGAGAACCTCCAGTTCCGGGCGGCGGTCTTCGGCGACCAGCTCCACCGGCAGTCGGACATGGCCGCAACGGTCGAAGGCGACACCCTCGTCGCGGCCCTGCCGCTGGGGGCCCAACGCCGTACGGCCTTCCGGGCTGCCACCCAGCACGGGCCGGATCTGCTCGTGCTGGACGAGCCCACCTCGGGCGTCTCGCCCCTGGCTCGGTCGCGGCTGTGGGATCTCATCCACCACCACGCCGACCAGGGCGTCGCCGTGCTCGTCTCCACCCACTACATGGACGAGGCCGAGCAAGCCGACCGTCTCCTGCTCATGTCCGCCGGCTGCATCGTCGCCTCCGGCACCGCCGGCGAAGTGATCGGCGACCGCACCGTCACCGAGGTCACCACCGCTCGATGGGCGGACGCGTTCGGTGCCCTCGACCGGCCTGATCGGTCGCTTCGCCTCGCCGGCCGCACCCTGCGGATCCTCGGCGAGACCCCCGACCGGATCCGCGGTGAGCTGGGCGACGCCGGCATCGACGCCACCGTCGGCACCAGCGCCGCCACCCTCGACGAGGTCCTGATCGAGCTCGACGCGGGACGCGGCGATGAGCCCGCGACGGAAGGGAACGCGGCCGGTGGGTCGGCGGCCGGGTGATCCCGAGGACACCAAGGCCGACATCCTCACCGCCGCCCGCGCCCTGTTCGGTGAGGTCGGCTTCGAGCGGGCGACCATCCGGGCCATCGCCGAGCGGGCCGACGTCGATCCCGCCCTGGTGATCCACCACTTCGCCAGCAAGCAGAAGCTGTTCGTCGCGGCTCATGAGCTGCCCTTCGACCCCTCCGACCTCCTCGCCGAGGTCGAAGCGCTCCCCGGCGGGCGAGCGGGGCGAGGCCATTGCCCGCATCTACCTCACCGGCATCTTCGCCGCCGGGTCGCCGGGCCTGTCGTTGCTGCGGACGGCGGCGACCAACGAGGAGGCGGCCCGGATGCTGTCCGAGTTCGTGACCAGCGCTCTGCTCGTCCACGCCGAGCGATTCGCCCCGGGGCCCGATGGCCGCCGGCGCATGGCGCTGGCCGGCGCCCAGCTCGTCGGCCTGGTGTTCGGCCGATCCATCCTCCAGCTCGAGCCGCTGGTCGAATCCGACCTCGACGAGCTCGTGGCCGCGGTCGGACCCGTCATCCAGCACCACCTCGACGGGAGCGATCGGTAAGGAAATCTTCTCCTGAGCTTTCTGCAAGGTCGGGCGCGGTGGCGTCTCTGGACCGGTGTTCCCACCCGAGCGCCAGTCCAGGAGGCACCGTCATGAGCGAACCCACCCAGTACCTGCGAACCACCCCCACCCCGCCGCAGAGCGGCGGGCGCCGTTCGCCCGACGGTCGTTGGAAGGCGATCGGCGTGATCGGGATCATCATCCTGGTCCTCGCCGCCCTGCTCGCCGCGGTCACCGTCGCCGGCGACGGGACGGCCCAGGCGACCGACGCCACCGACGCCGCCTCGGTGCAGCCGACCACGACGTCGACCACCGCGGACGGCACCAGCCCAGACCCGGCCACCGTGAGCGACGACCTCGACGACGCCACCGAAGCTGCCCTCGAGGCCGACGACGACTCCACCGGTTACCCCGACAGCGGCCAGAACGTGTCCGAGCCGCCCAGCAGCGACGACGGCGACGGCCCGGTCGAGCTCGATCCGGTCGGCGACGTCGACGCGGACTGCGCCTCGGTCCTGGCCACCGGCGCCAGCCTGCTGGTCACCCCGGATCCGGCCGTGCTCGAGCCCGGCACGATGAACTCGGCGCTCACCGTCCGCAACTGCGACGACGCCGCCGTGGACTGGACCGCCAAGACCGTGCCTCACGTGGCCCTCGACACCGCCGGCTCCACCCTGGCCGCCGGCACCACCACCCAGCTCGGCTTCACCATCGACGCCGACGCCTACGAGCCCGGCGCAGTCGACTTCAAGGTCAAGGTGAGCGAGCCCGGGCACAACCACTACGTCGACGTCCACGCCTTCCGCAAGACCGTCGGCAAGGACCTCGTGGCGGGCAACGGCTCGTTCAGCGCCGGCGAAGAGGCCGGCGGGTGCGCCAACTCGTGCATCACGATGGCGTGGCTGACCCCGAACGCCAACACGCCGAACCTGGGCTTCGAGGTGAAGACCAACACGCCGGCCAAGATCCGGGTCTGGGTCGGCACGGGCCCCCAGAACGGCGCCGGAACCCCCATGGCCAGCTCCGCTCCCGGCACGACGCACTGGACCACGGTGCTGAAGCCGCTGCAGCCCGCCACGCAGTACCACCTGCTGTTGAAGGCCACCGACGGCAACGGCAAGACCGACAGCCGCTCGACGACCTTCACCACCGTCACGCCGCTCGACAACCCTGACGACCTCGCCCCGGTCGACCCGAAGTGCCTGGCCCAGTGCATCAGCAAGGCGGTGGTCAGCCCGGGCGGTGACTTCTCGGTCCGGCACCTGGAGGTCGCCTCGAAGACCCCGGCCCGCTTCCAGGTCCGGGTCTCCACCGAGTCGCCCACCGACCACGACGGCCACCCCGGCTTCGACCACGCCGACGTCATCGCCCTCAGCGGGCTCGAGTACCACCAGCAGTGGAGCACCGACCTCCAGCCCCTGGCCGGTGACACCACCTACCACATCATCGTGCAGGCCACCGACACCGACGGCCACACCGCCTACCAGGTCGGGAGCTTCCACACCGCCCCCGAGCCGACGCACGACGTGGTCATCACCTTCCACAAGGTGACCGTCACCTACGACGGCGACAGCAGCTGGCACAACCGGGGCGAGCTCAGCTTCGCCTGGGGCGTTGGCGACACCACGATCGGCACCCGCGCCGAGTCCAAGATGAGCGACGGCGACTCCTTCGGCTTCGACCCGTGGAAGAGCGTCTACGCCGCCACCGGACTGCACGACGACGACTTCCTCCCCACCGTCTACGTCAGCGGTTCCGAGCGCGACCCCGACGGCAAGAGCGAGTTCTGCGCCATGGGCACCGGCGTCGCCCACGACTGGGGCCACAACGACACCTGCGATGCCAAGTGGAACGTGGCGTCGTCCGGGATCGTCTCGGTGGCCTCCATCGACTCCCTCACCCGGTGCTCCGAGTTCGGCCTCGACGGCCCCGCCGGCGACGAGGGCTGCGTGCTGCTCGAGACCGTCGACCACGGCGACGACTACGCCCGCTTCCAGGTCGTGGTTTCGTACCACGTCGCCGATTGATGGTGACACCATGTCGGAACGGAGGACGGATCAACATGACGCCCGACCGGACCGACAGCGCGCTGGTCGCCGCCCACCTGGGCGGCGACCGGGCCGCGCTCGGCGCGATCTACGACCGCTATGCCGCCGCCCTGTACGACACGGCGGCCGCCATGCTCCGCGACCGGGACGAGGCCGCCGATGCCGTCCAGGAGGTGTTCCTGGTCGCCGCGGGCAAGCTCGGTCAGCTGCGGGAGGCGGACCGGCTCAAGGCATGGCTCTTCGCCGTGCTGCGCAACGAGGTCTACCGGCGGAGCCGGCGTCGACGCCGCAGCCGGCCCACCGACTTCAGCGGGCCGGGGGTCGCTGAGATGGAAGCCCCGATCGATCCCCGGGCCGAGGGCGCCGACGTCGAGCGCGTCGAGCTGGCCGAGCTGGTGCGGGCCGCGGCCGCCGGGCTCGACGAGCGGGACCAGCTCGTCATGGAGCTCAGCCTCCGCCACGACCTCTCCGGCGCCGATCTCGCGGCCGCTGTGGGGGTCACCACCAGCCAGGCCCACGTGCTCGTGCACCGCATGCGCGATCGGCTCTCCCGCAGTCTCGGTGCCGTCACGGTGGCCCGCATGGGTCAGGAGGACTGCGACGAGCTGGCCGGCATCCTCGACGGCTGGGACGGCACCTTTTCGGTGTTGATCCGCAAGCGGGTCGCCCGTCACGTCGAGCGTTGCGAGGTGTGCGACGAGACCCGTTCCCGGTTCAGCGCCGCCGCGCTGTTCGGGGCCGCGCCGGTGCTGGCCGCGCCGGCCGATCTCCGCGACGCGGTGCTCACCGCCGCCTCCCGCGGTCAGGCACCGCGACATGATCCGCACTTCGACGGTGACGGCTTCCCCCGCCCGCCGCGCCGGGCACGAGTGGGCGAGATCGCCCGGTCCCGGCTCGCCGTCACCGCGGCCGTGATCCTCGCCGTGGTGGCTGTGGTGGGAATCGCCGCCTTCCTCGGCGCCGGCACCGACCGCTCGACCGCGCTGACCAGCGCGGCCGGGACGACCTCGACGGCCGCGACCTCGACCGGGTCGGCGTCGACGTCGGGCGCGCCCTCGAGCGCCACGTCGTCGCCCACGTCCGAGCCGGCGTCATCGTCAAACCCGGACGTGGCCACGTCGACATCGTCGACATCGTCGACTCCGGCCTCGTCGACGTCGGCCTCGTCGTCGACCACCGATCCCTCGACGACGACCGGGACCGACCGGGACGACCGGGACGACCGGGACGACCGGGACGACCGTGGCCTCCGGGGACGTGGTGCTCTCCACGTCGGTGATCGACCTCGGCGAGTCGGGCTCGTCCGGGACGCTGACCCTGTCGAACCCTGGTGGCCAGGCCGTGGACTGGAGCGTGGTCGGCGGCGCAGGGAGCCCGTTCGCCTGGTCGACCCGGTCGGGCACACTCGCCCCCGGCGCCTCGACGCCGGTGATGGTGTCGCTCGATCGCACCGGTCTGCCCGAGGGCCCGATCACCACGTCGTTCTCCGTCTTGGGGAGCCCGTCGGGGTCGGCGCCCGTGCAGGTCCGGGCCAGGGTCGAACGCCCCCCGAAGATCACCATCACCCGCGGGCCGCGCAGCCTGAGCTGCCCGTCGAGCACCCGGGACATCGTGATCGCCGACGTCAGCGACGAGTCCTCGATCGCCTCGGTCGAGTTGCGCTGGTCGGGTCCCGGCAGCCCCGGTGGCGCAGCGATGACCGGTATCGATCCGACGACGTGGGAGGGCGACCTCGCTCCCGACCAGGTCGACGGCACGTGGACCTACACCGTTTCGGCCACCGACAGCCGAGGCAACACCGCGTCGGTGTCCCGCTCGGTCGTCGTCAGCGGCTGCACCACCACCACCACGACAGGCGGCTTCACCACGTAGATCGGCAAGGGAAGCCGGGAGCAGCGGACGCCCCCCGGGGGCGGATCGTGTGTGTGTGTGTGTGAGAGAGAGAGAGAGAGAGAAACTGGACGCGCCTGCGTACCAGCCGGCGGTACGGATACGCGTCCAGAATGCTGGGAGGTCCGGTCGATCAGGACGGCGCGTAGGTGTCGCGGCCGGCCTGGTCGCGAACCGCCTTGATCTTGCGGTCGAGCTCGTCGGTGTCGCCCGGCAACCGGAAGCTGCTGTAGGTGACCCGCCGTTCCTCGTGTTGCGGTGGCGTGGCGCGGTGCAGCGTGCAGCTCAGGTGGACCGAGACGTCGCCGGGCTCGGTGCTGAGGAACACCTGGGGCAGGTCGACCCGGTCGACGTCGAGGAGACCGACGTTGACCCGGTGCGAGCCGGCGATCACCCCGAGCTGGCCGTTGTCCGGTCCCGACGGCGTGATCGAGAGCCCGACGGTGAGGCTGGCGCAGCGGTAGGAGTGCATGCCGAGCTCGCAGTCGCGGTGCCAGGGCAGGTCGGACAGGCCTTCGGTGACTCCGACTGGCTTGCGCAGCAGGTCGCTCCCGCCGTAGCGATGGCCCGAGTCGGCGAGCGCCGCCACCGGGCCGAGGCGATCCTCGAACGGGAACTCGATCTCGTCGCGGCCCATGTTGGTGACCCGGACGCACTCCTGGGCGTCGCCCACCTGGGCGTACCAGGACCGTTCGTCGCCCGGGCTCATGGCTGCGAACCACGAGTCCATCTCCCGGCCGAGGGCGTCCCGGTCGTCGGCGCCGACCACGTCGCGGATGACGAGGAAGCCAGCCTCGGCGAGGAAGTGGCGCACCTCGGCGGGGTCGTCGTCGAGCGTGAACGACCGATCGAGGTCGAGCGGTTCGCCGCCAGGGTCGACGAAGCTGACCGCCCCTGGTTGGTAGGCCGGCCGTCCGTCGACCAGGGCCCGCAGCGCCTTCTCCCAGCGGATGAGGTGCTCGATGCGGCCCCTGGTCATCACCGGCTGGGCGGCGACCATCAGCGCGACGGACGTGCGCTGGTCCAGGACGATGTCGGCGAACCAGTCGGCGGGGAGGTCGGCTCGCGGCCCCGCTCTGGTGTCGCCCTCGACCACCTCCAGCCGTCCGTCGGCGTCGAGGTGCCAGGAGTGGACGACGTGGTCGACCGCGATGGTGAACGCGGGCAGTCCGCCGGCGCGGAACGCCCGGGTGGCGAGCTCGCCCCGCTCGGCGAGCAGCGCGGGCACGCCGGCCAGGAAGGCGGCGGCGAAGTCGACCTCGTCGATCGGTCCCACGTCGTCGGTGGTGCGGGTGCGGAAGTCGAATCGTCCGGATGGACGAGGGTCGGGTCCGGACATGTCGGTCACGGCGACAGTGAACACCGCCCGCCGGGTGGGCGGCCAGCGACCTCCGGGGCAGGATGGCGGATGATCGGGAAGAGAACTGCCCGCCCCTGCAGTCGAACACCGGAGCAGACCATGAGCACCGAGACCAGCCATGACGTCGTCGTCCGCGACGACACCGACAACCATCGTTTCGTCGCCACCGTCGACGGGAGCCAGGCCGGCTTCGTCGTCTACTACCTCACCCAGGGCCGCTACCTGCTCGTGCACACCGAGGTCGAGGAGCAGTTCCAGGGCGAGGGCGTCGGCTCGCAGCTCGTGCGCGGCACGCTCGACCACATCCGTGACACCGGGCATTCGGTGGTGCCGCTGTGCCCCTACGTCAAGAAGTGGATGGGCCGCCACGACGATTACCAGCCGATGGTCGACGACGAGCTGGAGACCTTGCTCCGGCCCTGACCGGACCGCGGCGGGTTCACGGCCGGGCTCAGGTCGCCAGGGTGGAGACCACGTCGACGAGGCGGTCGAGCTCGGTGTCGGTGTTGTAGTAGTGCACCGACGCTCGGACCAGCGCGGGCAGGTCCCGGCCGTCGAAGTGGATGTGGTGCTCGTTGGTCACCGACGTGTTGACGCCCGCGGCCTCGAGCGCGGCGTGCACGTCCATCGAGCCGACGCCGTCGACCGTGAAGGTGACGATGCCGCCCCGCACGACACCCTGGTCGTGGACGGTGACCCGGTCGAGCCCGCCGAGCCGCTCGCGCAACCCGGCCGCCAGCCGTCGGAGCCGCTCCCAACCCGCGTCCACCCCGATGTCGAGGGCGTAGTCGACGGCGGCGCCGAGCCCGAGCCGGCCGGCGTAGCTGGCCTCCCACGTCTCGAACCGGTGGGCGTCGGGTCTGATCTCGTAGCGGTCGGGTCCGCTCCACTGGGCGGACAGCAGGTCGAGCAGGGGCGGTTCCAGCCGGCCGATCCACGGCTCGCGCACGTAGAGGAAGCCGGTGCCCCGCGGGCCGCGCAGGTACTTGCGGCCGGTGGCGGCGAGGGCATCGCAGCCGAGCTGGTCCACGTCGAGCGGCAGCTGGCCCGCCGACTGGCAGGCGTCGAGCACGTAGAACACGTCGCGGGCCCGGCACCGCGCGCCCACCTCGGCGGCCGGGTTGACCAAGCCGCCGTTGGTGGGCACGTGGGTGAGGGCCACCATGGCCGCGCCGCGGTCGAGCTCGGCGTCGAGGGCGTCGAGGTCGATCTGGCCGTGCTCGTCGTTGTCGACCAGCACCAGCTCGATGCCGTGGCGGCGTTGGAGCTGGAGCAGCGCGATGGCGTTGCTCACGTACTCGGCCCGCGAGGTCAGGACCCGGTCACCGGCCCGGAAGGGGTAGCCGTAGACGGCCATGTCCCAGGCCCGGGTGGCGTTCTCGACGAGCGCGATCTCGTGGGGATCGGCACCGAGCAGCTGGGCGACGGAGGCGTAGACGGCCTGGGTGCGCGCCGAGGCCTCGGCCGCGGCCTCGTACCCGCCGATGGTGGCTTCCCGCTGGAGGTGACCGATCACCGTGTCGGTCACCACGGACGGGGGCAGGGCGGCACCGGCGTTGTTGCAGTGGGCGACGTGGGCGGTGCCGGGTGTATCGGCGCGGACGCGCTCGAGTGGGAACATGGCGTCGGTCGGTGCCGTCATCGTGTCGGATCCGGGTAGCCGAAGCGCTCGCCAGCTTCCCACTCGCTGGCCACGTTGCCGAAGGCGGGGACGCCACCGGCGTCGCGCAGCATGCGGGCGGTGTGGAGCAGGTTCCAGGTCATGAACGTGGCGTTCTTCATGGTGAAGTCGCGGTCGAAGCCGGTGGGGACGGCGGAGCCCTCCACCGGGTCGCCGTAGCTCGGACCGGGTCCCACCTCGCCGATCCAGCCGCAATCGGCCTGGGGCGGGATGGTGTAGCCGATGTGCTGGAGGGCGTAGAGCACGCTCATCGAGCAGTGCTTCACGCCGTCTTCGTTGCCGGTGACCACGCAGCCGCCGGTCTTGCCGTAGTACAGGTACTGGCCCTTGGCGTTCTTGTCACCCGACCACGAGTAGAGGCGCTCGACGACCATGGTGGCCACCGACGACTTCTCTCCCAGCCAGATCGGGGTGCCGATGACGAAGATGTCGGCGTCGAGCACGGCCCGTTCGATCATCGGCCAGTCGTCGGCCGTCACGCCGCCGTCGGATGGGTCGAGCGCGCTCATGTCGGGCGACATCCCGAACGCCACGTCGTGGTCGACCACCCGGAACTGGGTGACGCTGGCACCGGCCCGCTCCATGATGGTGACCGAGTGGTCGATGAGGAACTGGGTGTGGGAGGTGGCCGGCGACCGCTTCAGGGTGCAGTTCAGGTACACGGCGGAGAGGTCCTCGTAGCTGGCGGGAGCGCCGGTGATCGTCATGGCCGCAGTGTGGCGCATGGTTCCCCGGCCCGCCGGCCCGGTGGCCCTTCCGGGCGGCGCGAAACTGGACGCGGCCCCGTACCGCGACGGCTCACGTGGGGTTGAACGTGTCCGGATCCGGGCCGATGCGCTCGCCCCGGTCGAGCCCGGCGATGGTCCGCATCTCGTCATCGGTGAGCTCGAAGTCGAACAGGTCGATGTTCTCCTCGACGCGCTCGGGGGTGGTGGACTTCGGGAAGACCACGTCGCCGCGCTGGAGGTGCCAGCGCAGGGTGACCTGGGCCGCGGTCTTGCCGTGGCGGTCGCCGATCTCGCGCAGCGTCTCGTCGTCGACGACGGAGCCCTTGGCGATGGGGGCCCACGCCTCGGTGACGATGCCGTGGTCGGCGTCGAAGCGGCGGACCACGTCGTTGCCGAAGTACGGGTGGGCCTCGACCTGGTTCACGGCCGGCACGACGTCGGTGGCCTCGAACAACCGCTCGAGGTGGTGGGTCTGGAAGTTCGACACGCCGATGGCCCGGGCCCGGCCGCTCTCGAGGATCTCGATCATGGCCCGCCAGGTGTCGACGAAGTCGCCCACCGTGGGCAGGGGCCAGTGGATGAGGAACAGGTCGAGGTACTCGAAGCCGAGCTTGTCGAGCGTTTCGTCGAACGATCGCAGGGCGTCGTCGCGAGCGTGGAACCCGTTGTTCAGCTTGCTGGTGACGAACAGCTCCTCGCGGGGAGCATCGAAGGCGTGGATGGCGTCACCGACCTGCTTCTCGTTGCCGTACATCTGGGCGGTGTCGAGGTGTCGGTAGCCGGCCTCGAGGGCGACGAGGGTGGCCTTCACCGCATCGTCGGGGTCGATCTGGAAGGTGCCGAAGCCGAGCTGGGGGATCTCGACGCCGTTGTTCAACGTGATGGTGGGGATGGTTGCCATGTCGGGGACGTACCCGACATGGCCCCGACGCAGTCGCTCAGGCCGCTTCCAGCTCGACCAGCGAGTCCTCGAGGTGGTCGAGCAGCCGTTGCAGGTGGGGGACGGCGTTGCGGTCGCCGATGAGGCCGAAGTCGAGCGAGCCGTCGTAGCTGGAGAGGGTGATGTTCAGGGCCTGACCGTCCATCGGGATGCTCACCGGGTAGGAGCCGTCCATGCGGGCGCCGTTCCAGTACCGGGTCTCCCGCGGCCCGGGCACGTTGGAGACGGTCACGTTGTAGGGCGGCCGGCGGAAGCCGTCGAAGCGGAACAGCGGGCCGGTGGCCATGGGGAGGAACGCCGGTGAGGACAGCGCCATCACCTGCACCGGCGACAACCCCTCGAAGCGGGCCTTGCCGGCGTCCATCGACGCCTTCACCAGCCCGAAGCGCTCGGCGCCCGAGTCGGTGTGGGTGGCCAGATTGGCCAGGATCACGCCGACCGAGTTGCCGCCGGCGGGGTCGCCCTCACCCCGGAGCGACACCGGCACCATGGCGATGAGGGGGGTGTCGGGCAGGGCGTTGAGGTCGGCCAGGTACCGGCGCAGGGCGCCGCCGCACATGGCGAGCACCGCGTCGTTCAGGGTGCCGCCCAGCCGCTTGCCGGCCGCCTTGACCCGCTCGAGCGACCACGATTCGGCGGCGAAGCGGCGGGCGCCGGTGATCGGCACGTTCAGCATGGTCGCCGGCGCCTGGTAGGGCAGCACGGCGGCATCCTCGGCGAGGCCGTCACGGATCGACTCGGCCAGGCGGCCGGTGACCGCCAAGGCGTCGAAGCCGAACCGGGCGAGGCCGGCGGCGCCGCTGATGGCGCCGGCGACGAGGTCCTCGAGCCCAGGGGGCGCCGATCCGGTGACGTCGGTCTCTCCCCGTGCCTCGCGTACCCGGGTCCGGGCGGCCCACGGCGGAGGCATGTCGCGCTCGTCGGGATCGGTGGACAGTGCGTCGGACAGCAGCCTCATCGCCGACACACCGTCGAGCAGGGCGTGGTGGACCTTGGTGTAGAGCGCGAAGCGGCCGTCGTCGAGGCCCTCGATGAGATGGGCCTCCCACAGCGGGCGGTTGCGGTCGAGCAGGGTGCCGTGCAGACGGCCGACCACCTCGAGCAGCTCGCGGATCCGGCCGGGCCGGGGCAGCCCGGTGTGACGCACGTGGTAGCTGAGATCGATGTTGCGATCGACCTCCCATTGGTACCGGCCGATGAGCGGGGTCCGGCCCGGCCGGCGGGCGAGCAGCGGGTGGAGCTCGTCCTCGCTGGCGATGGCTGCTTCGTAGATGCCCCGCAGGTAGTCGCGGTCGGCGTCCGGTGGCGACGTGAACAGCTGGAGACCGCCGACGTGCATCGGCCGCTCCCGGGCTTCCATCACCACGAAGGGCAGATCGGTGGGGGCCATGAGCTGCGCCATGGGGCCGAGGCTAGGGGCTGCGGTGCGGGTCACCCCTGTAGGTCACGGATGATGAGGTCCTCGACGTCGGGTTCCGGAGGCGCCGCCATCGCCCAGCGGCCCGACGCCTTCGAGAACAGGTACCAGTTGCCGTCGCGGCTGCGTCGGAACTGGAGCCGACCCTCGGCGGTGACCCGGTTGCCGCTCACGTGCACCCGGCGGGCGTTGAACCCGGAGTCGGTGGCCAGGTCGCGGGCGTGGGCCATCTCCAACGGGGGCGGCGTCCATCGGGGCTCGTCGTTGGCCCGCACACCAGCGGCCCCGCCCCAGCGCCAGGCGGCGGCGAGCACCTCGAGGTCGACGGCCGCCACGCCGGTGCGAGCCGCCAGCTGGTCCCGCTGGGCCGGGGAGGCGTTCACGGCGCGGCGAGCGAGGTCGGCCCGCTCGTCGAGGGCGAGGCCGGTGTCGGTGGCACCGGCGCACAGCTCCCAGGCCCGCCGCGATGCATCGGCCACCAGGGCGCGCAGGCCGGCACCGTCGAAGGGGGCATGGGCCGGTGGGTCGCTGGGCCAGGCGGCGGGCCGGCTCGGGGCGTTGGCCACCAGCGGCACGGCGGGCAACTCGCCCGGGGTCCGGGCCCATGTCTCGGCGGCGTCGACCCCGTCGGTGGCGGGCGTACCGGGGTCGACGTCGTCGTCGGGTGCGATGGTGTCGGTACCGGCTCGGACCGCCCGGATGCCGTCGAGCACCTCGTCGCGGCGGCGCCCCCGCAGCAGGAGCAGCACGAACGGGTCGGCGTCGAGCGCGTCGGCCACCAGGTAGCACAGCGCGGCGGCGTGCTTGCACGGGTCCACGAAGTCGGGGCAGGAGCACGCGGTGCGCAGGTCGCGGGCCCGGGGGAGCAGCTCGACCTCCACCGCAGCGGCGTCGGCCACCACCCCGGGGTCGAGCTCGCCGTCGAGGAGGGCGGCGGCGTGGGCCGCCTTGGCGCCGATGGCCTCGAAGACCGTGTCCCACTCGTCGTCGCGGAACTGACGGATGTCGAGGTAGACGTCGTAGGGCTCGGGTTCGGAACCCTGGACCAGACCGGTGACCGCTCCCGGTGCGATGACCAGGTCCTCGGCCCGGTTCTGGCGGGCGTAGGTGCGACCCCGGCTGAGTCGTCCGGTGGAGCCGCCGGCGATGCCCTCGAGCGCGTCGATCCAGGCTTGTCCCCACCAGGTGCGGCCGAACTGCCGGGTCATGCTCGTCGCCTCATGACCCGGGCTCCCGGAGATCGATCAAGGCCCACAGCTCGTCGTCGGACAGCTCGGAGACCCACGTCTCGCCGCCGACGACCACCGATTCGGCCAGGGCCCGTTTCGACTCGAGCAGGGCAGCGATGCGCTCCTCGAGCGTGCCCTCGCACACCATGCGGTGGATCTGGACCGCCTTGTCCTGGCCGATGCGCCAGGCGCGGTCGCTGGCTTGGTCCTCCACGGCCGGGTTCCACCAGCGGTCGTAGTGGAACACGTGGGTGGCCCGGGTCAGGTTGAGTCCGGTGCCGCCGGCCTTGAGCGACACGACGAAGGCCCCGACGCCGCCGGCCTGGAACCGGTCGACCATCTCCTCCCGCTTGGCCACGGGGACCGAGCCGTGCAGGAACTGGCTCTCGATCCCCAGGGTGCGGAAGTGCTCGGTGAGCAGGTGTCCCATCCTCACGTACTGGGTGAACACCAGGGCCGCCTCCCCCTCGTCGACCACCACCTGGAGCAGGTCGGTGACCGCGTCGAGCTTGCCGGACCGACCGCGGATCGGTGCGTCCTGGTGGAGGTACTGAGCCGGGTGGTTGCAGATCTGCTTGAGGGCGGTGAGCAGCTTGAGGACCAGACCCTTGCGGCTGATCCCGTCGGCCTCGGCCACGTCGTCGCGCAGCTCGGCCACCACCGCCTTGTAGAGCGTGGCCTGCTCCACGGTGAGGCCCACGAAGTGGTCGGTCTCGGTCTTGGGCGGCAGGTCGGGGGCGATGTGAGGGTCGGACTTGCGGCGCCGGAGCAGGAAGGGCTGGACCACGGCGGCGAGCCGGGCGGTGGCCGCTTCGTCGCGCTCGCGCTCGATGGGCGTGGCCACCTCGCGTTGGAAGACCTCGAGCTTCCCGAGCAGGCCAGGGGTGGTCCAGTCGAGCAGGGCCCACAGGTCGGAGAGCCGGTTCTCGACCGGGGTGCCGGTGAGGGCGAAGCGGGCACCGGCCGGGATCGTGCGCATGGCGCGCGCCGTGCGGGACAGCGGGTTCTTGATCGCCTGGGCTTCGTCGGCGACGATCATCCCCCACCCCACCGTGGCCAGTTCCTCGGCGTCGCGGCGGGCGATGCCGTAGGTGCACACCACGATCTCGTCGCCGGTGGCGGTGTCGTGGCGGATCTCGTCGAGGCTGCGGTCGCCGCCGTGGTAGCGGTGGACGGGTACCGACGGGACGAAGCGCGCCGCCTCCCGCTCCCAGTTGGACATGAGGGTGGCGGGGCACACCACCAGCGTCGGGCCGGGAGCCGTGTCTTGGTGGGGAGGGTCCTGGTGGGGAGGGTCCTGGTGGCGGAGCAGGTGGAGGGCCAGGACCTGGATCGTCTTGCCCAGACCCATGTCGTCGGCCAGCACGCCGCCGAGGCCGAGGTCGGCCATCTCGGCCAGCCAGGCCAGCCCTCGCTCCTGGTAGGGACGGAGCTCGGCGTCGAGGCCGTCCGGTGCGCGGCGGGCCCGGATGGTGTCGATGCGCTCGAGCCGCTCGGCGAGGTCGACCAGTGGGCCGGTGAGCTCGGCCTCGACCTGGGTGCCGTCGACGGTGACGGTGCCCGACAGCGCGGCGGCCAGCACGTCGCCGAGGCCGACCTCGGTGCGCTGGTTCAGCTTGCGGAGACGGGCCGGATCGGCCCGCACCCACCGGCCGCGCAGGCGGACGACGGGGCGCTTGGCGTCGGCCAGCTGGAGCAGCTCGGCCTCGCTGAGGCCGTCGCCGTCGACGGTGGCGTCCCACCGCATCTCGCCCAGCGACGACAGGTCGAGCCGGCTGCCGCCGACGTTGTCGGGAGCCGCGGTGCCCACCACCGGGCGGAGCTCGATGGACGCGAAGATCTCCGACGGCCACAGGATGGGCAGTCCGGCGGCGGCGAGGTCGTCGGCCACCGGCCCGAACAGCGCCTCGACCTGGGTGTCGGTCAGCTCGAGCCCCTCGGGGGTGGACTCCTGCAGGAGCCGTTCGGCCGGGGGCCACACGCTGGCGGCGCGGCGCAGGGTGAGGAGCAGGTCGGTCTCCACGTCGGCCCCGAAGCGGGCCAGCACCGCGGGCGGCGCGGTCCACAGCTGCTCGGCGTCGAGCACCAGGCTGGGGTCGAGGCGGCTCTGGACCTGGAGCACGCAGCGGACCGATGCGTCGTCGTCGCCGGGCAGCTCGACCCGCAGCCCGGGCAGCGTGTCGCCACCGGTGCCGGCCGTGACCGAGTGCAGCCACGACTCGACCGCGCTGACGTCGATCCGCTCCGAGCCGGCGAACGCCTCCGAGCCGGCCATGGCCGGGGCCGAGGCGGTGCGGACGAAGGCGTCGGCCACCGCGTCGATGAACCGCGTCGTGGCGACGTGGGGGGAGACGATCCGGTCGGGATGCTGGGGAACCGGGACGGCGTGGACCGCGGTGGGGAGGGCGTCGGCGAGCTGTTCGATCCGGGCCCGGTCGGCCGCATCGAGGGGGCCGATGCGCCACTCGTCCGACCCGTCGTCAGCCGCCGCGGGCAGGAGCCGGCCCCGGGCGATGAGGTCGAGGGCGAGGCGAGTGGCGACCGCCAGGGCGCGGATCGAGGGCCGCACCGCGGTGCTGGCGGGGAGCTCGGCGAGCGGCCCGATGGCATCGGCGACGGGCACCAGCTCGACCGGCGTGTCGGCCGGGCCATCGGGGCCGACGATGGTGAGCGTGGACGGCCGATCGTCCGGCCCGGAACCCCGACCGGGCATCCACAGGGCGAGCGCGCTGTCCCGGCCCACGCAGCCGGCGACGAACGTCGCCTCGGTGTCCGGCCCGAAGTGCATCCTCTCGACGCTATCGAGCAGGGGTGACGGTTCAGCCCGGCCCGCGGGCCGCCCCGCTCCGGCGGTGGTTCAGCGCACGTCGAGCAGGTCGACCACGAAGACGAGGGTCTCGTTGGGGCCGATGACGCCGCCGGCGCCCTGCTTGCCGTAGGCCTTGTCGGGCGGGAGCACCATGCGGCGGCGGCCTCCGACCTTCATGCCTTGCACGCCCTCGTCCCAGCCGGAGATGACCATGCCGGCCCCGAGGCGGAAGCTGAACGGCTCGTTGCGGTCCCAGCTGGCGTCGAACTGCTGGCGGGTCTTCCACGACACGCCCACGTACTGGACATCGACGGTGTCGCCGCTGGTGGCGGTGGGGCCCTCGCCCTCGACGATGTCCTCGATCATCAGCTTGATGGGCGGGATCTCGCCGGGCGGGACGTAGACGTGCGGCTTGGTCGACAGGTCGGGCTGGTCGGGCATCCGGCGAGGCTACCGGGCGGTCGGCTCAGCGCCAGATGAGGTCGACCACGCCGCCGCCGGCGATCACGTAGAGCAGGGTGGGGGGCACCAGCCCGACCGCGGTGCCGATCACGATCGTGCGCGTGGGGATGGCCGACAGACCGAGCAGCCAGTCGGCGGGCGCGGCCAGGTAGGTGACGGTGCGCAGGGTGACCACCGCGAGCAGGCCGCGGCGGGCGATGGCCTCGTCCCAGCGGCGGAAGCGGGGCGGGAGCTTGGCGGCCACCGCGTCGCGTCCGACGGTGCGCGAGAACCACACGCCGATCGCGCTCGACGTGTAGCCGCCGACGAGGCACACGACGATGGCGAGCGGGGCGGGGAAGACCAGGGCCGCCGGCAGCACGAAGACCAGTCCCGGTACGCCCACCGGGACCAGGGCGGTGAACAGTCCGGCGAACACCACCGGCCCGAGCCAACCGGCCTGGTCGACCACGTCGTGGAGCCGGTCCTGGTCGGCGAGGAGATGGGTGATGCCCGATCGGCGGGCGACGACGAAGACCGCCACCGCGCCCGCGAGCAGCAGGAGCCGGCGCGGCCGGGGCCGGCGGGTCCGCGGGCCTCGGGTGTCCGCAGGCGCGGGCGGGCTCGGCAACAGGGTCACGCGAAAGAATTCGGCGCCGGGCCCCGCCGGCCCTGCTGCGGCTCACTCCACGCGGCGGGAGTCCTCCACCAGGTTGATCTCGTAGAGCACCTGGTCGAGCAGGTCGGCGGCCTCGATCCCGGCGTAGCGGACGGGGTGATCGGCGTCGACGCACGAGGGGAGCGGGGCCAGGATCGTCCACGGCGTGGGATGGCAGAACTGCACCACCGAGTAGCGCTCGCCGTCCGCGTTCCCGGAGACAGGGTCGGGGTCGGCGACGACGCGGTGCCAGCCGCTGGGGATGATCCCGTTCGACAGCCGTTCGAGCATGATCCCGGTGTTGATGATGACGTGCTCCTCCGGGGGGACGGCGTCGATCCACACCTGCTCGCCGTCCGAGCCGGTCTCGACCTGGAGGCCCTTGGTGGTGGCCCGGGGCAGCACCGTCGTGAGGTTGATGTCGGCGTGGGCGCCGGCCCACTCGTGCGGGGCCGTGCCGTCCTCAGCGGCAGGGGCCGCCGACATCGGGGGGTAGCGGATGGCCCGGTTGAGCACCGGCCCGTCGGTGAGGAGGCTGTCGAAGAACTGCTCGTCGGCACCGAGACCGATGGCGATGATCCGCAGGAAGCGTCGTTGCAGGTCGAGGACCCGGTCGTGGAACTCGGTCAGCACCTCGGTGATGCCCGGCACGTCGGCCTCCGGCAGCACGGGATCGTGGAAGCGGTGCGGGTACTTGCGGCGCAGCGGATGCCCTTCGGGCACGGTCGGGCCCCAGTTGAGCATCTCCTTCCAGTCGGGCACGTCCGAGGTGGCGGCGGTCTCGACCAGCAGCCCGGTGTAGCCCGCCTGGCCATGGGTGCCGGGCACGGTCCAGGCGTCCTTGCGGTCGGCGTCGAGCTCGAAGAAGGTCTGCAGCATGCCGTAGGCGTCGTCGAGGAGCGACTCCGACAGGTCGGTGTCGCAGTACACGAAGCCGGTGGCGAGGCTGCGCATCACCCCGTCGACCACGCCGCGGCGGGCGGTGGTGTCGCCTCGTTCGAAGGTGAGGAGATCGACGTCGAGGATCGGGTCGCTGGCGGTCATCGCGCCGACGGTATCGCCGTGCGTCGCCCGGTGCGGCCGGATCGTCAGTGGCCGAACATCCGCAGGAACGTGGCCTTGTCCTTGGGCTGGTACACCATGTTCCACTTGCGCGTCTCACCCATCGAGGCCGACGGCTCGGCCGAGTACAGGTGGCCGGGGAACAAGGTGGCGTCGTCGGGGACCTTGGCCAGCTTCTGGGTGATCGACTCGTAGAGCGCGGCCGGGTCGCCGCCGGGGAGATCGGTCCGGCCGCAGCCCTCGAGGAAGAGGGTGTCGCCGGCCACCAACCGGTTGTCGACGAAGAAGCACTGACTGCCGGGGGTGTGGCCGGGCGTGTGGATGCACTCGATGGGGATCTCGCCCACCAGCACCGTGTCGCCCGAGACGTGGGTCACGAGGTCGGAGTCGCTGGCGCCGGTGACCCGCTGGACCCAGGGCTTCTCGTCCTCCTGCACGTGGATCTTGACCGAACACGCGTCGAGCAGCTCGGCGACGCCCTGGATGCCGTGCCCCATCATGTCGCCACCCACGTGATCGGGGTGGTAGTGGGTGGCCAGGGCGCCGGTGAGGCGCATGTCGTCGGCGGCCACGATGTCGAGCAGACCGGCGATGTCATAGGCGGGGTCGACGGCCATGGCCTCGCCGGTCTCGCGGTCGCCGATCAGGTAGACGAAGTTGACCATCTGCCGGGCGAGCATGTCGCCGGTGGCGAAGTCACGGCCGGCGAGCAACTGGCGGAAGTAGAGGCGGTCCGAAGCCATCCGCCCAGCCTACGGTCGTCCTCTCCTATCCCCAGAAGTTCTGGGTCACCCACAGCTGGCCGTTGCCGTCGGTGATGCAGCCGAGGGTGACGTGGGTGTAGGAGCTCTTCTCGATGTTGGCGCGGTGGCCCGGGGAGTTCATGAACGCCTGGAACAGGCTGCCCTGCTCGTAGCCCCGGCCCACGTTCTCGCCGGCTGTCCGGTAGTCGCGGTACTGCAGGATCTGGTTGGCGTAGTTCGGGTTGTGGGCCAGGACCTGGGTCCCGGCCATGTGGTCGCTCCAGTTCACCGCGATGTGTTGGATACCGGTGTCGAAGGCCAGGGCCGGGACGCCCGCGTTGGCCCGTGCCGCGTTGATCTGGTTGTACATGTACTGCTCGCACCCCGTGTTGCGGGTCCCGTTCTGGGGCCCCGATGGCGGCGGGGGCGGCGGCGCGGTGGTGGCCGGTGGCGGAGGCGGCGGCGCGGTCGTCGGCGGCGGGGGCGGAGGTGCCGTGGTGGCCGGGGCCGTCGTGGCGGGTGCTGCGGTGGTGGCGGGCGCGGCCGTGGTCGTCGAGGCGACCGAGGTCGTGGTCGTGGTCGTGGTCTTCGTGGTGGTGGTGCTGGTCGTCGACCGGGTGGTGGTCGTGGCCCCCGAGGACGAGCTCTGGGTCGAGGACTCGACGGTGGCATCCGGGCCCTGGTCGGACGCGGTGGCGGAGTGGACCGACGAGGTGGTGGATCCGGAGAAGGCCGCGGCGGCACCGCCCACGAGCAGCGCGAGCACGCCGAGCGCGATCCAGAACGCCTTCCTCGTCATGGCGTTGTCATCGTCATGACGAACTCCAAACTTTCGGAAATCCTCGAATCACCCATCCCGGAAGCTCCGATACCACGTCCTCCAGGTCTCCTTGAATGCCTCCTCGAAGCGGTCGAACCGCGCTCGCAGCTCCGCACCGGGCCAGTTCCCCGGCAGCAGGGCAGCGGGGAGCGTCGGGTCGGCGAGGAGGTGGCGGAGCACCGCGGCCGAGAGGACGAAGGTGTCGGCCACCACCCGGATCTCCCGCCGGTCGAGGCCGGGTTGGGCGGCTTCCATCTCGGCGATGAGGGACCGGGCGTGGTCGGCCCATTCGTCGAGGTCGAAGGCCCCGACGAACGGCTCGATGTCGTCGGGCCGGGCACCGCGCACCCAGACGACCTGGGAATCGACGACCCGACGGGCCGCGGGCGACCGGTCGGGGTCGAGGTCGTCGGGTCGGGACCAGATCCCCTCGCGCACCTCGGCCAGCGCCAATCGGAGGGCGGCCTCGCGGAACGCGGCGCGGTCCGGGGCGGAACGACGCTCGGGTGTGACCAGGGCCAGCGCCCAGGTGCCGTCCCAGGCGCGGGGCCGGGGACGGCGGGCGGCCTGCTGGCGGGCATGGCGGTCGAGGAGGTCGCCGGCGAGCACGTAGTGACCGTCGTGGGCGACCACCTCGCCGGCCGAGGCCATCCGGGACAAGGCCGTGCGGGTCGCGCCCTCCCGCAGCCCGAACAGCTCGCCCGAGCGCACCAGGGCGAGCGCGGGCAGGCTCGGAGGATCGACGCCGAGGAGCGTCGACGCGATGACCGATCGGGCGGTCAGCGGACGGCGGGAAGTATCACGCATTGTCAACACGTGTCGGAAAATCGTAAGGTAGGCGAATGGCCTCCCCGGTTGCGGACACCCGAGATGGCGACCAGCTGCATGCTGGCACGGTGACGGCGGATGTGCTGTCGATGGTGCCGGCGCGGTCAGCCCTCCCTGGCGTGCTGCCGACCGACCGGCTCGGCGAGACCGCCAAGCCCCGGCGCGAGATCCGCGACGAGTTGCGCCGGATCGACGATCTCCGCAACGTCGGTTCGGTAGCCCTGTGCTGGCTCCAGGCCGCGGCCACCATCGGCCTCGCCCTGGTCATCGGCCACCCCGTGGCCTGGGTGGTGGCCTTCGTGTTGATGGGGCCGGTGCACGCCCGCTTCGCCATCCTCATGCACGAAGCCGCCCACAAGCTGCTCTTCACCGATCAGCGGATCAACGACTGGGTCGGCAAGTGGTTGGGCGCCTACCCCGGCTTCGTCCCGATCCAGCTCTACCGTCGCGGCCACTTCGCCCACCACCGTGACGAGTTCGGCCCCGACGAGCCCGACCTCGGTCTCTACAACGGCTACCCCATCACCCGGGCGTCGATGAAGCGCAAGCTGTGGCGCGATCTGCGCGGCACCTCGGGATGGAAGAACCTGAAGGTGTTGCTCCGGGCGGTGCGCAAGGAGGACGGCTTCGGGATCGCCCGTCAGATCGCCGCCACCCAGGTGGTGCTGGCCGTCGCCTTGTCGATGATCGGCGTGCTGGTGGCCGGTTGGGTCGGCCTGCTCACCTACCCGGTGCTGTGGCTGGGGAGTTGGATGACCATCTGGCGGGTCATCAACCGGCTCCGCTCGATCGCCGAGCACGGGGGCATGGAGCGGTCGAAGGATCGCCGTCGCACCACCCACCACGTCGAGCAGTCGTGGCTGGCCCGGTTCTGGATCGTGCCGTTCAACACCGGCTGGCACCTCGCCCACCACGTCGACATGGGCATTCCGTTCCGCAACCTGCCCGCCCTGCACCGCGAGCTGGTCGACGCCGGGTGGGTCACCCCCGCCATCACCTACCCCAGCTACCGGGCGCTGTGGCGAGCCCTCTCCAGCCGCCCCGACTCCTCCGGCTGAAGAAGGGAAACTGGACGCGCCTGCGTACCGTCAGACGGGCTGGCCGGACGCGTCCACGCCGCAGGTCTCCTGCCACGCCGTGGGCAGGTCGCCGGTGAACACCCCGTTGTCCACGAGGACCTTCAGTACCGGCCGGGTTGCCTCGTAGCGGATGGCCAGGCGTTCGGGCGTGCGGTTGGCCGCCTTCCAGGTATCCCACGTGGGGAGGCCGACGGTGGCGTACACCCCGGGCTGGACCAGGAACTCGAACATCTGGCGGACGATGTAGGGGGCCACGTGGCGGACGGCGAAGCGGTCCTGCCAGCTGGCCTCGGCCCACACCTCGCCGAACATGGCCCGGGCGAAGCTGAGGTGCCGGGCCTCCTCCTGGCGGTGGTACCGGCTGACCTCCTTGATGAAAGGGTCGGTGTCGGGGTGCTCGGAGGCCAGCTTCTGGAACAGGTCGGGCGCCTCCTCGCCGGCGAGGACCAGGGTGAACAGCAGGGCGGGCCGGGCCGGGATCTGGCGCATGCCGAACTGCTCGAGCTTGCGGAAGATCCACTTGTCCATCGCCGCCGGAGCGGTGGGCTGCAGTTGCCGGAGCACGCGGACGAAGAGGCGGGAGTGACGGGTCTCCTCGCCCACCTCGTGGAGCATGTAGGTGACCCGGGGGTCGGTGAGGTCCGGGCTCATGGCGATCAGGCGGGAGAATCCCATGTTGAGCACGGCCTCGAACCGGAGCCCGTTGTCGAAGATCGACGCCAGTTCCTCGCGGGCGAGGGTGCGCTTCTGCTCGACGGTCAGGTCGAGGTCGAGGCCGGCCACCGACAACAGCTCGTCGGGAAGGACCTGGCCCCCGAGGTCGAGCGCGCCAGGCACGTCGGCGTCGGGTTCGATGATCCGGTTGGCCGACGCGGTGTTGAGGCGCTCGATGCGACGGGTGGCGGGATCGATGGTGGGAGCGGTCATCAGGACTCCTCGACAAACGCGGGTGTTACTCGTGGTATTCGCTGGAAGGCCCGAGGGATCCTGTCGTCGGGTGGTGTGAGATCCGCCACTGGTTAGGGTCGCCCCATGCCTGCATCCTCTGACCGAGACACGCTCGTCGCCGCGCTGAACGACCAGTTCGATGCCCTGCTCGAACTGGGCCGAGATCTCACCCCCGACCGATGGGCCATCGCCACCGAGGTGCCGGGTTGGTCGGTCAAGGACAACTTCAGCCACGTCATCGGGACCGAGCTGATGCTGCTCGGACGGCCCGACGAGGCGATCGACGTGGGTGACCTGCCCCATGTGCGCAACGACATCGGGAAGTTCAACGAGGTCGCGGTCGCCACCCGCCGCGACCGGTCCGGTCAGGAGGTGCTGGCCGAGTTCGCCCTGGTGGCCGGCGAGCGCAAGGCGGCGCTGGCCGCGATGACCGAGGCCGATTTCGACGCCGAGTCGTTCACGCCCGCCGGCCAGGACACCTACGGCCGCTTCATGCAGATCCGGGTGTTCGACTGCTGGATCCACGAGCAGGACTGCCGCGAGGCGTTGGGGATCCCCGGCCACCAGTTGGGCCCGGCCGTCGACGTCACGCTCGACGAGATGACCACGGCCATGGGCTTCGTCGTGGGCAAGAAGGCTGGTGCCAGCGAGGGCCAGTCGGTCCGGTTGCACCTCACCGGCCCCACCGAGCGAACCGTCGACGTCCGGGTCGACGGGCGCGCCGCGGTGGTCCACGACCTCGACGCGCCGACCACCACGATCACCCTCCCGGCGACGCTGTGGGTGCGCTTCGCCGCCGGTCGTCGGCCCGGCGATCCGTCGCATCCCGACGTCACCATCGAGGGCGACGAGGCACTGGGCCGGTCGGTGCTCGAACACGCCGCGTACACCATCTAGTCAGATTCACGACAGGTTGTCTGTCCACCTTTGTGGTGACGGCGGTGGCTGCTAGGAAGTGACGCCGGTGACCACCTCGGATGGACCCGGTTCGTTCCCGACCGGAGTCACGACATGCACGTGATCGTCGTGGGCTGCGGCCGGGTCGGAGCCGGGCTGGCCGCCGATCTCGACACCGCCGGGCACTCGGTCGTGGTCGTCGACCGCAACCCGGACGCCTTCCGTCGCTTGCCCGACGACTTCTCCGGCGCCACCGCGGTGGGGGTCGGCTTCGACCGCGATCTCCTGGTCGACGCCGGGATCGAACGGGCCGACGCGGTGGCGGCGGTGACCAGCGGGGACAACTCGAACATCGTCGTGGCCCGCGTCGCCCACGAGACCTTCGAGGTCCCCCGGGTGGTGGCGCGGATCTACGACCCGGCGCGGGCTCGCATCTACCAACGCCTCGGTGTGGCCACCGTCGCGACCCTCGCGTTGGACGGTTGATCAGGTCATGCGGCGCATCGATCCCGACGACCACGCCACCGAGTGGACCGACCCCTCCGGCGCCGTCGTGCTCACCGGCCAACCGCTGCCCCCGCACCTGGCCGGCGCGGCCATGGTCGACCTCGAGCTCGACGACTCGGCCCGCATCGTGGCCATCAGCCGCGGCGGCGTCGCCCAGCTCTGCTCCGACGACCTCGTCCTCCAGGAAGGTGACTTGTTGTACTTCGTCGCCGACGCCGACGGTCTCGGGGCCCTGGCCGAACGGCTCCAGGTCCCGCCAGGAGGTTCGCACTGATGCGCGTCATCGTCGCCGGTGGCGGGAACGTGGGGACCTTCGTCGTGTCGCAGTTGGCCGCCGCCGGACACGACCTCACCGTGGTCGAGTCCAACCCCCACCACGTCGCCGCCGTCGAACAGGCGGGCGCGGGGGCGGCGGCGACCTGGATCGTCGGCGACGCGTGCGAGCCGTCCAGCCTGGCCGGTGCCGGTGCGGCCGACACCGACGTGCTCGTCGCGGTCACCGGCGACGACGAGGACAACCTGGTCATCGCGTTGCTGGCCAAGCAGGAGTTCGGGGTGCCGCGAGTGATCGGGCGGGTGAACAACCCGGCCAACGAGTGGATGTTCAACGACAACTGGGGGGTGGACGTCAGCGTGTCCACCCCGCACCTGCTGACCGCCCTGGTCGAGGAGGCGGTGTCGGTCGGCACGCTGGTCCGCCTGCTCAGCTTCGAACAGGGCAAGGCGTCGCTGATCGAGACCACCCTGGCGCCCGATTCGCCGGTGATCGACCGCGATCTCGCCGAGTGCGGCTTCCCGCGGGACAGCACCGTCGTGGCCGTGCTGCGGCGCGACGCGGTCGTGGTGCCGCGGGGCGACACCGTCTTCCGCGACGGCGACGAGGTGCTCGTGCTGGTGACCCAGGACAGCGAGGCGGAGGTCCGGACCCTGCTCACGAGCCCGACACGGACGGCCTAGGACCGCAGCAGCGTGTACGCCGGGTTCACGAACACCAGTCGGTTGCGATCTCGGCGGCCGAGGCCTTCGAGCAGCAGCTTGCGTCCTGGCGTGATGCCGCCGATGGTGCGCCGCCCGGTGAAGACGGCGACGGCCCGTCCCGTTCCGTCGTGCACGGTGACCTCCAGAGACGGCGAGCCGGACCGGGGCACCACCTGCACCCCCTGGACCTCGCCACCCACCTCGCTGACCTGGCGGTCGGCGGCGTCGGCGATGGGGATGACGCCGAACTCCTCCCACGATCCGCGCAGCGACTCGTGGTGGAGCTCCTCGGTCGTCGCCGTCAGCCGCTTGCGGACCTCGCGTAGACCCATGGCTCCATCCTGGCAGGTGCCTCGCTGATGTACGCCGCCGTGAAACGGCTGGTGGTCGGGAGCCCGCTGGCCACCAGCGAGGAGTCGCACCAACGGCTGGGTCGGCCCACCGCGCTGGCGGTGTTCGCCTCCGACGCCATCTCGTCGACCGCCTACGCCACCGAGGAGATCCTCCTCGTCCTCGTGCCCGTGGCCGGCCTCGTGGCCCTCAACGACCTGGTGCCGATCGCCATCGTCGTGGTGGCGCTGCTGGCGATCGTGATCACCAGCTACCGGCAGACGATCTACGCCTACCCCAACGGCGGCGGCTCGTACGTGGTGAGCCGGGAGAACCTCGGCACCACGCCGGCCCAGGTCGCCGGTGCGTCGTTGCTCATCGACTACATCCTCACCGTGGCGGTGTCGATCTCGGCCGGCACCGCGGCCATCATCTCGGCGTTCCAGAGCCTGGCGCCCTACCGGGTCGAGATGTGCCTCGGCTTCATCCTGATCATGACCCTGGCCAACCTGCGTGGCCTGAAGGAGTCGGGGCGCCTCTTCGCCGGGCCGACCTACGTCTACATCGTCTCCCTCGGCCTGTTGGTGGGGGTCGGGCTCGTCCGGGTGTTCTTCTTCCACCTGGGCGCCCTTCCGCCCAACACCGAGCGGCTGGCCGAGATCACCAACGGGGGCGCCACGCTGGGGACGGTCGGGATCCTGCTCGTCCTGCGGGCCTTCTCCTCCGGCGCGGTTGCCCTGACCGGCATCGAGGCCATCTCCAACGGTGTGCCGGCGTTCCGCAAGCCCGAGAGCCACAACGCGGCCACCACCCTCATCGCCATGGGCACCATCCTCGGCGGCTTCTTCTTCGGCATCTCGGTGCTGGCCAGCCACATCTCGCCGACGGTGAGCGAGAACGAGACGCTGCTGTCGATCATGGGCCGGTACGTGTTCGGCGGCGAGAACGTCCTCTACTACCTGCTGCAGTTCTCGACGTTCGCCATCTTGACCCTGGCGGCCAACACCGCGTTCGCCGACTTCCCCCGGGTGTCGTCGATCATCGCCTCCGACGGATTCCTGCCCCGCCAGCTGGCCAACCGCGGCGACCGCCTCGTGTTCTCGAACGGGATCGTGGTCCTGGCCGCGGTGGCGTCGGTGCTCATCATCGCCTTCGGGGGTGAGACCTCGGCGCTGATCCCGCTCTACGCGGTGGGCGTGTTCACCGGCTTCACCCTCTCCCAGTACGGCATGGTCCGCCACCACCGGCGGGAGAAGGAGAAGGGCTGGCGGCGCAACCAGTACATCAACTTCTTCGGCGCGTTCGCCACCCTGATCGTCCTCGGCGTGGTGGTGGTGTCCAAGTTCGCCATCGGCGCCTGGATCCCGGTGATGCTGATCCCGCTGGTGGTGCTGTTGTTCAAGTCGATCGGCCGTCACTACGACCGGGTGGCTGCCGCGCTGGCCGTGCCCGACGACTACCGGCTCCGGCGTCGGACCCACACGGTGGTCGTGCTCGTCGGCAACGTCCACCGGGGCGTGCTCGACGCCATCGCCTACGGCCGCACCCTCGCCCCCGACCGCCTCATCGCGGTCAGCGTCGTCAAGGACGAGGAGGAGCAGCAGCGGATCACCCAGCAGTTCCACGACTACGAGCTGCCCGTCGATCTGCGGACCATCTACTCGCCGTATCGCGAGCTCACCGGTCCGATCATGCGCTTCATCGACGAGATCGACCAGGACTGGCCCGAGGACATCATCACCGTGGTCGTCCCCGAGTTCGTGCTCAGCCACTGGTGGGAGCAGATCCTGCACAACCAGAGCGCCCTGTTGCTCCGGGCGCGCCTGCGCTTGCGGCCCAACACGGTGGTCACCGCGGTCCCGACCCATCTCGCCGACTCCCACCACAGTCGCGGCTCGCGGCACGAGGACCGGCTGCCAGACTCCTGACGTGCGCGAGCCGGACGATCGCTGGGATGCCGCCCTCGACGCCGCCGGCGCGCACCGCGGTGATCGCCTCGCGGTGTTCGCCGATCTCGTCGAGCGACATGGCGAAGCGATCCGACACCATCACGACTTCGATCACGCGTCGAGCGTCGTCGACGTCGTGCTCGGGTTGCACAGCCCTGGCGACGACTGGGCGGTGGCCGTGCTGGCGGCGTGGTTCCACGACGCGGTGTACGACCCGCGTGCCCCGCGGGGTGCGAACGAGGGCGCCTCGGCCGTCGTGGCCATGGAAGCCCTCAGCAGCCTGGGCGTGGCGCTGGGCGCCATCGGCTCGGTGTGCCGGCTCGTCTGCCTCACCGCCGACCATCGGCCGTTGCCCACCGACCGCTCGGGTGCGGTCCTCTGCGATGCCGACCTGTCGGTTCTGGGCGCCGACGTCGAGCGCTACGAGCACTACGTCGCCGGCGTGCGGGCCGAGTACGGCCATGTGTCCGACGCCGACTGGCAGATCGGCCGCCGCCGCGTGCTGCGCTCGTTCCTCGACCGCCCCACGATCTTCACCACCCACGCCGGCCGCGATCGGTGGGAGGCCCAGGCCCGGACCAACATCTCCGACGAGCTCGCTCGCCGTTGTTGAGCCGCTTGGGGCGCGGCGCTCAGCGGTGTTTGCGCTTGCGGAGGCCGGCGCGGCGAAGGCGCCGGACCAGCTCGCGCGAGTCGACCGGTACGGCCCCCAGCTCGATGGCGAGGTGTCGGATGTGCGCCGGCACGTCGTAGTGGTCGCCCTGGAAGACGTGGCGGGGGATGTCGAGGCGGGCGGCGAAGGCGTGGAGCTCGTCGTAGGAGTGATCCGACACCAGATGCGCCCACCGGTGGCCGCGCCAGGGCCACACCGCGGGGTCGACCAGGATCACGCCGGTTCGTCGGGGTCGTCGTCCGGGTCGAAGTCGACCTGGCTCGGATGCAGCGGGGTGGGGCCGCGGCGGCGGGCCGCCTCCTCGGCCAGCGAGACGACCTCGCGCAGCGGCCGCCCGGTGCGCCGGGCGACGTCGGCGGCGTCGTCGTGTTCGACCTTGGTCCGGGTCGGCGAGACCTTGATGCGGATCAGGTGGCCGTCGACGTCGACCTGGTCGAAGGCGCGGGCGGCCGGCCAGCGTTCGACCCGGCGGACCCGGACACCGAACGATCCGGTCTCCGACGTGAGCACCTCGGCGACGCGGGATGCGGCGGCCTGGTCGGCGAGGGCACTGACGACGTGGCCGGGTCGGCCCTTCTTCATCACGATCGGGGTGATCCAGGCATCGGCGGCCCCGGCGGCGAGGAGCTGGGCGAGCGTATGGGCGAGGGTTTCGCCGGTGGCGTCGTCCACGTTCACCACCAACTCGATCATCGTCTGACCGTCGCCGTCGAGGATGTCCCGTTCGGTCAAGGTTCCGAGGACGATCTGCACCGCGTTGACCCGGCTGTCGAGCTCTCGGGTCCCGGCGCCGTAGCCACTGGCGGTGATCGTCATCGCCGGCATCGGGCCCCAGTGCTCGACGAGGGCGGCGAGCAGGGCGGCGCCGGTGGGGGTGGTGAGCTCGTGGGGTACGTCGACGCTCGCGGTCGGCGCCCCCCGCAGCAGCTCGACCACGGCCGGCGCGGGAACGGGGATGGCGCCGTGGGCGGATCGCGTCATGCCGACACCGGTGGCCACCGGCCCGGAGTGGACCACGTCGATGCCGAGCAGTTCGAGCGCGGCACACGTACCGACGACGTCGACGATGGCGTCGATGCCTCCGACCTCATGGAAGTGGACCTGCGACGGGGGACGGCGGTGCAGCCGGCCCTCGACCTCGGCCAGCCGGTGGAACACCGAGAGCGAACGGTCGCGGACGCGATCGGGGAGATGGGCCCCTTCGATGAGGCCGGTGATGTGCTCGGCGGTGCGGATCACGCCCGTCTCCTCGACCCGCACCACGGCGTGGGTCGCCGCGATGCCACCGCGCAGGACGGGCTGCACCTCGAGATGCCACCCCTCGATCGGGAGCCGGTCGAGCAGGGCCACGATCTCGTCGATGTCGGCACCGGCGTCGACGCACGCCCCGAGGGCCATGTCGCCGGCAATGCCGGAGAAGGGGTGGAACCAGGCGACGGCGGTCACCGGGTCTCCGCCTCGTCGTGGTCGCGCCGGAGCACGCCGAGGAGGCGCAGGGCGGCACACGCCGCGCCGTACCCGTTGTCGATGCCGACGACCGTCACACCGGCGGCGCACGACGACAGCATGGCGAGCAGGGCAGTGACACCCTCGAACGACGAGCCGTACCCCACGCTGGTGGGGACCGCGATGATCGGCGCCCCGGTGATGCCCCCCACCACCGAGGCCAGTGCGCCCTCCATCCCGGCGGCCACGATGACCACGTCGGCACCGGCGAGGTCGTCGACCGATCCGAGCAGGCGGTGGATGCCCGCCACCCCGACATCGGTGAGCCGGGTCGGTCCGATCCCGTGGGCGGCGAGCACCGCGGCGCACTCGTCGGCCACCCCCAGGTCGGCGGTTCCCGCGGCGGCGAGCACCACCGAGAACCCCTCCACCGGGTCGGCCGGTCGCCACACCACCGTGTCGCCCACCCGGTCGCCTCCGGGGTTCGCCGCGAGGCACGCGCTGACCTGATGGTCGTCGGCGCGGGTCAGCAGGATCGGGCGATCGCCGACCGAGAGCAGCTCGGTGATGATCGACGCGCACTGGGCCGGGGTCTTCCCCGGCCCGTACACCGCCTCGGCCAGGCCCTGGCGGAGCGCGCGGTGATGATCGATCCGGGCGTGGCCCAGGTCGGCGAAGGGAAGCCGGCGCAGCTCGATCACGGCATCGTCGGGGTGCACCCGGCCCGCGGCCACGTCGTCGAGCAACTGCCGGAGGTGGTCGGCGTCCACGACCCCTATCCTTGCCGCTCGTGACGCCTCCCGACGACAGCGCCGCGTCAGCCGGACGTTCGAGCACCGTTGCCCGCATCGGCTACCTCGGCCCCGAGGGCACCTTCAGCGAGCAAGCGCTGCTCACCCAACCCGACTACGCCCAGCAGGAACTGGTCGCCTTCCGCTCGATCCCCGATGTGCTCCACGCCGTGTCCGATCAACGCGTCGACGTCGGCTTCGTACCCATCGAGAACGCGCTCGAGGGTTCGGTGAACATCACCCTCGACGCCTTGATCTTCGACCACGAACTGAAGATGCAGCGCGAGGTGATCATCTCGATCGTCATGTGCCTGCTCGCGCCCGCCGGCGTCGCGATCGGCGACGTGGAGCGGGTCGCCTCCATCCCGGTCGCCACCGCCCAGTGCCGCACGTTCCTGACCGAGCACCTGCCCGGCGTCACCGAGATCGCCGCCAACTCCACCGCCGAGGCGGCCCGACTGGTGGCCGAGGAGCACGACGGTCGCACCGCGGCCATCGGGACGTCGCTGGCCGGCAAGGTGCACGGGCTCGAGGTCCTGGCCGAGGACATCGAGGACCACGCCGGCAACCAGACCCGCTTCGTCGCGGTCACGCGGCAGGGCATCCCCGCCCCCACCGGCCACGACAAGACCTCGATCGTCGTGTTCCAGAAGGCCGACGTCCCCGGTTCGTTGCTCACCATCCTCCAGGAGTTCGCGGCGCGCGGCATCAACCTCAGTCGCTTGGAGAGCCGCCCCACCAAGCGGGGCCTGGGCGACTACTGCTTCATCATCGACCTCGAGGGCCACATCGGCGACGAGCTGGTGGCCGATGCCCTCCGGGACCTGAAGTCGAAGAACGAGGACGTGCTGTTCCTCGGGTCGTACCACGCCGCCGGCGACCACGCCCCCGAGATGCGGCGGGATGCCGAGGCGGCCTGGCGCGACGCCGACCAGTGGCTCGATCGGCTGCGGGGCGAGATCGACCGCTGAGCCGCTGCGCCAGCGGACTTCGTCCGCCGGCTCCGCTTCTGGAGTTGCTCGCCCGCCGGCCTCCGGCCGGCCGGCTCGTCAACTTCCCCCGGTCGGCTCAGCTGGTCATGCCCTCCAGGCCGACGAGGGCCCGGGCGTGCTCGATCTCGCCCATGTGACGCAGGCCGTGCTGGTAGATCCAGCACTCCAGAGCGTCGAGGACGGTGATGCCGGCATCGCCGCCCACCCGGGCGCTGTAGGTGGAGGCGATCGACGCGGGGTACGGCGTCGGCACCACGGTGCGGCCGAGCTCGGTGGGACCGAGGCGTTCGAGGAACGTCTCGGTCTTGGCGAACACCGCTTCCATGTACTGGCGGAAGGCGTCGTAATCGCCGATGCGCTGGTGGACCATCTCCTCCGGGGTGCTGGCCTTGCCGTCGTCGGCGATGGCCAAGCCCATGCGTTCGGCCCACGAGTCGTCGTAGACCATGTCGCCCGCGCCCAGCATCGTGGCGGAGAAGTCCTCGATCTTGACCAGGTGGAACAGGGAGAACGCGATGGGCAGCACCGGCTCGCGCTCGACGTGGTTGACCTGGTCGAGATCCATCGTGGCCACGCAGTCGTGCCACAGCGAGTGCATGGCGTGCATGCGCCGGCGGAGCGAGTCGAGCACCAGGTCCTCAGCAGCGTGGTCGGTCATGTCCCAGAGCATGCCAAATGGCCGCGGCCCCGGGGGCGGGTCAAGGCCGGAGCAGCGTCTTGCCGATGTTCGTGCCGTCGAACAGGGCGTTGAGCGCGGGCACGGCCGACCCGAGTCCGCGGAAGACGTGGGTGCGGTACCGGATGGCACCGTCGTCGAGCAGGCGACGCAGCTCGGCGTTGGCCTCGTCGTAGCGGTCCCAGTTGTCCATGGTGTTGAAGCCCTCCATCCGGCCCCGCATGGCGAGCAGCTTCACGTAGTTGGCCGGGCCGGGGTGCTGACCGGTGAGGTAGCTGGAGATGACCCCGCACAGCACGACGCGGCCGTGCATGGCCAACCGGCCCAGCACCGCGTCGAGGA
This sequence comes from uncultured Acidimicrobiaceae bacterium, assembly GCA_963730345.1. Classification (GTDB taxonomy): domain Bacteria; phylum Actinomycetota; class Acidimicrobiia; order Acidimicrobiales; family Salinilacustritrichaceae; genus Salinilacustrithrix. Next base: position 32,127 of record CAVSRP010000021.1, read on the forward strand.
TGGGGCCGCCCACGTTGTCGAAGTACACGTCGACCCGCTTCGGGCAGTGCTCCCGGAGGGCGGCATCGAGGTCGTCGGCGCGGTGGTTGATGCAGGCGTCGAAGCCGAACTCGTCGACGGCCACCGCACACTTCTCTTCGGTGCCGGCGATGCCGACGACACGCGCCCCGGCCACCTTGGCGATCTGGCCGGCGATCGAGCCGGTGGCGCCGGCGGCCGCGCTGACCACCACGGTCTCGCCCGGCTGGGGCTTCCCGATGTCGTGCATCCCGAAGTAGGCGGTGGCGCCGGTGGACCCGAACACCGCCAGCAAGGCCTCCCGATCGATCTCGGCCGTGCCGTCGGCCACCCGGCCCATGACTGTGGTGAACAGATCGTCGCGGGCGATGGAGTGGTCGGCGATCCCGCCGAGGCTGGTGACGACGTCGCCCACCTGGTAGGCGGGACAGCGGGTCTCGACGATCTCGCCCACAGTGGCGGCCCGCACGACCTCGCCGATCTGGACCGGTGGGAGATAGCCGGGCTGGTCGTCGAGCCAGGTGCGCACCGCGGCGTCGATGCCCACCGCGTCGGTACGGATCAGGGCCTCGCCCTCGGCCAGCTCGGGGATCGGCCCGGTGACGAGCTCGACATCGTCGGGCTGGACCAGCCCGACCGGCCGGCGTCGCAGGACCACATGACGGTTGACGCCCTCCACTGCCGCGGACCTTACCGACGGCTGGTCGGGGGCTGGTGGCGGGGCGATGCGAAGCATCGCCAACGAACCCGAGCTCGCTCTGCGGTGCATGATTCGCGTGGCGGTGGCGAGGCGATGCGAAGCATCGCCAACGAACCCGAGCTCGCTCTGCGAGCGAGGGTTCGCGTGCCCCCGGTGGGGATCGAACCCACGCATCTTCGGATTAAAAGTCCGCTGCCTTACCAACTTGGCTACAGGGGCGGGAGCTGGCGGAGAACCGACGCGCAGTCCACGTCGAGACGGTAGCCGCCGTCCTCGCGTCGGCTGGGTTCCCGGCGATCAGCCCGGTGTCGTGGTCGGCGCAGGGTCGCCGCAGTCGACGCAGCGGACGTCACCGGGGACACCGCCGTCGACCAGGGTGGTCAACCAGTCGAGGAACGGCGTGCCCTCGACCGAGAGGGTGTACAGCTCGGGCCGGGGGAGGATGGTGTGCTGCGCGCCCGGGGCGATGTACACCGACAGGTCGACGCCGTGGCTCTCGACCAGCTGCTCGTTCTGGTCGAGCACCGCGGGCAGGCCGGCGTCACCCAGCCCGGCGAGGGCAGCGAAGAACCCCTGGACCTCGTCGTGGGCGGTGTCGTAGCGCGCCATGCGGATCTGGGGGTCGTGCTCGCCGGCCAGGAAGAACAGATCGGGGATGCCGTACCGCTCGGGCGTCATCCCGGCGGCCGACGACCACGCCGGCACGTGCTTGACGGTGCCCCACAGGCTGCCGATGGTGGCGTTGACCGTCGGGTTGCTCGGGTAGCCCCCCGATGCATCGGCCAGCACTGCGATGTCGGCGCCGGGGAGGCGGTCGGAGACCAGGCCGCCGAACAGGGGGGCCGGCACCCCGCCGGCGCTCGAGCCGGCGACGAACACGTGCTGGGCGTCGGGGAATTCCTGGACGAGGAAGTCGAGACCGTGCTCGGCGTTGACGTAGCCCTTGTGCTCGACCGTGAGGTCCGGGGCGTATTGATGCGTGGCATCACCGAGGTGGATGTCGCCGGTGCAATAGGGCATGAAGACCATGGACCACCCGGCGAACGGGTTGCGCGGGTCGCTGAAGTCGAAGATCCCGCCGGCGCCGGTCGGGTTGTCGGACGCATCGGCGGTGACGTCGTAGGTGCCGCCGGTGAAGCTGCACATCTCGGCGGTGAAGCACGCCCCGCCGCCCTGGAAGTAGAGCACCACCTTCTCGGGATCGTCGGTCCGGGAGAAGTACTCGTACTCCGAGCCGTCGGCACACTCGCACGGCGCCGGGGCGTGGTGCACGACCCACTCGGGCGGCGCCGTGGTCGGGGTCGCTGCCGTGGTCGTGGTCGCGCGGGTGCTGCTGCCGCCCCCGCACCCGGCGACGAGGGCGAGGAGTGCGGCGAGAACGATGAGCGAGGTGAGCGGACGGGTCGGGCGGGTGGCGCCGGGCCGCTCGGCCACCGCTTCCTCGTCTGCTCCGTCGGTCACGTCGCAGTGTGGCATGCCCACCGGCGGGCACGAGGTCGGGGCCCGGGACCCCGTGCGGCCGCCGGAGATCGTGCTACGCGGGGATCGCCGCCCCGGTCGCGATGCGCCCGGCGTAGGAGCCGGCGAGGTCGCGGAGCCAGGTTCCCGCCGCACCGACATGGGTCGGCCCGTGCATGGTGGCCAGGGCGTGCGGTTCGAGCTCGGCCAGGCGTTCCACGGTCGCGACGGTGCTCGGGCCGAGGCACGAATAGCCGAAGATGTCCTCGGCGGCGACGGTGGCCTCCATGGGGGACCCCTCGCTGAGCGCGGGGTTCTCGCCCATCTGGGTGAACAGGTCGCCACACAGCAGCGTGCCCGTGACCTCCTCGTGGAACAGGCCGGCTTCCCAGGCGTGTGGCACGTGCGGGGTGGCGAGGTAGCGGAGCCGCTTCCCGCCGAGGTCGAGGACATCGCCGTCGGCCAGGGGGCGCGGCGGCCGGTCGGCGAGGTCGTTCACCGACACCATGCAGCCGATGGCACCGAAGGCCACCTCGGCGTGGGGCGCGGCGGCCAGCCACTGGTTCAGGCTGCCGCACTCGTCGGCTTCGACGTGTCCGAAGCTGATCCAGCGCAGCGCTTCGACGGGGATGACCCGGGTCACGGCCTCCGACACCAGGGGGAACAGCGCGCGCAGGCCGGTGTGGAACAGGAACGGCTCCTCGCCGTTGACCAGGATCTGGTTGAAGGACAGGTTGGCGTCGGGGACGAAGGTGGAGAGGCGATAGATGTCGTCGCCAACTTCGTCGACGGTGGTGTGCATGGCTGGACTCCTTGTTCGGGAAGGTTCAGTTCGGGAGGTTCGGTTGGGGAAGGTTCAGAACGGGACGATGGTGGCGAGCAGGCCGGGAGCCGGGGCGCGGCCGGCGAGCGCTCGGCAGAACTCGACCGCGTCGAGCTCGATGACCTCCGGCCCGGTGTCGTCGCCGGCGGTGCCGGTCGAGCCGAAGCTGCCCCCCGCGGGTCCGTGCAGCGTCAGCGTGAACGGCTTCCCGTGCCGGCGGGCCCATTCGGAGACCACGTCGGCCACGATCCGGCCGTCGTGGTCGGCGGTGAGGTCCATGCTCCGGCCGGTGGCGGCGCAGGCATCGACCCGGTGCATCCACAGGTCGCGGAGATAGATGGTGTCGACGAGGTAGCCCAGCGACCACTTCTCGGTCACCGGACCGTCGATCTTCATCTTCATGGCGCGCATCGGCGCGGGGAGCGACGTGCGCTTGCGGACCGTGCGGGGGGCCACGGCGGCGAACCGCTCGACCAGCTCGGTCGGTGACACGTCGGCCCGTTCGCGGACCTGGACGTTGGACAGGCCGGCCTCGAGCGGACCGCCGTGCTTCGATCGGTGGCGCCGGCCCAGTCGCATCTGGTGCACGTTCTCCCGCATCGAGGCCGCTGCTTCGCAGGCGCCGAGCACGTGCAGGTACATGTGGTGCACGTCCCAGTCGGGACAGGCCGTCGGGGCGGACCACGCGTCGTGGTCCAGGGTGCGGAGCAGGTCGAGCGTGCGGTCGAGCTCGACCGCCAGCAACTGCATCGCGTCGGGATGTGACAGGGCGGGCGCGCCGGTCACGTCGGTGATGTCGGTGTTCATGGTGCTGGTCCTCACGGGTTGGTGTTGATTAGGTGTGGTGCGATCTCGCGCAGGAACATGTCGACGGCCCGGTCGATGATCCGCTCCCAGCGGTCTCCACCCGGGTCGTTGGAGATCTGCTGGTCGGTCAGGCCGGTCATCACCGCGGTCCAGAGGTCGACGGCCTCGGGATCGGTGACGCCCAGCGCGACGAGTTGGTCCTGCGTCGATTGGTAGGCCGCGAGGGCAACGGCGTAGCTCTCCTCGGAGGGCACGAAGTCGGGGATCGTGCGCTGGAACAGCAGCTGGTAGCGGACCGGATCCGACGTGCAGAAGTCGAAGAACCGGTGGGCGACGCGGCGGAGCAGCTCGTGGGGGCTCACGTCACCGGCGTCGGAGTCCGCCGCGGTCACGGCGACGAACTCGAGGTACCCCTCGCGGAACATGGTGTCGTAGATGTCGTGCTTGGACTCGAAGTACGAGTAGAGCGACTGGGCCTTCATCCCGACCCGCTTGCCCAGGTCGCGCAGGGCCAGCCCGGCCAGCCCGCTCTCCCGCACCAGCTCCCAGGCCGCGGCGACGATTTCCGCCTTCGTCTCCTCCCGGCGCAGTGCCCGCCGGTCGAGGGGCGCGGTGTCCGATGTCCGGGACGACGCGCTCATCGCCCCAGGCCCTGACGGCGATCGGAGTACCTGACAGCGTTCGGAGTTTCGAACATAGTTCGGATACTCCACCCGGGGCGGCGCGTTGTCAAGGACGAGCTCCGGTGGATCTCCGACCGGTGAGATCCACCGGGCCCGACCAGTGAGGGTCAGGGCGTGATGCGGCCCTCGCCCTCCGTGTTGGCGCCCAGTTCGTTGGCGGCCTCGAAGTTGGCGGCCACCTCGTCGCTGACCTGACCGCTCTCCTCGGCCTTCCGGGCCTCCTCGTCGGTCGGCGGGCGGTCGGCGTCGTGTTCGGCGCCCAGCGCCTCACGGTCCTCGGCGATGGTGTCCCGATCGGGGGTGGTCGGCGGCGCGACGCGATCGCCCACCTTGCGGGCCTCGTCCTGGTCGGTGCGGTTGCTCATGGTTCTCCTCACGATGTGGTCGTCGGTTCGCGCCGAACATTCCCGATCGAGGCCGATTCCATCTCGGGAGGGCGGGGAGGAGATCAGATCTGGTCGGGCACGGTGACCGATGCCGGGTCGACGAGGACCACCTCGTCGCCGGCCCGCAACACGGCGGGGCCGACCTCGAACCAACGGCCGCCCAGATTGGGGAGTCGGCCGTCGCGGGTGACCCTGACCAGGCGTTCGAGGCAGGTGATGACGCCGCCGTGGCTGATGACCAAGGCGGTGCCGTCGTCCCCCGCGGACACGGCGATGCGGGCCAGGGCCCGCACCGCCCGTTCGGCGAGGGATTCGTCGTCCTCCCAGCCGTGGGGCCGGCGCCGGGACGCGAGGTAGCCCGGGAACGCCACGTCGATCTCGTCCCTGGTGAGGCCCTGGAAGCCGCCGGCGTGACGCTCCATGAGGTCGGGATCGGTCTCGACCGGTCCGATGCCGAGCTCGTCGGCGATGATGGTCGCCGTCGTGAGGGCGCGCTGGAGCGGAGAGGCCGCCACGACATCGAAGGCGCCGATCACCGACGCCGCCTCGCGCGCCTGGCGCACGCCGGCGGTGGAGAGGGGCGGGTCCTCCTGGCCCTGCCAGCGGTGCTCGGCGTTCCACGTGGACTGCCCGTGGCGGGCGATGAGGATCCGGGCCGGCACCGACGGGACCGTAGCGGCGAACACCCGCCGGTACGATCTCGAATCGATGGCCACCATCCGCCTCTTCGCCGGCGCGCGTGAAGCAGCAGGAACCGATCGCGACACCGTCGACGGCGCCACCGTGGGTGCGGTGCTCGACGCGGCGGTCGCCCGGTTCGGCGGGGACTTCGCCGCGGTGTTGGGGTCGTGCAAGGTCTGGGTCAACGGCGAACCCGCCGAGCGCGACGACGATGTCACCGACGCCGATGAGGTCGCGGTCCTCCCGCCCGTTTCGGGCGGCGCCTGATCGTGACCAGCGCAGCGGGGTCCAAGCGCGGGACGCGGGCCGAGGCGAAGCGTCGCGAGCGGCTGGCCAAGATGCGGGCCAAGTCCGGGAACCGCTACCGCATCCACTACGACATCGACGGTCCGCGCGTCCGGCTCGGGGTGCTCTGGTTCTTCGGAGCCATGGTGGCGTTCGCCCTCGGCCTCGTCGGGGTCGTCGTCTACTTCAGCCTGGCCTTCGCCGCCGCGGCGTCGCACGCGCTGCGTACGTGGCGGGCACGCGGTCACGATGTCGACCCCCGGGTCGCCCTCGTCGCCACCGCGCTGGTGGTGGTGGCCGCCGCCCTGGGCCCGCAGGCGATGGGCATCGGGATCATCCTGCTGGCCGTCGCCGCGCTGGCGATCTCCGGCACGGGGTCGGTCGGTGCGGGGTGGCTGGGGCGTACCGGCATCACCCTGCAGACCACCCTCCCCACGGCTCTCGCCGGTGGTTGCGTCGTGCTGCTCGCCGACCGGGAGATCTGGTCGGCGATCTCCCTCGTGCTCCTCGTGTCGGCGTACGAGACCGGCGATTTCCTCATCGGCTCGGGTTCGGCCAACGCGGTCGAGGGTCCGGTGGCCGGCTCGGTCGCGGTGCTGGTGACGGCTCTGGTCGTGGCTGGTCTCGGGTTCCCGCCGTTCGAGGGGGTGGGCCAGGCCCTCGCGTTCTGCATCGCCGTGGCCCCGCTGGCCTTCGGCGGCCAGATCCTGGCATCGGCGATGCTGCCGCACTCGCGCGCCTTCGCCCCGGCGTTGCGGCGGGTGGATTCGCTGCTGCTCGCCGCACCGCTCTGGTACCTCGGCGTGGATCGGATCGTGTTCCGATGAAGTACCGTTGCGCATCGGCAACGGGCGACAGCGGCCGTCGAGCCCGGCAGGAGCAACCGTGAGCGATTCCCTCGAACAGATGCTGGCTGATGGGTACCTCGGCGACCTGGCCGCGCTCGACATCGCCGAGGTGCGCGCCCGGCGGGCCGAGTGCAAGGACGTCGAGACCGGCCTGTCGTACCTGCGTCGCCTGATCCAGGGCCGCCTCGACGTGGTCACCGCCGAGCAGGAGCGACGAGCAGAGGGCGGTTCCGGTGAGGATCTCGAGGGCCTCATCGCTCGCCTTCCCGCCTTGCTGGCCGGCTCCACCCGCTCGGAGGGCACCGGACGACTGCCCCAGAGCCTCGGTACCGGGGCGGTCGACGCCGCGCTCAGCGACGAACTCGACGACATCTTGTCGCACGGGCGGCTCTCCGAGCTGGGCGAGCTCAGCGACGACGAGCTCGCCTCGGCCCGGGACGAGCTCACCGAGTTCGAGGCCAAGGTGTCCGGTCTGCGCCGCTCGTTGTTCGATCGCATCGATGCGCTCGAGGCCGAACTGACCCGCCGCTATCGCACCGGCGAGGCATCCGTCGACAGCCTGCTCCACTGAGCCGAACCGGCGCGCCCCACGGACCGAGCGAACCATGCCCGAGATGCCCCCGGCGATTCTCATCGTCGACGACGAACCGGATGTCCGGAAGGTGGTCCGCACCATCCTCGAGGCCGACGGCTACGAGGTGGCCGAAGCCGCCGACGGGCAGGCCGCCCTCACGCTGCTGGGTTCGATCGCGGGGCCACGGGGTCCGGACCTGGTGGTGCTCGACGTGATGATGCCGGGGATCGACGGCATCGAGGTGTGCCGTCAGATCCCGCACGACCGCATGAAGATCCTCATGCTCACGGCCCGCGACGATGCCGAGACCCGGGCCGCGGCCACGGACGCGGGGGCCGACCGCTACATGACCAAGCCGTTCTCGGCCGTCGAGCTGCTCGACGCGGCCCGCGCCCTGCTGGCCACGGAACCCTGACCTGCCGGTGGACGACGAGCGCGAGCGCACCGATGACCACTGGGGTGACCTCGGCGCGTTCATCCGCGAGCAACGGCGGCTCACCCACCTGTCGCTGCGCAAGCTCGCCGAGCTGGCCGGGGTGTCGAACCCGTACCTGAGCCAGATCGAGCGCGGGCTGCGCAAGCCGTCGGCCGACATCCTTCAACAGATCGCCCGAGCGCTGTCGATCTCGGCCGAGACCCTCTACGTCCGCGCCGGGATCCTCGACGATCGTTCGGATGCGGTCGACGTGATCGGCGAGATCCGTCGCGACCCGACCCTGTCGTCCGATCAGCGCCAGGCGCTGATCCGGATCTACCAGTCGTTCCGGTCGGAGCCGGGTGGGACGCCCGAACCGCACGAGAAGCAGGCGGCGGGAGAGAAACCATCGGCGACGACGGAATCATCCGACCCCGAGGAGCGTTGAGCCACCCGTGCAACGTCTCGGAGTGCTCTCCCTCCACACCTCGCCCCTGGTCCAGCCGGGCGCCGGCGACGGCGGTGGGATGAACGTCTACGTCCGCGAACTCGTCGCATCGCTGGCCCAGGCCGGAGTCGATTGCCAGGTCTACACCCGTCGGTGGCGGGCCGATCTCCCCGACGTCGTCGATGTCGAACCGGGCTTCCAGGTCGTCCACATCGACGCCGGCGACACCGATCTCCCCAAAGAAGCGCTCCCCGAGACCATCGGCCGGTTCACCGACGGGGTGCTCGCCCATCTCGAAGGGCATCCCGTCGACGCCGTGCATGCCAACTACTGGCTCTCCGGGGTGGCCGGCCACACCATCAAGCACGCGCTCGATCTGCCCCTCGTCTCCACCTTCCACACCCTCGGTGAGGTCAAGGCGCGTGCTGGTGATCCGGAGCCGCAGGCGCGCATCCGGGCCGAGCACGAGATCATCGGCTGTTCCGACGCCATCCTGGCCAACGCCACTGCCGAGGCCTCCGAGCTCGTCGAGTACTACGACGCCGCGGCCGACCGCATCGAGATCGTGCCGCCCGGCGTCGATCACGCGTTCTTCTCCCCGGGCGACCGGGCCGGCGCTCGTGGCGCGTTGGGTCTCGGCGACCACCCCGTCCTGTTGTTCGTGGGCCGCATCCAGCCACTCAAAGGACTCGACGTGGCGGTGCGCGCCCTCGCCGCCCTCGACCGCCGCGACGCGGTGCTGGTGGCCGTCGGTGGTACCAGCGGCCCGGCGGGCGACGCCCACTTGGCCGAGGTGATGGCGATGGCCGAGGACCTGGGGGTGCAGGATCGGGTCCGCTTCGTCGCAGCCCAGCCCCACCACCTGCTGTCGACCTTCTACCGGGCCGCCGACGTCGTATTGGTTCCCAGCCGCTCCGAGAGCTTCGGCCTCGTCGCCCTCGAGGCCGCGGCCTGCGGTACCCCGGTGATCGCGTCCGATGTCGGCGGTCTCGGCACGCTGGTCCGCCACGGTTCGTCGGGTTTCTTGGTGGCCGAACGCGATCCCGTGCAGTTCGCGGCCCACGTCGACGCGGTGCTCGCCGATCCGGGGTTGCAGGCTCACCTGGCGGCCGGCGGCGTGCGGATCGCGGCGGGGTTCACCTGGTCGACCACCGCGGCTCGCCTGCGCCGGGTCTACGCCGACGTGGCGGCCCGTTCGCTCGTCCTGTGCCGGGCGGCCTAGCCGCTTCGCCCGCAGACTTCGTCTGCCGGCTTCGTCCAACCGACAGACTGGGACGGTGCAACACCCGTCGACGCCCCAGGAGCTCGCGGTCCTCGCCGCCACCATCGAGGAGTGGCTCGAGCTCCAGCTCGCCGAGAACCCCGTCGTGGCCGCGGTGGATCGTGACGAGGACCCCGATGTCCACCGCTGGTTCGTGCGGGTCGAAGGCGAGGAGAAGGACGTCTTCTCCGTCTGGTTTCAGCTGCGCCAGCGGACGCTCCACTACGAGACCTACGTCATGCCCGCCCCGGAGGAGAACGTGGCGCGCTTCTACGAGTACCTCCTACGGCGGAACACCTCGTTGATGGGGGCGGCGTTCGGGATCGGCGACGAGGACGCCGTGTTCTTGTCGGGTGCCCTGCCCAACAGTGCCGTGGACCACGACGAGCTCGACCGCATCCTCGGCTCCCTCTACGTGTGGACCGAGCGCTTCTTCCGGCCCGCGTTGCGGATCGGTTTCGCCAGCCGCCTGGGACTGTCCTGATCTCTGGTTTACTTTCCTGTACTTTCAGGTTATGTTCTCCTCAGCAGGTCGACGTTCGCACCGGTCGGGGAAGCCGGGCGGCCGTCGGCCTGCTGACGCGCCCGGCCGGGGTCGAGCCTCGGTAACGTCCCGCCATGGACGTGGTTGAACTCCAGATCGTCGGCGGCGGCCGGATGGGCGAGGCGCTGCTCACCGGGTTGCTGGCCGCCGACGCCGAGCGCGACCTGCGGGTGGTCGAGGCGCTCCCGTCGCGCGCCGGTGAACTGCGGGCGGCGCACCCGGGGGTCGAGGTCATCGCCGAGGTCGGGCCGGCGCGGGGAACCGTCCTGGCCGTGAAACCCCATCAGGTGCCCGACGTCTGCGCCGCGGTCGCCGCCGCCGGGGGTGGTCGCGTCCTGTCGATCGCGGCCGGCGTCACCATCGCCACCATCGAGGCGGCCCTCGGGGCTGACGCCGTGGTGGTCCGGGCCATGCCCAACACCCCTGCCCTGGTCGGCCAGGGGGTCGCCGCCATCGCCGCCGGATCGGGCGCAGCCGACGACGATCTGGCCTGGGCGGAGTCCGTGCTCGGTGCGGTGGGCACGGTGACCCGGGTGCCCGAGCACCTGCTCGACGCGGTCACCGGGCTGTCCGGGTCGGGACCGGCCTACGTGTTCCTCGTGCTCGACGCCCTGATCGAGGGAGGCGTCGCCGCCGGTCTGCCCCGCGACGTCGCGGAAGCGCTGGCCGGCCAGACGATCCTCGGCGCGGCGTCGTTGTACCTCGCCGGCGAGCAGTCGCCAGCCGAACTGCGCGCCGCGGTCACCAGCCCCGGGGGCACCACCGCGGCCGGGCTGCGGGTGCTCGAGCAGCGGGCGGTGCGGGCCGCCGTCATCGACGCGGTGCTGGCCGCCCGCGATCGCTCGGTGGAGCTCGGCGCCTGACGACACTCCAGCACCATCCACCACTTGCGCCCCACCAGGTGCTACTGGCCACGCTGGCCACGGTGTCGTACAGTCCGCCCCGGAGAGAAGGGGTGTTCCATGGCCCAGGGGTCGACCCAGCGAAGCGCATCCAGCCGTCCCGGCTTCCTCACCCCCCGTGAGGTCGCCGAAGCGCTGCGAGTGTCCGACATGACCGTCTACCGGCTGATCAAGTCGGGTGAGCTGCGCGCCCTGCGCATCGGGAAGTCGTTCCGGATCAGCGAGGACGACTTCGACCGCTACCTGGCCGACCGCTTCACCGAAGCGGGCTGAGCGAACGAGGGTCGGCGGCACTTCGTGCCGCCGGCCCCACCACCTCTAGCGTCGACGCCATGCCCGTTCTGTTGCGGGGGCTGCGCCCCCGGACCCCATCACCGTCCGGCTCGCTGGCGCTCGCGCGTCCGGGTCACTCGCTTCGCTCATGACGGTTCGGTTCGACACCGTCTCGTTCCTGTCCGACTACGGACGTCGCGACGAGTTCGTCGGCGTCGTCCACTCGGTGATCCGATCCACCGCGCCCGAGGTCACCATCATCGACATCACCCACGACATCCCCCGGCACGACGTGCGCGCCGGTGGCCTCGCCCTCGCCCGCAGCGCCCAGTACCTCTGCCCCGGCGTCGTGCTGGCCGTGGTCGACCCCGGAGTCGGTACCGCTCGACGCGCCATCGCGGTCGAGGTCGGCGGGGGCCAGTCGGTGCTCGTCGGCCCCGACAACGGCCTGCTCGCCCCGGCCGTGGCGATGGTGGGCGGCGCCACCGCGGCGGTGGCCCTCACCAACACCGACTTCCACCTTCCTGCTCCCGGACCCACCTTCGACGGCCGTGACGTGTTCGCCCCGGTGGCGGCCGCGTTGTGCGCTGGTGCCCACCTCGACGATGTGGGCGAGGTGATCGACGTGAACTCCCTCACGCCCGGTCTGCTCCCGGTCGTGCGGGAGGAGGACGGCGGGTTGGTGAGCGAGATCATGTGGATCGACCACTTCGGCAACTGCCAGCTCAACGTCGACCCCGACGACCTCGACGGCTGGGGCGACGTCGTACGCATCCGCGTCGGCGACGAGTGGCGCCCGGCCCGCCGGGTGTTCACCTACTCGGAGGTGGGCGAGGGGGAGATCGGCCTGGTGGTCGACAGCTACGGCTTGTTGTCCATCGCGCTCGACCGCCGGGCCGCTGACGCCGAGCTCGGCATCCGCACCGGGACCGAGATCCGGATCGAACCCATCGAGGGAGATCCGCCGGCCCCGGGAACAACCACGTCCGTCAGTCTCGGACGGCGAGGAGACGATCTGCGATGAGACCAGGGACCACCATCATGCTCGGCATCCTGTTGCTGCTGATCATCGGCGCCGCCCTCCTACAGCTCGTGATCCTGGCCTAGAGCGCATCGACCCCCGTTACACCTGGGCCACGAGCGTGTCGCGGTTGAACCGCCTCACCCCGCCGCGCAGGAGGAACAGGGCGACGAGCCAGATCACCGCGCCGATGCCGACCGCCACCGGCCAGTCGACGAGCAGCAGGCCGGTGGACTGGCCCACCGCGAGGAAGATGAGCGGGAGGATGACCGCGCCGCCCAGCTGGTTCGCCTCCTGGGCCGAGTTGGTGCGGGCCGAGACGCGGACCATCACGCCGAGCCCGAGGGTGGCGACGGCGGGCGCGACCCAGAGGATCATGACGCCCCACAGTCGGGTGGGGATGAAGATCCGGCCCATGACCGGCCAGGCGATCACGTTGGTGACGACGGCGAAGGCGACGAATCCGATCCAGGACACCGCGACCGCGGGGAGGAACGCGGTGAGGAACTTGGCCACGAACAGGTCGCGGTCGGTGATGGAGGAGTGCAGCAGCGATTCGAGCGTCTTGCGCTCCTTCTCGCCGGCGAAGGCATCGGCGGCCAGGACGGCCGAGACCATGAGCGGGACGATGAGGAACAGCGGGGCCAGCAGGTAGCCGTTCACCAGGACGATGAGCTGCTCCTGCTTGGGGAGGGAGAGGATGGGGTCGGCCAGGTTGCCGGGTACGGCATCGAGGAACCGTTCGACCCCGATCCCGGTGGTGGCCCGCGCCGCCAGCCCGATGAACGCCGGGAGCACGATCATCAGCAGCGTCGGTACCGCCAGCATCGGGATGACCACCGATTTCGAGCGTCGTACCGCGGTGAGGTCCTTGCCCACGACGCCGCGCACCGCGATCCAGTCGATGCTCACGTCGTCACCTCCGCGGTGGGCGGCCGAGTGGCGCGGCCGCGTCGGGCCTCGATCTCGAAGTAGACGTCCTCGAGCGACGGGGGTCGGGGAACGGCGGCGTACACCGCGATGCCGGCGCCGACGAGGGCCGACACGACGTGCGGGATCACGCCCCGGTCGGCCACCCGGATGAGCGCCCCTTCGGCGGTCGGTGTGGCCAGGTGCACGCCGGCCGTGGACTCGATGGTCGCCAGCGTGGTGGGGGAGGCCGCCGCCCCGAGGTCGAGCGCGCACTCGAGGCCGTCCCACAGCTCGGCAGCCAGGTCGGCCGGGCGGCCGAAGGCCACCAGGTGCCCGAGGTCGAGCACCGCCATCCGGTCGGCGAGGCGCCCGGCCTCGCCGAGGAAGTGGGTGGCCACCACGACGGTGCGGCCCTGTTCGGAGGCCAGCGAACCGATCAACTCGATGACGTCGCGGGTGGCGCTGGGGTCGAGTCCCGACGTCGGTTCGTCGAGGAACAGGACCTCGGGATCGTGGAGCAGGGCGCGGGCGAGGCCGAGCCGTTTGCGCTGCCCGGTGGAGGCGCCGCGCACCGCCTCGTCGGCCCGATCGGCCATCCCGAACCGGTGGAGGAGCTCGTCGATGCGGGCCTCGACGGCCGCACCGGTGAGATGGCGGATCATGGCGGCGTAGTGGAGGTTCTCCCGAGCGGTCAGCCGATCGTCGAGACCGGCGTGTTCGGTCAGTACCCCGGTTCGGGCCCGCAGCTCGCTGCCGTCGCGGGTGGGGTCGAGGCCGAGCACGGTGGCCCGTCCCGAGTCGGGTCGGAGAACGCCGTTGAGCAGGCGAACGGTGGTGGTCTTGCCTGCCCCGTTGGGGCCGAGCAGGGCCAGTACCTCGCCGGGCGCGACGTCGATCGTCAACGAATCCAGGCCCACCCCGCCGGCGAATCGACGGGTCAGACCTTCGGTCACGATGCCCCCGTCCATCGGCCCATTCTGCCGTCTCCATCGGCCAACACCGACGTGACCACGGTCGACCCCCGGCCGGCGGCGATGCGGCCGGCGACACCGACGTGGTGAACTGTGGCGGCTGACCGCCGGGACGCCCCACAGGAGAGTTGGTTTGAACCTCGCCGAGATCTGCGCCGATCACCCCGCTGATGACATCGCCGTCATCTCGCGGGGCCGGGCCACGACGTACGGCGAGTTGCGCGACCAGGTGGCCCATCTGCGCGGCGGACTGGTGGAGGCCGGCATCGAGCCCGGCGACCGGGTGGCCATCGTCGCCGCCAACAACTGGTACTTCGTGGTCAGCTATCTGGCGGTGCTCGGCGTGGGAGCGGTCGCCGTGCCCCTCAACCCGTCGAGCCCGGGCCCCGAGCTCACCGGTCAGCTCGCCACGGTCGACGCCCGGGCCGTCTTCATCGGACCCACCGGGCGGCGTTCGTTCGCGGCCATCGATCCGGCCGACATCCCATCGCTCCGGCTGGTGGTCAACTCGGCCTCGAACACGACCTCCGACGGCGAGGTCGGGCTCGACGAACTCCGGGCGGCGACGCCGGTGCCGATCGTGGAACGCGCCGACGACGACCTCGCTGTCTTGATGTTCACCAGCGGGACGGCCGGGTTCCCCAAGGCGGCCATGTTGAGCCACGGCAACCTCCGCTCGAACCTCGAACAGCTCCAGGCCCAGCCCCACCGCTCCCAGGCCAGCGACGACGTGGTCTTCGGCGTCCTGCCCTTCTTCCACATCTTCGGACTCAACGTGGTCCTCGGGCTCGCCCTCCACGCCGGGAGCGCGGTGGTGGCCGTCGAGCGGTTCGACCCCGAGTCGGCGCTCGAGGCCATCGTCAAGCGGGAGGTCACGGTCATCGCCGGCGCCCCCGCCATGTGGTCCGCGTGGGCGCAGCTCCCGGGTGCGCCTCGCGATGCCTTCTCGAAGATCCGGATCGCTGGTTCGGGGGCGTCGAAGCTCGACGAGTCGGTCCAGGCCACGATGCTCGAACGCTTCGGCATCCACGTCGCGGAGGGCTACGGCCTCACCGAGGCATCACCCGTCGTGACCAGCGCGGCCGGTATCCCGGCGCCGTCCGGCAGCATCGGTGCGCCCCTTCTCGGCGTGCGGCTGCGGCTGGTCGATCCCGCGGGACACGACGTCCTGGTCGGCGACGCCGGCGAGATCCAGGTCCTCGGACCCAACGTGTTCCAGGGCTACTGGAACGACCCCGAGGCCACCGCCGAGACGCTCACCCCCGATGGATGGCTCAAGACCGGTGACCTCGGCGTCGTCGACGACGACGGGTTCCTCTTCCTCGTCGACCGGATGAAGGACCTGATCATCGTGTCCGGGTTCAACGTCTACCCCGGCGAGGTGGAACGCGTGCTGGTCGAACATCCCGCGGTGGAGTCGGCGGCCGTGGTGGGCGTCCAGCACCCGTACTCCGGCGAGGCCGTGAAGGCGTTCGTGGTGGTGCGAGAGGGCGAGTCGGTCGAGGAAGACGACATCATCATGTTCTGCGAGGCCCGTCTCGCCCGCTACAAGTGCCCGCAGAAGGTGCTCTTCGTCGATGAGATCCCGCTGGGACTGGGCGGCAAGGTACTCAAGCGCGAACTCCGCTGAACCCGGCCCCCGAGGCTTTGTGAGATTTCGCACGATCGCCGTACCCTGCCCTCGTGGCCGACCGTGACACGAAGCGAATCCCCGACGCCACCGTCGCTCGCCTGCCCATCTATCTCCGGAGCCTGCTCGAGCTCGCCGCCGACACGACCACGGTCAGCTCGGAGCAGCTGGCCGAGTCCGCCGGGGTCAACGCGGCCAAGGTCCGCAAGGACCTGTCGTACCTCGGCAGCTACGGCACCCGCGGTGTCGGCTACGACGTCGAGTACCTGCAGAACCAGATGCGCCGTGCCCTCGGACTGACCCATGACTGGCCGGTCGTCATTGTCGGCATCGGAAACCTGGGCGCCGCCCTGGCCAACTACGGGGGTTTCGGCGACCGGGGCTTCCCGGTGGTCGCGCTGGTCGACGCCGACCCGGCCGTGGTCGGCAAGAGCTTCGGGGGCCTGGTCGTACGTTCGGCCGACGATCTCGGCGACGTGGTCCGGGACCTCGACGTCAACATCGGGGTCATCACCACCCCGGCCGGCGCCGCCCAGGCCGTCGCCGATCAGCTGACCGAGGCCGGGGTCAAGTCGATCCTCAACTTCGCCCCCACCGTGATCTCGGTGCCCGAGGGCGTGTCGCTGCGCAAGGTCGACCTGGCCGTCGAGATGCAGATCCTCAGCTTCTATCAGCAACGCCTCGAGATGTGACATGGCCGTCGACGGACCGCAATACCCGGTGAACCTCGTGCTGGGGGGACGGTCCGTGCTGGTGGTCGG
Source organism: uncultured Acidimicrobiaceae bacterium (assembly GCA_963730345.1). Classification (GTDB taxonomy): domain Bacteria; phylum Actinomycetota; class Acidimicrobiia; order Acidimicrobiales; family Salinilacustritrichaceae; genus Salinilacustrithrix. Next base: position 48,528 of record CAVSRP010000021.1, read on the forward strand.
CGGCGGTGCGGTGGCCACATCCAAGGTGCAGGGCCTGCTCGAAGGGGGCGCCGACACCATCACGGTGGTCGCGCCGGAGGTCACCGACGAGCTGCGTTCCCTCCCGGTCACGATCGAGGAGCGCGCCTACCGGAGCCCGGAGGCCGCCCACCACCGCCTCGTCGTCACCGCCGCCGACGATGCCGCGGTGAACCACCAGGTCTTCCTCGATGCCGACGGCGCCGGGGTGTGGGTGAACTCGGCCGACGATCCGGCCAACTGCACGTTCACCCTGCCGGCCCGGGTCCGACGAGAGCACCTGTTGATCACGGTGGCGACTGGTGGCCACAGCCCGGCGGTCGCCTCCTGGCTGCGGAGGCGATTCGAAGCCGAGTTCGGTCCCGAATACGATGCGCTGGTGGAACTCCTGTCGGCCGAGAGGGAACGAATCAAAGCCAGCGGGCGTTCCACCGAAGGACTCAAGTGGCAGGAGGCGCTCGACGCCGGGTTGCTCGACCTGCTCCGTACCAAGCGAACCGCACAAGCACGGGAAGTGCTGCGCAAATGCCTGTCGTCGTCATCGGCCTGAACCATCGAACCGCCCCGCTGGGCGTGCTCGAGGAGATGACCATCGACGCCCGCGCGCTCGACAAGACGCTGCACGCCCTGCTGTCCACCGAGCACCTCTCCGAGGCCGTGGTCCTCTCCACGTGCAACCGCACCGAGGTCTACGCCGTCGCCGAGAAGTTCCACGGTGGCTACGCCGACATCCGCCAGGTCCTGGCGCAGCTGGCCTTCCTCGACGCCGAGGACTTCGCCGACCATCTCTACGTCCACCACGACACCGCCGCGGTCGCTCACCTCTTCGACGTGGTGTCGGGCCTCGACTCGGCCGTCCTCGGCGAGCACGAGATCCAGGGTCAGGTGAAGTCGGCCTGGGAGCACTCCCGGGGAGCCGGCGCGGTCGGGCCCACACTCAACCTCCTGTTCCGCCACACGCTCGAGGCCGGCAAGCGAGTTCGCAACGAGACCGCCATCGGCCAGGGGACCGCCTCGGTGTCCTACTCGGCCGTGGCCCTCGCCGACGCCCACCTCAACGGTCTCGCCGGGGCGCGGGTCGTGGTGCTCGGAGCCGGTGAGATGGCCGCGTCGATGGCCGCGTCGCTGGCCGATGCCGGCGTGGGAGACCTCGTCGTCGCCAACCGCACCTTCGACAAGGCCCGCACCGTGGCCAAGAGCCTCGATGCTCGGGCGGTGCGCTTCCACGAGGTCACCGACGAGTTGGTCCAGGCCGATGTCCTGCTCACCTCCACCGGTGCCGCCAGCGTGCTGTTGCACCGCGACGAGGTCGCCGCGGTGGTCGAGCGTCGCGACGGCCGTCCGCTGCTGCTTGGTCGACATCGCCGTCCCGCGCGACATCGACCCCCAGGTCGCTGACCTCCCCGGTGTCACCGTCCTCGACATGGACGACCTCAGCGAGTTCGCCGAGGCCGGCTTGGCCGAGCGGCGCAAGGAGGTCGAGGTCGTGCGAGCCCTGCTCGACGTCGAGCTCGAGCGCTACCTCGCCGCCACCTCGGCCCGCGCCGTGGCCCCGGTCATCGTGGCGCTGCGCGCCGCGGCCGAGGAGGTCCGGGTCGCCGAGCTCGATCGAGCGCGCGGTCGCCTCGGTGACCTCGATGCCGATCAGCGCGCCGCGGTGGAGGCGTTGACCCAGTCGTTGGTGGCCAAGCTGTTCCACACGCCGTCGGTCGCGCTGCGCGACGCCGCGGGTTCGGCCAAGGGCGACCGCCTGGTCCAGGCCCTGCGCGACCTCTTCGACATCGACGACGCCTCGGACTGAGCGTGCCGCCCCCCACCGGGAAACTGGACGCGCCTGCGTACCAGCAGGCGGGTCGGTGGCACGCCGCGCGTCCGGGTGTCCGGTGAAGCTCCGGGCCGCCACCCGCCGGTCGCCGCTCGCGCTGTGGCAATCGGAACACGTCCGGTCGCTGCTCGAGGCGGCCCATCCCGGGGTCGAGATCGAGCTGGTGGCGATGACCGCCGCCCCCGACGACGACCTGACGAAGCCGATCTCGGCCATCGGCGGCAAGGGTGCCTTCGCCAAGGAGGTCCAGCAGGCGGTGCTCGACGGCCGGGCCGACTTCGCGGTCCACTCGGCCAAGGACCTGCCGTCGGCCGGCGTTCCCGGTCTCGTGCTGGCCGGGGTGCCCGAGCGCGGTGACGCTCGCGACGTCTTGGTCGGGGTCCCGTTGGTCGACCTGCCGATCGGCGCCACCGTGGCCACCGGATCGAACCGGCGGCGCACCCAGCTCCAGCACCTCCGTCCCGACCTGCGCTTCGTCGAGCTGCGGGGCAACATCCAGCGCCGGGTCGGCACCGCCGGCACCGATGGCATCACGGCCGTCATCGCCGCCGGTGCCGCTCTCCTGCGCCAGGGCCTCGAGGACCGCATCGCCGACTGGCTGCCCACCTACGTCATGACTCCCCAGGTCGGGCAGGGCGCGCTGGCCATCGAGTGCCGCGCCGACGATCCCGACACCGCCGCGATCCTGGCCGCCGTCGAGCACGCCACGAGCCGGCGCCAGGTCGATGCCGAGCGTTCGTTCCTCGTCGCGCTGGGCGGCGACTGCGATCTCCCCGCCGGCGCCCACGCCACCCTCGAGGCCGACGGCGTCATCGCCCTGCGCGCCGTGGTCGCATCCCTCGACGGCGACCGGGTCGAACGCACCGTGGTCCGGGGCACCGACCCCGCCGCCGTCGGCCCCGACGCGGTCGCCCGGCTCCCGGTCGCCGAGCTCCTCGGCCCCCGCTGACCTCGTTCCCGCCCACCCACGAGATTCTGGACGCGCCCCAGTACCAGCTCTCAGGTTCTGGACGCGCCTGCGTACCGCCGTCAGCGCAGGCGGCGGCGGATCTCGACCGCGACCTCGGGGCCGACCAGTGCCTCGATCTCGGGGGCGAGTGAGTCGATCACCGGCCGATCTCCGTCGTAGGCCAGCTCGCCTTCGGTGCAGCACCAGTGCATCGTCTCGCCCTCGGGGCCCCAGTCGGCCCGGCTCCAGCGCCGCAGGGTGGCGGCATCGCCGTCGCGCTCGATCCGCAGCGGGAGCTGCCAGCACACCTCGGGCTTCCAGTCGAGCAGCGACTCGCCGGCGTCGACGGCAGCCAGATGGAGGGCACACCCGACACCGCCCTCGAAGCCCGGGCGGTTGAAGAAAATGCAGGCACCATCGACCACGCGGGTGTTGGTCCGCGTCTCGTCGGAGAACACCCCGCCCTCGGCCGCCTCGCCGTGGTGCTGGAAGCGAGCCGGGTCGAGCGTGGCGGCGAGGGCGGACACCAGCATGGCCTCGTCGACGTCGAGCATCTCGGCCCCCACCGAGCAACAGCCCTGCATCAGCGCCTCGGCGGGCTCGTCGAGGATGCCCAGGCAGCCGTCGCCCCACAGGCACCGCCAGTCGGAGCCGAGGAAGTCGAGGTCGATCTGCCAGCGGGTGCCGTCGACCGGGTCGGTGATCTCCTCGAACCGCTCGCTCGTCACCCGGCCGACGCTAGCGACCCGGGGTGGTGTCGCAGATGCCGACGAAGCTCACCTCACCGGCGAGGTGTCAGATCGAGCAGCCGGCGTGGTGGCCGTAGTCTCCGTTCATGACCGTTCCCTGCTGGGGGCTGCGCCCCCAGACCCCATCGCCGGTCGGCTCGCTGGCGCTCGCTCGCCCCGGACATTCGCTGCGCTCATGACCGTCTACCTCGTCGGGGCCGGACCCGGTGACCCCGGGCTGCTGACCATGCGGGGCGCCGAGGTGCTGCGCCGGGCCGACGTGGTGGTGTACGACCGGCTCTCGGCCGCCGAGCTGCTCGATCTCGCGCCCGAGTCGGCCGAGCGCATCGACGTGGGGAAGTCACCCGGCCACGCCCGGCTCGACCAGGACGGCATCAACGCCCTGCTCGTCGAACGGGGCCGCGCCGGCCAGAGTGTCGTCCGGCTCAAGGGCGGCGACCCCACCGTCTTCGCGAGGGGCGGCGAGGAGGCGATGGCGCTGGCCGATGCCGGCGTGCCGTTCGAGTTCGTTCCGGGCGTGACCTCGGCCATCGCCGTCCCCGCCTATGCCGGCATCCCCGTGACCCAGCGGTTCTCGTCCACCAGCTTCACCGTGGTCACCGGCCACGAGGACCCATCGATCGGTGGTGACGGTTCGGTCGACTGGGATGCGGTGGCCAGGGTCGGCGGCACCATCGTGGTCCTGATGGGGGTGGGCCGGATCGAGCGGATCTGCCAGCGGCTCATCGCCGGGGGACGCGCCCCGGAAACGCCGGCCGCCGCGGTGATCTGGGGCACCCGCCCCGAACAGCGCACGGTGCGGGGCACCCTGGCGACGCTGCCGACCATGGACCTGGAGCCGCCGGCCACCATCGTGGTAGGGGCAGTGGCCGCCCTCGAGCTGGCCTGGTTCGAGACCCGGCCCCTGTTCGGCAAGACCGTGGTCGTCACCCGGGCCCGGGCCCAGTCGTCGTCGCTGCTCGCCCGCCTGCGCGAGCTCGGCGCCGACACGGTCGAGATCCCTGCCATCCGCATCGAGGAGGCGTCCGACGGGGGTGCCGCGCTGCGGTCCGCGGTCGCGGAGCTCGACCGGTACGACTGGGTCGTCGTCACGTCCCCGAACGGCGCCCGACGGGTCCTCGCCGAGTGCCGGGACGCGCGGGCCTTCGGGGCGGCGAAGGTCGCGGCCATCGGCCCCGGCACCGCCGAAGTCCTCGCCGAGGGAAACGTCGTGGCCGACCTCGTCCCCGAGCGCTTCGTGGCCGAGGGCCTGCTCGAGGCGTTCCCGCCCGGCCCGGGGCGGATCCTGCTCGCCCGGGCGGCCGAGGCCCGGGACGTGCTGCCCGCCGGGCTCCGTGACCGGGGTTGGCACGTCGATGTGGTCGAGGCCTACCGCACCGTCCAGGGCACGCCGAGCCTCGACGATCTCGCGCGGGCGGCGGCCGCCGACATCGTGACCTTCACGTCGTCGTCCACCGTCCGGAACTTCCTCGCCGTCTGCGACACCGTCACTCCGGTGGTGGCGTGCATCGGCCCGATCACCGCCGCCACCGCCCGCGAGCACGGCCTGATCGTGGATGTCGAAGCCGACGTCCACACCATCGACGGTCTGCTCGATGCTCTGGTCGCGTTCTCGGCGCCGTAGGTCCTCGCGGATACGAATCGCGGCGCCCTGTCGTCGAGAATGCGTGGCATGCGGTTCCAGGCGATCCTGTTCGACTTCGACGGGTTGGTGCTCGACACCGAGACGTCGGAGTACCTGACCGTGGCCGACGCCTTCGCCGATCACGGACTCGAGCTGTCCCGCGAGGAGTGGGTGGGGATCATCGGGACCGCCGACCACCCGCACTGGACCGAGATGCTCGAGACTGCGCTCGGTCGACCGCTCTCCAACCGGGAGGAGGTGCTCGAGACCCGTCGGGTCCGCCACCACGCCCGCATCTCCGTCGAGGTGGTCCGACCCGGCGTCGTCGAGCTGGCGACCGCAGCACGCGATGCCGGCATCGGCGTGGCCATCGCGTCGTCGAGCCCGCTGGACTGGGTCGAAGGGCATCTCACCCGGTTGGGCATCGACCACCTGTTCCCGGTCCGGGCCACCCGCGACGACGTGGGTCACGCTCGCGCCAAGCCGCTCCCGGACCTGTTCCTCCTGGCGGCCGAACGGCTGGGAGCCGACGCCGCCGGATGTGTCGTGCTCGAGGACTCCGAACCGGGCATCGCGGCGGGCAACGCCGCGGGGTGCGCCACCGTGGCCGTTCCGGGCGGCATGACCGCGCATCTCGCCTTCGAGGCCGCCGACCTGGTGGTCGGGTCACTGGCCGATGTCGATCTCGACCGGCTGGCGACGCTGGTGGACGGGGACCATAGGCTTCGGAGTCGATGAGCCCCCGCACCGACGCGCACCCGCCCCGCCCCGGAGAGATGGCGTGAGCTTCCCCGAGCGCCGGCTCCGTCGCTTCCGCCGCACGCCGGCGCTGCGTCGCATGGTGGCCGAGCACCGCCTCGACGTCGACGACCTGATCGCCCCGCTGTTCGTGCGCGAGGGCATCGAGACCCCGCAGCCGATCGACAGCCTGCCGGGGGTCGTCCAGCACACCCTCGCCAGCCTCCGGCAGGAGGCACGCGAGCTCCGTGATCTCGGCGTCCCTGCCGTCGTCCTGTTCGGGGTCCCGGAGCACAAGGACGCCACCGGCAGCGGGGCCAGTGACCCGCACGGCATCGTGCAGGTCGCGTTGCGGGAGCTCCGCGCCGATCTCGGCGACGATCTGGTGCTCATCGCCGATCTGTGCGTCGACGAGTACACCGACCACGGCCACTGCGGGATCATCGGGGACGACGGCGATGTCGACAACGACGCCACCCTCGAGCTCTACGCCGCGGCCGCGGTGGCGCAGGCCCGGGCCGGGGCCGACATCTGCGCGCCGTCCGGGATGATGGACGGGCAGGTCGCCACCATCCGCGCCGCCCTCGACCTCGACGGCCACCCCGGCGTGTCGATCCTCGCCTACGCGGCCAAGTACGCCTCCGGCCTGTACGGCCCGTTCCGCGACGCGGTCGACGTTTCCATCGTCGCCGAGGACGGCCGGCGGGGTGACCGCAAGAGCTACCAGCAGGACCCGGCCAACCGTCGCGAGGCGATGGAGGAGATCTCCCTCGACCTGGCGGAGGGGGCCGACATCGTCATGGTGAAACCCGCGCTGTCCTATCTCGACGTGATCGCCGAGGCCCGCCGGTACACCGACGTGCCGATCGCCGCCTACCACGTGTCGGGGGAGTACGCCATGGTCCACGCCGCCGCCCGCAACGGGTGGATCGACGGACCGGCGGTGATGCGCGAGCACCTGCTGTCGATCAAGCGGGCCGGCGCCGATCTCATCCTCACCTACGCGGCTCGCGCCATCGCCGAGGAGCTGCAGTGACCAACGAGGAGCTCTACGCCCGGGCCGAGGCCCACATCCCGGGAGGGGTGAACTCGCCGATCCGGGCCTTCCGGGCCGTGGGCGGGACCCCGTACTTCGTCGAGCGCGCCGAGGGGGCCCGGGTGTGGGACGTGGAGGGCAACGAGTACCTCGACCTCGTCCAGAGCTACGGCGCGGTGATCGCCGGTCACGCCCATCCCGCCATCGTCGCAGCCGTCCAGGCCGCCGCGGCCCGGGGCACCTCCTACGGCGCGCCCACCGAGGGCGAGGTGCTCATCGCCGAGGAGATCTGCGCCCGGGTGCCGTCGGTGGACAAGGTCCGGCTGGTCAGCTCGGGCACCGAGGCCACCATGTCGGCCATTCGCCTCGCCCGGGGTCACACCGGTCGTTCGAAGCTGGTGAAGTTCGCCGGCAACTACCACGGCCACGGCGACGCCTTGCTGGCCCAGTCCGGTTCGGCCCTCGCCGTGTTCGGCCTGCCCGATTCGGTGGGCGTCACACCGGCCACGGTGGCCGACACGATGGTGGTGCCCTACAACGACGTGCCGACCCTCGACGAATCGGTGGCCGGCGTCATCGTCGAGCCGGTGGCGGCCAACATGGGCCTGATCGGCCCCGACGACGGGTTCCTCGCCGGACTGCGGGCCGAGTGCGACCGCGTCGGCGCCGTGCTCATCTTCGACGAGGTCATCACCGGATTCCGGGTCGCCCGCGGCGGGGCCCAGGACCTGTTCGGCGTGGACGCCGACCTCACGTGCTTCGGCAAGGTCATCGGCGGCGGGCTCAACATCGGCGCCTTCGGCGGCCGATCCGAGATCATGGACTCGATGGCCCCGGACGGCCCGGTCTTCCAGGCCGGCACGCTGTCGGGCAACCCGCTGGCCACCGCGGCCGGGCGTGCCGCCCTGGATCTGCTCGATGACGCCGCCTACGACCGGCTCCGCATCTCGGCGGCCCGACTGGCCGACCGGCTCGAGAAGGCGTTCGCCGGCGCCGGTGTCGACGCCGTCATCCCCCGGGTGTCATCGCTCGTCGGCATCCACCTCGGCCCGAGCGCGCCCCGCACCTACGCCGACGCCAAGACCACCGACGAGGACCGCTACCGGCAGTTCTTCCACGGCATGCTCGATCGCGGGGTGGCCATGGCGCCCGGTGCCTACGAGGTCCTGTTCCCCGGCCTCGCCCACACCGACGACGTCATCGACGCCATCGGCGACGCGGCCGACGCCGCCGCGGCGGCGATCACCCCACCTTGAGACGCTCGGCGGGCTACTCGTCCTCGTCGACGACCTCGGGCAGGCGCTCGTCGAGGGCGGCCTCGGCCTTCTCGTTGCTGACCCCCATGCTCAACGCCAGCTCGGCGACGAGCAGCGCCCGGGCGTGGAGGTAGAGCGTCTTCTCCGAGGGGGAGAGGTGCTTGCGGTCGCGGCGTACCGCGAGGTTGCGGACCACCTCGGCCAGCTGCCAGACGTCGCCGTCGTTCATCCGGCGCTGGTTGTTCTTCATCCGGCGGGAGAAGTTCGACGGGATGCGGACGTCGTGGTCGGCGAGCAGCTCGAAGAGGTCCTCGAGCTCATCCTTGCCGGTGGGCTCACGCACACCGATCTCCTCGGCCTCGTCGACCGGGACCCACACCCGCAGCTCCTGGAGCTCGAGATCGACGACAAAGTAGTCGCGCTCGACGTCGCCGATCTTCTTGGTGACGACGTCCACTATGCGTCCGGCCCCGTGTTGGGGGTAGATGACGGCATCGCCCTTGGAGAAGGGAGCGGCGGCTACTGCTGACATGGGTGACTCCTGTCCCGACAATGCTTCACCTTCCACCATGCCGCGGTCGGGACCGGTTCCCAACATCGCGGCGGGGATCGCTGCCCCGGCGGCCAGCGGTGCACCCTCGTCGAAGCCTCATCTGCCGTCCGTAGTCTGGGGGTCGAGCGGCCGGTTCGACCGGCTGTCACCCGCACGCAGACGACAGGAGCGCTCCATGCAGCTCGGGATGATCGGCCTCGGAAAGATGGGCGGCAACATGGCCGAACGCCTCACCCGCGACGGCCACACCGTCGTGGGCTACGACGCCTTCAGCGACGCGTCCGACGTGGCCTCGCTGGAAGAGCTGGTCCGCGCGCTGGACCCGCCGCGAGTTGTGTGGGTGATGGTCCCCTCCGGCGAGCCCACCACCACCACGGTCGATGCGCTCGGTGGCCTGCTCGACTCGGGCGACCTCGTCGTCGAGGGCGGGAACTCGCGCTGGACCGACGCTCGGGCCCAGGCCTCGGCCCTGGCCGAGAAGGGCATCGGGTTCGTCGACGCCGGCGTCTCCGGCGGCGTGTGGGGCATCGACAACGGCTACGCCCTGATGGTCGGCGGCACCGACGCCGACGTCGAGCGGGTGTGGCCGATCCTGGAGACACTCGCCCCGCCCGACCCCGACGGCACCGGGAAGGGGCTGGCCCACGTGGGCGAGGTGGGGGCCGGCCACTTCACCAAGATGGTCCACAACGGCATCGAGTACGCCGTGATGCAGGCGCTCGCCGAGGGGTACGAGTTGATGGTCCGCCACGAGCTCGACATCGACCTGCCGGCCACGCTGCGGTCGTGGCAGGAGGGTTCGGTCATCCGGTCCTGGCTCCTCGACCTTCTGGTGCTCGCCCTTGAGCAGCATCCCGACCTGAGCGACCTCGACGACGTGGCTGCCGACTCGGGTGAGGGCCGCTGGACCGTGCAGGCCGCGATCGACAGCGGCGTGGGGGTGCCCGCCATTGCGGCTGCGCTGTTCGCCCGGTTCGACTCGCAGCACGAGCAGTCCTACGCCATGAAGGCCATCGCCGCCCTGCGCCAGCAGTTCGGGGGCCATGCCGTCGTCGAGCTCCGGGAGAACCCGTCGTGATCCAATCGAAACGTGCCATCTCCGACGCCGTGGTCCTCTTCGGGGCCACCGGCGATCTGGCCCACAAGAAGCTGTTGCCGGCGCTCTACCAGATGGTGGTCGACGGCACCCTCGACGCCGGCGTGCCCGTGGTCGGGGTGTCGTCGTCGGACTGGAACGATGACGACCTGCACGCCCGCATCCGGGACTCGGTGCACGAGCAGGTGGCCGATGTCGACGAGGCCGCGGTCGACGCGCTCTGCGCCAGCACCACCTATGTCGCCGGCGACTACCGGGAGCAGGACACCTTCGACCGGCTGGCGAAGGCGCTCACCGATGTCCACGCCGCCCTCTTCTACCTGGCCATCCCGCCGGCGCTGTTCGACGACGTGGTGCAGGGTCTGGCCGGGGTCGATCTCCACACCGGCGGCCGGATCGTGGTCGAGAAGCCGTTCGGACGCGACCGGGCGTCGGCCGCCGAGCTCGACGAGATCATCCACCGCGTCTTCCCCGAGGAGCAGGTCTTCCGCATCGACCACTTCCTCGGGAAGGAGGCCATCGAGAACCTGCTCGTGTTCCGGTTCGCCAACTCGATGCTCGAACCGGTGTGGAACCGCAACTTCATCTCATCGGTGCAGATCACCATGGCGGAGGACTTCGGCGTCGAGAGCCGGGGCAAGTTCTACGACTCGGTCGGTGCCCTCAAGGACGTGTTCCAGAACCACCTCCTGCAGGTCGTGGCCTTCCTGGCCATGGAGCCGCCGGCCGGCGCCGATGCCCGCTCGTTGCGCGACGAGAAGGTCAAGTTGTTCCGGCAGGTCGCATCGCTCAGGTCGGAGCAGCTCGTCCGGGGCCAGTACCGCGACTACGTCGACGAGGAGGGCGTCGCCGGCGGTTCCGACACCGAGACCTACATCGCCACTCGCTTCGAGATCGACTCGTGGCGTTGGGCGGGCGTGCCGTGGTTGGTCCGCACCGGCAAGCGCCTGCCGGTGACCCAGACCGAGGCCGTGGTCGAGTTCAACGCTCCTCCCCGGCTGCTCTTCGCCCCCGACGGGACCGACGCGCCCCATCCGAACCACGTGCTGTTCCGGCTCAACAAGGACCAGGGCGTCACGTTCGGCCTCCAGGTCAAGCAGGCCGGCGAGGACCTGGTGGCCGAGAGCGCTGATCTCGACATGTCGTTCACCGACGGGGCAGGCAAGCGCCGTGCCGCCTACCAACGCCTCCTGGAGGACGCCATGGTCGGCGACGCGCGGCGCTTCGCTCGCGAGGACGGCATCGACCAGCAGTGGCGCATCGTCGACGGCGTCCTCGAGGACCACGCCCCGGTCGAGCTCTACCGGCCCGGCACCTGGGGCCCGTCGGCGGCCGATCGCCTGGCCGCCGACGTCGGCGGCTGGCACGATCCCGCGTGACCGCCGTCGGGCCGCTCCCGTGGGGCACCTGACTCCCCGCTGAGCTCGACGGGGGGCCAGACTGGACCGCGTGTTCGCCGCCATCCCGTACCACACGTTCCCGCAGTTCCACCTCGGCCCGCTCACCATTCGGTCCTTCGGCACGCTGGTCGGGATCGGCGTGGTCATCGGCGCCTGGGTGGCGGCTCGTGACATCGAGCGCTGGGGCGTCTCCCGGGAGGACACGTACCGGCTGGCCACCCGCATGGTCGTCGGTGGGATCGTGGGGGCTCGGATCACCTGGGTCCTGACCCATCTCGACCAGATCCACTCCCCGGTCGACGTGATCGCCATCTGGAACGGGGGCATCCAGTTCTCGGGCGGGTTCATCGCCGCGGTGATCATCGGCTTCCCGACATTCCGCACCTGGGACACCAAGCTGCGGTGGCGGAGTCTCGACGGCTACGCCTACGGGCTGACCATCGGGCTGGCCATCGGACGCATCGGGTGCTACTCGGTGGGCGAGCACTTCGGTCGCACCACCGACTTCATCCTCGGGGTCACCTACCGCGGTGGCGGCACCCAGGAGCACTTCATCGGCAGCCAACCGCTGGTCGAGGGGATGACGTTCCACAACACCGCCCTCTACGAGCTCCTCCACCTGCTGGTGCTGTTCGCCATCATGTACGCCATCCGGGCCCACGCCCGCCGGCAGGGCCGGGTCCTGGCCCCCGGGACCATCGTCGGCCTGTTCGTCCTCTGGTACGGGATCGCCCGGTTCCTCACCGACTTCGTCCGGGTCAACGACGAGACCGTCCTCGGCCTCACCGGCGCCCAGTGGATGTCGGTGGTGCTGGTGCCGGCCGGACTGTGGATCCTGCTCCGGGTGCGGCCCCGGGTGGAGGCCATGGCCGATCCCGAGACCGAGACCGACGCCGTGTCCGACGATCCGGTCGAGGCCCGCGCCACCGACAGCTGATCGGTCGTCGCTCGATTCTCCGGTGCTCGGCCGAGCGAGCGGGTCAGCCTTCCGGCGGGATGGCCGCGTCCACCTGGGCGAGGGCGTCCTCGAAGGACATGCTGGGGTTGTCGAACAACAGGTTGGCGGTCATCTCGAGCCGCGCCTTGTCGTTCGCGTTGGGGTCCTCGCCACCGAGGTCCTCGCGCTCGTGGAGGATGATGAAGACCAGATCGGCGTCCGAGAGCGAATCGGCGGAGAAGCCCGGCATGCCGCCGCTGCCGATCGGCTTGTTGTTGGCGCCGTAGGTGTCACCCTCCTGGGCGGCCCATCCGGCCGAACCCAGCCGGACCCACTTGAAGTGATCCTCGAACTTGGGCCAGGTCTGGTAGATGGAGCCGTTGGTGAAGGCCGGGCCGACACCGCCACCGCCGCCGGCGCCGTGGCAACCGGCGCAGCCGTTGGCCGAGAAGGCCTCGGCGCCGAGCACCGCCGGGCCGGCCCCCGCTGGGGGCGGGGACAGGGTGCCGTGGTACACGTAGGCCCAGAAGGGCAGGGCGGCGAGCACGGGCAGGGCCCAGAACGGGATCTTGCGGCGACGCTGGTAGGCCTGGACCATCGGTGACGGCGGCTTGGGCGGCTCGGCCACCGCAGGCGGCTCGTGGGCTGGCATCGCCGGCGTGGTCGCGGCAGCCTTGGCCGGGGTCGCGGAACCGGCGTCGCTTCCTCCCGCTGCGGGTGCATCCCCGCCGCCTGACGCGTCGTCGCCACCGCCCATGGCAGCGCGGCGCTCACGTGAGCGCTTCAGGAGGTGTTCGGGGATCTCGGTCAACGGGCCTCCCGTGGACGGGGGTGAACGGCGACACAGGGTAGGCAACGGAGCGCGGTGCAGACCAAGCGACCCGTTCCGCGTCCTGACCGCGACCACGCGTGGCACGTTCTCAGCGGGCTCCCAGCCCGCTCACATGCCCGATGTGTGCACCCTCCGGGGCCCGTGGTAGACCGTCCCGCACGGGCCGAGGCCGCCGCATCGGCGTCGGAACGTTAATTGTGATCGATTTCACGAGGTTCGGATTCTCGCCGTGGTCGCCTTCAGCACAGCTCTCATCATCGGAATCGCCGGGCTGGCCGGTGTGGTCTGGTACGGGACCAACCGCCGCGCGCCGGGCGCTCCGTTGACCTGGGGGCAGGCCTACGCCGCGGCGGCGTTCGCCTTCTTCATGTTCCTGTGGTGGTACGGCGTGATCCCCCACCTGTGGTTGAGCTGGGCCGACAACGCCCTCGGCTGGCGGTCCGACTCGCTGCTCGCCGGGCCGGGTTCGGGCACGCTCGAGAACATCATCCCCTTCACCCTCAACAAGCAGCAGATCCGTGACGTCGTCGTCGTCGTCATCTACGGCGTGGGCCTCGGGACCCAGCTGTGGCTGTGGTCGTGGTGGAACAGCCGCCAGAAGCGGGCCGAGGCGGCCGCCGCCGTCGTGCCCACCTCGTCCTACGGCCGCCCGCTGGTGAAGAAGGGCTGATCGCCGATGGCGAAGACCGACGCCAACCCGCCCCTTCCCGAGTTCCGGGCCGACTACGTACTGCAGGAGGTCGACGCCGCCTGGTTGCAGGCCGCGGTCAAGCCCAAGCAGTTCATCCACATCGATCAGTCCGAGTGCATCATGTGCGAGGGCTGCGTCGACATCTGCCCGTGGAAGTGCATCCACATGGTCAGCCCCAGCGCGATCGAGGAGTCGGTGGGCACCGAGCAGCCCGGCCTCGATCCCAGCGACCACGTCATCTTCACCATCGACGACGACGTGTGCACCCGATGCGCCCTCTGCGTCGATCGGTGCCCCACCGGCGTCATCATCCTCGGCAAGCTCGGTGATCCGGGCGCGGCCGGCGACCCCCACCAACGCACACCAACCCATGGCTACGGCTATGGGATGCGGCTCGGTTAAGGAGAACCTGCGTGGCCAGCACCACCGAAGACAAGCCATCGATCGGCGAGCGCATCGGCAAGACGATGCAGGAACTGCCCGACAAGGTGCAGGGGTCCCAGGCGTGGAACTCGATCTTCCGGCCCGGGTCCATCTTCCGCAAGGGCTACACCGACTCGCCCCGGAACCGCTCGTACGTGGTGATGAACTCGGTGCTCTACCACCTCCACCCGGTGAAGGTGAAGCGCCACGCGGTGAAGGTGAGCTACACGCTCTGCCTCGGAGGGCTGTCCTTCTTCCTCTTCATCCTGCTCACCGTCACCGGCATCTTCTTGATGTTCTTCTACCGCCCCACCGCGGCGGCCGCCTGGGACGACATCTACAACCTGCAGACCGGGGTCACCTTCGGCTTGCTGGTGCGGAACATGCATCGATGGGCGGCGCACCTCATGGTGCTGTCGGTCTTCTTGCACATGGCGCGCGTCTTCTACCACGGCGCCTACAAGCCGCCCCGCGAGTTCAACTGGGTGATCGGCGTGATCCTGCTGACGCTCACCCTGCTGCTCTCGTTCACCGGCTACCTGCTGCCGTGGGACCAGCTGGCCCTGTGGGCGGTGACCGTGGGCACGAACATGATGGGCTACACGCCGGTGTTCGGGTCCCAGGTCCGCTTCGTGCTCCTCGGTGGTGTCGAGATCGGTTCCGACACCTTGTTGCGATGGTACGTACTCCACGTCCTGATGCTCCCGTTCGTGATCGTCATCTTCATGGCGATCCACTTCTGGCGGGTGCGCAAGGACGGCGGCATCTCGGGGCCCCTGTAGGGTCGAAGAGGAGGCACCACACCCCATGACAGAGATCCCCGAACACCTCCGCAAGCGCGCGGAGGAGGCCCGCAAGAAGGCCGCCGAAGCCGCCGCGTCGAGCGGTGGTGGCGACGCCGCCGCGGGTGAGAGCGCGGAGCAGACCCCGGAGCAAGCGGCGGCTGCGTCCAAGATCCCCGCCCACCTCCTCGAGCGTTCGAAGGCGGCCAAGGCGGCTGCCTCGGGTGGTGGCGACGACGAGCCCACCGGCGGCGGTACCGCGGTCGCCACCAAGGCGCCAGCGGCCGCGGCCGTGGCCGACGGCGGCCCGCTCCCCACCGGGCCGGGGGGTCACACCCAGCGGCTGCTCACCGTGGTCAAGTCCGGTTCCATCCAGGACGTGCGGGCCACGCCACTCGACAAGGTCCACGTCTGGCCCCACCTGTTGGTGGTCGAGTTCGTGGCCGCGCTGGCGGTCACCGCGTTCTTGCTCTTCTTCTCCATCTTCGTCAACGCTCCACTGCTGGAGCTGGCCAACTTCAACAAGACGCCGAACCCGTCGAAGGCCCCCTGGTACTTCCTCGGCCTCCAGGAACAGCTCACCATGTTCCACCCGATGGTCGCCGGCGTGACCATTCCCGGCATGGGCATCTTCGCCCTCATCCTCGCCCCGTACACCGACCGAAATCCGTCGAACAAGCCGAACGACCGCAAGTTCGTGATCGCCCTGTTCACCATCTTCTTGATGTTCTGGGCCGTCCTCGTCATCCTCGGCTCGTTCTTCCGGGGTCCTGGCTTCAACTTCGTGTTCCCCTGGAACGTCGGAATCTTCTTCGACCTGTGATGTCAAACCGACCCACGAGCCAGCCAACAGAGAAACGGAGGTAAACGCATGGACACCTCGACCGTCATCATCCTCGCCGTCGTCGCCTTCGTCGTCCTCGGTGGTGTGCTGCTGCTCGCCGCTGCCCGTCGCAACGAGACCACCAAGGCCATCGGCGTCCTCTCCCGTGAGACGCGCCGCCGCGATGCGGGCACCGCGCCGCTCGAGGCGCGCCACGAAGGCAAGGCCACCGCGTCGGGCCGTGAGCTCGAGCTCGCCGCCAAGGTCCAGCGTCGCGAAGCGGGCAAGGAGCTCGTCACCGCCGGTTCGGCCGCCCCCACTGCCTGGGTCCCGCCCGACCCCGAGACGCTCGGTGCCACCCGCCGGCAGTTCCTCAACCGGTCCATCACCGGGTTCTTCGTGGTCGGCCTGTCCGGGTTCGGCGCCGCCTGCCTCGCCTTCCTGTGGCCCAAGGTCGGCGGCGGGTTCGGGTCCAAGGTCAAGGTCGGCAACGTCGACGAGATCATCTCCGAGATCCAGGCCAACAACGGCTTCCTCTACAAGGCCGAGGCCAAGATGTGGATCACCGAGTACCCGGCTGCCGCCCTCCCCAAGGCCCGCCAGGTCTACTCACCGGGTGAGCTGGCCGGCATGGAGGCCGGGGTCGTGACCCTCTACCAGAAGTGCGTCCACCTCGGATGTCGCGTGCCCAAGTGCGTCACGTCGCAGTGGCTCGAGTGCCCCTGCCACGGCAGCCGCTACAACCAGGTGGGTGAGCAGAAGCGCGGGCCGGCCCCCCGGGGCCTCGACCGCTTCACCATGTCGGTCTCCGACGGCATCCTCACCTCCGACACCGGGGCCATCATCCTCGGTCCGCCCATCGGCACCAACACCACCGGACAGGAAGCCGAGGGCCCGCACTGCAACGGGTCCGGCGGCGCACACTGATCAGGACTCGGCCTCACCACCATGCATGAATTGACCCCCGTCGTGCTCGCCGCGAGCACCGTGCAAGCCATCGGCTCCGTCATCGCCCTCGTCGCGGTGGTCGGGTTCGTGGTGTACATCATCTCCAACGTCCGCGCCGGGCGCGAGGAGGTCGGCTCCGAACTCGAACTGGCCGCCAACCTCAAGCCGTACCTCGACGACGACGAGCTCGAGACCCGCAAGCTCGACCGGGCCCTCACCATGGGCTTGGCCACCCTGGCCATCGTGGCCGTCGGTCTCCCCGCCTACTGGCTGGCCGAGCCCGGTCGGCAGGAGGGGGCGGTCCAGCAGTACGACAACGTCTTCACCTCACGCGGCGAGGAGATCTACACCACGGGTGCCCAGTGCAATGCCTGCCACGGTCCGGAGGGCACCGGTGGCGTGGCGCCGTACACCATCCTCGACGACAGCAACAACTTCGTCGCCCAGGTGGAGTGGAAGGCGCCGGCGCTCAACACCGTGCTGCTGCGCTACACCCCCGAAGAGGTCACGTTCGTCCTCAACTACGGCCGCCCGTTCTCGCCCATGCCGGCCTGGGGCGGGCCCGGCGGTGGTCCGCTCGACACCCAGGAGATCAGCAACGTCGTCGACTACCTGAAGTCGATCCAGCTCACGTCCGACGAGTCCAAGGCCCAGGTCGAGGCCGAGCTGCGGACCCAGCTGGGTCTGGGCAAGGACGAACCGATCGACTACAACTCGCTCGACACCGGCAAGGCGCTGTTCAACCTGGGCAAGGACGACGGCTTCGCCAGCGGGGCCTACGCCTGCGCCCGCTGCCACACGCGGGGCTGGTCCATCAACGCCGAGAAGGCCCAGCCGGCCAATGCCGACCTGTCCGACTACGTCGATTATCCCGACGGCTCCGGCGCCTACGGCCCCCGCCTGCGAGGGGTCATCCCCCGGCAGTTCGCCTCGGTCGATGCCCTCGCCGCGTTCGTCCACGACGGGGCCGAGAAGGGCAAGGGCTACGGCAACAACGGGCTCTCCGGCGACGGGATGATGCCGGGCTTCGGTGACAACCCCAGCACCGACGCAACCGACGACGGCATGCTCACCAACGACATGATCCAGTCGATCGCCCGGTACGTGGCGTCGCTGAACGACCAAGGCTGAACACGATGCAGACCCTGAACCTCATCGCCGGCATCGCCTACGACCCAACGATTCGCGGTTTCCTCGCGGTCATCGTGGCCATCGTGGTGCTGATGGGCTCGGTGTACCTCCTGCTCGCCACCAACACCGGCACCCGGCTCGGCTTCCTGCTCGCCCTCACCGGCCTGTTCGGGTGGATGACCATCATGGGCATCATCTGGTGGATGAACGGCATCGGCATGCAGGGTGCGGCGCCGTCCTGGAAGGTGGTCGAGTACAACGCGGGCGACACCAGTGCCGCCGTCACCGAGAAGGTGCGTGACCTCGATCTGTCGACGCTGCCCCAAGGACCCGACGGCGTCGACTACGAACAGATCGCCAAGCTGTTCGAGGACAACCCCCAGGCGTTCAACGATCTCGAACACCAACTCGAGAAGGACACCGGCGGCTGGCGACTGCTGCCGTCGTCGGACGCGGCCCGCAACGAGGCCGAGGCCACCGTCGCCGGTGCGCTCCCCAACTGCAAGAGCTGCAACTTCGGCATCCAGGCGGCATCGGACTACACCGTGCTCGGGGCCTTCGAGGTCGGCGGCAAGAAGGGGCTCCCCGAGAACCCCGACCGATGGGACCGCATCACCACCAAGCTGCGGAGCATGGTCACCATCAAGAACCCCAAGCACTACGCCGTGGTGCAGTTGCAGAAGGTGGTGCCCCAGCAAGCCAAGCCAGGGGAGGCGCCACCGACCCCGAAGGCCGACGTGAACCAACCGATCATCTCGGTGGTGCTGATCCGCGACATCGGTGACCTTCGGTTCCCGCCGGCGATGGTCACCATCTCCAGCGGTCTGATCTTTGCCCTGCTGTGCTGGATCCTGCACCAGCGGGAGCGCATCCTCGAAGCCAACGTCGCCGCCGCGGAAGCCCAGACCACGGAAGCCCGGACAGTCTGATCGTGCTGGGCCAGTACCTCCCGCTCGCGGTCCTGCTGGTCCTGGCCGGCGTGTTCGCCGCGGGCAGTTTCGTCACCTCGAGGCTGCTGGCCCCCAATCACAAGACCGAGGCCAAGCTGGCCCCCTACGAGTGCGGCATCGTGCCCACCCGCGAGCCACCCGAACGCTTCCCGGTCAAGTTCTTCCTGGTCGCGATGTCGTTCATCGTCTTCGACATCGAGATCATCTTCCTGTACCCGTGGGCCACCGTGTACCGCCGGCTCGGCCCGTACGGACTGTTCGCGGTCGCGCTGTTCTCGGCGCCGATCATCGTGTCGCTGGCCTACGAGTTCAGCAAGGGTGCCCTGGACTGGGGCCCGATGAGTGCTGTTCGCCGCAGCTCCACGATGGTGTCCGCGGACCGGACCTCTGCATCCACCGTTCGCCGGGTCGGGCTGGACGGCCGCGAGCCGGCCGGCTCCACCGAGGCGGCCTGACCCTCCGTCGGAGGAGAAGGAGCGCACACATGGCGTGGGATCTCAAGGAGGGGCTCGAAGGCCTCGACCACAACGTCCTGACGGCCCGGGTCGAGGACCTGGTCCAGTGGGCGCGCAAGTCCAGCCTGTGGCCGGCCACGTTCGGCCTCGCCTGCTGCGCGCTGGAGATGATGGCCGCCGGCGGGGCCCATTACGACCTGTCCCGGTTCGGCATGGAGGTGTTCCGGGCGTCGCCCCGCCAGGCCGATCTCATGATCGTGGCCGGCCGGGTCAGCCAGAAGATGGCTCCCGTCCTGCGCCAGATCTACGACCAGATGATGGAGCCCAAGTGGGTGCTGTCGATGGGCGTGTGCGCCAGCTCGGGGGGCATGTTCAACAACTACGCCATCGTCCAGGGCGTCGACCAGATCGTTCCCGTCGACGCCTACGCCCCGGGCTGTCCCCCCGGGCCCGAGACGCTGATCCACGCCATCAACACCATCCACGACAAGATCCTCTCCGGTGAGATCCTGCGGCGTCGGGACGAGACCGGCGCCGGTGCGGGCATCGTGCTCCCGCAGCTCGACGGCCAGACCGCCGGCGACACCCGCGTGGAGCTGGGGGCGAAGTCGTGAGCGACACCAGCACCGAGGACCCGGCCCGCGAGGAGCACGACGTCGTCGACGACACCACCGCCGAACCGGAGCGCGTCTTCGACCAGCTCGTCACCTACTCGCGAGGGCAGACCACCCTGCACGTCGGGCGCGACGAGCTCGTCGCCCTGGTGACCCGGTTGCGCGACGACGAGGGCTTCAACGTCTGCGTCGACGTCACCGCCGTCGACTACCTCGGCTACCAATCCCCCCGCGAGCTCCCGGTCGGCGTCGAGCCCGAGCGGTTCGAGCTGGTGGTCAGCCTGCTCAGCCACGCCGAGCACCGCCGGCTCCGCATCCGTGTCCAGGTTCCCGAGGGCGACGCCACCGTCCCGACCCTCTTCGACGTGCACCCCGGGACCGAGGCCATGGAACGCGAGGTCTACGACATGTTCGGCATCCGCTTCGACGGCCACCCCGATCCTTCCCGCATCCTCATGCCCGAGGACTGGGAGGGTCACCCGCTGCGCAAGGACTATTCCGTCGGGCGGATTCCCGTGCAGTTCAAGGGAAGCGTGACCGAGCGATGAGCACCTACGCCGGCCAGGACACCGCCTTCACCGACGAGGGCAGCCAAGAGATGGAGCCGCGCGGCGAGAGCGGCGCGGCCGAGTTGCTGCGCGAGCTGGGTGCCACCTTGCGCCTGTCGGAGGCCGAGGCGGCCGAGCTCGCCGACGTCGACGACGGCGACGAGTCGACCATGATCATCAACATGGGGCCCCAGCACCCGTCGACCCATGGCGTGCTGCGGCTCATGCTCGAGCTCGAGGGCGAGCGGGTGCTGCGGACCAAGTCGATCGTCGGCTACCTGCACACCGGCATGGAGAAGACCGGCGAGGAGCTCAGCTTCCTGCAGGGTCCCACCAACGTGACCCGCATGGACTACGCCTCCCCGCTGTTCAACGAGCTGGTGTTCAGCCTGGCCACCGAGACCCTGCTCGGCATCGACGAGGAGATCCCACCGCGGGCCCAGTGGATCCGGATGCTGCTCACCGAGCTGAACCGGATCAGCTCCCACCTGCTGTTCATGGCCACCAACGGCATGGACGTGGGGGCGGTCGGGATGATGATCTACGGCTGGCGCGAGCGGGAGGAGACGCTGCGACTGCTCGAGAAGATCACCGGGCTGCGGATGAACCACAACTTCATCCGGCCCGGCGGCGTGGCGGCCGACCTCCCCGACGGTTGGCGCGACGACGTGCTCAAGCTGCTCGACTACCTCCCCGACCAGCTCGACGAGTTCGACGTGTTGCTCACCGGGCAGCCCATCTACCGCGAGCGGCTCCAGGGCGTCGGTGTCATCACCGACACCGAGGCCATCGCGCTGGGAGCCACCGGCCCCATCCTGCGGGCCACCGGCGTGCCGTGGGACCTGCGACGCGACGATCCGTACCTGCACTACGACCAGGTCGAATTCGATGTGCTCGTCGGCACCTACGGCGACGCCTTCGACCGCTACGCCATCCGGCTCAACGAGATCCGCGAGTCGATCAAGATCGTGCACCAGATCCTCGACCAGATGCCCGGGGGCGACTACCGCATCCAGGACAAGAAGGTCACGCCCCCGCCCCGTGCCCGCATCGACGAGTCGATGGAGGCGCTGATCCACCACTTCAAGATCTTCACCGAGGGGTTCAAGGTCCCGGCGGGTGAGGTGTATCGCGCCGTCGAGAGTCCGCGCGGCGAACTGGGGTGCTACATCGTCTCCGACGGCGGTGCGAAGCCGTTCCGCATGCACATGCGGGCTCCGAGCTTCGTGAACCTGCAGACCCTTCCGCACATGATGCGCGACGGCCTCATCGCCGACGCGGTGGTCAACATCTCCAGTGTCGATCCCATCATGGGCGAGGTCGACCGCTAGTCCGCTCGGCGGCCGGCTCAGCCGCCGGCCCGTTCAGTCGACTGGTGCCCGGGGCTCGAGCGCCCGTTGGGGTGCGTCTCGGTGGAGGTTTTGCAGCACCCGGTCCCGCAGGTCGATCTCGGTCTCGTCATCGCGGTCGAGGGCCACGACCCGCTCGGGCGTGAAGCCGCGCAGGAACAGCGTCCGCAGCTCGGTCGGGTTCCGATCCGAGCTGATGCGGTGCCACGGCGCCGCCTCCGCCGCGTCGGTCCACCCCGCCCGTCGCCACAGCTCTGACTCGGCCCGCGAGAACCCCGCCTGGGCGAAGGCGCGAGACAGCGGCAACCTCCGACCCCGGATCACCTCGTCGACGATCTCGTCCATCATCAGACACGGTACGGCGGTCCGGGGCCGAGTGCCAGGGTGCGCGAGCGAGGTGGATCTGACCGCTCGGCGCTCGGGCGGTAACGTCCGCCTCCTGCCCTCCGTCCGGTCCCGACCGCACGTTGGGCGTGCCCGATGGCTTGTGCAAGGATTCACGACGATGCCCCGGTTGAGCGCGGAGAACACGATCCTGGCCAAGGAGATCATCGGCCGGTACCCGCTCCCGAAATCGGCTCTCATCCCGCTGTTGCACCTGGCCCAGGAGCAGGACGGCTACGTCACCGACGAGGCCATGGAGCACATCGCCGAATTGGTCGGCGTCACCCCGGCCGAGGTCGTCGGCACCTGCAGCTTCTACGAGATGTTCAAGCGTGAGCCGGTCGGTCAGTACCTGGTCAACGTCTGCACCAACATCTCGTGCCTGCTCCTGGGCGGCGACGATCTGCTCCACCACCTCGAGGAACGCCTCGACATCCGCCCGGGGAGCACCACGCCGGATGGCATGTTCACGCTCGAGGACGTCGAGTGCATCGCGGCGTGCACCGAGGCGCCGTGCCTCACCGTCAACTATCGGTACTTCTACAAGGTGAGCGCCGACGACGCCGACCAGCTCATCGACGATCTCCGGGCCGGCCGCCGGGCCCACGAGGTGCCCAAGCACGGCATCCTCGGCCGGGTCCGCCAGCAGATCCCCGCCGACCGCCGGGCCGGCGCCGCCGTGCCCGGGGAATGCACGACCCCGGTCTGGTTGCGACCTGCCCAGCCCGAAGCGGCCGACGGGGCGAGCACATGAGCCCCGACACCGGCGACGCCGTCACCGCCCGCACCAGGGACGACCTCCCGCAGATGATCACGGGCCGGCTCCAGTACGACGACGCCCACACGCTGACCCGCTACGAGGCCACGGAGGGCTACGTCGCGTTGCGCCGGGCGCTCGAGATGGGTCCGGAGGCGGTGCACAACGAGGTCAAGGCCGCCAGCCTGCTCGGACGGGGCGGCGCCGGGTTCCCCGCCGGCGTCAAGTGGGGCTTCTGCCCGCCCGACGTGTGGCCCCGCTACCTGGTGGTGAACGGCGACGAGTCCGAGCCGGGAACCTACAAGGACCGCATCCTCATGGAGCGCGATCCTCACCAGCTCATCGAGGGGGCGCTGATCTGCGCCTACGCCGTCGGCTGCGCCCAGGCGTTCCTCTACGTCCGCGGCGAGATGGCCCACGCGCAGGAGCGCATCGCCGCCGCCCTCAACGAGGCGTACGCCGCCGGCCTGGCCGGCAAGAACATCCTCGGTACCGACTTCTCCTGCGATGTCATCCTCCACTGGGGGGCCGGCGCCTACATCGTCGGCGAGGAGACGGCGCTCATCGAATCGCTCGAGGGCAACCGGGGCATGCCCCGCCTCAAGCCGCCGTACTTCCCGGCGGCCAAGGGGCTCTACATGCAGCCGACCATCGTGAACAACGTCGAGACACTGTCCAACCTGCCCTGGATCATCCGCAACGGGGCCGACGCCTACACCGCGTTCGGGGCCGAGAACTCGCGTGGCACCCGCATGTTCGCGGTGTCGGGCCACGTGAAGAAGCCGGGCGTCTACGAGGTCGAGTTCGGGACCACCACCTTCCGCGAGCTGATCTACGGGGTCTGCGGCGGCATCCGGGGTTCCAACTCGCTCAAGGCATTCATCCCCGGCGGCGCGTCGGCGCCCTGGTTCTACGAGGAGCACCTCGATCTCCCGCTCGAGGCCGGAGCCGTGGGCCAGGCCGGTTCGATGCTCGGTTCCGGCGCCGTGGTGGTGATGGACGACACCACCGACGCGGTCGAGGCGGCCTGGCGGGTGGTGCGGTTCTTCGCCCGCGAGTCCTGTGGCAAGTGCACCCCGTGCCGTGAGGGAACGTCCTGGCTGGAGAAGATCATGCGGCGCATGCTCGACGGTCATGGCCGGCCCGAGGATCTCGCCCTCCTGCTCGATCTGTGCGACAACATCAGCCCGTCGATCGCCTGGCCGCCGAAACAGACCACCATCTGCCCCCTCGGACCATCGGCGGTGTCGCCCATCGCCAGCGCCATCGTCCGCTTCACCGACGAGTTCCAGGCCTACTGCGGCGGTGGTGAGATCCCGTCGTCGGTCGCCATCAACGGGAAGGCCTACGTGCCACCGGAAGGGGCCCCGATCGGGGTGGAGGTGGCCGGATGAGCGAGGTGGAGACCTCCGTGAAGATCACCGTCGACGGACGTGAGATCGAGGCTCGCGACGGCGAGCTGGTCATCGACGCCGCCGAACGGCACGGCACCTACATCCCCCGGTTCTGCTACCACCCGCGCATGAACCCGGTGGGCATGTGCCGGATGTGCATCGTCGAGATCGACACCGGCCGGGGGGCGGCCCTGCAGCCGTCGTGCATGATCCCGGTCTCCGACGGCATGACGGTGACCACCAACTCCGAGGTCACCAAGAAGGCCCAGGACGGGGTGCTCGAGTTCCTGCTCGCCAACCACCCGCTCGACTGCCCGGTCTGCGACAAGGGGGGCGAGTGCCCGCTCCAGGACCAGGCCTACGCCTACGGCCCGGGCGAGTCTCGCTTCGTCGAGGAGAAGCGGCACTTCGAGAAGCCGATCCCCATCAGCGACCTCGTCAACCTCGACCGCGAGCGGTGCATCCTGTGCGATCGCTGCACCCGGTTCTCCAAGGAGGTGGCCGGCGACGCGTTGATCCACTTCATCGACCGTGGCAACCAGACCCAGGTCAACACCTTCCCGGACCATCCCTTCGCCTCGTACTTCAGTGGCAACACCGTGCAGATCTGCCCGGTGGGTGCGCTCACCGCCGAGCCCTATCGCTTCAAGGCTCGCCCCTGGGACCTCGATCAGGTCGAGTCCACCTGCACCTCGTGCTCGGTCGGGTGCCGCGTCGCGGTCCAGGCCAGCCGCAACGAGGTGCTGCGCTACCAGGGCGTCGACATCGACCATGTCAACTGGGGGTGGCTCTGCGACAAGGGTCGATTCGACTTCCAGGCCGTTCACGCCGAGGACCGCCTCACCGAACCGCTCATACGCGACGGCGATGCCCACGCCCGCACGTCGTGGTCGGCGGCGCTGGATCGCAGTGCCGACGCCATCCGGGCCGCCCTCGATTCGAGCGGTCCGGCCGGCATCGGGGTGATCGGCGGCGCCCGCCTCACCAACGAGTCGGCGTATGCCTGGGCCAAGCTGGCCAAGGGCGTCATCGGCACCGACAACGTCGACTGCCAGCTCGGCGACGGTCTGCCGGCCGAGATCACCCTCGGTCTGCCCCGAGCCACCATCGACGAGGCCTGCGCCCCCGGCGGGACGGTCATCGTGGTGGGGGTCGACGTCAAGGAGGAGCTGCCCGTCCTGTACCTGCGGCTACGCCACGCCGTCGTCGAGGACGGCGCCACGCTGATCGAGATCGTGCCCACCCGCACCGGGCTCTCGGACCTGGCCGCGCACACGCTCGCCCACGCACCGGGAGGCGCAGCCGCGGTCGCGGCCTCCCTGGTGTCCGCGTCGCCGACCACTGCGGGAGGTGTCGAGGGCGCGGCCATCGCCGCGGCCCGGGCCGCCCTGGGCGACGGACCGGTCACGGTCGTCCTCGGCCGAGGCAACCTGGCCGATTCCGTCACCATCGCGGCCGCCGCCGCGGGCGCGCTACGCGATGGACTCGCCGATGCCCGCTTCCTCTCCGGCCTGCGCCGGGGCAACGTGCACGGCGCGCTCGACGTCGGCCTGGCCCCCGGCGTGCTGCCCGGTCGGGTCGGTCTCGATGCTGGTCGCTCGCACTTCCACGAGGTGTGGTCCACCGTTCCGGCCCACGTGGGGTACGACACCACCGGCATCCTCACCGCGGCGGCCGACGGCAAGCTCGACGTGCTCGTGCTGCTGGGTGCCGATCCTCTCGCCGACTTCCCCGACACCGATCTGGCCCGCCGGGCGCTGGCCGGTGCCCGCACGGTGATCGCGGTCGCCACCCTCCCCGGTCCGTCGGCGCAGAAGGCCGACATCGTGCTGCCCGCCGCCGGCTACGCCGAGACCGCCGGCACCACCACCAACATCGAGGGTCGCATCAGCGCTTTGGCCCAGAAGGTCACCCCACCCGGGACGGCGCGCGCCGACTGGGTCATCGCGTCCGAGCTGGCGTTCCGCCTCGGTGACGATCTCGGCTTCGAATCGGTCGAGGAGGTCTTCGCCGACCTCGCCGCCGTGTCCGCGGTGCACCGCGGCCTCACGCTCGATCTCGTGGGCATCGACGGCGTCGTCGTCCCCGTCGACGAGCCGACCGAGACGGTGGAGCACGCCGCGCCCGCCGCACCTCCGGCGGGCCCCGAGGTCGGTGCCGGGATCGTGTTCACCGCGCCCCGGGCCGACGTCCCCCAACCCGATGGCTACCGGTTGCGGCTGGTCACCACCCGGTCGCTGTACGACCTCGGGGCCACCACCCAGGCCGCGCCCTCGCTGTCCAAGCTCGCTCCCGGTGCCACCCTTCGGTTGCATCCCCACGACTTCGACCGCCTCGGCGTCGCCGCCGGCACGGTGGTCACCGTGTCCAACCGCGAAGGCGGGCGGGGCGCGATCACCGTCCCGGTGCAGCCGTCGGGTGCGGTGCCGCGCGGCGCCGCCCTGGTGGCCTTCCACCAGCCCGGTGGCAGCGCAGCCGAGCTCATCGCCCTCGATCGCACCGTCACCGACGTCCGGGTGGAGGTGACGGGATGATCCACCCGCTGCTGGCCATCGATCCGCTCTACGTCGACGGCGTCGGCCTCGCCGAGGTGTTGATCACGCTGGGCAAGGTGCTGGTCACCTTCGTGGTGCTGCTGGTGTCGGTGATCTTCATGGTCTGGTTCGAGCGCAAGGTCATCTCCGACATGCAGAACCGGATCGGCCCCAACCGGGCCGGTCCCTTCGGGCTGCTGCAGACCCTGGCCGACGGCATGAAGCTGATCTTCAAGGAGGACCTGATCCCGAACCGGGCCGAACGGTTCGTCTTCCTGCTGGCTCCCTACCTCTCGGTGATCCCGGCCTTCCTCGTCTTCGCCGTGGTTCCCCTGGGGGGCACCCTGCACGGCGGCGACCCCGGGATCGTGACCATCGCCGGTCACCAGACCTATGCCCAGCTCGCCGATCCGCCCATCGGCATCCTCTGGATCCTCGCCGTGTCGTCCATCGCGGTCTACGGCGTGATGCTCGCCGGATGGGCGTCAGGGTCGAAGTACCCGCTGCTCGGCTCGGTGCGCGCCACCGCCCAGATGGTGTCCTACGAAGCGGCCATGGGGCTCTCGGTCGTGGCCCTCGTCCTCACCAGCGGCGGCCTGTCCACCCGCAACATGGCGGTGATCCAGGCGGGCAAGGGCTTCGGTGGCGTCGTCCCGAACTGGAACGTCATCATCACCGGCTTCGTGCCGTTCGTGATCTTCTTCATCGCCGCCCTGGCCGAGATGAACCGGCCGCCGTTCGACCTGGTCGAGGCCGAGCAGGAGATCGTCGGCGGCTACCACACCGAGTACTCGTCGATCCGCTTCGGCATGTTCTTCGTCGCCGAGTTCATGCATCCGGTCACCATGTCGGGGGTCATCGTCACCCTCTGGTTCGGCGGACCGTCGGGGCCGCACTGGTTCGGCGCGGTGTCGGGGATCATCTGGCTCGTCGCCAAGATCTTCGTCTTCCTCTACATCTTCGTGCTGATCCGCGGCACGTTGCCCCGGTTCCGCTACGACCAGCTGATGGACCTGGGATGGAAGGTCCTCATCCCGCTGTCGCTGGCCTGGCTGCTGCTGCTCGCCACCATCAACATCGGCCGCGACGCCGGCTGGAACCTCGGGCTCACCATCTTCGTGAGCTTCGTGGTCATCGGCGGCATCTGCTTCGCCATCCTCGCCCGGGCGTCGGAGATCTCACGGCAGCGGCGAGAGCTGGGGGAGGTGGAGGTCTGATGGGTTACCTCGACGGGTTCCGCATCACCATCAACAAGACGTTCAACAAGGGCAGCGTCTCGGGCCGGAGCATGACCTCTCCGTACGTCAAGGACGAGGGGGGCAAGCGGGTCAAGCCGATCCGCCTCCACGGCCGGCACGTCCTCAACCGCTACGAGGACGGCATGGAGAAGTGCATCGGCTGCGAGCTGTGCGCCGGCGTGTGCCCCGCCCGCTGCATCTACGTGCGGGGCAAGGACAACGACCCCGCCGATCCGGTCAGCCCCGGCGAGCGCTACGGGTTCGTCTACGAGATCAACTACCTCCGCTGCATCCACTGCGACCTGTGCGTCGAGGCCTGCCCCACCGAAGCCATCACCGAGACCAAGCTGTTCGAGTTCAGCTTCACCAACCGCCAGGACGCCATCTACACCAAGGCCGAGCTGATGGTCGACGACGACGGCCGCCCGCAGCAGCTCCCCTGGGAGGACTGGTCCGACGTGGAGTTGGTCGAGAAGCACACGTCGGCCTGGATGCGGGCCACCGCCCCCTCCGGCGACGCCGAGTTCGAGGGCATCGTGGCCTGGGCCGGTGAGCTCGGCTACGGCGAGCGACCCGCCGAGCGCGGCCAACGAGACGACGACGGCGACTACGCCGAGCACGTCACGCTCGAGCCCGCCACTCCGGAGGGTGGCACGCCGCCCGCCGACGCCGGGAGCCACGATCACTGATGGAGACGTTCGTCTTCCTCGTCGCCGGTGCCATCTGCCTGGTGGGCGCCCTCGGCGTGGTGCTGTCGAGCAACCCGGTGTACGCGGCCCTCTCGCTCGTCGCCACGCTGTTCGGCGTGGCGGTGCTCTTCGTCGCCCAGGAGGCCAACTTCCTGGCCGCCGTGCAGGTCATCGTCTACGCCGGCGCCATCGTGGTGCTGTTCCTCTTCGTGATCATGCTGCTCGGCGTGGATCAGTCCGAGGACCTCGACATCGAACCCCTCGTCGGCCAACGTGTCGCGGCGATCGTCGTCGGCATCTTCGTCTTCGCGCTCCCGGTGCTGGCCCTGGCCACCACCGAGTGGACCTCCACCGGCAAGCCGTCGAACCTCGGCAGCCTCGGCTCCCGCTACGACGTTGCGGCCATCGGCGAGATCGTGTTCACCCGCTACCTGCTCGCCTTCGAGGTCACCTCGGTCTTGCTGGTGATCGCCGTCGTCGGCGCGGTGACCCTGTCCAAGCGGTCCCCGGTCAGCGAGGAGATCGACGTGACCGTCACCGCCGGCTCACTGCGGTACGGGTCCAGCGACACCGACGCCGACGCGTCCGAGGAAGAGGCCGCATCGTGATCCTCGCCGCCGTCGAACCGTCCTGGTACCTCGTGCTCGCCGCGGCGCTGTTCGCCATCGGGGCCGTCGGATTGTTGGTCCGCCGCAACCCGTTGGTGATGTTCATGTGTGTCGAGCTCATGCTCAACGCCGTGACCCTGACGTTCGTGACCTTTGCCCGCACCCTCGACGATGTGGGTGGCCAGGCCGTGGTCGTCTTCGTCCTCGTCGTCGCCGCCGCCGAGGTGGTGGTCGGGCTCGGGATCATCGTGGCGATCCTGCGCAAGCGTCCCGCCGCCACCGCCGACGACCTGAACCTGCTCAAGGGATAGCCGACCATGCAGACCCTCGATCTCGTCTGGCTCATCCCTGCCCTGCCGCTGTTCGGGTTCCTCACCCTCATCGTGGCCGGCCGCAAGTTGGGGGAACCTTGGGCCGGCTGGTTCGCCACCGCCATGGTGGGCGGATCGTTCGTCGTCACCGTCGCGGTGTACTTCGGTCTCCTCGACCGGGGGGCCGAGGAGCGCAGCTTCGTCCAGACGCTGTTCGAGTGGATCCCCGCCGGCGGCTGGAAGGTCGACGTCGGCTTCCTCGCCGATCCGCTCTCGATCGTGATGTGCCTGTTCATCACCGGCGTCGGCGCGCTCATCCACCTCTACTCGGTGGGCTACATGCACGGCGACGAGAACTACTCCAAGTTCTTCATCTACCTGAACCTGTTCGCCTTCTCCATGCTCATGCTGGTGCTGGGGAACAACCTGCTCATCACCTTCCTCGGTTGGGAGGGCGTCGGGGCGTGCTCCTACTTCCTCATCAGCTTCTGGTTCACCGATCCGGTGAAGGCGTCCGCCGGCAAGAAGGCCTTCGTCACCAACCGCATCGGTGACTGGGGCTTCATGGTGGCGATCTTCGCCACCTTCGCCGCCCTCGGCTCGGTCAACTACACCGAGATCCTGGGCGGATCCGGCGGCCTGGCCCAGTCCACGGCCACGTTCATCGCCTTCTGCCTCTTCATCGGCGCCGTCGGGAAGTCGGCCCAGTTCCCCCTCTTCGTCTGGCTGCCCGACGCCATGGCCGGTCCCACCCCGGTCTCGGCCCTGATCCACGCCGCCACCATGGTCACCTCGGGCGTCTACCTGCTCACCCGGGTCAACCCGATCCTCGCCCAGTCAGCCCACTGGGTGCCCACCACCATCGCGTGGGTGGGGGCCTTCACCGCCTTCTTCGCCGCCACCATCGCCATCTCGCAGCGCGACATCAAGCGGGTGCTCGCCTATTCCACCGTCAGCCAACTCGGCTACATGTTCCTCGCGGTGGGCACCGGCGCCTACGTGGCGGCCATCTTCCACATGATCACCCACGCCTTCTTCAAGGCACTGCTCTTCCTCGGCTCCGGCTCGGTCATCCACGGCATGCACGAGGAACAGGACATGAATCGCATGGGCAACCTGCGCAAGTACATGCCCATCACCGCGGCCACCTTCATCGTCGGCTGGCTGGCCATCGCCGGCGTGCCGCCGTTCTCCGGCTTCTTCTCCAAGGACGAGATCCTGCTGTTCGCCTACGGCTCGGGCGGTCTCGGGGGCAAGGCGCTGTGGTTCGTCGGTCTGATCACCGCCCTGCTCACCGCCTTCTACATGAGCCGGCAGGTCTTCATGGTCTTCTTCGGTGACGAGCAGTTCCAGATCGAGGCCGCCCACGACGACGTCCACGACGCTCCCGCCACGGCCGGCGACGAGGACGCCGGCGAGGAGGCCGAGGCCCTGTCCCAGCCCGAGACCGCCGACGCGCCGCAGGCCTACGTCATGCACGACGCCCCCCACGAGTCACCGGCGACGATGACGCTGCCGCTCATCGTGCTGGCCGGCCTCGCCCTGGTGGGCGGGGTGATCCAGCTCCCGTTCACCTCCCGCCTCCACTTCCTCGAGCACTGGCTCCACCCGGTCGTCGGCGCCAACGAGGCCGACATCTCGGTCGCCACCGGCACCAAGATCGGCCTGGCCCTCATCGCGGTGATCGCCGGGGCCATCGGCATCGGCATCGCCTACCTCATCTACATCCGCCGCTCGCGGCCCCGGTTCGAGCCCAAGATCCTGGCCGACGCCTGGTACTACGACAGCTCCATCGCCGCCTTCGTCGACGGGCCCGGACGGGCCGGGTTCGAGGGAATCACGGCCTTCGACAAGTCGGTGGTCGACGGGGCGGTCAACGGTGTGGGCGGCCTCGTCCAGCGCACCGCTCGCGGGATCCGGCCGGCGCAGTCCGGTTACGTCCGGGGCTACGCCCTCGGCATCGCCGGCGGCGCGGTCGTGCTGCTCGCCTACTTCATCGCGCAGGTGACCTTCTGATGGTGCTCGCCGCCGAAGCCTCCTTCCCGCTGCTCACCGCGGCGATCCTCCTGCCCCTGACCGGGGCGGTCGCCGTCACCCTGGTCTCGAAGCGGCGCCCGGAGCTGCTCCGCCTCGTCGCCCTGCTGTTCTCCGGCTCGACCGGCGCCTTCACCATCTGGATGCTGGCGGCGTTCGACCGCGGCCAGTCCGGCTTCCAGTTCGAGTCCACCCACCAGTGGATCCAGGAGTTCGGCATCAGCTGGCACCTCGGGGTCGACGGCATCTCGCTGTTCCTCGTGGTGCTCACCGGGGTGCTGTTCCCGATCACCTTCGTGGCCGTCACCCCGAAGAAGGACCCGAAGCCGTACTACGCCTGGCTCCTCCTGCTCGAGGCGGGGTGCATCGGTGCGTTCACCTCGCTCGATCTGTTCCTGTTCTTCGTCTTCTTCGAGATCGTCCTCGTCCCGATGTACTTCCTCATCGGTGGCTGGGGCTACAGCGAGCGGGTCTACGCCGCCCTGAAGTTCTTCCTGTTCACCATGTTCGGTTCGGCGCTGATGCTGGTCGGCATCCTGTCGCTGGCCTTCATCGAGCGCGATCAGGCCAGCAGCCAGCTCGACCCCGCCCGCCAGGAGCTGGCCGGCCTCCAAGCCGACGTCCAGAGCCAGGTCCAGGCCGGCACCGCGCCCGACCAGGCCGAGCTCGACCGGATCGACGAGTTGAGCACGCAGCTCGACGGCGCCGACCAGCTCACCTTCGATCTCGTCGACATCGCCCAGGCCCGGGGCGAGCGGCTCAAGGCCGAGCAGACCGCGATCGAGTCGGGACAGACCCAGGCCGACCCCGACGCCAACTCGTGGAACCCGTTCCACTGGGGCGCGGCCAAGTGGATCTTCCTGGCCTTCGCCCTCGCCTTCGCGGTGAAGGTGCCGCTGTTCCCACTCCACACCTGGCTGCCCGACGCCCACACCCAGGCGCCCACCGCAGGTTCGGTGATCCTGGCCGGCGTCATGCTCAAGCTCGGCACCTACGGCTTCTTGCGCTTCGGCCTCTACCTGTTCCCCGACGCCACCGTGTTCTTCGCTCCCGTGTTCCTCACCCTCGGCGTGGTCGGCATCACCTACGGGGCCATCGTGGCCGCCATGCAGAAGAGCCTGAAGCGTCTGGTCGCCTATTCCTCGGTGGCTCACCTCGGCTTCATCATCCTCGGCACCTTCGCCCTCACCACCCAGGGACTCGAGGGCGGGATCCTGCAGATGATCAACCACGGCATCTCCACGGGCGCGCTGTTCCTCCTCCTCGGCTTCATCTACGAGCGCCGTCACACCTACGAGATCTCCTCCCTGTCCGGCATGCAGAAGGCGGCGCCGATCCTGGCCGGCGTGTTCACGTTGGTGATGCTCAGCTCGATCGGGCTGCCCGGCCTCAACGGCTTCGTCGGCGAGTTCTTGATCCTGTCCGGCTCGTACCTGACCGCGAAGTGGTGGGCGGTCGTGGCTGCCGGCGGTGTCATCCTGGCCGCCCTGTACCTGCTGTGGGCCTACCAGCGCGTCTTCCAGGGTGAGCCCACCGAGGCCGACCTCGAGACCAAGGACATGGGGCTGGGTGAGTTCGCGGTGATGGTGCCCCTGCTGGCGCTCATCGTGTTCCTGGGCGTCTACCCCAAGCCGGTGCTCGACCGGATCGAGCCGTCGGTCACGGCGCTGGTGCACCACATCGAGGACACCACCGACTACCACCAGCCCGCCGCCGCCACCTCCGGCTTCAACGGCACCGCCGTCGATGCCCACGCCTCGAACGGGGAGGGGGAGGGATGATCCCGCTGCTCGCCATCCTCAGCGCGCCGCTCCAGAGCGCGGACGAGGTGTTCGACCCCATCACCCACCCCGATGTCGAGTGGGTCACCGTCCGGCCGCTGCTCATCCTGGTGCTCACCGCCATGGGCCTCATGCTGGTGACCGCGCTCACCCGCAAGAAGGTCTTCGACGGCTTCTACCCGCTGGTCACCTCGGTGGCCGCCATCGCGGCGGCCGTCACCACCTGGCCGCTGTGGGAGCGGGTCCAGGATGCCGACCGGGGGCCCTTCACCGCCATGGGGGGTGCCCTCGGTGTCGACGGGTTCTCGCTGTTCCTCACCGTGGTCATCTGCTCGTCGGTGGTGATCGCGTCGCTCCTCGCCGACGGGTACCTGCGCCGGGAGGAGATGGACGGGCCCGACCTGTACGTGCTCATGCTCCTGTCCGCCTCCGGCGGCATCCTGATGGCCTCCGCCAATGACCTCGTCGTGCTGTTCCTGGGCCTCGAGGTGCTGTCGCTGGCCGTCTACGTGCTGGCTGCCATGCACCTGCGCCGGATCACGTCACAGGAGGCCGGCATCAAGTACTTCGTCCTGGGATCGTTCGCCTCGGCATTCCTGCTCTACGGGATCGCCCTCACCTACGGCGCCACCGGGTCCACCAACCTGGTCGAGATCCTCGACTACCTGTCCACCACGATCCTGTTCGACAACGGTCTGTTGCTGGCCGGGATGGCGATGCTGCTCGTCGGGCTGGGCTTCAAGGTGGCCGCCGCGCCGTTCCACTCGTGGACCCCGGACGTCTACCAGGGCGCACCCACTCCGGTTGTCGCCTACATGGCCTCGGGCGTGAAGGCCGCCGGCTTCGCCGGCCTCATCCGCGTCTTCTACCTCGGCTTCGCCACCTACCGCGTCGACTGGCAGCCGATCATCTACGCCATCGCCATCCTCACCCTGCTCGTCGGGTCGATCATGGCCGTGGTGCAGACCGACGTGAAGCGGATGCTGGCGTATTCGTCGATCAACCACGCCGGCTTCATCCTCGTGGCCGTCCAGGCGGCCAACGAGCGCGGCATCCAGGCGATGCTGTTCTACCTGGCCAGCTACACGTTCCTCGTCGGCGGCAGCTTCGGCATCATCGCCGTCGTCGGCCGCAAGGGCGACGACAAGCACTCGCTCGACGACTACCGCGGGCTGGCCCGGTCCCGTCCCGGCCTCGCCCTCGTGTTCTCGATCCTGCTGTTCAGCCAGGCGGGCGTGCCCTTCACCAGCGGCTTTTTCGCCAAGTTCTACGCCATCTCTGCCGCGGTCGACGCCCACTCGTATCCGCTGGCCGCCGTCGCCATGCTCACCGCGGTGATCGCCGCCTTCTTGTACCTGCGCATCACGGTGTCCATGTGGATGGCCGATGTCGATGACGATGCCATCCCATCCCGCCGGAGCCTCCAAGTGCCGGTGGGTGCCGCC
Organism: uncultured Acidimicrobiaceae bacterium; assembly: GCA_963730345.1. Lineage (GTDB taxonomy): Bacteria > Actinomycetota > Acidimicrobiia > Acidimicrobiales > Salinilacustritrichaceae > Salinilacustrithrix. The sequence goes on from CAVSRP010000021.1 coordinate 83,430, forward strand.
ATCGCCCTCATCGTCTGTCTCACTGTCACCCTCGGTGTCGGGCTGTTCCCCCACGTGCTCAGCGGTCCGGCGGCCGACGCCACCGCGGTCCTGGTCGACTTCCCCCGGTAGGCGCGGCCATCGCGCGATTGTGAGGAAACTCCGAGGTTGCTTCGACGTGGTTCCCACGCGCGAGGCCGATGCTGGTTCGTACCGCACCCCACCAAGGAGACCTCCCCGATGCGCAAGTCTGTTGCCGCCGCCGCCATGGCTGCTTCGCTCACCGTGGGCGGCGCCACCGGCGTCGCCCTGTTCACCCCGACCTTCTCGGGGGCTCAGGAGAGCGGGACGACCACGACCGACACCCAGGACGCACCGGACGCACCGGACGCACCCGGCACGTTCCTCCAGGATGCCCTGGCCCCGCTCGTCGCCAACCACACCATCGACCAGAGCCAGGCCGACGCCGTCATCACCGCAATCCGCGACGCCCGACCCGACGGCTTCCCCGGCCATCGCGGACCCCGCCTGCTCGGCGACGGCACCCTCACCGATGTCCTCGGTGTGAGCGCCGCCGATCTCCGCAGTGCCCTCGAGAGTGGCCAGTCGATCGCGGACGTCGCCGCGGCCCATGACGTGCCGGTCGACGACGTGATCAACGCCTTGGTCGCCAAGGTGCAGGACCGACTCGACACCGCCGTCGCCAACGGCCGGCTGACCCAGGACGAGGCCAACTCGATGATCGCCGACGCCACGCAGCACATCACCGACTTCGTCAACGGCGACGCCAAGCCCGACCGCCACTTCGGCGACCACCGCCCCGGCCCCTCGGGCTTCCGCGGCCCGGCTCCCGACGCCCCGGCCGACACCACCAACTCCTAGTCGCACGCCCCGCGGTGGAGGGGCCGGAACGTGACCCTCCCGCCCGACCGGTCCCTCCCACCGCAGCGTCCACCTGAACCCCCGTCATCCCCCGGACTGGACCGACATGCCCACTGACACCTTCCCCCACCTGCCCACCACACCGCCCGCCGCCGAGCCGCCGACCAACGAGCTGCCCACCGCGGTGACGGCGCCGCCGCCGGAACCGGGGACCGCGAGCCCGCCCCCTCCGCCTCCCCGGGCGCCGGCGTCCGGCCGGGGCCGGTCCTGGCGTCCGGCGCCGATCCTCGCCGCCTCGATCCTCAGCGCGGTGATCGCCTCCGGTGTCACCGCCACCATCGTCGACAACGACCCCGGGGCCAGCGTGGCCGCATCGGGTGCCGCACGCCCGCCGGCGACCGTGCCGGCGGCGACACCGGTGGCCAACGGGAGCGAGCGCGCCGCCGAGCGCGGCGGCCACCATCGCTCCCGCGGTCGTCCAGATCCAGACCCGTACCGGCGTCGGCTCCGGCGTGGTGTACGACCGGTCGGGGCTGATCCTGACCGTGGCCCACGTCGTCGGCAACAGCCGCTCGGTCGACGTGCGTCTCGCCGACGGATCCACCGTGCAGGGAGAGGTGGTGGGGGCCGACTCCGCCACCGACATCGCGGTCGTGCGCATCGACCCCTCCAACGTCGGCGTCGTCGCCACGCTCGCCACCGACACCGCGCCGGTCGTGGGTCAGCTCGCCGTGGCGGTGGGCAGCCCGTTCGGCTTCGACCAGACCGTCACCTCCGGCATCGTGAGCGCCGTCGACCGCGTCGTGAACAACGTGGCCATGGTCCAGACCGACGCCGCCATCAACCCCGGCAACTCCGGGGGACCACTGGTGGATGGCCAGGGGCGGGTCATCGGGCTCTCCGATGTGATCTTCACCCAGTCGGGCGGTAGCGAAGGGGTCGGCTTCGCCATCGAGATCGACCTGGCCCACCTCGTCGCCGACCAGATCGTCGCCGGCCAGCCGGTCCAGCTCGCCCTGCTCGGCGTGTCGACCACCGCTCCGGCGGACGGCTCACGCGGCGCCCAAGTGGCCGAGGTCGTCTCCGGTTCGGCGGCGGACGACGCCGGCTTCCAGGTCGGCGACCTGATCGTGAGCGTCGACGGCTCCGAGGTGGCCGATGGCAGCAAGCTCCGCGCCGAGATCATCCGCCGGGCACCGGGCACCGACGTGACCATCGGGATCCAGCGCGACGGCAAGTCCATGGACGTCCAGGTCACCCTCGGGGCGTCGGGCTGACCGACGCTCAGCGGAGGAACAGCCAGATCGCGACCACCACGCCGAACACCACCACGGTGGTGCGTAGCCCGTCGGGGGACAGGCGTCGAGCCATCCGGCCACCGACGTAGCCTCCGGCGAGGCTGGCCGGGGCCACGATGGCCACCGACAGCCAGTCCACCGGGCCGAACAGGGCGAAGGCCACCAGGGCGATGGTGTTGATGATGAGCGAGATCGCCGACTTCAGCGCGTTGAGCCGCTGGAGGTGGTCGGCCACGAAGATGCCGAGCACCGCGAGGAGGATGACCCCGAGGCCGCCGCCGAAGTAGGCGCCGTAGACCGCGGCCACGAAGACAGCCGCATGGAGTTGGACCATGTCGCGACGCCCGGACCCGGTGCGGTTCCGCACCGCAGCGGCGATCCGCGGCTGGGCCAGCAGCAGGAGCGACCCGAACAGGACGAGGAACGGCACGACGGCGTCGAAGACGGCATCGGGCGCGGCGAGCAGGATCACCGATCCGGCGGCGCCCCCGAGCACCGAGGTGACGCCCAGGTTGCGGAGGCGAGACCGCTGGTCGGCGAGCTCGGCTCGATAGGCCATGGCGGATCCGAGGTAGCCGGGCCACACCGCGGTGGTGTTGGTCACGTTGGCGTCGAGGGTGGGGAGTCCCGCCGCGACGAGCGCCGGGAACGAGATCAGCGAGCCGCCTCCGGCAACCGCATTCACCCCGCCGGCGAGGAATCCCGCGATCGCGATGAGCACGCCATCGGCGATACTCACCGGATGCAGGCGGAGCGAGGCGGCGATGGCACGGGCGCACCGTACCGAGGCGACCCGGCCGAGCCCCGGTCGGCTCTGACTGTGACGGACTTCACACCCGCGCGGTCGACGGATCCGGGGGTCTCGAGCGTCTCATCTCCTGTGAAGCAGACATCGCACCGGCCCCGGGAGGCCGGATCCAGCCGGACGGGCATCGTCCTGATCGTCGCCGCAGGGGTGGCCATCGCCCTGACCACCGCGTTCACCCTCCGGAGCAGGGATGCGCCCCTCGCCACCTCGGCCGACACCGCGCCCACCCCCACCGTCGCCGCCGGTGATCGCTCGGCCACCGACATCACGGTTGCCACCACGACCGCGCCGGCATCGACGACCACCGCCCCGCCCACCACCGTCGCCCCCACGACGTCCACCACCACGATGGTCCCGGCCGAGCCCGATCCGCCCGCCGACCCGCCCACCTACCGATCCGGGGACTCCGGTCCAGAGGTCGCGGCCATCCAGGCGCGGCTGCTCGAGCTCGGGTTCTGGCTGCCCGCCCCCGACGGGCACTACGGGTCGCTCACCAGCCAGGCGGTCATGGCATTCCAGAAGTCGGCCGGGATCGGCCGGGACGGCATCGCGGGGCCGGCCACGCTCGCCGCCCTCGACACCGCCACCGCCGTCGTGCCCCGGGACGGCAGTGACCACATCGAGATCGACCTGCAGCGCCAGCTCATGATCATCGTCCACTCGGGCCAGACCACGGTGCTCAACACGTCCACCGGGCGGCCCGGATGGCGCACCCCGCCCGGCAACTTCACCATCCGGCGGGAGATCGACGGCATCCGACACGCCGACCTCGGCGACATGTATCGGCCCAAGTACTTCAACGGCGGCATCGCCCTCCACGGGTCGTCCTCGATCCCCGGGTATGCCGCGTCGCATGGCTGCACCCGGCTCAGCAACGGTGCTGTCGACATGATCTGGGCCGATGGCCTGGCCCCGATCGGCACGCCGGTGTGGGTGTACTGAGCTCGATTCCGGGCCCTTTGGCCCCCTTCATCGTCGATCAGTAGGGTTCCGAGCCGTGTCGGAGTTCCTCCGCAATTACCTCACGGTCGCCATCTTCGGTGGTGTCGCCATCGCTCTGCTCGCCGGGGTGCTCGGTCTGGGTGCCCTCGTGCGTCCCACGCGCCGCCAACCGGGCAAGTACCTGAACTACGAGAGCGGTGTCGACCCGGTCGGTGACGGCTGGTCGCAAAGCCAGGTCCGCTACTACATCTTCGCCTTGATGTTCGTCATGTTCGACGTCGAAGCGGTGTTCATCTTCCCGTGGGCAACGCGTCTCGAGACCTACGACGTGTTCGGCCTCGTCGAGATGATCATCTTCATCGTCATCCTCGCCCTGGGCCTCGTGTACGCGTGGCGCAAGGGCGTGCTTCGCTGGATCTAGGCCCCAGGTCAAGGAGTCGTCCGATGGGTCTCGTGGAGAGCGGCAAACTGCCCAAGCCGCTCACGAAACTGCTCAACATTTCGCGGAAGTACTCGCTGTGGATGTACCAGTGGGGTCTGGCGTGCTGCGCCATCGAGATGGCGGCCGCCATGGCCGCGCCCCGGTTCGACATCATGCGCCTGGGCGTGATCCCGCTGCCCGCCTCACCCCGCCAGGCCGACCTGCTCTGCGTGTCCGGCACGGTCACCGACAAGATGGTCCCGTCGGTGCGCCGGCTCTGGGAGCAGATGCCCGATCCGAAGTACGTCATCTCCATGGGCAGCTGCGCCAACTGCGGTGGCCCGTACTGGGACAGCTACTCGGTGACCAAGGGCGTCGACCAGGTCATCCCGGTCGACGTCTACGTGCCCGGCTGCCCGCCCCGACCCGAAGCGCTGCTCGAGGGCGTGGTGCTGCTCCAGGAACGCATCGCCAACGAGGACATGGCGGACAAGTGGCGAGGTGATCCGATTGTCGTCAGCTGACACGGACACCGCTCCGGACGAGAAGGTCGAGGCCCCACCGCGCGACGAGGTGCGCGACGCCCTGCTCGAACAGGTCACCGCGCTGCTCGGCGACGATCTGGTGGACTCGCACATCGAGGTGGGTCGCCAGCTGTGGATCCGGGTCACCCCCGAGTCCTGGAAGCGCACCCACAAGACGTTGCGCGACGACGCCGGCTTCCGCTTCTTCGAGTTCCTCTCGGCCATCGATTGGCTGCCGTCGCCGTTCGGCAAGTCCGAGGACGCCACCGCCGACGCTGGTGTCTCGGTGACCACCATCGCCGAACCGGGCGAGATCGAGCGCGGCTACGCCGGCGGCGAGACCCGGTTCCAGGTCTTCTCCCGCCTCGTCGACGTCACCCGGCACAGTCTCGGGATCATCATCAAGACCGACGTCCCCGATCCGCGCCAGGTCGTCGAACCGGTGCTGGAGTCGATCATCAGCGTGTTCCCCGGGGCCAACTGGCACGAGCGCGAGACCCACGAGATGTTCGGCATCGGATTCGCCGGCCATCCCTACCTCGAGAAGCTCTACCTCCCCACCGGCTTCGAGGGGAACCCGCTGCGCAAGGACTTCCCGCTGCTCGCCCGGCACGTGAAACCGTGGCCCGGCATCGTCGACGTCGAACCCATGCCGGACAGCGACGATGACGCGACCGACGAGGGGAGTGACGACGCGTGACCGTGACCGACGAACCCACCGAGCAGGACCAGCTGGCCTACATCGCGGCGAAGGCCGCCGATGCCCGGGTGAACATCGAGCTCGAAACCGACGACGGCATGACGCTGAACATCGGTCCGCAGCACCCCGCCACCCACGGCACCCTGCGCATCGTGGCCAAGCTCGACGGCGAGCAGGTCCTGTGGGCCGAGCCGATCATGGGCTACATGCACCGGGGCTACGAGAAGCTCACCGAGGTGCGCACCTACCCGCAGATCACCACCTTGGTGAACCGCATCGACTGGCTGGGCAGCTTCGCCAACGAGGTGCCGTTCATCCTCGCCTGCGAGCAGCTCATGGAGGTCGAGGCCCCGCCTCGGGCCCAGTACATCCGCACCATCCTTCACGAGATGGGGCGCATCGCCCACCTCGTCATGTTCCTCGGCGACATGGGAGTGCAGATCGGCGCCCTGACGCCGATGTTCTACGCCCTGCGCGATCGGGAGTACCTGCTCAACCAGATCGAGGGCGTCACCGGCGGCCGGTTCCATCCCAACTTCGACCGGATCGGCGGCGTCAAGGACGACCTTCCGGCCGGCTGGATCGCCGAGTCGATCCGGATCATGAAGAAGATGGCCAAGTTCTGCGACGAGATGGAGGACCTCCTCCTCGGCAACGAGATCTTCACCCAGCGCACCCGCGGCGTGGGCGTGATCCCCGGAGAACTGGCCCTGCTCTACGGCCTGTCCGGCGCCAACCTGCGGGCCTCGGGGATCGACTGGGATCTCCGCCGCGACAGCGACCTGCCCATGGCGTGGAAGCACGCCGACTTCAAGGTGTTCACCCACACCGACGGCGACAGCTTCGCCCGGACCTGGGTCCGCCTCCAGGAGGTCCGCGAGTCCACCAAGATCGTCACCCAGTTGCTGGAGGACCTGCCGTCGGGCCCGATCATGGCCAAGGTGCCCCGCATCATCAAGGTGCCGGCGGGGGAGGCCTACGTGGCCACCGAGAACCCGCTCGGCGAGATGGGCTACTACGTGGTCTCCAAGGGCGATCTCGGTCCGTTCCGGGTCAAGATCCGCACCGCCAGCTTCTCGAACGTGTCGATCGTGCCGTGGCTGCTGCGGGGCGTGTACGTCCCGGACATCATCACCATCCTCGGCAGCCTCTACTTCATCCTGGGGGATATCGACAGGTGAGAACTCGCTTCGCTCCTTCTCACCTGCCGAGCTCCTGTTCGGGCTCGCTCCGCTCGCGCCCAGATCTTGGTGATGCTCACGACTCCGTCGAATCGCATCACGCCGAGGGGGCGCTTCGCTTGCCCCCCTCGGGCACCCCCCGGCTCGCTTCGCTCGCAGGTGTCGTCTCATGATCGCTGGTGCGTTCGACGCCTACTGGGCGCAGTCGATCCTCCGCTCCGTCGGGGTGCTCGCCGCCGTGCTGCTGCCCGCCGGGACCTTCGTCTACGTGTTCCTGTTCAAGATGGTCAGCTTCATGCAGAACCGGCTCGGCCCCATGGAGGCCGGTCCCTACGGTTCGATGCAGCTCCTGGCCGAAGTGGGCAAGTCGCTCCAGAAGGAAGACGTCATCCCCGACCGCGCCGACCGTTCGCTGTTCAAGCTGGCGCCCTACCTCGTGGTCGGAACCGTGCTGCTCACCTACGTGGTGGTGCCGTTCGGACCCGACATGGTCTTCGTCGATCCCTCGGTCTTCGGCACCGGCATCTTCTTCGTGATGGCGGTCTCGTCGATCTCGGTGATCGGCATCATCCTGGCCGGCTGGGCCTCCGCCTCGAAGTACTCGCTGCTGGGCGGTCTGCGGGCCGCGGGCCAGCTCATCGCCTACGAGTTGCCCCTCGTCCTGTCGGTGGTCGGTGTCGTCATCCAGGCGGGCACGCTGAACCTCCAGGGCATCGTCGGGGCGCAGGCCAACGGCGAGATCTTCGGTGTCGGCTTCCTGGGCAACCCGTTCATCCTCACCCAGGGCCTGGCCCTGATCATCTTCATGATCGCCATGCAGGCCGAACTGGGGCAGACCCCGTTCGACATGCCGGTGGCCGAGTCCGAGCTCGTCGCCGGGTACATGACCGAGTACACCGGCCTGCGGTTCCTGTTGTTCTTCATCGGCGAGTTCGCCTCGGCCGGGGCCTTCTCCGCCATCGCCGCCACGTTGTGGCTCGGCGGCTGGTACCTGCCCGGCCTCGATCTCACCGCCAACTACATGAACGTGGTCGGGCCCTTGGTGCTGCTGGCCAAGACGATGCTCTTCGGCGGGATCATCTTCTTCGTCCGCTTCACCTATCCGCGCTTCCGGGAGGACCAGCTCCAGCGCTTCGCGTGGAAGGTGCTCATCCCGTTGGCACTGGTGAACATCCTGGCCACCGGCATCTTGAAGGTGGTGTTCTGATGCCTTCCTCTACCCCCTTCCCGAAGCCACGGCTGCCGGGCGTCCTCAAGGGGCTCGGCATCACGTTCAAGGAGCTGCTCTCCAGGAACGTGACCGTGCAGTACCCCCACGAGAAGGAACCGCCCCCCACCCGGGCCCGCGGGGTCATCGCCCTCAAGGAGGAGAACTGCACCGTCTGCATGCTGTGCGCTCGCAGCTGCCCCGACTGGTGCATCTACATCGAAGGCCACAAGGAGAAGGCGCCGCCGCGGCGCCCCGGTGGAAAGCCCCGCACCGTCTCCGCCCTCGACCGCTTCGACATCGACTACGCCCTGTGCATGTACTGCGGCATCTGTGTCGAGGTCTGCCCCTTCGAGGCGCTGTTCTGGACCCCCGAGTTCGAGTACTCCGAGCCCCGCATCGCCGACCTGCTCCACGACAAGACCCGCCTGGGCGAGTGGATGGAGACGGTTCCCGACTTCGAGCCCTACGAATCCGGCTCCGAAGTCAAGGTGAAGAAGGTGCCCCGCTGATGGTGGCGCAGAACCTGTTCTTCTACATCATCGCCATCGCCATGGCGATCTCTGCCATCCGCGTGGTCACGGTGAAGAACGTGGTGCATGCCGCCATGTACCTCGTCGTCGTCCTCGCCGGTGTGGCCGCGCAGTACATCCTGCTGGCGTCCGAGTTCGTCGCCGCCACCCAGGTGCTGGTCTACGTCGGCGCCATCATCGTGCTCGTCCTCTTCGGCGTGATGCTCACCCGGGCCAAGCTGGGCGAGGACGTCAACCTCACCAACGACTACTGGTGGGTCGGTGCCATCACCGCGATCATGGTCTTCGCCGTCATGGCCTACGCCCTGATCGACTACTACGGCAACGACGCCCTCGACCAGGCCAAGGCCAGCACGCAGCTGGTCGACAACACCGGCCAGGTGTCCGACGCCATCTTCAGCACCTACGTGGTCCCCTTCGAGGCCATCTCGGTGCTCCTGCTCGCTGCCCTCGTCGGGGCCATCGTGTTGGCTCGCAAGGACTGAAGGAGGACGCATCGTGGATGATCTCATGCTGAACCAGTTCCTCCTGCTCGGAGCGATCCTGTTCGCCACCGGTGTGTACGGGGCGCTGGCCAAGCGCAACGCCATCCTCGTGCTGATGTCGATCGAGTTGATCCTCAACGCGGTGAACATCAACCTGGTCGCCTTCGGCGCCCACAACGGGACGGTGGCCGGTGCGGTCTTCGCCCTGTTCGTGATCGCCATCGCGGCCGCTGAGGTCGGGGTCGGCCTCGCCATCGTGTTGCTCATCTATCGGAACCGAAAGAGCGTGGACCTCGACGAGGTCGCGCAGATGAAGGGCTGATCGTGCTCGCAGCTGAAACCGCAGCCGCGGTCGACCCGGGGTTCATCCTCGAACACGCCTACGTGATCCCCGTGATCATGGCGGCGTCGTTCCTGCTGACCCTGTTCTTCGGCAAGCGCATCGGCAAGCACGCCTCCTGGATCGGCATCGTGGCCATCGGCGTGTGCTTCGTGTTCGCCCTCGCCGTCAACGTGGAGTGGAACGGCTACGTCCACGACTCCGAGCACGCCACCGAATCGCACCTCTCCGAGGGTGGCAACGAAGCGCACGACACGGCCGGCGTCGGGAGCGCCAGCGAGCAGGCGGCACGCGGCGCGGCGGAGCCGACCGCCCTGAGCACGGAGCACGAGTTCGAGGTCGTTCCCGTCACTCAGACCGTCACGTGGTGGACCAACGGCACGGTGAAGTTCGAGGCCGGGATGCTGCTCGACGGCATGTCGGTGATGATGCTCTTCGTCGTCACCCTGATCTCGTTGCTGGTGCACGTCTTCTCCACCGACTACGTGGCCGGCGACCGGCGCTACGTGCACTACTTCGCCTTCCTCAGCCTGTTCTCCGCGGCCATGCTCGGCTTCGTGATGGCGCAGAACACGGTGCAGCTCATCACGATGTGGGAGCTCGTCGGCGTCTGCTCGTTCGTGCTGATCGGGCACTGGTGGGAGGAGAAGCCCAACTCCGACGCCGCCATGAAGGCGTTCCTCACCAACCGCGTCGGCGATGTCGGCCTCCTGGTCGGGGTGATCACCCTGTACTTCGCCGCGGGTCAGACCTTCGACATCATCAAGATCAACACCCTGGCCAACGAAGGCGCCATCACCCACCTTGCGCTCACCGTCGCCAGTTGCTGCCTGATCGCCGCGGTCATGTCGAAGTCGGGTCAGTTCATCCTCCACACCTGGCTGCCCGACGCCATGGCCGGCCCCACGCCCGTGTCTGCGCTCATCCACGCGGCCACCATGGTCTGCGCCGGCATCTTCATGGTCGCTCGCATGTACGGCGTGTTCTGGAACGGCCTCGTCATCGGCGGCTCGAGCGTCAACTTCCTCGCCGTCGTCGGCGGGGTCACCGTCATCGGCGGTGCCGCGCTGGCCTTCGTCCAGTCCGACATCAAGAAGGTGTTGGCCTATTCCACCGTGTCCCAGCTCGGGTACATGGTCATGGCCCTCGGGGTCGGGGCGTGGACCGCCTCGCTGTTCCACCTGTTCAGCCATGCCTTCTTCAAGGCCGGGTTGTTCCTCGGCGCCGGGTCCGTCTCCCACGCCGTGCACAGCTTCGACATGAAGAAGGACATGGGCGGCATGAAGCAGTTCATGCCCAAGACGTTCTGGACCTTCCTCATCTGCAGCCTGGCCCTCGCCGGACTGTTCCCCTTCGCCGGGTTCTGGTCCAAGGACGAGATCCTCGCCGGCGCCGCGCAACTCGGCGGCAGCGGCAACTACTTCTGGTTCGGCATCGTCGGCACCGTCGGGGCGGCGATGACCGCGGCCTACATGACCCGGTGCATCTACCTGACCTTCTTCGGCGAGTTCCGCGGCGGCGCCCACGAGCCCCACGCCGCAGTGAGCCACGGCACCGAGGACCATCCGGTGGTCGAGGACCACGTCGCCGCCGACTCGGGACACGCCGACGCCGACCATGGCGCCGAGGCGCATGGCGAGCCCCACGAGTCCGGGCCCCGCATCCTGGTGCCGCTCTACGTCCTGTCGTTCATGGCCATCGTCGCCGGCGTGGTCAACCTGCCCGCCTTCAGTTGGCTGCCGTCGGGTGCCACGCTGCGTTTCGAGCACCTCTTCGAGCCCAAGGGCGCCTACTTCCCGAGCTTCGGCGCCGTGGAGGGCGTGCTGGCCCATCCCGAGTTCTCGCTGACGACGGCTCTGATCTCCACCGTCGTGGTGGTGCTCGGTGGCCTCCTGGCCTACGCCTGGTACTTCAAGGGGCTCGGCCCCCACGGCATCACCGAGCGGAATGCACTGGCCCGGGCCGGCCACACCCTGCTCGTCAACAAGTTCTACTTCGATCACCTCTACACCGGGATCATCGCCGGTGGTGTGAAGGGCCCGATCGCCCGAGCGGCCAACTGGTTCAACACCAACGGCATCGACGGCGTCGTCAACGGCGTCGGTAGCGGCGCCGTGGCCAGCGGCCAGTTCGTCTACGACAAGATCGACCAGCGTTTCGTGGACGGGATCGTCAACGGTTCCGGCTACACCGCAGAAGGAGGTGGACAGGTGTTCCGGCAGATGCAGACCGGCAAGGTCCAGCAATACGCCGCCCTCCTGTTCACCGCAGCAGTCGTACTCGCCGGCGTCTTCATCGTCGTCATCTGACCTCGACCACCGCCACCTCGCTCCACCAGAACCACCACAGGGACACGTACCGACATGGATTTCATCCGGGACTGGGGAATCACCGTCATGGTCTTTGCGCCGCTTGCCGGCGTGGCCCTCATGATGCTGTTCCCCAAGGACGCCGAAGACAGCCACAAGCTGATCGCGCTGGGCGCCTCACTGGTGTCGGCCGCGGTCGGCATCGCCGTCTTCGCCGACTTCGACTACGACCACACCAGCGTCCTGCAGTTCACCCAGGACACCAAGTGGATCGACGTGATCCACTCGCGGTACACGGTCGGGATCGACGGCCTGTCGATCCCGCTGGTGGCACTGACCCTGCTGGTCGTGCCGATGGTGATCATCTACTCGTGGAACCACTTCCCCGAGCCGCACAACCCGAAGGCGTTCCTCGCCCTGATCCTCGTGCTGCACACCGGCATGCTCGGCAGTTTCGTGGCCCAGGACCTGATCTTGTTCTTCGTCTTCTTCGAGCTCGTCCTGCTGCCGATGTACTTCATGATCGGTGTCTGGGGCGGACCCGAGCGGCAGTACGCGTCGATCAAGTTCTTCCTCTACACGCTGTTCGGGTCGGCGTTGATGATCCTGAGTTTCCTCGCCCTGTTCTTCCTGACCGGCGGTGAGACGTTCAACATGGTCGAGCTGGCCCACAAGGTCCAGGAGCTCGACCTCTCCCGCAACACCCAGATCCTGGTGTTCGGGGGCATGTTCATGGGCTTCGGCATCAAGGTGCCGATGTTCCCGTTCCACACCTGGCTGCCCGACGCCCACACCCAGGCCCCCACCCAGGGCTCGGTGATCCTGGCCGCCGTGCTCCTGAAGCTGGGCACCTACGGCTTCATCCGGGTCGCCCTGCCCATCCTCCCCGAGGGTGCGCACGCCTGGGCCCCCTGGATCGGCGTGCTCGCCGTCGTCGGCATCATCTACGGCGCCCTGGGCTGCCTCGCCCAGACCGACATGAAGCGCCTCATCGCGTTCTCCTCGGTCGCCCACATGGGGTTCGTGATGCTCGGCATCTCCACGCTCACCGACTTCGGCCTCAACGCCGCGGTGTTCGGCATGGTCGCCCACGGCCTGATCACAGGCATGTTGTTCTTCGTGGCCGGCTCGGTGAAGGAGCGCTATCACACGCTCGAGATCAAACGGCTGGGGGGTCTGCTCGTGTCTGCGCCGCGGATGGGATGGATCCTCGGCCTGTGCACCATGGCCTCGCTCGGGCTGCCCGGCCTGGCCGGGTTCTGGGGCGAGTTCCCGGCGATCCTGTCGTCGTACCAGCCCGCGGAAGGGCTCAACGTCGCCCTGTTCCGGACCTTCATGGTGGTGGCGGCCATCGGCACCGTGCTCGCCGCCGGCTACCTGCTGTGGCTCTACCAGCGCACCGCGTTCGGCGTACCGAAGCCGGAGTTCGAACACGACGAGCACATCCACGACGTCACGTGGCCGGAGTGGATCTCGTGGTCGCCCCTGCTCGTCCTCATCCTGGTGCTCGGCGTGTACCCCAACCTGATCTTCCGGGTCACCGACGGGAGCATCGTCCACGTGGCCCAGTCGATCGCCGCGGCGACGGGGAACTAGCCGATGCTCGCCGTGCTGGCTCCGGTGGCCCTGCTGGCCCAGGCCACCTTCACGCGCCCGGAGATCGACTACCACACGTTCGCGCCCGAGATCGTCCTCACCGGTGCGATCCTGCTCGTGCTGCTGGTCGATCTGCTCAAGCCGGAGGGCGACAACCCGCTGCTGTCCACCGTGGCCGGCCTCGGCCTGCTCGGTGCGATGATCCCGATCGTGACCTTGGCCACCGACGGCGCCGATCGGAGCATGTTCGGCGGCGCCTACGTGGTCGACAACTTCTCGCTGGTGCTCAAGGCGCTGTTCCTGCTCTCGGCGTACCTCGTCGTGCTGATGTCGACCAACTACATCGCCGAGGGCGACTACGCGGAAGGCGAGTACTACTTCCTCCTGCTCAGCTCCGTGCTCGGCATGTTGATCATGGCCAGCGCGCGCGATCTCATCACGGTGTTCGTGGCGCTCGAGCTGTTGTCGATCCCCGCCTACATGCTGGCCGGCTGGCGCAAGCGCGACCTCATGGGCAACGAGGCCGGGGTCAAGTACTACCTCATGGGCGTGTTCGCCTCCGGCATCTTGCTCTACGGCATGTCGCTGCTCTTCGGCATCGCCGGCGACACTCGGCTCTCGGTCATCGGCGAGAAGATCGCCGGCGCCGACGGCAACGTGGCCCTGGTCACCCTGGCCATCGTGTTCACCGTGGTCGGCTTCGCGTTCAAGGTGTCGGCCGTGCCGTTCCACACCTGGGCACCCGACACCTACGAGGGGGCGCCCACCCCGATCACCGCGTTCCTCGCCGTGGCGTCCAAGGCCGCCGGCTTCGTGGCCCTGCTGCAGGTGATCTTCGTCGCCTTCCCGGGCCGGACCGACGTGGTGGAGCCGCTCATGTGGGTGCTGGCCGCCCTCACCATGACCATCGGCAACATGATCGCCCTGCGCCAGACCAACGTGATCCGCATGCTGGCGTACTCGGGTGTGGCCCAGGCCGGCTTCATGCTCGCGCCACTGGCGGTGGGTTCCGATCTCTCCGCCCGGGCCGTGGTCACCTACCTGGTGATCTACGCCGCCATGAACCTCGGTGCGTTCGCGGTCGTCATCGCCATCGCCCGCAAGACCCGGTCGGCGGAGATCGCCAGCTTCGGTGGGCTGTTCGAGTACGCCCCCGGGCTCACCGTGGTCATGTCGTTGTTCCTGTTCAGCCTGGCCGGCATCCCGCCCATGGGGGGCTGGCTGGCCAAGTTCGTGGTGTTCCGGGCCTTGGCCGACGCCAACACCGCATCGGGCTACGTGCTGGGCGCCTTCGTCGCGGTCAACTCGGTCATCGCGCTGTACTACTACGCCAACGTCGCCCGCGAGATGTGGATGAAGCCGGTGCCCGACGACGACCGCACGCCGATCGTGGTGCCCTTCGCCATCCAGGCCGCCATCGGGTTGGCGGTGATGGCCACCGTCGCCTTCGGCGTGTCCGACCTCGCCACCCGCCTCGGCGACCACGCCACCTTCCTCCTCGCCGCCTTCCCCGGTTAGGCCGCCCGGCCGGGCTCGATCACGCGTGCTCCGGGTCGACGAGTACATCGAGCGGGCGCTCTACGACCCGGTCCGGGGCTTCTACGAGACCGGCGGCCGCGCCGGCCGCCGCGGCGGTTCGTTCCTGACCAGCCCCGAGGTGGGACCGCTGTTCGGCGCGGTGCTCGCTCGGGCGCTCGACGAGTGGTGGCGATCCGCCGGCGAACCGGACGAATGGGTCGTGGTCGACGCCGGCGCCGGTCCCGGCACGCTGGCCCGTTCGCTGCTCGCGGC
>CAVSRP010000022.1:0-174280 GCA_963730345.1 uncultured Acidimicrobiaceae bacterium
TCATTGCCGGCTCCAGCGGCTACATCGAGTCGCCCACGGCCGTCGCCAAGGAAGGCGACGCCTTCAAGACCAAGCCGGTCGGCACCGGTCCGTTCGAGTTGACCCAGTACACCCCGGGCGACCGGGTGGTCCTCACCAAGTTCGACAAGTACTGGCGCAAGGACGACAACGGCGTCCAGCTGCCGTACCTGGACAAGATCACGTTCATCCCGATCCCCGACACCGGCCAGCGCTTGGCCGCCCTCGAGGCCGGCGACATCGACATCTTCCAGACGGCCGACAGCGGTACCGTCGCCCAGGCCGAGAAGGACGGGTACAACGCCCAGAAGATCTCCGGCTCCAGCTCGACCATCATCTTGATGAACGAGTCGAAACCCCCGTTCGACGACGTCCGGGCGCGTGAGGCCTTGGCCAAGGTCATCAACCGCGACGTCCTCAACGAGCGGGTCTACTCCGGCGTCCGGACGCCCGCACTGTCCGCCTTCGCCACCGACTCGCCGTACTACGACCCGAAGGGTGACATCCCCGACTTCGACATGGAAGGGGCCAAGAAACTGGTCACCGACCTCGGCGGACTCGACTTCTCGCTGGTGTGCATCCCGACCCCGGAGGCCGACCAGGCCTTCCAGATCGTCAAGCAGTTCGGCGAGCAGGCCGGGATGAAGATCACCCTCGAGAGCCAGGAGCAGGGCGCGTTCGTGAACCGGATCTTCGGCAAGGGCGGCGACTACGAAGCCGCCTGCTTCCGGGACAACCAGTTCGTCGAGCCCGACCAGATCCGTAGCGGCCTCAAGACGGGCGACGCCGGCAACCTGGTCTTCTACTCCAACCCGAAGGTCGACGATCTGCTCGAGCAGGGCCGCCAGGTCGCCGATCCGGCCAAGCGCAAGGAGATCTACGACCAGGTCCAGGAGATCACTGGCAAGGAGATCCCCGTGATCCCGCTGCTGTACGACCTGTTCGGCAACGTCTACACCGACGCCGTCGGCTCCCCGCCACCCGGTGAGCCGAACTCACTCGGTGCGATCAAGCCGGCGTACCTGTACCGCACCGACCAGTAGTCCCGTCCTGGGGGCCGAGAATCGATGAAAGCGCTCCGCGCCGTCCTGCAGCGGGTCATCAAGCTGACCATCGTCATCTTGATCATCTCGTTCCTGACGTTCATCCTCACCAAGCTGTTGCCGGGCGATCCCGTCAACACGATTCTCGGTCCCCAGGCCTCCGATCCGGCTGCCCGGGCCGCGGTCACCCGTGACCTCGGCCTGGACAAGCCGTTCTTCACCCAGTACTTCGACTGGCTGGGCGGGGTCGTCTTCCACTTCGACTTCGGCCGGGCGTACTCGAGCGGCTTCCAGGTCAAGGACCTGATCGCCAATCGGCTCCCGGTCACCATCGAACTGATGGTGCTGGCCCAGGCAATCTCGTTGATCATCTCGGTGCCGCTCGCGGTGTGGAGTGCCTACCGGGCCAACCACACCTCGGACAAGATCATCACCACGACATCGTTCGGGCTCATCAGCTTCCCGAACTATGCCCTGGCCGTCTTCCTCGTCTACCTCTTCGCCGTCCAGTGGCAGTTCTTCCCCGCGGTGGGGTACACGAGGCTGACCGCCGACATCGGCGGCAACCTCCGATCGGTCGCCCTGTCGGTCATGGTGCTGGTCGCCGGTCTCACCGCGGTCTACACCCGGCTCCTGCGCAGCGACATGATCGCCACATTGCAGGAGGACTTCATCCTCATGGCCCGCGCCAAGGGCCTGCCCACATGGCACGTGCTGATCCGCCACGCCCTGCGACCGTCGTCGTTCTCGCTCCTCACGGTGTTCGGCATCAACTTCGGCACGCTCATCGGCGGCTCCGTGATCCTCGAGTACTTCTTCTCGCTCCCCGGCATCGGTGGCTTGGCGGTGGAGTCCATCGTCAAGCGCGACTACCTCGCCGTGCAGGGCGTGGTGCTGGTGATCGCGGTCGCGTTCGTGTTGATCAACTTCCTCGTCGACGTCCTCTACTCCGTCCTCGATCCGCGGGTGCGCCGCGCGGGAGCAGCATGAGCACCGAGCCAGACACCCCGGCGAATCCACCGCCCGACGGTGAGCTCCCCGGCCCGGGCACCAGCGACGGCGCCGGTGGCTTGAGCGCCGCAGCCACCACCACGGTGCATCCGGGGGCCGCCGGCGAGGCCGTCGTCCGGCGGGGACGTCACGCCGGGAGCAAGAAGCGCCGTGGCGGCAAGCTCGGCGTCGGGGGGCTGATCAGCGCGACGTGGGTGACCCTGGTGTTCGTCAGCGCCATCCTCGCCCCGTGGTTGCCGCTCCACGATCCGTCCATCGTGGACTACACCAACATCCACCAACTGCCCAATCAGGGGATCGGCACCCCCGGCTTCCCGCTGGGCACCGACCAGAACGGCTTCGACATCTTCTCCCGGTTGATCTGGGGTGGTCGGGTGTCGCTGATCGTGGCGCTCGGCGTGCTCATCATCGGCCTGGTGGTCGGCGGCACCATCGGACTGATCGCCGGGTACTTCCGGGGGCGGACCGAGACCGTGCTGATGTCGATCGTCGACATCCTCCTCGCCTTTCCCGCCCTGGTGCTCCTCATCGCCATCGTCGCCTTCCTCGGGGCGAACCTGACCAACGTGGTGCTCGGGATCTCGGTGGTGTCCATCCCGGCGTTCGCCCGGATCGCGCGCGCCACCACCCTGACCTTCTCGCGACGGGAGTTCGTCCTCGCCGCCCGGGCCGCCGGCGCCAACGACCGTCGCATCATCCTCCGGGAGATCCTCCCCAACGTCATCTTGCCGCTGCTGGCGTTCGGACTCCTCGTCGTCGCCATCGCCATCGTCGCCGAAGGCGCCCTCGCCTTCCTCGGCCTCACCTCGCCGGAGACCATCAGCTGGGGCGGGATGATCAACGGTGGGCGAAAGGCCCTCCAGACCGATCACATCGCCCACGTCAGCCTCATCCCGGCCACGATGATGTTCCTGACGGTATTGGCGATCAATTTCCTGGGCGATCGCTTCCGGGCCATCTTCGACGTCAAGGACGCCGCGCTGTGAACACCCACGCCAGGACCCGTCGCTCCGGTCGGGTCATCGCCGCTGCTCCTCCGCACGAGGGACCACTCCTCGAGATCGAGGACTTCACCACCCACTTCCACACCCCCGCCGGGCCGGTCAGAGCGGTCGACGGTGTCAGCCTCTCCCTCGAACGGGGCAAGACCATCGGCGTCGTCGGCGAGTCGGGCTCGGGCAAGACCGTGCTGTCCCGGTCCGCGATGGGGCTGCTCACTGCCTCCAACGTCGAACGCACCGGGTCGGTCCGCTACGACGAGCGCGAGCTGGTTGGGCTGTCGCCAGCGGAACTGCGCTCGCTGTGGGGCACGGAGATGGCGATGGTGTTCCAGGACCCGATGACCTCGCTGAACCCGGTCATGCGGATCGGCCGCCAGATCACCGAGAGCCTCCGGCACCACCTCGACATGTCCAAGCACGACGCGCAGGACCAAGCCGTCGCCCTGCTGCGGTCGGTGGGCATCCCCGATCCGGAGCGGCGGGTCAACGTGTACCCCCACGAACTGTCCGGTGGCATGCGCCAACGCGTGACCATCGCCATCGCCCTCGCGTGCGGTCCGAAGCTGCTCTTCGCCGACGAACCGACCACCGCCCTCGACGTCACCGTCCAGTCCCAGATCCTCAATCTGCTCCAGGCCCAGCAACGGGAGCGCTTCATGGCCATGGTGCTCGTCACCCACGACCTCGGGGTCGTGGCCGGACGAGCTGACGAGATCGCGGTCATGTACGCCGGCCAGATCGTCGAACACGCCCCCACCCGCACGCTGTTCAGCCAGGTGCGCATGCCCTACACCGAGGGCCTGCTGAAGTCGATCCCCCGCCTCGACCAGGCCAGCCACACTCGGCTGCAGATCATCGGTGGCCGCCCGCCGGACCTGATCAACCCGCCGCCGGGCTGCCGGTTCGCTCCTCGTTGCCCGTACGCGCAGCAGAAGTGCCACACCGACCCGCCCCCACTCGTCGAGGCCGAGACGCCCGGGCACCGCTACCGCTGCTGGTTCCCCGTCGGCACCGACATCGGGCGCGAGGCACTCGAGCGGAACCTGGCCGCCCACCTCCCGGCCGCGGAAGCCGCGGTCCGGGGCGACACGGCGGCGGCTGAGGCCGTCGAGGAGCACCAAGCGGCCATGATCGAAGCCGCCCTGTCGGAGGAGGCGCACTGATGGCCGGCACCGGTACCGCCCACCTCCGCAACTCGGACGACGTGCTCCTCCGGGTCGAGGATCTCGTCGTCGAATTCCCCGCCAAGGGGGGCCGCAAGGTCCATGCCGTCTCCGGGATCAGCTTCGATGTCCGCGAAGGCGAGACGCTCGGGCTCGTCGGTGAGTCGGGCTGCGGCAAGTCCACCACCGGCCGGGCCATCATGCAGCTGCCGGCACCCACGTCCGGATCGGTGCGCTTCGAGGGCATCGAACTCACCGAACTGCAGGGCGAGAAGCTCCGCGAGATCAGGACCCGGCTGCAGTTCATCTTCCAGGACCCGATCTCCTCGCTCAACCCGCGCCGCAAGGTCAAGGACATCGTGGCCGAACCGTTGCGCATCTGGGACCGTGGCACCGAAGCCGAGCGGAAGGCGCAGGTGCGCGAAGTCCTCGACGCCGTGGGACTCGACCCCGATGTCGCATCGGACAAGCGGCCGCACCAGTTCTCCGGCGGCCAGTGCCAGCGCATCTCGATCGCCCGCTCATTGGTGCTCGATCCGCGACTGATCATCTGCGACGAGCCGGTGTCGGCGCTCGACGTGTCGGTCCAGGCCCAGATCCTCAACCTCCTCGAGGACATGAAGTCGCGGTACGGCCTGACGATCATCTTCATCGCCCACGACCTCGCCGTGGTCAAGAACGTGTCCGACCGGGTGGCAGTGATGTACCTCGGAAAGGTCTGCGAATTCGCCGCCCCGGACGACCTCTATTACCGGCCGGCCCACCCGTACACCGCCGCCTTGCTCGCCGCCATCCCCCTCCCAGACCCGACGATCGTGCCGGATCGCAACGAACTCTCCGGCGACCTGCCCTCGCCGCTCGAACCGCCAGCCGGATGCCGCTTCCGCACCCGGTGCCCGCGGGCCACCGAGCGCTGCGCCGCCGAGGAACCGACGGTCCGTGCCATCGGCGAGGACCACTTCGTTGCCTGCCACTTCCCGCTCATCGGTGACGTGGCCCCGGAGTCGGCCACGGGGGTGGCCATTGGAGCCAACCGCTAGCCGGCACGAGCCGCCCGGCGCGGGCGGACGGGGGACGGCGGGGCCGCGATGACGTCGCATTCCCGCTCCCGGACGCGGCTCGATCCCGCGGTGCGACGCCAGCAGATCGCCGAGGCCGCGGCGCGTGTGTTCGCGGAGCACGACCCGTCCGAGGTCTCCTTCGAGGCGGTGGCTGATGAGGCCGGGGTGTCTCGCAGCCTCGTCTACTCGTATTTCGGCGACCGGGGCAGCCTCTTCGCGGCGGCGTACACCTATGAGCTCGCCCGTCTCGACAGTCAGATCGACGGCGCCCTCGAGTCGCTCGGATCCGACCGGGATCGCTTGGCGTCCGCGGTGCACGCGTACCTCGAGTTCGCCTGGCGGCACCGCAAGGAGTGGGAACTCATCGCGTCAGCCAGCGCCTCGCGGCACCCCGCAGTGCGCGAGGCCGTGGTCGCCCGGACCGAGCTCATCGCCAGCTCGCTCGGGGGTACCCCCGAGGCCCGCCTCCTGGTGCGCGGGATCATCGGGATGCTCGAGGCCGCGGCCGTGCACACCCTCGAACAGGACGAGGTCGCCCCCGAGGTGCTGGCCGAACTCCTGACCCAGGTGATCTGGGCCGGCGTCTCGTCGCTGCGGCAAGACTGAAGTTCAGATGCCGAGGTCAGCCGCCCGCAGCGTGGCCACCTGATCGTCGGAGCCCCGGTACTCGACCTCGGCCACCGCGCCGCGACCGTTCAGCCACAGCAACAGCTCGCCGGGCCGGCCGATCACCGTCGGTGGATCCTGGCCTCGACGGGCCAGGGACCGACCGGTGAGATCGACCAGCTCCGCCTCGACCTTGGCCCGGCGCAGCTGCAGACCGGCCATGCGCCGGATCACCGGGCGGAGGGCGTCGTCGAGCTCGGGACGGTCGACGCGCGGGCCGTCGCCATTCGCCCGGCGGACGTCTTCGTGGTGGACGAAGTACTCGTTGAGGTTGATCAGCGAGCCGACCCCGGGCAGGCCCCACGGGATGAACGGCGGCCCCGAGCGCACCCGGTCGACGACGGCCTCGTAGCCCCGTCGGCGCTCCCGGTCCATCGCCCACTCGGTCACCCGCTCCAGGGGTCCTCCGAACAGGATGCCGGGCCCGGCGAGTGGGTTGCGCTCGCGCACGACGAGATGGGTGGCGAGATCGGCCGTCTTCCAGTCGCCGCACATGGTGGGCGCATCGGGACCCAGCTCGGAGAACCGGGCGCACAGCTCGGCACGCTCACGCGCGTCGTGTCGAATCGCCATTCCCGCAGCCTAGGGTGCACGCATGGCCAAGCCGTACGACATGCAGATCGACCTCGACACCACCTACGAGGTCACCTTCGCCACCGACAAGGGCGACATCGTCGCCGTCCTCGACCCCGGCCTCGCCCCCAAGACGGTCAACGAGTTCGTGTCGAAGGCCCGCGACGGTTTCTACGACGGCTTGACGTTCCACCGTGTGGTGCCCGACTTCGTCATCCAGGGCGGCGACCCCGACGGCACCGGCCGCGGCGGACCGGGCTACAAGTTCGAGGACGAACCGGTGAAAGGCGAGTACACCCTCGGTGCCCTGGCAATGGCCAACGCCGGCCCCAACACCAACGGCAGCCAGTTCTTCATCTGCATCGACGACTGCACCCGCAAGCTCGACAAGCTCTACAACCTCTTCGGCCACGTCACCTCGGGCATCGATGTCGCCCAGTCCATCCAGGTGGGCGACTCGATGCACACGGTGACGGTGGCCGAAGGGGCGTCTTCCTGATCCACCGACCGTGACAGGCTGCGGGCCATGACGGACGGTCCGTGCAACATCGTCGCGGTCCACGAGGCCATCGCCGCCCAGCACCCGGAGCGCGCATGCATCGTGTGGCGCGAGCGTCGGTTGACGTGGCGCGCCGTCACCGACCGCTCACGGCGCTTCGCCAACGCGCTGCTCGACGCCGGCATCGGGGGTGAACCTCGACCCGACGTCGAGGCCTGGGAGAGCCCCCACGACCACGTCGCGCTGTACCTGACCAACGGCAACGAGTACCTGGAAGCCATGCTCGGAGCGTGGAAGGCCCGGGCCGCAAGCATCAACGTCAACTACCGGTACACGGCCGATGAGCTGGCGTTCCTGCTCGCCGACAGCGCGTCGGTCGCTGTCGTGTATCACGCCCGGTTCGCGCCGGTGCTGGCCGAGGCCCTCCCCCGCTGCCCGTCCGTGCGACTCCTGGTCGTTGTCGACGACGGATCCGGCACCCCACCCGTCGAGGGCTCCGTCGACTACGAGGAGCTGCTCACCTCGAGCCGGGCCCGACGGCCACCGCTCGAGTGGTCGCCGGACGACCGCTACGTCGTCTACACCGGCGGTACCACGGGGGACCCCAAAGGCGTCCTGTGGCGACAGGGCGACTTCCTCGCCACCGCCCTGGGCATCGACGCCACCCAGGACGAACTGGTCCGCCGGGCGGCGGGACCCGACCGTCCGCGCGCCCTCCCGGCGCCACCGTTCATGCACGGGGCCGCCCACTGGAACGCCATCTCCTGCTGGCTCGCCGGCGGCACGGTCGTGATCCAGTCGGACCCCGACCGGCTCGACCCGGCGGACGTGCTCGACACCTGCGTACGGGAGCAGGTCGGCTCCTTGCTCATCGTCGGCGATGCCTTCGCCCGCCCGCTGCTCGACGAGATCCGACGCTCGGACCGCGACCTGTCCTCGCTCCGCTTCCTCATGACCGGCGGGGCGGTGCTGTCGCCCGCGATCAAGCGCGATCTGCTGGCCGCCGTCCCCGGCCTACGAATCGTCGACATCCTCGGCTCCTCCGAGACCGGCCGGCACGGCCTCAGCACCGCGTCGTCCACCGACAGCGGTGAGCCCGGCGTGTTCACCCCGTCGGACACCACGGTGGTGCTCGACGAGGGCCGGGACGCGCTGCTCGTACCGGGGGCCGACGATTCCGGTTGGCTGGCCCAACGGGGGCGCGTGCCGCTCGGCTACCTCGGCGACCGAGACAAGACCGAGGCGACGTTCCCCCAGATCGGAGGCGAGACCTACGCGGTGGCCGGCGACCGAGCCCGCTGGCGGGCCGATGGGAAGATCGAATTGCTCGGGCGTGACTCGGTGACCATCAACACCGGTGGCGAGAAGGTCCACGCCGAAGAGGTCGAGCAAGCCATCAAGAGCCACCCTTCCGTGTACGACGCGCTCGTCGTCGGCCGACCCAGCGAGCGATGGGGCCAGGAGGTGGTGGCCGTGGTATCGGTCAGCGAGGGCTTCGATCCGTCGGCCGTCACCGAAGCTGCCAGCCACCACCTCGCCCGGTACAAGCTGCCGAAGGCATACGTGGTGGTCGAGGAGATCCAGCGCAGCGCCAGCGGCAAGCCGGATTACGCCTGGGCCCGGTCGGCTGCGGCGCAGGGAGGGAGTTGAATGCGGCGCGGGGTGGCGACGCGTCGCGACAGCTACCTGCGGAAGCCGTCGGCAGCCGATGCCGACGAGTTCGTGGCCCGGGTGATCGCCAGCCGCGACCACCTGCAGCCGTGGGTGTACGGAGCCGAGGACGTGCCCGCCTTCCGGTCGTGGATCGCCAGGGGCCAGCGCGCCGACGTCGAACAGTTCCTGGTGTGCCGCCGAGCCGACGACGCCATCGCCGGCTTCGTCAACCTCAACAACATCTCGCTCGGGTCGCTCCAGTCGGCCGCCATGGGTTGGGCCGCGTTCCAGACCTTCACCCGGCAGGGGCACCTGCGCGACGGGGTCGCCATGGTGCTCGAGCTCGGCTTCACCCAGCTGCGCCTCCACCGGATCGAGGCCAACATCCAACCGGGCAATGCCCGATCACGGGCACTCGCCATCGGGAGCGGCTTCTCACTCGAGGGCTTCTCGCCTCGTTACCTCAAGATCGGCTCCGAGTGGTGCGATCACGAGCGATGGGCCCTTCTGGCTGACGACTGGCGATCCCGGGTACGGGCGAGCCGATGACCGCACCCCGCGGCCGCACGATTCGTCTGGACCGGCCCCTCGACCTGCGACTCACCCTCGGCCCGGCGCGGACCGGTCGCGGGGATCCGAGCACGAAACTGCGGTCCGACCACGCGATTCGGGCGACGCGCACCCCGAGCGGGCCCGCCACGCTCCTGCTCGAGGTCAGCGACCACGAGTTGCGGGCGCGCGTCTGGGGGGAGGGCTCGGAGTGGGCGCTCGAACAACTCCCCCGGCTGATCGGCGAACACGATGTCGACGACTTCGTGACCGACCACCCGCTCGTCGCCGACCTCCACGCCCGGATGCCCGGACTCCGGATCGGCGCCACCCAACGGGTGCTCGAGGCGCTGGTTGCCGCGGTGTGTGGTCAGCAGGTCTCGGCGTACGAGGCCAAGCGGGCCCACCGCCAGCTGATGGAGGCGTGGGGCGAACCCGCCCCGGGTCCGCCCCAGTTCGACCTCGTCGTACCTCCCCATCCCCAGGTCCTCGCCTCCACCAGCCATCAGGAGTTCCACACCATCGGGCTGGAACGAGGTCGCGCCGACGTCATCCGCCGAGCCGCGGCCCGGGCCGCCACCGTCGAGGCGCTGGTCGAGGAGTCACCCGAGGAGGCCGAGCACCGGTTGCGTGCCCTCGCCGGGGTGACCCTGTGGACCACCGCCCTGGTCCGCACCGTGGCCATGGGCGATCGCGATGCGGTGCCGGTCGGCGATCACGATCTCAAGCATCTCGTCGCCTGGGTCTTCACCGGCGAACGTCGGGGCTCCGACGCCCAGATGCTCGACCTGCTCGAACCGTTCCGCGGTCACCGGGGTCGCGTCCTGCGGCTCCTCAAGGCGTCCGGGCTCGGACCACCCCGACAGTGACGGTGCGCCCGTGACGAGCGCCCCACCATCCACAGGCTGTGGATCATCGCCCCGTGGGCGCACAGGCAAGTCACAGGGTTATCCCTCTTCCTCCGCACAGGGGGCCACCCGTACCGTGCATCCATGGCCACCTACGACGTCAACCTCCGGGACCACACCGTCGAGTCGATCAGCGCCGATGCCTACCAGCAGGAAGGCCCGATGACCACGTTCTTCGAGCTCGGCTCGGGCCGCGACGTCGTCGATTGCTGGTCCCGGCGGATCGCCAGCGTGCGCACGGCCGACATCTTGGTGATCCGGCGGATCGACGAGGCCGCCACCCTGCGCGCCGTCGGCTAGGCCGTTCGCTCCGCTCACTTCGAGAGTTGCTCGCCGGGGCTCGCAACGTCTCCTGGCGGCGCCATCTCGTTCCACCGCATGTCTCGAGCGGCTCAGTACGCTCGCCGACGCATGACCGGCGAGCCATCGACACGATCCTGGGCGAGATGGCTACCCCAGATGTCGTTGATCAGCGTGGCGCTGGTCTCGTTCCTTGCGTCGGATCCAGGTCGCGTCAGCGCAGACAGCCGGCAGTATCTCTACCTCGATCCGGGCGCCTTCCTACGGCGAGCCATCAGCCTCTGGGACCCGTCGATCTTCGCCGGAACCGTGCCACACCAGCATCTCGGCTTCCTGTGGCCGATGGGTCCCTGGTTCTGGCTCACCGATCAGCTCTCGTTGCCGATGTGGATCGCGCAACGCTTCTGGCTCGCGGGTCTCGCGGCCGCCGCGGGCATCGGCACTCTCCGGCTGTGCCGGGCCATCGGAGTGGGGAGCACGGCCGCCCTGGTGGCTGCGTTCGCCTACCAGCTCACGCCTTACCAACTCGCGTTCACCGCCCGATTCTCGGCTCTGCTCCTGCCGTGGGCCGCACTGCCCTGGTTGGTGCTGCTCATGCTGCGGGCGACGCGAGAGCCAGGATGGCGCGCCCCGGTTGCCTTCGGTCTCGTAGCCGCGACGGCTGGCGCGGTCAATGCATCGTCGCTCGTCCTGGTCCTCATCGCGCCAGCTCTGGTCGTGGTCGACGCGGCGGCCCGGAGAGGCACCAGAGCCGCGATCGGCGGCGCGGCGCGCGCCGCTGTCGTGACGTTGGGCGCCTCTGCGTGGTGGATCGCCGGCATCGTCGTCCAGGGTCGGTACGGCCTCCCCGTGCTCCAGTTGACGGAGAACGTCAACACGGTGGCCAGCGCGTCGATCTCCGATGACATCGTTCGGGGTCTCGGTAACTGGATCTTCACCAACACCGATGGCGCCACAACCGCCCTGGAACAAGCAGCGGCGTATTCGGACAATCTCGCGGTTCGACTGGCGACGATCGCACTCCCTGCGCTCGCCGTGGCCGTGCTGATCCTCGTCCGCTTCCGTGGTCGTGCGCTGCTCGGCGCGCTCATCGTGACCGCCACGGTCATCGGCACGGGGGTCGCGCCTCTCGATTCGCCCAGCGCCTACGGACGCCTGTGGCGCAGATTCGCGAACTCGAATTCCTTGGGCCTGGCGCTGCGCAACACGCCGAGAGTGGTCCCTGTCCTGGTGCTCGCAGTCGCGATCGTGTTGGGCATCGGTATCGAGCAGTTCGACGGCACCAAACGACGCATCGCGTCAGCGGCAGTTCTGGTCATCGTCGGTCTCGCGATAAGCCCAGCCATTCGCCACGGATTCCTGAGTTCTGACTTCGATCGTCCCGAGCAGGTGCCGACGTATTGGACAGCCCTGGCTGCAGATCTCGATGCGTCCGCCTCAGATGCTCGGGTCCTCGAGATTCCAGGGATCAACTTCGCGGCCTACGACTGGGGAAACACGGTCGAGCCGATCCTCCCGGGCCTCATCGATCGCCCGACCATCGCCCGGGAAATCCTCCCGGCCGGTGGAGCCGGCACCGTGAATCTCCTCGGCGCGCTCGATCGACAGATCCAACAGAGCAGGTTCGACCCGACGACCCTGGCACCGATCGCCCGGCTTCTCGGTGTGAGCGACGTCGTCGTCCGTGGCGATCTCGACAGCGCTCGATTCGGTCTACCCGATGCCGCCGCCCTCGTTCGCCATCTGGCCGCCGACCCGCCGCCGGACTTCGAGGTCACGGGCACGTACGGGGAGGCGGGTGGCGGCGAGCCGATCCTGCTCCGCCTCTCCTTGCGATCCACCCACGCCCGACTTCGGGCGGACATGGGTACGCCGGTTCTCCTTTCCGGTGATGGCGTCGGCATCGTGGAAGCCGCCGCCGCCGGACTCATCGACGGCGACCAGCCGATCCTCGAATCAGCCGTGGCGGACAGCACCGCCATCAACGATGCGCTTGCCCGGGGAGCACCGGTGGTTCTCACCGACTCGAATCGCAAGCGGGCAACGACGTTCTTCTACACGATCGAACGGGATGTCGGGGCGACCGAGCGGGCCGATCGACCGGACCCAGATCCGACGGGGTACGACGTCCGCTACGGCCCGTTCTCGACCGCGCCTCCTGATGCGCAGACGGTCGCCGTCGAGCTCGGCGGCCAGGTCGACGCCTCCTTCGGAGGTGGCCCGGAGCACCCGGAGGACCGAGCCGTTCATGCATTCGACGGTGATCCGGTCACGGCCTGGCGACCCGGTCCATACCCGGTCGGCCAATGGGTACAGGTACACCTCGATCACCCGGCGGCGGTGCCGACGATCAGACTCGTCACTGCTCCTGGGTCGACCCAGATCACCAGCGTGGCGGTCATCGCCGACGGCACTCGCGTGGAGAGGCCACTTGACGGCCGAGCCCGGTCCACACCTGGTCAACCGATCGACCTTCCCGTCTCTTCGGTCACCGACCTGCGCGTCGAGATCACCGGCGTCGACGGGACCGACATCCCCGGAATCGCCGAAGTCGACCTCGGCGGCCCGATCGTGGACGAGGCCTTGCGCATCCCGAACGACCTCGTGTCCCGCATGAGCCCCCAGGACGAGAACCCGCTCGTTGTGCTCCTGACCCGAGAGCAGGGCGATCGAAGCCAATTGCGCGCGCCGAACGAGGTCGAGATCGATCGTTTCGTCGATCTGCCCCGAAGCGCGAGCTTCGCCATCTCCGGTTCCGTGCTCACTGATCCTGGCGCCAGGCCAGAGGCGCTCTGCACCGATCCTGTGCTCACCATCGACGGTCGTCATGTTCCGGTACGGACGGCACGTCGGCCGGACGGCTCCACCGCCCTGATCGGCTGCGAGCGGGTGCAGATCTCTGCTGGGAACCATCGGATCTCCACGGCTCGCATCGGTGCAGGTCGCGTGGTCGTCGACCAGGTCGTCCTGGAGACGGTTCCGATCCGCGCTGGTGGATCCATACCCTCGGCGAATCTGCGGCTGAGAGCGGACGGCGCCCGCCACCTGTCCGCCACCATCCCCTCCCACTCCGGATCGTTCTGGCTCGTACTCGCCGAGAGTCAGAACCCCGGATGGCAACTCCGCACGCAGCACGGGAAGGTCACGGCCACCGCGATGGTCGATGGCTATGCCAACGGCTGGCTGATCCAACCCGACGGGACCGGCGCAGTCGACGTCTCGCTCTCGTGGACGCCACAACGCATCGTCTGGGCCGGATTCGCCATCTCCGCGTTGACCGTTCTGCTCTCGTTGGTGGTCCTGGCGAGACGACGCGACGGCGCACCGCTCGTGGGGCCGGTCGATGTGGGTGATCGACTACCCGGGCCGGAGACAAGCAGCTCATCGGGCCCGGTTGTCACCGGGATCGCCTGTGTGTCGTTCCTTCTTCTCGTGTGGTTCGTCTCTGGTCTCACGGTGGTCGCCGTGGCCGGTGTTGCGCTGATCATCCGCCTGGTGTCCACTCGATCGACCATTCCCCTCGCCGCCGGAGCCGCCGCCGCTCTCGTCGCCGCCGAGCTCGGGTCCCGGCCGTCGCTCGTCTGGGCCGGACTCGCGATCGTGGTCGCGATGCTGATGCTGGACCGCCTCAGACCTCAGGGCGTGACCGACACCCGCAGATCGGTACCGGGATAGCCGGGGCGCGGGTACCACTTGCGATCCGGCCCGACCGCGAACAGGACAGTCTCCTGTGCGGGAAGCATCGCGGTGACGTGCCCGTTCCGGACCTCGACCGGGATCTCCCATCTCACTCGCGGACTTCGTTCTGCATCCGCTCGGCTCACGCCCGCTCCGAAGCCGATCCTGAGTACCGAATCCCCTTCCGGAAGGGCCATCACTCCCGGACCAACACGGCGGGGCCCGAACTCGAAGACACCGGACGCCGTTCCGTCGTCTGCGAGGTGGACGTCGTCCGGGGAGCCTTGGGAGATTCTCCCAGCGACGTCGAAGAACGGGACGATGACGGGCGCGCCAGCGGCCGGAGTGTAGCTGGGCTCGAGCCGGATGATCGATCCGGTTGCGAGGTCGACCGGAAGCAGGTCGACGGTCGGGGTGATCGGGTCTTCCTTCGGTATCAGCTCCTCCGCAGCGGCCGAGGCCACCTGCAGATACGGGGTCCGATCGGGATGGGCGCGGATCGTCTCGAAGTTCTCGGCACCGAGATCGGTCGCGTAGAGGATCATGCCGTCCAGCGACGGCGCGTTCCGGCTGACTGGGTTCTTGAACAGCAGGTACGGACCTGATTCGGCCACGATGACCAGCGACCGTTCGTCGAGCGCGGCGACCGACTGTGCCCACGCTTGTTGCGATCGGCTGATCCGGTGGTTCACCCCGATGCGGTTCGCCATCACCGGTATGGTGACGACCAGACCGGCCACGGCCAACCAGGTTGCGGCCCGTCGTCGGTCGAGCTCGAGCACACCGAGCACACCGAGTGCACACAAGGGGACCACGGCGGGAACGAAGTAGATCGAGCCGACCAACCTCGCGGTGAGGCTCGACAGGTACGTGCCCCAGAAGAAGAAGTAGCCGATCGGGAAGACCGCGCCCATACCGACCAGCAACCATGTGTCCGGGAGATGCCGGCGACGCCAGATTCCCCAAGCCGCGAAGACCGCCGTGACGACGTTGCCGGCAAGGAAGAGCGCCGTGAACGCCATGTTCTTCAGCGTGCTGGTCGAGGCCGATCCCACGCCGTACGACACGGGTCCGAATCCGGGCATCAGCCGCCGGGTGCCGAGCCCGAAGGTGTCCAACGGATCGGTCGCGACGATCGGGAAGGTGGTGATCGCGCCGGTGATGTGCCTGTTGTACGCCAGCGTGACGACGACGAAGGGCACCCCGGTCACGACGATCGGCCAGCACGAGCGCACCGCAGCACCCCGATGTCGGACGATCGCCCCGAAGCCGAGAATCGCCCCCCAGAGCACCGCATCGAACGGCCGCGTAAGCAGGATGCAGCCCAGCAAGGCCCCCGCAACCGTGAGGCGCCATCTCCGGTCCAGCCGGAATCCGGACCAACCGATCGCCAGAGCGAGGTTGCCGAGCCCCATCGTGAACAGGTAGCCGAGGTAGACCCCCGCCTGTATCACGATCACAGGAGAGGCCAACACCAGCGCCCCGACGGCAACGGCGACGTCGTTTCGACGCACGACCTCGCGAGTCACGGCCACTGCACCGACCACGGCGAGCACCGTGCCCACCACGACCGCCCCGGTCGCCGATCCGAAGAGCAGGGTCGACACCAGGATGACCACGGGCCACCCCAGTGTGTATTGCGAGAAGTAGCTGCCGTGGGTGATTCCGCTGAGCCACGGACGGAAGGCGGCGAGCGGCTCTCCCCCCGGTGCGGTCAACATCCCAGAGCGCAACAGCTGGGCGTGCCACAGATACACTGGTTCGTCGCGATTCCAGGACAACGCCGGGTGGACCCACCAGAGAGAGAACAATGAGATCGCGACCGCCGCCAAGGACAACAGGACCACGGCGCGGGTGAACGGGGTGAACCGAATCAGTCCGGAACGAGTGGCGGGCGGCGAGTCCACCAGGACAAGTTATTGAGCGCGAGCCCACCGCTCCCTCATCGGTCCCTGATGGCAGGTCCCTCGACCGAGGGCCGGTACGATCCTGCAGTCCCTCTGTCGAGTCCCGAGCCGAAGTCCAGATGCCGAACCAGAACCGCCAGACCACACCCGAGACCGACCCCGGAGACGTCGTCATCATCGGCGCCGGACCCGCCGGACTCACCGCGGCCTACCAGCTCGGAAAGGCGGGCCACACCGCCACCGTGCTCGAGGCCGACGACGTCGTCGGTGGCATCAGCCGCACGGTGGTGGCCGACGGCTACCGCTTCGACATCGGTGGCCACCGCTTCTTCACCAAGGTCGCCGAGGTCGAGAACCTGTGGCACGAGATCCTCCCCGACGAGGACTTCATGCTCCGCCCGCGGTCGAGTCGCATCTACTACCAGGGCAAGTTCTTCGACTATCCGCTCAAGCCGGTGAAGGCACTGCGTACGCTCGGCATCGTCGAGGCGATCCGGTGCGCGCTGTCGTTCCTGTGGGTCCGCGTCCGCCCGCCGAAGGACCAGACGACGCTCGAGGGGTACGTGGCGGCCAACTACGGCTGGCGCCTCTACGAGCATTTCTTCAAGACCTACAGCACGAAGGTGTGGGCCGTGCCGCCGTCGGAGATCTCGGCCGACTGGGGCGCGCAGCGGATCAAGGGCATGACCCTGTGGGGCGCGGTGTGGGAGCCGATCAAGGCGCGCTTCGCCACCCAGCGGGACAAGTCGAAGCAGGTCACCAGCCTGATCGAGGAGTTCCAGTACCCGAAGCTGGGTCCGGGCATGATGTGGGAGCGGTGCACCGAGCTGGTCCAGGACCAGGGCTCCAAGGTGATCTTCGGTGCCCGGGTGTCCGCCGTCGCCCGCGAGGACCGCCGCGCCGTGTCGGTGACGACCACCGACGCATCGGGCGGGATGACGACCTACCCGGCCGACCACGTCATCTCGTCGATGCCGATGCCGGCGCTGCTGCGGTCGATGGATCCTCCCCCACCGGCCGAGGTCCTGGCCGCGGCCGATGCGCTGTCGTTCCGCGACTTCCTGTCCGTCGCCCTGGTCGTCCCGGCCGAGAAGGTGACCTGGACCGACAACTGGCTCTACATCCACGACGCCTCGGTCAAGACGATGCGAGTACAGAACTTCGGCTCGTGGTCGCCGCACCTGGTCAAGGACGGGCGCAACGTGCTCGGCCTCGAGTACACGGTGAACGAGGGCGACGAGTGGTGGAGCGCGGATGACGCCGAGCTGGTGTCCAAGGGGGTCGCCGAGCTCGAGTCCATGGGCCTGATGCACAGCGAGGACGTCGAGGCCGGCTATGTCGTCCGGATGCCCAAGGCCTATCCCGTCTACGACGAGGGCTACCAGCGCAACGTCGGCATCCTGCGGTCCTGGCTCGAGGAGCACACTCCGAACGTGCACCCGGTCGGTCGCAACGGCATGCACCGGTACAACAACCAGGACCACTCGATGTACACCGCCATGCTCACGGTGGAGAACATCCTCGGGGCCCACCACGACATCTGGTCGGTGAACGTCGAGGAGGAGTACCACGAGCAGGGGTCCACCTCGACGCCGACCGGAACCGGCCGCGACGCTCCCATCATCCCGCGCACCGACTAACGGGGCATGACCGCGCCAACCGACCGTCGCACCCGGAGCGCCGAGCAGTGGTTCTGGCCGGCACTCATCGCGATCAGTGCGGTCGGGGTGGCCGGTTGGTTGACCTACGCGCTCGCCGTCGACGTTCCCCGCCTCGACTTCAGCGACGCCCGCAACTTCCACCTCCTCGCCAACGGCCTCGCCGACGGCTTCGGCTACGTGCGACCCGTCGACCGGGTGAACTTCGCCACGTTGGTCAACACGGCCGAGTACCCGCCGCTGTTCCCGGCGGTGTTGGCCCTCGCATCGCTGGTCGGCCTCGACAGCTTCAGCGCCCACCAGGCCGTCGCCGCCCTGGTGGCGTCGAGCGCCGTCCCCCTCGTCGGCCTGCTCGGCCGCCGGGTGGCCGGACCAGCCGTCGGACTGCTCGCCGCGGTCATCGCCCTGTTCCATCCGATGCTGTTCCAGACCGGTGCGGCGCTGATGTCGGAGGCGATCTACCTCCCGTTGGTCGTCGCGGTCCTGCTCGCCGTCCTGCGCGCCCGCGACGAGCAGTCGTGGCGTTGGTGGGCCCTCGCCGGTGCCCTTGCCGGCCTGGCCGCACTGGCTCGCGGGGAGGGCCTGATCCTCGGTGTGATCGTCGCCGGGGTGGCGGTCGCCGACCATTTGCGCACCGACCGGCGCCGCGCCGGCCGATTCGCCGGCGCGGCGGTACTGGGCGTGCTGGTGATCGTGCTCCCCTGGTCGATCGAGCGGTCCTTCGCCACCGGCGGACCGGTCCTGGTGTCGGCCAACCAGCAGACCGTGCTGGCCGGGGCCAACTGCCCGGCGACCTACGACGGCGGCTTCCGCGGCTGGTGGGTGTTCTCGTGCTTCGCCGACGCCGGCCGTCCGGGTGACACCGAGGCCGAGCGCTACCGCGCCCTCACGCCCACGGCCGTCGACTTCGCCTTGGAGCGCCCGGCCCGGCTCCCCGGGGTCGCCGCCGTGCGGATGGCCCGGGTCTGGGGCCTCTATCACCCCGGTCAGCAGATCGACTGGGAGGCCACCGAAGGGCGGGTGGCCCGGGTCCAGTGGGCCGGCTGGGCCTACACCCTCCTGCTCCTGCCCTTCGCGGTCGGGGGCGCGGTCCGGCTCCGCCGGCGGGGCGGTCCCTGGGGTCTGCTCACCGCCATGATCGCCATGGTCACCGTGACCGCCGCGCTCACCTACGGCAACCAGCGCTTCCGGATCGCCGCCGAGCCCGCGCTGGCCGTGCTCGCCGCCGTCGGCGCCATGGCCCTGCTGTCGCAGTGGTCGGCCTGGCGCCGGGGCGAGCGGGCCGCGCCATCCGACGCCGACGACGGGCCGACCGGACGCGGATCGCCACGCAACGACCGCCTCGAGGGGCTTCGAGCCGTCGCCGCCCTGTCGGTGATGGGGACCCACCTCGGCTTCGCGTCGGGGCTCACGTTCCGCAGCGGCTTCGGCGCCTACTTCGCCCGCATGGACATCGGGGTCGCCATCTTCTTCGTGCTCTCCGGCTACCTGCTGTACCGACCGTTCATCCGTGCCGACCTCGAGGGTCGGCGGTCGCCGCACCTGGGCGCCTACTTCTGGCGTCGCACGTTGCGCATCGTTCCCGCCTACTGGGTGGCGCTCGCCGCCATCCCGATCGTGCTCGGCATCGACAAGATCCGAACCCTGGGTGACCTGGTGATCTACGGCGGGTTCCTCCAGATCTACGACCAGGGGCGGGCGCTCGGGGGCATCACCCAGGCCTGGAGCCTGTGCACCGAGCTCAGCTTCTACCTGGCCCTCCCGGCCTACGCCTGGGTGCTGCGCCGCTACGGCCGGGGACGGGTCTCCTGGCACCTCGGCGGGCTGTCGATCCTCTACCTCGTGTCGGTGCTGTTCCGCACGTGGCTCTACGCCGCCGAGCCGTCGATCGCCACCATCGCCTGGGCCTGGCTGCCGGCCAACGCCGACCTGTTCGCCCTCGGCATGGCGGTCGCGCTCGTCGAAGCCGGCGCCGGTCGTCACACCCGGCTGGCGGCGACCCGCGACACGGTGCGCGCCCACGGCCGTTGGAGCATCCCGGCGGCCGTCGTGGTCTTCTGGGTGGTGGCGACCCGGATCGGGCTGCCCCGCGCCTTCGAGGACACGACCACCGCCCAGGAGTTGGGCCGTCAGTTCCTCTACGGGCTGGTCGGCCTGCTGGCCGTCGGTCCCCTCGCCCTCGGTGCCACCGGCGACCGCATCGGGGCCGTCCTCGGCTGGCGTCCGATCGTGTGGCTGGGCACCATCTCGTACGCCTTCTACGTGTGGCATCTCGACGTCATCGGCGCCGCCGTGGGATGGCTCGGACAGTCCATCGGCGCCGCCTCGATGATCGATCTCGCATCCGTGGTGTTCCCCATTGCCGTGGTGATCTCTGCGCTCAGCTGGTACCTGGTCGAGCGGCCGTTGCTCCGCTTCCGTGACCTGATCGGACCGCGGGCCCACACCCCGACGGCTCCCACCGAGCCGCCCGCGGCCGTCGATGCCGAGGACGAGGTCGTGGCCCCGGTGGGGGGAGTGCCCTGGTGAGCACCGCTTCGCCCCACCCCTTGCCGCCCGGCGGCGTGGCCATCGTGCCCGCCTACGACGAGGAGGACACCATCGCAGCCACCCTCCGGCAGCTGGCCGCGGCCGCGCCGGACCTCACCGTCGTGGTGGTGGACGACGGGTCCTCCGATCGAACCGGTGAGTTGGCCCGTGCCGAGGGCGCCGTCGTGCTCACCATGCCGTTCAACGTGGGCATCGGGGGCGCCCTGCGGGCCGGGTTCCGCTGGGCCGACGAACACCAGGCGGCCTGGGCGGTGCAGGTCGACGCCGACGGCCAGCACGACCCCTCCCAGCTCGAGCGCATCGTCGCCCCGCTGTCCACCGGGGCCGATCTGGTCGTCGGATCCCGGTTCGTGGCCGAGGGCAGCCAGTACGAGGCCGGCCGCATCCGGCGCCGGGCGATGAGCCTGCTGACCCTCACCTTGCGGCTGCTGTCCGGCCGCAGCTTCAGCGACACGTCGAGCGGTTTCCGGGCTTTCTCACCCCGGGCCCTGCACTACTTCGCCCGGAACTACCCGGCCGAGTACATGGAGTCGGTCGAAGCGTTGCTCATGGCCTGTTACGCCGGCCTGCGGGTGGTGGAGGTGCCGGTGACGATGCGGGCCCGAACCGGGGGTACCGCGTCCACCCGACGGCTGCGGCTGGTGTACCACTACCTGCGGATCTACGCGGTCCTGTTCTCCTCGGCGTCACGGAGTCGCCGGCCCGGCTTCGGAAAGGCGGATCGATGAGCGGCTCGGTCCAGGTCGTGCTCGCCCTGTTGGTGCTGGCCTCGCTGGTGCAGCTCGCCCTCCTGGTACGACACCGGCGCCTGCGGGCCAAGTACCTGCTGCTGTGGGGGGCGGCGTCGCTGCTCCTGGTACCGGTCGTCGCCGCCCCGGCCGCGCTCGATCGCGCGGTCCGGCACCTCGGCGTGGCATACCCTCCCGCTGCCTACCTGGTCGTCGCCGCCGCCTTCCTCTACGGGGTCTGCATGCACTTCTCCTGGGAGCTCTCCCGCCTCGAGGAGCGGTCGCGCGCCCTCGCGGAGGAGACCGCGCTGTTGCAGGCCCGCATCGAGCGTCTCGAAGCAGCCGCGGACGATCGAGAGCCGAATCCGCCTCCGCGATGAGTACTACCACCACTGCCGCTCCGGCCGAGCCGAGCGGGGACGTTCCGGACGACGGCCTCGCGTCCGCGCCGTGGTTCCGACCCGCCCTGGCCGCCGCGGTGGGCGTGGCCGCCGCGATCCGCATCGTCTACGCGCTGGCTGCCGTGGCCGACGATCCTGTCGGCGGCGACGCGTACTTCTACCACCACAGCGCCCAGCTGCTCGCCCACGGCCACGGCCTGATCGTCCCGTTCGAGTACCTGGTGTTCGGTGTCCACACCCAGGCTGCCGACCATCCGCCGCTGTTCATCGCGTACCTCACGCTGTGGTCGCTGGTCGGGCTCGGCACGGTGAAGGCCCACCTGGTGGCCGGTGCGCTGCTCGGAGCCGTCTCCGTCGGACTCACCGGCCTCCTCGGTCGCCGAATCGCTGGTCCCACCGTCGGGATCGTGGCCGCGGCCATCGCGGCCGTGTATCCGAACCTGTTCTCGTGGGACGCAATGCTGCTGTCGGAACCGACCGCCACCATCGGTGTGCTCCTGGTCTGCCTGGCGGCGTACGCCTACCACGACCACCCCGACCTGCGGTCGATCGCCCTGCTCGGAGCGGCCACCGGGATGGCCGCCCTCACCCGGGCCGAACTGCTCCTCCTGTCGGTCCTGGTCGTGGTGCCGATCGTGGTCGGACGGCGGCAGCTCGTGCCGATGGTTCGGCTCCGGCACCTCGTCGTGGCCGGGATGGCGTGCGTCGCGGTCATCACGCCCTGGATCGCGTACAACCTCAGCCGCTTCGAGCAGCCCGTCTACCTGTCCACCGGCCTCGACGTCACCATGGCCTACACCAACTGCGACTCGGTGTACTCCGGGCCACTGATCGGCTACTGGGACTTCGCCTGCTCCGGCGTGGCCTTCGGCACCGACGATCCCGAGTACCTGCACCTCGACCAGTCGCAGCGGAACGAACAGTTCCGTACCCAGGCCCTGGACTACGCCCGGGCCCACAAGAGCCAACTGCCGAAGGTGGTCCTGGCCCGGATCGGTCGGGTCGCCGGCATGTTCCGACCGGCCCAGCAGATCGACCTCGACGTCCTGGTCGAAGGTCGGGATCGTTGGGTCGCCGAGTCCGGTATGTGGATGTTCTACGTCCTCGCCCTGGCATCGGTCCTCGGCTTCGTCACGCTGGGCCGTCGACGCGTCCTGCGCTACCCGCTCATCGGCCCCATCATCACCGTGGTGGTGGCCGCCGCCATGACCTTCGGCGCCACCCGGTACCGCGCGGCCGCCGAGCCGATCCTGTGCATCCTGGCCGCGGTGGCGTTCGTGACCCTGGCCCGCGCTCGGACCGATTCGTCCCACCGCGACGTGCCATGACCGTCACCGAGGCCCGGCCCACACCGGGTCGACAGACGTCCCACCACCGGCGCTTGCCCGGACTCGACGGTCTCCGGGCGTTGGCGGTACTCGGGGTCCTGGGCTTCCACTCGGGCTGGACCTGGCTCCGCGGCGGGTTCCTCGGGGTCTCCCTGTTCTTCACCCTGTCGGGCTTCCTCATCACCCGCCTGCTGCTCTTCGAGCGCCGCGACACCGGCGGCATCGACCTGTTGCGATTCTGGTCGCGTCGCGCCCGACGCCTGCTCCCGGCCGCCTTCACCGCCATCGGACTGGCCATCGTCGTCACGGTGTCGGTGGGCACCCCCTCCCAGCGCCATGCCCTCTCGGCCGACGTCTCGGCGGCGCTCTTCTACGTCGCCAACTGGCGCTTCGTGCTCCAAGGCGCGTCGTACGCCGGTCTGTTCGAAGCCCCGTCTGCCCTGCAACACATGTGGTCGCTCGCGGTCGAGGAGCAGATGTACCTCGTGGTGCCGCTGCTGGTCACCGGTCTGCTGGTCACCCGCGGACGGCGCGTCACCCGCTGGGCGGTGGCCAGCCTCGCGGCGGTGGCCACGGCCGTCGCCGCCACCGTCGCCACCACTGCGGCGCCCGACACGCTCTACTACGGCTCCCACGTCCGCGGCGTCGAGCTGCTGATCGGCGTGTGCCTCGCCCTCACCGTCAGCGCTCCCGATCGTCGGGCACCGGCATTCGTCACCCACGCCGCCGGCCCCGTCGCCCTGGCGGCGGTGCTGTGGAGCTGGACCGTGGTCCACACCAGCGCCACCGGTCTCTATCGCGGTGGACTGGCCGGCCACGCGCTACTGGTCGCGGTGGTGCTGTGGGCCGTGACCAGTGGCGGCACCGTCTTGACCGAGGCCCTCGAATGGCGCCCCTTGGTCTGGATCGGCCGCCGCTCCTACGGCATCTACGTCTACCACTGGCCCCTGTTCCTGCTGGCCCACCAGGCGCACGTCGACCTCTCCCGCCCGGTGGCGTTGAGCGCGGCGTGGGCGGCATCGTTCGCGCTGGCCGCCGTGTCCTACACCTGGCTCGAGCAGCCGATCCGCACCGGGACCGCGCTCCGCGACCCGTCGCGCGCCCGCCGCCTCGCCGTCGCCGTGCCGATGATCGTCCTCGTCGTCGCGGTGTCGTTGACCAGGAACGACCCGGCCGTTGCCGACCCGGAGGTCGCGGCGCGACAACTCGACGCCCTCACCGCCACCTCGACGACGACGTCGCCCGTCACCGCGGCCGCAGCTGCTCCCACCACGGTGCCGGCGGTCCCGCCCCGGCTGGCCATCTTCGGTGACTCCATCGCCGCCACCACCGGGCTCGGGTTGGTCCAGTGGGCCAACGACACGGGCGCGTTCACGCCGGTGGCCAGTGTGACCGTCCCCGGCTGCACCCTGGTCGCCGAGGGCAGCCGCTGGAACGGCGACCAGGAGATACCCGTATCACCTGGCTGCGACTGGCACCGCTCGTGGCCCGCGACCGTCGCCGACTCGAAGCCCGACGTGGCGGTCATCGCCATGGGTGGGCTCGACGGCCTGCCTTGGACGCTCCCCGGCGTCGAGGGCCGGGTCAACCTCGGCGATCCGGTTGTCGACCAGCGCGTCCGCGCCCAGATCGACGCGGTGAACGACATGATGCTGGCGGCCGGCGTCCTGCCGGTGTGGCTCACCCTGCCCCCGCCGGTGGGCGAGAACGGCACCGCCGAGCACCTCGCCCGCTTCAACCAGATCATCGAGGAAGCCGCCGACCGCTCGTCCCGTATCCACGTGCTGGACCTGTCCCACCTCATCGACGCCTGGCCCCGCTCGATCGACGAGGAACGCCGCTCGGACGGCACCCACCTCGATCCCGACGCCTCCCGCTACGTCGCCGACACTTGGCTCGGGCCGCAGCTGCTGCAGCTGCTCACGCCGGTGGGCGTCAGCTGACCCCAGGGCGCGAGCGCCGGCGAACGCGGTCGGTGATCCCCCACCACGTGACCAGCGCCAAGGCCTCCACGATGATCCGCCACGACATCTTGGACTTCCCGCGCGTGCGATCGGTGAAGGCGATCGGGGTCTCGGTGATCGTGCCGCCGGCATGGACCACCCGTCGGGTCATCTCGATCTGGAACCCGTAGCCGTCGGCCCGCACGCTGGGCAGGTCCATCCGCGCCAGCATCGACTGGCGGTAGGCGCGGTACCCGGCGGTGGTGTCGGCCACGCGGAGCCGGAGCATGACCGAGGCATACCGATTCGCCCACCGCGACAGGGCCTTGCGGTGCCACGCCCAGTCGGGGATCGATCCACCCGGCACGTAGCGCGACCCGATCACCAGATCGGCCCCGGCCTCGATGCCATCGAGGATCGACGGCAGCGCCCCGGGATCGTGGGACAGGTCGGCGTCCATCTCGACCATGACGTCGAATCCGGCATCGGCCCCCCAGGCGAAGCCGGCCCGGTAGGCGGCGCCCAGGCCTGCCTTGCCCGGTCGGCGCAGCAGGTGGACATGGTCGTCGCTCGCCGCGGTGGCCGCCACCAACTCGGCCGTGCCATCGGGGCTGTTGTCGTCGACCACCAGGACCTCGGCCTCGGGCGCGGCCCGGCGGACGCGGGTCACGGCCTCATCGATGTTGTCGGCTTCGTTGTAGGTCGGGATCACCACCAGGGCGCGCATCAGTACGGCCAGGTCTCCTGACGGTGCCCCAACAGCCGGGTGAACCGACCCAGACCGGCCACGATGAGGACCTTGATCACCACGTTCCGCGCGAACCAGCCCAATTGGAGCGCCTGGACCATGGCGTTGGCCGCACGGCTCGACCCGGGCACCCTGGTGCGCCGGTACTCCGCCAGCGAACCGGAGCGGCCCTCGTAGCGCCATCGCCCGGAGAACAACAGCTCGACCACGATGGCCAGCGTCACGCCCACCGAGCTGAACGAGTCGTGGATGAGCATGCGTCCGCCGGGGGCGACCCGCGCCCCCCAGTCACGTATGTCGGACCGGGCCGGCGCGAACCGATGCGCGCCGTCGATGAACAACACGTCGATGGGGTCCTCGACCTCACCGTGGGCCGCGTCGGAGAACGTACGGTGGTGGGTGACCCGGTCGCGCACCCCCGCCCGCACGAGGTTGGCTTCGAACACCTCGTTGTCGGTGGCGGCCTCGGCGGCGAAGCCTTCGATCTCCTGTGGTCCCCGGTCGTTGCCGGCATGGGGATCGATGGCGATGACCTCGGTGCCGGGGGCCGCGGCCGACGCCAGCACGATCGTGGAACGGCCGCGGAACGAACCGATCTCGACGATGCGCCCCCCGGGCGGGGCGGTGGCGGCGGCCTCGTGGAGCCGAGCGATCTGGTCGTCGGTGAGCCAGCCCTCGACATCGGCCACCAGCGCCCGGACCTCGGGCACCGATCGGGGCCCGTGGGCGGGCTCGGGCACGTCTTCATCGGGCACGGGCGGATGCTAGAGCCCGACCGGCCATGACGGTGTGGACCGTGGCCGGTCGGTAGGGTACGCAGGCTCAGGCCGCACGGCTGTCACCCCACTCTTCCCGTGAACGATCCCACCTCCGACGCTGCCGCGAAGATCGGCGATCTCGCCGCCGAAGCCGGTATCCGCCATGTCCACGTCGTGGCGTGGCGGGATCTCGACGACGTCGAGGCCGGCGGCTCGGAGATCCATGCCGCCCATGTTTGTCGCCTGTGGGCCGAGGCCGGAATCGACGTCACCATCCGGACGTCGTTCGCCCAGGGGCACCCGCCCGAGGTGGTCCGCGACGGCTACCGGGTCATTCGCCGGGCCGGGCGCTACCTGGTGTTCCCGCGCGCCGCCCTGGCCGAGATCGCCGGCCGCACCGGTCCACGCGACGCGCTGGTCGAGATCTGGAACGGCATGCCGTTCTTCTCGCCGCTGTGGGCACGCGGGCCGCGGCTCACCTTCCTGCACCACGTGCACGGGGCGATGTGGAACATGGTCCTGCCGCCGAACCTGGCTGCCGTGGGCGACACCATCGAGCGCCGGATCGCCCCGATGGTCTATCGACGCAGCCGCATCGTCACTCTGTCGGAGTCGTCCAAGATCCAGATGGTCGATCAGCTCGGCTTCCGGCCCGACCGCGTCGCAGTCGTGCCTCCGGGCATCGCCCCGCGGTTCACACCGGGCGCGGCGAAATCCGCGTCGCCCACCGTGCTCGCCGTCGGTCGTCTCATGCCGGCGAAGCGCTTCGACGACCTGATCCGGGCCGCAGCCACGGCCCGCGAGCACGTCCCTGACCTCCGCCTGGTGATCGTCGGCGACGGCTACGAGCGGCTCGAGCTCGAACGGATCGCGGCCGAGATGGGCGGGGACGAATGGGTCGAGCTTCCCGGGCACTGCAGCGACGCCGAGTTGGTCGAGCTGTACCGCAGCGCGTGGGTGCTGGCCTCGGCGTCGTCGCACGAGGGCTGGGGCATGTCGATCACCGAGGCCGCGGCCTGCGGGACCCCCGCCGTCGTCACCGACATCGCCGGCCACCGCGACGCGGTCGAGGCGGGCGTGACCGGCATCCTGTGCCCCGATCCAGAGGCCCTCGGCCCGGCACTGGCCGCAGTGCTGGCTGATGACGAACGCCGCGAACGGATGTCGCAGCACGCGCTCGAACGCGCCCAGCGCTTCACCTGGGGGGCCACCGCCACCGAGCTGATGCGTCTGCTGGCCGAGGAGGCCCACCGCGGCAGCCTGGTCCGGCGATTGCTCCCGCACCGCACGTCGTGACCTCCCGCACGACGGAGTCCACTGCTCGGCAGTGGTGGGCGCCGGTCTTCGCGCTCGCAGCCGCCGTCTACATCCCGCTGCTGCTCACCAAGCCCGGCACCGTCGTCGCCGACACCAAGACGTACCTGTACCTCGATCCCGGCCAGCAGATCCGCCGGGCCCTGAGCATGTGGGATCCCCACATCGGCCTCGGCACGGTCCCCCACCAGCAGATCGGCTACCTGTGGCCGATGGGTCCCTTCTACTGGGTCATGGAACAGATCGGCATGCCCGACTGGGCGGCCCAGCGGCTCTGGCTCGGGACGATCATGGTCGTCGCCGGCGGCGGCGTCCTGTTCCTCGGCCGAACCTGGCGGTGGCGTCCTTCCGCAGCCACCGCGGCCGCGTTCGTGTACGCGCTGTCCCCGTACGTACTGACGCTGGCGACACGGCTGTCGGCCATCCTGTTGCCCTTCGCCGGTCTGCCCTGGCTCCTCGCCCTCGCCATCCGGTCGCTGCGGACCAAGGGCTGGCGCCATCCCGCGCTGTTCGGCCTCACGGTGGCGACCATCGGTTCGGTCAACGCCACCGCCCTGCTGTTGGTGGGCCTCGTACCGGTCGGCTGGATCCTGTACTCGGTCCTGGTGTCGAAGGAGGTCCGCAGACCCCGCGCCGTCAGCACCATGTCCAAGATCGGTCTGGTGACCGTGGCGGTGAACCTGTGGTGGATCGTGGGCCTGTCGGTCCAGGCCACCAACGGGATCAACGTGCTCCAGTACTCCGAGACGGCCAAGGTGGTCAGCACCACCTCCACCGCCCCCGAGGTGCTCCGGGGCCTCGGCTACTGGTTCGCCTACGGCGACGACCGGCTCTACCACTGGGTGGAACCGGCCATCGCCTACACCCAGAACCTGTGGCTCATCGGGGTGACGTTCGCCATCCCCACCATCGGCCTGCTCGGGCTCGGCATCTCGCGATGGCGTCACCGCGCATTCGTCATCGGCCTGGTGATCCTCGGCCTGGTCCTGGCCGTCGGTGCCTACCCGTTCGGCGCACCGCCGCCGGTTGGCGCCCTGATCAAGCTGTTCCTCGAGACCGACATCGGACTCGCCATGCGAAGCCTGGCCCGCGCCGTTCCGATCGTCGCCCTCGGCATCGCACTGGGCATCGGCTCGCTCGTCGGCGCGGCCGCCGAACAGGTACCCCGCCGCGGCTTCCTCGGTGCCATCGCCGTCGCCGTGCTGGCCTACGCCGCCCTCCCCCCGTTGTGGACCGGCGGGCTCGCACCGGAGGGCCTGAGCCGACCCGAGCAACTCCCGCAGTACTGGCGCGACGCGGCCCACTACCTCGACGGCCGGGGCGACGCCACCCGGGTGCTCGAGATGCCCGGCATCGACTTCGCCGCGTACCGCTGGGGTACCACGATCGACCCGATCACGCCCGGGCTGATGGATCGTCCGTACGTCGCCCGGGAGCTGGTGCCGTTCGGCTCCCCGGCCTCGGCCGACCTCCTGCGCGCCTTCGACCTGAAGCTGCAGGAGGGAACGCTCGATGCCGCCGCCATCGCGCCCATCGCCCGTCTCATGGGCGTCGGCGACATCGTGCTCCGCAACGACCTCCAGTACGAGCGCAACTTCGTGGCCCGGCCCCGGACGGTGATGGACCTGGTCGATTCCGCCCCCGGGCTCGACGACCCGGTCGGGTTCGGGCCCACCACACCCAACGTCCCGTCCCCCAAGGCACCCCTGGTCGACGAGACCCACCTCGCCCGTGACGAACGCCTCCCGAACCCGCCGGCCGTGGCCGCCTTCGCCGTCCAGGACCCGGTGCCGATCGTCTCCGCCCGATCCGCCGACCGCGAGGTGCTACTGAGCGGCAGCGGCGACGGCCTCGTCGACGCCGCGGCCGCCGGGCTCCTCTCCGGTGACGAATTGATCCGGTACTCGTCGGAGGTGACCGACGATCCCGACTTCGTTCGCACGCAACTCGACGGCGAACGCCAGCTGGTCGTCACCGACACCAACCGCAAGCGGGGCGAGCGGTGGACGCAGCTGCGCTACATCGACGGCTACACCGAGACCGCCGATGGTGGCCTGCTGGCCGACGATCTGCTCGACAACCGTCTGCCGGTCCAGGACGACCGACCCGGCACGCAGACTGTGGCCGAGCAGCGCGGCCTCACCGTGCGGGCCACCACCTACGGCACCCCGATCGGCTACTACACCGAGCACCGCCCGGCCATGGCGGCCGACGGCGACGTGACCACCGCCTGGCGGACGGCTGCGTTCGACAACGCGGTCGGCGACCGCATCGAGCTCACCACCCCCGAGCCGGTCCGCACCGATCACGTCACCCTCCTCCAACCGGTGGGCGAAGAGCTCAACCGGAGCATCACCCGGGTCGAGTTGCGCTTCGACGGCAAGGATCCGATGCGGGTCACCCTCGACGGCCGCTCGCTCCAGGTCCCCGGCCAG
Organism: uncultured Acidimicrobiaceae bacterium; assembly: GCA_963730345.1. Lineage (GTDB taxonomy): Bacteria > Actinomycetota > Acidimicrobiia > Acidimicrobiales > Salinilacustritrichaceae > Salinilacustrithrix. The sequence continues at coordinate 29,894 of CAVSRP010000022.1, forward strand.
CGCATCGACATCGGCGACCGCACCTTCTCCACCCTCTCCGTGGAGATCCTCGCCGACTCGGCCGGTCACCGGCAGGAGTTCGGTGGACTCACCAGCGTCGGCTTCGCCGAGATCGACATCGCCGGCCGCCACGTCGACGAGACCGTCCGCATGCCCAGCGACCTGCTCGACGCCGCTGGCTACCGATCCAGCCGCTACCCCCTCGCCCTGCTCCAGACCCGGGTCCGGCTCTCGGCCACCGACGCCGAGCGCCAGGACGAGGAACGGGCCATCGACCGGGTGATCGATCTGCCCACCAGCCGCGACTTCTCCGTCGAGGGCACGGTGCGCCTCTCGCCCGACGCTCCCGCCGAGCTGCTCGATCACCTGCTCGGCCGGATGGGCGTGGCCGCCGGGCAACCCAGCGTCGTCGGGGACAGCTACCTGCCCGGCGGATTCATGCAGCTCCCGTCGAACGTGCTCGACGGCGACACCGACACGTGGTGGACCACCCGCTTCGGCGTGCCCGAGCAGTCGGTGCTCCGCGTCGAGGCGCCGTCAGCCGTGACCGCCGACCACCTCGGCCTCACCTGGGTCGATGACGCCGAGCACTCGGTCCCCACCAGCATCGACGTACTGGCCGACGGCGACCTGGTGGGCACGTTCCCGCTGCGGGGGACCGCGGCCACCGGCGCCCTCCGGACCGCCACCGTCGCCCTGCCCGAGCCGTTGACCGCCACCACCTTCGAGCTGCGCTTCAACGGCGTCGACAAGCGCAACACCATCAACTGGTACGGGGGCGGGCCGCTCACCCTGCCGATGGCCATCGCCGAGATCCACGTGGCCGGACTCCGCGTCCCGGCCTTCGCCGACACGATCGACACCGGGTGCCGCGAGGATCTGCTCCGCGTCGACGACACCCCCGTCCCCGTGCGCGTCACCGGCACCACCGCCACGGCCCTCGACGGGCGGGGGCTCGCCCTCCGAGGCTGCGGCCCCACCACCCTCATCGGTGGCGAGCACCGCTTCGTGGCCACCCGGGGCGCGACCACCGGACTCGACCTCGACCAGCTCGTGTGGTCGAGCCAGCCGGCCACGTCGAGCGCATCGAACCGCCCAGCGACCACCGCCACCGCTCCGACGGTGCACGTCATCGGCGGGGACGACACCACCGTGAACGTGTCGGTGAGCGGCGCTGTCGCCGGCCAACCGTTCTGGCTCGTGTTCGGCCAGAGCTACAACACCGGCTGGCAGATCCAGGACAACGGCGCACCGGACACCGACGGTCCGCACCTGGTCGACGGCTACGCCAACGGCTACCTGATCCACCCCGACACCGCCGACTTCGATCTCACCTTGCAGTTCGTTCCCCAGAACCGGGTCGACGTCGGCTTCCTCGTGTCGCTGGTCGCGGTCATCGGGGCGATCCTGCTCGCCCTGTTCTCGACCCGACCCCATCGGCCGGCCGAGATCCCGCGACAGGAACCGTTGCGCCGGATCCGGGCGCTCACCTACGAAGGCGCGCTCCCCGGCCGCCGGCAGGCCATCGTGGTCGGCACCATCGGTGCCGTCGCCGGTCTGGCGCTCGCCAACCCCCTCATCGCGGTGTTCCTCGCCGTGGTCGGTGGGTTCGCCACCCGACGCGAGGGGTGGCGCCCACTGCTCACCGTCCTGCCCGCGGTCCTGCTCGCCGGCGTGGGGAGCTACGTGGTCCTGTCCCAGGCCCGCAACCGAATCGCCCCCGGGCTGCACTGGCCGGGCGAGATCGGGCGCTTCCACGTCGTCGCCATCGCGGCCGTGCTGCTGCTGGTCCTCGATGCGGTCATCGACGGCATCTGGCGACGAGGCAGCCACCTCGAATAGGCCAGACTCTCCCCCATGGCTCCTCCCGTGATGCTCGTCCACGGCTTCGGCACGTCCTTCGACCTCACCTGGGTCGCCAACGGTTGGGCCGACCTGCTGGCCGACGAGGGCCGCGAGGTCATCGGCGTCGACCTGCTCGGCCACGGCACCGCGCCCAAGCCCAACGATCCCGCCGCCTACGCCGACCTCGGCGCCCGGGTGCAGGACGCCCTCCCCGCACAGGGCCCGGTCGATGCCATCGGCTTCTCCCTGGGAGCCAAGACCCTCCTGCGGGTGGCCGCCGGAGCCCCGGAGCGCTTCCGCTCGCTGGTCGTCTCCGGGGTGGGTGCCAACCTGTTCCGGTCCACCGATCACTCCGCGATCGTCGAGGCCGTCCGCACCGGCGACGACCAGGACAATCCCGCGCTGCGGTACTTCGCCGGGCTGGCCGAGCTCCCGGGCAACGATCGTGAAGCGCTGGCCGCCTGCATGACCGGGAGCAGCGGCGGGGTCACCGCCGACGAGCTGGCCCGCATCACCTGTCCAGTGCTCGTCGTGCTGGGCGATGCCGACTTCGCCGGACCAGCCGATCCCCTCGTCGAGGCCCTACCTGATGCGACCTACGTCGAGCTGGCCCGCACCGACCACGCCAAGACGCCGAAGTCCTTCGCCTTCATCGACGCCGCCCTCGACTTCCTCCGGCGCCAGGACGGTTGAGCGGCGGCCCGGCGGCCGTGAAGCGGGTGCCGCTCGGATCGTGCACCCACGGTGCCGGCTGATCCCAGGCGTCGTCGAACACCAACTCGGCCACCGGCCGGCGGCGCACGGGACCGTGGTTCCCGACCGGGCGCCCGAGGGGGATGGTGGCCGCGATGGCGACGTCGTCGGGGATGGCCAGCGCCTCTCGGAGATCGGCCTCCACCGCGAAGTGCCACATCGTCATGACGCCCCCGTAGCCGAGGGCCCGGGCCGCGAGCAGGAGGTTCTGGCAGGCGGGGTACACCGATGCCCCCTCCGTGGGGTGGGGGTCGCGGTAGCGGCGCAGGCAGGCGAGGACGACCACGGGCGTTTCCTCGAAGTGATCGACGAAGTGCTGCATCGTGGCCGCCATCCGGGCCTTGGGGCTGTCGCCACCGGTGCCGGCGTCGTAGCCGTCGTGGCTGCGCTTGCGCGCCCACATGGCACGAAAGCTCTCCCCCAACATCGCCTTGGCGGCCACCGCCCCGGGCCCGTCGCGCAGCACCAGGAACCGGAACGGCTGCCGGTTGCTGCCGGAGGGCGCCCGGGTCGCGTGCCACAGGATCGTGGAGAGGTCTTCGTCGGGGATCGGCTCGTCCCGGTAGCGCCGGATGGCTCGGGTGGTGGCCAATCCGGTCAGGAGGTCGACGGTCTCGGGTCGAGAGGCGGACATGTGCTCCAGTATCGCCAGCCGGTGCCAGACTCGCCGACGTGTTGAACCCGATGGACGACTATCCGATCCACCAGACCGGCGGGCCCGTGGTGCAACCGGCCACCGGTGACCGCAACCACTACGACCGCTACTTCTTCAACGGCTACGACCGCGGGAGCGTCGACCACGACGACCCGGTCTTCTTCGCCGCGGCCATGGGCCTGTACCCCAACCGTTCGGTCATCGATGCCGCCTTCAGCGTGGTCAGCAACGGCGTGCAGCGCAACATCCACTCGTCGGGCCGGATCCCGGTCGATCGTCGCGACACCTCGTGCGGTTCGATTCGCGTCGAGATCGTCGAACCGCTGCGCACGCTGCGCCTCGTCGTCGACCCGTCGCACCACGGCATCGGCTGCGATCTCCTCTGGCGGTCACGCACCGTCGCGATCGAGGAGGATCGCTTCGTGCGCCGGGCCGGGCCACGGGTGGTGATGGACTACACCCGGCTGACCCAGTTCGGGACGTGGGAGGGCACGCTCGTCACCGGCGACGGTGAGCGCGCCGTCACCCCCGAGAACTTCCTCGGGACGCGGGACCGGTCCTGGGGAATCCGCGGGGTCGGCGAACCCGAGGGTGGCGCGCCGGGGCGTGAGCTCCCCCAGTTCTTCTGGCTGTGGGCACCACTCAACTTCGACGACGGCGCCGCCCACTTCGACGTCAACGAGACGGCCGACGGTGCCCGCTGGCACTGGTCGGGCTTCGACATCCCCGTGATCGGCCCGGCCGACCCGGTGCTCGACACCGGCGACCTCGCGGTGTCGGCCCAACCCATGCGGTCGGTCGACTGGTCCATCGATTGGACGCCCGGCACCCGCCGGTCGTCCACCGCCAGCTTGACCTTCACGCCGTGGAACGCCGAGCCCGAACGCATCGAGCTCGCGCCCGTCCTCACCTTCCAGATGCTGGGCATCGGCTACTTCCACCCGGAGTGGTCCCACGGCGTCTGGAAGGGCGAGGCCGCGGAATCGGCTGACGAGTGGCGCATCGCCGACCTCGACCCGGCGGCGCCCCAGCACACCCACGTCCAGCAGTTGGTGCGCGCCACCCATCACCGAGCTGCCGGCACCCGACACGGCCTCGGCGTGCTCGAGCAACTGGCCATCGGGGACCATCGACCCAGCGGGCTCCACGGCCTCTTCGACGGAGCCTGACCACCGCCGTCCGCCATCCCCGGTCGTGCGTGCACGTCGGACGCGGCACCGCCTAGCGTGTTGCCAACCAAATACAGGGGGTGACGCATCAGGCGGCATCCCGAGCAACAGGAGCAGGCAATGGCGACCGGTACGGTCAAGTTCTTCAACAACGAGAAGGGATACGGCTTCATCTCCCGTCCCGACGGCGACGATGTGTTCGTGCACTTCTCGAACATCGAGGGATCTGGTTTCAAGACTCTCGAAGAGGGCCAGAACGTCGAGTTCGAGGTCGGCCCCGGTCGCAAGGGCGACGAAGCCCAGAACGTGCGGGTCATCTGAGCCGCAATCGACAACAGATCGCAAGATCGGAGCCGGGGCCCGAAGGCCCCGGCTCCGGCCGTTTTCGGCTGGATCTTGGCGCGCCGTCAGAGATGGAAGGTGGCGCCGTCGGTGTCGGCCGAGTCGTAGACCGCCTCGACGATCTCGTGGGCCCGTAGCGCCGTGGCGGCAGTCGGCATCGCCGGCTGCCCGGCGGCTACGGCCCGCAGGAACGCACCGTCGGGGTTCACCACCTCGATGCCTCGCTCGGCACACGCTGCCAGCAGATCGTCACCGGCGACCTCGATCTGCTCGTCGGCCCGGGTCCAACGGAGAGGACCGAACCAGTCGCCCTCCACCGCGAAGTGCGCCGTCTCGCAGTGCACCTCGAGGTACCGCAGGCTGGGTCGCTCGTGGAGGTCGTGCCACACGGTGGTGAGCGTCCCGACCCCGCCGTCGGCGAGGTCGAAGGTCGCCACCACCAGGTCCTCGATGCCGTCGATCTCGTGGAACGAGCGGCTGCGACCGCTGACCGCAGTGACCGGCCCGACGAGGCGGTCGAGGAGATCGACGTCGTGGATCGAGTGTTCGAGCAACACGCCCCGACCCGCCTTCGATCGATCCCCCCGCCACGTCGAGTGGTACATCCCACCGGTGGGGAGGTACTGGTCGTCCCGGAAGAGCACCGACATGACCCGGCCGTTGCGGTCGGTCTCCTCGAGGAGCGATTCCAACAGGGCGAACGCCGGCGAGTAGCGCAGCACCAGACCCACCTGGTGGACCACGCCGGCCGCCGACAGCGTGTCGACGATGCGGCGCGACGCGGGGAGGTCCACGCCGAGCGGCTTCTCGACGAACACCGCCTTGCCCGCCTCGCACGCCTTGGCCACCTGCCGGGGATGGTCCACCGTCCACGTGCAGACGTAGACGGCGTCGCTCGATTCGATGACCTCGTCTTCCGAGGCCGCGACGAAGCCGCCGGCGCGGGCAACGAAGTCCGTCGCCCGGGCCTCGTCGGGGTCGAACACGCCGGCGCGGACGTGGTCGACCCCGCAGGCCCGGAGCATCTTGGAGTGGAAGGTGGCGATGAAGCCGGCCCCCAGGAACCCCACTCGGGTCGCGTCAGCGGTCACGCCTGCGACGCTACCCCGCCGGAAAATCTCGTCGGGGCGTCACGCCACTGGTGACGCGGCGACGACAGATCGTGGTTCGAGGGCTCGGGGACGACGCGATCAGTTGTTCTTGGTCGTGAATCCGCCGTCGACGACGAGCACGGCGCCGGTGCAGTACGACATGGCCGGCAGGGCCAGCGACAGGGTGGCGTGCGCCACCTCCTCGGGCTCGCCGTAGCGCTTGAGCGGCACGTTGCGCCGGGCGAACTTCGTCTTGGCCGCCTCGTCGATCTCCGCCGTCATGCCGGTGTGGATGGGCCCCGGGCACACCACGTTCACGGTGACCCCGATGGGTCCCAACTCCACCGCCAGCGAGCGCGACAGCCCGATGACCCCGTGCTTCGACGCGGTGTAGGGGCTGATGTACGCCGACCCCCCGATGCCTTCGGTCGACGCGATGTTCACGATGCGCCCCTCACCATTCCGTCGCAGGTGGGGCAGACAGGCCCGGATCATGGTGGTGTGGGCCGTGAGGTTGACGGCCAGCGTGGCCGCCCACTGCTCCTCGAAGTCGGGCCCGTCGATCGGCGCGGCCCTCGAGATACCGGCGTTGTTGACCAAGATGTCGGGCGGTCCCAACCGGTCGGCGATCTCGTCCACGATCCGACGGACCGCCTCACCGTCGGTGACATCCACCGTCCAGCCTTCCGCGGTCCCGCCTGCCGCGAGGATCTCGGCCACCACTGCGGCCACGCCGTCGTCGGTCCGGTCGAGCACCGCGACCGACGCGCCCTCATCGGCGAAGAGGTGCGCGGTGGCCCGACCCATGCCGCTGGCCGCGCCGGTGACGACTGCCACCCGCCCGGCCACGGAGCGATTCCCCTGCGTCAATCGGGTCATGGGCGGCGACCATACTGCCGGGGTGCGCCGCCGCTCGGCTCACCGCCCCGGCGTGAAGTCCTCCGGTGCCAGGGTGAAGCCGTCGAAGCGGAAGGCGGGCGACACCACGCACGACACCAACGTCCACGCCCCGGTGGACTCGGCCGACTGCCACCACCCCTCGGGGACCCGCAGCTGCGGCCTCGCTCCGGCGGCGAGATCGATACCGAGCACCGCGGCGGTTGCGAGCGTCCGGTCGTCAGGGGCTCGATGCAGCACGAGCGGGGCTCCGTCGTGGAAGAACCAGTGCTCGACGGCGTCCACCCGGTGCCAGTGCGAGCGCTCACCCGCGGCGAGCAGGAACAGGATGGACGACGCCACACCACGGCCGCCGTCGGCCGGCGCGTCCCGCCACTCCTCCCGGTAGTGACCGCCCTCGGGGTGGGGAACGAGCTCGAGCCGCCGGATGACCTCGTCTGCGTCCATCGCGGTCAACCGGCCGCCACCGATGACGCCTGCAGCGACGCCGGCGGCGGGCCGAGGCGCCGGGCCAGGAAGTCGCGGAGGGCGATCAGCCGGGCCCGGGTGTCGTGGTACGGGTTCGTGCCGCGCTCGGTGACCAGCTGCGAGCAGGCCATGACGAAGCGGATGAAGGCCTTGTAGCGCCCGGAGTGCTCGCGGACGAGGAGCAAGGTGTTGCGCACCATGAGGTAGTCGACCGCTGGCGATGCCGTGCTCATGTCCGGGTTGCGGACCATGGCCCCGCGCACGAGCCCGACCTCCCAATCCGCGGCGTGGGCCCGCAACCCGAGATCGGCCTCCTCGCAATAGGCGAAGTAGCGCTCGTCGAACAACCCGACGTCTTCGAGGAACCCGCGCCGGGCGAACAACAACGTGCCGTGGGGGTAGCCGGCCGGATCCCAGCCCTCATCGGTGGTGGCCGGCACCTGGATGCCGCCGAAGTACGGGTCGACCACCGGCGTGGTGCCGTCGCCGAAATCGCCACAGGCCAGGCCGGCACGGGGACGGCCCTCGACCGCCTCGAGGATGCGGGCCACGGCATCGGGCGCGGGGAGGGCGTCGTGGGGGCAGAGTCCGACCCACTCACCGACGTGGTCGGCCAGGAACCGGCGCCAGCCCGCGTTGGCCGAGGGCCCGAAGCCGCCGTTGCCGCCCATCTGCACCACGTCCGAGCCCTCCGGCAACATCGCCAGGGCGCGGCGATGGTTCTCGGCCGAGGAGCCGGAGTCGACCAGGATCAGACGGACCGGCGTGGTCTGCGCCTCGAGCGCGGCGATGGTGGCCGAGAGTCGTTCGGGGCGGTCGCGGTGGATGACGACGATGGGCGTGGGAGCCCGTCGGTGGGGCGGCACCGGCTCATCTTGTTGCACCCGGGTCGGGACCGGCCAATGAGCTCACTCGCCGGCGGCGCGCCTCGCCATCGCCATGCCGATCGACGCCACCAGCAGCCCGGCCACCACCGAGAGCCCGCCGATGGGCAGCAGGCGCAGGGAGCTGTCGCCGATGCCGCCGTGGCGGGCCTGGTTCATGCCGAGCCCGATTCCGGCGAGGAACGTCACCACCCCGAGGCCCACGAGGACGAGGCCCGCGGTCAGCACGACACGACTCACGCCCGCCGAGTGCCCGACCTCCGAGCTCAGGTGATCACGGTGGATGACAGCCATCGTCGACCTCCTCGGTCCGATGCCTCGATCCATGTCTCGATCGATGTCTCGGCCCCAGCGTACGTCCGGCGGGCAACCGGTGGGGGCGTCGAGCGTGCTAGATCAGCGGCATGGATCCCGACCGCTCGGTGGCCGACAAGCTCTGCTCCCTGATCGACCGCTCACCATCGCCGTTCCACGCCGTGGCCACGGCCGCGGATCGGCTCGAGGGGGCCGGGTTCGAGCCGGTGTCGATGGCGGGGTCGTTCCAGGGCCCCGACCGCCGCGTGCTGCGCGGGGGCGGGTCGCTGGTGGCCTGGCGCCAGCCCGACGCGCCGCCGGCCGCGTTCCGGATCATCGGCGCCCACACCGACAGCCCCAACCTGCGGGTCAAGCCCAACGCCGACCACACCAGCGCCCACTTCCGCCAGCTCGGCGTCGAGGTCTACGGCGGGGCGCTGCTGAACTCGTGGCTCGACCGCGACCTCGGTCTCTCCGGTCGGGTCATGGTCCGAGGCGACGCCGGTCCGGTCGAGCACCTCTTCCGCATCGACGAGCCGATCCTGCGGGTCCCCCAACTCGCCATCCATCTCGATCGGGAGATCAACGAGAAGGGCCTCCAGCTCAACCCGCAGACCCACATGGCCCCGATCTGGGATCTCGACACCACCGCCGGGTCGGAGGCAACCTTCACCGAGACGGTGGCCGCGGCGGCCGACGTCGCCGCCGGTGAGGTGCTGGCCTGGGACGCCATGGTCCACGACCTGACCCCGTCTCGGCGGACGGGCCGTGACGGCGTCTTCGTCAGCGCGCCCCGGCTCGACAACCTCTGCTCCTCGTTCACCGCCGTCGACGCCCTCGTGGAGGCGGTCGCCGCCTCCGACGAGGGCGGCGTCGTTCCGGTGGTCTGCCTGTACGACCACGAAGAGGTCGGTTCGACATCGTCCACCGGAGCGGACTCGACGATGTTGGCCGCGGTGCTCGAGCGCATCGTCTCCGGGGCGGGTGGCTCTCGCGACGACCTGCTGGTGGCGCTGGCCGGCTCGGTGTGCCTTTCGGCCGACATGGCCCATGCCACCCACCCCAACTACGCCGACCGTCACGAGCCCGAGCACCACGTCACGCTGAACGCCGGTCCGGTGGTCAAGGTCAACGCCAACCAGCGCTACGCCAGCGACGCCGCCTCGGTGGCCGTGTACCTCCAGGCCTGTGCCGACGCCGGCATCCCGACCCAGCGCTTCGTGGGCCGGACCGATCTCCCGTGCGGTTCGACTATCGGTCCGATCACCGCGGCGCGGCTCGGGATCAGCACCGTCGACGTCGGGATCGCCCAGCTCGCCATGCACTCGGCCCGGGAACTGTGCGGCGCCGACGACCCCAGCTGGTACCGGGCCTCCATGGCCGCGTTCCTGCGCGGGTGACCCGCCCGTGGACCTCACCACCGCCCGGTCGGTTCTCGGCGTGTCCGCCACCGACGACTGGACCGTGGTCCGACGGGCGTACCGGACCCTCGTCCGGACCAGCCACCCCGACCTGATCGGGGCCGCGGGCAACGAGCGCACCATCACGGTGAACACCGCGTACCGAACCCTCGCCATCGCCCGGAGGGAGGGTCGGCTCGCCGCCCCCGACGCTCCGGTGGCGCGGACCGCACCCCCGCCCCGGCCGAGCCGGCGGCCGACGCCGACCATCAGCCACCAGATCGCGGCCGACGTCCGTCTCGTCGACGCCGACACCCTGGTGCTGTCGAGCACACCGGCCGAGACCTTCCGTCGCCTCGTCGAGGCCACCAACGCGCTGGGCGAGATCTCCTACATCGACCGCAGCTCGGGCATCTTCGAGGCCATCCTCCACCTCCGCGACGGCACCCACGCGTCGTTCGTCATCTCACTGCAGTGGCGAGCCGCGCCATCGGATCGGGGCGACGCCACGTGCGAGGCGTTCTGCACCCTCGAAGCGCTCGATCGGGCGGAGTCGCTCGACGCCACCGCGGTGCTCGAGCAACTCGCCCAGTTCATCCCACCCGATCTCGACGCGAGCTGACCGGACGACCCACACCCGCACCGACGGCCACGGTCTGGCGACCTCGTTTCGACGACCGTCGGGCCGCGGACGCCGCGGGCACGAACAGCAGCAGGAGCGGGTAGATCTCGAGCCGACCCAACAGCATCAGACCCATCAGGACGAAGCGGGACGCGCTGGTGAGGACGAGGAAGTTCGACGCCGGGCCGGTCTGCCCGAGACCGGGTCCGACCCCACCCATGGCGGTGATCACCGAGCCCGACGACGTGGGGAGATCGGCGCCCAGCAGGCACAACAGCACCACCGATGCCGCCGCGACCACGAAGTAGAACATGACGTAGCCGAGCACCGAGGTGACGATGCTCTCGGGCACGGGTTCACCGTCGAGGCGGATGGGCAGGACGGCCCGGGGCCGCCGCACCCGCCGCACCTCCCGCCAGGCGTACTTCAGGCTCACCTGGACGCGAAAGAGCTTCACCGCCCCCGACGTCGACCCGGTCATCGCGCCGGTGACCATGACGAAGAGCAGCACGATCTGGCTGGCCGCCACCCAGCGCGTGAAGTCGACGGTCCCGAACCCGGTGCAGGTGATCAGGGACATGACGTTGAACGACGCGTCCCGCAGCGCGGTCAGAACGGCGTCGCCCTGGAACGAGTTCATCATCGTGACGAAGCCGATGGCCCCGGCCAGGATGTAGATGAAGAAGCGGAACTCCGACGATCGCCAGAACACCCGCAGGTCGCGGCCCCGGAACGCCGAGTAGAACAACGGGAACTTCACCCCGCCGATGAACATGGAGAAGATGGCGGCCGCCTCGACCAGGGCCGAGTGGTAGTGGGCGATGGAGTCGTTGTAGGGCGAGTAGCCACCGGTGGCCACGCCCGTCGCGGCGTGGGAGAGGGCGTCGTAGAGGGTCAGACCGGTGAGCATGAAGGCCAAGGTGGCCGCCGCGGTCAGGGAGCAGTAGACGATCCACAGCCGCCGGGCAGTGTCGGACACCCGCGGCACCAGCTGGTCAGAGGTCGGGCCCGGCGACTCGGCCCGGAACAGCTCGAGGCCACCGACACCGAGGAACGGGAGGATGGCCACCGCGAGGACGACCACGCCCATGCCACCGACCCACTGGGTCATCTGCCGGTAGAACAGCATCCCGTGGGTGTTGCCCTCGATCGGCGACAGCACCGTGGAGCCGGTACCGGTCAGGCCGGAGATGGCCTCGAACAGCGCCAGGTCCCAGCGCAGCATCCCGGACACGACGAATGGCACCGCCGAGGCGATGGAGATGGCGATCCACGACACTCCCACCGCTCGCATGGCACCACGCGCTCCGCCGCCGTCGGCGGGAAGGGTCGTGCCCCGCCACATGGCCAGTCCCACCACGGCGATCCCCACCGTGCAGGCGGTGAGCGCCGGCCACTGGTCGTCGCCGTAGATCAACTCCACCACCAAGCCCGACGCGCAGGCACCGGCGATGGCCAGCAGCGACAGGCCCGCGACGTGGATCGCACCCGCCTCGATCCGCCGGGTCGACGTGAATCCGATCGGCCGTGCCGTCACGGTGCCCGCCTCACCGCGACCCTCGCGATGCCGGTCGTACCGGTTCGAGCGGAATCGGTCACCGACCGCCGAACCGGCCAGCATCACGCCGACCAGGACCGGTGCGATCTCCAGCCGGCCGAGCAGCATCAGGGGCATCAGCGCGGCACGGGCTGGCCGGGCCAGGACGAGGACCCCGCCTCCGCCGGGCACCATGTCACCCAGAGCCGGCCCAACGTTGGCCACTGCGGAGATGGCCGCGCTGAGCGACGTCACCAGCTCGCCGCCGAGAGCGCCGACCACGATCGCTCCGGTCGCCGCCACCAGGAAGTACTGCGCTTGGTAGCCGACCATGCGGGACACGAGGGCATCGCTCACCGCCCGGCGCCCGACCCGCACCGGCAGGACGGCACGCGGATGGAGCTGCTGGATCAGTTCTCGCCGGAGATAACCCACCATGGCCAGGGCGCGGACCATGCGGAAGCCGCTGCCCGCCGAACCCGACATGGCGCCGATGCCCATCACGGCGAGCAGCAGCACCTGCGGTCCGATGTCCCATCCGCCCCAGCCGTTCACGAAGTGGCCGGTCGTCGAGGCGGCCGATGCGACGTGGAAGAACGCCCGGCGCACCGATTCGTCGGTCGGCCCGCCGGCGGGCGCGGTGGCCACCGAGATCACGAGCCCACCCACCCCGATGACCGCGAGGTAGGCGCGCAACTCGTAGGAACGCCACAGTGGTGCCAGCCCGCCCCGGAGTATCCGCACCAGCAGGGCCATGTTGGCGCCGCCCAGCACCATGCCCCCGAACCCCGCCCACTCCACGGTGGCGGAGTGGAAGTGACCGAACGACCCGAGGTGGTTGGCGAACCCGCCGGTGGAGATGGTGGTGGCGGCGTAGGTGATGGAGTCGAACGGTCCCATGCCACTGACGAAGAACATGACGATGCCCACGACCGTGAGGCTCACGTAGAGGGTCGCCAGCCGGCGCAGGGCCAGCAGCGTCCACCGGCTGCGCAGCGACGTGCCCGAGTGGCGCTGGCCGGCCTCGGTCACGTCGAGGCCACCCACGCCGATCGACGGCAGCACGGCCACGACGAACAGGAGCGCGGCCAGCCCACCGAGCCACTGGGTTCCGGCCCGCCACAGCAGCGTGGCCCGGGACAAGACCTCCGGGTCCCGGACGACCGTCGACGCGGTGGTCGTGAAACCGGCGACCGACTCGAACACCGCATCGTCGAGATGGGCGAATATCCCGAGCAGCTCGTAGGTGCACGTCGACACCAGGATCAGCACCAGCCAGACCGCGAGCACGCCGAGGAAGGCGGTGCTCGACCGGAGGCGCAGCGGTACGCGACAGACGTGGATCAGGGCGGCGCCGATGACCCCGTAGACCACGGCAAGGAACGCGAACGTGCCGGTGTCGCGGCCGTCGGTGAGGAGGCCGACGATCACGCCGCACAGCGCCAGCGCACCGCACGCGGTGAGGGCGACGCCGATGACGAAGCCGATCGACGACTCCCACCGCCCAGCCCGTGCCTGCATCGACAGCGTGAAGTTGTCGTCGGGGATCAGCCGCTGGTGCTCCTGGTCCCCCTCCAGCTGGCTCATGTCGGCGGCCGGCTCCGTTCAGCCGAACACGCGGCGCACGTCGGCCACGGATCCCGGCATCGAGAACAGCACGACGTGGTCCCGGTCCCGCAGCGTCGAGCGACCGCGGGCGATCTGTGCCTTGCCGTCGCGCACGAAGGCGCCGACCAAGACGTCCTTCGGCAGTCGCAGCTCCGCGACCATGCCCCCGTCGGCCGGACTTCCCTCCTTCACCTCCATCTCGAGGACCTCGACCTCGCCCTGGAGGAACGTCGCCACCGCGGAGACGTCGCCCCGGACGAACCGGAGCACGCCGTTGGCGCTGGCCGTCCGGGGCGACAGCGCCACGTCGATGCCCGCCTCGGCCAGCAGATTGAGCAGCGACAGGCGGTGGACGACGGCGATGGTCTCCTTGGCGCCCTCCAACTTGGCGTAGAGGCAGGCCAGGATGTTGGCGTCGTCCTCGCCGGTCAGCGCGAGCACGGCGTCGAACGACCCGACCTGGGACTCCTCCAGCAGGTCGGAGTCGGTGATCTCGCCACACAGGACGAGCGATCCGCCGAGGCGGCCGGCCAATTCGTTGGCGCGGTCGATGTCGCGCTCGACGATGACGACTTCGCTCCCCCGCTGGTCGAGCGTGGTGGCGACGAGCTCGGCCGTACGTCCACCGCCGAGCAGCATGATGCGCCGTGGCGCCCGGCGCGCCAGGCCGAGCAGCGCCATCAGCTGCCGGCGCGCCTTGCGCTTGCACAACACCCGCACGAGGTCGTCGGCCTCGAGGCGGACGTCGCCGCGGGGAATGATGGTCTCGTCGCCCCGGCTGACCACACCGAAGAGGAAGTCCCACTCCGGTTCGTACTCACGGGCGATGTCCATGAGCGAACGTCCGACGATCGGTGCGTCGGGCGGGAGGCGGGCGCCGATGACCACCACCTCGCCGCCGGCCATCTCGGCCACCTCCGACGCCCCCGGGTACTCCAGGAGCTCGAGGATCTCCTGCGCCGTCTCGTAGTCGGGGTCGATGATCAGGTCCACGCCCATCGCCTCGTGCAGTGCGCTCGACTTCTTCGACCGCAGATCCGCGTCCTCGAGCCGGCACACCGCCCGGGACACCCCGGCCTGCTTGCCCACCAGGCAGCACACGAGGTTGACCTCGTCCTGGCTGGTGACCGCCACGATCATCTCGGCCCGGTCGATGCCCGCTTCCCGGAGGATCTCCGGGTTGGTCCCCGACCCGAGCAACGTCAACACGTCGAGGCGCTCGGACACCTCGCGCAACGCGACCCGGTCTCGTTCGACCACTGCCACATCGTGACCTTCCCGGGAGAGGCGGTCGGCGACGTAGGTCCCCACCTCGCCGGCACCGACGACGATCACGTACACCGCGCCATCCTGCCGTACCGAGGCCCATCCCGCCGTACCCGGGCGAGACGGCGCGGGCATCCCCCAATCGGTCGCTGACGCGAAGTTGACTTTTTCCGGTGCCGAAACCTACGTTCCCGCGGCTCCCGACCGACTGCCCCCGCCTGCACGGACGATTCCGAACGACGCCCATGGACGCCATCTCGAAATCCGAACGCGAGCTGCTCAAGGCCATCTACCGGCTCTCGCAACGACAGAACCCTCGCCCCGACCACGGGGTCGAAGCGCACACCGGCGATCTCGCCGAGCGCCTGGGGTTGTCACCGTCCACCATCACCACCGCGGTGAAGCGCCTCGCCGACCGGGGTCTGGTCGACCACAAGCCGTACCGAGGCGTCGAGCTGACCGAGATGGGGAGCCGGATCGCCGTGGCCTCGATCCGGCGGCACCGGATCGTCGAACGCTTCCTCGCCGACATGTTGGGCTACGCGTGGAACGAGGCCGACCGGTTGGCGGCCAGCTTCGAACACGACCTTCCCCAGGAGGTCGAGGACCGGCTCTTCGTGGCGTTGGACCGCCCGTCGAGCTGTCCCCACGGATTCCCGATCCCCGAGCCAGAGGTGGGCGAGATCCCCACGCTGCCCCCGCTCTACGCGCTCGAGCCCGGAGACGTCGCCGTCGTCGCGGTGCCCGGCTCGACCGAGCCCGACGTCATCGCCTTCCTCGACCAACTCGGCCTGCGTCCCGGTGGACGGGTCGAGGTCAAGGAGAAGCACCCCTTCGACGGCCCACTCGTCCTCACCGTCGACGGACCTGACGGCCCCACCGATCGCACCCTGGGCGCCACCGTCGCCAACCAGGTGTTCGTGCAACGCGAGAGCGTCGCGGGCACCAACTAGCTCACTGCCCGATCTCAATCCCCAGAAACCACGACAGGAGACACCCAAGTGGAAGCCATCCCCTACCTCGCCTTGGTGAGCGCGCTGGCCGGTCTCGGCCTGGCGTTCTACTACTTCGGCCTGGTCCGCAAGGAGAGTCCGGGCAACCCCCGGATGGTCGAATTGATGGAGGAGATCGCCCTCGGCGCTCGTGCCTTCCTCAAGCAGGAGTACACCTACGTCGCGGTGTTCGTCGCGGTGATGGCCGTCCTCGTCGCCGTCCTGGTCACGCCGCTGGGCGCCGTCACGTACATCTTCGGCGCCGGCCTGTCGGCGCTCGCCGGCTACGTGGGTATGACGGTGGCCACCATGGCCAACGCCCGCACCGCGGCCGCGGCCGAATCCGGTGGCGCCGGCAAGGCCCTGCCGCTCGCCTTCCGCGGTGGCGCGGTCATGGGCTTCTCGGTCGCCGGCCTGGCCCTCGCCGGCCTGGCGCTCGTCTACATCGTCTTCATCCAGATCCTCGAGCTCGACAAGGGCTTCGAGATCCTCACCGCCTTCGGCCTCGGTGCGTCGTCCATCGCCCTGTTCTCCCGCGTCGGCGGCGGCATCTACACCAAGGCCGCCGACGTCGGCGCCGACCTCGTTGGCAAGGTCGAGGCCGGCATCCCCGAGGACGACCCCCGCAACCCGGCCACCATCGCCGACAACGTGGGTGACAACGTGGGCGACGTCGCCGGCATGGGCGCCGACCTGTTCGAGTCCTACGCCGGCTCCATCGTGGCCCCCATCGCCCTGGTGGCCTTCACCGCCTTCTCCGCTTCGTCGAACAGCGTGGAGGACACCGGCGCACTGTTGTCGATCGACCCCACCTTGAAGCTGCTGCTGTTCCCCTTCGGCGTCGCCCTCATCGGCATGCTCGGATCGATCATCGGCTCGTTCTTCGTCAAGTCGGGCGAATCGACCGACGCCCACGCCCTCTCCAAGGCGCTCCACATGGGCACCAACGTCGCCATGGGCATCACCGTCCTCGGCGTCCTCGGGCTCGGGCTGGCCATGTTCAACGGCGATGCCTTCGACAACGCCTGGGGCCTCCCGCTCGCCGTGATCGGTGGCCTCGTCATCGGCTACTTCATCGGCAAGGTCGCCGAGCTGTGGACCTCCGACCAGTACGGCCCGGTGAAGAAGATCGCCAAGGCCTCCGAGACCGGACCGGCCACCACCATCCTCGGCGGCATCTCCGCCGGCATGACCTCGGTGGCGGCATCCGTCGTGCTGATCGCGGCCGGCGTGCTCATCGCCTACTGGGGCGGGGAGTGGGCCGGCGACGGCCTCGGCATCTACGGCATCGCCGTGGCCGCCATCGGCATGCTGGCCACCACCGGCGTTGTGGTGTCGGTCGACGCCTATGGCCCGATCGCCGACAACGCCGGCGGCATCGCCGAGATGGCCGAGCTCGACCCGCACGTGCGCGAGGTCACCGATGCGCTCGACAGCCTGGGCAACACCACCGCCGCCGTGGCCAAGGGCTTCGCCGTCGGCTCGGCCGCCCTGACCGCGCTGGCGCTGTTCAAGAGCTTCCAGGTTGCCCTCGTCCAGGCCGCCGGCCCGGCGTCGAGCTTCGTCGCCAAGGGCGGCCTCGACCTCAACGTGGGCCACGTCGACGTGTTCGTCGGCTTGTTCCTGGGCGCCATGCTCCCGTTCCTGTTCGCCGCCCTCACCATCGACGCCGTCGGTCGGGCGGCCAACCAGATGATCGAGGAGGTGCGCCGCCAGTTCCGGGAGATCCCGGGACTGCGTGAGGGCAAGGAGGGCGTCCGGCCCGACTCGGCCCGCTGCGTCGCCATCTCCACCAAGGCCTCGCTGAAGGAGATGATCATCCCGGGCGCCCTCGCCGTGGTCGTGCCCTTGGTCATCGGCTTCATCGACGTCGACACCCTCGGCGGCTTCCTGGCCGGCGCCCTCGTGACCGGGTTCTGCCTGGCCATCTTCATGGCCAACGCCGGCGGCGCCTGGGACAACGCCAAGAAGTACATCGAAGCCGGCAGCCACGGTGGCAAGGGGTCCGACCCCCACAAGGCCGCCGTCGTGGGCGACACGGTCGGCGATCCCTTCAAGGACACGTCCGGTCCGGCCATGAACATCCTCATCAAGGTCATGACCATCGTGTCGCTGGTGTTCGCCAGCGCCTTCGTGTAGCCCCCCATCCAACCCAACACCGTCGGTTCTGGGCCGCGGTTCGTGTGCCAGGCGCGCGATCCGCGGCCCAGAACGCGTTCTCGGGGTCGGTACGGTGACCGGCCATGAAGATCGACGTCGTGCTGACCTCGGGGCCACCGGATGTGCGTGGCCTCGTCGCCGACCTGCGTGACGCCGGCGTCGACGGCGTGGCCTCGGTCGAGGGGCCCCACGACGTGTTCGTGCCGCTGGTCCAGGCCGCGGCGCTCGACGGCCTCGACATCGCGTCGTACGTGGCCATCGCGTTCCCTCGTTCCCCGGTGCACCTCGCCCACGTGGCCTGGGACCTGCAGTCCCTCTCCGGCGGGCACTTCCGGCTCGGGCTCGGCACCCAGGTCCGGGCCCACGTCGAGCGTCGCTACGGCGCCGACTTCGATGACCCGGTGGAACGCATGCGGGAATGGGTCGGGGCGATCCGGGCCGTGTTCGCGTGCTGGCAGGACGGCACCCCGCTCTCGTTCGAGGGACGGTTCACCGCCCACACGATGATGCCGCCCCTGCTGTCACCCAGCCCCCTCGACACCGGGCCGCCGCCGATCCTGATCGGCGCGCTGGGACCCCGGATGCTGGCGATGACCACCGCGGCGGCCGACGGGGTCGTGCTCCATCCGATGACCACCGCCGCCCACCTCAGCGAACTGCTCGACGAGCGGATCCCGGCTGGGTTGGCCGACGCCGGTCGCGATCCGACCGCCTTCGAAGTCGTCGCCGGCGCGCTCGTCGGCCTCCACGACGACGACGATGCCCCACGGGTCCGTGACGCACTGCGGGGCATGGTCGCGTTCTACGGGTCGACGCCCGCCTACCGGAGCGTCCTCGACAGCATCGGGGCCGGAGCGCTCCAGGCCGAGTTGCACGGTCTGACCCGGGCCGGCCGGTGGGACCAGTTGGCGAACGTGGTCGACGACGGCTTGCTGGACGAGCTCTGCGTGATCGGCCGCCCGACCGAGGTGGCGGGCCGCCTCGCGGCGCTCTACGGCGGCCGGGTCGATCGCCTCTCGCTGACGTTCGTCCCCCAGCTCCCCCCGGCCGGTCTCGGCTCGATGCTCGACGCGCTACGACAGGTGTCGGCGGGTCCCGGCTGACGATCGGGGTCTCGTCCGCTCCTTCGTCGGGTGGCTCGATGTCGTCTCCGGCGCCCGTTCTCGACGCGCCCGCTTGGCCGCGTACATGGCCGCATCGGCCCGGGCCAGGAGCGAATCGACCTGCTCCCGCCGCGTCGCGGTGGCCATGCCGATGCTCGCCTCGACCCGGATGGCGACACCCCCGATGTCGATGGGCTGGGCGACGACACCCTGGATGCGAGCGGCGAGGTCGGTGATGTGGCCGCCATCGGCGACCTCGACGACCACGACGAACTCGTCGCCTCCGAGACGCGCCACGATGTCGCTGGCGCGGGATTGACCGGTGAGTCGTTCCGCGACGATGCGAAGCACCTCGTCACCGGTCCGGTGCCCGTGACGATCGTTGATCGGCTTGAACCCGTCGAGGTCGATGTACAGCACGCCCACGGTCTCATGGCGTCGCTCCGAGCGGGCCAGGGCGCCCTCGATCCGCTCGATGAGGTCGGCGCGGTTGGCCAGGCCGGTGAGGGGATCGTGCAGGGCCAGGTGACGCACCCGTTGGCGATCGAGCGCGGTGCTGATCGCTCCGCTGACCGAATCGGCGAACAACGCCAGGGTGTCGACGTCGCGATCGTCGAAAGCGCGAGGCGCCGAGTGGATCACCTTGAGGACGCCGAGGGCACCCGAGCCATGGCGCAGCGGGGTCACCACCATCGACCGGATGCGCAGCCGCCTCGAGGCCGTCAGATCCACCCGGTCATCGGTCTCGATGTCGTCGCAGCGCAGCACCGATGCGGTCCGGACCGACAGTCCCGACAGGCTGGTGTGCAGCGACAAGCGCATCCCGAGGTGCTCGCGGTGCGATCCCGCCACTGCCGCGTAGACCATCTCGTCACCCTCGGCCAGTTCGATGACGGCGTTCTCCGCGCCGGTGAGGACGCGGGCCCGCTGTGCGGCCAGGGTCATGATGTCGTCGAGGCCGTCGGTCCCGCTCGATGCCAGGGCGGACTGGGCCTCGATGATCTGGCGGAACCTCGTCGCGTCATCGATCGGCATGGCGTACCCAGTATGCACGAAACCGACGAACTGCTTGTTCGGGACACTTGTGATTCGGTGAACCACGCCCCGCCGAGGTGCGAGCCGGCGGCGCCGGCGGCACACTTGCCCCATGGCTGACACCGGTTCCTCCACCGACCCCGCGACCACCGACTTCGATCGGCCCGACGATGCCGAGCTGCGCTCCCGGCTCACCCCCGAGCAGTACGAGGTCACCCAGCACGCCGGAACCGAGCGGGCCTTCACCGGCATCTACTGGGACGCCAAGACCGACGGCACCTACAAGTGCGTGGTCTGCGGTCTCGAGCTGTTCGAGTCCGACACGAAGTACGAGAGTGGCTCGGGCTGGCCCTCGTTCTGGAAGCCCATCGCCGAGGACCGGGTCACCCTCGAGACCGACCGGTCGCACGGCATGGTGCGCACCGAGGCCCGCTGTGCCCGCTGCGGCGCCCACCTCGGTCACGTCTTTCCCGACGGACCCGCGCCCACCGGTGAGCGCTACTGCATGAACTCGGCCTCGCTCGACCTCGACCCCGCCGACGACTGATCCGACCACCGGTGCTGGTGGTCGGTCACCGCCGACTGCCTGGCGGACGGCGGCCCACCACGACCATGCATGTCCGCGAACATCCGTTCGAGTACCCTCAGAACGGATGTTCGACTCCGACCTGCTCCCCGAGCTGACCGACGAGCAGCGCATCGCCGTCGAGCACGACGGTGGCCACCTGCTGATCGTCGCCGGCGCCGGCACCGGCAAGACCACGACGCTGTCGGCTCGGCTGGCCCACCTCGTCCGCGCCGGCGTACCGGCCGAGCGCATCATGCTGCTCACCTTCAGTCGCCGGGCCGCCACCGAACTGGTGGCCCGATCCGACCACTGGGTCGGCCACGACGCACTGCGCGGCGCGTGGAGCGGCACCTTCCACGCGGTGGCCAATCGCCTGCTCCGGCGGTACGGACGCTCCGTCGGCATCGAGCCCGACTTCACGCTCCTCGATCCCGCCGACGGCGCCGACCTGCTCGCCCTCGTCCGCGACGAGCTGTCCGAGGAGGCCACCCCGTCGCGTCGGCGGGCCCGCAAGGAGTTGCTCGCCGCCGTGCTGAGCCGGGTGGTGAACACGCAGACGCCGCTCGACGAGGTCGTGCGTCGCCACTTTCCCTGGTGCGCCGACCAGACCGACGACATGCGCGCGGTGTTCGGCGCCTACACCGCCCACAAGCGCGAGCGCCACGTCGTCGACTACGACGATCTGCTCGCCCTGTGGCGCGCCCTGGTACAGCACCCCGAGGCCGGTCCTGTGGTGGCCGGTCGCTTCGACCATGTCCTGGTCGACGAGTACCAGGACACCAACCCGCTGCAGGCCGACGTGCTCGCCGCCCTGGCCGCGGGCGGCGCGGTCATCACGGCCGTGGGCGACGACGCCCAGGCCATCTACGGCTTCCGTGGCGGCACGGTCCGCAACATCCTCGATTTCCCCGACCGCTTCGGTGCCGACGTCGTCACCCTGACGCGGAACCATCGCTCGACGCCGGAGATCGTCACCGTCACCAACCGGATCTGGGCCCAAGCCGCCGAGCGCCACGACAAGGAGTTGGTCGCGGCCCGCCGGTCCGGCCCCCGGCCGGAGCTGGCCACGGCCGGAGACGAGCGCGCCGAGGCGCGAGCGGTCTGCGACCGGCTGTTGGCGGCAGTCGAACGGGATGTCGCCCTCCGCCGCCAGGCCGTGCTGTTCCGCACGTCCCACCACGCCGACCTGCTCGAGGTGGAGCTCACGGTACGGCGCATCCCCTTCGTCAAGTACGGCGGGCTCGCGTTCCTCGAGACCGCGCACATCAAGGACCTCCTCGCCCTGTGCCGCGTCGCGGTCAACCCCCGCGACGACCTCGCCTGGTTCCGCGTCCTCCAGCGGATCGACGGCATCGGCCCCGGGATCGCCCGACGCGTCGTCGCCGCGCTCGACACCACCGACGGTGACCTGCACGCAGTGGTCCGGGCCGGCACCGTCACCGCGACCCTCGCGGCCGACATCGCGTCGCTGGCGGCAGCCGTGGACACCGCCGAGCCCGACCTGCCGACGGGTGCGCGCGTCGACGCGCTCGTGGCCTGGCTCGATCCGTACCTCGACCGCTTCGGCGACGGCGAGGCGCGGCGGGCGGACCTCGCCCGGCTCGCCGAACTGGCCGGAGCGTGCCCGTCGCTCGAGCAGTTCCTCACCGAGCTGACGCTCGACCCACCCGCGTCCACCAGCGATCTCGCCGGCCCGCCCCACCTCGACGACGACGTCCTCACGCTGTCGACCATCCACTCCGCCAAGGGAGGCGAGTGGGACATCGTCCATCTGCTCCACGCGGCCGACGGCAACATCCCCTCGGACATGGCCACCGGCGACGCGGAGCAGATCGAGGAGGAACGTCGTCTGCTCTACGTCGCAGCCACCCGGGCTCGCGACCAACTCCACATCCACGTGCCGCTGCGGTTCCACCACCACCGGGGCCGGGCCGACGACGCCCACAGCATGGGACAGCGCAGCCGGTTCCTCACGCCCGATGTCGTCTCCGCCATGGACGAGACCCGGCCCGTCGCCCCAGCCATCGAGCCCAGCGGCGGCCGTGGACCCGTGGTGGGCGACGCCATCACCACCGCCGACCGGGACCTGGCCACGCTGCTCGGGGCGTGATCGATCCCGGGCTCAGATGCGGATGGCCGACCGATCGGTGTCCCAGTTCCGCTCGCAACGGGGGCAGGTGAGGTATGCCCGTCCGCCCGCGGTGTCGACCATGTCGATGTGCCCGATCGTCTGACACGTCGGACAGGCCAGACCGGCCGTCGGCTGATCGTCCACGGTCGGCTCCTCGGGGGTCAGGCCGACCGCCACCTCGAGACCGTGCAACTCACGTCGCCGTTTTGCATTCGCCCGTCGGAACATCGCTCTCTTCCCGCGTCCGGATGTTGGTCTCGGTGTACTCCGTCGTGGTTACGTAGCGTATACCAAATTGACCCAATTGACCGCACTGCGTGGTCAATACTCAGCGTACCCGAACCGGCGGGCTCCGGCTGCCAGACTGCGCGGTGCCGATGCAGCCGTACTCCGTCCGACCCCCCGCACCTGCCCCGCCATGACCGACACCGACCACCGCCGGGTGAGAATCGTGGCGCCGCCCGAGGGCAGGCGATCCGCTCCACCGCCGCGCCGCCCACCAGAGATCGTCGCTCCCGAGCCCGTCCCTGTCGTCGAGGCCACGCAGGCCGTCCCGCAACCCGCGGTGTCGCCATCACCCGTCCATCGTCAGCACGTCGTCGTGCCCGCGCCCGGCGCCCAAGAGAACCCCTCGATGCCGCCTTCCTCTCCCACCGCACGACGACGCGCCCCGGCCGGACCCGAACCCACCACGGGATGGCGTCGATTCCTGCCCTCGCGTCGAATGGTCCTGGCCACGATCCTCGTCCTGGTCGTGCTGGTCGCCGGCACCCTCGTGTGGGGCTACGCCAAGTTCAAGAGCATCGACCGGGTCGATCTGGCGGACGTCCTGGCGTCCGGCAACGGAACCAACTACCTCATCGTCGGCTCCGACAGCCGCGAGGGCGTCGACCCGAACGATCCGAACGCAGGCGCCATCCTCGGTGACAACACGGCCGGCGGCCCCAACCGCTCCGACACCATCCTCATCCTGCGCATCGATTCGAAGGGTGCCCGCACCCTGTCGGTTCCGCGCGACCTGTTCGTGACCATCAGCGAGACCGGACGGCACTCCCGCATCAACTCGGCGTTCAACGGAGGTCCGTCACGCCTCATCGCCACCCTCCACGACCAGCTCCAACTCCCGGTGCACCACTACCTCGAGGTCAACTTCGTGAGCTTCGCGTCCATGGTCGACGCCCTCGGCGGGATCACGATCGACTTCGCCAACCCCGCCTTCGACACCCACTCCGGACTGAACGTCACCGAAGCCGGCCCGCAGAAGCTCGACGGGACCCAAGCCCTGGCGTACGTACGATCCCGCTATTACACCGAGGTCATCGACGGGAAGAAGGTGCCCGAGGGAACTGGCGATCTCGGCCGGGTCCAGCGGCAGCAGAAGTTCCTCTCGACAGTGATGCACAAGCTCGGATCGACCAAGAACCCTGTCACCCTGGCCCGCGCCGCCGACACCCTGGCCGGCGGCATGCGAATCGATTCCGATCTCGGCTTCGGCGAAGCGCTGAACCTGCTGCGCCGAATGCGCAGCCTCGACCCTGCTCCCAACTCGTTGCCGACCACACCGTTCACCACGTCGGCCGGCGCCCAGGTCCTACGGCTCGCAGAGCCCGACGCCGACGCGGTGCTCCAGGACTTCGGCTCACCGGGCGCCACCGTCAGCTGATGTTCAGTCGTCCTTGAGCGCGACGGCGTTCGGCGTGACGTTCATCTTCGGCTCGTAGGCGACGGTCGTCGCCTCGGTGGCCTCGGCCTGGTATGTCGTCCGGAGCTCAGCGAGGCAGCGCTCGCATGGTCCGTAGAACTGCTGCTCGACGCTTCGACCACATCGGGGGCAGTCGACCGACAGCAGCGCATCGAGATCGTCGGGGAGTCCCACCGCGCCGACGCTACATCTGACTCCGCCCCCGGACGTCGACCACACTGTCCGCCATGCGTCGCCGCACCGTCCTCGCACTCGCCTCCGTCGTTGCCGGCTCGGTGGCCGCCAAACGCGCCGTCGACCGCAAGATCGCGACCTGGAGCATGAACCCCGACCTCAGTGACGGGGCGCCGTTGGCCATGCCCGAAGGCGACCCCGTCGAGGTCACGGCGGCCGATGGCGCCATGCTCCGCGGCCTCGACTGTGGCGAGGGCCCCACCGTGGTGCTGGTCCACGGTTGGATCGAGGACCACCGGTTCTGGGCACCGGTCGCCCGGCGCCTCGTGGAGGCCGGGTGCCGGGTGGTGGCGATCGACCAGCGAGGTCACGGCGAATCGGACCGTGGCTCCGCTCCATACCGCCCCGAGACACTCGCCGACGACGTGCGCACCTGGATCGACGCCCTGGACCTCCGCGACGTCGTCCTCGCCGGCCACTCCATGGGCGGGCTCGCGTCGATGGCGTTCGCCATCGCCCACCCCGAGCTGGCGACCGAGCGACTCCGCGGTCTGGTGCTCGTCGCCACGCTGGCCGCCCCACCCGAGGATCCCCGTCTCCCCGAGATCGAGGTCGACATGAGCCGGTTCCTCCCCATGGTCGACCGGTTCATGCGGCTCGAGGACTACGGCCTGCTGTCCCTGGTCCGGGTATTCGGCACCAATCCCGCTCGGATCCAGATGGAGGCGACCAGGACCGGCTTCCTCACGACCGACAAGACGACACGAGCCGATGCGGCCCGGATGCTCACCGACTTCGACCTCCGCCCCGGGCTGGGAGACATCGACCTGCCGAGCGTGGTCATCGCCGGCACCCACGACCAACTCACCTTCCTCCACACCAACGAGGAGATCGCCGATCTCATCCCCCGGTGCCGGTTCGAGGTCCTGCCCGGCCGCGGCCACATGTTGATGTTCGAGGCACCCGATCCGGTGACCGAACAGATCCTCCTGGCCGCCAAGGACTGAACCATGGCCCACGCCCCGGTATCCGAGCTGTTCGACCCCGCCGCCTGGCGCGCGGTCGACGGGTTCGACTTCACCGACATCACCTACCACCGGGCCGTCGACACCGGGGCGATGCGCATCGCCTTCGATCGGCCCGAGATCCGCAACGCCTTCCGCCCCCACACCGTCGACGAGCTCTACCGGGCCCTCGACCATGCTCGCCAGAGCCCGGACGTGGGGTGCGTCCTGCTGACCGGCAACGGCCCCTCACCCCGCGATGGCGGATGGGCGTTCTGCTCCGGTGGCGACCAACGGATCCGAGGCAAGGACGGCTACAAGTACTCCGATTCGGAGACCGCAGACGGCATCGACCCGGCCCGGGCCGGACGCCTCCACATCCTGGAGTGCCAACGGCTCATCCGGTTCATGCCCAAGGTGGTGATCTGCGTGGTCCCGGGCTGGGCCGCGGGCGGCGGGCACTCGCTCCACGTGGTCTCTGATCTGACCATCGCATCCCGGGAGCACGGCCGCTTCAAGCAGACCGATCTCGACGTGGCCTCGGTCGACGGCGGGTTCGGCTCGGCGTACCTGGCCCGCCAGGTCGGTCAGAAGTTCGCCCGCGAGATCTTCTTCCTCGGCGAGGAGTACTCCGCCGAAGATGCCCACCGGATGGGCATGGTCAACCGGGTGGTCGACCACGCCGACCTCGAGACCACCGCGCTCGACTGGGCCCGGACCATTTGCGGCAAGTCGCCCACCGCGCTGCGGATGTTCAAGTTCGGGATGAACCTGGTGGACGACGGCCTCATCGGCCAGCAGCTCTTCGCCGGCGAGGCCACCCGCTTGATCTACGGCACCGACGAAGCCGCCGAGGGGCGCGACGCCTTCCTGGAGAAGCGGACCCCCGACTGGTCCGGCTTCCCGTACCACTACTGACGAGGTTCCCAGGTGACTCCCAGGCCGGATCGACATCATCTCCGCATGCAGACGCGGGCCCGGTTCGGGGTCGTCGTCGCCCTCGCCGTGGTGGCGGTGTCGTGCTCCAGCGGCGGGGCCGATACGCCGAGCTCGGGCGCCCTGCTCGACTCCGTCAGCGTCTCCCCTGGACCCGTCAGCAGCCTCACCGCGCTGGTCGACGTCACCACGTCGGACCAGATGCAGCTCACCGCGACGGTTGCCGGCCCCGGGTCCACCGCCACCGCGATCGTCGAGCCCACGGACGACGGCTACGAGGTCCAGGTCGTCGGCTTGCGCGCGTCGTCGACGTACCAGGTGGAGCTCCGGGCCGAACGGGACGGCGACGTCGACACCGAGACGGTGTCGGTGTCCTCGGGCGAGCTCCCCGACGATCTCCCTCCGATCGACATCCGCACCAGCCTGAGCGAGCCCCGTCCGGGGGACGTGCTGTTGTTCAACGCCACCCACCTCGGCGAGGCACCGGCGGGTACGAACTCGGGCTACATCCTCGCGCTCGACGACGAGGACGAGATCGTCTGGTACCAGCCATCTCCCCTCGGCATCGGTGACGTCGATGTCACCGACCGGGGCACCGTGCTGTACTCGATCGACGGTTCCGGCATCCGGGAGGTCGACCTCATGGGACGTCCGCTGCTGGCACTCGACACCCGGGACACGGCCACCGCCGATCCTGACGGGTTCACCGATCCGGGCGGCGGACTCGTCCACCAGATCGACGCCGACAGCTCGCACCACGAGGTGTCGGAGCTGCCCAACGGTGACCTGCTGACCATCACCACCGACCGGATCCCGCTCGACGACGCCGACTCCCTCCGGCTCTGCCAACGAACCGGGGTGGTGCTGGCGCAGGACATCGTGCTCGAGGTCGACCGCGACGGCACGATCGTGCACCGCTGGCCGATGTCGGACTACTTCGATCCCTTCGATCGACCGGGATCCGACATGTGCCTGGACGCAATCACGATCACCGCACCCGGATCGATCTACCCCGATCCGGTGGTGGACTGGACCCACACCAACGCCGCGGTGCTCGATGCCGATCACAACCAGCTCATCGTGTCGGTCCGGCACCTCGACGCGGTGATCGCCATCCGTTACGAGGCCGACGCCGACGGACCGGCCGGTGAACGGCTGTGGGAGCTCGGCCCCCACGGGACGTTGCAGTACACCGGTGACTCCACCCCCGCCTACCACCAGCACGCTCCGGAGGTCGGCGACGACGGCACGATCCTGTTGTTCGACAACGGCAACACCCGGCCGGGCGGGGCCGACACCGGCGGGGACGAACCGCCGTTCAGTCGCGCCGTCGAGTACCGAATCGACCCGGTGGCCGGAACCGCCGAGCAGATCTGGGAGCACCGCGACCTCGGCGACGACGGCCAGCCCATCTACGCGTCGTTCGCGGGCGACGCCGACCGACTCGCCAACGGCGACGTCCTCATCGACTACGCCGGTATCGCCTTCACCGCGGTCATCGGTTCGCGCCTCGTCGAGGTGACACCCGACGGCATCATCGTGCGCGACCTGTACGTCGGGCGCACGGAATCGTGGGCGACCTACCGCGCCGAGGATCTCGCGCTGTTCGGGTGAGCGCCGGCGTCAGACGTCGACCACGTCGATGACCGCGCCGAGCACGGCGGCGGACGCGGGGCCGACATTGGCAACCGACGTTGCCATGTGCGACGCTCTCACCCTGCACGGCCGTTCCAGGGGGGAGCATGCACGACCTCGTCATCCGCAACGGGCTCATCGTCGACGGGACGGGAGCCGCCGGGTTCGCTGGCGATCTCGCCGTCGAGGGCGGCTCGATCACCACGGTCGGTGAGGTCGACGGTCGGGGCCACCGAGAGCTCGACGTCGACGGCGCACTGGTGGCGCCCGGCTGGGTCGACATCCACACCCACTACGACGGTCAGGTGACCTGGGATCCCGAGATGGGCCCGTCGAGCTGGCACGGCGCCACCACCGTCGTCATGGGGAACTGCGGCGTCGGCTTCGCCCCCGTCCGACCGGGCGAGGAGGGCTTCCTCGTCGAGTTGATGGAGGCAGTGGAGGACATCCCGGGCACTGCTCTGCACGAGGGGATCGACTGGCGGTGGGAGTCCTTCGGGCAGTATCTCGACGCCCTCGAGGAGTTGCCGCGGACGGTCGACGTGGCCGCCCAGGTGCCCCATGCCGCCCTGCGGGCCTACGTGCTCGGTGAGGATGCCCATACCGACGAAGTGTCGAGCGACGACCTCCAGCGCATGGCCGCGCTCACCGCCGAAGCGATCCGCGCCGGTGCGCTCGGCTTCTCGACCAGCCGCACGATCCTGCACACGTCGAAGCACGGGCTGATCCCTGGCACCACCGCAGTGCCGGCCGAGCTGCTCGCCATCGGCCAGGGCGTCGCGGATGCGGGTCCGGCGGTGTTCCAGTTCGTGTCCGACGGGCTCGGCACCGAGTCCGTCGAGCGCCAGTGGATCCGCGAGCTCGCCGCGCTGCCCGGGGTGACGGTGACGTACTCACTGGCCCAATCGCCCCTCGATCCCCGGGCCTTCACCGATGCGCTCGACGAGGCTGAATCGCTGCGGGCCCACGGCCACCGGGTCGTGCCCCAGGTCCCCAGCCGTCCCACGGGCATGCTCTTCGGTCTCCAGAGCTCGTTCCACCCCTTCATGGCCCACCCCAGCTACCGGGCGCTGTGGGATGCGCCACTCGCCGAGCGGGTCGGCCGGCTCCGCGACGAAGCGTTCCGGGCCCGGCTGCTGGCGGAGGAACCACAGACCCGGAGCTCCACCGCCCTGTACCTGGCCACCAACTGGACCGGGATCTTCCGTCTCGGCGCCGATTGCGACTACGAACCGTCCCCGGATTCGTCGGTCGCGGCCACCGCGGGGCGGGAGGGTCGATCGCCGTGGGAGGTGGTCCTCGACTGGTTGCTCGAGGACGGGGGCAAGGCACTGCTCTTCAGCCCGCTCGGAAGCTACGTCGACGGCGATCACGAGGCCATCCGGTCGATGATCGCGCACCCGGCCTCGGCGATCGGCCTGTCCGACGGTGGCGCCCACTGCGGGCTGATCTGCGACGCGTCGTTCCCCACCTATCTGCTGACCCATTGGGCGAGGGACCGCACCCGGGGCCCGCGGCTCCCGCTGGAGCTCGTCGTGCACAAGCAGACCCAGGCCACGGCCGACGTGTACGGCCTCGGTGACCGCGGGGTCCTGGCGCCGGGCAAGCGAGCCGACCTGAACGTCATCGACCTCGACGGTCTCGAGCTCCATGTCCCCGAGATGGTCTACGACCTCCCCGCGGGCGGCAAGCGCCTGATCCAACCGGTCGACGGGTACCGATGGACGATGCAGGCCGGCGAGATCACCTTCGTCGACGGCGAGCCCACCGGTGCCCGGCCCGGACGGGTGGTGCGAGGCCGGCGCTGACCCCTCTCCAACTTGACCGGCGGGTCAAGTTCCGCTCGAATGGTCACCGACCGGGTCCGATCGCCGGCCCACCACACGCCAGCCAGAGATTCGATTCGAGGGGAAGACATGACGGACACCGCCGCCCGTACCGCCGACCGTTCCGACGCCGAGATCCTCGAGGAGCTCGACGCCTGGCTCAACGAGAACTGGGATCCGGACATCACGGTCGAAGAGTGGTGGAACCGTCTCGGCCTCTCCGGATGGGGTGCCCCGATGTGGCCCGAGGAGTGGTACGGCAAGGGTCTCAACCGGTCCGAGTCGGTCGCCATCCAGAACCGGATCGGCGAGTTCGGCGCCCTCCCCGCGCCCGGCGGCCTCGGCCTCCTGCTCGCCGGACCCACCATCATCGACCACGGCACCGACGAGCAGAAGCGCACGCTCGTCAAGGACATCATCACCGGCCAGAAGGCCTGGTGCCAGCTGTTCTCCGAGCCCGGCGCCGGCTCCGACCTCGCCGGCCTCCAGGCCCGCGCCATCAAGGACGGCGAGGAGTGGATCGTCAACGGGCAGAAGGTCTGGACCTCGGGCGGCCAGATCGCCGACATGGGCATGCTCATCGCCCGTACCGACATCGACGTTCCGAAGCACCAGGGGATCACCTATTTCGGCGTCGACATGCACCAGGACGGCATGGACGTCCGCCCGCTCCGGGAGATGACCGGCCGGGCGCTGTTCAACGAGGTCTTCATGACCGACGTGCGCGTGCCGGACGAGTGGTGCATCGGTGGCCTCAACAACGGCTGGCGGGTGGCCAACACCACCCTGACCCACGAGCGCTCGGGCCTCGGCGCCGGCGGGGGCTCCGCCGCCGCCTCCCTCGCCACCCCCGGCACCGTCGCCGGCGACCTGGCCAAGCGGGCCGGTGACTTCGTCAAGAACCCCAACGAGCGTCGAGCCACCGGCGGCGGTGTCGCGGCAGCTCGCGGCGGGGCCAAGGGTCTGATCGAGCTGGCCAAGGCATCGGGGAAGATCGACGACAAGCCGATGCGCCAGGACCTCATGCGGCTCCACACCGCCCACGAGATCGCCCGCATGATGAACCTGCGGGCCAAGGCGGCCCGAGCCCGGGGCCAGGCCATCCCCGGTCTGCCGAACGTCATGAAGCTGTCGATGTCCCACATCCTCCGGCTCAACCGGGAGACCGGGCTGCGGATCCTCGGACCGATGGGCACGCTCCATGCCTACGACAACGACAGCCGCAAGGCACTCGACGAGGCCACCGGCAACCCGTTCCTGACCATGGTCACCGAAGCGGCCCTGTTCTCCCCCGGTCCGGCCATCTACGGCGGCACCGACCAGATCCAGAAGAACATCATCGGCGAGCGGGTCCTCGGGCTGCCCAAGGAGCCGAACCAGGACAAGGTCCTCCCGTTCAAGGAACTCCCCAGAAACGGGTGAGCCGGGGGCGCTCCCCTAGTCGTGAGGGAGCTCGACCTGCCACTTGCCGTCGGGACGGCGGAGCATCGCCAGCTTCCACGGACCGTCGCCCAGGTCGAGGGCGGACAGCACGTAGACCTCCCGGCCACGGCCGGCCGCGGCGCGCGCCGCGGCGGCGAGGAACGCGTGGTGCCCGCCGGTCGTACCGCCCGGCGCGCACAGCACGGTGGCGGTGGCCCGGTACCGCTCGAAACGCTCTTGCTGGTCGTCCGGCAGGGACCACTTGAGCGAGGCATCGGCCAGCACCACCCGATCGGCCACCACCGAACCCGCAGCGTCGACCACCTGATCGAGCTGATCGAGGTCGGGGTGCGCCCGTCGCCACCCGGCGGCGAGGCCGGCATCGATCAGCAGGAGGGGCGCGCCCAACGTCTTGGTCTTCACTCGGCGGCGGGCCATGGCCGACGAGTGTGACACCTGCGCCCGCCTCACCGGGACATCCGCAGCCCTTATGCTCCGGCTCCGTGGACCGACCCCTGATTGCCCCCGGACGGCTCGCCATCGGTATGCAGCTGCCGATCCAGTCCCAGAGCACCATCTACGCCCAGCCGTGGGAGCGCGATGCCGGACCGGCCGAGCTCGAGACGATCGTCCGCGCCGCCGATCGTTCCGGCTTCGACTACGTCGCGGTGTGTGACCACATCGCCGTCCCCGAGGCCCAGGTCTCGTCGATGGGTGCGACCTGGTACGACACCGTGGCCACGCTGTCGTGGATCGCCGGCTTCACCGTCGCACGTGCGGCTCCTCAGCCACGTCTACGTGCCCGTCTACCGGCACCCCGCCGCGGTGGTGAAGGCGTGGTCGACCCTCGACGCCCTCTCCGGAGGGCGAGCCATCCTGGGCGTCGGCGTCGGCCACGTGGCCGGCGAGTTCGAGCTCCTCGGGGTCGAGCACTCGGCCCGCGGCCGGCTCACCGACGAGGCGCTGCCCGTGATCCGCGACGGCTTCCGTTCCGGCCGGGTCGGCGGCGCATCGATATCGCCCCGGCCCGCGCAACCGCAGGGACCGCCGATCTGGATCGGAGGCTCCTCCCGGGCCGCGCTGCGCCGGGCGGCAGCATTCGGCGACGGATGGCTCCCCCAGGGCACCCCGTATCCCGAGATGCCGGCCGCGATCGAGACGATCCACGCCGATCAGGAACGCATCCACGGCGAGCGTCGACCCATCGACGTCGGCATCATCACCTCGTTCCTCCACGTCACCGACGACGCCCTCGACTTCGAGGCGCCGGCGGGCACGTTCGCCGCGACGCCCGAGAAGCTGGCCCGCGGCCTCGGTCGCCTCGCCGAGCTGGGCGCCACCCAGCTCCAGGTCCGCTTCGCGGCCCGCTCGGCCGCCGAGTACGCCGAGCAGGTCACCCGCTTCGGCACCGAGGTCGCTCCCCTGCTCCCGACCCCCTGATGATCCACAACCGCCGGGAGGCCAGTCGGGGCGGCGTCACGGGGAGGTCGGGGCGAAGGCCTCGAGGGCATCCCAGTCGGGAACGCCGCGACGAGCAGTGGCATCGGGATTGAGGGGCTGGACGCACACATGGGTGGCCCCGGCGTCGCGGTGGGCCCGCAGCCGCTCCTCGATCTGGGCCACGGTGCCCCAGGCAACGAGGCCGTCGACCAGTCGGTCGGAGCCACCGTCGGCGAGGTCGTCCTCGGTGTAGCCCAGCCGGAACCAGTTCTTGAAGTAGTTCGGCAGCGCCAGGTAGGTCCCCAGGGCCTGACGGGCAGCGCTGCGGGCCACGGAGGCGTCCGAGCTCAGCACCACCTTCTGCTCGACGCACAGGAGCGCGTCGGGGCCGAGGACGGCTCGAGCGGTGGCGGTGTGCTCCGGCGTCGTGAGGTACGGGTGGGCGCCGTCGGCGGCCGTCGCGGCCAGCTCGAGCATCTTGGGCCCGAGCGCGGCGAGCACGGTCTTGGGCGGCTCCGTCGGCGCCGGTGCCACGTACAACGACTCGGCCATGCCGGCGAGGTAGTCCCGCATCTGCGACAGCGGCTTCGAGTAGTCGAGCTTGCGCAGACCGGCCACGATCGGGGCATGGGACACACCGATTCCGAGGAGGAAGCGGTTCCCCGACTGCTCGGCGAGCGTGCTCTGGGCCTGCTTCATCGCACCGGGGTGTCGGTGGAAGATGTTGGCGATGCCGGTGGCGACCACCAGGCGGTCGGTCTGGTCGAGCAGCACCGCCGCATGGGCGAACGGGTCCCGTCCCACCGTCTCGGGCAACCAGAGGGTGCCGTACCCGAGGGACTCGAGCCGCTGGGCGAAGTCCACGGCGGTGCGGACGTCCATGCCCTCGGTGAACCACCACACACCCCGGGTGCCGATGCGGTCGTCGATGGTGCTGGGGTGGTCGGGATGATCCATCGGGCCATCCTGCCATCGACCGCATCGGGGCCCGCGCCCGCCGATTCCGACCGCAGGTGGCGCGCTACGGTCGGCGGTCCACGCCACTGACGGCTGACAGGGGGAATGACGTTGTTCCGAGCACTGCTCCTCGCGCCCCCGGGCGCCGGTAAGGGAACCCAGGGTGAGCGGCTCGCGCAGCGCCACGGCGTCTCCCACCTGGCCACCGGCGACGTGCTACGGCGCCACGTCGCCGACGCCACCACGCTCGGTCAGGCGGCCAAGGAGCACATGGACTCCGGCGGCCTGGTGCCGGACGTGTTGGTCATCGACATGGTGCTCGAGGAGCTCGGCGGGACCGAACCCATCCAGGACTTCCTGCTCGACGGCTTCCCCCGCACCCTGCGCCAGGCCAAGGCCGCCTACGAGTGGGCGGTGGCCATGAACCGCACCTTCGACGCGGTGATCATGCTCGACGTCCCCGAGGACGAGCTCGTGCGCCGCCTGATCGAGCGGGGTCAGGGCTCGGGCCGCAGCGACGACACCGAGGATGTCATCCGGCACCGCCTACGGATCTACGAGGAGAACACCGCACCTCTGGTCGAGTTCTACGACAACCGCGGCATCCTGTTGCGCATCGACGGCACGGGCACGGTGGACGAGGTGACCGAGCGCATCGAGGCCGGTCTCTCCCACCTCATCGACGGCTGACCGGGCTTCAGCCGGCCACCAGTTCAAGCGGGAGCGAGCGGAGCCCGGCGATCACCGGCGACGCCGTCCGGACGGCCGGTCCCCGCCCCGCCGGGCGCACGCCCCGGTCGAGGAAGGCGTCGAGCAGCGTGGCGATCTCCAGCCGGGCGAGGGCGGCCCCGATGCAGAAGTGGGCGCCGAAACCGAACGCCAAGTGATGGTTGGGCGTGCGACCGATGTCGAAGCGATCGGCGGTCGGACCGAACTCGGCTTCGTCCCGGTTGGCCGATTGGTAGAGCAGCAGGACCGGGTCGCCCTCGGCGATGGCGGTCCCGGCCAGCTCGACGTCGCGGGTCGCGGTGCGCATGAAGGCGATCACCGGGGTGGTCCATCGCAGGATCTCCTCGACGGCGCTGGGTACCAGCGATCGATCGCCGGCGAGGCGGTGCCACTCGTCCGGCTCGGCACAGAAGGCGGCCAGTCCGCCGGAGATGGCGTTCCGCGTCGTCTCGTTGCCGGCGATGAGGAGCTGGTTGAGGAACATGACCAGCTCGTCGTCGGTGAGTCGCCGGCCGTCGAGCTCGGTGTGGACCAGTACCGACACCAGGTCCTCGACCGGCTCCGCCCGACGCTCGGCGCATCGCTCGAGCAGGTAGGCCCAGCACTCCCCCATCAGCCGCTGCTGCTCGTCGGGGTCGATGTCGCTGGCACCGGGAATCGCCGCCTCCGACCACTCGAAGAACCGGTCGAGATCGGCCTCGGGCACGCCGAGGACGTCAGCGATGAGCAGCAGCGGCAAGGGGACGGCCAGCGCCTCGACGGCGTCGAAGGGCCCGGCGGGGAGGCGTTCGATCACCTCGGCGGTCCGCCGCCGGATCCGCTCGCCCGTCGCCCGCATCACCGAGGGACGGAACCCGGGAGCGACCAGACTCCGGTAGGCGGTGTGCTCCGGCGGATCGGTGTGCATCATCGTCGGAGGGCTGGCGTAGTCCACACCGATCTCCATGGTGAGGATGCCCTTCCGCGAGCAGAAGGTGTCCGGATCGGTGGAGGCGCGGAGCACGGCCTCATGGCTCGCCAGCGCCCAGAACCCGCCGGGCTCGCACCATGCCACCGGCGCCTCGGCCCTCAGCCGTGCGTACGTGGGATACGGGTCGGTGGCGTAGAGCTCGCCATCGACCAGGCGGGCCACGACGCGGGCCAGCTCACCGTCGGTCACGGGCACATCCGGGCGCGTCACGCCTGCATGGTGCCACCTGGCCGGCGCCGTTCGCCGGTTGCTCCCTCAGGTGAGACCGAGCTCGCGGGAGCACGATGGCCAGGCACCCCAGCCTTCGCGCGCCTGCAGGCGTCGACCCATCTCGATCTGCGTGTCGCGGCTGTACTCGTTCGGGTACCCGGTCCCACCGACCGACTCCCACGAGCCCAGGCTGAACTGGAGCCCACCGTAGAAGCCGTTGCCCGAGTCGATCGACCAGTTGCCACCGGCCTCGCAGTCGGCCAGGTCGAGCCAGACCTGCAGCGTCTGCGGATCGCGGTAGTCGGAACCCGATGCATCGGACGCGGCGGTCGTGGTCGGCGCTGCGGTCGTCGTCGGCGCCGCGGTCGTGGTCGGTGCCGCAGTGGTGGACGGGGCCGCAGTGGTGGACGGGGCCGCCGTCGAGGGCGGAGCGGTCGACGCTCGCTGCGGCGCCCGGGTGGTGGGTGGGGCCGTGCTGGCGGTCGTCGACGAGGTCGAGCTCGACGTCGAGCTGCTGGACGTCGAGGTGCTGGACGTCGAGGTGCTGGACGTCGAGGTGCTGGTCGACGGGGCACTCGTCGTGGACGACGTCGGCGTGGCCGCGGCCACGGTCGTCGAGGTCGCTTCCATCAGCTTCGCCGAGGTCTCCGTCATCAGCTGGACGAGGGTGACCGGGGCCGACGCCGACCGGCTCACCACCTCGGGGGTGCCGGCGCTGGCCAGTTCATCGCGGGCCGAAACCGGGACGTCGGCACCGTCGGATCCGCCGAGGACCACGCCGATGGCAAACGTCAGCAGCAACACCGAGGCCAGCAGGCCCAAGCGGCGCCGACGGTGGGTCCGACCGGGGCGAGGGGATTCGAGCGTGAGTTCGAGTGCGATGGTTCCGGGTGGGGTGGACAGCGGGGACGTCGTGACACGGCAACTGCCATCCGTCACGATTTCGCAACACTAGCCCGTCACGGAATCGACACAAACTCGTGGGCCGGTTCACAAACCGCGGCTACCCCGAGACCGGTTCGGTCTCCAGGAGCCGAGCACCCCGCTCCATCGCCTCCACGAACTCCTCGACCATCTCGAGCACGACGTCGCTGGACCGCCGGACCTTGCCGAGCCGACCGATGATCTGGCCACACGGCATGAAGTTCACCGCCTTGGCCTGCACCGGGTACCGGTGGCCACGGGCCATCTCCTCCACCGTGACCATCGACTGCATCGGCATGCCGAGTGGATCGGGGGTGTCGGGCCGTTCCCAGGCGTCGGTCCACTCGTTGCGCAGCATCCGGCACGGCTTGCCCGTCCACGAGCGGGACCGGATGGTGTCGCGGCTGGTGGCGGCGAGGTAGGTGTCCATCTGGCCGGGGGGGATGTCGGCCTCTTCGACGGTGAGCCACAGCGACCCAGTCCACACGCCTTGCGCACCCATGACCATGGCGGCCGCCATCTGGCGACCCGACCCCACGCCGCCCGCGGCAAGGACCGGGATGTCGCCGACTGCCTCGATGACCTCCGGCCACAACACGATGGAGCCGACGTCGCCGGTGTGGCCGCCACCCTCCCCGCCCTGACAGACGACGAAGTCGAGCCCGGCGGCCTCGTGGGCCAGCGCGTGCTTGACCGAGCCGCACAGGGCCCCGAGGAGACGGCCACTCTCCTGGACGTGAGTGACCACGTCCGGGGGCGGGGTCCCCAGCGCGTTGGCGATCAGCGAGCACTTCTCGTGGGCGAGGGCCTCCTCCAGCAGCGGCATGGCCGTGGCGAGCCCGAACCCGAGCAACTCGTGGGGCTTCTCCTCCTGGGTCAGGCCGGGGACCCCGGCCTGATCGAAGATGCCCCGGGCGAACTCCCGCACCCCGTCGGGGATCATCGCCTTGAGCATGTCCTCGAGCTTGTCGGGGTCGATCTCGTCCATCCCCTCGTACTTGCCGGGGATCACGATGTCGACGCCGTAGGTGCCCTCGACGTGCTCGTCGAGCCAGTCCAGCTCCTGGCGGAGCTGCTCCACCGTGAACCCCACGGCACCGAGCACGCCGAACGCGCCGGTGTTGCACACCGCGGCCACCACGTCGCGGCAGTGGGTGAAGGCGAAGATCGGGAACTCGATGTCGAGGCGGTCGGCAATCGGCGTGCGCATGGACACGAGTCTGACAGAGAACTGGAACGTGTTCTACTTTTCCGTTTCGCGGCTCATCCGACCCACACCGTCATCAGCGTCGTCACCACCAGTGCCACCGCGGTGAGCGGGAACCCCGCCCGGGCGTAGTCGGTGAAGCGGTAGCCGCCGGGGCCGTAGACCATGGTGTTGGTCTGGTAACCGATCGGTGTGAGGAAGCTCGACGACGCCGCGACGGCGACGGCAATGGCCATCGAACGGACGTCGACCCCGGCCGACTCGGCCGACGCGACCGCGATCGGGAACATCACCACCGCGGCGGCGTTGTTGGTCACCAACTCGGTCAGCACCGCGGTGGCCAGTACAACGCCGAACACCACCCCGACCTGGCCCAATCCGTCGAAGGTCCCGGTGAGACCATCGGCCATCCGCTGGGCCAGCCCGGTCCCCTGCATCGCCGCCCCGAGGCCGAATGCCGACGCGATCAGGATCACCACGTCGAGGTCGATGGCGTCACGCGCCTCGGCGAAGGTGAGCACCCGTGTCGCGATGAGCACACCGGCACCGAGGAGGGCGCTCTCCAGGATGGGCAGGGCGTTGGTCGCGGCCACCGCGATCACCGCCGCCGTGGTCAACGCCACGATGGGCCCCTTGGTGGTGACGGGGAGCGGCTCGCCACCGACGCGCGCCACCAGCAGGAAGTCGGTCCGGTTCTGCCAGTTGCGCCGGAACGCAGGATCGGCCAGGAGGAGGAGCGTGTCGCCGTGACGGAGGCGGACGTCGCCGAGCTTGCCCTCGACGCGGTGCCCGGACCGGTGCAGCGCGACCACCGCCGCCTGGTAGGTACCCCGGAACTCGGCGTCGCGGATCGTCCGGCCGACGAGCGGAGAGGACAAGCCGACGACCGCCTCGAAGAACGCGTTCTGCTTCGACCCGACCGCCAGGAGATGGCGTTCCTCGGTCGAGCGCAGCCCGCGGATGCGTTGGAGGTCGACGATGTTGTCGACGTTGCCCACGAACGTGAGCACGTCGCCACCGTCGATGCGCCGGTCCGGTGCCACCGGGGAGACCACCGTGTCGTCACGATCGATCTGGACGAGGAAGACCCCGCGCAGATCTCGGAGCCCGGCCTCGGCCACCGTGCGACCATCGAGCGGGCCACCGGGGGTCACCTGCATCGTCATGGAGAACTCGCGGGCCTGCTGCTCGGCCGACTCCGGCGGGCTGAGCCGGTCGGGCACGAGGCGACTGCCCGACAGCACGAGCACGACGACGCCCAACACGGCCACGGGCAATCCGATGGCGGTCATCTCGAACACGCCGAGGGGTGATCCTTCGCTCTGGTCGAGCAGTCCGGAGATCACCAGGTTGGTGGAGGTCCCGAGCAGGGTCACCACACCACCGAGCAGGGCGGCGAACGAGATCGGCATGAGGAACCGCGACGGCGACATGCCCCGCTTGCGGCACCACCCGATCACGTCGGGCATCAACATGGCCACCAGCGGGGTGTTCGGGAAGAAGGCCGACGCTGCGGCGGTGGGAACCAACAATCTCGCCATCGAGCTGCGTCCCCGACCGTCGCCGAGCAGCGAGCTGGTGAGCGCCGACAGCATGCCGGTCTTCTGCGCCCCGCGGGCGAGGATGTAGAGGGCGGCCACCGTGAGCGGGGCCGGGTTGGAGAAACCCGCGAACGCGGCGTCGGTGTCGATCACGTCGGTCAGCAACAGGACGAAGGTGGCGCCGAACACCACCCCGGCCGGCGGGAATCGATCGAGTACCAGGACCGTGAGCATCCCGACGATCACCGCCAGGGTGATCCATGCGTCGCCACTCATCGCGGTCCAGACTGCCAGACCGACTGAGTACGGTCGGTCCGGTGACCGACGCCCCCGGACCCACGCTCCCCCGCAACGTCGCCGTCGTGGTGCTGGACTCGCTCAACCGCCACCTGCTCGGGAGCTACGGCGGCACCGAGTTCGACACTCCGAACCTCGACCGGTTCGCGGCCGAGCGCGCCGTGCGATTCACCAACCACGTCACCGGTTCGCTGCCGTGCATGCCGGCCCGCCACGACATCCTGTGCGGTGCACTCGACTTCCTGTGGAAGTGCTGGGGGTCGATCGAACTGTGGGAGCGTCCCATCACGGCCCAGCTGCACGACGCCGGCGTCGTGACCCAGCTCGTCACCGACCATCCGCACCTGTTCGAGACCGGCGGCGAGAACTACCACACCGACTTCCACGGCTGGGAGTATCTGCGCGGCCACGAGGGCGACCCGTGGCGGACCTGGGCCGACCCGTCCTGGGTGGGTGCACCGGCCCAACGCGCTCACACCGCGGGCTGGTTCTACGAGCGCGCCCACGGGTTCGGGGGTGTGACGAAGGCCTACGACATCGGTCGGACCCACTTCCGAACCGAGGACGAGTACCCCGGACCGCAGACGATGGCCTACGCGGCGCGCTGGCTCCGCGAGGCCACGCCCCATCACGACGACGGCTGGTTCCTGTTCGTCGACGAGTTCGATCCCCACGAACCGTTCGACACCCCCGAGCCGTGGGCCTCGA
The DNA here is from genome assembly GCA_963730345.1 of uncultured Acidimicrobiaceae bacterium. Taxonomy (GTDB): domain Bacteria; phylum Actinomycetota; class Acidimicrobiia; order Acidimicrobiales; family Salinilacustritrichaceae; genus Salinilacustrithrix. The sequence continues at coordinate 70,396 of CAVSRP010000022.1, forward strand.
TGTACCAGGACGGGACGCACGAGGGCGATGCCCTCATCTGGCCGCCCTACGCCGACGGCGCCGTGGTGAAGGGGCAGCTCACCGAGGCGGAGGCCCACCACATCCGGGGCAACTACGGGGCCAAGCTGACCATGATCGACCACCACCTCGGGCGCGTCCTCGACGCCTTCGACCAGCGCGGAATGTGGGACGACGCCGCGCTGATCGTGTGCACCGATCACGGCCACTACCTCGGGGAGCAGCGACGGGGCCGTGACATCTGGGGCAAGCCGGCCGTGCCCCAGTTCGAGCCCCTCGGTCACACGCCGCTGCTCGTCGCCTGGCCCGGGGCCCAGCCGGGGACCACGGTCGACGCCCTCACCACCAACGTGGACCTCCACGCCACCATCGCCGACATCTTCGGGGTCGAACCCGCCCATCGCACGCACGGCCGCTCGATGGTGCCGCTGCTCGACGGGTCGGCGACCTCGATCCGGGAGTCGGCCATCGGCGGTGTGTTCGGCAGTTGGGTGCAGGTGACTGACGGTCGCCGCAAGTACGCCCGCGCGCCGGAGGGTGACGGCTTCCCGCTGTCGATGTGGTCGAACCGCTGGTCGACCATGCCGTTGCACATCGCCGGCATCCGGGGACTCCCCGACCCCGACGATCGCGCCTACCTCGACCACATGCCCGGGGCGACGATCCCCGTCCTGCGCCAGCCGTGGCAGCCCGGCGACATGGTCCCGATGTGGGCCAGCGGTGCGCGCAACGCCGGCGACCACCACCTCTACGACCTCGGTGTCGACCCCGACGAGACCGAGAACCGCACCGGTGAGCCCGTCGAGCAGGAGCTCCTGGAGGTGCTCCGCAGCGCGCTCGACGAGGTGGAGGCACCGTCCGAGCAATACCAGCGGCTCGGCCTCGCCTGATCAGGCGATCGGATTGGGTTCACCACGTGGTGTCGCGTCGCAGGAGAGCATCGGCCCCGCCGTCGACGAAGAGCACCTGTCCGGTGATGTGGGTGTTCTCCGGGCTGGTGAGGAAGTCCACCACCGCGGCGATCGTCTCGGGCCGGGCATGGCCGTGCAGCGGCATGGGCACCGCGGTGTCGACCATCTCCGCCGATGACTCGGAGCCGAGCAGCTCGGCGGTCATCGGGGTGATCACCGTGCCGGGTGCCACCGCGTTCAGGGCGATTCCCGCCCCCGCCCACCGAGGGATGGTCGCCTGGCGGCGCAGCCAACGCGCCAGCGCCGTCTTCGACGTCAGGTACGCCATCGAGGGGTTCTGGTCCATACGCCGGCAGGCCTCGTCCTCGTCGCCGGCCAGGCACGCCTCGACCACGGGTTCGTCGGCACCGAGGATCGAGGCCACCGACGAGATCACCACCGCTCGGGGGTCCTCACCGGCCTCGAGCAGCGGGTGGAGCAGCTCAACGGTGGCCACCGCCCCGAAGTAGTTCACCGAGATGGTCCGGCGACCATCGGCCGAGATCCCCGCACCGGCGACGACCGCGTCGACCGCGCCATCGCACACCGCGGCGACCTGATCGGCCATCGCCTGTCGGCCGGCCGGCGTGGCCAGATCGGCCTCGATGTCGGCGCCGTGCAGATCGACCCCGAGCACGCGATGGCCCGCCGTCCGCAACCGCTCGACGGTGGCCGCTCCGATCCCCGATGCCGATCCGGTCACCACGTAGGTACGCATGTCGGGCATCTTCGCAGACGGGGGGAACGCGGCTCAGAAGTCCCCGGCGTTGCGGCGCACCGGGCGCAGGACCGCGTCGATGGCGGCGAAGTCGACCGAGTCGCCGCTGAGACCGAAGTCGATGGTCGCCAGGGCGTGGGCCGCCTCGACGACGAGGGCACGCCCGGCGCCGGTGATCGACGCCAGCCTGGTCCGACCGTCCCGGGGATGGGGTCGGCGCTCCACCAGACCGTCGCGTTCGAGCCGATCGACCGTGTTGGTGACGCTGGCCGGATGGACCTGGAGCCGCTCGCCCACCTTGCCCAGCGGCATCGATCCCCGCCGCGAGAAGTGGAGCAGGGCCAGGGCCTCGAACCGGGAGAACGTCAGGCCGAGGGGCGCGAGGGCCTCGTCGATCCGCCGCAGGAGGATCTGGTGGGCACGGGTGATCGAGGTCGCCGCGGCCATGGCGTCGGGCGCACCCCAGGCGTGGGTGGTCCAGTTGCGCTTGGCCTCGGCGACCGGATCGAACTCGAGTGCCATGACCGGTACACTACGGAGAAATACTTGGACATCAAAGGACTTGATCATGGGCGGAGACACGAACGATCGGGACAACGATCGGGATCGGTGGCGGGAGGCGTTCGATTCGGCCACGCGGCGCGACACGCCGTTCTCGACCCGATCGGGCGTGGAGCAGGAACCGGTGTACGGCGAGGCCCCCTATCCCGGCCAGTACCCCTACACCCGGGGCATCCACGCCCCCATGTACCGGTCCCGGCTGTGGACGATGCGGATGTTCGCCGGCTTCGGCACCGCCCAGGACACCAACGGCCGCTTCAAGGACATCCTCCGCAACGGTGGTACCGGGCTGTCGACCGCGTTCGACATGCCCACCTTGATGGGCCGGGACTCCGACAGCGAGTGGTCGCTGGGCGAGGTCGGGCGGGCCGGCGTCGCGGTCGACACCCTCGCCGACATGGAAGACCTCTTCGCCGACATCGACCTCGGCGCGGTGTCGACATCGATGACCATCAACGGCCCGGCGCCGATCGTCATGGCCATGTACATCGCCCTCGCCGAGAAGACCGGCGTGGCCCGTGCCGCGCTGTCCGGCACGATCCAGAACGACATCTTCAAGGAGTACCAGGCCCAGAAGGAGTACATCTTCCCGCCCCGGCCGTCGGTACGGCTCATCACCGACATGATGCGCTTCACCACCGCCGAGATGCCCCGATGGCACCCGATCTCCATCTCCGGGTACCACATCCGCGAAGCCGGATCGACCGCCGCCCAGGAGCTGGCGTTCACCCTGGCCAACGGCTTCGCCTACGTCGAGGCCGCGGTGGCCGCCGGGCTCGACATCGACGCCTTCGCCCCCCGGCTCAGCTTCTTCTTCAACGCCCACTCGGACTTCTTCGAGGAGATCGGCAAGTTCCGGGCCGCCCGCCGCATCTGGGCCCGGTGGATGAAGGAGCGCTACGGGGCTCGCGATCCCAAGTCCCACATGCTGCGGTTCCACACCCAGACCGCGGGCGTGTCGCTCACGGCCCAACAACCCCGCAACAACATCGCCCGGGTCGCCATCCAAGCCCTGTCCGCCGCGCTCGGTGGCACCCAGTCCCTCCACACCGATTCCTACGACGAGGCGCTGGCCCTGCCCACCGAGGAGGCCGCCCGGATCGCGCTGCGCACCCAACAGATCGTCGCCCACGAGACCGGGGTCACCAACGTGGCCGATCCCCTGGGCGGCTCGCCGTACGTGGAGTGGATGACCGACGAGATGGAGCGCCAGGCCGAGGAGGTCTTCGCCCACCTCGACGATCTCGGCGACGGATCGATCCTCGAGGGGGTCTACGCCGGGATCGACGACGGCTACTTCGTGGGCGAGATCGCCGAGGCCTCGTACCGGTTCGAGCGCGAGGTCAACGCCGGGCAGCGCATCATCGTGGGTGTCAACGCCTTCACCGACGGCAACGAGGACAGCGAGCACAACCTCCTGCGGGTGGACCCCGCGGTCGAGGAGCTCCAGCGCAAACGGCTCGCCGACGTGAAGCAGTCCCGCGACGACGTCGCGGTGGCCGCCGCGCTCGACCAGGTCCGGGCCGCTGCCGCCGATCCCACCGCCAACACCATGCCGGTGCTCATCGACGCGGTGCGGGCCTACGCCACCGAGGGCGAGATCGTGGCCGCCCTCGAGTCCGTGTTCGGGACCTACATCGAGAAGACGGTCATATGACCGACGATCAGAACATCAGGATCGTCCTGGCCAAGCTCGGTCTCGACGGTCACGACCGCGGTCTGCGGGTCGTCACCCGCATGCTGCGCGACGCGGGCTTCGAGGTCATCTACCTCGGTCTGCGCCAGACGGTGGAGATGGTCGTGGCCGCCGCCATCCAGGAGGACGCCGACGCGGTCGGGCTCTCCCTCCACAACGCGAGCCACATGACCCTGGCTCCCCGCATGGTCCAGGCCCTGCGCGACGCCGGGCTCGACATCCCGGTCATCGTCGGCGGCATCATCCCCGACGACGACGTGCAGCCGCTGCGCGACGCCGGCGTCGCGGCCATCCTCGGCCCCGGCGCGTCCTCGGTCGATGTGGCCACCGCGGTGCGCGACGCCGTCCAGCGCTGACGACGGCTTCAGTCCGCGCCGGGCGTGAGCGTGGAGGGATCGTCGCCGAGCAGGAACCGGGGACCCGCCCCGAGCGTCGCGGCGGCATCGTCGGGGTTGTACAGGGCGCAGTTCTGCAACGACAGGCACCCACAGCCGATGCACGAATCGAGCTGATCGCGCAGACCGACCAGCACCATGATCTGCTCGTCGAGCCGGGGCCGCCAGCTGGCCGACAGCGCAGCCCAGTCACTGTGGTCAGGAGTGCGGCCGGTGGGAAGACCATCCAGCGCCTCGCGGATCTCGTCGAGGCGCAGTCCGACCCGCTGGGCGACCCGGATGAAGGCGATGCGGCGCAGCACGTCGCGCGGGAAGCGTCGCTGACCGCCTGCCGAGCGCTCGGCCGTGATCAAGCGCTCGGTCTCGTAGAACCGGATGGCCGATGGGGCCACGCCGGTCCGCTCGGCGACCGCACCGATGCTCAGGAAATCGTCCACCCTTCCATCATCTCTTGACCTCAAGTGAACTTCAAGTCTTAGGGTGATCGCCATGCCCTCGACGACTGCCCTGTTGCGTGACCTCGACCCCGACGATGTTCGGACGGTGTATGTCCGCCGCCGACTGGACACCCTCCCCGACACCGAGCTCGTCGATGCCGCCGCCGCCGTCATCGGCCGCCCGAAGGAGACCGAACCGAACTCCTTCGTGCTCCACGCCCCCCTCGAGCTACTGGCCCGCGCCGCCCTCCTCGACCACGTCTCCCCCGGCGTGCGACACGACGTCCGGCTCCGGATCGCGTGGCTGGCCGCCACCTACGACGCCGCCGGTCCGGGCATCACGGTGACGCCGGCCGCGTTCCGCACCGAGACCGCGGCGGTGGCCGCGCTGGTCGACGCCATCGGTGCCGGCGAGATCGCCGTCGCGGGGGCGATCGGATCGTGGCTGGGCCGCAACGTGGATGCGCCGGCTCTGACCGCCGCCATCGGAGACGCCGTGGTGCCGAGCCTGGCGGCCGCGGCCCACGGGCCGATCTTCCTCCACCACCTCCAGCGGGTCGCCAGCCGGTCACCGGTTGCCGGATCCCTGTTCGCCAACCTGGCACGGGATCTCGCCCGCCATCCAGGGTGGGAGCTGACGTGGATGGACCGGGCTCGTCGTGCCGACGGTGATCTGGTGGCCGCCCTGGCGGCGACGCCGGTGCTGGGGCCCCCCGCCAGCAACTTCATCTACCCGCTCATGGACCAGGCCGAGTCGTCGGGGCTGGCCGCCGAGATCGCCGGGGGTGCGGTGGGCCCGGCGACCGACATTCGCGCCGCCACCATCGCCATCGTCCGCGTCGCGACCGCGTCGATGCTCCTCGACGACCCCGCGCAGGCGCCCTACGGCTGGAGTCATTGCCTGACCATCCCCCAGTCGGTGGCGGCGGTCGCTCCGTTGCTGGCCGACCCCAGCCGAGCCATCGCGGTGGCCGCCACGCAGGTCGTCGGCTTCCGCGCCGGGCTCGGAACGGCGCCGCTCACCGCCCTGGCCGGCGATGCACTCGCCCCGGACGGCCTCCTGGACACGCCCCCGCCCGATCCGGCGTCGCTCCAGGGCGTGATCGACCGGGCGGCCGTCCACCCCGACGCCCACCGGGCCAAGTACGTCGTCGCCTGTCTCGACGCGGCCCGCACCGATCCGGACGGCGCCGCTCAGCACCGCGCCGCCGCCGCCCGCCTCGACGCCTGGTGGCGGGAGCACCCGGTCGGTGACGATCCGATCCTGGCGTTGGCCGGCGTCGGCTAGTCGCTCAGCTCATCGCAGCGCGAGCCGGACGGCGTCGATCAGCCCCGCGGTGCGGGGATCGTCGGAGAGGTTCGTGCCCATCTTGTTCATCACGTAGCCGAAGCCGACGCGTTGATCGGCATCGGCGAAGCCGAGCGAGCCGCCGGCACCGGCATGACCGAAGCTGCTGTCGCCCATCAGGGGCGAGAACGACGACGGCAGGAAGAACCCGAGACCGAACCGGGTCGGGACGACCAGGGTCCGGTCACGGCCGTTGCTCTGCTCGACGGTGGCCTCCTTGACGGTCGCGGCGTCGAGGAGCCGGATGCCGTCGACCTCGCTCACGCACGCGGCGTAGAGCCGAGCGAGGGACCGGGCGTTGGTGATGCCGTTGGCCGCCGGGATCTGCGACGCCCACACCTCCGGCCGGTTCCAGGCGATGTCACGGCCCTCGCCGCCCAGGTCGAACGCACCGTTCAGGTGCAGGGCCCGGTTCATCACCGACTCCGGATTCAGGTAGGCGGCCGCGAGGTCGCCGAGCAGCGGGATCAGCTCGGGATCGAGATCGCTCATGTCGAACGACGCGTCCCTCGGACTCGGCGCGATCAGCGGAGCCACTCGACCCCGCTCGGATTCCGGCAGGCCGATCCACAGGTCGAGTCCGAGTGGTGCGGCCAATTCGTCGGCGACGAACTCGCCGATCGTGCGACCGGTGACACGGCGGACGACCTCACCGACCAACCAGCCGTAGGTCAGGGCGTGGTACCCGTGGGCGGTCCCCGGCTCCCAGAGGGGCTCCTGGGCGGCAAGCGCCTCGACGACCGGGGTGATCTCCAGGACCTCGTCGAGCGAGAGGCGAGCGTCGATCGCCGGGAGGCCGACCTGATGGTCGAACAGCATCGCGATGGTGACGTCCTGCTTTCCGGCCTGGCCGAACTCGGGCCAGATGTCGGTGACCTTGGCGTCGAAGTCGAGCAGGCCCCGTTGGGCGAGCAGATGGGCAGCAATGGCCGCGATGCCCTTGGTGGTGGAGAACACCAGTTGGAGGGTCGATTCGTCGTAGGCCCGTCCGGTGGACGGATCGGCGAGACCGCCGACGAGATCGACCACACAGCTGCCGTCGACGTAGACGGCGACGCCGGCCCCGACGTCGCCGTGCTCCACGAAGTTGCGCTCGAACGCGTCGCGCACGCCCTCGAAGCCATCAGCCACGGTCCCGGTCACTGTCGTCATGTCTCGTTCCCCGACGCTCGATCCAACGACGAAAACGCTAGCGGCCTTGACCCGGCGGTCAAGCATCGCCGGGACGCATCTAGGGTGGGGCGATGGACGATTTCTCCTCCGCCTACGGACCGTGGGCCGTGGTGGCCGGCGCGGGCGTCGGCATGGGCGCCGCCTACGCCACCCAGATCGCCGACCGAGGCCTGTCGGTTCTCCTCGTCGATCGCGAGGTGGGTCCCATCACCACCCTGGCCGACACCCTGGCCGACCGGCACGGCGTGGAGTGCCGGACCCTCGCCGTCGATCTCGGTGCGTCGGACGCGGCCGCCGAGGTCCTCGATGCCTGTATGTCCCTCGACGTCGGCCTGTTCGTGGCCAACGCCGCCGCGTCGCACGTCGGCTGGTTCCGCGATCAAGACCCGGCATCGTTCGAGGTCCAACTCCGGGTCAACGCCCTGACGCCGACCACGATCATCCACGGGCTCCTCCCCCGGTTCGCCGATCGAGACCGCGCCGGCATCGTCATCATGTCGTCGCTATCGTCTCGTCGAGGTGCCCCCCTGGTGGCCACCTATGCCGCCACCAAGGCGTACCTCGCCATCCTCGCCGAGTCGCTCTGGGACGAGCTCGGCGATGACGGCGTCGACGTGCTCGGCGTGCTCCCCGGTTCCACCCGAACCCCCGGGTGGCTGTCGTCGCACCCACAGTCGAGCCTGGGCACCGCCACGCTGATGGTGCCCGACGATGTCGTCGCCGAGGCCCTCGACGCTCTCGGCTCGGGTCAACCGACCATCGTGGCCGGCCAGGCCAACCGCGAATCCGAAGCCCTGCTCGAGTCGATGGACCGGGCCGATGCCGTCCGAATGGTCGGCCAGGTGATGCGCGACACCTACCCCGACGAACGCCAACCCGATCCCACCCTCTGATGGCGTCGTCGGCGGTACCGTCGACGTCGGACGACGACCAGGGGGACCACGATGAGCGGTGACGAAGTGATGCGGGCCCATGCTGCCGGTCTCCCGATGCCGGAGTTCGATGACCCGGCCTTCACGATCCCACCACCGCTGGCCGAAGCCACCGTCGCCATCGTCACCACCGCCGCGCTGCACCGCCCTGACGACGACCAGTTCACGGCGAGCGACACGAGCTTCCGCACGCTCGACCGCAATGACCGCGACCTCCGCCTCGGGCATTGGTCGGCGAACTTCGACCGCAGCGGATTCGCCGCCGACCTCAACGTCGTCTTTCCGATCGACCGCCTCGAGGAGCTCGCCGCCCGGGGCGTCATCGGTGCCGTTGCACCTCACCACCTGGCCTTCGCCGGCAACCAGCCCGACACGGTCGCCGAGGTCCGGCTCGACACCGGCCCGACCGCGGCGCGCCAGCTCCGGGACGACGGGGTCGACATCGTCCTGCTCACCCCCGTCTGACCGCTCTGCTCGCGTACCGTGAGTACGCTCGCCCACGTCTTCGAGGCTGCCGGGCTCGCCACCGTGGCCCTCATCTCGGTCCGGCCCGTGGCGGAGCGCATGCGGCCGCCGCGAGCGCTCGTTGCCGAATTCCCGCTCGGTCGCCCGTTGGGCCGACCGGGCGATCCGGCGTTCCAGCACGACGTCCTACGGCGCGCCTTCGCCCTCCTCGACGAGCCGCGCGGCCCGGTGCTGGTCGACCACCCCGAGGTGATCGTCGCCGACGAGACGCCATTGACCTGCTCGCTACCTCCCCGCTACGACCCCAACGTCCCGGCCGCGGTCGACGAGGCGCGCGGCCTCCGGGCCGCCTACGACCGGAGTCTGGCGAAGCGAGGCTCCACGTCAGTCGGCCGGGTCCTGGGCCCTGACGGCGTACCCGACGCTCTGGCCGTCCTCGATGCCATCGCCGGGGGTGCGCCCTGGAAGGAGGCCGGTCTCCCGGGCCGGAACACCATCGCCACCGCGCACGACATCCGCACGTACTACGAGGAGGCCGCGCTGGTCTTGGTCGACGGACCCCCACCCGGCGCGCGCCAGGCCGAGGCATGGTTCTTCGAGCGCACCGAGGCGGGCCGGACCCTCCTCGCCGCCCGACTGGCGATCAAGAACGCCGACGCCCCGTTCCCGGTCTGGTTCTACATGGCGCCCGGCCACCGCTGAAGCCACCACTTCTCCGGAGTTCTCTCTCACCCCCAATTCGGGTACGAATCCACACCATCCGCCGGCCCCCGCGCCGAAAAGGTACGATTCGCCCGGGTGGGCTCGACAGGAACGTTGAGATGAACGAGAGCACGAGCACCTCCACCCGTGACCAACACGTCGACGGCCGAACCGCCCGACGCGACCGCAACCGGATCGCCGTGCTGGACGCGGTGATCGAGCTGTTCTCCGAGGAGAACCTCACCCCTGGCGTCCACGAGGTCGCCGAGCGCTCGGGGGTGTCGTTGCGCTCCGTCTACCGCTACTTCGACGATGTCGACGACCTCGTGTCGGCCGCCATCGATCGCCAGATTGCCCAGGCCAGTCACCTGTTCCCGATGCCGGATGCCGGCGTGGGCTCGACCTCGGCTCGCATCACCCATTTCTGCCGGCGGCGGATGCGACTGTTCACCGCGGTGCGGTCCGTCTACCGGGCGAGCGCCATCCGATCAGCCGACCAGGCCCATCTCTGCGCCCGGCTCGACGCCAGTCGGACCGAGTTGTCCAAGCAGACGGCCGAGATGTTCGCTCCCGAGCTCGATGCCCTCCCCGTCAACCGCGCCGTCACCGTGTCCGGCATCCTCGACACGCTGTCCCAGTTCGACTCCCTCGACCACATCTTCCGAAACCACTCCTACGACGTCGAGGCCGCCACCGACTTCCTGGCCGACGCCTTCGCCGAGATCCTGCTCTGAGACGCTACGCCGGCAGACTTCGTCTGCCGGCTCCGCTTCTGGAGATGCTCGCCCGCCGTCCTCTGGCCAGCCGGCTCGTCAACTCCGCCGCATGTCTTGCGGGGTTTCTCGGCACCGAGCAACCGGCGGTACGGTCCCCGGCCAGCAACCGTCGACGACCCCGAGGAGACCTGGTGCGCAGCGCCAAAGACTTCTTCGCTCCCCTGGCCATCGGTGCCCCGGAACCGCTGCGGGCGATCCCGTTCCGCCCGTCGCGGAACATCCACTTCTTCCCCCCGGCGAACGAGAAGATGCGCTCCAAGGTGCCCGACATGGTGGCCACCTGCGACGTGCTCCTCGGCAACCTCGAGGATGCGGTCCCCGCCTCCGACAAGGAAGCCGCCCGGGCCGGACTGATCGAGGTCGGCACGTCGGTCGACTTCGGCGAGTGCCAGTTCTGGACCCGGGTCAACAGCCTCGACTCGCCGTGGGGCCTCGACGACCTCACGGCCGCGGTCACCGAGATCGGCGACAAACTCGACGTCATCATGATCCCCAAGGTCGAAGGCCCCGAGGACATCCACTACGTGGACCGCCTCGTCGCGCAACTCGAGGCCAAGGCCGGGCTGGATCGGCCGATCCTGTTGCACGCCATCCTCGAGACGGCCCGAGGCATGACGAACGTCGAGGAGATCTGCGCCGCCTCGCCGCGCATGCAAGGACTGTCGCTCGGTCCGGCCGACCTCGCCGCCAACCGGCGGATGAAGACCACGCGCGTCGGCGGCGGGCACCCCGGCTACCTGGTGCGATCCGACCCCACCGGCGACGATCTCGAAGCCGGACGGATCACCGCCCAACAGGATCTGTGGCACTACACCGTCGCCCGCATGGTCGACGCATGCGTGGCCAACGGCATCTACGCCTACTACGGGCCCTTCGGCGACATCCGCGACACCGTCGCCTGCGAAGACCAGTTCCGCAACGCGTACCTGCTCGGGTGCGTCGGAGCCTGGTCGCTGCACCCGGTGCAGATCGACATCGCCAAGCGGGTCTTCTCACCTCCCGTCGACGAGGTCGAGCACGCCAAACGAGTGGTCGAGGCCATGGGCGACGGCACCGGCGCCATCATGCTCGACGGCAAGATGGAGGACGACGCATCCGTCAAGCAGTGCCTCGTGGTCCTCGACCTCGCCAAGCAGCTCGCCGAGCGCGACGCCGATCTGGCTGAGGCCTACGCGCTGTGAGCACCGATCCGTCCCTCCGCCCCCGCCGCTCCGTGCTCTACATGCCCGGCGCCAACGAACGCGCCCTCGAGAAGGCCAAGGGCCTCGCCGCCGATGCCCTCATCCTCGACCTCGAGGACGCCGTGGCGCCCAACGCCAAGGACGAAGCTCGCGAGCGGGTGTGCACCGCCGCATCCTCCGGCGAGTACGGCCGGCGCGAAATCGCGATCCGCGCCAACGGGATCGGCACGCAGTGGCACGATGCCGATGTCGCCGCCGTCGCCGCTGCCGGGCCCGACGCCATCGTCGTGCCGAAGATCGACTCCGTCGACGACGTCCGCGCCATCGAGACCGCCCTCGAACGGGCCGGCGCCCCCGATCGCACCGCGATCTGGGCCATGGTCGAGACCCCCGTCGCCATGCTCCACGCCGAGGAGATCGCCCGCAGTTCCGAGCGCCTGGCCGTCCTCGTCATGGGGACCAACGACCTTGCCAAGGAGCTGCGAGCCACCCACGTCCCGGGTCGCCAGCCCCTGTTGACCGGCCTCGGCCTGTGCCTGCTCGCCGCCCGCGCCACCGGCAAGGTGATCCTCGACGGCGTGTACAACGACATCGGCGACGCCGAGGGCTTCCTCGCCGAGTGCCGCCAGGGCCAGGAGATGGGCTTCGACGGCAAGACCCTCATCCACCCCAGCCAGCTCGAACCGTGCAACGAGGTGTTCGCCCCGTCACCGGAGGCGGTGGCCAGCGCGCGGGAGATCATCGATGCGTTCGAGGAGGCCGAGCGCGACGGCCGCGGCGTGGTCACCGTGAACGGCCGGATGATCGAGAACCTTCACGTCGACGAGGCCCGGCGAGTCCTGGCCCAAGCCGACGCGATCGCCGCCCTCGCCGGCTGACCGGGAGGGCGGTGTCGCCGTTGGAGGCGGCGGAGGGATCAGATGCGCGTGTGGCGTTCCTCGACGACGTGACGCTCGGTCACCGGGCGCTCCTCGACCACGTGCGTGGTGGTGCGAGGCGCCGACATGCGATCGAGCCAAAACAGCGAGACCAGCAGCCCGACCGCGCCGGCGATCATCAAGATGATGCCGACGGCGTCGATGTTGAGACCGCCGACGGTGGCATCCACGGCAAAGGTCAGGACGGCGCCGAGGGCGATGAGGAAGACCGAAGTTCCAGTAGCCATGAGTTGTTCTGCTCCTTGTACTCGCCGCCCCCCGTTGGGGTGGAGTGCGAGACCCTGTACCCGAGCCGGGCACATTACAGAACCATGACAACGCGTCCCTGCGTGGCCCGGCCCCTAGCCTCGGAACATGAGCGCTGCCCCGCAGATCACCGAGATCGACTTCCACTTCGACGTGATGTGTCCGTTCGCGTACCAGACGTCGAAATGGATTCGAGCGGTCCGCGATCAGACCGGCCTCACCATCAACTGGCGGTTCTTCTCGCTGGAGGAGATCAACCGGGCGGAGGGCAAGAAGCACCCCTGGGAACGGGAGTGGTCCTATGGCTGGTCGATGATGCGCATCGGCGCCCTCCTGCGGCGTGACGACATGGCCAAGCTCGACGCCTGGTATGAGCGCGCCGGCCGGGCACTCCACGAGGACGGGCACCGCCCCCACGATCCGGACGTGGCCCGTCATCTGCTCGCCGAGCTCGGCATGAATCCCGGCGTGGTCGACGAGGCGATCGCCGACCCCTCCACCCACGACGAGGTGAAGGCCGAGCACGACAAGGTCGTGGCGGCGGGCGGCTACGGCGTGCCCACCCTGTTCTTCCCCGACGGACAGTGCCTGTTCGGCCCGGTCATCATGGAGCCCCCCACCGAGGGCGACGCCGTGCTGCGGATGTGGAACGCCACCATCGCATGGCTGGAATTTCCCCACCTCTACGAGCTGCAGCGCCCGAAGACCGAGGCCGACGGCCGCTTCATCGCCAAGACGTTCAAGCCCTACCTCGAGGCTCGGGACTGGGTCTCGATCAACCGGGGCAAGGTCATCGAGTTCGACCGCCTCACCGCCGACAACTAGAAAATCTCGTCGCCGCGTCACACCCCTCGTGACGGAGCGACGACAAGTTCAGCTGGGGACGGGCCGGAGGTCACCCTTCTCGATCTGTTCGACGAGGGCGAACTTCTGGACCTTGCCGCTGCCGGTGAGCGGAAACTCCTCGGCGCGATACCAGAGCCTCGGCACCTTGTGGGGCGCCAGGGTCTCCCGGCAGTACGCCTGCAGCTCGCTCGGGTGCAACTCGGCACCTTCGGCGACCTGGATCACCGCGCCGACCTGCTCACCCCAGGTCGGGTCCGGAACGCCGACGACGGCGACCGAGGCCACCGACGGGTGTTCGAAGAGGCGGTTCTCGATCTCGGCCGGGAACAGGTTCTCGCCGCCGCGGATGATCATGTCCTTGAGTCGTCCGGTGATGGCCAGATACCCGCGCTCGTCCACGGTGCCGAGGTCGCCGGTGTGCAACCAGCCATCGGAATCCACCGTCTCGGCCGTCACCTCCGGCATGTCGAAGTAGTCGATCATCTGCATGTAGCCCCGTGCGCAGATCTCGCCTTCCCGTCCCGGGGGCACGGTGGCACCCGATTCGACGTCGATCACCTTCACCTCGGTGCTCGGCATGGGCAACCCGACGGTGGTGCCCTTGTCCACCGCGGAATCGTCGGCGTGCGTCATCGACACCAGCGGCGACAGCTCGGTCTGCCCGTAGACGATCTGGAACGCGCACCCGAGCGTGGACTCGATGGTCCGGACGAGGTCGGGAGGCACCATCGCCCCACCGCTGACCACCGCCCGCAACGACGAGATGTCGCGGGTGGCGAAGTCGGGGTGCGACATCATCGCGATCAACATGGTGGGCACGGCGCCCATGGACGACGGGCGGTAGGTCTCGATCAGCTCCAGCACGAGGGCCGGATCGAACTGCTCGACGAGGACCAGGTTCTGGCGGAGCCAGGCGGCGCCGAGGACGCTCATGACACAGCCGCCGGTGTGGAACAACGGCATCGGGGTCAAGGCGGTGCCGTTCGGCTCACCGTAGAAGTGGCCCTGGTACCGGGAGTTGTTGGTGATGCCCCGATGCCGGAGCCGGGCTCCCTTCGGGAACCCCGTGGTGCCGGACGTGTACTGGATCTGGGCCGGATCGTCCGGCGTGACCACCGGCAACTCGGTGGAGGAGTCAGCGGAGGCGAGCAACTCGCTCCAGTTGCCGAACGACACCGTCGTGCGCAGCTCGGGCAGGTCGGCCGCCAGATCGTCGGCCATCGCCCGCAGCGACTGGTCGCGGAAGGTGTCGGTGTGGAACAAACCGACGGCGCGTGACTGGCGCAGGACGTAGGCCGCCTCGTCGCGACGCAGGGCGGGATTGATGGTGACCAGGACCATGCCGGCGAGCGCGAGTGCGTGTTCGAGGATCACCCACTCGGGCACGTTGTGGGCCCACACGGCCACGTGGTCACCCGGCTCGAAGCGCGCCAGCAGGGCGTGGGCGGTCTGCTCGGCCTGGTCGAGCAGCTCGGCGTAGGTCCACTGGCGACGAGACGCCGGATCGGCCACGCCGGCGGTGAGCGCCAGCTGATCCGGTGCCTCGGCTGCGGCTTCGCGGAGCAACCCTCCGACCGTGGTCTCGCGGACCGGATCACTGGTGTCGGCCGGCCAGTACGACTCGGTCAGGACCATGGTGTTTCCCCCTGGAGTGACGGTTCCCGCGCCGGACTGTAGGTCAGCGCACCCGACGGTGGTCCTGACACCTCGGACACCACCGCGCGCTCCGCCCGCCGATGACGGCCGACCGGGTCGGAGTGCCACACGTGCCGCACGCCGCCCGCCCGTGGACGCGGAGCTCGGGGGCATAGCGACCCGGTCGGCCCCACAGATCGACCCAGCCCTCGTCGGGCAGGGTCACACCCCCGCCCGCCGCCGAATCGGTCGTGATGTCCCGGGCGGCCTCGAGGATGCGGGACCACGCCGTGGGGCGCAGGCTGGCCGCCGCCCGCCGGGGCGAGATCGCGGCCCGGTGCAGCGCCTCGTCGGCCAGGTAGCTACCGATGCCCGACACGGCACCGACCTGGTCGAGGAGCACCGCCTTGACCCCCACCCGTCGATGCACCGCCCGCGCCGCGAGCCAATCCGCGGTCACGGCGGGGTGGAACAGGTCGGCGGCGACGGGAGGCGATTCCCGGAGGATCCGGAGCTCGCCGAAGGTGCGGGGGTCGCGGAACCACACCACCACCGGACCGGCATCCGTGCCCGACGCCCCTGCGGGCGGCGCCGGCACCCCCAACCCCGTTCTGGTGGTCCGACGGTCGCTCCCAGCGGCTCGTTGACCGACCAGAACGGGATTGGTGGGGCCGAAGTGGATCCGGGCGTGGACGTGGCGGTCGGGCGGGACCTCATCGGGCTGTCGGGCGAGGAGCTGGCCGCTCATGCGGAGATGGATCCCGAGCCGCAGCTCCCGGTCGGTGAAGTGCACCACGACCCACTTCCCGTGCCGCTGCACCGCCTCCACCCGGGCGCCGACGAACACCGCGAGGGCGTCGACGGACTGCGCCCGCGTGGTGCGCGGGTGGGTCACCTCGAGGGCAGTCAGGACACGGCCGGCGGCGACGTGATCGAGCTGGCGTGCCGCCACCGTGACCTCGGCGGCCTCCGGCATCAGTCCTGCAGGAGCTCCTCGGGCTCGATCAGGTCACCGGCGGCGGCCAGCGCACTGGCCAGGCCGACGGCTCGCCCGAAGACGGCGGTGAAGAACGCCTCGCTGACGTGGTCCTGACCCGGGAGCGGCGGGCGCCCGAGCGAGCGGACCACGGCCGCGGGATCGTTGGTGATCCGGATGTCGCTGGTGGGCTCGGGCAGCTTCGCCTTGTCGCCCCAGTACTCGGCGCTCGCCTTGGTCCGGTTCCGACGCTTGCGGTTCCGGCGCCGGCCCGACTGGGCGTTCTGGCCCTTGCCGCCGCCATTCGATCCGTTGGTGGTGTTCATTCGTCGTCTCCGTCGTCGGTGAGGAGCAGGTTGGGGTCGATGCCGAGCGCAGCTTGGAGCTGGTTGGCGTCGAGGTCGCCGATCGAGCTGGATTTGGGCAGGACGAGATCGGCGATCCGGCGCTTGCCGGCAACGACTTCTTCGACCCGCTCGTCGACCGTGCCCGGGCAGACCAACCGGTGACAGATGACCGTGTTCTTCTGGCCGATGCGCCACACTCGGTCGCGTGCCTGGTCCTCGACCGCCGGGTTCCACCAGCGGTCGTAGAGCACGACATGGTTGGCCGAGGTCAGGTTGAGCCCGGTGCCGCCCGCCTTCAAGGAGAGCACCATGGCGCCCGCACCGGTGCCCGACTGGAAGTCGCTCACCAGCTTGTCGCGGGCGCCGCGGGCGAGGCCGCCGTGGTAGCAGGCGATGGAGATGCCGTTGCGTTCGGTCAGGTAGTCGGCGAGCTTCTCGCCCCAGGACGCGAAGTGGGTGAAGATCAGGAGCCGTTCGCCGGATTCGAAGACCGATTCGACGATCTCGTTCAGCCGGGCGAGCTTGCCCGACCGGCCGTCGAGCGGCTCGCCGGTCTTCGTGTAGGCCTCGGGGTGGTTGCAGACCTGCTTGAGGGCGGTGATGGCCGCCAGGACCGCGCCCTTCTTCTTGGGGGTGCCTTCCTGATCGGCGGTGTCGATCACCAGCCGATCGAGCACGGCCTGGTACAGGCCGATCTGCTCGGCGGTCATCGAACAGTGGTCGAGCTCGTCGATGCGATCGGGCAACTCGGCGGCGATGGCCGGCTCGGCCTTGGTCCGGCGGAACACGAGGATGCCGTTCAGGGCGCGCAGGGCGCTCTCGGCGCCGTCCTTGCCGGTGCCGCTGGGCGAGAGCTGCGAGATGAACTGCGCCCGCCCGCCGACCAGACCCGGATTGCAGTAGTCGATGATGGCCCACAGGTCGCCGAGGCCATTCTCGATGGGGGTACCGGTGAGGGCGACGCGGGTGCGAGCCTCGATGCGCCGCAGCTGCTGCGCGGTCTCCGAGGTGGGGTTCTTGATCGCCTGGGCCTCGTCGAGCACGACCTTGGACCATGCGACCTTGGCCAACGCATCGACATCGCGCACCGCGGTGCCGTAGGTGGTGATCACCAGGTCGGCCTTCTCGGTCATGGCCGGGATCCCACGCTCGCTCGAGCGGTTGGGGCCGTGATGGACGACCACCCGCAACCGCTTGGTGAAGCGACGGGCCTCGGCAGCCCAGTTGCCGACGACGGCCGGCGGCGCGATGACCAGCGTCGGCCCCTCGCCCAGCGTCTCGGCCACGTGGGCGAGCATGGTCGGGGTCTTTCCCAAACCCATGTCGAGCGCGAGGCAGCCTCCCAGACCGGCATCGTCGAGGAAGCGCAGCCACGCCACCGCCTCCGCCTGGTAGCTGCGCAGCTCACCGTCGAACGACTCGGGGGTGACCACATCGGCGTCGGAGATCTTGGCCGCGCTGCGCAGCAGGTCGGCGGCCCAGCCGCCACCGCTGATCGAGATGCCACCGGAGAGGGGCGACCCCTCGAGGCCCAGCGCCTGGCGCAACATGTCGGCACCGCTCAGCTGGGTCTTGTCGGCCCGTTCGGCGAGAGCGGCGGCCGCCTCCTTCAGATCGGCCTTGTCGATCTCGACCCACTTGTCGCCCGAGCGGATCAACGGCTTGGCCTGTGACGCGAGCCGCTGGATGTCGGCCGCGGTCAGCTCGACGTCGTCGAAGACGACCGACCAGCGGACGTTGGCCAGCTGCTGCGCTCCGACCATGGACTCGTGCGCTTCCTCGGCGGTGAGCCGGAGTCCGGGCGTCGGCTTGCGCCGGGAGAGCGCGGGCACCTGCACGTCGAAGCCCGCCGCGGTCAGCACCTCGCCGGTGGCGCTCATCAGCTGCCACGCCTCTTCCTGGCTGAGGATGACCTCGCCGCGGCGCCGCCCACCGGGGCGGCTCAGCTCGGGGAACAGCCGCTCGACCCGGGCGAGCTGATCGCGCATCTCCCGGGCCCGCGTGTTGGAGGCGTTGACCATGGCGACCTCGACCGGTTCGAGTCCGCCCTCGGGTCCGGGGCCGAGTACCGAGCAGTGCCAGGCGTTGCCGTCGTCGGGCGGATCGAGCCTGACGGTCAACGCGAACTTGGCCGTTCCCGTGACCGGTGACGACCACTGGTCGAGCCGGCGGACCAGCTCGGCGCCGGCCCGGGTGGGCGCGTCGAAGCTCCGGGCGTCGAGCGAGGCGAGCACGGTCTCGGCCACGTCGGTGCGCGACTTGGGGTCCGGCGGCGGCGCCGGCACCTCCAGGCGCTGCGCCGCCATCTGGCAGATCGTGCCCACCAGGTCGGTGAGCACTGACTGGGTGAACGCTCGTCCGTCCTGGCGATTGCCCGCGGTCGCCGCCGCGCCCGGTCGGACCTCGGCCAGCTCCGAGATGACGTCAGGGTCGATGAGCGCCGGCTCCCAACTGACCTGGAACGTCGAGAGATCGGGACCCTTGCCCCCCGAATCATCCCGGCGCCGCAGCTTCCGCAGCCGGGGCACCATGCGCCCCTGGGCAACGAGGCGGACCGCGAGCGCGGTGGTGAGCCCGAGCCAGGGCACGGTGGCGCCGATGCCGTCATCGTCGGCCGAGACGCGTTGGGCGACGAGCCAACCCAGGGTGGAGCCGATGGGGGCGACGAGGCTCTCGGCCCTGGTGCCGTCGAGCAACCGCAGCGGGCGGTGCTCCTCCCACGGGATCGAGCCGCCCCCGGCCGCCTGCAGGCGGGCCCGTACTCCGGCAACGTCGTCGGTCGGGGCGTTGCGGCCCCCGGCCCAGGCGATGAGCACGCCGGGCTCCCACGACAGCTGGAGCTGGGTGACGCCCACCTCCTGGTCCTCGCTCGACGGCGCCGGACCGGTCTTGGGCTTCGGGCGCTGGCCGTCCGGGATGACCTCGTCTTGGCGCGGCGGGCCGATGAGCCGGGTGAGGACCTCGTCGATGCGGTACGCCTCGCGGTCGAAGTCCTCGATGATGAGGGCGCGTTCGGGACCTCGCACCCGGCGCTTGGTCTCCTCGATCACCCGGTCGGCGTTGTCGAGGAAGCGGTACAGGACGCGCACCCAATCAGCGCGGAACCGCTCGAGGATGGCTCGCTGTTCGTCGGTGGCGCGACCGTCGAGGTGAGCCTGGACGATCGCTTCGAAGTCGCTGGGCAGGACCTTGGGGAGGAGGTCTGGGCCAGGCAGGGTGGTGCTGGTGATCGTGTTCTCCGTTCACAGGTCGTGACACCGACGGTGGCTGCGGCCACATGCCGGTCCCACGGCAACATCGCCATGTGCGAGCCGTCGCTCCTGGGAGCGGGCGTTCCGGGTGGTTGGCGGTCCCACCGGAGCTGACCGTGCACCGAAACGGTGGCCGGCTGGCTCGGCCGTCAGTGTATCCGCTCCGACCCGGGGAACGGTGATCCGAGGTCCTAGAGGTACTGCGGGAGGATCTCGGCGACCTGCTCGGGCGTGGTCATCGGCGAGAACCGGGCAACCACCTCACCGGTGCCGTCGACGAGGAACTTCTCGAAGTTCCAGGTGATCTCGCTGGACTCGCCCTCACCGGGGTGGGCCTGCTTCAAGAGCTGGAAGAGCGGTACCGCTCCCGGCCCGTTGACCTCGATCTTGGAGAACATCGGGAAGGTGACGCCGTAGGTGGACGTGGCGAACTCGAGGATCTCGGCATCGGTCCCCGGCTCCTGGTTGCCGAACTGGTTGCAGGGGAAGGCGAGGACGGTGAACCCGTCGGTGTCGTCATGGAGCGCACGCAGACCTGCGTACTGGGGCGTCAGCCCTCACTTGGTGGCGACGTTGACGATCAGGCACACCTGGTCTCGGAACTGCTCGAAGGAGACCTGCTCGCCGGTGATGGACGTCATCTCGAGATCGTGGAAGGCAGCCATACGGGACCAATCTAGAGCGTCGGTCAGCGCCGACGACCGAACTGGCGGTCGAGTTGGCGGCGCTCGCGCTTGGTCGGCCGGCCGCTCCCCGGCTCGCGGACTGCCTGAGGCGTCTCCCGGACCCGCTCGGGCGGCGGAGGGCTGTGGTCGACGAAGCACGCGGCCGCGACGCTGGCACCGACCCGCTTGGCGATGGGATCGGTGACCTCGAGGATGCGCTCGCGGTTCCCGACGCGAGCGGTGACCCGGTCGCCGACGGTGACGTGGTGGGCGGGCTTGACCGAACGACCGTCGACCGACACGTGACCGCCGGAGCAGGCCCGGGTGGCATCGGAGCGGGTGCGGTAGACGCGCACGGCCCACAGCCAGCGATCGATGCGGGTCGACTCCACGCCGTCATGGTCGCGCGCCGTCACGAGCTGGCCGGCGGTTCGAGGGCCTCGACCCAGCGCCGCAGCACGGCCACCTCGGGGACCGGGCTCCGCTCCCCGGGGTGCGCGCCCCGCAGCAACCGGCCACCGTCGCCGTCGACGGTGACGATCTCACCGACCGCAACTCGGATCCCATCGGCCTCGACGGCATCGTCGAGGATGCGCAGCCGGCCGGCACCGACGACCGCCGGAAGCCCCCATGATCTGGCCACCACGGCCGCGTGGCTCACCAGGCCCCCGTGTGTGGTGACCAGTCCGACCGACGCCGCCAGGCCCCGTACGTCGGCGGGCGATGTCTCGGACCGGACCAGCACCACGTCGACGCCGCGGTCTCGCGCCTCGACCGCGGCGTCGACGTCGAGACAGAGCGTGCCGATGCCCCGACCGGGTGCGGCAGCCAGACCGGTGACCACCACGGCATCGCCGGAATCCCCGGCCGGACCGAGCGTCGGGGGTTCAGCGAGCAGCGACCGGCACCGCTCGACCGCACCGGCCCGATCGAGGGGGAACTCGGGATCCTCGGCCATCTCGACCGCGACCCGCAGCGCGGCTCGGGCACTGCGCTTGGCCCGGCGGGCCTGCAACAACCACAGCGTCCCTCGTTGCACGGTGAACTCGATGTCGACCATGTCCGCACAGGCGATCTCGAGTGTCCGCGCCGCGGTCTCCAACTCGTTCCACACTGCCGACCACCGATCGCGCATCACCACCAGGGGCAGCGTGTCGTGGTCGCCGGCGACCACGTGGTCGCCGGGTGCGTCGACCAGGAAGTCGCCCATGAGGACTCGCTCCCCTGTCGATGGATCCCGGGTGAACGCCACCCCGGAGCCGGAGTCGCGGCCCAGGTCGCCGAAGACCATCATCTGCACGGTGGCCGCCGTGCCCAGGTCGGCATCGATCCCCTCCACGGCCCGGAACCGCTCGGCTCGATCGCTCGTCCAGCTGTCGAACACGTGGCGCACCGCCCCGAGCACGCGGTCCGCGGTCTCACCGACGTCGAGCTCGGTGTCGAGCATTCCCGGCATCGACACGGGTGCTCCCGACCGGACGCTCACCCGCAACGGGGCGGTGGGATCGCCCAGGCGCAGCCCGCTGCGGTCCTCGAGCGCCCGGAGCGCATCCCGGATCGCCGTCTCGAGCTCGTCGGTCCAACCGTCGGCCAGGTAGGCGCGACACGCCGCGGTGGTGATGGTGAAGCCGGGCGGGACCGGGAGCCCCATCCCGGTCATCATGACCAGGCTGGCGCCCTTGCCCCCGAGGAGCGCGGCGAGACCACCCGGTGGGTCCGGGTGGTCGTCGTCGAACGCGTAGACGAGGCGGCGCGTCAGGCCGCGGTCTTCTCCAGGATGTGCACGCCGCAGGCCGAGCCCAGCCCGATCACGTGGGCGAGGCCGACCTTGGCGCCCTCGATCTGACGGTCGCCGGCCTCACCGCGCAGGTGGTGGCACACCTCCCAGATGTTGGCGATGCCGGTGGCCGCGATGGGATGGCCCTTCGACTGCAGGCCGCCGGACACGTTCACCGGCTTGTCGCCGTCGCGCCACGGGGCCCCGGACTCGAAGAAGTCGACCGCACCGCCGGGCTCGCACAGCATGAGGTTGTCGTAGTGCACGAGCTCGGCGGTTGCGAAGCAGTCGTGGAGCTCGACGAGGTCGAGGTCCTCGGGTCCGACGCCGGCCTGCTCGTACGCCTGCTGCGCGGCATTGCGCGTCAGGGTGTTGACGTCGGGCAGCACCTGGCAGGCCTCCTGCCACGGGTCAGAGGTCAGGATCGACGCCGAGATCTTCACGGCCCGGCGCTGCTGCTCCTTCGAGAGCGTCTTCAGCTTCGAAGCGGACACCACCACCGCGGCAGCCGCGCCATCACAGTTGGCCGAGCACATCGGCCGGGTGTTCGGGTAGGCGATCATGATGTCGCCCATGATCTGCTCGAGCGTCATCTTCTTGGAGTAGGCCGCCAGCGGGTTCAGCGTGGAGTGCGAGTGGTTCTTCTCGCTGATCTTGGCGAACAGTTCGAAGGGTTCACCGCCGTAGGTGTTGTCGTGCAGGTACTCCATGCCCACCTGGGCGAAGGTGCCCGGCATGTTGGCCGTGCCGATGCGGCCGTCGACACCTGCCACTGCCCCGAATCGGCCGGAGGGCTCCCACTTGTGCTCGTCGGAGCTCTTCTGGGCACTTGCCCCGAGCAGGCCCGCACCGGCGAGCTTCTCGACGCCGACCGCCAGGCCCATGTCGCACTCACCGGCCTTGACGGCAAGGACCACGGTGCGCAGCGCGGTGGCACCGGTGGCACACGCGTTCTGGACGTTGTACACCGGGATGCCGGTCTGACCGATCTGCTTCTGCAGCTGCTGGCCGAACGTCTGCCCGACCAGGTTGCCGTAGGCCATGATGCCCATGTCGCCCATGGTCACGCCGGCATCGGCCAGCGCCGCCATGGCCGCTTCGGCGCCGAGGTCGATGACGTCCTTGTCGACGTGCTTGCCGAACTTGGTCATCTTGATGCCGAGGATGAAGATGTCTTCGCTCATCGTGTCGTTCCTTTTCGAGATCAGTATTCCTGGGTTTCTGTGGGGGCTCGACGACCATCGACATGGCCGGCGTCGGGAGTGCCAGCGAGCAGCCGGCACGCGGTGCGGCGAAGCCGACCGCCATCAATACGGCTCGTAGCCGAAGCCGATCGCTTCGACGCCGTCGTCGTCGGCGCCCATGGAGTAGGTGGCGAGGCGGACCTTCATGCCGAGCTTCACGTGCTCCGGGTCGGCCTCGACGTTCAAGATGTTGGTCCGCACGCTCGTGCCGCCGCAGTCGACGATGCCGGCCACGAACGGCACCGGGACACCGGGCGCGGCGAAGGTCACGATGGTGAACGAGGTGAGCTCACCCTCGGTGGGGACGTCGACCGGCGCGAACTCGGTCCCGAAGCACGACGCGCACGCGTTGCGGCGGTCGAAGAACCGTGCCCCGCAGGAGGCGCACTCGTTGGCCACCAGGTGGGGGTCGTCGCCCAGCACCAGGTACTCGACGATCGGGATCTGGGTCTGCGTTGCCACGGCAACTCCTCATGTCAGGTGCCCCTGGAGCGACTCGGTCCCTCGCGTCGCGGATCGTCGGGGCGGTCAGTTGTGGTGCCAGCATGTCGCATGGCAACCGGCGCGGGCCACTCCGCGCCGACTGCTCACGAGACAGTGAACTCTTCCGTCCCGAACGGCTGCCGGTCCGGGCTCGCGGTACCTTCGACCCATGGATCTGCCCGTCCGGACCGAGCGCGTCGACGACGCCGCGCTCGAGGCGCTCGCCCTCCGGGGCGATCCCGATGCGCCGATCCCGGACGACGCGGTGTCGCTGTGGGATCTCGACGACCGCGCCCAGCTGCTCCCCTCGTGGTACATGCCTGCACCGGCGGCCGGACGCCCGCTGCTGCGGGGCTGGCGCCGGGCGGTGGCGTGGATCATCGTGGCCGCGTTCGTGGCGATCATGGCGGCCGGGCTCTGTTCCACCTATGGCGAGATCGTCGTCGCGTAGGAGGCCGCGCCCCTCACAGGCAGGCGGCGATGCCGTCGACGATGGCATCGAGGTCGTCGTCGGTGGCCACCAGCGGCGGGCACAGCACCAGCGTCGACCCGATCGCCCGCAGGATCACACCGGCGTCGAGGAGACGGTCCCGCACCGGGGTGGCCTCGCCGTCCACGTCGACGGCCCACATCCCGCCGACCCCGCGGACCGCGGTGACCGCCCCGTCGGAGACCAGCGCCCCCAGCGCAGGACCGAGGCGGGCACCGATCGCCCGGGCCCGCTCGACCAGGCCCTCCCGCTCGATGATCCCGAGGTTCACCACGGCAGCGGCACACGCCCCGGGGTGACCCGAGTAGGTGTAACCGGTCCGGAGCACGGCATCTCCTTCGGCGAGCCGGTCAGCGACACCGGCCGACACCACCACCCCCGACATCGGCTGATAGCCGGAGGTCACGCCCTTGGCGAAGGAGAACAGGTCGGGCACGACGCCGTAGGTCTGCGACGCGAACCACTGTCCGGTCCGCCCGAAGCCGGTGATGACCTCGTCGAACGCGAGGAGGGCGCCGTGGTCGTCGCACAACCGCCGCAACGCCCCGAGATAGCCCTCGGCAGGCGGGTACACGCCGCCGGCACCCTGGACCGGCTCGGTGAACACGGCGGCGATCCGCTCCCCGTGCTCGGCGAAGAGCACCGATACGCCCTCGATGTCGTCGGCCGCCACCTCGACCACCGACGGCAGCAGCTCACCCCACCCGACGCGATTGACCTCGATCCCCTGGACGCTGGTGCCGCCCATGTTGGTGCCGTGGTAGCCCCGGGTCCGCTTCACCACGATCTGGCGCTGCGTGTCGCCGTCTCGCTGGTGGACATGTCGCGCCAGCTTCAGCACCGTGTCCACCGCGTCGGATCCGCTGCACCCGAGGAAGACCCGGCCGTCGGGATGAGGCGAGTGACTCCTGATCGCCTCGGCGGCGGCCACAGCCACCTCGCTGCCGAACGGATCGAAGTTGTTGTAGCAATCGACCTGTCGGAGCTGGTCGGCCACCGCGTCGATGATCTCGTCACGCCCGTGGCCCACCTGGCAGTTCCACAGGTTGGCAACGCCGTCGACGTACTCGTTTCCGTCCGCGTCCCAGATCCGTGCGCCGTGGGCTCGGACGATGTGTCGGAACGCGGCCTCCGGTTTGGACGGCGCCGCGAACGGGTGGAGGAACGCGTCGTGCATGCCCAGTGCTTACGCCCGACTCCGCATTCCGGCAAGCGGGACGAGGCGTCAGCTGACGACGCGCACCACGAGGGCCAGGCCAGAGACCACCAGCACGGCCAGCACGGCCCGGTCGAACCCCGGACCGCCGAGTCGCCGGCGCAGCCGCGTCCCGATCGGGACCATGGTCAGCACGGCCACGAGAGCCATCGCCGAGACCAGGGCGCGCTCCCCCGTCATCTTCCCGGCGGCGAGGAGGAGCCCGAACTGGACCGCCCCCGAGACACCGAAGATGGCGGTCACCGAGAACACGTAGGCGTGCTTGGGCAGCCGGTAGCCGTGCAGCCAGGTGGCCACCACGGGACCGGAGACGCCGACGGCCCCTTGCATGACCCCGGCCAGTCCTCCGACCACGGGGGCCCAGCGCCGGGACGTCTCGGGGGCGATGCGCAAGCCGGGGTCGCGGAGGTAGTTCAGGACGAACGCGACGATGGTCAGTGCGAGGAGGATCAGCAGCGGATCCTCGGGCACGTTGACCAGGGCGAACGTGCCGACGAAGGCGCCGAGGAAGCCGGCGCCGACCAGGGCGGGGAGGTCCCTCGCCTCGCTCCGGCCGTCCCGGGCATCGAGGCAGAGCGTGGCGTTCAGGACCAGGTTCGGGAAGGCGACGATCACCACCGCGTCCTCGATCCCCAATGCCAGGGTGATGATCGGCACGGCGATCAGCGGGTAGCCCATGCCGGTGATGGACTTCACGAACGCGCCGAGCACGGATGCCCCCAGGACGATGGCGATCTCGGCTCCGGTCACCGGCAGACCATATGCAGCCGAAACGCTCTGAAACGACACCGCGTCGGAACGACTGCGGGTGCTGGCACACTGGGCCGGTGGACATCGAGTTCTGGATCGACCCCATCTGACCGTGGTGCTGGGTGACGGCCCGTTGGGTCGTCGAACAAGTACGACCGGCCCGTGACCTCCGCGTCACGTGGCAACCGATCAGCCTGTTCTTCAAGAACCGCCCAGATCCGGGGTCCGATCACTACGAACCCGTCTTCCGCACCCACAAGTTGCTCCGGGTGATGGAATCGGTCCGCGAGGCCGGTGGTGATCTCGAAGCCCTCTACTGGGAGTACGGGCGGCGGATCCACCACGACCGGGACCGCACGTTCGATCCCGCCGATGCCCTCGAGTCCGTCGGGATCGACCGAGCGCACGCGGCAGCCTTCGAGGACGAGCGATGGGACGCGGAGATCGAGCGGCGCATGGCCGTGGGCCTCGAGCTCGCCGGCGACGACATCGGGACGCCGATCATCGCCTTCGACAACCGCAAGGGCGAGCGTCGCGGCTACTTCGGACCGGTCATCACGCGGGTTCCGCCCACCGAGGACAGCCTGGCCCTGTGGGATGCGCTCGCCGCGGTGGTGAACATCGACGGGTTCTGGGAGCTCAAGCGCATTCGCACCGAACGCCCGGACTACGGCAAGCGCCCCTGACCGCGGGCCGGTCAGGTCCGCCGATACTCCGCCACGATCGGTGCCAGCTCGCTCGGCGACGCGCCGTGGAGGATGACCCCGTCGCATCCGAGATCGAACTGTCCCCGGATGGCTGCGACACAGTCGGCCGGGCGGCCGGTGGCGCTCGGTGCCAGCCACTCGGTGGGCAACAGGTCGGCGATGTGCTCGAGCTGGTCGGTGGTGGCCACCGCGTCGATGGCGCCTCCGATCTCCGCCACGACGGGATCGGCCCGGAAGCGCTGGAGAACGGCAGGATCCCATCCGTTGGTCGTCACGAGCAGGTCGCCGTAGCCCTGGAGATAGGTGGCCAGACGTCCGACGGTCTTCCTGAGCCGCACTGCCTCGGGAAGGTGGTCGCCCACCGTGGCGAAGCAGGACCACACCTTCACCGACTCCGGGTCGCGCCCCGCCTCCTCGGCGGCCGCCCGCACGGTGCGAACGCAGCGGGCGGTGGTTTCGTCGGTGAAGTAGGTGTGGAGCACCACCTCGTCGAAGCAGCGGCCGCCGAGTCCGAGCGTGTTGGGACCGAACGCCACGACACCCATGGGGAGGTGTTCGTCGAGCTCGGACGACAGGTGCAGGACCGGGAAGCGGCCCGCGGGTCCGTCGTGGCCGACGATGACCTCCCCACGGAAGAGCCGCCGGAGCAGGCCGACCGCATCTTCCATCTGGGCCGTCGTGACCCGCGACATGCCGAACGCGTCCTGGATGGCGGCGATGCCTCGGCCGAGGCCGAGGACGAATCGGCCACCGGTGAGGCTCTGCATCGTCCGGGCGTACCCGGCGGTGATCATCAGGTGGCGGGTGTTGTGGTTGGTCGCCGCAGTCTCGATCGTGATGCGCTCGCTCACCGCGCCGGCCGCGCCGGAGAGCGTGGCCGCTTCCTTCTTGTCGAACCGTTCCGAGATGAAGACGGTGCCGAAGCCCATCTCCTCGCCCAGCCGCACCTCGTCCAGCAGGTCGCGCGACGACGTGGCCTGCCCGGCCAACGTGTAGAAGCCGAGCTCGGGCAGGCCCGGGGAAGACGATGCGGTCATGCGCCGACGCTAGGCGCCGAGGTCAGTGGTCGAACACGGCGCTGAGGAACGACTTCGTCCGCTGATGTTGCGGATCGCCGAGGACCTGCGACGGCGGGCCCGCCTCGACCACGCTGCCGTGGTCGAACATGATCACCCGGTCGGCCACCTCGCGGGCGAAGCCCATCTCGTGGGTCACCAGCATCATCGTGGTGTTGCCTTCCTCGGCGATGTCGCGCAGGACGGTGAGCACCTCCCCCACCAGCTCGGGATCGAGCGCCGAGGTCACCTCGTCGAAGAGCATGACCGCGGGTTCGGTGGCCAGCGACCGGGCGATGGCCACTCGTTGCTTCTGCCCACCGGAGAGCTGGCCCGGCGTCTGGTTGGCGGCGTGGGCGAGGCCCACCTTGTCGAGCAGGTCCATGCCCCGCGCCTCGGCCTCGGCCCGCGGTCGGCCCTGGACCTTGATCGGGGCCAGCGTGATGTTCTCCAGCGCGGTCATGTGGGGGAACAGGTTGAAGTGCTGGAAGACCATGCCCACGTGGGCGCGCACGTTGCGGATGCGCTTCTCGCTGGCCGGCGTGACGCCGTCGGCCTCGTGGTAGAGGTGCTCGTCGCCGATCTCGATGGTGCCGGAGTCGATGCGCTCCAGCGTCATGATCACCCGCAGGATGGTGGTCTTGCCCGAGCCCGACGGGCCGATGATGACGACCCGCTCGCCGGCGTCGACGTCGAGGTCGAGCTCGTCGAGCACCACGTTGGGACCGAAGGCCTTGGTGACCTCGTGCATCCGTACGGCCGCAGCCCGGCTCTCGTTGGCCGGGACCTGGTCAGATGCGTTCATAGGAGATGCGCCTTTCGAGTCGTCGGACCAGCCAGGCGGCCGGGAGGCTGACGGCGAGGAAGCCGACGCCGATCATCAGGTACGCCTCGACGGGCCGGAACTGCCCCTGCACCGATTTGGCGAAGGCCATCAACCCGGTGACCTGGATGGCGAAGCCGAGCGGGGCGTCCTTGAACGCGGCGACGAGGAAGTTGCCGAGCGCCGGCAAGACGTTGGGAATGGCCTGGGGGAGGATGACCCGTGACCACTTGGTGGTGGAGCCGAGGTTGAGGGCGGTGGCCGCCTCCCACTGCCCCTTGGCCACGCTGTTGATACCGGCCCGGTAGGCCTCGGAGCAGTAGGTGCCGTAGTGGATGCCGAGCCCGAAGATCAGGGCCTGGTTCGGGCTGGCGATGACGCCCAGGTCGGGAAGGGCGTAGTACAGGAAGTAGAGCTGCACGAGCAGCGGGGTCGAGCGGACGAACTCGATGAACAGCCCGACGGGCCACCGCAGCGCCCGGACCGGAGAACGTCGACCGAGGGCCAGGAACAGCCCCACGACGAGAGCGAGGGCGAAGCCGACCACCGTGGCCATGGCGGTGACCGACAGGGCGTTGAGCAGATCAGGGATCAGCGACTTCGCGTAGGCCCAGTCGAAGTTGACGTCGCCGTTGGGGGACACATCGGTGCGGAACCGGAGCCGCGATCGCGTTCCGAGCTGGATGAGCACGTAGAGCGCGGCGACGACCGCGACCAGGGTCGTCACGGTGACCGGACGGCGGTACCAGGGCCGGCGCGGTTCGGACGGGGCGCCGGGGTCGACGTCGGTGCCGGTGTCAGTGGTCGCGGTCATCAGGCGGATCCCGCGCCGGCAACTTGCTCGAGGTGGGGCAGCGCCTCACCGCCCTCGTACTTGCGCTCGACGTAGCGCTCGACGAAGCGGAACAAGCCGTTGATGACCTGGGCGATCACGAAGTAGATGACCAGCGCGTTGAAAAACAGGACCGTGGTGCTCACCGGATGTTGAGCCAGTACCCGGTTGGTGTTCAGCTTCTGGATCTCATAGGTGAGGTCGGACAACCCGACCAACGACACCAGTGCGGTCCCCTTGAGGATCTCGATGGTGAGGTTCCCCATCGGGGGCAGAATCACCCGCATCGCCTGGGGCAACACGATGTGGCGGAGGCGCTGGGTGTTGGTGAGGTTGAGGGCGATCGATGCCTCGGTCTGCCCCTTGGGCACCGAGAGGATCGCGCCCCGGATGATCTCGGCGCCGTAGCCGCCCATGTTGAGCCCGAGGGCAATGGTGACGAGCACGAACAGGTCACGTTGCTCGATCGAGAACAGGATCGGGATGGCGTAGGCCATCACGAAGAGCAGGACGATGGTGGAGATGCCCCGGGCGATCTCGACGTAGACGAGGGCCGCACCCCGAATCCAGCGCCGGTCGGAGAGCCGGGCGACCCCGAACATCACCGACAGCACCACACCGAGCACGAACGACGCGCCGAGGATCTGGAGGGTGTAGATGGTGCCCTCGAGCACCCGGTCGTACTGGTTCGAATTGAGCAACAGATCGCCCATGTGACCCCCCGTGGTCGTTGTCGGTGCCCGGTGGTGCCGAACCGCCGATGCCGACCAGCGCCTGAGCGCCGGTCGGCATCGCCGTGGTTCGGTCGGTTGTGGCCCGCCCGGTGACCCGGATCAGCTGGTGAGATCGGCCACGGTGAGGCCCTGTGCCTTCTCGACGTCGGCCTTGGCGAAGCCGAACTGGGTGATCACGTCGGTGAGCTCACCCTTGTCCTGGAGCTCGTTCAGCTTGTCGTTGAACGCGTCGCGCAGGGCTTGGTTCTCATTGCGGAAGCCGAAGCCACCGCAACCGAGCACCTCGTCGCCGTTCTCGTCGACAGGGGTGAAAGCCTCGGTGGTCTCGAACCCGTCGAGGACGTCGGTCTGCTGCTTGACGGTGAGATAGGTCCCGGTCACCGCGTCGACCCGTCCAGCCTCCAGCGCGTCGTACTGCGCGTTCACGTCGGCGAACAACTCGATCTGGTTGTCGGGGATACCGGCGGCATCGGCGTAGCCGACCTCGACCGCCCCCTCGAGGATGGCGATCGTCACGTCACCGTTGTCGACGACCGACTTGAAGTCGGACAGGTTGTCGGGGTTGCCGGTGGGCACCGCGAAGGCCTCGCCCACGCAGTAGTCGGGATCGGAGAACAGGATCTGCTGGGCCCGGTCGGCGTTGATGTACATGCCGGCGGCGATCATGTCGAACTGGCCCGCCTTGAGTCCCGAGATCAGGGCTCCGAAGTCCACCACGGTGGCCTCGACGTTGTCGATGCCCAACTCGCCGAGCACGACCTTGGCCACCTCGGGGGCCTCGCCGGTCACGTCGCCGTTCTCGTCCTCGTAGCCGTACGGCACCTCGTTGGCGATGCCGATCTTCATCGTCCCCTTGTCCTGCAGTTCGGCCAGCAGGCCGGTGGCTGCGGTGTCGGAGCTGCCGCTGCCGGCCGCCGTCGTGCTGCTGTCACCACCGGTGTCCGAGGTGGCGGTGCTGTCGTCGTCACCGCACGCCGCCAGGAACAGCGCGATCACCGCGAACACGGCAAGCAGCCGCGTCCAACGAGAGGTACGGGACAAAGCAGGGGCAGAGGACATCACAAGGTGCTCCGGTCTCGGTTGTCAGGCGGACCCGATCGACCTACGCCACGTCCGACCAACGGTTGCCCGTCGATCGCCAACGCGACGCCAAACGCGAGTTCTTCGCGACGGCCTCCGGGCGTTCTCTAGGGTTTCTACCAGGAATTTCGGAGCGAGACGAGGACTTCCACGAAAAAGATGAGACGACCATGAGTGACGTCGACCCCCTGACCCTGGTCGAGTACGCCGAGCGTTCCCGGGTCGGCGACTGGTCCTTGCGCTCGGCGCTGGTGCGCTACGCGCAGCCCGAGCCACGCCGGGCCGGCGCCGTGCTCGAGCTCGTTCGGCGCACCGACGGCGCCCTCAAGCCGTTCGCCCGGGTCCTCGAACGGACGCCATCGCTGGTGACCGTCGCCCGCGACCGCGCGCCCCTCGACGGGCTCGATGACGAGGCCAGGGCGGCGGTCGCGATCGTGGGGGTGGCGCTCGACCTCGACCACCTCGGTGACGTCCTCGCCCGCTGGGCGACCGACACCAGTGCACCACGGCCCGACGCCGAGATCGATCGTGTCGCCCGGCAGGCCTTCGACGCCCTCGCCGCCCTGGGAATCGAGCGGGAGTCGAGGCCACCTCGGCGGAGCTGAGCGGCCGCCGACGCCCCGCGAGATCAGAGCGAGTCGCGCCCCAGGGTCACCAGGACCTCGGCCCGGCCGAGGAAGACGTCGTTGCCCTCGTCGATCGGCCCGACCTCGGCACCGTCGACACCGAGGTCGTCGAGCAGCTGCACCGCCTCGGCGCAGTGCCCGGTGACGTACTGGACCGTGGTGCGAGCCCTGATCGAGGCATTCCCGGGCACGATGGTGGAGTAGCCCGCGGCACGGAGCTGGTCGGTGAAGTGCCCGGCGTGACCGGTGCGGGGGGTGCCGTTGAGCACCAACACCGCCGTCTGACTCTTGGGTCGCAGCGGCAGGCCACCCCGGTCGTCGAACACGCAGGCGAGGGGCGGGGGTTCGCCGTCGATCGTGGTGCCGTCGATGACCGTGGTGGCCACGGTGGTGGTGGGCGCGATCGACGTCGACGACGTGGAGGAGGTGATCGCGACCACGTCGCTGCCTCCCCCGTCACCAGTCGATGCCACCGCGGCGAGGATCAGGAGGGCACCGATGGCGAGCGCGAGGACGGTGAACGAGCGGAGTCGCTCCCCGACGCTGGGGCGCCACCGACCGTCGGCACCGACGTCGACCCACTCGCCGGTGTCGTAGTCCCCTGGCTTCTGCGGTCGCGTTCTGCGCGGCCCCGCGCCGTCGGTCATCGCTCGATCTCCTCGTGTCCCGATCATCCTCGCACCACGTGGGGCTCATCGGGATGATGCCGCGGCATCACGACGGGTCCTCGTCGCGCTGGCTCTCCTCGCTCATCGACGCGAACACACCCCCGGGTCGGCGCCCGCCGAGGCTCGCCCACGCCGCGGCCCCGGTCGGGATCGGGAGCCAGAACTGCACCAACCGGTAGGCCGCCACCCCGAGACTGGCCGTCGCCCTCGGCGTGTCGAAGCCGACCAGCGTCACGATCAAGGTGGTCTCGATCACTCCCAGACCGCCCGGCGAGATCGGGATGGCGGCGAGGACGTTGGCCAGCCCGTAGGCGACCAGGAGCCCGGGGATGGAGCTCTGGTGACCGAACGCCGCGATGAACAGCCACAGCACGGTGGCGTCGAGCAGCCAGTTCGCCGTCGCCCAGCCCACGGCGGTCACCGCCAACCGCGGTTGTTCGATCAGGACGCCCACCTGGACCGCGACACGCTCGAACGCCTGCCCGACCCGCTCCTCGTCGATGCGCGGCGTCCGACGAGCAATCCGTTCGATCAGTGCGATCGTGCGGTGACGCCCCCGGGTGAGCGCGATGACGGCACCGCCGGCCGCGGCGATCAGCACCACACCGACCAGCGCGGCGGTGGCGTACACCGGCTGGAAGCCGCGGCGGGGATGGAGACGACGAGCCCGATCCAGAGCAACGCGTTGAGCACCACGGCGGAACCGAGTGACTGCGTCGCCATGGCGAAGGTGGCCTGGCTCGGCGCGGTGCCGAACGTGGTGAGGAGCCGATACTGGAGGACGCCGCCGGCCGCCGCCCCACCCGGCACCACGTGGCTCACCGACATCGACGACAGGACGACCCGGAACATGCGCCACAAGTCGGGGCGACCCTCCTCGGGAAGGAGGGCGCGGGAGAGCTGGGCGTAACACAGCAGGGCACCGATCTCACATGCCACCGCCCCGATGACGTAGAGCGGGTTGAGGTCGCTGAGCAGACCGAACGCCCGTCTCGTGCCACCGATCTGGGGCAGCACCAGGAAGTGGAAGACGGCGGCGAAGATCAGGATCCGAGCCCACAACTTGAGCGAGCGGAGGCGACCGAGGACTCGGGAACCGAGCGTCCGGACCCGGTCGAGGGGAGCGTGCTCGTCCGCTTCGCTCGACCGCCGTGTCACACGGGCAGGCTGGCACGGGAGCCTCTCCGGGACCAGCCAACGGAAAATCTCGTCGGCCGGTCACCCCTGTGGTGACGGAGCGACGACGAATCCATCAGGTGGGGCGGTAGGGACGGCCGGGGTTCGTGGCGAAACTCGTACCGCGGGTAACATGACGGACGCCCCCCGCTCGGAAGGTGACGCAATGACGGAACATCTCGACGTGTTGATCGTGGGTGCCGGTCTGTCCGGCATCGGCGCCGGCCACTACATGCAGGCCGAGTGCCCCTGGGCCAGCTACGCCATCTTCGAGGCCCGGGACGCCATCGGTGGCACCTGGGACCTGTTCCGGTACCCGGGCATCCGCTCCGACTCCGACATGTACACCCTGGGCTACTCGTTCCGGCCGTGGGACGAGCCCGAGTCGATCGCCGAGGGCGGCAAGATCCTCGACTACATCCGCGAGACGGCCGCGGTCGAGGGCATCGACCGCCACATCCGCTTCAACACCCGGATCGTGCGGGCCGACTGGTCCACCGCCGACGCCTGCTGGAGGATCACCGCCGAACGCGCGGCGGCCGACGGCAGCGGCACGGACGAGACGATCGAACTGACCTGCGGCTTCCTCTTCTCCTGCTCGGGCTACTACCGCTACGACCACGGCTACCAGCCCGACTTCGCCGGCCTCGACCGCTTCCAGGGCCAGCTGATCCACCCCCAGGCCTGGCCCGAGGATCTCGACTACACCGACAAGCGGATCATCGTCATCGGCAGCGGGGCCACCGCAGTGACCCTCATCCCGTCGCTGGCCAAGGAGGCGGCCCACGTGACGATGTTGCAGCGTTCACCGTCGTACATCGCCGCGCTCCCCGCCAAGAACCCCATCGTCAACTTCCTGCGCAAGGTGCTCCCCGCCCGCTGGTCGGGCACCGTCGTCCGGTGGTTCAACGCCCTCATGACCCAGGGCTCGTACCAGATCAGCCGGCGCCGACCCGACCTGGTGAAGCGGATCCTGCGCCGGCAGGTCGAGAGCCAGTTGCCCGAGGGCTACGACATCGACACCCACTTCACACCCAGCTACGACCCGTGGGACCAGCGCCTGTGCCTCGTCCCCGACGGCGACCTGTTCAAGGCGATCTCGGCCGGCAACGCCTCGGTGGTGACCGATCACATCGACACCTTCACCGAGACGGGCATCCGGCTGCAGTCCGGCCGGGAGCTCGAGGCCGACATCGTGGTCAGCGCCACCGGTCTCGAGCTGCTGTTCATCGGCGGCATCGAGGTGTCGATCGACGGCGACGAGCTCGACCTCCCCGACAAGTTGACCTACAAGGGCATGATGCTCGAGGGCGTCCCCAACCTGGCCCTGGCCATCGGCTACACCAACGCCTCGTGGACACTGAAGTGCGACCTGTCCTGCGACTACGTGACCCGCCTGCTCAACCACATGCACGAGACCGGCCTGCGCCAGTGCACGCCTGTGAACCGTGACGCCTCGGTCAGCGCCGAACCACTGCTCGGCCTGTCGTCGGGCTACGTGGCCCGCTCCGCCCACAAGTTCCCCAAGCAGGGATCGAAGTTCCCGTGGCAGGTGCACCAGAGCTATCTCAAGGACTACCGGGCGCTGAAGCGCAGCGACATCGACGACGGGGCGATGCAGTTCTCGAACCCGGCCACCGAAATGGTTGCGAGCGCATCTCCCGGTTGAGCTCGTTCGGCTCGGGGCCGGCCGACGATCCGCGCCGCGTACCGTGGAACCATGAGTGGGTCGGAACTGCCGGCGGGTGACTTCGGGCCGTGGCTGGCTGACATGGCGGCCGCGACGCCCGATGTCGACACGGTGCGCGCCGCGCTGCGGACCTGATCGTCAGTCGCCGATGCCGGCGGAGAGCTCGGCCGCAGGCGTCCCGTCGACCTCTTCGCCGGCATCGGTGGCGGAAGCCCGCCGCGAGTAGGCGAGGGCGGCCGTGAGGATCACCAGCGCGCCGCCGGCGACGACGTAGCGCATCGAGCTCTCACGGAGCGAGATGATGGCGGGCAGCAGCAGGAGCGACACCAGGTTCATGACCTTGATCAATGGGTTCAGCGCCGGTCCCGCAGTGTCCTTGAACGGGTCCCCGACCGTGTCGCCGATGACCGCGGCCGTGTGGGCGGGCGAGCCCTTCCCGCCGAGATGACCGTCCTCGATGAACTTCTTGGCGTTGTCCCACGCTCCCCCGCTGTTGGCCAGGAAGGTGGCCATCAGCTGACCGGTCACGATCACACTGGCCAGGAACGCGCCGAGCGCCTGGTAGCCGATGCCGAACCCCACGATCGCGGGGGTGAGCACGGCGAGCAACGCCGGCGTGGCGAGCTCCCGCAAGGACGCGGCGGTGCAGATGTCGATCACCGGCGCGTAGTCCGGGTCCTTGGTGCCGGCCATGATCTGGCCGTCGGCGAACTGGCGCCGCACCTCCTCGACGACGGTGCCCGCCGTTCGACCGACGGCGCGGATGGCCAGCCCGCTGAAGAGGAACGCGACCGACCCGCCGATCAGCAGCCCGATGAAGGTCTTGGGATCGGCGACGTTGATCTGGGTGGCCGGGCTGGCGAAGAGCGCGGAGCCACCGAGCCCGAGGTCGAGCTCGGATCCGATGGTCTCGATGTAGGACGCGAACAGCGCCACGGCGGCGATCACCGCGGAGCCGATGGCAAAGCCCTTGGTGACCGCCTTGGTCGTGTTGCCCGCGGCATCGAGCGTGGCCAGCACCCGGGCCGCCTCCCCATGGAACTCCCCCGACATCTCGGCGATCCCGCCGGCGTTGTCGGCGACGGGCCCGAACGTGTCCTCCGAGACCACGACACCGGTCGTGGCCAACATGCCCATACCGGTGAGCGCCACCAGGTAGAGGGAGAACTGGATGTTGCCATCACCGAGCCCGACCGCCACCCCGAGGGCAGCGGCGATCGCCACCACCGCGAACACCGACGACTCCAGGCCTGAGGAGATCCCCGAGAGGATCACCGTCGCGGGGCCGGTGCGGGTCGATGCCGCGATCTCCCGGACCGGCGCGGCGTGGGTCGAGGTGAAGTACTCGGTCAGCCGGCTCACGATCAGGGCCAGCACCAGGCCGGCCACCACGGCGGCGAAGACCCGCCAGCCCTCACCGAAGCGCTTGCCGTCGACGACGGCGTGGTTGCCGACGTACCCGAGGGCGAGGGCGAGGGTGCCGACGACGGTGAGCACGCCCGCCGTCAGGAACCCGCGGTTGATCGGCGACAACGGCGACCGGTCGTCCTCCCGGGCCCGCACCGCGAAGACCCCGGCGATGGAAGCGAGGACCCCGATGGCTCGCACCGCCACCGGAAACACCAGCCCGAGCGCGGGGTTGGCACCGATCGAATGGAAGGCGGCGACGCCCAGGATGATCGACGCCACCAGGGTGACCTCGTAGCTCTCGAAGAGGTCGGCGGCCATGCCGGCGCAGTCCCCCACGTTGTCGCCCACGTTGTCGGCGATGGTCGCCGGGTTCCGGGGGTCGTCCTCGGGGATCCCCGCCTCGATCTTGCCCACCAGATCAGCCCCGACGTCGGCCGCCTTGGTGAAGATGCCGCCGCCGACCCGCAGGAACAAGGCCAGGAGCGAGCCACCGAAGCCGAATCCGATCAGGATCGCGGTGCTCGTGTTCTGGAAGACCATGATGATCACGGACGCACCGAGGAGGCCCAACCCCACGGTGAACATCCCGGCGATGCCGCCGGTGCGGAACGCCACCCGCAGCGCGCTCGGCAAGGACCCGGCCCGGGCCGCGGCTGCGGTACGAACGTTGCCACGGACCGCCAGGCTCATGCCGATGAAGCCGGTGAGTCCCGACATGGTGCACCCGCCGAGGAACGCGAGGGTGCGGAACGAGCCCGAGGCCAGGAAGCTGAGGGCCTCGGTACCGTCGGGGCGGACGACACTGGTCGAGGTGGCGAACACGACCACCACGAGCGGGACCAGCACGAAGGCGATCGTGCGGAACTGACGGCGCAGGTAGGCCATCGCCCCGACGCGGATGGCGTCGGCGATCATTCCCATCGCCGACGTCCCGCGATCCGCAGCGAGGACCCCCCGCATGAACCCGACGCCAACGGCGAGCGCCGCGACGGCGGACGCGGCCGAGGCCACGAGGAGGAGCCATTCGCCGCCGCGCAGCGTGAAGGATTGGTAGAGGCCTTCGGCGGCGAACGCGGCAGGGGTCACGGTCCCCGGCCTCTACCGCTGACCACCCGTCGGCACGACTACACCTGGGCCGGGTCGTGGTCCGCCAGCGGTCCACCGACCAGATCGAGGATGGACCGCAGCACGTTGGCTCGGTCGCGCAACGCCGCCTTGTAGGTGCTCAGATCGGTGTCGGCGATCTCGTAGTGGAGATCGCGTGAGGCGCCGTCGAGCACTTCCCGAAGGAGTATCTGCTGCGCCTGGCTCAGGACGAGTTCCACGGGCGGTCCTCTCTCGTGCTGTCCGATGGCGGCCCGAGTGCGCCGAGACGACGATCTCGGAGCCACCACCATCAGAGGCAGGACGCGCCGGCGATCACCAGGGTCCAAGGTCCTACGCAGGGTTGGTGGTCGTGTCAACCGGACAATTCGGATTCAGTGCCCGGGCGCGGGACCGAGTGCCTCCCGCACCGCGGTCAGGCGCTCCGGCACCACCCGGTACCACGCCCACTTCCCACGCTTGTCCCGCTCGAGCAGGCCGGCGTCGACGAGCACGGACAAATGGTGCGACACCGTGGGCTGAGATCGGCCGATCGGATCGACCAGGTCGCATGCGCAGGCCTCGCCGGTCGACGCCGCCGCCACCATCGACAGCAGGCGGAGGCGGGCCGGGTCGGCCAGCACCTTGAACACCCCGGCCAGCTCCACGGCGTCGTTCTCGTCGAGCACGCCCGCGGTCAGCGGCGTGCAGCATCCGTCGAACACGTCCACCTGCATGTGACCTCCGGGGTGTCGATCCATCTTGTGGGAACGAGGAACATATTGACATCGATCGATCTGTGGCTAGAGTACAACACATCGACCGTCGTCAATGAGTGTACCCGGAGGTACCCGTGTCCAGAGTCCAGCTCGCCCTCAACGTCACCGACATCGACGCGGCGGTTGACTTCTACGCCAAGTTGTTCGCCACCGAACCGGCCAAGCGCAAGCCGGGGTACGCCAACTTCGCCATCGAGGACCCACCCCTGAAGCTGGTGCTGTTCGAAGCAGCCGAGGGCGGCACCATCAACCACCTCGGCGTCGAGACCGATGACGCCACCGCGGTGGCCGCGGCCGAAGCCCGCCTCGCCGGCTCCGGACTCGAGACCAGCGG
The DNA here is from genome assembly GCA_963730345.1 of uncultured Acidimicrobiaceae bacterium. Classification (GTDB taxonomy): domain Bacteria; phylum Actinomycetota; class Acidimicrobiia; order Acidimicrobiales; family Salinilacustritrichaceae; genus Salinilacustrithrix. Next base: position 109,609 of record CAVSRP010000022.1, read on the forward strand.
CATCGACGACACGGTGTGCTGCTACGCGACCAAGGTCGAGACCTGGGTGACCGACCCGGACGGCGCGGCGTGGGAGTGGTACGTCAAGACCGGCGACGCCGACCAACTCGGCCCGGGAACGGTCGACGACGACGCCACGACCACCTGCTGCGGTTCCGAGGCCGAGCCCGTCACGATCGCCCGACCCGCCGATACCGCCTGCTGTTGACCTCGGCGGCTCGCCCTCCAGATCAGGCGGACTCCTCCACGTAGCGGTCCGGGTCCCTGTCCTCCGTCACGATGCCGCCGGCGTGCTCGGCCTCGAACCGGGCGAACGCGACGCCGAGGTCGTGCCGGACCTCGAGATCGGCGTGGTGACGGAAGTCGGCCAGCGCCTGGCGCTCCTCCTCCCCCATGTGATCGCTGTTGGCCGCTCTCGTCTCGGTGACGCCGTCCCACCAACCGCTGGTCCCCACGTCATGTTTCTCGGCATGGGCGATCCCGTCTCGGATCTCGTTGTGGTCACCGATGGCATCCTTGGTCTCCTCGCCGGGGCTGTCCGCATCGCCCGCACCGGTGCCGAGGTCGAGCAGCCGGGGGTAGAACAGCTCCTCCTCGGCGGCGGCGTGCACCTCCAGCAGGATGCGGAGCCGGGTCCACACCTCGGTGAGCGTCTTGGTGTCGTGTCGGTCGACGTCGTCGAGCAGGGCGAACATGCGGCGCTGCTCGTGATGGTCCTCGAGGATCAGGTCGGTGATGTCCATGGGCCGGTCCATTCCCCGAATTGGGGGTGGATCTGACCATCACCTGGGTGTCGAGAGGGGCGATCCACCTGGGTGTCGAGAGGGGCGATCGTGCCAGCCGAGGGGGAAATATGACGTTCGTGCAGATCGTGGAGTCCCGGTCAGTGCTTCCGCAGGGCCGCGACGAGCTCGGCCTTGTCCATCGACGAACGCCCGGGGATCTCCCGCTCGCTCGCCAACTCGTGCAGCTCCCGCACGGTCATGTCCTCGAACGGCTTCGCGGCCGTCTCGTCCTGCACTCGCCGGACGGCCTCGTCCCGCAGGTCCTCGAAGAAGGCGGAGATCCGCTCTCCGATGTCCTCGATCGCATCGCTGAACTGCGCGATCAGGTCCGGCAGCGACCTCATGCCCTTCGGACTCGTCGTCGTCGTCATCGCCAACCTCCAGGTTCACGCGGACTGTGCCTGTCCCGGTCATGGTCCGCCCGGGTGTCGAATCGCGCCAGGGTCGTTGGTCTCCTTTTGGCGGACCCCGTCGTCGCGACCGGCGCGATCTTGACCGCAGGGTCAAGATTGGAGTTGGCTGCTCGGATCGATGGCCACCGAGGGGAGCACCATGAAGGTCGATGCTGACGCCGCCGGGTTCGACGCCCGCCGCCTGGGCCGGATCGAGGAGCACCTCCGGTCCCGTTACCTGGAGCCGGGCAAGATCGCCGGGTGTCAGGTCGCCGTGTATCGACACGGCGACCTCGGCTACTTCGAGTCTTTCGGTGCCATGGATCGCGAGCGATCCAAGCCGGTGACCGAGGACACCATCTGGCGGCTGTACTCGATGACCAAGCCGATCACGGGTGTGGCCCTCATGACCCTCTACGAGCGGGGCCACTTCCAGCTCGACGACCCGGTCGATCGCTGGATCCCGGAGTGGAAGGACATGCAGGTCCGCGAGGTGGCCGCCGACGGCACCGAGCGGATCGTCCCCGCTCATCGGCCGCCCTCGGTGCGCGACGTGATGATGCACATGTCGGGCATCGGCTACGGGCCAGAGAACCGGGACCTCGACCTTGCTGCCCGAGGGTGGACCCGCGAGCTCACACTCGAGACGCTGGCCCAGCAGATCGGCGGCTGGCCGCTTCGCTACCAGCCCGGGACGCGGTGGCTGTACAGCCTCGGCATGGACGTGTGCGCCCGCCTGGTCGAGGTGATGTCGGGCATGGCGTTCGACGACTACCTGAAGGCCGAGATCTTCGGGCCGCTCGGCATGGTCGACACCGACTTCTTCGTACCCGATGGCGATCTCGATCGCTTCGCCGCGTGCTACGGCCGCAACTCCCGCAAGGAGCTGGTTCTCGTCGACGACCCGGAGACGAGCAGCTACCGCACGAAGCCGGCGCTCCTCAACGGAGGTGGCGGCCTGGTGGGGACCACGCCCGACTACCTGCGCTTCGTGCAGATGCTGGTCGGTGACGGTGAGCTCGAGGGCCGCCGGATCCTGTCCCGCAAGACGCTCGAGTTGATGACGACCAATCACCTCCCCGGTGACGGTGAGCTGGCCGACTTCGCCCTGCCCGGCGCCTACGGCGAGGTCGGGTTCTCCGGTGCGGGATTCGGGCTGACCATGTCCGTGGCCAAGCCGCCAGCCGAGACCGGCGTAGTCGGCTCCGCCGGAGAGTTCATGTGGGGCGGCGCGGCCTCGACCACCTTCTTCGTCGACCCCGCCGAGGAGCTGGCCGTGGTGTTCATGACCCAGCTGCTCCCGTCGGGCACGTTCAACTTCCGGGGCCAGCTCAAGACGTTGATCTACGGCGCCATCGCCGACTGAGCGACGACCACCCGGCCGTTGGCCAGCGACCGCCGGTGGCTGGTGGCGGAGCCGATCCGGACGGCGATCGACAGCAGGTCGTCGTCCCGCCGGACGAGGAACCGATGGGCGCGGAACGGGAGGCGATCGCGGCCATGGTCAGCTCGACCTCGTGTTCCGTCAGGTACGGGATGACGCCCTCCCACACCGAGGTGGTGCGCGCCCGGCGATCATGGCCCGCCGGAGCCAGTCCGTCGCGTCCGTCACTCGCCGACGCCATCCGGTCGGTTGGGCGTTCTGGCGCGCCTGCTCGACCGGGACCCGTTCGTCCCCCCCCGCAACAGGAGGGTCGCGATCGGGTCGTGAAAGCGTTCCGGCGCGATTCGCCCGTCGGCAACGGCCCGGCCCTGGCACACCAGCACCGCCGTGCGGCTTGCCCGTTCGGTCTGCACACCGCCGTTGTGACCGTCGGTCGTAGTCGGTTCGCTCCGAAACCCAGGTCAGGCCGTCGGAGACGCAGGCGAAGGGCTGGCAGCCGGTTCCTACGATCTGGCGGCGAGCATCTCGCCGAGCGTGTCGACCAGGTCGGAGAGCTGGAACGGCTTGGCGAAGAACCGGTCCGCCCCGGCCCGGGTGGCGGCGGCTCGGTCCTCCACACTGCTCCGGGCGCTCACCATCAGGATGGGCCCGTCGTAGCCGTCGGCTCGCAGGTGCCGGCACACCTCGACGCCGCTCGGGTGGGGGATCATCACGTCGAGCACCAGCGCGTCGGGGCGGTCGCCGTTCACTGCCCACAGGGTCTGGTCACCGGTGGCCGCGGTGCGGCAGTGATAGCCGGCGCGCTCGAGGGCCCGCACGATGACCGACGTCAACTTGTCGTCGTCGTCCACCACGAGGATGCCGTGCGAGTCGGGGGTGGATGTCTCGCCGAGGGGCACGAGCCCAGGATGACCGACCGCGGATGAAGCGGAGGTGAGCGGACCGCGACGGCCGATCATCGCCGCGGTCCGCTCACCTATGGTCGGGCGACATGGAACGACGACGAATCGGGGAGCTCGACGTCTCGGTCGTCGGGCTCGGCTGCAACAACTTCGGCATGCGGATCTCCTCGACGGAGACGAAGGCGGTGGTCGACGCCGCGCTCGATGCCGGCGTGAACTACTTCGACACCGCCGAGTCGTACGGCCGCGGCCAGTCGGAGGTGTTCCTCGGTGCCGCGCTCGCAGGCCGGCGCGACCAGGCGGTCATCGCCACCAAGTGGGGATCGCCGTCGACAGCGACGGCGGACGGTCCGCCACCTGGTTCGCGGGAGGGGGTGCGCGTCGCGCTCGAAGGCAGCCTGCGGCGGCTCGGCACCGATCACGTCGACCACTACCAGCTCCATCGTCCCGATCCGCAGACCCCGTTGAGCGAGACGCTCGGCGCACTCGCCGAGTTGCGAGCCGAGGGCAAGATCCGCGAGATCGGTTGCTCCAACTTCACCGCCGACCAGCTCCACCAATCCGTCGAGTCCGCCGCGGAATTGGGCGCGGCATGGTTCGCGTCGGTGCAGAACCACTACAGCCTGCTCTCCCGCGATCCCGAGCGTGACGGCGTGCTCGACGCCTGCGCCCGCCACGGCATCGCGTTCGTCCCCTACTTCCCGCTCGAATCCGGCGTGCTCACCGGCAAGTACCAGGCCGACGAACCACCACCGGAAGGCACCCGCCTGGCGGCCTGGGGAGCGCGCGCCTCGCGGTTCAAGAACGACGCCACCATGGCGCAAGTGGCGGCCCTCACCCGGTGGGCCGAGGAACGCGACCACTCGATCCTCGACCTCGCCGTCAGCTGGCTGGTGTCCAACTCGCAGGTGGCCAGCGTGATCTGCGGTGCGACCAAGCCGGAGCAGATCCGCGCCAACGTGGCCGCCGCCGCCTGGGATCTCTCCGATGAGGACCGGCGCGAGATCGACCGGGTCAGCTCCGGCTAGGACGAGCCGCCTCCGCCGCCGGTCAGCACCGGAGGTGAATCCGAACTCGACGCTCCCCGGGAACCACTCGTCGAGGTAGGCCGGGCCGGGCGCGGTGTGGAAACCGATGTGCCCCACCACCTCGTGCCCGTCTCGGGTGCAGATGGCACGGAGCAGCCACGCCTGGAGGCTCGGATCCTGTTCGAGCTGCCCGAGGCGCAACGACAGGAGCTCGACGTCGTCCGGCCACCCAGGCGGGATATCGGCACCGAGCAGACCGGCCGCCCCATCGACGTCACCATCGACGAGCGCCCGCAACGCCTGTGGGGTCAGCGGACACAGGTCCAGGCGTGAGGACCGGATCACCCCGCTGGTCACGTCGGTCACGCCGGCAGCGTGCCACCAGCGCGATCGCCCCGAAAGCGATTTCCGCCCCACCGGTCGTCACACCGGCGGTGCCGACTTGCGGGTCACTGGCCCGGCGGGTTGGTGGTGGTCGTGGTCGGTGTCGGGGTCGATGTGCCGGTGAGCGCGTCCAGTTCCTCGGACACCAGGCGGACGACGAGGTCGTCGAGGGACAGCTCCTCGTAGTCGGTCGAGCCGATGTCGGTCGCCGGCCCGGTGGCAGCCCCGCCGGCGCCGTAGGTCAGGAACACGAAACGCCCGCCGGTGGCCTGGGCGATGGAGCGGAAGGCGTGTTCGGCGGCGTCGTCCGTGCTGCTGGCGGCGATCGCGTGGATCGTGATCCCCCGGGTCGACGCGGCCAGCATCGACTCGGTGTAGGGCGTCACCTGGGTCCGCTCGACGTGCGGGGCCGCGTCGGCGACGAGGAAGACGAGCTGCACCGCGTCGTGGCGATCACGCCAGGTCGGAACGTCGAGGGCCGCGGCCAGCGCCTCGTCGAGGGCCTCGGGCGTGTCGCCGCCACCGTCGGCCACCACGTCTGCCAGGGCAGCCTGGAAGTCGTCGATCACGCCGGTCAGGTCGAACGTCGAGGTCACGAAGGTGTCGCCCTCGTCCCGGTAGAGGGTCATCCCGAATCGCACATCGGGCTGTGACGCCAGGGCCTCGATCCGCGAGGCCACCATCGACACCGTGCGCTCGAGCTGGTCGATCTCGTCCCCCATCGAGCCGGTCACGTCGAGGAGGAAAAGCACGTCGAGCGGAACGCCGACCTCGGCGCCGCCGTCCGTCGGCAACTCGAGCGACGCATCGCTGCCAGGCGTGGCGGTCACCGATTCCGAGCCGACGCTGAACGTGTACGACTCGGCCGCCGGTTCGCCAGCCGCCGCGGGGAGGAAGATGACCTGCCCGGCGGCATTGGACGTGTAGCTCGCCTCGACGCCGGAGATCGAGACGTCGACACCGTGGGCCGGCCGCCCGTCGGCGCCGGTGACGGTCAGGACGATGCGACCGCTGGCGTCGATGTCTCGGATGGGGATGCCGAGCGAGCGGATGCGCTCGCGGTAGGCGAGGTAGCCGTCGTAGTCGGCGTTGTCGTCGACGCTTCCCGCCCGCAACGATTCCGGTGCCGGGCTGGGCGGCAGGTCGCAGCACGCGTCGCCACCGGCGGAGTCGAGGGCTGCCGATGTGGTTGCATCCCGGCTCGCGTCCTCGGCAACGAAGGTCGTGGACGAGCTCCCGCTGGTCCAGTCGGGCTCACCGCCCACCCACCCCGCACTGGTGGTCGTCGGGGTCGAGTCGGCGGTCGATATCGGTGGAGCTGCGGTCGTGGTGTCGTCGCCCTGACCGCACGCCCCGATCACCAGCGCCGAGACGAGGAGTGCCAGGAGGAATCGGTGGGTGCGCATGCCTCTCTGACGTCACGAACGCTGCGCCTGGTTCCCCGGGGGATGCTCACTCCGCCGGCGGCACGACCACGACGGGGCAGTGGGCGTGCTGGGTGACCTGCATCGTGACCGAGCCGAGCAATGCTCCCTTGACCGCGCCGAGGCCCCGCGATCCGAGCACCACGAGGTCGGCGTCGTCCGTCAGGTCGATGATGCCGGCCGCGGCGCCGCTGCGCAGCGACGTCCGGCGGACCGGGACGTCGTGCAGCTCGTCCGCCCGGACCGCGGCAAGCGCCCGGTCGAGGACGGCATCGGAGGCGCGCTCGTGGATGACGGGGTCGAACCGGTTCTCGGTGTGGGGGAAGTACCCGACGTACGGCACCTGCCAGGCGTGGACGACCTCGATGCCGGCCCCGCGGGCCCGGCCCTCCTCCAGCGCCCATCGGAGCGCATGGAGTGAGATCTCGGATCCGTCCACGCCGACGACGATTCGTTCGGCCGGCGAGTCGTCCCGATCCCTGGCGGCCCGAACGATCGCGGTCGGGACCGAGGCGTGATGGAGGCAGTGCTGGCTGACCGACCCGAGCAGCAGACCGCGGAACCCGCCGAGTCCGCGGGCACCGACCACCAGGAGATCACCGCTCGCCGCCACATCCAGCAGCGCCCGGGCCGGGAGGTCGCAGACGACGCTGGGCCGAATCGCAGTCGCCGCCTCCTCTCCGATCGCGGCCGTGATGAACGTGCGGAGCGCGTCCCGAGCGTCGCCCTCGCCGTAGGCCGGATCGAAGGTCTCGTCGACCGCCACATGGTGCTGGTCGAGCAGACCCCAGGCCATGACCGCGGTCACGGTGGCGGCGTGGCACGCCGCTTCTCGGACCGCCCATCGGAGCGCGTCGGCGGCCCCGTCGGACTCATCGACGCCGACCACGATCTCTCTCACCATGGCCGACTCCTCACTCGTGCGGGCGGACGGGTGGAACACGTGCCCCGTGACGGGTGCGCGTGCTCCTCCATGGTGGGTCGGCGACGACGAGGGGCGCAGGGCCATTGGTCCCGACGATCGCCCCGTCGGTCACTGCGCATGGCTCGCCACGAGTCCGGGTGGGTCCGGGTCCGTCGACGTGTGGCCTTCGACCCTGGCCTTCGGAGCGCAGACGGCGTTGGATCGATGACGTGGTCCACTCCGAGCCGCGCGACGTTGTCAGCGACCGGCCGGAGTGAGCCGTGTCGTTACCCCAGTCGACCCTCCTGTTCGTCGTCGTGGCTGCGGTGATCACCTGGGCCGGCGTGCACCTGGCCCGTGCGGGCGACGAGATCGCGGAGCAGGCCGGCCTGTCCCACATGTTCGTCGGCATGCTCCTGGTCGCCGGTGCGACGTCGCTGCCGGAGCTGGTGACCGATGCGAGCGCGGCCGTGAGCCACGCTCCCGATCTCGCCGTCGGTGACCTCTTCGGCAGCAGCATGGCCAACATGGCCATCCTCGCCGTGATCGACCTGATGCACCAGCATCACGTGTGGCCACGGGTGGAGATCGGACACGCCCGGGTGGCGTCGGTTGCCATCGCGCTCACCGCGCTCGCCACGCTGGCAATCCTCACTCCACCCGGCATCGCTGTCGGCTGGGTCGGGATCGACACGCTCGCCATCGTGGCTGCGTACGTCGCGGCGGTGGCGTGGATGCGTCGGTCTCCGACCGCGCGCTTCGGAGCGAGCGAAGTCCTTCCCACCCCGACCGGCTGGACACGTCCGCACCGAGGCGAGCTCCGGCCGGCCATTGTTCGGTTCCTCGTCGCCAGCCTCGTCATCCTGGTGACCGCACCCGCGCTCGCCTACTCGGGCCGGGAGATCGCCGCGACGAGCGAGCTGAGCGAGACGTTCGTCGGCACCACCCTGCTCGCGCTGTCCACATCGCTGCCGGAGTTGGTGGCGTCGATCGCCGCGGTCCGCATCGGTGCCTACGATCTGGCCGTCGGGAACCTCTTCGGGAGCAACGCCTTCAACATGGCCGCGCTCGTGGTGGTCGACGTCGCCTATGCGCCCGGCCCACTCCTGCGGTCGGTGGACCCGAGCCAAGCCACGGCAGGTGTCGCGGTCATCTTGATGATGGCCTTGGCGCTCGCCGCGCTCGTGCACGGCACCGAGACGCGGGCGCGTCGCCTCGAACCGGACGCCCTCCTGCTCCTCGTCGTGTACGCCGGTGCCCTCTTCGCCGTGTGGAGCGTTCGCCCGTGACGGTGCCGTCACTGCGCTGCCCCGAGCCATGGGCCGTCGACGCCGACGACGTCGCGGCGGCGTACGACACCGACCTGGCCCGCGGCCTCGCCGCCACCCAGGTCGCCCCGCGCCTCGCCGAGGTGGGACCGAACGCGCTCGTCGAACGAGACCAACCCGGTCCGTGGCTCACCTTCGTCCGCCAGTTCGCCAACACGATGACCGTGGTCCTCGCCCTCGCCGGCGTGGTGACGCTGCTGATCGGTGACCTCACCGACACCGTGGTCATCGGCGTGATCGTGGTGCTCAACGCGGTGATCGGTTTCGTGCAGGAGTACCGGGCGGAACAGGCCATGGCTGCCCTCAAACGGTTGACCACCGGAACCGCCCGGGTGGTCCGGGACGGACGCCTCGTGGACGTCCTGGCTCCGGAGGTGGTGCCGGGCGACCTCGTCGAACTGGCGGCTGGCGACATGGTTCCGGCCGATCTCCGCCTCGTGGACGTGCACGGGCTGCGGGTCGACGAGGCCACCCTCACCGGCGAGTCGGAGTCGACAGCCAAATCGTCCGACGTACTCACCACGGTGACCTCGATGGTGGCCGACCGGCACAACATGGCGTTCAAGGGCACCGCCACCACCTACGGGCGAGCGCGGGGCGTCGTGATCGCCACCGGCATGGCGACCGAGCTCGGCCAGATCGCCGCCCTCCTCCAGACGCACGACGTGGCGGCCACCCCGCTCCAACGGCGGCTGGCGTCGCTGGGGCGACGGATGGCGGCCACTGCCATCGTGGTGTGCGCGGTGGTGTTCGGTGCCGGCATGGCCCGGGGTGAGACGGCCGAGAACATGTTCCTCACCGCGGTCAGCCTGGCCGTCGCCGCCATCCCCGAGGGCCTGCCCGCCATCGTGACCGTTGCCCTCGCGCTCGGCGCCCGCCGCATGGCGGAACGCCACGCGGTCATCCGCCGGCTCCCCGCCGTCGAGACGCTCGGCTCGGTCACGGTGATCTGCTCCGACAAGACCGGAACCCTGACCGAGAACCGGATGATGGTCGAGCGGATCTGGACACCGGCGGGCCTCTACACGGTCAGCGGGAACGGCTACGCGCCCGACGGCGAGGTCTCCGGCCCGGGTGATCCGGCGTCCGACGACTCGCTCCTCCGCCTCGCCGAGGTCGCAGCCGCCTGCAACGACGCCGCCCTGCACCCGCCAGAGCGAGACGTCGCCGACTGGACGATCACCGGCGACCCGACCGAAGGCGCGCTGGTGGTGCTGGCGGCCAAGCTCGGCGTCGAACGCCCCGATCTCGATCGTCGCTACCCCCGGACCGCGGAGATCGCCTTCGACGCCGACCGGCGACGCATGACCACCGTCCACCACCGCGACGGTTCCTGGTGGATCGCGGTCAAGGGTGCCCTCGACGGCGTCGCACCGCTGCTGCACAGTCGCGACGCTCCCCTGGTCGAGGACCTCGAACGGGAGGCCGACGCGCTGGCCGACCAGGGCTACCGCGTCCTCGCCCTCGCCGAGCGCCGCGCCGACGCCCTCGTCGAGCCACTCGAGGATCTCGAGGATCTCGAGCGAGGGCTGCACCTCCTCGGTCTGGTCGCCATCGCCGACCCCCCACGTGCCGAGGTGGCCGAGGCCATTGCGTCCTGCCGGAGCGCGGGAATCACACCGGTGATGATCACCGGCGATCACCCCCGCACCGCTCGGGCCATCGCTCAACGCCTCGGCCTCCTGGACGACGACGATTCGTCCGAGATCATGACCGGCGAGGACCTCGACGCCCTGGACGACGACGCACTGCGCGGACGAATCGCCAGCGTCCGGCTCTTCGCCCGCACCAACCCCGCACAGAAGCTCCGCATCGTCGACGCCTGGAAGGCCAGGGGGGCGACCGTCGCCATGACCGGCGACGGCGTCAATGACGCCCCCGCCCTCCGGCGTGCTGACATCGGCGTCGCCATGGGGGTCATCGGCACCGACGTCAGCAAGGAAGCTGCCGACATGGTCCTCGCCGACGACAACTTCGCGACCATCGTGCACGCCGTCGAGGAGGGTCGGCGCATCTACGACAGCATCCGCCGATTCGTCCGCTACCTGCTGACCACCAACTCCGGCGAGGTGTGGGTCATGTTCCTCGCGCCCCTCATCGGCCTTCCCCTTCCGCTGCTGCCGATTCAGATCCTGTGGATCAACCTGGTCACCGACGGCCCGCCGGCCATCGCCCTGGGCCTCGAGCCGACCGAGCCCGACACCATGTCCCGCCCGCCGAGACCCCCGAACGAGTCGATCCTCGCTCGGGGCCTCTGGCAGCAGGCGCTCTGGGTCGGGCTGCTCATGGCCGCGGTGATCCTGCCGCTCCAAGCGATCACACGCGGGTCGACTGGCCATGGCAGACCATGGTCTTCACCACCCTCGCCCTGCTACAGCTCGGCCAAGCGCTCGCCGTCCGATCCGAGCGCCGCTCGGTGTTCAGCCTCGGCCACCGCAGCAATCCGTGGGTCGGCCGGGCCGTCGTCCTGTGCGCGGCGGCGCAGCTCGCGACGGTGTACGTCCCCGCACTCCACGGCCCCTTCGGCACCGAACCTCTCGACGCGGCCCAGCTCGCGGTCGTGCTCGTCCTCTCGACGACGACCTTCGTCGCGGTCGAGATCGAGAAGGCGATCCGCCGGCGGCCCCGAGTGCCGGAGGCGGGCCCGGTCCCCACCACCACCTGACCCAGGACTCGACTCCCGCCGCCTCGCGATGCGTCGTGTCAGGCTGCGGGTGATGGCGACGCCACCCAGCGGAGACCACGCAGCCGTCGCACGTGCGGGCCGGCTGCCGCGGAACGTCCGCATCGTGTCGCTGATCTCGTTCTTCCAGGATGCGGCGTCGGAGATGCTCTACCCGGTCCTGCCGTTCTTCGTCACCGGCGCGCTCGGTGCGCCGCCGGCGGTGCTGGGCCTGATCGAGGGGCTCGCCGACGGGGCCGCCTCGGCGATGAAGGCGGTGTCGGGCCGCTTGGCCGACCGGCGCCGCCGCCGACCGATGATCGGCGCCGGCTACGGGCTCTCCGCCGTGGGCAAGTTCATCCTCGCGACGGCCACGGTGTGGCCGATGGTTCTGGTCTCGAGGTTCACCGACCGGATCGGCAAGGGCTTGCGGGGTCCACCCCGCGACGCGTTGATCGCCGACGAGACGACCGCGGCAAACCGCGGCCGGGCGTTCGGGTTCCATCGGGCGGCCGACACGGCCGGAGCCGTGGTCGGCCCGCTGATCGGGCTCGGGCTCTACGAGCTGGTCGGTCACCGGTACCGCCCCCTGTTCCTGGCCGCGGTCATTCCCGCGGCGATCAGCGCGGGCCTGGTGCTCGCCATCCGCGAGCGGCCCCGAAGCGCGCCCGCCCTGGCCCGAACGAGCTGGAGCTTCGCCGAGCTCCCGATGTCCTACTGGCGTGTCCTGGCGGTACTGGGGGTGTTCGCCGCGGTGAACTTCCCCGACACGCTGCTGCTGCTCCGGGCCGACGAACTCGGTTTCGGGTTCAGCGGTGTCGTCGCGGTCTATGTGCTCTACAACCTCGTCTACGCCGCCCTCAGCTATCCGGCCGGTGCGGTGTCAGATCGACTGTCGCGGCGCACGGTGGTCTCGCTCGGTCTGGTCATCTTCGCCGTCGCCTACCTGGGCTTCGGTCTGACCACCACCCGGGCCTGGGTGTGGGTGCTCTTCCCCGTCTATGGCGCGTACACCGCGCTCACCGATGGCGTCACCCGGGCGTGGCTCGCCGATCTCGTGCCGGCCGGCTCTCGCGGGACCGCGCTGGGCGTGCATGCCGCGGTGTCCGGGGTCGGCCTGCTGACGGCTGGGGTCTGGGCCGGTCTGGCCTGGCACGGCACCGGTCGGACACCGTTCCTCGTCGCCGGTGTCGTCGGCCTGGTGATCGCCGCGTTCCTGGCCACCGACGGGTGAGGCCAGCACCACCGCGCACACACCGGCTGGTGCGGTGGTCGATCGAGCCGAGACGGTCGATGCTGACGACATCCGATGATCCCGTGGGGAGGACGAGCAGATGGTGACGACAGCACCGCAGGACACCGAGCGGAGCGATCTCGGCGAACCCGAGGCGGGAACGGCCCGCTGGGCCCGGCTGGCTGCCATCGCGCTCGTCCTGGTCGCGGCCGGGCCGCTGCTGATGCTCGCCGCCGGGCTCCTGTGGGGCCTGGACGTGAGCGACGAGGTCGGCTTCTTCCTGGCCACCGCGATCGGCGCCGGGCTGGGCGCCTTCCTGATTCGTCGGGCGCGCCTCGCCGCTCGCATCGTCGCGGTCGTGCTCGGCCTCGCGGCCGGCGTGATGCTGTTCTGGACCGCCTTCGGACTGGCCCAGCCGCAGAGCTTCTTCGACTTCGTGCCCGGTGTGCTGGTGCTCCCTGGAGCGTTGCTCGCGCTCGTCGCCGGCATCGGGGCCATCCGGGCCCAGCGCCGCGGCGACCTGACCACCGCCACCCAGCAGGGCGAGCGGCGCGGTATCGCCATCGTGCTCGGACTCGTCGGCGTCCTGGCCGTCGCCTCCGGCATCGGCACCCTGGCCGGCCGCACGACGGTCGACGACTCCCGAGCCGATGCGGTCGTCGACATGAAGGACTTCGAGTTCACCCACGACGGCTACGAGATCGCCGGCGGCTCCACCGTGCTGGTGAAGAACAAGGACCCGTTCGTCCACACCTTCACCGTCGATGCGCTCGACATCGACGTCACCGTCGGGCCGGGCAGCGAGAAGCTGATCGAGATCCCCGACGAGCCCGGCAGCTTCATCGTCTACTGCACGCTCCACACGGAGTCCTCGGACGACCCCGGCCCGGACGACATGGCCGCCGACCTCACCGTCGACTGAGCACGACGTCCTCTTCCCGCTCTCCCCGGCGCGGAGACGCTTCCGGTGACGGGGCCGACGCGGTCGACAGGATCACCGCACCGACCAGCGCGGCGATCGCCGAGGCGGCGAGCACGCCGATCTTGGCCTCGTCGGTGATCCCCGGGTCGTCGAAGGCCAGGCCGGCCACGAAGATCGACACGGTGAATCCGATCCCGGCGATCCCCGCCATCCCGAAGATGTGGCGGGCGGTGATCCCGGCCGGCAGCGTGCCGACGCCGAGCCGGGCGGCGAGGAGCACCGCACCGGCGACGCCGAACAGCTTGCCGGCGACGAGGCCGACGACCACGCCGATCGAGACCGGCGAGGTCATTGCGTCGGCGAGCGTGTCGGCGCTGAGCACGACGCCGGCGTTGGCCAAGGCGAAGACCGGAATCACGACGTAGCTGGTCCACGGGTGCAGGAAGTCCTGGAGCCGCTCGGTCGTCGGCACCGATTCGCGCAGGCGGAACCCCATCGACCGCACCTCGGCCGGTGTGACGTGGGCGTCGGACGGCAGGTCGTCGACGCGCTCGCGGTCGAGGAAGGGCCGGGCCGGGGTGAGCAGGCCCAGCACCACGCCGGCGATGGTGGCGTGGACCCCGGACTCGAACGTGGCGAACCAGATCCCGACTCCCAGCGCCGCGTACAGCGGCACGTAGCGCACGTGCATGCGCTGGAGGACGACGACCAGGCCGAGCCCGATGGCGGCCGCGACCAACCACTGTCCCTGGATGCCATCGGCGTAGAACAGCGCGATCACGACGATCGCGCCGATGTCGTCGACGATCGCCAGGCCGAGCAGGAGCACCTTGAGCTCCGAGGGAATTCGACTCCCGAGCAGGGCGAGGACCCCCAGCGCGAAGGCGACGTCGGTGGCCATCGGGATCCCCCAACCAGCACCGCCGGCGCCACCGATGTTGAAGGCGGCGTAGAGCGCGGCCGGCACGACCATGCCGCCGAGCGCGCCGGCGGCCGGGATCGCCGCTCGCCGGACCGTGGTCAGCTGCCCGCGGGAGAGCTCGTGCTTGATCTCGAGCCCGATGACGAAGAAGAACAGCGTCATCAGCCCGTCGTTCACCCAGTGCTGCAGGTCCTCGGTGAGCGACCAGTCGCCCAGCCGGATGGAGAGTTCGGTGTGCCAGAAGTCCACGTAGGAGGTCGACCACGGCGAGTTGGCCCACACCAGCGCGACGACCACCGCGACGACCAGCAGCACACCGCCCGAGGCCTCGACGTGCAGGAACCGGGTGATCGGCCGGCCGACGGCACGGGCCATCGGGCGGTCGGAATGCAGCCAGGTGGCGCGGGCTGGCGGGGACGGCATGCGGTGCTCCGGGGTCGACGATGAAATCATCGCCGACCAGGCTTCCCGGCACACCAGACGACGACGATAGCCACCGACGAACGGATTGCCACCCGAGGTGACCGGGGGGTGTCCGGCGGGTCGGTAGATTCCACTGGTGCGTCGCTTCGTGATCGTCGTGTTGCTCGGCGTCGTTCTCGCGTCCTGCGGTGACAGCTCCAGCTCGGCCGCGTCGACCGCGTCGACCTCGACGACCAGCACGACGACCACCACCACCATGTTGTCGACAACGACGTCGTCCACGACGGCAACGACCGAGGCCACCACGACGACCTCGATCCCGCTGGTACCGCAGTCCTCGCCCGCGGCTGCCGCGACGGCATTGCTCGCGGCGTGGCGGGCGGGGGACCAGGCCGCAGCCCGAACCGTGGCCGCGCCCGAGGCGGTCGACACCCTGTTCGCTCGACCCGCGGACTCGACGGAGGGACGGGGCTGCGAGGTGCCGCTCCAGGACACCTCCGACTGCAGCTTCAGCATCCGGCACGAGGTGTTCCTCACGATCCGGACGGTTGCGCGGGATGGCGGTTGGGTGGTCGAGGCAGTCCTGTTCAGCTGACCGGCGTCCGCCACCGCGGCACGCTGACGAACAACACTGGAGGCATGCCCGAACCAGTGGTCAAGGTCGTGCGTCTGTTGCTGCGAACCGTGGTCGGCGTGTTGATCGTGATCGAGCTGGTCCTCGGGCTGGGCATCCTGCTCCAGGCGCTCGACGCCAACCCCGACGCCTCGTTCACGGACTGGGCCTATCGCAACCAGGACCGGGTGATGCGGCCCTTCGACGGCATGTTCGAAGACGTCGGCCTCGGCGACGGCAGCGACGCCGTGTTCGACGTGTCCGGGGTGTTCGCCATGGCCGCCTACGGCTGCCTGTTCATTCCCCTCGGTCTGGCCCTGTCCCGCGTCGGGCGCCGCCTCGACGACTTCGAGGTCCAACGGCAGGAAGCGGCCGAAACGGCCCGCCAGGCGCGGCTGTTCGGCAAGGAGCCGCCACCGGAGCCGGAACAGGAACCGGAACCGAAGAAGACCTTCCGCGACCGGCTACGCAACCGCTTCTCGTCGCGACCCCGGCGCGAGAGGCGTTGAGCCTCATCGAGGGCACGGAGCTCGAGCACAGCCGCGGTCGCGCTCTGGCGCTGCTCGTCGAGCTACGCGTGATCCAGCACGACTTCGATGTCTCGTTGCAGGATGAGCCGTGCCTGCGGGTCGTCACGGAGGCGCTCCTCCAACAGCGGAAGCACCTTCGCCCGGAGTTCATCGACGAGGAGGTGCACCTCGGCGCACAGGTCGTCGATCAGCCAGGGAGAGAGGGGGGCCTCGGCCTCGAGCCGGTCGACGAGGTGCTGTGTCCGCCGCTCGTGGTGGGCGGGATACCACGCGATGTCCGCACCCTCCGGGTCGAGGCGATCGACGAGCGGATACACGAGGTGCTCGGTCGCGGCGCGATGTCGCGCCAGTGCCTGCCAGATGCGGTCCAGCGCGTGTTCCTGGTGGTCGACCGGCACCGTCCGGAGGGCGTCCGTCGCCGACTTCAACTCCTGACCGAGGCGTCGGAGCTGATCCAGCGGAGACGGTGCCGGATCATCGCGACCGGCCGTGGTCGGGGTCTGGCTCGGCTCCGGCACAGATGCAGGCCGGATCTCGACCGGGTGGCCCGTGAGTCGTTCCACGGGCCAGACCCCTGAAGCGTGCTGGTCGCCGAACGTCCAGTCGGGTCGCTTCTCCAGGAACGAGACGTCGTCGACCGCCCGGCCGTCCACGATGTCGACGAGCGGCAGGATCGGATACGGCGCGCCGGTGCCCCGGTCGTCGCCGGCCAACGCCAGGAGACCCCCGACGACCCGCTCGGTCTGTCCGGCCAACGCGCAGCGAGCGCCCCGGCGAACCGTCCGCAGCAGGTCGGGTACGCGGGTCATGTCGAGCGCCCGGAGCGACGTGGCGATGTCCAGGCCGTCGGCCTTGCAGTGCTCGCACTGGCCGCAGCTCTCCACGGCCAGGAAGTGGGCCACGCCAGCGGCGACATCGACCAGTGACGTGTCGTCGTCGATGACGATGAAGGCCCCCGAACCGAGGCCGGAGCCGGCTGCGATCATGTCCTCGTACGACAGTGGCGTGTCGAGCTCGGCGGGGCCGAGGGGCGGATTCGAGACGCCGGACAGCACGGCCTTGATCTCGCGCCCCGGGAGCACGCCGCCGCCGAGCACGTCGATGACCTCGCCGAGCGGCGTACCCATGGCGAACTCCCCGACGCCGTGCTCGAGCGTCGAGCCGGTGATCGTGCACAAGATCGTGCCCGGCGACCGCTCGGTGCCGACGCTGCGGTACCACCGCGCGCCGTGTCGCAGGATGCCGGGGAGGTTCACCAGGGTCTCGACGTTGTCGACCAGGACGGCGGAGCCATCGACTTCGAGCCGCTGATGTCGAGGAGGGTGATCGTCGACGATGCCGCGTCGGAAGGGTGGCGTGATGCGAGGGAACGGCGGCCGCCCGTCGATGACCTCGAGGAGCGCAGTCTCCTCGCCGAACAGGTACTCGGATGGCCCGGCGACCAACCGCACCCGCGTGCCGTGCAGCCATCCGGCATCTCGGGTCTCGCTGATGGCGCCGAGGAGCAGGTCGATCTCACGCGTGAAGGAAGCCTTGATGCCGATCAAGATCTCGTCGGCCTGCATCGCCTCGGCGGCGATGTACGCGCCCTCGAGCACGGCGTATGGATTGGCTCTGATCAGCCAGCGGTCCTTGAACGTTCCCGGCTCGCCCTCGGCGGCGTTGACGACGATCGGTGGGATGGACCCCCGGGCGGCACGACGCACGGCGGCCCACTTGCGCCCGGTGGGAAAGCCGGCGCCACCCCGTCCGCGCAGGCCAGCCGAGGCGAGGAGTTCGATGATCGACTCCGGCTGGCGGTGCCGGGCGGCGCTGAGGCCGTGACCGCCGCCTTGATCCTCGTAGTCCGACAGGCTGGCGACGGGCTTGTCGGCCGTGATCCGGAGCTCTCTGGCCATGGAAACACTCCCTTGTCCTGATGCCGACTGGTCGTCAGCGTCCTGTGTCCCATGGTCATGGGTCCACCGGACGACGGCACGACCTGACCGGATCCTCCCGATGACGCAGCGCTGTCATTGCCGGACGACGGCCGGAGTGGGACAACGAGGTCAGAACGTCAGATTCCTCGAGGAGGGAACGTCATGTCGCAGATCCTGGCCGCAGTGAACACCGTGAGTGAGACCGAGCACATCCTCCGCTACAGCGCCGAGCTGAGCCGGGGCCTGGGCGACGATCTGATCGTCGTGAACGCCTTCGAACAGCCCTACGCCGAACTCAACGAGGATTGGGCCGAAGAGCTCCACGAGTACCGGGAGAGCAGCATCCGCGACTCGATCGATCTGGCTGGGGTCACCGAGCTCGTCGACGAGGTCGAAGTCCTCCCCGACTCACCGCACAAGGCTCTGGCCGACCGGGTCAACCGCGACGGTGTCCGCGCCATCGTCGTGGGCCAGCACGGTTCGCCGGGCACCGGTGGACTGGAAGGCACGGGCACCGCCCTCTACCTGGCCCACCACAGCAGGCAACCGGTATTGGCGATCGACGCCCAGGACTCGGTCGGGCCCGGACCGATCATCGTCGGCGTCGACGGCTCGACCGCGAATCGGCGCGCGCTCGACTTCGCGGAGCAACTGGCAATCTCGATGGACCGCGACGTTCTCGCCGTGTTCTGCCCCAGCCCACTCAGCGACTCGTTTCCGCACGGCACGCACCACACGACACAGCCGGACGCCGTCGAGTTGTCGGACACGGGTACGACCGCCGAGAACGGCCGCGGCTGGGAGTACCCGCACGAGAACCAGATCCACAAGGAGATCGAAGCCGTGCTGCGAGCGACCACCCAGTTGGTGGTCGAGCCCGGTCATCCGATCGACGTGCTCCAGGAGGTTGCGCGGCGACGGGACGCGTCCATGCTCGTCGTCGGCACCCGGGGCCACGGAAGCCTGGGCGGCATCGTGGTCGGATCGGTCCCGAAGGCGCTGCTCAACACCACCGCCGACCGTCCCGTCCTCATCGTCCCGCACTGATCCGGGGGCGCATCACCGCCCCCGGCCGCGGGAGGATGGGTCACTCGATGGAGATGACCCGACCGCGCACCGCCTTGACCACAGCATCGAGTTTGGTGTGGGCGTCGAGCTTCTCCATGGCGTGGCGCAGATGGTTCCGCACGGTGTGATGGCTGAGATGGATCCGGTCGGCGATCTCGTCGGCGCTGAGGCCCTCGGCAGTGAGCTGCAGCACCTCGACCTCACGGTCGGTCAGCTCGTGCCCGTCGATCTGCTCGAACCGCCGCAGGTGGACGAGATGCTTGAGCACATCCTGGCTGAAGTAGGAGTCGTCGTCGGCTGCGGCCCGCACCGCGGCGACGAGGTCGTCGCGGTCGGCGTTCTTGGAGACGAACCCCGAACAACCCGAATCCAGCGCTTGGGCGAGCACATGCCGGTCAGCGGCCGCCGTGACCATCACCACCCGCACGTCGGCGCTGCGTGCTCGCAGCAGACGGGCGACGTCGGCTCCGGTGCCATCGGGCAGCCGGTAGTCGGCCAGCACGACATCGGGCTGGTCATGATCGAACGCCTCCAGGGCCGCGGCGACGGAACCGGCCCGACCGACGATGTCGATGTCGTCGACGTCTTCGAGGAGTGACTGGAGACCGAGCGCGACGACATCATGGTCGTCGACGATCAGCACTCGGGTGGGTTGGGCGTCGCTCATGCCTGCCTCGAGCTGCTGCCGGGCCCGTTGCCCGGCTCCGTCCGTGGTCAGTCTCACGGTAGGTGACCCGGACACCAACTCACGCCCGCGTCGGTGACGCGATGACACATCCGTGTCATCGCGTCACCTCAGCAAGCCCTCGTGTCGATGCCCGATCGGCCGGACAATGGCATCGACCACTGAGGAAGGTCCGCACCGAGCTCCAGTGGCCAGTCAGCTCTTGCTCACCGAGGGAGGTACACCATGGACGCGCCCGCTCCGGCACAACAAGTCACGTCGGCTCCCATCTACATCGAAGAACCCAAGGCCGCACGATGGTTGTTCGGCTCCAGCCGGGCCGCATGGATCTGGCTCATCGCCCGCCTGTGGCTCGGCTGGGAGTGGCTGGCCGCCGGATGGGGGAAGGTGTTCGGCGGCACGATCACCTGGCGGTTCTGGGACTGGGGCAAATCGGCCTACAGCCTCACCGGCGCCGCCAACATCGGCTGGGTCCGCAGTGGCACCGTCGTCACCAATGGCAGCGCCCACACCGTGCACATCGGTGACCCGGTGGTCGGCTTCGCCAAGGGTGGCATCGCCGCGGCTTCCGGCCCTCACCCCGACGTCGCCTACTCGTGGTACGTCCACTTCCTCGAGTGGGTGCGCGACACCGGCCACACCGTGCTGGCACCGATGATCGCAATCGGCGAACTGGCCATCGGGATCGCGCTCATCCTCGGTCTGCTGACCGGGATCTGTGCCTTTCTCGGCTCGATCCTGAACTTCAGCTACGTCTTTGCCGGTTCTGCCGGTGTCAACCCGGCCATGATCCTCGTCGCCGGTGCCGTGATCCTGGCCTGGCGCAACGCCGGCTGGTTCGGCCTCGACCGCTGGGCGCTTCCCAAGCTGGGCACACCGTGGCATCGGGGCGAGTTGTTCGACCACGGGGACACCACCGCCGGGAGCAACCCCGCGTAGTCAACCCACCAGTCCCCCGGCCGCCAGTCCCCCGGCGAACGGTGCGGCGCCCCGTCTGTCGCGGGCGCCGCACCGCCGCCCGGCTGCCATCACGGAAATCGACGTGACCACTACGGTGACGGACGTGAGCGTTCGGTCCGATCCCACCCACGGAGCACGACGGCCGCGGGAGCAGTGAAGCCCCATCGGGGGTCGTTCCGCCGACAGCTCACCTCGGTGTGGGTCGCCACTGCGGCGCTGATCCTCGTCGCGGTCGGGACCCTCGCCGTCACGATCGAGCACTCGCGCCGGTCCACTGCAGAGCTGGAGAACCACCTCATCCCGGCCGAGGTGACCATCAGCGCGTTCGGCTCCCTCGTCGACGAGCTCGCGGCCGAGAACGCCGCCGCACTCGCACAGGGGACTGGCTTGTCCATCCAGAGGCTCGCCGAGGCCAGCGATGCGCTCAGCAAGTTGATGGACCGGATGGATCGGCTCATCGGCGACCCGACTTCCGCGGGCCTGGTCACGGAGCTGCGCTCGGCGCTGGTGGACTGGTCCGGGACCATTCCCGCCGACGGCGGTGCCAGCACGGCGTCGGTGTCGGCGCAGGCGACCGAACACCTCGACACGATCTCGAGCCTCGCCGGCGAGCTGCACACGCGCATCACGACCGCGATCGACGGTCAGCGGGATCGTTGGGCCAACGCGTGGCACAACGAGCGGCTCGCCCTTGCCATCACCGTCCTCGTGATGGTTCTGAGTACGACGGCTGCCATCGTCACGCTCCGACGGCGCCTCGTCGAGCCGATCGCCGACCTGCTCGGCCAGGTCCGTGCCATCGCCGGCGGTGACCTGTCCCGATCCGTCGTCGCCAAGGGTCCGGCCGAAGTCGCCGAGACGGCGAGGAGCGTCGAGGACATGCGGCGGCGGCTCGTCGATGATTCCGAACGACGGACGGAGGCGGCCCTGATCGCGGGCCACATGGCCGAGCGGACCCAGATCGCCGGCGAGATCCACGACGACCCCGTCCAGGCAATGACGTATGCATCGATTCGCCTGCAACAGCTCGCACGGCGGATCGGCGACGGCGACGATGAGCTGGCGACGACCGTCCGGGAGGCCCGGAACGCGACGAACGCGGCCATCGGACGCCTCCGGCGGATGATCTTCGAGCTCCACTCCCCGGTGCTCGAGACCGACGGCCTCATCGCCGCCATCGAGTGCTACCTGGAGGAGACCTTCGACCCCACGGTCGACTCCGAGGTGTCTGGCGACGTGACCGACGTGCCCGCCGACACAGCGCACATCGCCTACGAACTCACCCGCGAGGCGCTGTTCAACGCGTTCAAGCACGCCGACGCCTCGCGGCTCGACGTCGAGGTGGGGCAGGAGGGAAGGACGCTCAGGGTCTCGGTGCGCGATGACGGAGCGGGGTTCGATCCGATGACCGTCGCCGCCGAACCCGGACACCTCGGCATCCGTCATGCGCAGGAGCGAACCGAGGCTCTGGGGGGATCGTGGCACATCGAGAGCGAGCCGGGCCGGGGCACCTGCGTCACGTTCGAGCTGCCGATCTCGCACCGCGACGCGGCTCGGGCCCCGCACTGAACACGCACCATCAATGACGCAATCGTGTCTGCCGTCGACCCGACGGCGACGACACCATGACTCCATGGCCCCGTTGATCTCCACCGTGGTGGTCGCCGACGACGACGAACCCGTGCGACGTGCGCTGGCCGACCTCATCGCCGATCACCCGAGACTCCAGCTCGTGGGCATGGCCGCCTCGGGCGGGGAGGCCACCGAACTGTGCCGACGACATCGCCCGCACCTGGCCGTGGTCGACGTGATGATGCCCGGCGGCGGTGTCGATGCCATCGAGACGATCCGCGGCGCGTCCCCGGCCACGTCGGTCGTGGTGTACACGGCCCAGTCGAACCGCCGGATCCGTCGCCAGCTGCTGCGCGCCGGCGCGGCCGACGTCATCGTCAAGGGCGGGGAGCGAGAACTGGACGACGTGCTGGTGCGAGTCGCGCAGCCGTGATCAGGACGTCGTTGCCTGGAGCGACAGCTCGACTCCACCATCGGTGGTGCTCGGGGCCGGTGCGGTACTGACCACGAGGGTCCTGTTGTCGAGCGCGAGGACGGCACGCCAATCCGTGGTCCCCGATGGTGCCGGGGCCTCGGCCACGGTCCACCCGGCGTCGGTGGCCAGCGCGACGTAGTCCTTGATGGCCTCCTGGGCGTTCACCCCGACCTGATGGAAGCTCTGCGACGATGTCGAGCCGTTGGTCTGCGCCGGGCCGAAGGCGGTCGCGTCGGAAGGCACGGGGACGCCGTCGAGCGCGGAAGGTTCGAACCGGGCGGTCTGACCCCCGGGCTCCGGACTCGAGTTCGCACTCGACCCCGGGCTCGAGCTCGAGCTGCATCCCGCGACGAGGAGCAGGACAGCGAGGCCGGCGACGACGGTGCGGGCCAGCGGGAGGTGTGGTCCCGTCGTTGGTGTCGATTCGGTGGTCACGTTCTCACTCCTTCGGGCTCTTGTCGGGAGAGATCGCCGCGTGGTCGCGGCGCGGCTCCTGATCCAAGACTCACCCCCCAACGGCGTTCCCACATGGCACGGACACGTCATGGCCTCGACGCACCAGCGGCATGCGGCGTCGGTGGAAGCCGTCGAGCCCCGGTTCTCTCGTTCACCAGTTGGCTGATGCGAGCCTCGGGTGCCGGGCCAGCGCCTCGGGTGACATCCTCACCGGTGATGGCCCAACCCCCGTCCCGTCCGGCCGAATCGCGCACAGCCGAGTACCGCGGCCGCCGGCACACGCCGACGACCATCGTCGCAGGAACGGTGGGGAATGTCATGGAGTGGTACGACTTCGCGCTCTACGGGTTCTTCGTGCCCGTGATCTCGAAGGTGTTCTTCCCGTCGTCCAGCCAACTGGCGTCGCTCATGGCGACGTTCGGGATCTTCGCTGCCGGATTCGTGATGCGCCCGATCGGCGGCGTGGTGTTCGGCTACATCGGAGACCGCCTCGGCCGCGCCGCGGTGCTTCGCCTGTCGATCGCCACCATGGGAGCCGCGACGCTGCTGCTCGGTCTCCTGCCGACGGCCGACCAGGTCGGCCTGTGGGCCACCGTGCTCCTCGTCGCGGTCCGCCTGCTCCAAGGCCTGTCGGTGGGCGGCGAGTTCAGCGGCTCCGTCACCTACATGGTCGAGACCTCACCGCTGCACCGCCGAGGAGTTGCCGGGAGCTGGGCGAACGTCGGCAGCTTGGCCGGTACGTTGCTCGGATCAGGGCTCGCCGCGCTGACGACCAGTGCGCTGGGAGACCGGGCGCTGTACGGCTGGGGGTGGCGACTCCCGTTCTGGCTCGGAGGGGTCTTCGGGATCGCTGCGTTTCTGTTCGTGCGCCGGCTCCACGACTCGCCGCACATGGAGCACCACGAACGTCAGCACGACGAAGACTCGCCCCTGCGCGAAGCACTCACCCAGAACCGGCGAGAGACCGTCCTGGCCGTCGTCTTCGCCGCCGGCTACGGCGTCGTCTTCTACCTCCCGCTGGTGTACTTGCCCACCTACGCCAGCCAGGTCGGATCGGTCGGCTACGACGTGGCGTTGCAGATCAACGTGCTCGGCATCGCGCTCGCCATCCCGCTGGTGATCGGGAGCGGCTGGCTGTCCGATCACTTCCTGCGCCGCCGGACGCTGCTGGTGGCGGCGTTCGGGCTGATGGCGGTCAGCGGCTGGGGACTGCTCGCCATGGCTGCGCACGGCAGCGCCGCGCTCGCCGTCGCGCAGCTCGTGTTGGTGGTCCTGGTCGCCGCTCCCATGGGCGCGGCGCCGGCCATGCTCGTCGAACTGTTCCCGCTCGCCGACCGACTCACCGGGTACTCGCTCGCCTACAACCTCGGCCTCGGGGTCGCCGGCGGAACCGCGCCCATGATCGCCACCTGGTTGATCTCGGCAACCGGGCACGACGCCGCCCCGGGCGTCTACCTGAGCGTTGCCGCGCTGGTGGCGGCCATCGGCCTGTGGTTCATGCAGGATCGCAGCCGCGAACCGTTGCGTTGAGTCGACTCGAGGTGGTGCTGGCACCACGTGCCGACACGGGCCTACCTCCTCGCCGGGTCGGGAGCAGGTGACTACCGTCGAGTCATGGGGAGGAGCGACCTCGACCGCACGCAGCCGGCGCGCGCCGTACCGCGACGCTCGTCGATCGGATGGTCGACCAACGGGAGACAGCCGACTTCGCCATCGGGACCTACCTCACGATCGATGCCGGCGATCCCGAGCGCCTGCGTGCCACGGAGGAGGCGCTCGCCGGGGTCACCGGCGTCGAGCAGGCGATCGCCGTGGCGAACCTCTACGTGGCGATCGGACCCCAGGACGGATCGTGGTATCTGTCAATCGGTACTGCGCTCGACGGTCGCCTTCTCCAGTCGGGTTGGACGGGACCCCTGCGTGAGGGTCGGTTACCGGCCGTGGACGGCGAGGGCGAGGTGGCGTTCGACGCCGGCACGGCATCGCGCCTCGGGCTGCACGTCGGCGACGAGTTCGTCGCACCCACCATCTCGGTCGACACCACCGAGGAACTCCTCACCGGAGCGGCAACCGAACTGGTACCGGACGGCCCCGAACTGCCCTTCACGGTGGTCGGAATCTTCCGCGAGGATCCCACCGACGATCCGAGCTCCGGGTGGGGTGTGGCGTCGCCCGACACGGCGGCGTATCTGACCGAGGCGGGAGCATCGGAGGCGTACTTCATGGTGGCCGGCGACGGGGATGTCGACGTCCAGCGGGCGCGTGAGGTGGTCTCCGAGGTCATGGGCGGGGGCACGGGCTACTTCGCCGACCTCGATGCCGAGCTCGAACCCGTTCGCGACACGGTCGGGATCATCGCAAGTGGGCTGGCCCTGTTCGCCGTGCTCGCCGCTGTGGCCGGACTGATCGCACTCGGCCAGGTCGTGGGCCGCCAGGTGGCCGACAGCGGCCGCCTGGAAGCGGTCACCGTTGCGCTCGGCATGCGGAAGCGTGAGACGGCCATGGCGATGGCGCTGCCGTCGGTGGCCGCAGCCGGCGTGGGGACCGTCGTCGGCGCGATCGCCGCCGCCGCCCTGTCACCGATCTTCCCCACGGGACTGGGAGGAAAGGCCGAGCCGGACCCGGGTCTGCGCATCGATTGGCTCGTGCTCGGCCTCGGTTCGCTGCTGCTTTTCGCTGCGGTGTCCGGCTGGGCCGTTGCTGCCGCGCGTCGGCGAGTGCAGACCGACGACCACGCGAGCCGTCCGATCCGACGCGGTCGGCGTCCCAGGCTTTGGCGGAGGTTTCCCCTGCCCCTGGCCATCGGTTCGCAGCTGGTCCTCGTACCGAGCCGGGTACGGTCAGCGGTCCGGCCCGCATCCGCGCTGCTGGGCGCAGTGCTCGGGGTGACCGGCGTACTGGCGATCGCCGTCTTCATCGTCAGTCAAGGGACCACCGCCGATGATCCGACCATCGTCGCCCGACGAGGTCGCAGCCGGCGAAGCGACGATGCGCGCGCATGAGCTGGCGATCGGCGATCACATCGCGGTGACGGGCGCGAATGGCACGAAGAACCTGGAGGTCGTCGGCTCGTCGTGATGCCGAACGACGCTGACCCGGGAGTCGGCCTCGTCACCACGATCGAGGGCCTCCACGAGCTCGGCGACACGGCTGGGTTCTCAGATCCTTGCACTGACCTACGCTCACGATCGCGAGCCGACGGATGTGGAGCAGACGCTGGCCCACGACTACGGGCTGACGGCAGACGAGCTGACCCGACCGTCGCCACCGCGGTTGGTGGACCGACTCGAGCTGGTGCGGCCCACGCTCGTGAGGCTGGCCGTCTTCCTTGGGCTCCTCGGCGCGATCGGACTGTTGCACTTCCTGATGTTGTCGAACACCCGACGGCGCCACGAGACGGCAGTGCTCGAAGCGATGGGCTTCGTCCGGTCCCAGACGGTCGCCGTCGTCGTGTGGCAGGCATTCAGATCGGCACGATCGGCACGATCGGCGTGCTCGTCGGCGCGCCCCTCGGCATCATCATCGGACGATCGGCCTGGGTCCAGTCGATCGACCATCTGGGAATCGTCGACACCCCAACGGTCCCGTGGGTCTTCAGCCTGCTCGTTGGCGCAGTGGCTCTCCTCGGAGCGTCGGCGATCGGTCTCTTCACCGGATGGCGGGCGGTGCGTCGCCGTCCGTCGATCGCGCTACGCCGCGAGTGATCCGACCAACGGTCACTCAACCCGGGGCGATTCAGTCGCCGTGACGGCCGGAGAGAGCGGGGAACGGGGGTCCCGCCTACCTCGCGCCGAACCGGCTTCAGCGGTACATCGCAGTCAATTTCCAGCAGGGCTCTTCTTTCTTCGACTTCACCATCACCTACCCGTAGAGGTGTCGGTGGCGCGCTGGAACGTAGGGGCTTCCGCGCCGAGAACGACACGCCGAGGATGGCGGGCAGGGACACGTCGGACGGCGGAACAGCGACCAGCCGATCAAGGACCTAGGTCCCTGGAAGCACGCTGCGGCCCATTCGACGATCGCCCGATGAGCGACGGAACACCGTCCCCCGCTCGTCCTGCGAGGGTCTTCGCACTCGTCATCGGCGCCCTCTTGGCGCTGCCCGCGCTCGGCGCGCCCGGCGGGGGTGCCGGCTTGGACCTCGGCGACGCATCCGGGTGCGACGCCGACGGGCACTTCGAGACCGACCTCGACCGCATCGAATCGGGCGAGCCCTGGTGGGCCGGCACGCTGGCGCGGGTCGCCGGTCGTCGTCCGCGATCGCCGGCACAGGACCGACCTGACCGAACATGCCGACCAGACCACCGATCACGAGGTCACCGACGAGGGGGTCACCAACGAGGAGATCTCGACCCGATGAGAGTGCTCGTGACTGCCGCATCGCGCTACGGGGCCACCGAAGAGATCGCCCGGACAATCGCCGAGAGACTGGCACAGCTGACCGGTCCGTCCGCCACCACAGGAGTTCCACGGTCATGACCACCTCTACCGCCCACCCGACACTCGACGACGTCGAGCGACGGCTCCGACGTCCCGCCGATCCGGGCGTCTTCGGCGACGACGAGCTCACCGGTCTGCCCGAGCCCGTGACCCGATACTTCCGCGCCGCCATCACGCCGGGCGCACCCCTCGCCCGCAGCGCCGACCTCGACATGCGGGGCGAGCTGAAGCTCAACGAACGGTGGCTCCGCCTCCGCGCCCACGAGGTGCTCACACCGCACGACGGCCTCATGTGGCGGGCGCGGGTCGCCGGCGTGATCTCCGGATCCGACCATTGCCTCGACGACCACGGCGCCATGGACTGGAAGCTCTTCGGCCTGATCCCGGTGGTGCACGCCGACGGACCCGACGTCGCCCGCAGCTCCGCCGGGCGGGCCGCGGGCGAAGCCGTGTGGGTGCCCACCTCGTTGCTCCCCCGTTTCGGTGTGCAGTGGGAGGCGAGCAGCGATCACGACCTCACCGCCCGTTTCCCGATCGCTCAGCAGGACGTGACGCTCGACCTGCGCATCGACGACGCCGGCGTCGTCGAATGGGCGCGCCTCGACCGATGGGGCGACCCCGACGAATCCGGCGAGTTCGGGTTCCACCCGTTCGGCTTCCAGACGACCGAGACGCGTGCCGTCGGCCCGTTCCGCATCCCAGCCGTGGGCAGCGCCGGCTGGTTCCACGGATCCGACCGCTGGGACGAGGGCGAGTTCTTCCGCTGCACGATCACCGACCTCGTACCGACCATCGCGACGGAGACCGACCGATGACCATCGTCCGACCTTCACCGAACATCTCCCCATCGGGTCGTGTCGACCCGGGCGCCGGCATCGAGCTGCGCGTCGACCACGTGACCAAGCGCTACGGCGCCAACACCGTCGTCGACGATCTCACCTTCACCGTACAGCCCGGCCGGGTCACCGGTTTCCTCGGCCCCAACGGCTCGGGGAAGTCCACCACCATGAAGATCCTGCTCGACCTGGCATCGGCCGACGAGGGCCACGCCACCATCGGCGGGACCCGGTATCGCGACCTCCCCGACCCGGCCGGGACCGTGGGCGCACTCCTCGAGTCCAACGCCTTCCACCCCGGTCGCAGCGGCCGGAACCACCTGCGCATCCTCGCCGCTGCCGAGGGGATCGCCGCCGCCCGGGTCGACGACGTCCTCGAACAGGTCGGGCTGGGCCCGGCCGCCGACCGACACGCCGGCCAGTACTCGCTCGGCATGCGCCAGCGGCTCGGCTTCGCCAGCGCGCTCCTCGGCGATCCACCGGTCCTCGTGCTCGACGAACCGGCCAACGGGCTCGACCCCCAGGGCATCCGCACGATGCGCGACCTGCTCCGGGCCCGCGCCGCTGCCGGCAACACCGTTTTCGTGTCCAGCCACCTGCTGGACGAGGTCGAACACCTCGCCGACGACCTCGTCGTGCTGAACCAGGGTCGCCTGGTGACGAGTGGGCCGATGGGCGTGCTGCGCCAGACCACCACGCTGGTCCGCTCCGACGCCAACGGCACGCTCGCCGGTGTCCTCGAGGCCGACGGCGCGTCGGTGGTCCAGGGCGATGCCGGTCAGCTGCTGGTGCAGAACATGGCGATGGACCGCATCGGCGGCCACGCGCTCCGTGCCGGCATCACCGTCCACGAGCTGTCCCCCCACACCGGATCGCTCGAGGAACGCTTCCTCGAATGGACCCACCCCGTCCCGGAGGTCACGTCATGAGCTGGATGCATCTGCTCCGGTCCGAGCTGCTCAAGCTCACCACCACGAAGATGCCGCTCGCGTTCTTCGGGGTGCTCCTCGCCATCAGCGGCCTGACGGCCACGGCCGTCGTGATCGGCACCGACTTCGACGGCAGCAAGGCCTTCGTGTCCACCGCCGCCGACCAGCGCTCGCTCATCGCCTTCGCCGCCAACGCCATGATGGGTGCCGGCCTGCTCGGCGCCATCGCCGTCGCACGCGAGTACGCGCACAACACGGTGATCCCCACGTTCCTCAGCTCGCCGCACCGGCACCGTGCCGTCTTGGCCCAGTACACGGCCATCGCCATCGTCGGCGGTGCGCTCGGGTTCGTGGGCGCGGTGCTCACCGTCGTCGCCGTCGCCGTGACGCTGCCGACCACCGAGTACGGCTTCCTGGTGTCGGAGGCCGGTGTCGCCCGGGTACTGGCCGCGTCGGCGTTCACGGGCGCCTGCGGCGCCATCCTCGGCGCCGGCATCGGGGCCATCGTCCGCAACACCGGCGGCGCGGTGACCGGCGCCGTGCTGGCGCTGATCATCGCCCCGCCGCTCATGGTCCAGATGGCCAGCGACGCCGCCTCGTGGATCCCCACCACCCTGGCCAGCGTGCTCTCCGGCGTCGCCCCCGAGATGGGCACCGATGTCGGCGACGGCGCCGCCGCGTTCGGCATCGTGCTGTGGGCGGCCATCCCCGCGGCCATCGGGCTGGTCGCGGTCCACCGACGCGACGTGGTGTGACATCGACCTCGGTCACGTCCCGAGAGTGCTGGCCAAGCGTGTCCGCGGCGTCCCGAGGCTGCGCCAGCGTCCTGACCCTCGGATATCGCCCCGTTCTTCAGAGAAGTGCTGACAAATCGCGGACAGACGACACCTCGTTTGGTGGACAAGGTCTCCCGTCGTCCCCACACTCCCACTCATCTGCGGGCGTCTGAGCCGAACCTCTGCGAGACGAACCGACGCTGACCTGGACCGACGGAACACGGTCACAGCGTCCAGTCGAAGTGCCCGGACTCGCCGGGTCCGATCAGGGCCAGTCGACCTCGAGTGCCCTCGCAACTGTGCTCAGCTTGATGACGAGGCGATGGCCGTTGTCCGGCAAGGGTCGAAAGTCGTGGTGCTCATAGAAACCGCGGGCAGCATCGTCGATGGCGTCAACGACCACGAGGCGACCCCCGGCCTGTCTCGCCGCGTGCAGGATCGTCTCGAGCGCGACCATCAGCAGCTCGGTGCCCAGACCTTGCCCGTGCAGCGACTCTGCCAGCGCGAGCTTGGCGAGGAGGACCGCGGGGATGCGTCGCGGTGCGCCGCGCCCGATCGACTTTGGCACCTCGTCACGATTGACCAGGTGTGGCGCGACTGCGAAGTAGCCGGCAACGGCGCCGTCGTCATCATCAACCACCACCCACGTACGAGTTCCTTGCCCGACGGCGTTGCGAGCGGAGTGGATCAACCAGTCGTCGAGTTCGTTTCCGCAGCGGAACCCATCGAGAACGTGGTCGGCGAGCGGTTCAGCAACGAGGGTCACCGAGTCGTGATGCGCCGACTACGCCTCAGATCCGCGGCAGCCTTCGCCAGCCGCGGCGCCGGATCAGGTTCATCCAACGTGGCAAGAAGCGCGTCGAAGTAGTCGGCAGGCACGATTGTCGTTGTGTACTCGGTAATGAGCTCATCTGCCCGATCAACCGCAGCACCGACCATGAAGGACGACACCGACATGCCCGCCATCGCAGCGGCTTGCTCGATGCGAGCGCGTTCTTCAGGCGAGACCCTCGACTCGACGCGGTTGGTCTTGACAGCCATCAGCTACACCCTTCTCGAGTTCCGTACAATTGTACGGCGCTCGACGGCTCTCGTCGACCCCCTCTCCGCGCCGACAAGTCATACCTAGACGGATGGCTCCAATCCCCTGGGCTTTCCTTGTCGATGCGGTCCTCGACGATGCGGTCCGGGTGGCCGGAGTCCCACGGCGATGCGATGCCTCGGCTTCTGCGTGAGCATCGAACAGGCCCGGTTCATGGCGCGACACTTCAACGCCCACGGCATTCGTTCCGTCGCCATCTGGGGCGACAGTCCGAAGTCAAACCGTGAGGCGGCGCTGAAGAACCTCGCCGCCAGTCGAGTGAACGTCGTCTTCTCCGTCGAGTTGTTCAACGAGGGCATCGACGTCCCCGTGCTCGACACCGTTCTCATGCTCCGGCCGACGGAAGTCCCACCCTGTTCCTCCAACAGCTCGGACGAGGGCTGCGGAAGGCGCCCAACAAGAGCTACTGCACCGTTCTCGACTTCGTCGGCACCCACCGCAAGGAGTTCCGCTTCGACCGGCGCTACCGCGTTGGGGAGAAGCCGATGGCCATCACCTGGGAGCTCTCGCATTCGCTCTCGGGCGATCTGTACTCGGCATTCGCGGCCGCTGTCGCGTGACCTTCCGACGATCACCCCGTCCGTGCTCCGAGGCCGCGACTGCCATCGGCAGTCCCCTGCTCGACGCTGCCGATCGAGTGACCACAGGCGAACTCGGTGCCCACTCACTCGGGAGACGAACACGCCCCGCACGGGCTCGGGGCCGCTGCGGCCCGGCACGACGCGGCGGATCTCACCGGTGGAGGTGAACCTCGACGCCGGGCAGATCCACGAATGCCGACCGGTCAGCGGTCACCACGTTGCGGCCAGTCGCCCGGGCAGTCGCGGCGATGATGAGGTCGTGGGCATCACGCGGCGTGCCGGCTCGTCGAACGTGCGCGAGCAAGTCAGCGTGTGCGTCGGCCACGCCACCGTCATAGTCCACCACCGGTAGCCCGCTCCGCATCGCTGCAACGAACGCCGCCCGATCATCTCGACGGTGATCGGCCGCGAGAAGCACCCCGACGCGAAGTTCCGCCAGCGTGACCGCCGCGATCGCCACATCGTCGTCATCGGCGATCACCTCGTCGAGATCGACACCACCTCGCTCGGCATCGATGAGGAACGTCGTGTCCAACAGGAGACGCGTCACGCGCGTTCCTGCGAGACGGCCACTTCCCGGACGGCTGCCACGTCGCTCGACCATTCGTCATCGGGACGTTGCGAGCGCAACAGTCGCTTCGCGTCGATGCCGCGTCCGGAACTGATCGGGTCGAGCTGCGCCACGACCTTCCCACGGCGGGTGATCGTGAAGTGCTCTCCCCGGTGCTCGATCGCGTCGAGGAGGTCGGCGAAGTTGCGGGCCGCTTCGGTCGCACTGATCTCAGACACGCTGATCAGATTATCAGATTTCTGCGGCCGCGATCCTCACGCGGTGCTCGACGCCGTCAGCTCGTCGAACCGGGCCCGGGCGGCGTCGAGGTCATCGACGTCGTAGTTGTCCACCGTGGCGATGCCGTGTGCGTCGAGTGAGATCACCGCCCACGTCTCCATCGTCGACCAACCGTCCTCGAGGTTGACCTGGATGCGTTCGAGGGAGGCGTCGTCGGCGTGCCGTACGACGTCGACCGCGAACAGCTGCGTTCCGGATCCCCCCTTGGGGGCCGCGAGGTAGCCGTCCCGATCGAGGACCGGGAGACCGAGTCGGCGGTGATCGGTCGCCCGGAACGCAGGGCTCAGGACTGCGCGCGCGGCCCCGACGTCGCCGTCGTGGATCGCACGCCGAAGCGCGATGGTGTGTTCGAGGACGCGTGCCGGGCCGCCGCGCTCGGCCCACCGAAGATCAAGCACGTCGAGCGCGGTCATGAGATCGTCGAGGTCGAACCACTCCGTCGCGCACATCCGGTCACCGACGACCTCCTCCACCACGTAGCTGGCGATGTTGCCCTCCTCGAATCGTGTGTCGATCCGCACCAAGCAGAGATCGTCGCCTCGGATCGCGACGACCATCGAGTCGACCACGACGTCCTTGGCGAGGCCGAGCGTGTCGAAGATCTGCTGCGTGAACACCTCCCGGTCGGGCAACTGATCATCGTCGATCCGGAGCTGCTCGTGGCTGACGGATGCGAAGTCGTCGGTGAGGAGCGCGAGGAAGCGCTCGCGGTCGCCGCCGGTGGATGCACGAACGAGCAGCTCGTTCACTCGCGTCGCCCGGTTCGAGCGCCGGGGGTCGGGCGGCCGGTCCTCGGCCACCAGCTCGTGATATCGGTCGAACGCAACGCCGATCGCCTCGACGTCGAACAGATCCCATCGAGCGGCTCGACCTTCGGCGTCGACCTCGAAGATCCCGATCGTGTTCCAGAGTGCGTCCTCGGTCCGGATGCACATCGAGCTCCGCGCCAACAGGAGCCTGTCGGAGTGGGCGAGGATCTCGTGCACCACCAGCTCGCTCGCTCCGCCGGCCGAGAGCGAGCTGATCCACTCGTCGGCGCCGCGGGTGCCCATCCCGAGCTGGCGGTAGTCGGTCGACGTGAGCTCGTCGGAGATCAGTCCGCGGAGCTCGACGGCATCGCCGCGGTCGAGGGCGTGCCGAATGCCCTGCAGCATCGTCACCAGTGCCGCCGGCCCTCCGAGCTCGATCCACCGCCGGTCGAGCTCGTCGAGGGCATCGGCAAGCTGGCTCTCGCCGAACTCCACGATCCGACTGAACCTGCCGTCGCGGATCTCACTGACGTGGTAGACGACGATCTCGTCGTCGCCGTAGCGCTCGAGGACGCGAACCAACGCGAGCGGGTCGCCTCGCACTGCTACGACCTCGTTGTCGATGGCATTCATGCCACCGGCGTTCTTGAGCCAGTACAAGAGGTCGACGAACCCATCGCGATCGCGGGCTTCGAGGCCCGTTCCCATCGCCGCGACCTCGAGCTGGCGGCGCTCGTAAACGAAGTCCTCGGCGAGGAGCCGAAGGATCTGATCGGGTGGCGGGTCGGGATCCTTCCATCTGTCGACCAGCCCGTCGTAGAAGGCGAGGACGCCAAGCGCGAGATCCCCGTCCTCTGGCGGTTCCGATCCCGACCGGGCCACGTCAACGGTCGCTGACAGTGCGGCGAAGGTCGCTCGCGCCTCGTCGAGATCGTCGATGGCGAACAGGTCGACGGAGCGTGTGCGACCGCCGTCGGTCCGTGTGATGACCCAGTACTCCCATGCCGAACCGTCCGGGGCGCCGAATCGGATCCGCGCGAGCGCGGCTGTGTCCGTGTAATCGAGATACTCGACGGGAACCGCGACCACGCCGCCCGCGCCAGCGATCGAGGTGGCCAGATGCTCGTCGAGCCCGAGCTGGCCGACCCCGAGCATGCTGTGATCCGTCAGCACGAAGTCGTCGCTGAGGACCTGCCGCGCCGCCCGAACGTCGCCGGCGTGTTGCGCCTCCCGAAAAGCGATCGCGAGACGGATCTCGGCATTCGGTCCGCCGAGGTCGAGCCAGCGCTGGTCGAGCTGATCGATCGCCGCTCCGAAGTCGGTGTGATCGAACCAGTCGGTGCGGACGATCAACCCGTCTCGGGTCTCGACGACGACGAGCCGTTCCACCAGCTCGTCGTCGATCGAGAACGTCGTGTTGACGAGGCACAGATCGTCGTCGCGCACGGCGATCAGGGCGCTCTCGACGTCCACCCCTCGGTCGCACAGATCGCGGAATCCGGCCACACCCTGCGGGCGGTCCTGGATGCCGACATCGAGCTCGGGCGCGTGCGAGACCTCAAAGTGGTCGGCATGCACGAGGGAAGCGAGTACATCCGCGTCGCCCGCGAGGGTGGCGTGCGCGATGCGCTCCGCGACCCTGGACGCCGTGTTGTCTCGGGGGCCGGTTCCGGGCCAGGTGCTCGGGGTCGACGCAGGGCGGCGGGCGACCGCGGGGAGCGCAGGTTCGATCGGAGCAGCCGGGGCACCGAGGGCGACCCACCGGCGATCGAGCTCGTCGATTGCCTCCGCGATCTGATCCTCGGCGAAGATGTCGGCTCGCAACGCTCGACCGTCGCGAACCTGAGAGACGGTGTACATGGTCGTCGACGAGCCGTCGTCGCGGAAGGTCATCGCGATCAGCGCCAGGTCGTCGCCGCGTACGGCGACGAGTCGATTCGCGACCGCTTTGTCGCGATCGCCGGCCAGGGATTCGAACAGCACCTCGGCGGTGGCCTCGCGATCGCCCGAGAAGACGCGATCGGGACCGAACTCGTGGATTCGTGCCTGGAAGTCGGGTGCGATGAGCTCGAGGTATCCGGATCGGTCGTCGGCGATCCACGTCGACCAGAGATCCTCGTTGACCTCCCATGCCGCGTTCTGCAGCGGAGCCGCCTCGGGTTCGCCATCGGGGGCGCCACCCGGCTCGGACGGCGCCGTCACGGTTGGCGTCCAAGCCGATTGGAAGCCGGTGACGCCCTTCTCCCCGAGCAGTCGCTCTGCCCTGGCGCGGTGCGCCTCCGCCTGCGCGACATCGCCGAGTCGGTCGGCCACCCGTGCGGCCGACCGCTGCGCGATCGCGTGGTCGATGGTGATGTCGGTTCGCTCGACGATGTCGAGTGCGGCGGCGATGAGTCGTCGGGCCTCCTCGGGACGGTCCTGTTCCACGCGAACCTCTCCGAGCACCGAACGGCTGGCGACCGCCGTTTGGAGGTTCTCGCCCGCAGATTCGAGCGCAGCGGAGGC
This sequence comes from uncultured Acidimicrobiaceae bacterium, assembly GCA_963730345.1. GTDB lineage: Bacteria > Actinomycetota > Acidimicrobiia > Acidimicrobiales > Salinilacustritrichaceae > Salinilacustrithrix. Next base: position 145,349 of record CAVSRP010000022.1, read on the forward strand.
GAACACGTCGGCCTCGTCGATGCGACCCTGGCGCAACAACGCTCGTGCGAGCAGCGCGCTCGCCTGGCCGGCGTCGGCACCGATGCCGAGCGCGCCGAGACCGTCCCGAGCGAGGACGAGGTGGGGTTCGGCGGCGACCGGGTCTCCGGCAATCAGATCGACGAAGCCCTCGAACAACTCGGTCTCGTAGAGGCCATGGCGGAGGCCGAGGTCGCGTGCCGTCGTGCGGGACGTCTCGAACTTCTCGTGGGCCGAGTCGAATCGCCCCCGCAACGCCTCCAGCATGCCCTGGCAGCGGATCGAGGTGGCCTCGACTGCCGGTGACGACGCCGTGATCCGGAGCAGGCGGAGCACGTCGAGGCATCGCCCGCCCGCCCTGGCCACCGGGCTCGGACCCCACAGCGCGGCCAGTGGTGCGGCGCCGAGCACAGCAATCGTGCGACGTCGATCACCGGCAGCTCGTGCGGCGCCGAGTGCCAGGTCGAGCTCGGCTTCGCAGTCGCCGACCCGCCCGAGTCGAGCCAAGGTCGCCGCGCGTACGAGACGCGCCTTGGCGACCCCGGCGGAGTCGCCAAGTGCGTCGAGGCGCCCGGCCGCGTCCTCGGCGAGGTCGGTCGCCTCGCTCAGCCTGGCGGAATCGGTCAGCGACCACAGCTGGGCGTGGAAGCAGTCGACCCACGCGGCCATGCGCTCATCGAGCTCACGCGAGCGGAACTCGTCGACCAGCGGCGCACCACGGGCGACGTCGCCTGACGAGAGCAGCGCTTCACACCCGAGCAGCAGGAGCTCATCGCGTTGGTCGCCGTCAACCGCGAGTCCGAGGGCTCGGATGGCATAGCTGCCCGAGGAGGCGAGATCCTCGCGTGCGAGCGCTTGTTCGGCGGCGGCGCGGAGCCGCTGCGCGGCTCGCTGCGCCAGCAGCAGCGTCGGCTCGTCGACCGTACCGAGCTCGGACCGGTACCGATGCACCTGCTCGTAGTGGTGGGCGATGGTGACGTCGACTTCGGCACTCGTCTCGACGTTGTTCTCGAGGTGGCGTCCGACACGTTCGTGCAAGTCGGCGCGACGGCCCTTGAGGAGGCGTCGGTAGGCGGCGTCGCGCACCAGGACGTGGTGGAACCGGTAGACGGGGTGGTCGCCGGCCCAGGTTCCGGATGGTTCGAGGAGGTCCTTCCGGCGGAGTCGATCGATGAGGGCACCGAGTCGGCTGGCGATGTCGCCGCCGGCGATCGAGCCGAGCAGCCCACGGTCGAACTCGGTCCCGATCACGGACGCGAGCTCGACGACTCGTCGTTCGTCGTCGGGGAGGCGCTCGACGCGACTGGCGAGCAGCGAGAGGATGGTGGGTGGGACCTCGATCGCATCGACATCGACCGTGAGATGCCAGTGGTCGCCGGAGCGGGCGAGGACGCCATCGTCAACCAGCATCTGCACGAGTTCGCGGACGAACAGCGGGTTACCTTCCGTAGATTCGGGGAGGCGGTCGATCAGGTCGGCCGGGAGCTCGTCGGTGTCCAGCAGCCGAGCGGCGAGCTCGCGGGTGGTGTCCGCATCGAGCCCTTCGAGCCCGATCGAGGAGGCGACGTGGCGCCCCACTTGGGTGAGCTCCGGGCGCAGCTCGCGCAGCTCTGGTCGGGCGAGTCCGAGCACCATCACCGGTGCCGCGACCCACTCCGCGAGGTGGTCGAGCAGGTCCCAGAACAACGGCTCGGCCCACTGGATGTCGTCGACGACGATCAGCAAGGGCCCATCGAGCGCCAGCTGCTCGAGCAACCGACGAACCGCCCAGAACGATTCCTCGGTCGACCGCGCCTCGCCGTCACCGAGGAACGACGACAGCACGCCGGCCAGGCGTTCGGCCTCCGCGTGACCGGCCACCAGACGGGCGACGTCTTCGGGGCTACCCGAGCCGTTGAGCTCGCGCAGGAGGTCGACGATCGGCGTGAACGTCGTCGATCCGCGGCGCTCGAACCGCAGATCGAAGGATCGGGCGGCCGCACCCGATCGCAGCTCCGAGGCCAGCCGCGTCTTGCCGACGCCCGGCGCACCGATGACCGTCGCCAGCCGACACGCCCCTGACGACACGGCGTCGTCGAAGACGGCCCGGACGTCGGCCAGTTCGGCAGCTCGACCGACGAAGGGGATGCTCTCCTCGACGGTCTCCAAGCCCGTGTCGACGACCTGGAACGTGGCGAGCGCATCGGCCTTGCCCTTGACCCGAACCTCGCCGAGCACCTCGTAGGTCACCGACGAGCGAGTGAGGCGCCACGTGTCCTCACCGACCATCACCCGCCCCGGTTGGCAGGCCGCCTCGAGTCGTGCTGCGGTGTTGAGCACGTCGCCGACCAGGTCCTCGTCGCCGTCACCGATCACCAGCTCACCGGTGTTGATCCCGACACGCATGCCGAGCTCCGCGCCATGTCGGTCGCGAACGGAGTCGGCGAACGCGCGGAACCGGCGCTGGAGCTCGAGACCCGCCGCCACCGCACGGAGCGCGTCGTCTTCCGCGATCTCGGGGATCCCGAAGATTGCCATCACACCGTCGCCCATGAACTTCGCGACCGTGCCGGCATGGTCTTCGATGGTCGATCGCAGGATGTCGAAGTACGGGACCAGGGCGGCTCGAGCCGCCTCCGGGTCGACCTGCTCGCCGAACGACGTCGACCCGACCAGATCGCCGAACAGCGCAGTGACGTTCTTGCGTACCGCGGCCGTCGTCGAGGGTGGAGCGGCCGCGGAGGCCGGTACGTCACCGGTGAGCTCGGACCCGCACTGGTTGCAGAACTTGGAACCCGCTGCTTGCTCGGCCTCGCACGACGGGCAGCGAAGGGCCAGGGGCGCGCCGCACTCGGAGCAGAACTTCGCGTCCGCGTCGTTGTCGTGACTGCAGGTGCCGCAGTTCATATGGTTCGCCCCCGGGCAGACATCTTCGCACGTCAGCGCGGGTCATCGGCGCCCGATACCGACGCCACGACCGGAATGGAAGCGCACCGAGAGCGGAGTACGGCGCGCCCCGGTCGTCGAGCGACTTTCCGGACCTAGCTGACGCCGCCTGACCATCCCCACCGGTAGCCATCGGCCGCCACGGCCCATCGGCCAGCGGCCGACTTTGTCGCGCCCTTCGATCGAATACGTGTTCGGTGTCGGAGGGGGGACTCCAACCAGACTCGTAGGGCCCGCTCCCTGCCCACGGTTGTCGTGGACATCGAACGCCTTCCTGGTCGCCTGCGAAGAGCGTATCAAGACGGTCGAACAGGTTCAGGCAGAGGTTCGATCGCTCAACCACCAGGGAGACCCGTCAGACCTGATACCCGATTCGCCCCGAGCACGGATACCCATGCGGGTCCTTGTGTGCGTTCAGGCGCGTGCCCGGCCGCTTCCTCGAGAAGGTCTTTCCGCACATCGGGCACTCCACCCGGTACGGCGCCGGGGAAGAACGTCGAGTACCCGGACGACGCGGGGTCGGCTGGGCCACAACCACCCCGGCAGAGCGGAACTCAACCTGGCGCGAGGGCCGGAATGGCTGCGTGGTGACAGTGATCGACTGAATCCGGTCCACTCGGTACGACCGCAGCTCACGGGTGCGCGACTTGATCGCATAGAGCAAGAGATTCCCATCGCGGGAGACGCGCAGCGAGTAGGGCTCAATGCGGCGAACGGATCCCTGATAGCCCAGGTCGACACAAAGCCGGTTGGCACCAGCGAATCGAACAGGCTCCAGGGCTGGGCCTGAACCCCACGCCCATGAGGTCGCGGAAGGCGCCCAGATCGGTTCGTCCGACCCCGCGACCGCCGGGAGAGCCTCGGCGCGTGTCCGGCCAGCTAGCCAGTCGAACAGCTCCGGCAGCCTGTCCCAGTAGTGATCGAGCGGGGGAAGGGCGGGGAGCTGATGGCCGAGCATGTTCGCCCACTCGGACTCGAGTTCGGCACGAACGTCCACCGCCGTGACGAGCTCAAGCGTTGGCTCGAGGACACCCTTCGTCGCGCACTTCTCGACCAGCGCTTCACGGACAAGCGCTGCATGATCAACGAGGGCAGGATGATCGAGCAGGAAGATCACGTCGTAGAGATCACGAGGCCGGCCCCGTTCACCCAACGCGCGGATCTTCTCAGCGAAGACTTCCTCCAGCGAGTAGCACCGCACCTTCGCCGGGCCGGGAAGACCATCTGGGTACAGGTGCTGGATCGGCCGCATCACCGGAGGCCGGGCCACGACCTCTTCGATCATGAGGTCGATTCGAATGCTCGCGGGGCTCGGTGCGTTGCGTGGTCCCCGGTAATACAGACGGCCTTCGAGACTCCCGTTGGGCCTCGTACGGATCCGCGGCTCGCGGACGTCGAAGTCGATGCCCGAGGCCTGGCCGACACGGTCGAGAACGCGCTTGAGGACAGCGAGCACGTCATCTGGATCGCTGACGCCGTGTGGCAAGACCGTGAAGTCCAGGTCCTCGGAGAACCGGAAGGTCTCGAGGTAGCACTTCTTGAGGCAGGTCCCGCCCTTGAAGACCCAACCATCGTTCAGGCGTGGTTCGCCGCCGATTCCTGCGAGTACCCAGCCGATCACGTAGTCCTTCTCGACGACGTCGTCGCGCAACGCCCACTCGGCGACGCGGGCTCGCAGGTCGCGGGTGCTGATCATGACCTCGCCAAGCGTTCTCGATCGAGGTCAACATTCAGTCGGAGGCCCCAACCCGAGTGGATGCCCCCACGCCGGTCAACCGATGGGTCGAGGTCGCTGACGCCCTTGGTGAGGCGAGCACGGCACGAACGGATCAGATGTGCGGCGTCGACGTTCGAACGGTCGACGAGGTAGCCGAGTCGTTTGAAGGCAGCACCGTTGCCGACTAGGTCCCCGTACTTCAGAAGCAGTTCGTCATCACGTTGGGAGCTATGGAGGTACTCGTCGAGAATCTCTGCGACGGACCGGATACCGCCGCCCCATGTTGGTGACGACACGAGATCGACGATTGTCTTCGAGGGGTCCGTGACGTCGATGCGGGTGCCTTCGCGCCAGACCGCCGCGAGACCGTGGTGTTTCTCTACGGGCACGGTGTGAAGGTCGAAGGTCGTTCCGCCGATTGTGGGTCGCCTATCACGCGGTCGTTGTGCAGTTGCCATGAGGACGGTGCGGAAGATCTGCTCGGTGAGATCCCAGTGCTCAGCTGCGCTCCAGCCGGCGACGTAGGCAGGTTCGAAGAGGACGCTTCCGACGATCCACGGGTCTTGGTACGCGGTCCCGGACCTGTGGGCGTCGAGGGGAACCGGCAGATACATGCCTCGACGCACGCGATCCAACCAGCCACGGTCTGCGAGGTACCTCACAAGGCGTCTTGCCCTGCTGCGATCGATCCCCAGCCGGGTCTCGACGTCCTCAGCGGTGAATGGCTCCGAGAACTCGCGGTGAATCTGCTCGAGAACGAGACGGTTCTGCTCCGAGATCCCTTTCGATGTCATCAGACACGCAGTATAGCCCACCGCATGGGCGTTTCTACGCTTCTACTATTATTGCCATCGCTTGCGTAGTCGCATCGCACACCTACCCACGGAATGGTCCCAACGCGGCACGCCAGCAAGAGGATGTGGCTCACCGGTGAGCATGGCGACGGCCTCGGCAACCTCCTCGAGGGAAGCGTAGAGGTAGCGGCCCGTCGTCCCCGACGGGACGTGACCGGCGAACGCCTGCGCGACCGGGTATCCGGCGAGGCGCCCGACCGCAGTGATCGCGGTGTGTCGAAGGACATGGGCCGACACCTGGGTCCGTGCCGCCCACGGAAGCAGCCGCTGCGCGCGGCCGAAGATCGCGTCATATCGGCGACTGGTGAGCGGCAGCCCCGACTTCGTCCAGAAGACTGCGCCTTCGCCTCGCTCGCCGCCCCGCTGCGCGGCGTGGGTTCGGATCAGTCGCATCGTGGTCGGCGAGAGCGGCTGTTCGCGTTCGGAGTCGTTCTTCTCGCGCAGCCAAACCGTCGACCTGCGGTCGTCGAGATCGGCAACTGTCAGGTTGATGGCGCCACCGCGCCGAGCGCCAGTCTCGAGGTGGAAGCGGACGAGCAGCAGGTCGAGCTGCGGGTCAGTGCTCGTGGTCCGGATCGCGTCGATCACCTCGCCGAGCTCGAGGTCGCTCAACGCCCGACGGCGGCTCCGCACACGTGTCGGCCGAGGCAGCGCCGCAGCCGGGTTGACCCTGATCAGTCCGGAGTCAATGGCGCGTCGGAACACTGCCCGCAGGGCGGCAATGCACGTCTCCGCAGACGACCGGCCCGTCGAATTCGCCCTGTTCTTCTTGGCCCGGGCAACGGCGTCGGACACGACCACATGCAGATCACCGAGACCGACCGCAGCGATCGGCTCGTCGCCGAAGCGGACGATCGCGAGTCGCCAGTACGGCCAATACGTCGCTGCCGTCGCGTCAGCGAACGTCGGCGCGATCGACTCGATAAACGCGGCAAGCGTCGGCAGCGACGACGGCTTGCCGGCGGCGACGAGGTCGGCGAGTTCGACGCCGAGGGCCTCGGCCTCGGCGAGCAACATCTGCGCGCGGAGCTGGACATCGCTCATCGCTTCTCCCCCACCAGCAGCGAATCACCGACCGCGTCGAGCAGGCCGGTGCGAGCGATGAGGACCACGCCGTCGGCCATCAGCGTGCCGATGAGTAGGACGTCGGGGTCGTCGCGCCGCAGCCACGCGGGGATCTGGAGACGCCCTCGAGCGTCGGCCCGGAACAGGTTCCGCCGGCCGGGATCACCACCGTGTAGGACGAGGCAGGTCGCGTGGCAGATCCCGGCGAACGCGCCGGGACCGAGCGAGAGACCGAGGGCGGCCCGCGCCGGGTGCGGCAACGAGATCCGGCCGGTCTTCTCGACGGTGACGATCGACCAGTCCCATCGGGGTGGCGGGACGTCGTCAGCCAGGTCGTCGAGTTGACGCATCGCCGTGGAGACGCGGTTGAGCAGGACATGAGGTTCGTGCATGCACGAACCGTCGCCGCATCTCATCGTTGAACGGCGAACCCGGTCACGTCCCGGCGGGTCCGTGGGGTTTCAGCCCATTCAATCGTGTCGGAGGGGAGACTTGAACTCCGGCCTGCGATGTGCTGCAGGGTGCCATGTAGTTTGTATCAGTCCAGCTCAGAGGCCGTTATTGAGGCCGTTCGTATCGCCCTGTAATTCGCTGTAGCGGCCAATATCACCCCGTTTTTCAGAGAACTGCTGACAAATTGCTGACAAACGACACATCCGAGATCAGAGGAAGTGTTGTATGTTGGTGCGCATGAGTCTGACCGAGCACACGTTCACCCACATGCTCCGGAACTCGGGCGAGGTCCTCGCTGAGATCGAGCACCGCGACGTGGTCCTTCGCCGGCGCGACGGAGCGGATCTCTTCCTCGGACTTCGGGCCCGTGAGGAGTCGGTGCGAGACGCGCTCGGGGCTCTAGCTCGTCTCCTCGTGGCGGCGAGTGTCGACCCCGACACCCGACGGCAAGTCGCCGGCGCGCTGGGTGCCTCGCTCCCCTGGACGACCTTCCTCCCCGACGACGAGCGTGAGGAGTTCTTCGATGCCCTCACGTCGACGGCGGCCGCATGCGCCGATGTCGACTCCTTCGAGCCGCTGGCACACCTCCTCGAAGGTTGGCGAGCCACGGCCGAGGTCCACGCCAACCCGGCTCTCGGCGAGCTGCTGAGCATCGAGCGCTCGGGGCCGGCAGTGAAGGTCAAGCGCCCCAAGGCGAGCTGAGCCTTGGCTCGGGAAGAACGCATCACTCGTCCGGCGCGGACCGACGAGATGCTTCGCGCCGCCGCCACCGGACCGAAGTCCAGGCCGTGGTGACCGACGCGAGGCCGAAGCGGGTCCAGCGGTTCGGACCCGAGGTCTGGGAGCGGCGGGCCGGAGTCGACTGGTCGCTATGGGATCTGTGGTTCTGCATCGTGGCTGTGCGCGACCACGACGGCGACCTCGACAGCCTCGCTGACGTGTTCGTCGAGGCCATCCGCAAACCGGCGTTCGGCAACGGCGAACCGAGCGAGGCGAAGCTCAGCCACCTCCACGACCTGCGCGCCCGACTCCACCGGGCCGACCTGGCCCCGTCGGACCTGGCTGACGGCGACGTGCTCGCCGACAAGCGAATCGCGACCCGCGCCCGCGAGAAGGTGACCGGGCGGATCTCACTCGAAGGCCGGGCCTGCACGCCAGCGATGCTCGACACGCCCCGACGCCGGCTCGAGCATCGAGCGCGATACGGGCACTGGTCGTCGTTCCCGTCGGACCCGGCACCGTTCTTCGAGAAGTTCCGGCCGACCGTCGAGCGGAGCGACTTCGTGACCAAGGGCAAGACGTTCGCCATCACCTCGCGCCTCGAGAAGCGCCTGGGAGACCTCGACGGACCCCGCCGCACCCTCTCCGACCGCCTCGCCCTCTACCGCGCCTTCCACACCGCAGGCCTCGAGCTCGCGGATGCCGCCGATGACAGCTACGGCAACATCGGCGAGGTCCGCTCCGCGGCCTGGCGCACCTACCTCGCCATCGACTGGCGGTCTACGGGGACGGACCCCGCCGCCTACTGGCAGGATCTGTGCGAGCTGCGGCTGTGGGAGCCCTACGGCCTCGACTTCAGGGCCGAGGACGCCTGGTTCCGCTCCACGCGCAAGGAGGACGTACCGGTCATCGAGTCGATCCTCCTGGCCCTCGAGGCCGAGCACCATGAGGTGGTGCTCGACTATCCGGCGGATGAGGCGCTCGAAGCCCTCGCCGATCTCTACGTCGCCACCCGATCCCGGGACCACTACGCCATGGCAGCTCGCCGCCTCGGCTCCCGAGCATGGCGGCCCATAGAGGCCATGGCTCGATCCCAGATCGGTGCCAAGGACCGAGCAGGAGCAGTCGCCGTGTTCAGGGCCGCCGACCAGCCCGGGTTCCAGCAGGACCACCTCCGCAAGCTGTGTCTATCGCTTACCGGGGTCGACCTCGCCGACGGCTCACCGCCGACCGAGGGGACCAGATGATCGTCCCGTCCTGGCAGGAGACCTTCCTCGACCTCCACGCGGCCCAGACCCCCGAAGAGCTCTGGATCGTGCTGCTCGTCCCGCACGGCATCCGTAGCTCGTCGGCCTGGGAGGAGCCCTACCTCCTGTTCAGGCACTTCCACCTCGAGGTCCCGACCGACGCAGCTACCACGGCGCTCCTGCTCTGCACCGACTACCGATGGCGCAAGGCAACGCACCACCTCATCCACGAGCTCGCTGACTCAGGACTCCTCGACGAGCACGCCCTCGACCAGCTCGCCACCTGGTTCCTGGCTGCCGACCTGGAGGTGAAGGTGCCTCGACGCCTGTTCGCGGGAGCGCCCGTCGTCTTCGCCTCTTCGCGCACCGACGACGCGACGCGCACCGTCGAGCTCCCACGACCGGAGCGGGTTCCTGCCCATTCAGGCCGACGACGCGATGCCGATCTCGTGGACGTGCCTCGGTCGGTGTGGCCTCCGCTGCGCCGGTGGGCTGCGGCCCACCACCTGCGGTACGCCACGGCGAGTTGGTCCGACCTCGTCGCCATCGCCGACGAGCTACCGAGCCGGGACGCAGCGATGATCCTGGCCGGCGTCATGGACGCGGCCGACACGATCCCCGAGGGCGAGCGCGGCACAGCCGTCGACCTCGGCCTCACCTCGGGCTCTGGCATCGTCCGTCTCGCTGCGCTCCCCGCCCTCGCCGCGTTCGAGGGACTCGACGCAGCAAGTAAACGCGCCGCGGCCGATCCTTCCGAGAAGGTCCGCGCCTGGGCCGAGAAGGCGTCTCGACCGAACCAGCTCTCTCCCGGAAAGCCGCGGGAATCTGGCGCCGACCAGCAGCCGAGCGACGCCGAACAGCCGCCTCCTGGAGATCAACCCACCTTGTTCTGATCGGCCATCGAGTTCGTGCTGTCCCGGTCACCTCGTTCCCGCAGGCGAACGCTCTCACCTCCGCCCATGACGGGGCGCTGACGACGTCAGACGCGATCGAGCAGGGCACCAGCGATGAGCGCGGCGGCAGCGTCGGGGTCGTAGGCCACGGGCACCGCGCGCAGCAGCGGGAGGAGGTCGTCTCGGAATCCGACGTCGGCCACGTGCTCATCGAGGCCCTGTCGGGCTCGCTCGGCGGTGTAGCCGTCGGGTCGATACGGCTCGAAGCAAGCCACGATCTCGGCGGGATCGAGGCCGAGCACGGTCAGCGCCAGCCAGAGGTCGAAGAGGTCACGACCCTTCTTGCGTTGGAACAACGCGCGCAGCTTCGTGGCCACCAGTTCCTCGGGCTGGAACGTGAGCACCTCACCGCTACCCGACCACCACCCCGACTCGACTCCGTAGGTCGCTCGGCGATGAGGCCGCGCCGGCGACGTCTCGTACGTGTTGATCTCGATCTTGACGCGCATCAACCCGACGCCGGACTCGAAGGGTGCGCGTAGCCGTGCCTTGGGGTAGGAACCGACGTCGGTCTTCACCTCCATGCCGAGGCCGGCGCCGACTTCACGGATGGCATCGAGGATCGGGCCGATCGGACCATGGGTCGCTCGGACGTAGTCCAAGTCCTCGCTGTAGCGGAGCGGCTCAGGCAACACGACCTTGTGCAGGCACGTTCCGCCACGGAACACCAGCTCATCGCCGAGTACCGGGTGGTTGGCGATCTCGACGATCAGGCGCGAGAGGACCAGGTCCTGCTCGATCTGGTCCTCGGCGAGCCACGGAGCCACGCGACTCCACGCCCGGATGTGGCGTGCCGGGATCACAGGTCGGGCTCGATCTCGGTGTTCACCCGCAGGTTCCATCGCTGGTCGACCCGACCGCGCCGGACCCCTCCGACCTGGAGCGGACCAGGTTCGTGTGCACCGGGGTCCGCGAACGCGTGCAGGGCGTCGAGTCGTGCGTCGGCGAACGTCTCGAGGAGGTACCCGGCTCGCCGGACCGACGCGCTCGGGTAGAAGCGTGCCGCGTCGATGATGCCCTGCTCTGCGATCTCGCGTTCCTCGAACAGCTCGATGACCACCGTGGCCACATTGCTGAGCCCGCCGCTGTCATTCGGTCGGCTCGCCAGATCGAGCGACGTCACCTCCGGCGTGGAGACCCGCAACGTGTCAGTCGGCGAGTTCACCGGCGTCGTCGCCAACTCGGCGGCGTGCTTGTTGACCACGAACTGCATCCGCACCCGCCCGAACGCTCGATCCGGCAGGTACTTGTCGACCATGATCTGGAACACCTGCGGGCGCTGGTGCGCTGCGCCGAACATCTCGGCGGCCGAGAGGAGCGCGACGTAGTAGCTGCGACCGAGGTGGGCCATCATCGGGTGCACGAACCACGACGCAGGCACCGCACCCCACGAGCGGTACTCCGACGGGATGATCACGTAGAAGCCTCGGGCGGGGCTGAAGATCTGACCGGCGTCACCAAGGCGCTTCAATGCACCGTGCACGCGGTCCCGGGAGAGCCCGGTCCGGTCGACGGCTTCGGCCACGTCGAAGGTTGACACCCCTTCCGCGAGGAGCTCATCAGGCAACCGGGATGGCTTGATCCCTGAGCGGGTGACCATGCACCACGGTCCCACGACCCAGGAAGATCTGTCAATGCGCTAGGCAAACTCGCGTCTTTTCGAAGTTTGCTCAGCCAACAAGCATTCGACCCCGCCGGTCCCGCCCGCCGGTCGTTGTCACTCGACCCGCCTCCCCTGCGCTTCTCGGCCAGCCCGGCAGCATCTCCCCTCACACCTGACTTCCGCAGAATATGGGGCCCCTGGACAAGCCGGAATCAGGCGTGCTGGCGCGTCGACATCGGCAAGCCGCCACGGTTACACTTGCTGCAGTTAGGAGGTCGCCACGATGGGCGAGACTTCGGTAGCGAGCACCAAGACCGAGAATGCAGGACGGCCCTCGGCGGTCCGCTTCGACAACGGCCGCGAAGTCCCGTTGTCGTCCAGGCAGGCTGAAGCCGTTCGCACGATCCTCGATGAACCGGAGACGGTGTCGCCGCAAGAGGCTGCTCACCTGCTCGGTGTGTCGAGGCCGATGGTGATGCGTTGGATCGACGAGGGCCTTCTCGCCGATGTCCCGAAAGGAGCGCATCATCGGATTCCGTTGGATTCCGTATTGGGTCTGAAGGCGAGCGCGCGCCGAGGCCGGCCGTCGCGCCGTTGCCGCCGTGGCTGACGCCTCGACGACTGCATTGGCGGCGCGGCAGGTCGCTCCGGCCCGGAGGCGGGCCGCGGCCCGCGTCGCGGAGCGAAGGTCGCGTTGAGCGACGCCGGCGGCGAGTTCCCGCCGGTCGAGGACGACGCCGCGTACGAGCTGCGTTTCACGCGTCGTGCGTTGGACGACCTGGGATGTCCTGCCGATGGCGCACCCGGCGATCTCGATGCGGTGGAGGCGTCGACGCAGTACCGGGAGATCGTTCGCTTCTTCCGCGACCAGCGCACCGCCTCTCCTACCGGGACCGGTGGGTCGATGCGCGACGTCGGTCGCGGTTTGTGGTCGTGACGCCTACGGAAGAGCCCCTGGTGTGGACCGCGTCCCACACGTCCGACGTCGTCGAGCATAAGCCTTCCTATAAGTGTTCCTTGCCTCGGGACCACAAGGCTTATACCCTTGCCGCATGGCAACACGGACCGCCTCTCGAGCGACCGCGGTGCGCCGCTGGGGCGCGGGGACCGCGGCGATCGCGCGCCTGCTCGTTGCAGCTGAGGCGCCGCTCACCGGAGTCGCCATCGCCGACGCCGTCGACGTCAGCCAACCGAGGGCGTCGCAGGTGCTGAAGCAGTTCACCGAACACGAGGCCGTCCGAGCGACCGAGCACGGGTACGTCGGGCGGCCGGCGCGCTTGCTCGACCTCTACCGCCGGCGCGCTCGTCCGCTGCTGGTACAGCCCGAGACCTACTGGTACAGCACGCGCTCCCCCGCCGAGCAGGCGAAGCGGATCGCGGAGTTCGCCGCTGCCCACGACGCGCCGGTGGCGGTGTCAGCCGATCTCGCCCCGGACCTCCTGGTCCCGTGGCGTCACCCGACCCTCACCATCGTCTACTCCACCGAGTCGCTCGCGTTCGACGAGGCTGGGCTCGTGCCGGCCGAGGGCCGAGCCGACGCGAGCATCATCCTCCGCTGGACGCGGGACCCGACACTGCTCACCCCTGCCTCGCCGTGGCCGAACGAGGTCGACAGCATCCCCCTCACCGATCCCGTGCAGCAGTGGTGGGATCTGCTCGACCTCGGAGGCGAGGACCGCGTCGAGGCCGCCGACCGACTCCGTCGAGCCATCCTCGACCGAGCGATCTCGGCGACACGATGAAGACCTCGAAGACCGTGCTGACGAGCCTGTCGGCGGCGATGGACGGTGGCTTCGCAGCCATCGCTGACGTGAGCGCCGCGATGCGCGCCGCGGGCGCGGCCGATGCCTACCGGCTCATCGGCGGCGTGGCGGTAATGCTGCACGTCAACCGACTCGGCCTCGACTTGCCCCTGCGCGCAACTGGCGACGCCGACTTCGGCGTCCCTCCCCACGTCCTCCGTCGGCCCGAACTCGTCAGCGAGATCGAAGCCCTGGGCTACAAGCGGGTCTTCGGGAACCGGTGGGAGCGTCCGATCGACGGGCGACGTGTTGCCGCTGTCGATCTGCTCGTACCGACGTATCGCACTCGGGCCCGCGACACCGTGACCGTCGGCGACGTCGTGACGACGGAGGTTCCGGGCCTGGCGGAGGCTCTTCGGCGCCCTGGTATCACCATCGACGCCGAGCTCCACCTCACCGACGGCGCACAGCTCGATGCCACGGTCGTTCTACCCGACGCGGTCGGCATCCTCGCGCTCAAGACCCTGGTGCGTTCGGTACGTGACGAACGACGCGACGTGGAGGATCTCTGGCGCTGCCTCGAGATCGCTGCGGCCGAGGGAGTCACACCGTCGATGTTCGACAACGGTCAGCCCTTGGGTCACGTCCGTGAGGTCGTGTGGCAGCAACTCGGCCCGACTGGGCGTGCGCTGCCCCAGCTCATCGAAGGCCTCCAGGAAGAACCCGCCGCTCGTCTGCGAACTCGCGTACGCGCGCTGATCGCCGAGGTCGTCGGCAGCCCACGTTGAGCGACTGACACCGCGGGTCTACGGCTCATCACCCGAGCGCGCGTCGGGAGGGCAGTCCTCCTCGTCTTCCGGATAGAGAACGGGCTCACCGGTCCGAACGGCGGTGATCGCGTCGCCGATGAGCTTCGTCCAGTCGTTCCACCAGAACTTGCGCCCGGTGTCGAGTTCGTCGGCCCACCCGTAGAGCGTCTTCTTGAGCGCATCTTCGATCTGATCCTGGGTCGGTGCCTGCGCTTCGCTCACCATGGGGCAACGGTACGAGCCGCGAGCGTTCTGACGCCCACGGGTTTCGCTGAGACGTGAGCCGGCGTCAGCAGTCGCGGTACTTGGTCTCCTGTCCTTTGCCGCATCGCCCACAGGGAGGCAGGCGGTCGCTGTCGTCGTCCAAGACGACAGACCACGCGCAGCCCGTGCAGCAGTAGCGGCCCTTGCCGGGCTTCTCTCCGATGTCGTGAAGTGCCATGTCGAGTGGTACTCCGCGGCTGTGACATGCACGCAGACCGTCCCAAGCTCCGATCAGCGATCGTCACGTTTCGAGCGCAATTCGAGAATGTGGGTCCCGAAGTACTGGCCATAGGTGATGTCGAGGAGCTGGTCGAGGTACTCGGACCCAACGAGATCCATTCGATCTTCGAAGGCACGTTCCGGATTGCCCGATTCGATGTCATACAGCAGCTCGCCGGCGGAGTTGCGCACCCGCTGGATCCGAAGGATGTCGAGCCCGTCCTCGTTGGTCTCACCGAGCACCTCCAGCGAGGTCGCTCCTGGGAGCACCTCCGCCACCTCCGCAACTGCGCTCGCGATCAGGGCGGGCACGAGCGCTTCGACCGCCTTCGCATGCGCTTCGCGGGCGTGCTCGCATCTGGCGCCAGCATCGTCTACGCCGCTTGCGGCGCGACGGGCCGCGTCCAGCCGGGCCATGAGCGCTCGGCATCGACGCACACCAACGATGGCTTCGCTCTGTTCCTCGGTCGGCTCCTCGTCGGGACCCCAGTACCGATCGCCGTAGGGCTCGGCGGGAATGAACACCGCACCGTTGTTCCGCGGCAGAACATCACCGAGCTGCCAGTACTCGTAGGCGTCGAGTCCCTCGATGAGCAGGTACAGCTCGCTCGCGGTCAGAGTGATCGTTGTCTCGTCGGCTGGGTCCACCTGCGGAACCTTCTCGAGCTCTCGGCGTCGACGTCAACCCCGTTCCACCCACTTCGTCACGGCCACCACGTAGTTTCCCCGTCGTGGACGAGTTGGGGCCGGGTCTCTACGAGTCTCTCGTCACCGAGGGGCTGAAGGCACAGCTCGACGCGCTCGCCGACGAGCTGCCAGTCGAGCAGCGGGGACTTCGGGCCGCTGAGGCCGCGGACCGGATCGCGTGGCACCTGAGCCGACAGATCGACGGCGCGCTCAGCGATGTCGCTGACGACGATCGGGTCGAGGTCGGGCTACGGGTCGCTCGGGCGCTGCTCGATCGACTCGGCGAGCTGGTCCAGGTCGATCGAGCGTCGCTCCCGGTGGAGCCGGCCACCATCCTCCATGCCATCTTGCGCACACGGCCCGACGGCTCTTCCCAACCGATCGACGAGCCCCTCATCCCCCTCCTCGACACGACACTGCTGACCAGCGCGCCGGGCGAGCCAAACCTCGTCAACCAGCTCCGCTCCGAGATCGAGTCGGCCGACGAGATCGATCTGGTCATGGCATTCATCCGGCGCAGTGGGATCAACCCGCTGACCGAGGCCCTTCGACGGCACCGCGAGGCCGGGAAGCCGCTGCGGGTACTCACCACGACGTTACGCTAGGCCGCAGGGTTTCAGCCCATTCAATCGTGTCGGAGGGGGGACTTGAACCCCCACGCCCTTGCGGGCACTAGCCCCTCAAGCTAGCGCGTCTGCCAATTCCGCCACTCCGACGTATGGTTCCGGGCGAGCCCGGGCAGGTCGGACACAGTAGCAAGTCCACTGCTCGTCACCGCATCGACGACGACGCCCGCAAACGGGCGTCAGGATGTCGTCAGGTGAGGATCATCGCCAGCCCGATCGTGGTGAACACGAAGGAGATGGCGACGATGATGGTGATGCGGTCGAGGTTCTTCTCCATCACGGTGGAGCCGCCAGCGGCCGCACCCATGCCGCCACCGAACATGTCGGAGAGACCGCCACCCTTGCCGGAGTGCAGCAGCACCAGCCCGATGAGACCGAGCGCTTCGCTGACGTGGAGGGTGGTGACGAGAATCTTCAGCATCGGTCCATCGGATCGAGTAGGCGGATGAGCCACGCGAGGCTACCAGCGTCCGTCGACCGCACCCAGCCACGCCCCAGCATCAGCGGTCGACCTCGAAGCGGTACAGGCGAGCGAGGGCGCCCCCGATCACCGGCGCGGCATCGGGCACCGTGACGACCCCGGTGCGGACGTAGACCGTGGTGGACAGCTGGGCGATCGGAACCCAGGCCAGGTCCTCACCGGCGATGGTTCCGATCCGGGCCACGAGGCCGCGCTGGTCGTCGGGACTGGCCGCCGTCACCAGCGCCTGGGCCTTGTCGACGACTTCGGGCTCGCACCAGTCGAGGACACTCGAGTCGGCCCCGTCGACGCAGCCGTACAGGTCGGTGACTTCGGGCGAGATGCCGAGGTCGATCGGGTAGACGCCCACCCCGGTCTGCTGTTCGGGGCTGCGGGTGTCGCGCCAGGCCGAGATCGGGATCTCGATGTTGTCGACGCCGATGCCGACGGCCTCGAACGACTTGGCCAGGGCATCGGCCACCTCGGTGGAGCCGGGGACGCGCGGGTCGTGGGCGATGGGAATGGCGAACGGCACCCCGGCCCGCGCCCGCACGCCGGTTGGATCGAGGGACCACCCCAGCGTCGAGAGCGCGAAGCCGGCCAGATCGGGGTCGTAGTCCGGCAAGGAGACCGCCGCCGCCTTGCACCACGGACCCACTCCGGGCAGCCAGCCGAGGCAGTCGATCGGACCGGCGTCGACATCGGTGAGCAGGCGCCGCAGCGCCTGGCGGTCGGTCAGGGTGGCGAGCACCTGCCGATCCTCCAACGGCTGGAGCAGCGGTGTCCGGCGGTCGAACCACACGCCGAGCACGCTCGTGGTTGGTACCGCGCGCTCGTCGAATCCGTCGGGCACGTCGGCGGCGGATCCACCGCCACCCTGGCGGACCAGCACGTCGAAGGCGCCCGGGTTCACCAGATCGTCGATGCTGACCCGCACGAGCCGGACCTGGTCGACGTTCGGCTGGCGGTCGCCGGCCCAGTACTCCTCGTTCCGGGTGAGCACCGCGCTGTCGCCGTCCCAGGTGGCCAACCGGTAGGGCCCGGCCGAGAAGGGGAGCTCGGTCCGGAACAGACCGGTGACGTCGGCGGTCGGCCCGAGGGCATCGCCCTCCAGCACCCAACCCCGCCCGCCACCGAAGAGCTGCTTCCAGTCGCCATAGGGCGCGGAGAACTGCACCTCGGCCACCAGCGGGTCGGCGTCATCGATGCCGGTGATCTGGTCGTAGCCGGCGGTGTCGGCTCCCGGCGTCGCCATGATCGCCTCCCACGTGGCGCGGAAGTCGCTGCTCGTCACCGGTGTGCCATCGCTCCACCGGGCATCCTCGGCAATGGTGTACGTGGCGACCATCCCGTCGCCCATCGGCTCGACCCGGGGCGTGCCGGCGAGGAGCGGCGACGCCACCAGCTCGTTGTCGTCGCTGAGCTCGAAGGCCACCGGCAGCACGTGCTGGAGGATCTCGTCCTCCAGCTCCGGGCTGTCGCAGGTGATCGGGTTCAGGCACCGCGGCCAGGCCTCGACGCCGACCCGCAACAGCGTCGACGCCGGCGGAATGGCCGTGATCGAGACATCGCCGGCCTGGCCATCCGACGGGCCGCCGCCGCTGGTGCATCCGGCGGCGACGAGCAGCCCCACGGTGGCGACGATCCACCACGGGCGCACTCGAGGGCGTCGGACGCGCACGCTGGTCATCGGCTCAGATGACGCTCTGGACCTCGGCGTAGTGACAGGCCGATGGATGGGCGGCATCACGAGCGACGAGGGCCGGCTCCTCGTTGGCGCACTTCTCGGTGGCCTTCCAGCAGCGGGTCCGGAACCGGCACCCGGACGGCGGATCGATGGGGCTCGGGACGTCGCCCTCGAGCACGATGCGGTGACGGCCGCGCTCCCGACGAGGATCGGCGATCGGAGCAGCGGAGAGCAGCGCCTGGGTGTACGGGTGGGTCGGCGAGTCGTAGATCTCTTGCCGCGTGCCGTGCTCGACGATCTTGCCGAGGTACATGACCGAGACCTCATCGGAGATGTGCTTCACCACGGAGAGGTCGTGAGCGATGAAGATGTAGGCGAGACCCAAGCGGTCCTGGATCTCCTCCAGCAGGTTGACCACGCCGGCCTGGATCGACACGTCGAGGGCCGACACCGGCTCGTCGAGCACCAGCACCTCGGGCTCGAGGGCCAGCGCCCGCGCGATGCCGACTCGCTGACGCTGGCCGCCGGAGAACTCGTGGGGGAACCGGTTGGCGTGCTCGGGCGACAGGCCGACCTGCCGCAGCAGTTCGTGGATGCGGTGGGAGCACTGGTCCTTGTTCCAGCCGAGGTGGACTCGCAGGGGCTCGGCGATGGCCGTACCGACGGTCATGCGGGGGTTCAGCGAGGCATACGGATCCTGGAACACGATCTGGATCCGGCGACGGATCTTGACCAGGTCGCGGTGGTGCAACGTGGTGATGTCGCGTCCGTCGAACCACACCGAACCGGCGGTGGGTTGGATCAATCGGAGCAGCATCCGCCCGGTCGTCGACTTGCCGCACCCGGACTCGCCCACCAGACCGAGCGTCTTGCCCCGGTACAGCTCGAGCGACACGCCGTCGACGGCCGCGAAGGAGTCGACCTCGCGTCCGAAGACACCACCCCGGATCGGGAAGCGCTTGATCAGGCCCTCGGCGGCGAGAATGGGGTCTTCGCTCATCGATCACCCTCAGCGGTGGGGTCGGCGGTGGCCCCGACGTCGACCCTGCTCGACGACTCGGCGGCCAGGTCCTCGAGGGACACGTCGGCCAGGTCCTCGGCGAAGTGACAGGCGGACACGTGGTCGAAGCCGGTCACCACCCGCAGCGCCGGGGTCTCGGCGGCACACGGCTCGGGCAGCCGGGCGAACGAGCACCGCGGGTGGAACCGGCAACCGGAGGGTCGGTTGATCAGCGACGGCGGCGAACCGGTGATCGGGATGAGCTGCTCGTCCTCGGCGGCGTCGACCCGGGGGATGCTGCTCATGAGTCCCAGCGTGTACGGGTGCCGGGTCTCGTAGAACACCTCGTCGACCGTCCCGATCTCGACCTGACCACCGGCGTACATGACCATGACCCGATCGGACAGGCCGGCGACCACACCGAGGTCGTGGGTGATCAGCATGATGGCGGAGTCGATCTCGTTCTTGATCGCGACGAGCGCCTCGAGCACCTGGGCCTGGACGGTGACGTCGAGCGCCGTGGTGGGCTCGTCGGCGATCAGCAGGTCGGGCGAACAGGCGATCGCCATGGCGATCATCGCCCGCTGGCGCATGCCACCGGAGAACTCGTGCGGATAGCTGTTGGCCCGCTTGCGGGCCTCGGGGATGCCGACGAGGTCGAGCATCTCGATGGCCCGCTGCATGGCCTGCTTCCGGGAGACACCTTCGTGGACCCGGACCATCTCCCCGACCTGTTTCCCGACGGTGTGGACGGGGTTGAGTGCGGTGAGCGGATCCTGGAAGATCATGGCGATCTCCGCCCCCCGGATGTGGCGCATCTCCTGCTCGGACGCGTCGAGCAGGTTGGTGCCCTTCCAGAGGATCTGGCCGGCGGTGACGTCGAGGGTCGGTTGCAGCCCGAGGATCGACATGGCGCTGACCGACTTGCCCGAACCGGATTCGCCGACGATGGCGAACACCTCGCCGGGATGCACGTCGAAGGAGATCCCGTCGACGGCGTGGACGTACCCGTCGTCGGTGTCGAATCCGGCAGTGAGGCCCTGGACCGACAGCAGCGGTTCGACCGGCATCTACTTCAACCTCGGATCGAGTGCGTCGCGGAGGCCGTCGCCGACGAAGACGAACGCCATCACCATCATGAAGATGGCCGCGCCAGGGAAGAACAGCATGTGTGGCGACACGGACAGGAAGCGCTTGCCCTGGGCCACCATCAGGCCCCACGCCGGCGTCGGTTCCTGGATGCCGACACCGAGGAACGACAGGGCCGCCTCGGACAGGACCGCGGTGCCCGTGAACAGCGTCGAGTACACGATGACCGGCTGGATGGCGTTGGGCAGGATGTGGCGGGTGATGATGCGCCAGTCGCTGTACCCCAGTGCCCGGGCCGCCTCGATGTACTCGGACTCCTTGATCTGCAGGATCGTGGACCGGAGCACGCGAGCGATGGCGAGCCAGCCGAGCAGCCCGAGGACGAGGATCACCGTCCGTTCGCCAGGGCCCACCACGGCGATGATGGCGAGGGCGGCGAGGATGTAGGGGAAGGCGAGGAAGATGTCGGTGAACCGCATGATCAACGTGTCGACGAGCCCGCCGTAGTACCCGGCCAGGGCACCCATCAGGATTCCGATGGCGCTGGCGATGATCACCGAGAAGATGCCGACCCGCAACGAGACGCGGGCGCCGAAGATCACCCGGGCGAACATGTCGCGGCCGATGGAGTCGGTGCCGAACCAGTGCGCGCTGCTCGGTGGCATGCGGGCGTTGGCCGGATCGATGGTGGCCGGGTCGTACTTGCAGATCACGTCGGCGAAGACCGCCATCAGGATGATGATGATCAGCAGCCCGAGCCCGAACATGGCCAACCGGTTCTTCCGGAAGCGGCGCCAGATGTCGGCCTGCAAGGAGATGTGGGGCTCCTCGAGACCGGCGGTGTCGGTGTCGGAGGCCACGAACAGCTCACCCGGCGCCGGAGCCTCCGCCGGTGAGGCCGGGGTCGCAGCACCCGACGCCGTCTCGCCGGCGGTTTCCGGCGGCGTCTCCGGTGGCAGGTCGGTCATGAGCTCTTCGCCCCGAAGCGCACGCGTGGATCCAGCAGTCCGTAGCTGAGATCGACGAGGAGGTTGATGACCACGTAGAGGATCACCAGGACGAGGGTCAGCCCGAGCACCACCGGCGCGTCACGGCGTCCGATGGCGGTGGCGATGGTGGAACCCATGCCCGGCCAGTTGAAGACCGTCTCGGTGAGGATGGCCGAACCGATCAGGCTGGCCAGATCGAGCCCGATGAGGGTGATGACCGGGATGAGGGCGTTCCGCAGTCCGTGCTTGAGGACGACCTGGCGCTCGCTGAGCCCCTTGGCCCGGGCGGTGCGGATGTAGTCGGCCTTGTTGACCTCGAGCATCGTGGTCCGGGTCATGCGAGCGACCAGCGCGGTCGACACCGCGGCCAGCGTGATGGCCGGCAGGAGCAGGTAGCGCCACTGGTCGCCGGTGGGAATGAAGAACAAGGTCCAAGAATCAGGTCCGATGCCCTGGACCGGTAATCGGGCCCAGTCCGGAAAGCCATGTTGGTACGTGAAAATGCCGAAGGTGTTCTGAAAGAGGTAGCCCAAAACGAAAACGGGTACCGCGGAGACGGCCGCGGTCGACACGGTCGTGAGCGCGTCGAGGAAGGAGTACTGGCGAACCGCGGAGACGAGCCCGGCGGTGATGCCGATCAGGACCTCGATGATGATGGCCCACACCGCGAGGCGGGCACTGGCGGTGACGGTGTCCTTGAGGATGTCGTTGACGCTGCGGCGATTGGCGTAGGACTGGCCGAGATCGCCGGTCAGCGTGCGCTTCCAGTAGTCGACGTACTGGGTCGGGACGGGTTCGTCGAGGCCGAATTTGGACTCGATGTTGGCCCGCACCGCGGGGGTGACGGCCCGGGAGCCGCCGGCACCGGCGATGAGGTCGACGGGATCGCCGGGAACGATGAAGAACAGGACGAACAGCAACGTCAACGCGCCCCACACCACGGGCACGATCAGAAGGAGGCGGCGGACGACGTAGCTGCCCATGCAGGTCCTTGGGTCGGGAACGGGCGTCTGGTGGGGACCTCAGCGGTCCTCACCAGACGCGTCGTTCATACGGTCAGAACGGTTCGATGGGTGCGATCACCCAGCGAGCGTCACGTCCTGGTAGTTGACGAACTGCAGAGGAGTCTGCACGAAGTTCTGCACCTTGTCGGTGTAGACGATCTGACCGGTGTACCAGTTGATCGGGACCACGGCGACCTGATCGAGCGCGATCTTCTCCGCATCGCGGTAGAGCTCGAACCGCTTCTGGTCGTCGACCGTCTGACGGGCCTGCGAGATGTCCTCATCGACCTTCGGGCTGTTCAGGCGACCGAGGTTGTCGCCGTCGATCGACGCGCTGTCGAGCAGGGCGTAGGCCGCGTTGTCGTAGACCGGGTAGTCCCAGATCCAGCCGCCGCGGCAGAACTCGCATGCGCCCTTGCGCATCTCGGAGAAGTAGGTGGTCGGGTCGTGACCGTCGATCTCGGCGTCGAGACCGATGGCCTTGAGATTGGCCTGCATGATCGCGACCACGTCCTCGTGGCCGGAGCCGGTGTTGACGTTGATCTTGATCGTGTGGTCGAGCGTGCCGCCCGCCGCCTTCCACTCGTCGACCAGCGTCTTGGCCTTGTCCGGGTTGTAGGTGCACAGGTCACCGCAGAGGTTCTCCTGGTACCCGGGGATGCCCGGAGGCGTCATGCCGGTGGCGTTCTGCCGGGAACCGTCGTAGACGGTCTGGTTGATCGAATCCCTGTCGATGGCCATGGCAATGGCTTCACGCAGCTTCAGGTTGGCGTCGCCACCCAGCTGGGATTCCTGGTTGATGTAGAACTGGTAGATGCCCAGTGTCGGGTCGGTGGCGTGCGGGTACTTGCTCGTCGCCTCGGCGAATCGACCGGAGGGGATGTAGCCGGTCTGGCCGGCGCCGGCCTCGAAGTCGGCGTACGCCGAGTCGAGATCCTTGGAGATCTTGAAGTCGATCTCGTCGAGCTGCGCCTGGGCGCCGTCGCCCTCGATGCCGCCGTTCCACTTGGGGTTGCGGACCAGGTCGATCTCCTGCTCGTGCTGCCAGGCGTCCTTCATCATGAACGGACCATTGCCGATCATGACGCCCTGCTCCCACTGGGTCTGGTCGGAGAGGTCGTCCACCTCGGTGGGCATCGGCGAGAACACCGGGTGGCTCACCACGGCGGGGAAGTCGGCGAAGGCCTCGTTCAGCGTGACGGTGAGGGTCATGGCGTTGTCGTCGGCGACCACGCCGGACAGCTCGGTGGCGCTGCCGTCAGCCATCTCGGCCGCACCCTGGATCGGGTCGGCGAGGTAGGCGATCTCCGAAGCGAAGTCCGGGTTGGTGAAGCGGTTCCAACCCCGGGCGAAGCTCGACGGGAGCACGGGCTCACCGTTGGAGAACACCTGGTCGGGCTTGATGGTGAAGACCCAGGTCTTGCCATCGTCGTCGGTCGTCCAATCCGAGGCGACCTGGCCCTTGAGCACGGGGTTGGCGGGATCGGCGAAGTCGAACGCGGTCAGTCCGTCGTAGAGGAGCTCACCGATCTGCGCGCCCTGGAGCACGCCAGCGAGACCGGGATCGATGTGATCAGGTTCGCCGGAGGCGAAGTTCTGCAGATCGACCAGTGTGCCGCCGGCAGGGGCATTGCCACCGCCTCCCTCCGTCGTCGACGTTTCGTTCGATGCGTTGCCGGAGTCATCGTCGCCGCATGCCGCGGCGAGCAGTGACAGGCCCAGCAGCAGCGCGAGCACGCGCAGCCATCGGGATTTGGTGAGCACAGGGAATCCTCCTGGGTGGGGTAACAGGGCACCGGTCGATGGGGATCCCCCCGACGGACCGGCCATTCGTCACGGTACGTGATCAAAGCCGACAATTCCGTGAACGGCGGGTGACGGTACCAACTGGTGGCCCTCAGGCCAAGGATCGGCTGGTCGAAACTGGCAATCGTCCTGCGGGATCTCCCGCAGATCCGGCGGAATATCTCCACATCGTCATCAAATCGCGATGTGAGAATTTCTCTCGCTGGCCTAATCGACCAGCCGGTACTGCACGATACGTCCGAATGCGTCGGCATCGAGGCTCGCGCCACCCACCAGCGCGCCGTCGATGTCGGGCTGCGCCATGAGCTCGGGAGCGTTGGTGGGCTTGACCGATCCGCCGTACTGGATGCGGACCGCGTCGGCCGCGTCCTGACCGCTGACCCCGGCGACCACCGAACGCACGTGGGCGCACATGGCCTGGGCGTCGGTGGCGGTGGCGGTGCGGCCGGTGCCGATGGCCCAGATCGGCTCGTAGGCGATGACCATGGCCGCCACCTGCTCGGGCTCGACGCCGGCGAGCCCGGCCTGCACCTGGCGCTCGACCTTGGCCTCGGCGTCGCCGGCCTCGCGCTCCTCCAGCGTCTCGCCGCAACACATGATCGGCGTCATGCCCGCGGCGATGATCGCCTTGACCCGGACGTTGACGTCGTCGTCGGTCTGCCCGAACAGCTCGCGACGCTCGCTGTGCCCGCAGATCACGTAGGCCACGTCGAGCTTGGCCAGCATGGCGGCCGACACCTCACCGGTAAAGGCACCCGACGCTTCGGGGTGGCAGTGCTGGGCGCCGAGTTGGATCGGGATCCGGTCGGCGTCGAGCACGGTCTGCACGGAGCGCAGGTCGGTGAACGGCGGGTGCACGGTGACATCGACCGCGTCGACATCGTCCTCGGTGACGACGTAGCCCAGCTTCTGGACGAGCTGGATCGCCTCGAAGTGGTTGTTGTGCATCTTCCAATTACCACTGATGATCGGCTTCCGGGTCATTGTTCTCCCCTCAGGGCGGCGAGACCGGGGAGGTCCCCTTGTTCGAGCAGTTCGAGCGACGCACCGCCACCGGTGGAGATGTGGTCGATGTCGCGGGCGAGACCGAACTCGGCCACCGCCGCCGCGCTGTCGCCACCGCCGACGACGGTGAAGCCGCGGCAGTCGGCGACCGCTTGGGCGATGGTCCGGGTCCCGGCGGCGAAGCGAGGATCCTCGAAGACCCCCATGGGTCCATTCCAGAAGATCGTCTTGGCCTCGGCGATGAGGTCGCTGAACTCGGCCGAGGTCCCGGGACCGATGTCGAGTCCCATCCAGCCGTCGGGGATGGTGGTGTGCAGCTGGCGCACCTCTCCCCCGGCGTCGGGGTCGCCGATCGTGCCATCGGGCCCCATGGCGGTGACGTCGGACGGCAGGTGGATCTTGTCGCCATCGGTGTCGAGCAGCCGCTGGCACGTCTCGACCATGTCGGGCTCGAACAACGAGGCGCCGATGGGATGACCCTGGGCGGCGAGGAAGGTGAAGCACATGCCACCGCCGATGACGATCCCGTCGACCCGGGGCAGCAGGGCCTCGATGACGCCGATCTTGTCCGACACCTTGGACCCGCCGAGGATGGCGATGAACGGCGAGCGGGCGCCGTCGCGCAACCCGCCGAGGACCTCGACCTCCTTGGCCAGCAGGCGACCGGCGGCCGAGGGCAGGTGCCGGGGTGGGCCGACGATCGAGGCGTGGGCCCGGTGCGAGGCACCGAAGGCGTCGTTCACGTAGGCGTCCTGGCCCTCGATCAGCCGCGAGACGAAGGCGGGGTCGTTGCCGGTCTCGCCGGGATCGAACCGCAGGTTCTCGAGCAGGGTCACGCCGTCGACGAGCTGGTCCAGCCGCTCGCGGACCGGGTCCATCGAGTACTGCGGGTCGGGCGCGCCCTTGGGTCGGCCGAGATGGCTGCACACGGTGACGGTGGCGCCGTGGCTCTGGAGCCACTCGATGGTGGGAAGGGCGGCGCGGATGCGGAGGTCGTCGGTGATCTCGCGCGACCCGTCGGCGTGGGTCTTGAGGGGAACGTTGAAGTCGGCGCGGAGGAGCACCCGCTTCCCGTCGAGCGGGAGCAGGTCCTCGAGCTGCGGGACCGCGGTCATCGCGAACTCAGCCGCAGGTGATGCCGACGAGGTCCACGAGGCGGTTCGAGTAGCCCCACTCGTTGTCGTACCAGCCGCTGATCTTGGCCAGCGTGCCGTGGGCCATGGTCAGGCCCGAGTCGAAGGTGCACGACGCCGGCGAGCCGACGATGTCGCTCGACACCAACGGTGCCTCGCTGTAGTCGAGCACGTTGGCCAGCGGCCCACTGGCAGCCGCCTTGGCGAACGCCTCGTTGATCGCGTCGACGGTGGCCTCGGTCTTGAGCACCGCGGTGAAGTCGGTGATCGAGCCGGTGGGGACCGGCACCCGGAGCGAGGTGCCGTCGAGCTTGCCCTGCATGGCCTGGAGGACGAGCCCGGTGGCCCGTGCCGCGCCGGTGGAGGTGGGGATGATGTTGATGGCCGCGGCGCGAGCCCGGCGCAGGTCCTTGTGGGGGCCGTCCACCAGCGACTGGTCACCCGTGTAGGCGTGGATGGTGGTCATGAAGCCGTTCTCGACGCCGAAGGTGTCGTCGAGGACCTTGACCATGGGCACGAAGCAGTTGGTGGTGCACGATGCGTTGGAGATCACCTTGTCGGAGGCGGCGTCGAAGGTGGCGTCGTTGACGCCGACCACGATCGTCTTGTCGGCCCCGCTGGCCGGGGCGGAGACGATGACGAGCGGGGCACCGCCCTCGAGGTGGGCGCTGGCCTTGTCCTTGGAGGTGAAGATGCCGGTGGACTCGATGACCACGTCGACGCCGAGGTCGCCCCAGGGCAGGTCGGCGGGATTGCGCTCGGCCAGCACCTTGAGGGTGTCGTCGCCGATGGTGATGGCGCCTTCACCCACCCCGACCTCGTGGTCGAGCCGGCCCATCACCGAGTCGTACTGCAGCAGGTGGGCCATGGTCTCGAGCGAGCCGAGATCGTTGACGGCGACGAAGTCGATGTCGGCGCCCTGCGCCTTGGCCGCACGGAAGAAGTTGCGGCCGATGCGGCCGAAGCCGTTGATGCCCACACGGATGGTCATGGTGATCCCCTCGGGACGTGGTGATGACGAACGTTGCTATCCGACCACGCGGATCGAGGTGCCCACAAACGTCGGGCCGGTGACGGGAGGGCTCAGGCCAGCCGGGCCAGGACAGCGCCGAGGAGGGTGGCGTCGTGGGCCAACCCGTGGGGTCGATCGATGTCGGCGATGACCACCTCGATGTCGCCGGTGTCGCCGAGGGCGAGGGCGTGTTCCTGGGCGACCACGGTGTCGATCCGCACGCCGTGGGCGATGAGCACCTCGAGATGGCGGCCGATGTCGAAGCCCTTCACGCCCGGTTCGTCGGCCCGGAGGTTGGACACGAAGACCGAGCGCGCAGTCGTGTCGGCGATGGCGGCGCGGATGGCGGGGATGGCGGCGGCCGACAGCACGCTGGCGAACAGGCTCCCCGGCCCGAGCACGATCTGGTCGGCGGACCCGATGGCGTCGATGGCCGCGCCGGGCACGGCGGGATCGGGCGGGTCGGTGGCGATGGCGATGATCCCCGGGGTGCCCTCGACCGCGACCTGGCCCCGCACCTCGCCCATCTCGGTCTGGCCCACCACGCACACCGGTTGGCGGGTGGCGGGCACGACCCGGGCCCGGGCGGGGTCGATGCCGAGCCACCGGCTGACCTGGTCGGCGGCCTCGAGCAGGTCGCTGCCCCCGTCGACCAGGCCGGCGAGCAGGAGGTTCCCCACCGCGTGGCCGGCGAGATCGCCGGCCGAGAAGCGGTGCTCGAGGCTGGCGGCCAGCGCCTCGTCCTCGGCGACGGCGGCGAGGCAGCGGCGCAGGTCGCCGGGCGCCGGCATGTCGAGGGCGTCGCGCAGCCGGCCGCTGGAGCCGCCGTCGTCGCTGGTGGCCACCACCGCGGTGACCCGGTCGGCGTAGGTCCGGATCGCCCGCAGGGACATGGCCAGGCCGTGGCCGCCGCCGATGGCGACCACGTTGGGACCGGTCAACGGTCGATGTCCCGGTGCATGACCGTGGCCTCGGTGCCGAGGGCGGCGAGGCGCTGGCGGAGCGCTTCGGCGATGGCCACCGAGCGGTGCCGACCGCCGGTGCAGCCGATGGCGATGCTGAGATACGCCTTGCCCTCGGCCCGGTAGGCGGGGAGCAGGAGCTCGAACAGGCTGGTGAGGCGGTCGAGGAACGCTTCGGCAGCGCCGTCCTGCATCACGTAGTGGCGGACGTCGTCCTGCAACCCGGTGAGCGGGCGCAGCTCCTCCTCCCAGTGCGGGTTGGGGAGGAAGCGGACGTCGAAGACCATGTCGGCGTCGAGGGGCAGGCCGTGCTTGAACCCGAACGAGCGGATCACCACCTGCATGCCGACGTCGGTGTCGGGCTCGCCGAACGTGGCCCGGACGCGATCACGCAGTTGGTGGACGTTGAGCTGGGTGGTGTCGATGACCACGTCGGCGACGTCCTTGACCGGCTCGAGTACGGCCCGTTCGGCCTCGATGGCGCCTTCGAGGCTCTCGCCGGTGCTGAGCGGGTGGCGGCGCCGGGTCTGTTCGTAGCGGCGGACCAGCTCCGACGTCGAGCACTCGAGGAACAGCAGCCGCATGCGGGGCACGGTGTGACGCAGCTCGGTGATGCCGTCGAGCACCTCGGAGTCGTAGTGGCCGGTGCCGGTGACGAGGGCGATCCGTCCGATGGTGGAGCCGGGCGCGTCGGCCAGCTCGGACACCTTGGGCATCAGCGACGGCGGCAGGTTGTCGATGACGAACCAGCCGAGGTCCTCGAAGTCCTTGGCCGCCTGGGAACGCCCGGCGCCGGACAGGCCGGCGATGACCACGTAGTCGCCCATGGGTTCAGGCT
Source organism: uncultured Acidimicrobiaceae bacterium (assembly GCA_963730345.1). Classification (GTDB taxonomy): domain Bacteria; phylum Actinomycetota; class Acidimicrobiia; order Acidimicrobiales; family Salinilacustritrichaceae; genus Salinilacustrithrix. The sequence continues at coordinate 174,236 of CAVSRP010000022.1, forward strand.
ACGCGGTGGCCGGCGACACCCCGGGAGCGTCGAACGGGATGATCG
>CAVSRP010000023.1:0-114037 GCA_963730345.1 uncultured Acidimicrobiaceae bacterium
GGGCCCGGAAGAACCACACCGCTCGGGCTCGCTTCCGGATCGGCGGCCCGAGTCCGGCGGACACAGCCCCTGCGGAGCGGTGCTCGGTGGGCCGGTGGGGTTCGGCGGTGGTGACGGACATCGGCGGACCTCTCTCGCGGGGGGCGCATCGCTCGCGTTCAGCGGTTGCGAGGCTCCCAGCGAAACCGGCGCAGCGCGACTGCACAGGCCGCGGTTCCCCAGGCCGACAGCACGAGGATGTGGGCGGCCGAGAGCCCGGTGCCGTGCCCGAACGGGTTGAAAACGTCCTCCATGAGACGGTTCAGGTGCCACACCGGGAACACCTGAGCGATGCGCGCCAGGGTCGAGCCCTCCTCGACCGGCCCGAATGTGCCCGAGATGAAGAGCAACGGGAACAGGATGAAGTTGACGATGGCGGGAGCGGCGTCCTCGTTGGGGATGAAGGTCGAGACCGCCACCCCGAGTCCGCTGAACGCGAACGCGCCGGCCACGATGGTCACGGCGAGACCGAGGTACCGGGCAGGGAACGTGATGTCGTAGACGAGCAGGCCCAAGGCGATGACCAGGGTCGAGAGGATGGCCGAGACCACGATCACGTTGCCCACCAGCCCACCGATGTAGGCGACCGGCGATGCGGGTGTCCCCCGCGTGCGTTTGAGGACTCCGCTCTCCCGCCGGTTCGAGATCACGAACGCGAGGTTGGTGTAACAGCCCGAGATGAGACCGAACGCCACGATGGCCGGCACGTAGAACTGGGCGAATCGGACGGTGCCGCCGGCCACGTCGACGGTGTCGTTGCCGTTGATGGCCGTGAACACGACCAGGAACATGAGCGGGAACGCGAACGTGAACCCGGCGGCCCCCGGGTTGCGCCAATACATCCGTTGCTCCCACCCCGTCTGACGCACGGCGTCGCGCACGAGGCTCATCGGTGGTCCTCGGGCTTCGTGCTCGCGTCGGTTCCCTCGGTGAGGGCCAGATAGGCGTCCTCGAGTGACGGTCGATCCACGGTGAGTTCGGGAAGGTCGACGCTCCGCTCGAGTGCCCAGCCGGTCAGCCGGTGGAGCACCTCCGTGGGCCGATCGGCCTCGATCTCGACCGTGCTCGCTGTCGACGCGAGCCGGCACCATCGGGAGGTCGTCGGCGGCGGTGCCGGCGGGGAGGCGGAAGCGGATCCGGACCTTCGCCGTGGCCCGGTTGCCGATCGACCCGGGCGGACCGTCGGCCACCACCCGGCCCTCCACGACCACCACGACGCGATCGGCGAGCTGCTGCGCTTCGTCCATGTAGTGGGTGGTGAGCAGCACGGTCTTGCCGAGGGAGCGCAGGCGCTCGATCATGGTCCAGGCCTGTCGGCGGGCGCTCGGGTCGAACCCGGTGGTGGGTTCGTCCAGGAAGAGCAGCTCGGGATCCCCGACGAGCCCGAGCGCCACATCGAGCCGACGGAGCTGGCCGCCGGAGAGGGTCTTGACCCGGGCGCCGACCTTCTCCGCGAGGCCGACCAGCTCGATGACCTCGTCCACCGGTCGGGGGTCCCGATAGTGGCCCGCGTACATGCGGAGCACCTCGCGAACCGACAGGTAGGGGTCGACCGCGCTCTCCTGGAGCACGATGCCGATGCGCTCGCGCATCTCGCGGCCGCCCGTGGCGGGGTCGAACCCCAAGACGGTCGCGGAGCCGCTGTCGCGTGGTCGGAACCCCTCGAGGATCTCGACCAGCGTGGTCTTGCCCGCGCCGTTGGGCCCGAGGACAGCGACGATCTCACCGTCGTCGACCCGCAGGTCCAGCCCGCGGAGCGCATCGTGGGACCCGTAGCGCTTGCGCACGTCGATCGCCTCGATCACCGCCATCGACCGCCCAGTCTGGCGCGGCGACACGACACCGAGGTCAGCGAGCGGGGAGCGGTGATTCGACCGTGGTGCCCGGACCGGGAACGGCGCGCACCGATCGGGCGTCGGGCTCCTCGCCGCAGACATCGCAGGTCATCCGCGCGGTGGTCAGGTGCCCGTGGTCGCGATGCTCGAGCAGCACCGGCTCGTTGCCCGCACCGAGGATCCACTCGTCACCCCATTGACGCAGCGCGGTCATCACCGGCCACAAGGCCCGGCCCTTGTCGGTGAGGACGTAGTCGTAGCGACCGCGGGCGGAGTCGCAGGGACGGCGTTCGAGCACCCCCGCGGCCACGAGGGTGTCGAGCCGGCGGACACTCAGGGATGGATCGAGACGACGCGCCCGACGTCGGGACGGACCTCTCCGGCGTGGACCGCGGTCCACGTGGCCGCTGCCTCGTCGGGACCGGTCGACCGCTCGACCGACAGCCAGTCGCGTGATCGCTCGACGAATGACGCCAGCGCCTCGGCCGCAGCGGCTTGGACATCGCCGAGGTCTTCGCCGGCGTCGGCCAGCAGGCGCATCGCCGTGGGGGCGAAGAACATCTCCGGTGTCGGGCCCGTGGTGATGTTCGCCGGGGGCGCATCGTTGTGGGTGCGCCCGACGATCATCGAGTAGCTGAGCCGGTCGCCGAGACGGTCGTGGATCGTGGCGAGGGCGGGACCGTTTCCGGCCATGTCGACCACGACGGCATCCACCAGCGGCAGTGAGCCGAGGTCCTCGTAGGTGATGACGTCGTCGTAGCAGCCGAGGCCATCGACGAAGTCGACGTTGGAGGCCGAGGTGACGCCGATGACGTGGCGGCCGCTCGCCGCGGCGCATTGTGCGAAGGCCACCCCGGTCTTGGACGACGCCGACAGCACGACGGCGGCCTCGGCGCCGAACCAGTCGTTGACCCCGAAGAACCGATCCGCCAGGAACCCGGTCAGGAACAGTCCGCGCAGCAATGCGTGTCGGTCCTCCAGATCGCCGAGCTCATTTGTGTCGCGCGCGGTCGGGTACAGCGGGTCTCGGGTGGTCTCCTCGAAGGCCCGGTAGATGGGTGCATGCGTACGCCGGTGGTCGCTGTCGTCGCGCAGCCCGGTGGCAGTCACGCCGGCGGCGATGTCGACGTGGGTCGCCATGGGGAACCAGCCGTAGTAGCGGCCACCGACTGCGACATCGGATCGGCCGGACTCGACGACGTCGGCCCATCCCATGGCCGGCACCCGCCCCCAGGTCGGGTCTCCGGTTGGGTAGAAGTCCCAGTACCCGAGCATGTCGCCGACCTGGGCGTAGGTCACGGTGTTGGCGGTGACGGCGAAGCGATCGACGCGCAGCCTCACCGTGCCGTCGGCGATCGGCTCGAGCGGCTCGGTGACGAGGCGGGTCGTGATCGTGTCACCGCGGTCGACCTCCAGCACCGTGCGCGTGTCAGACATCGCTGCTCCCCCTCGTGCGTCAGGCTCGACCCGCCGATCGTGGCACAGGTCGATGGCAAGGGGAGTCCAGGAACCACGTGCCGGTGACCGCCGTGCATGTGCGCTTCCGGTCCCGGGTGACGTTCGGCACTACCGGTGGTCGTCGAGACGGACTTCGATGGCGACGTGGCGAGCGATCCCAGGCGAGACGATTCCGGGCCGCGACCGCACGTGCTCGTCACCGGCGCCACTGGGTACATCGGAGGCCGGTTGGTGCCTCGGGTCCGAGATCGTGGCGCGTCGGTCCGCTGTGTGGCCCGTGACATCGACCGGCTGGACACTCGACGGTGGCCCGGCGTCGAGGTGATGCAGGGCGACCTCGCCGACCCGGCGGCGGCTCGACGGGCACTCGACGACATCGACGTCGCCTACTACCTCGTGCACTCGATGGCGAGCGGTAGTGCGTTCCGTGAGCGCGATCGCCAGATCGCTCGGACCTTTGCCGCGGCGGCACGGGACGCCGGTATCTGCCGGATCGTCTATCTCGGTGGCCTCGGGGATCCCGTCGAGATCCGGAGCAAGCACCTCGTGTCGCGCCACGAGGTCGGCGAGATCCTGGCCGAGAGCGGCGTCCCGGTCGTCGAGTTCCGGGCCGCGGTCATCGTCGGGTCTGGGTCCGTCAGCTTCGAGATGATCCGCAACCTCGTCGAGCGACTGCCAGTGATGGTCACCCCGAGATGGGTCGAGACCCGGTGCCAACCCATCGGTGTGCGCAACGTGATGGAGTACCTGCTCGAGGCCCTCGATCGGCCTGGTCTCGCCGGCGTGTACGAGATCGGCGGCGCTGACGTGCTCACCTACCGGCAGATGATGGTGGAGTACGCCCACAGTCGAGGTCTCCAGCGCCTGATCGCCGCGTTCCCGGTGCCGCATCCCGAGTGGAGCAGCCGCTTCATCGACTTGATCACGCCGATTCCGTACGCGATCGCGCACCCGCTGGTCGAGAGCCTTCAGACCGAGATGGTCGTGCGTGACGACCGGGCAGTCCGAGACTTCAGCGTCCGTCCGATGGGCTACCGGGCTGCGGTCGACCTCGCTCTCACCCGGGTCGCCAGCGCCGAGGTCGAGACGACGTGGGCCTCCAGTCTCGCCAGCTTCAGCGGCGACCAGCCGCACGTCCGCCAGTTGGCGGTGCACGAGGGCATGCTCTACGAGCGGCATCAGACCGGATGCCGGGCATCACCGGACGTCGTGTTCGACGTGGTGTGCGGGTTGGGGGGCGATGCCGGTTGGCCGGCCGGGAACGCCCTCTGGCAGCTCCGGGGACTCCTCGACCGCGTCGTCGGTGGCGTCGGTATGCGCCGCGGCCGACGTCACCCGACGGAGCTCCGTGTCGGCGAACCGCTCGACTTCTGGCGGGTGGAAGCGCTCGAGCCCCCCTATCTCCTGCGGCTCCGGGCCGAGATGAAGCTCCCTGGGGTGGCGTGGCTGCAGTTCGAGGTGCAGCCCGACGCCGCCGGTGCTCGGATCGAGCAAACCGCGTTCTACGACCCTCACGGACTCCTCGGCTACCTCTACTGGTACGCGGTCCTTCCGTTCCACCGCTTCGTCTTCCCCGGCCTCATCAACGCCATTCGGGAACGGGCCGAGGAGGTGGACCGGCCGATCGATCAGGCGGCGGCGTCGATGGGGCAGCCGTCGAGGGTGATGCGATGCATGGCCCGCCGCTGGCCGCGGTAGTCGTTCTTGGCGTTGTGCCAGGTGGCCCGGTTGTCCCACATCGCCACCGATCCCGGCCGCCACTGGAACTTGGCGATCTTCCCGGAGCGCAGCACCCGGCGGTAGATGTCGAACAGCAGCGGCGCCGAGCGGAGCACGGACATTCCCTCGAAGCGGATGGTGAAGCTGGGGTTGACGTACAGCGCCTCGCGGCCCGACAGCGGGTGGCGGATCACGACCGGGTGGGTGGAGGTCTCCATCTCGTCGGCGACGTCGTTGTTCTCGAACGCTGCCTTGGGATCGATGCGGGAGATGAGCTTGTTGGTCGCCGAGCCGAAGGCCAGCTTGGGGGAGTGGACGGCGCGCATGCCGCGAAGCCGGTTCTGCAGTCGCGTCGGGAGCGCCTCGAAGGCGTCGTAGGTGCTCAGGAAGTGGGTGTCGCCGCCGGTGGCCGGTAGCTCGCGGGCGACCAGGATCGACCCGAGGGCGGGCTCGAGGTCGTAGCTGTGGTCGGTGTGCCAGAAGCCGCCGACGTTGATGCGCTGGTCGGGCTCCTTGGTGACCAGGGCGATCTCGGCATGGTCGGGGTGGGGGGTGAAGAAGCGGTTGACGTTGACCGTCCCGAAGCGTCGGGCGAGGGTGATGTGGTCGTCCTCGCGGAGCTCCTGGTCGCGGAAGAAGACCAGGCCGTGCCGATGGAACAGGTCACGGATCTGGGTGAACGTCGCGTCGTCGACCGTACGGAGGTCGACGCCGGGGATCTCGACGCCGGTACCGGGGTGCGGGGTGACGGTGAGGGTGGTCATGGTCGTCCTCGGTGCGGGTTCAGGGCCGGTTCGGGGTATGGATCGGCGCGGTCGAAGGGGCTTCCACCAGGCCGCAGCAGGCATCGACGAGCTCGGTGGTGAGGTTGCCCTGCGACGAGCCCCGGGGGAGTGCACCCACCTCGTAGGCGGCGAGGACCACGCAGGCGTAGCCGAAGATGGACCGGACGCGCTGCGTGCGCAGCGATGGCGGGAGATGGTCGAGCCGGGCTTCGAGCCGGGTCTGGGTCACGCGTAGGGCGTGGTCGTCGACCGCGTCGAGCGCGGCCAGGCCGGTGGCCGGGTCGCTGATCGCCTGCAGGAGGAAGCGGGCCCAGTAGCTCGGTGACCGGGAGAACACTGATTCGACCAACGGGGCGATCAGCACCTCGACCAGATCCCGGGTGGAGGCATCGGGACCGAGGTCGAGGAGCATGGCTGTGCGACGCTCGCTGGTCGGCGCCATTCGGGTGGCGAGCAGGGCGTTCACCAGGCCCTGGCGGTCGCCGAAGTGGTACTGCACGGCTGACTTGTTCCGCTGACCCGCCGCCTGCTGCACCGCCTGGACCGTGAGCGCGGCGAGACCCTGTTCGGCCGCCAACCGCTCGGCGGCGTCGATCATCCTCTCCGCGGCGTCGTGCACGCCGTCAGACTAAGGAGAATCCCTTACAGGGTCAAGGACAAATCCTTGTCCCCGAGCGCGTAGCGATCAGCGTCGGTCACGAAGTCGGCGTGTCCATAGCTGTCGAGCAGGTGGGCGAGGCGTCGGTTGAGCTTCGCATCGACGAGACCGGAGACCACCGGGAGTCGCAGGCCGATTCGGTAGAACGCGGCCGATGCGGCGATCGCGCCCGCGGCGCCCCCGGCGGCGATCTTGTGCCCGAGACCGAAATCGATCCCCATCGACGCCGCTCGTCGGCGATCGCCGCCGAGGAAGCTGCTGATCAGCACGAACCGTGAGAACCCGTCCTCCAGCCACGCGTGCACCCGCCCCTTCCACGACGACGAGTCGAACAGCTCCGCGTCCATGGTTCCTCGCACCAACGTTCCGCAGATCTCGTCGTCGTAGCCCTCGCGGAGCGAGACGTGCCGCGCCGTCAGCAGGTCGATGATCTCCTCCGGCGTCTCCCCGAGGAGCTGCTCGGGGAGGCCGAGGAGGAAGCACCGGTACCGCGACAGCTCGACCTGCGCCTTCTGAGTCTCGGTGAACTCGGTCTGGCCCTTGCCGAGGAGTCGGGCCGCCATCAAGAAGACGCCGATCAGCCCGGCCGGCATCTGGTCCACCTGCGGGATCGGGATCCCGTAGGTGGCCACGTCCCACCGGCCGGAGTTCAACAGGTGGAACCGCACCATCGAGTGCATGAGCCGCACCTTGGCGGCCGCCTCGAAGCCCTTGCCGTCGCGGCGGAGCGCCCCCGGCATGGTCGTCGCGGTGAAGAAGCTGGCCGTCTCGAACACCCGCTTCGCCGCGGCCTCGTCGGACAACGTGCCGGTCATCGTCATCGGGAGCGCGGCGTACTGGTTCAGGAAGGTGGCCAGGAACGCACCCCGGATGGCGAAGGGCGTCGCCGTCGCCATCCCGATCCGTTCGGCTCGAGCACCCTGCTCCACGAGATCCATGTCGACCCAGCCGGGCGTGTCCTCCATCGAGTGGATCAACGTCACCAGCTCCGTCGGAGCGCCGTCCACGGACTCGATGCCGTGGGCGCACGCCTGCTCGACCATGTCGATGAGCCGGCGCAGACCGAACTCGGGGATCAGCGCGGCGTAGGCGTCGGCGACGCGATCGCCGGTCATCGTCGCGTTGCGGATGGTCTCCATCAGCGCGGGCTGCTCGAACACGCGGGCGACGGCCTTGTGCATGGTCTCGAAGCGGGGGTCGTCGACGGTGGCCCCGGCGTCGAACCGTTCGGGCACGAGGTCGAAGTCCACGTCGCCGTACACCGCAGGGAGATCGTCCCGCTGCCGCATGACGCCATCGGCATAGGTCTGCGATGTCACGTCCGGATTCCTCTCTCGGGCGAACTCAGGCGGAGCGTACTAGCAGGCGAACGACCACTCGGCCGTCGCGTCGGTGGCCCCGTCGACGCCGAGGGTCGTCACCTCTGCGGTTCCGGACGCTCCGTCGTCGGCGAGCGTGGGAGTGACGCTGCCACCGGTGGAGCTCGTCCATTCCTCGTCCGGATTGCCTTCATCGAGGGTGCGGGGATTGATCACCCCCACCGCCAGGTCGAAGCCGGTCATCCACGCGTTGTCGCCCGACGCCAGGGTGATGTCGACGTGGACCCGTCCGTCGGGTCGCTCGTGGCCTGCCCGTCGTCGGTTGTCTCGGACCCATCGCTGCACCCCCACGCGAGCAGTGCCAGCAACAGGACGGCGCCAATGCTCTTCATCGTGTCGTCCTCTCCTCGGATACGCGGAGCAGACGACCGTATCGGTACTGGGCATCGGACACGATCATGCAGTGTCTCGGCGTAGCGCACGCTGTTCCCGTTCCTGTTCCTGACTCCAAGGTGTCGGTGGGGACGGCCCGGACGTATGACTGGAACAGCCCGGAAACCGTCGTCCCCGCTCAGCTCCACCCTGGTGCCCGGGTCTGGTCGGCGTGGTGCACCGCCACGCCGGTGTGGGGATCGAAGAGGTGGAATCGGCCGGGATCGATCGTGACAGCGAGGTGGTCGCCGACACGAGTGCCGATCGGTGCGGTGTCCGACCGCAGCGTGGCCGGTCCGACCACGAGCTCGGCAACGGTGCGGTGGCCTTGCGGCTCCACAACCGTCACGACGGCGACGAGCGCCACCTCGTCGGCCCTTGCCGTGCGGTCGGTTCCTGGGCCGGACTGGGACAGCGTGACCTCGTGCGCCCGGATGCCGAGGAGGACCGACCGGCCCACGTAGCGGGCGGCGGCGGGCACCCGCGCTCGGAAGCGGTGGGGGCCGATCTCGTACCAGAGGTCGCCCGGCGCACCCCGCACCGTGGCCTCGACGATGGCCATCTCCGGGTCGCCGACGAAGCGGGCGACGTCGACGGTCGCCGGCCGGTCGTGGACCTCGAGCGGCGCGCCGACCTGGTGCAGCCGACCGTCCACCAGGACTGCGAGTCGGTCTGCCACGGCCATGGCGTCGGCTTGGTCCGCCGTCACCCAGATTGTGGTGACGCCGTACGCGGTGTGGAGACGGACCAGGTCCACTCGGATCGCCAGACGACGCGTCGGGTCGAGGTGGGCGAGCGGTTCGTCGAGCAGGAGCACCTCGGGCCGACCGACCAGCGCCCGGGCCACCTCGACGGCGCGGCGCTCACCGCCGCTCAGCTGGTCCGGTCGACGGTCGAGGAGATCGGCCACACCGAACGTCGACGCCTCGGCTCGTATGCGCTCGTCGATCTCGGCGACCGGGACACCGTGGATGGTGAGGGGCAGGGCGACGGATTCGCGCGCTTTCCGGTGTGCCGGCAGCGTCTGGTGCTGCATCACCATGCCGAGCCGCCGGTCGCGCGTCGGTCGCTCGTTGACCCGCTGGCCACCGATCCTCACTTCACCCGATGTCGGTTCCTCGAGACCGGCCAGCAGGCGCAGGACGGTGGACTTGCCACACCCCGACGGCCCGATGATGCAGCAGATGGTGCCGTCGTCGACGTCGAGGGTGAACGGCCGCAGCACCTCTCGGTCACCGAACCGCTTCGCAACAGCAGAGAAGGCGACGGAAACCACAGGCCAAGCGTACGAAGGACAGGCCCCGGCCCCTTGCCGAACCGGATCGGGGTGGTGGTCAACGGCCCGGCATGTCGAGAGGTCGAAGCCTTGCGTCAGCCCGATCCGAGGTTGCCGAGGTTCGGGCGGCATCATCGCACAGCAGCGCGCCTACTGTTCGCCTGTGAACGAGGGCTCCGGTGGACAGATCTACCGATTCGACCTGGGCGACGGCCACAACGCCTTGTCGCCCGCCGTCTTGGAGGCGTTCACCCGGGTGCTCGACGAGATCGAGTCGGCCGACGGTGCTCGAGCGCTGGTGACGAGCGCATCCGGAGAGGTGTGGTCGAACGGGCTCGATCTTGCGTGGATGATGGAGGACAGCGGCGACGTGCCCAGCTTGCGGGCCGATCGTGGGTACTGGTGTCTTCCAGAGGTCGATCTCGGCATGTTCCTGCTGCCCGGGGAGCAGGGGGAAGTCACGGCCAAGCTGCCGGCGGCCGCCCCCAAGGGAGGATCGGGGACCCGGTTGGTGGTGGTCGACATCGTGCGGCACGCCGACGACGCCTCACTCGAGCGCATCCAGGTCAACCTGGAGGACGGTTGGTCGACGATGGAGATGTGGGCGCTGATCTCGCTCGATGAGCACGGCATCGTCACGATCGACAACTACGACATCGACGACGCTGATGCAGCCCACACCCGTTTCGACGAGCTGACGACGACCGGTGCCGTCACACCCTGACCAAGGAGTCCGCATGCGCTTCCGACCTCTCCTGCTCGTCATCGTCGTGCTCGTGGCCGGTGCCTGCGGTGACGACGATGCGTCGTCGGGTTCCGTGCCGCCGTCGGCGGCAGCTCAGGGCTTCGTCGGCAGCGTGGACGGAACCGACGCGTTCATTACCGTCGTGGTGAGCGACACCAATGCCGCGGTGTACGCCTGCAACGGTGACGAGGAGATCGCCGAGTACTTCTGGGGAAAGGTGGACGATCCGTCGTCGTTCTCCCTTGCCAGTGGCACCGGTGGATCGGTGGACGCGGTCTTCGCCGCCGGAACCTTCTCGGGAACGCTCACACTGCCCGATGGCACCGACCACGAGTTCGCGACGGACGCCGCCGTCGGCGACGCCGGCGTCTACGTGGTCGTCGGCGAGCAGGCCGTCGACGCCGGGATCGCGGCAGGTTGGATCCTCGACAACGACGGCAACGAACGCGGGGCGTTGCTGCGGCGAGGCCGGTTCCAACCAACGCCGCGGTTCAACCGGCGCGGCATCACCGTCGAGTCGAAGCCGATCGCCATGACGCGTCTGGTATCGACGTCGGCGACGGTCACCGCCTCGGCAATCATCGCACCCAACAACGTCCTGGCGCCCGCCGACATCATCGCTCCGAACAACCTGCTGCGGATTCCCGCGCCGGGCGGGCCGATCCCGATCCCGTTTCCCAACATTGCTGTCACGACGACCACCACGACGACGACCACGAGCTCGGTCAACTGATCTCGTTCAGCGCAACAACCGATCTGGACTACGACACTGTCGATGCGCAGTGCGCAGTCATGGTTCCCGAGGTTCTCGTGCCGCTTGCTCGCAACGGGAGCACGATGGCGGTTGAACGGGAGTGTTCCCATGCCGTGTTGAACCTGACCGTGCGCGACCACGCGCGCCCGCATCATGCGAGCCGCACCAGGAAGAAGGAATTCCAATGGGCATCGCCGTGAGCATGTTCCTGATCGCTGCAGGCGCAATTGTGCGCTATGCGGTCACGGCCGAAGGCCGCGGATTCAATGTCGGTACCGCAGGCATGGTGTTGATGGTCGTCGAGATTGTCGGCGCCGTTCTCTCCATCGTCTTCTGGGCGAGCTTGGGGCGGATTCGCACGGCTCCGTCACTGCACGGCCGTCACCGGAACCACTGAAACCGTCGTCCGCGAGCGTGAGGTCTTGTAGTTCGGCTTCGCGCAGACAGCGCCTTTCGGCTCCGGTGCGTCCCGGTTCCCGTCCTCGTCGCCGAGTTGCGGGGCCGCCGCGTCTCGGCCCGGGTCCGCCACCCAACGGACCGCACCGGGGATCATGGCCGGGTGGGGCGCTACCGACCGAAGCACCTCGCCCGTGAGCCTCGCCGGGCCCGACGCGCCGTGGCGCGGTCGGTGGGCGCGACGGTGGTGCTCGTCATCGCGGGGGCTGCCCTCGTGGCCGCGTCCGCCGCCACAGTCGGCTCCGGCGATGTCGAGGCGGTCGGCGAGGCAACGTCGGCCCGGGCGACTACCGCGACGTCGACGTCGACGTCGACCACCGCCGCACCGCCTCCACGTACCGGAACGCTCGCGTTCTCCGGCGATGTCCTCGCGCACACCGGTGTGTGGAAGGCGGCCGACACCGGGGACGGCTACGACTTCTCGCCACTGCTGGCCCCGATCGCACCACAGCTCACCGCGGCCGGCGCCGCCATCTGCCACCTCGAGGTGACACTCGGTCGGCCCGGTGACCGCTGGACCGGCTACCCGCGCTTTCGTGCTCCACCCGAATTGGCCGCTGCGCTGGCCGGTGCCGGGTTCGACGGGTGCTCGGTCGCGTCCAACCATGCCCTCGACTACGGCGAGCCCGGCGTCACCGCCACCCTCGATGCCATGGACGCGGCCGGCCTGAAGCACGTTGGCACCGCCCGTTCGTCGGCGGAGGACCAGGAGCCGGCCCGGTATCTGGTTGATGGGATCAGCGTTGCCCAGCTGTCGTACGCCTACGGGTTCAACGGTTTCACCGAGCCTGCCGACAAGTCGTACCTCGTCGATCAGATCGATCCGGCCGCCATCCTCGCCGACGCCCGAGCCGCCCGGGCCGGTGGGGCCGAGTTCGTGGTGGTGTCGCTGCACTGGGGACAGGAGTACCGCCACGAGATCAGCCCGGCCCAACAGGCGGTGGCGGACGCGCTTGCCGCCGAGCCCGGCGTCATCGACCTCGTCGTCGGGACCCACGCCCACGTGGTCCAGCCCATCTCCCGCGTCGGTCAGCTCTGGGTGGTGTGGGGCATGGGGAACATGGTGTCCAACAACTCACCGCGGTGCTGCCTGGCCGACGCCACCGACGGCGTCGTCGTCACCGTCACCATCGGCGACACACCCGGTGGCGGCGTCGGCGTCCAGGGCGTCGCGTTCACCCCCACATGGAACGAACGGGCCGGTTTCCGCGTGCTGCCGATCGCCACCACCCTCGAGGCCGGCGTCACGGACCCTCGCCTCGCCGCCGATCTACGGGCGTCGTTCCAGCGCACCACGGGCCATGTCCTCGCCCTCGCTGGTGCGGAGTTCGGGGTGGTGCCGGACCATTCCATGCCGTAACGGGGCACCCGGTCGTACCGCAGCGTGGCCGATGGTGTGAGGTGGTCGCGCTTCACCGCCGAGATGTCGTAGCGTTGCCGGCGGCCGATTGGGGGGCCACGTACAGACCGCGAAACCGGGGGACCCATGGCCAACACGATGAACCTGACCGTCAAGGGTTGAGAGAAGACCAAGAAGGCAGATGCCAAGAAGATCAAGCTGCCCACCAGCGGGCTGACGCCGGCGCTGAAGTCCTACGAGAAGGCGCGCAAGGCCCTCGACAAGGAGCTCACGGGGAAGAACCTCGACGCGGGCCCGCAAGGAGCTGAAGAACGTCCAGAACGTGCTGGACGAGGCGATCGAGTTGTTCTCGGGCGTGACGAAGGCCGACGACCTGGTCGGTTCGCTCCGCCAGTTCAAGAACGGTCTCACCTTCAGCAAGGAGGAGGCGCACTTCGACGAGCTCACCCACCCCAAGGTCCTGGCCTCCATCCGGAGCGAGCTCGAGGACGCCCAGACCGCGTACAACGCCGCGCTCGACCGCGCCATCGATGCCCGCAAGGCCCTGCTGGTCGAGATGCAGGACTGCTCTCGGGACCTCGAGCGGATCAAGGGTCAGTTGGAGGCGCTCCTCGACCGCGACGACGTCGGCGACAAGGGCGACGAGATCATCGACGAGGCCAAGGATCTGCTCGCCGATGCGGAGAAGGCATTCCAGCTTCCGCACGACGCCTTCGCTCCCAGTGCCCCGATTCGCAGCTCGGACGATCTGCGCGCCGCCAAGATCCACAACGACGACTCCACGACGCGCGTCGTCGAGCACCTCACCAACCTGATCCAGGCCAACAAGGTGAACATGGCGCTCATCAAGGAGATCCGCGAGTCGGCGGTGAACATCGAGAAGTGGGTGCCGACGGCCAGCCGCGGCTGACCATGGTGCTCCCTGGTGCCGGGCCGGTGGAGGTCAGGCGTTCGGTGGCCACAAGGGCGTGCTGAGATCCCAGCCTGTCGGGGTTCCCCACCTGTTCTTGTACGTGACCTCGTGGGCGGGCTGGCGTCTGGCCACGCCCCATCGGCCGAGGGGATACCCCATGGGGACGCAGCACGACATCGTCCAGCCCTCGTCGGCCGGGACACCGAGGATGTCGGGCACCGCGGTGCCCTTCACCACGAGGATGCTGGTGAGGCTGGAGCCCACGCCCTCGGCCCGGGCGGCCAGCATCGCCGACCACACCGCAGGGTAGATCGAACCGCCGTCGCCCTGGTTCTGGGCGAAGGCGAAGAACAGGAGCGGGTACTGGGCGAAGTTGTCGGCGGCCCACTCGACCGATCGCTGGATGGCCAGCATCTGCTTGCTCTCGGGCAGGTCCGGCGCGTCGTTGGCGGCCGCGATCCGCTCGTTGTAGATGTGTTCCCACAGGAAGTCGACGGACTCGCGGTAGAGCGGGGCGATGCGGGCCATCACGTCCCGATCGTCGACGAGCATGAACCGCCAGGCTTGGGTGTTCCCCCCGGAGGGAGCGCGTACCGCGGCGTCGATGATGCGCTGCTGGGTGTCGTCGGGCACCGGGTCGGGCTTGACCCGCCGCATCGCTCGGGTCGTGTAGAGCGCTTCGTGGAGGTCCATGGTCGCGGAACCTACTCGGCGGTTCGAGGTGCGGCCGGGGCCCCGGCGCTACTCGAGATCACCGAAGACCTCGGCGATCTCGGAGATGGAGGGTGGACCTTCGGTGGGCTGATGTCCACGAATGGCGAGGAGGAGCTGGTGTTGGGCGGAGGTCAGGCCTTCGACACGTGCGGATTGTTCGGAGAAGTGGAGGAATTGGCGGAGGCGGGTGCGGAAGCGGGCGAGGGCCTGGTAGTCGCGGTCGGCAAGGGTTCGGTCGTTCGGGTCGGTCATGGGGTGTGGGTCCGAGCTCGTTGGCTGGTGATGAGGTTGATCTCGCTGGTGAGGACGACGGCGACGACGGCGGCGAGCGTTGTGGCGTCGGGGAGGTCGAAGACCGGTCCGAACCCGACGCCGTCCAGTCCGAGGTACACGACGAAGCCGATCAACGACCCGGCGAGGGCGGGCATCAGCGCCTCGTAGTACTCCAAGCCTCGTCGGTGGAGGATCTCGAGGGCGAAGATCGCGGACCCGAGGGGTGCGCCGAACAGGACGGTGAACGCGGCCGCCATGCCGGTGATGGTGAGGATCCGCAGCTGGTGCGGGTCGTGCGGATCGGTCCGGTTCCCGACGGTCGTGCCGATGGAGCCTGCGGTCTGGACCAATGGCGCTTCCGGACCGAGCGCACCACCCGCTGCGATGCCGAGCAGCGACACGGGGATGAGCGACCGCAGGGCGCGCACGTCGCGGTTCCCGCCGCTGACGTGGATGTTGTCGACCAACAGTTCGACATCGCCGGGATCACCGAGCAGTCGGATGAGCCCGGCGATCGCGAGTCCGGTGATCACGAGGGTGGCGATCACGACGGGACTGCTGTGGCCGTCGGGCCCGATCACCCGGTCCAGCGTCCGCAGCGCGGCCACGTAGCCGGCGCCGACCGCACCGGCGGCGACGCCGACGGCAATGACGCGACCGGTGAGCGGACGGAAGACGGACAAGCGACGCAACACGCTGATAGATCGTCGAGCGATCTAATCGCGGGGCCCGAAGCCGCGTCGGGCCATGAGGACTTTCGGCCCTTGTTGCCTGCGGCCGCTGACGATGATACTTATACTGAAGACTAGAAAAAACCGCGAAATCTTCTGTTGTCGAATCACCATGAGGAGCGCACCGTGTCCACCGCGAACGTCGGATCGGTCGATGTCCATCGAAGCCTGGGCGATCTGGTGGCCGAGCGGCCCTCGACCGCCCGCGTCCTCGAGCGACATGGGTTGGACTACTGCTGCAACGGTCATCGCAGCCTCGCCGAGGCCAGCGCATCGGCCGGTGTCGATCCACTCACCATCGCCGCCGAGCTCGCCGAGCTCGCCGACGATCCTGGAGACGATGTCGACGGACTCGGCCCTGCCGAGCTGGCCGAGCACATCCTGGCGACCCATCACGTCTACTTGCACGAGGAACTGCCGTTGCTCGACGCCCTGGCGGCGAAGGTTTGGGGCGTGCACGGCGGTCGTCACGCAGAACTCGAACGGGTGGCCGCGCTCGTGGCCGAGATCAGGGCCGAGCTCGAGCCCCATCTCGCCAAGGAGGAGCAGATCCTGTTCCCTGCGATCAAGGCGATGGCCGAGCGACAGGACGAGTTCGCCTTCGGCTCCGTGGCCAACCCGATCCGGGTGATGATGCTCGAGCACGATCGGGCCGGCGATCTCCTCCGCCAGCTACGGGCGGCGAGCGAGGACTATCGGGTGCCCGACGACGGGTGCGCGAGCTATCGGCTGCTCTATGAACGGCTCGAGACCCTCGAGTCCGACACGCACCGCCACATCCACCTGGAGAACAACGTCCTGTTCCCCGCGGTTCTCGGGGCGTAGCCGCCGCGGTGGAGCGACCGAGAGGCCGGTCCACCAACCGAGCGGAATGTCGCTCACAGGAGACCGAGTTCGAGCTTGGTGGCGTCGGAGACGAGCGCCATGCTCCACGGCGGGTCGTAGACGAGGGTGACATCGACTTCGTCGACGCCGGGGATCGTCGCGACCGCTCGGGCGGCGTCGTCTCGAAGGATGTCGCCCATGCCGCAGCCGGGGGCGGTCATGGTCATGTCGATCTCGATCCGCCGTCCGCCGTCGGCCTGCTGGACTTCTTCGCAGCGGTAGACGAGCCCGAGGTCGACGATGCTGATCGGGATCTCCGGGTCGTAGACGCCTCGAAGCGCCTCATGGACCAACGCGATGTCGAAGTCCCCCTGGTCGGCGTGGCGGCTGCTGACGGCTGCCTCGGATGGGTCGAGTTCGATGCCGAGCGCGTCGGCATCGTCGCCGCCGATGCGGAGCAGCGTTCCCAGTTCGGTCCGCACGGTGATGCTGGTTCCGAGCTGTTGGACGATCTCGACTTCACCGCCTGCGGTGAGGGCGACGCGATCGCCCCGGGGGACGGTGACCGCGTCGCAGTCTCGACGGAGGGCGATGGGGTTCCAGGGCCGCCGCATCAGCTCTGTCCGGTGGTGAAGAAGTTCTCGACCTGCGTGCGAAGCGAGAGGGGCGTGACCTCGTCGGTGATCTCGCGTGCGAACGCTTCGACGAGCATGGATCGAGCCCGGGCCCGCGGAATGCCGCGGGACCGCAGGTAGAAGAGCGCATCGTCGTCGAGGCGCCCGGTGGCCGAGCCGTGGTCGCAGCGGACGTCGTCGGCGAAGATCTCGAGCCATGGCCGGCTGTCGACCTGCGCGGTGGCGGCCAGGAGCAGGTTGCGGTTGGTCTGGTGGGCCGTGGTGCCGACAGTGCCCGGTCGAACGATCACGTGCCCGAGGAAGGATCCGCGGCCGTGCCCACCGACGAGACCCTTGAAACGCTGCGTGCTGGTGCAGTGTGAGGCGGCGTGGTCGACGGTGACGACGGTGTCGTGTCGCTGCCCGTCGGTTGGCAGATACAGGCCGTCGAGGTCGCAGTGGGCGCCTTCGTCGATGAAGGTGATGTCGATGTCGAGCCGGGAGGTGACTGCGCCTCGGGTGACCGACGTCGACCGGGCGCGTGAGCTGCCGCGCTGCTCGAAGCGGAGCCGCCCGATGTGGGTGGCGTCGGAGGCTTCGTCCTGGATTCGGTGGTGGGTCGCCTCGGCGTGGTCATCGAGGCGGATCGTGGTGGAGGCGTTGGTGATCGCGCTGCCGGCGAGACCGACGTAGGACTCGACCAGATGGAAGGTGCTGTCGGCACCGGCCTCGACGATCACCCGAGGGTGGGAAGCGGTGCGGTTCTCTTCTGGCGCCGAGACGTGGACGATGTGGATCGGGTGCTCGATGTTTGCTCCTGGTTCGATCTGCACGACGATGACATCGGATGCCGCTGATCGGTTGAGCGCATCGAACCCGTCGACCGGGTCGTGGATCGGTGTCGTCAGGTAGTCGATGACGCCTTCTGTCAGGGATGTCGATGAGCCGTACCAGAGCCCAGGTGGCGGTTGGTCGGGGTCGGACAGGGCGGGAACATGGGTGCCGTTGACGAGGACGATGCGGGTCTGCCCATGGCGGCCGGCGAGTTCGTCGATCGTCGGCGCGCCCACCGACTGGGTGACGGCGGGATCGGCATCGGCCAGCTGTCGGGTGATCTCCGCGACCGGTGTGTGGAGCCATGCTTCCTCGTGGGCGCCTGGGAACCCGTGCTCGTCCAGCCACTGTCGAGCGTGATCGGCATCAGCGCATGTTCGTGTCTGGTGACGCGAGGTCGAGGGTGCTGCGGTCATGACGATGTGGCCGCCGTCCCGTATCCCACGGTTTCGAGCTCGAGGGCCAGGGTGTGGTCGCCGGACCGGGTGATCCGCCCGTCGTCGAGGACGTGGACTCGGTCGGGTCGTACGAGTTCGAGCAGGCGGGGGTAGTGGGTGATGATCAACATGGCTCGTTCCGGGCTGCGGAGGTCCTCGATGCCCTGGGCGACGACGCGGAGTGCGTCGATGTCGAGGCCGGAGTCGGTCTCGTCGAGGATGGCCAATCGGGGTCGGATCATGGACATCTGGAGGATCTCGTTGCGCTTCTTCTCGCCACCGGAGAAGCCGTCGTTGACCGATCGGCTGAGGAAGGCCGGGTCCATATCGAGCCGGAGCATCTGTTCTCTGGCCTGGGTGAGGAAGTCGGTGGCGGAGATCTCGTCGAGGCCGCGGGCGCTTCGGAGCGCGTTGACCGAAGTGCGCAGGAAGTACATGTTCCCGACGCCGGGGATCTCGGTCGGGTACTGGAAGGCGAGGAACACGCCGGCGGCGGCTCGCTCTTCGGGGTCGAGGCCGAGCAGATCGACGCCGTCGAGGGTGACGACGCCGGAGACGGTGTAGCCGTCGCGGCCGGTGAGGACGTTGGACAGGGTGCTCTTGCCGGCGCCGTTGGGTCCCATGATGGCGTGGACCTCGCCGGCACCGATGTCGAGGTCGAGGCCGTGGAGGATCGTCTTGCCGCCGATGGATGCATGGAGGTTCTCGATGTGCAGCATCAGCCGACCGCCCCCTCCAGGGTGAGGCGCATCAAGGCTTGAGCCTCGACCGCGTACTCCATCGGGAGTTCGTCGAAGACCTCGCGGCAGAACCCGTTGACGATCATCGACGTGGCATCCTCCTCACCCAGGCCGCGTTGGCGGCAGTAGAAGAGCTGGTCGTCATCGATCTTCGAGGTCGACGCCTCGTGTTCGACCTGGGCGGTGTCGTTCTTCACCTCGATGTAGGGGAAGGTGTGAGCACCGCAGTCGGAACCGATCAGCAGCGAGTCGCATTGCGTGTGGTTGCGGGCCCCGGTCGCTGACCGCAACACCTTGACCAACCCGCGATAGGTCTGCTGGGCGTGACCGGCGGAGATGCCCTTGGACAGGATCGTGCTGGTGGTGTTCTTGCCGATGTGGATCATCTTGGTGCCGGTGTCGGCCTGCTGATGCCCGGTGGTCACGGCAACCGAGTAGAACTCGCCGACCGAGTCGTCGCCCTGGAGGATGACGCTCGGGTACTTCCAGGTGATGGCCGAGCCGGTCTCGACCTGGGTCCAGGAGATCTTGGCTCGGTCCCCGCAGCGTCCGCGTTTGGTGACGAAGTTGTAGATGCCGCCGACGCCGTTCTCGTCGCCCGGATACCAGTTCTGCACCGTCGAGTACTTCACGCTGGCGTCGTCGAGCGCGACGATCTCGACCACCGCCGCGTGCAACTGGTTCTCGTCACGCATCGGAGCCGTGCACCCCTCGAGGTAGCTCACACTCGCCCCCTCCTCGGCGACGATGAGGGTGCGTTCGAACTGGCCCGTCTCGGCCGCGTTGATCCGGAAGTACGTCGACAACTCCATCGGACAACGCACGCCCTCGGGCACGAAGCAGAACGAACCGTCGGAGAACACCGCCGAGTTGAGGGTGGCGTAGAAGTTGTCGCGCCACGGCACCACCGAACCCAGGTACTTGCGCACCAGTTCCGGATGCTCCCGGACGGCCTCGGAGAACGAACAGAAGATCACGCCCGCCGCGGCCAAGGTCGCCTTGAACGTGGTCGCGACCGAGACCGAGTCGATGATCGCATCGACCGCCACGCTGGTGACCCCCGCGAGGCGCTCCTGCTCGGCAAGGGAGATACCGAGCTTGTCGAACGCCGCCCGGATCTCCGGGTCCACGTCATCGAGACTGTCCGGACCAGGAGCCTTGGGCTTCGGCGCGGCCCAGTAGTGCATGTCCTGGAAGTCGATCGGTGGGTACTGGACGTTCTGCCACGTGGGCGGTTCCAGAGTCAGGAAGTGCCGGAACGCGGTGAGCCGCCACTCGAGCAGCCAATCGGGTTCGTCGTGCTTGGACGAGATGAGGCGCACGACATCCTCGGTCAGCCCCCTCGGGGCGAGGTCTGTGTCGATGTCGCTGTGGAAGCCGAAGGCGTACTCTCGCTCGACGAGCTCGTTGATGACGTCAGTCATGGCGGTCCTCCTGTTGCATTTAAATCTAGCAGAGACTAGAAATAAGGCAACCGAGGTTCCGGAGGAACACCATGCGCGACACGCCACGCCCGACTCCGACCCGCGACCTCGACTCTGCCGAGGAGGTCGCCGAGATGGTCCGCCGCTTTTACGCGGACGTGGCCATGGACGACCTGCTCGGGCCGATGTTCAACGACGTCGCCCGAGTCGACTGGTCAGACCACCTTCCCAAGCTCACCGCCTTCTGGTGCCGGGCGTTGCTCGGCCAACAGGGCTACGCGGGCAACCCGTTCCGTGCCCACGCCCGCATCCACGCGCAACGAGCGTTCACGCCCGCCCACTTCGAACGGTGGTTGATGCTGTTCCACGAGACGTTGGACCTCGGCTGGACCGGCCCCAACGTCGACCGAGCACGAGCGCTCGCCGACGACGTCGCGCGCGTGCACCGCGAACAACTCCTCGGCGAGTACACCGCGGTCGCCGGCTCCATCAACGTCAACTCACCCCGACGTCGCTAGGAGACAAGTTTCACTGCTTGTTGTTGTTCGCCCCGGGCTACGAAATCGACATCATCGGCCGTCACCAAGCGATCCACGAAGACGGCGAAGCGTTCTCGGCCGGCGCATTCGAACGATGGCTGCAGATCTTCCTCGATGCGGTCGACGGCGGCTGGACAGGGCCGAACTCGGACATCGCGAAGAAGCGCGCCACGGGTATGGCATGGGCGATGGCCCAGCGGGCGCTCGGCAAAGGGGTCTGGCGGCCGTCCGTGCCATGACCTGCGTGTGATCTCAGGCCGAATGCAAGGATGGGTCGTGGCCGATGCGCAGGACGATCAGGTGTTTCCGCTGCAGGAGCACCTTGGCTTCACGATCGAGCGTGGGGATGGCCGGGCGTCCGCTCGACTCGAACTCGCAGCCCGGCATCTCAACCCGAACGCCGTCGCGCATGGTGCGGTGGCGTTCACGCTCATGGACACGGCAATGGGGGCGGCGGTGATGTCGGTGCTCGACGACGGCGATCACTGCGCGACCATCGAGATCCACACTCGGTTCCACAGAGCGGCCCGCAGCGGCGCCGTGGTGGCGGAAGCGAGAGTGGTGACTGCCGGACGCCGGGTCGTGCAACTCGATGCCACCGTGATCGACGACCACGGACGTCTCATCGCCAGCGCGACCGCCAGTTTCGCGGTGATCCGGCCCTCACTCCCCACCTGACGGCAATGCAGCTCAGGGTGGGTCGTAGGTCCAGTCGGGACGCTTGCGCCAGATGCTCTCGTCGTACGTGGCCTGGCCATTGGTGAGGTCGACCAGTTTGGGGATCGGGAGCCGGCGTGGCCGGGGGCAGTGCCCCAGTGCGATGTGTTCGTCGAACTCTTCGGGGAAGGCGCGCAGGATGCTGTCGACGATGATGCGTTCCTCGGTGGCGAGGTAGCAGCGACTTCCGTCGGCGACGTGGCCGAGCCAGCCGACGATGGCGTCGATGTCCGAGTCTTGGCCGGTCCCGGTCTCGAGTCGTTCGAGGTGTTCGGTGATCGCGCCGGAGCCGAGCTTGCACGGTGGGCATTGTCCGCAGGACTCGATCGAGAGGAACCGGGAGAACCGGTAGGCCGCGTCGACCATGCAGGTGGTGTCGTCGTAGACGATGAAGCCGGCCGAGCCCATGCCGCTGCCGACGGAGGCGAAGCCCTCGTAGCTGACCGCCACGTCGAGGTCCTCGGCGGTGACGACGGCATTGGCCACGCCCGAGAACACGGCCTTCACCGAGCGTCCGTCGGGGAGACCGCTTCCGACGGCATCGATCACGTCCTGTAGCCGCGATCCCATCTCGACCTCGCCGACGTCGGGAGCGACGACATCTCCGACGACCGTGGTCACGATGGTTCCCGGGGATTCGGCGGTGCCCATCGACCCGAACCAGTCGGCGCCGCGGGCGAGGATGTGCGGGATGTTGGACAAGGTCTCGACGTTGTTCACCAACGTTGGATTCGACCCGGCGTCAGGGGCGTGGCCGGCCTCGGGGGCGTGGGCCTGCCAGCCCAGCTGTGGCGCGGTGGCGAACAGGCCGTGCAGGTACGGGGGGAGCCACCGGGGGAGTGGTTCGTTGCCCTCGATGACCTCGAGCATCGCCTTTTCCTCGCCGAAGAGGTACTCGTCGGGTCCGGCGACGATGGTGACCTTGCAGTCACCGCAGATGCCCGCGGTCTGGAACTCCTCCACCGCCCGGGTGACGAGATCGAGCTCGCGGCCGAAGCTGGCCTTGAGGCAGATGAAGGCTTCCTCGATCCCGACGGCGAAGCCGGCGATGACCACGCCCTCGACCAGCTGGTAGGGGTTGGCGCGGATCAGGGCCCGGTCCTTGAACGTGCCCGGCTCGCCCTCGGCCCCGTTGCACACCAGGAACCGGCGCTGGCCGGTCTGGGAGGCAACGCCCGACCACTTCGTACCGGTCGGGAAGCCGCCCCCGCCCCGGCCGCGGAGACCGGCCCGCGTCACCTCGGCGATGGTGGCCGAGGGACCGAGGTCGTGGGCCCGCTCGATGCCCCGGCCCCCCACGTCGGAGGACAGGTACTGATCGAGCGAAGTGATCGGCTCGACGGGGAGGAGGAAAGCGGCCATCGGCGGCTCCGGTCGGTAGGAGGCGGTGGGCACCCATTGGGGTGCTCGAGATCAAGAAGTCGAAGGGCGAGCTGGACTCCAGCGCGGGTAGGCGATGCCGGCGGAGTGGTTGATGACGTAGGCCTGCACGGTGAGCAGGACGACGGCGAGCATGAGGACCATCAGTTGCCCCGGTTCGCGGAGGATGCCGAGGGAGACGATCAGCGTGGTCGCGCCGGCTGGCGGGTGGGGGACCCGCGCCCAGACCATCGCACCGCTGGTCAGGGCGAGGCTCAGCGCCGCGGCGCCGACCCGCGACCCGGTGACCGAGGTGGCGAGCGCCGGAGCGGCGTCGGTGAGCCCGAACAGCACGAGAGCGACGTAGCCGGCGGCGGCACCGATGGCGTGGCCGCAGATGGTGTTGCGGGGCGACGCCGCCGGGAGCATCGGTGTGTAGAAGCACAAGAACGCGGTGGGGCCGAGGGACGGGAAGATGAACGGCTCGCCGGTGGCCAGCGCGCATGCGGCCATGATGGCGATCGAGATCAACCCGTTGGCGAACGCGAACGCCCCCATGACCGTCGTCGAGTCGTGGCGCTCGACCAGTGAGGGGACACGGGCCCGTCGGGCGAGACCCCAGACGATAGAGGCCATGTCGCCGCCGATCGGCCCGGGACGGCTCGGACCCGGTGGGTCCGGACTGGTGTCGTCGGGGTCAGTCATCGGCGAGGAAGCGGGCGAAGCCGAGGCCGGTGACGAACAGGGCGGTCGAGAAACCAGCCGCGATCCAGGCCAGGCGGTGCTCGTCGCCGAGGAAGCCCTCGACCGCGACGACGAGCAGGAAGACCTGGAGCGTGATGAGGAGCAGGAGGTAGACGAGCACGGCATTGGACCGCTGCGTCGCGCGTTGGTCGGGCCTCACTTGGTGCGTCCCAACGCCCAGACCATGCCATCGTCGCGGACCTCGACCTCGATGCGTCCCAGGGGGCGGTCGGGTGGCCCGGCGGTGGGGTCTCCGGATCGGACGTCGAAGTGACCTTCGTGACACGGACAGACGAGTTCTCCTCCGTCGCCCTCGTCCGCTTCCCAGAAGACGACGCATCCGAGATGGGTGCACTGCTGGCTGTAGGCGCGCAGGTCGTCCTCGGCGAGCCGGACGAGGATGGCGGCGTCACGCTCGCCCGGATAGGCGAAGAGGTGGTCGTCCCCGATGGCGAGCGAGTCGAGGGCCACGATCGGGCGGGGCTCGCCTTCGTTGATGCTGCGTACCGCGCTCCAGATCGCCACGCCGACGGTGCCGGTCGCGAACGCGCCGGAGCCGGCGACGAGGAACCGGGTGAAGTCACGTCTGGTGATGGCTTCCTCCCCCGCCGAGGTGATGGGGAAGTCGCGCCGCCAGATCGGTTCGTCGCGCGGTCCGTTCGACGGGTTTTCGGTCATGTCGCGTCCTCCTCGAGCGCGAACGGATCGTCTTGCCACCGGTGACCCTGCACACCCAGGACATCGATCGGTCCGTCGTCGGCGCGGCCGACCACGGTGGCAACCTTGGTGGGCACCACCTGGTTCCCGAAGCGGAACTCGTGGACGAGCTCGCCGGTACGGGTTCGTTCGAATTCTTCTGGCGTGCCGAACCACAGCGCCTGGCTCGGACACACCGACGCGCACATGGGCTTGCGGCCGACCGAGGTGCGGTCGTAACACATGTCGCACTTCATCATCTGATCTGGAAGCGCGAAGTACTTGGGGACGCCGAACGGACACGCGTTGACGCAGTTCGAACACCCGATGCAACGCGGCTTCAACGCGGACTGGACCACGCCGTCCTCGTTCTGCTTGATCGCATCGGCCGGGCACACTTCGGCGCACGTGGGATCTTCGCAGTGCATGCACACCATCGGCGCGGTCTGGGTCGAGGTGGATCGGTCGACGAACTCGAGATGGATCAGCGACTGCCCGCGGTGGGTTCCGCATTCGCCGCAGGCCTGCACGCACGCCTCGCATCCGATGCATCGGCTCTGGTCGATGACGAACATGCGCCCCATCACGAGCGCATCGCCGATGACGATGGAGGAAGTCATCGGCGGGTCTCGCTGTGGAGCGATGTATCGCGCTCGTCGGTGATCGCGTCGCCGGGTCCGACTCGCCGGACGCGAACGGCCGACACCTTGTACTCGGGAATCTTCGAGACCGGATCGAGCGCCCGGTTGGTGAGCCGGTTTGCCGCCTTGTCGCCGGCCCAGTGGTAGGGGATGAAGACGGTGTCGGGCCGGATGGTGTCGACCACGGTGGCGGGCACGGTGATCGACCCACGTCGGGACGTGACCTCGACGTGGTCGCCGCTTTCGACACCCAACTGCGACGCGAGTCGGGGATGCATCTCGCACAGCGGTTCGGGATACTGCTCGACGAGTGGACCGATGCGCCGGGTCTGCGTGCCCGAGAGGTACTGGCTCACCACCCGGCCGGTGGTGAGCCACAACGGGTAGTCGTCGTCGACCACTTCGGCGGGGGGCCGGTACCGCACGGGAACGAAGCGGGCCTTGCCGTCGGCGTGGAAGAACCTCCCGCCCTCGTAGAGCCTCGGTGTTCCGGGGTGGCCCTCTTCCGGACAGGGCCAGAAGATCCCATGTTCGGCCTCGATGCGGGCCCAGGTCATGCCGAGGTAATCGGCCGTTCCGCCCGATGACGCCCGGCGCATCTCGTCGAACATCGCCTGCGGGCCGTCGAAATCGAAGTACTGGCCCCGCCCGAGGCGTTGGGCCAGGTCGAGGAAGATCGCCCAGTCGACCCTGGCCTCGCCGGGTGGGTCGACGGCCTTGTTGATCTTCACCGTTCGTCCTTCGACCGTGGTCGAGGTGCCTTCGTCCTCCTCGTGCAAGGAACCCGGCAGGACGATGTCGGCGTGGTGTGCGGACTCGGACACGAAGAAGTCGATGGCCGAGTAGAACTCCAGCCGATCGAGCGCCTCGGCGGTGAAGGTCGTGTCGGGCAACGACACCGCCGGGTTGAAACAGATCGACAACAGGCCCCTGATCTCGCCGGCGTGGGCGGCCTCGACGATCTCCTCCGCCGTCTTGCCCTTCCCGGGGATCTCATCGACGTCGCAGCCCCAGACTGCGGCGACCGCGGCACGGTGCTCCGGATTGGTGATGTCACGGTTGCCGGGGAGCTGATCGCACTTGTGTCCCTGTTCCCGGCCGCCCTGTCCGTTGCCCTGGCCGGTGATCGTGGTGACACCGCAGCCAGGGCGGCCGAACTTGCCGGTGGCCAGTCCGAGGTTGATGCACGACAGCACGTTCTCGACTCCCTTGGACTGGTGCTCGATCCCCCGGGCGTGCAGCAACATGCCGGTGTCTGCGGTGCCCCACATCCGGGCCGCCTCCACGATGCGGCCCGCGGGCACACCGGTGATCTCGGCCGCCCAGTCGGGCGTGTGGTCGCGGACAGCCGCCGCCGTCTCGGCGAAGTCGACGGTGTGATGGTCGATGAAGTGATGATCGAGCCAGTCGTTCTCGACCAGCACGTGCAGGATGGCGCCGGTCAATGCCGAGTCGGTACCGGGACGCAGCCCGAGGAACAGATCCGCGGTACGAGCGAGGGGTGTGACCCTGGGATCCGCCACGATGAGCTTGGCGCCGCGATCGCGAGCCCGCCAGACGTAGCTGGTGGTGATCGGTGCGCATTCGGCGACGTTGGCGCCCGTGATGAACACGACGTCGGCGAGCGGGATATCGCTCCACGGGTTCGACGCCCGGTCCACCCCGAGGGCCCGCTTGTTCGCCGCCCCCGCAGACACCATGCACAGCCGCCCGTTGTAGTCGAGGTTCGCGGTCTGCAACGCGAGTCGGGCGAACTTGCCGATCAGGTACGACTTCTCGTTGGTCAACGACACCCCGGACAACAGCGCGAACGCATCCTTGCCGTACGCATCCTGGATCCGTCGGATCTCGGAGACCACTCGGTCGAGAGCGTGCTCCCAGGACACCTGACGAAACCCGCTGGGTGCCGCCGGATCGCGTTCGATCGGGTGGAGGAGTCGGTCGGGATGGCTGCCCTGGAGGTAGCGCTTGACGCCCTTCGGACACAGCTTGCCCTCGTTGAAGGGGAAGTCGTACCAGGGCTCGAAGCCGACCACCTTGTTGTCGTGGACCTTGAGTTTGATGCCGCACTGCTGGCCGCAGAAGCAGCAGTGGGTGTCGACCTCGCGGTCGATCTCGATGCCGGCGTTCCATCCCCCAGGTGGTCGCTCGTTGAGGTGCGGGCCGTAGGCGTCGATGAGAGCCTGCTCGTTCACTGGGATGCGGGCCATCAGCCGAAACCTCCGACACGAGACGATTGGGCACGGGTGACGAGCCGGCGGCGGCACGGCGGGCAGATCCGTTGGTAGTTGCTTCCGTCGGGGGTCGAATAGTCGAACCCGAGCTGGGGCAGGATCGCCTCCAGATCGGCAACCTGGAGCGTGGACGCGAAGGGTGCGCCGCATTCGCGGCATGGCTGCCCACCGCCATCGGCTCCAGCCTGCTTGTAGAACGCCACGCCGATGTTCGCCGGCCGCTGGAAGATGTGGAACAGCTTCCCGAACGGGATGTAGAGCAGTCCGAGGATCACCGTGATCGAGTGGAGCGTGTTGAGGAACCCGTAGAACCGTCCCTCGAGCCACACGCTCGAGACGGTCAGGAACAATCCGGTGACCGACACGGCGAAGAGACCGGCCAGTGCGAGGAAGTCGCCCGAACGTTCGACCGCGAGGGCGCCCGGATCCTTCAGCCGACGATAGAGAAAGATCACGACACCGGCGATGACGAGGAACGCTGCGATGTTCAGCGTGTGAAAGGCAATGGTGCCCATCAGGCTGCGAGCATCGAAGCTCGCGGTGCCGACATCGAAGAGGTACGCCTTGTACCGATCACCCTGCTGGTTCACCGACTCGAAATGGATCCACCCGAACGTGAGTGGGAACGTCACCAGGGCGGCGAGGATGCACCCCCAGAAGATCAGTTGATGCGCGGCCCAGCGGGTGGGGGAGCGATGGCGAATGAACCGCTGGGCGAGCAGGTTGGTGGTGACCTGACCGGCCAGCCCGGCAACGTTGCGCGCTCGTGAACCTCGGCGACGGAATGCCTCCCAACCCCGTCGGTTGAGCACGGCCGTGGGCGGACGTTGCAGCCACACGAGATATCGGTACACGACCGCGAAGACCGCGAGCAGGGTCCCGAACAGGTATCCGGCCAGTGCAGCATCGAACCACCGCAACCGGTCGCTGCCCAGATACACCCCGACGAGCACGACGAGCACGGCGAGGAGCCCCCAGAAGGCCGCGTGACTGTCCAACCCGCCAATGCTGGGTCGTGGTCGCGGGGAAGCGGACCGACTCATCAGTCCACCATGCCATCCCAGGCGGTCACTCTGTGGCGGTGGGGTCGGGTCGAAGCTCGAGCCGGCACTGCGCTCGGCGGGGATCCTTGGTGACGAGGGTCTCGACCGCGACCCCCCCGACGCGTTCGGCCATGCCCTCGGCCATGCCGAGATGCAGCTGGCAGACGGTGTCGGGATCGGCCAGGGCTCCGGACTCGAACGGGCAGGTCCGCAGGATGATGTCGGTGCCGTCGCGTCGGCGGCGGACCTCGGGGTCGAAGCCTTCGCGGGCCATCGCGTCGGCGATCGCCTCCGCGCCATCATCCGTCGTCGAGCCCGTGCCGCTGCTCCGTGCGCTCCCGGCCCGTCGACCGACCTCGACCGGGGTGTCACCCGTTCGGATGATCTCGGTCAGCAGGACGCTGAGCCGTTCGTACGGGCCGCTCACGCCCCAGCGGCTCTCGACCGACGGATCGACGCGATAGACCAGCCGGGGCCGGCCTCGGCCAGATGGCGCGGCGGTGGTCTCGCCGACCAGTGTCGCGCTGACCAGCTTGGCGAGATGCTGGCGGATCGCATTGTGATTGAGGCCGACATGAGCGGTCAGCTCGGCGACGTCGACGCCGTGGTCGGCCGTTGCGATGTACTCGAAGATCGAATGGCGGGTCGGATCCCCGAGGGCGCGAGCTTGCTCTTGCAGGGTGGACATCTGCGTACTTCCCCTCGCAGTCGTCATCGGGTCATTCTGGATGAGGTGTCGGTCAGGCAGCGGTCTCCTGGCGGACGCCATCGTGGTCGGTGCGGTCGGCCGCCGTGCGGGCCGCTGCGATGTCAGTCGTCGAGGACTCGAGCGCGGCGATGGCCTCCTGGGCGCGGGTGGCCCCGAGGATTGCCCCCATCATCCCTCCGAATCCCGGGCCGCCCCAGAAGCCGGCAAACAGACCGACGCCAGCCGCCGGGGCCAGCGATGCTCCCGCGTTCAACATCATCAGCGTGGACATGGCGGTGAGCAAGACGAACCCGATGATCGCCCCGGTGACCATCCCATGGCCCGCCGCTCGCTCCACGGCGCCCTCTCCTCGATCGATCTCCGCCATGTCGTGCACACCTCGTTCTCTGAGACGGTTTCCCTAATATATCTAGTAATGACTAGAGATAACGGATACATTCTCATCGGTGGCACTCGAAGTCAAGAGACCAACGCGGTCGCCGACAACCGCGACAGGGCGCTGAGATGCCGTCGGTACCGGCATCCAGGCAGGACCTCGCCGACGGCGACCTCGATACCCGCGGCAAGATCCACGATGCCGTCGTGCACTTTTACCGCGAAGTGGTCTTCGACGACCTCCTGGAGCCCGTCTTCGGGGAGATCGCCGAGGTCGACTGGAACGAACACATCCCGAAGCTGATCGACTACTGGTGCCAGGTCCTACTCGGCGAACCCGGCTACGCCGGATACGTCCTCGGACCACACCGCTCGGTGCACGAGCTGCGCCCCTTCACCCCCGAGCTCTTCGACCGGTGGTACCGGCTCTGGTCCGAGAGCATCGACAGCCGCTGGAGTGGGCCCCTCGCCGAGAAGGCCAAGACCCACGCCGAACGGCTCGCCGGCGTGCTCTCGCGCAAGCTCACCGGAGACACGTGGGAAGCGATGCCATGAGGTCCGGGCGCGTCGCGAAGGTGCACGCCCAGACCCGCCGTGGGCTCCTGGTCGCGGTGGGGTTCGCGGTCGCGGCGGTGGTCACGGGTGTCGGCCGTGTCGGGAGCGGCTGGTGGCTGCCGCTGCACCTGTTCGCCGTGGGCGGACTGCTGAGCGCGATCTCCGCCGCCACCCAGATGCTCGCCGTCACGTGGTCGGCCGCTCCCGCACCCCGGACGGTCGTGGCCGGCGCGCAACGATGGTCCCTCGCCGCCGGCGCCATCGCGCTCGTCGTCGGCCGCGAGACCGACCAGATGTGGATGTTCGTCAGTGGGTCCGCCACGGTCATCGTCGCGATGTTCGGGTTGGCGCTGATCCTGATCCAGGTACGGCGCCAGGCGGTGACCGACCGGTTCGCACCGGCGATCGAGGCCTACGTGGCGGCCGTCGTCGCGGGCGGTGTCGGGATGTCGCTCGGGCTCTTGCTCGGCACCGGCCACACCGGAACTCTCTACGCCGCGCTTCGCCGGGCACACTTCGTCCTCAACCTGTACGGCCTCGTCGGCCTCGTCGTCGCCGGAACCCTGCCCTACTTCGCCGCGACGCAGGTGCGCAGCAAGATGTCACCCCGCGCCACGCCGACTGCGATGCGGATCACGTTCCTCGTTCTCGCGACGGGCACTGCGGTCGCGGCCACCGGTCAGGTCCTCGAACGACCCGGCGTCGTGGCCGGCGGGCTGATCGGCTATGCCCTGGGACTGCTGGTGATCGCGGCGCTGCTGCCGGTCAAGTTGCGAGGCCACCTCCGGTGGGCAGGGCCGCGCGTGGTGCAGTTACTGACCGGTCTCGCATGGTGGGCTGCGATGACGGCCGCGTTGGCGCTCGCCAGCCTCCGGGAAGGCGACGAACGCGCGATCCTGCAAGCACTCGTGATCGGCGGCTTCGCCCAGATCCTCGTGGCCTCGCTCGCGTACCTCGGTCCCGTGCTGCGTGGCGGCGGACACCGACACCTCACCGCGGGGTTCGCCATCACCCGCTCGTGGGTGTCGCTCGTGGCCGGCAACGCCGCGGCGGTCGCCGCGCTCGTCGGCCACGGCCCGATCCTCGCGGTCGCGCTGGCGGTGTGGCTCACGGACGTCGCCGTTCGTGGCGCACGGCTGGTCACGACACGACGCACGGATCATGCTGGCCAAGGTCATCGCGGGCGGGGCAGCAACCGCGTGGGAAGCCCCGAAGATGGAGGTGTCGGAGTCGTCAGGTAAGTGTCCGTTCGGACACCGGATAGCGGCTACATGTGAGCGGCGACCAGTTCGTTCGGGTCGGAGGGACGGTCGCAGCTCTGCTCGGAGTGCTTCTAGGAGGTGTAGCGGCGCTCCTGCCACGACGCGTTGACACCAACTCTCGCAAGTGCTTCGAGGATCGCTCCTCGCTGCCCGGTCCAGAAGTAGTGGACGGGCTGGCTGGGAGGCTTCAGCCCGATCCCGCTTGCGCCGAGTCGGCCCCGAACTGGGAAGGCCTCGACATCCTCGGTGGCCCCGAGGTCGAGCGCGCGCACTCCGAAGAAGCCCAGAATGAAGGCTGGGCGAAGACGCAGAGTCACGCGTTCGCCGTCGGACTCGAGGACGGCAAACGGGTAGTTCATCCTGCCGAGACTGCCGGGGACATTGGCGACGCCCACCCGACGAGGGCTGTTGATCGTCGCCACCGCCGGGGGTGCGGGAGGAGGCGGGGTGAGCACGCTGCCGGTGGGCTCACCGATCCCGGCTGGATCGAGGCGGCGGCGAGAGATGGAGACGAGGACGATGTTGACGGTGATCGCGGTGACCGCGAGCAGCAGCCAGATCGGTGAGCCTTGTCTCGCGGTCAGGATGACACCGACCACGAGAGTGCCCGCCGACCCGGCGACGAGCACCGCGATCTGCAGTCCACGCGTGCCCGGGGGATCCTCCACGGGGCCAGCCTGGCAAACGTCCGACCGCATGGGGTGATGGGGCGGCTCGAGATCGCGTCGGGCGCCTGTCGCGAGGCCAGAACAGTCGCCCTGGGACCTTTGGCCCTTACCGCGGACTCGTGGGTGGTACCAGCATGTCGGCTGTGGTCACAGTGCAGCTCGTGGAGGATCGAAAGACGGTCGACTTCGAGGCACGGTGGGAACATCTCCACCTCGAGGTCCCCGCTCGGAAGGGTATGCGGGTCCTGGTCGGCACGACCCGACTCTGACCATGGTGACCCCCGTAGAGACTGATCACGGCCCAGGCACTGCGCCGCAGATCGCTCGACGGTCGCTGCCCCTCGCCGCCGCGACCCTGATGTGGTGGTTCCTGTACAGCCGCAACCGTCCGTTCTGGAACTGGGCGGTGTTCGACGTCGTCGGCCTCGAGAAGTCGGGCCGGCTCGGCGAGTCGGTGCACTTCTTCTTCTACGACGTCACGAAGATCGCGCTGCTGCTGACGGGTGTGATCTTCGTGGTCACGATCCTGCGGAGCTTCATGTCGGTGGAGCGCACCCGGGCCCTGCTCGGCGGGCGCCATGAGGGAGTCGGCAACGTCGCTGCTGCCGGCCTCGGTGTCGTGACCCCGTTCTGCTCGTGCTCCGCCGTGCCGGTGTTCATCGGCTTCGTTGCCGCTGGCGTGCCGCTCGGGGTGACGATGAGCTTCCTCGTCGCCTCACCGATGGTCAACGAGGTCGCCATCGTGCTCCTCTTCGGCCTCTTCGGCTGGAAGGTCACCGCCCTCTACATCGCCTCGGGCCTCGTCATCGCCGTCGCCGCCGGGATGGTCATGGGTCGTCTTCGGCTCGAACGCTGGGTCGAACCGTTCGTGTTCGAGACGACGCTGCGCGGCAAGCAGGTCGACACCTCACTCGGCCTCTCGTGGGCCGACCGCATCCAGATGGGCCGTGAAGAGGTCGTGTCCATCCTCCGCAGAATCTGGCCCTACGTCCTCGTCGGCATCGGATTGGGCGCCGCCATCCACGGTTGGGCTCCCGAGGACTGGTTTGCCGAACACGCCACCGGCCTCCTCGGCGTCCCCATCGCCGTGGTACTGGGCGTGCCGCTGTACGCCAACGCCGCCGGCGTGCTCCCGCTCGTCGAAGTCCTCTACGACGAGGGCATCCCGATGGGCACGGTCCTCGCCTTCATGATGAGCGTCGTCGCCCTGTCGATGCCAGAGGTGATCCTGCTGCGACGGGTCCTGAAGCTCCCGCTCATCGCCACCTACGTCAGCGTGGTCGCCACCGGGATCCTGGCCACCGGCCTGCTGTTCAACTTCGTCCTGTGACCAACGATCGCCGGACAGGGCCCGACACCACCAAGGAGAACCCCTCATGGACGTGAAGATCCTCGGCACGGGATGCGTGAACTGCAAGAACCTCGAGGCGCTGACCCGTGCCGCCCTGGACGAGCTCGGACTCGAGGTCGAGATCGAAAAGGTCACCGACCCGGGCGAGATCGTCTCCTGGGGGGTGATGTCCACCCCGGCGCTGGTCATCGACGACGAGGTCGTCCTCTCGGGACGCATCCCATCCTCGAATCAGCTCAGACAACTCCTCGATGCGCGATGACCAGCAGAACCGCCGAAGGGTGACTGAGTGGCCGCCTACCTCGACTCCGTCACGCTCCTCGAGCTGACGGCACAGATCTGTGAGGAGGCGGCACGTGTCGATCTGCCCAGCCTGAGGACGCTCGGCTCGTTGCACCTCGCCGTGGCGCTCGACCTCGGAGACGACCTGGAAACGATCGTCACCTACGACAGCGGTCTTGCCGGCGCAGCCACTGCCAGCGGCGTTCGTGTGACTGTTCCGGCCTGACCGACAGGGACCGAGGATCTGGACCTCGTCCGGTATCCCGATGGCTTCACGAGTGTGCTTTGGGAACGGCCAGGCCATCGAGATAGCGATCGAGTTGCTCGTGGGCGATCGTCCGTTCGTCGTGGGCGTCTAGGCCAACTGCCAGGGGCCGACAGAACCGAATGGCGGCCAGCGCGATGTCGGTCGCAGTGTGCTCGTGGTCGATCGCTCGATCGCGAGCGGCCGCCGCGACGAGTTGGTCGAGGAGGTCGCGTGCCGCGTCGCTGCGTTCGGGCCAGTGGGGGTCGTCGAGGAGCGGGTGCACGATGTTGACGGCGCCGAGGCCGCAGTCGATCGCTGCGTGCAGATACCGGCGCAGCGCCTCTCGTCCGGTGGGGGCCTCTTCGAGGGCGGCTCGTCCCTCGCTGATGGCAAGGTCCAACGCCTCGACCGCGACGGCTCGCAGCAACTGCTGCTGGTCGGGGAAGTGTCGGTACAGCGTGGCGATCCCCACGCCGGCGCGCTCGGCCACGGCATCTCGGGACGGTTCGCCACCGATCTCCAGTACCAGTTCGATCGTCGCGTCGAGGATCGACTGCCGGTTCCGTCGAGCGTCAGCGCGCATCGCACCTCCTCGGGGAGGTCGTCTCGTCCCATCGCATGAAACGGAGTATATTCCTCCACTTTGTGGACCGGGATGACCGGAGGTGCAGTGGGGAACGAACAGCAACCAGCACACGCGAGGTCGATCGCCGAAGCGATCGGGGCATCCGGGAACACGGAGTACGTCCCGGTGACCTTCGACAGCTACGAACACGTCGACGGACCGTTCTTCCACGGAACCAAGACCGAGTTCTCGATCGGCGGCGAACTCGTGCCCGGGCATGGCTCGAACTACCACGAGGGTCGCGTGGCGAATCACGTCTACTTCGCTGCACTGCTCGAGCCCGCCATCTGGGGCGCGGAGCTCGCCGTCGTTCTCGGGGGCGGCACCGGCCGGGAACGCATCTACATCGTCGAGCCCACCGGTCCGTTCGAGGACGACCCCAACGTCACCAACAAGAAGTTCCACGGCAACGTCACGCAGTCGTACCGGACCCGCCATCCGATGCGGATCGTCGGCGAGGTCGAGAGCTGGGAAGGTCACCCGCCCGAGATCCTGCAGGGCATGCTCGACAGCATCGCCAAGCTGCGAGCTGACGGACTCGACGTCATCGAGGACTGAAACCTCGACCTGAAACCGGCAGCGACCGGCCCGCCGACAGCAATGTCGCGACTCGCGATCACCGATGCCGACGTGAAGCCGTACGTCATCTCCTCCGTCGAAGATCCCTGATCCACCTCTTGGCTACTACCTCATGCAGAGGTGGGACATCGCCGCGCTTGTGCTCCGACGCCTGACCGGGCCGCCGCCGATATCAGCTTTGATCGTTCATTGCCGGTTGTACGCGACCGCGGATCGGATCAGTTCTTGGAACGCCACCTCATCGATGGGGTCGCCTTCGGCGAGGTCAATGGCCCGTCGCGTATTGCCGCCGAGGCTTGCGTTGAAGAGCCCGGCCGGGTCTGGGACCGAGGCCCCCTTTGCGAACGTGAGCTTGACCTTGTCCCTGTAGGTCTCGCCGGTGCAGATGATTCCGTCGCACATCCACGTCGGAACGCCGCGCATCGAGTTCGACGGCTTGCGCCACTTGACGTCTTCGGTGATGTCGGGGTCGGCGTCGACGATCAAGGTTCGGAGCCGGGCAAGGAGCTCGCCCCGCCAGTCATCCAGCTCGGCGATCGTCTCGTCGATGAGTGCGGATGGGGAGTCGTCTTGGTCAGTCATCATGTTGTCTCCGAGGTCGTGGGTCTCGGGTCATGCTTGGGCGATTCGAACCAAGTTGCCCGAGGGGTCCCGGAACGCACAGTCGCGAACACCCCACGGCTGCGACTTCGGCTCCCGCAATACCTCGGCACCCGACTGCACGAGCCGATCAAAGGTCGCGTCGAGGTCGTCGGCGCGGAAGATCGCCTGGATCGATCCCTTGGAGACCAAGCTGAGGAGCGCGTCGCCGTCGGACTCGAGCGCGACGTCGGGATCGTGTACCGGGATGAACATGGTCGAGCAGCAACGGGCATGACGTCACCGTAGAAGCGTCGTCCGGCGGACACTTCTCCGTTCCTGCTCGAATTGTGCTGTCGTCTTGGAGATGGTGATCCCGGGTGACGCACGGAGGAACAGCCTCGAGATGTGTGTGGTCGAGACTTCGATAGGCGGATGGGGTTACGCCGGTGACTTCGCGGAACCGAGAGAGGTGCACGGCGTCGACGATATCTGCGGCATCGTGACCACTGGGTTGTTGCAGGACGTGGTCGCTCGGACGCACGCGCTTGGGTCCCAGATCAGATGCCGGGGGTTACTGGTGCACGCCGAGACGAATGAGGCGCGGGCGTTCTACGAGCACCATGTTCCAGAGTTCGAGGTCTTGCCCACTGATTCGCTGCACCTCTTCCTGCTCATGAAGGACATCCGACGAACGCTGTCGTGAGCTCGCCGGATCGTCAACGACGACGCGTCGATCGGTGGCAGGTCGAACGAGTGTCCTCGACCGGCACCTGGTGGGATGTCCTCTCCGGCGCCCCATGACGTCGACCGGCACCGATAGCCGCACACCAGGAGCCACATCGCGAGCCAGTTCGAGCTGGCCTGGCTGCCGTGCCTTCCTGGAGCAGACCTGGCTCGGTCCGTCAGGCGTAGGTGGCAAGTTCCTCCGCAGTCGGAACCTCGTAGGCGCGGCCCCACTCTTCGAGTTCTTGCCTCGTGATGGATCGCGAGCCCCACCGCCCCTCCAGATCCCGGTCGACGATCCGACGCCACAGTTCGTCGACCGGCGCGCTGACGTAGCGGAGTTCGACCTCAGCGCCAACGGCTTGCGCAGCATCCCTCAGAGCGTCTCGTTCCTCGCGCGACCAGACGCCCCACTCGATGATGACGTCCTGACCGCTCCTGAGAAGATCCAGCGTGAGCACGAACTGAAACTGTTCGATCTGACCGCGAACGGCCGCATCCCACAGGTCGATTCCAGCGGACATCATCCAGTCGTCTGGACACATGCGGACGAAGGGCTTTGACGCGGCGAGCTCCTTCGCGAGTGTCGTCTTGCCGGCACCTGGGAGGCCCGTGATCACCACCAGGTGACTGACAGCCTCGACACCTGACTCGTCCTCGGGAACTGCGCTCACCGGCAAGACATTGTCGGGTCGGGGCGCACTCCGCACATCAGATGGCGCTCCGGTCGAGGACGACGTTCGGGACGCGTCCACGCCGTCGCCCTGTGCGGCACGCTGGCGACGGTGTCCCAGCAGATTTGTCCGGTCGATTAGGGGGCGATTCAGCCCCGCGCCAACGGCACCTCGGCGCGCGCTTCCCAACCTCGTCCCTGCACGTTCACATGCGGTCCCTCAGGGACAATGTTCGCTGAGACGGTCACAGGGACACCAGGGACTGCCGGATCTGAGCGCGCCGTGCACGCCACCTATCGCTCGGCGGTCGGCTCGCCCGGCGCTGCCCCCGACCGCCGGTATGCGGGCGCAGTCCCAGAGCCCGGGTCGTCCCCGAATCTCGCCTGGGACAGTCCCGAACCGCGCTCCCCGCGAGCGGGTGGGAGTAACCGCGGAGTAACGCAGAGGCGCGATTTCCTGAAGCGATGGACGTCTGCGCACGCCAGGAGACATCCACACACGCTTCCGTGGAGCTGGGGGGAATCGAACCCCGGTGGTGTCGGGTCGCGAAAGGTCCTTGTATTGATGTGACCGTCCCCCGATCGCCGGTGGGGCGGTCACATAGCGTGGCCTCGGGAGGGATCCCGGCAGTGACGTAAAGGTCCTGGGCTTCTGGCTCGTTGACCTGATCGTCGCCGGGGTCCGTCTTCCGAGCAGACCCGGTTGAGGAAATTGGTGGGGCCATGGAGACCAGCGGTCGCGGCCTGATGCACCGAATGAATCACATGGCTGGGTGGGCTGTGACCGGCCCGGCGGTGGATGGGGTGGTGTCGGAAGAACGCCTTGTCAGGGTGGCGAGTGTGCCCGAGGGCTCTCCCGACAGTCCGTGTCCGGTGAGCAGCCTGGCCCCACGACGGTTGTGCTGGCCTCGAAGGCTTTGGCTGCTCTCCACATCGTGAAGGGAGAGCCCCCGAATGACAGTGCTCAAGCGTAACCAAGAACCAGTGGCGATCGGGATCGACGCGGCCGTGGTCGCCGACCACCAGATCGCGATCCGCGGTCCCGGGATCCGGGAGGACTTCCGGGCGTCACCGACCCTGGCTGGCATGGCCAAGCTCACCGAACGGCTGGCGCTGTTTGCAGGTTCGTTGGTGGTGGTCGAGCCGACGGCGGGGACATGGTTGCC
The DNA here is from genome assembly GCA_963730345.1 of uncultured Acidimicrobiaceae bacterium. Classification (GTDB taxonomy): domain Bacteria; phylum Actinomycetota; class Acidimicrobiia; order Acidimicrobiales; family Salinilacustritrichaceae; genus Salinilacustrithrix. The sequence continues at coordinate 38,112 of CAVSRP010000023.1, forward strand.
GTTGACGATGGCGGTGACCGAAGCTGGTTGTCGGATCGGGTTCGTGCAGAACCGTGACTCGGCGCAGCTGCGCAAGGCGATCACCGGACGGACCAAGACCGACGTGGTCGACGCCGACATGTTGGCCCGTTGCGAGACGGTGCTCGACATCGAGGACGCCCCGATCCCACCGGCGGGTCAGATCGGGTTGCGGCGGGCGTTGTCTCGTCGGCATCGCATGACCGTCGACGCTCATCGGGCCGAGTGTCGGCTGTGGGCGCTGTGCATCTGGGCGATGCCTGACGTGTGGCGCGCCACCGGCGGCCACGCTGTCGCCCAGCCGCTGTTCGGTCGTTGGCCCGACGTGCGGGCGATCGGCCGGGCCCGGTTGTCGTCGATCACCGAGATCGTTGCCGCCCACAGCCGCGACAAGGACCCGACCCGTCGGGCCGAACGCATCCGGACCGCGGCGCAGGGATGGCACGAGTTCTGGATCGGCCGACTCGATCTCGACGACCTCGCGTGGGAGATCGCCGAGATGTGCGACGACATCGACATCGCCGACGCCCGCCAACGCGAAGCCACCGACCATGCCCTGGACCGTTGGCGTCACCACTGGCCCGATGACGTGTTGACCTCGGTGCTCGGGGTCGGGCCGATCTGCGCGTCGACCACCAGAGCCTGGTGGGGTGACGGAAAGCATCTCCGCTCCGCCAAAGCGGCCGGGGCGTTCATCGGGCTCAACCCGTCGAACTGGGAATCCGGTCTGTCGGCGTCGCCGTCACGGTCGATCACCAAAGAAGGCCCGCCGGTGATGCGCCTCGCCTACTACCAGGCCGCCAACGTCGCCCGCCGTCAGGATCCCCAGCTCGCCGCCCACTACCGCAAGCTGATGTGCGAACGCGGCCACACCCACGTCCAGGCCAACTGTGCCGTCGCCCGCAAGCTCGCCGCCCGCACCTGGAAAGTCCTCCAGACCGGCAAGCCCTACGAGCCCCGCGACCTCGACGGCAACCCCATCGACCGAGCCACCGCCACTGCGGTCGCCCTCGAGCTCGCCGTTCCCTCAGACACACGCCGCCGGAACCGGGCCACGACGCCTCGACGAGGACGCCTCCAACTCGACTGACCACCCTCCGGCGACCAGCACCGCCGACCCGACAACGAGCGCTCGCACCACCGCCCGCCCCAGCCGCGGGACTGGTCGGCCGCGCTCACGCAGCGTCACGACCCACCCTTGACAAACCGTTAGGAAATCAGGTCACAGCGTTGCAGCCGCTCGATTCTCGTCTGGTGGGAGTAACCGCGGGAGTAACGGCCCCGGCCGTGTATCGAGGTGCGCGGGTAGGTGTCGTCGATGGACGTTTGTGGACATTGGTGCATGGTCGTGGACTCGCATGTCGTCACGGCGGTGACCGGGCCGACGTCCGTCGACGTTCGTGCTCGTCCACCAGTGTCTGGGCGGGCGAAGTCCGTTGCGGGCGGGGAGGAGTGGCCGTACACTGGCCGGACAGGAGGTCGTCATGTCAACAACGCGTCTGCGCAGCGAGCGGCTCGAGGTTCGCACCACCGAGGACGAGCGGTCGTTGATCGATCGAGCCGTTGCCGAGCAGGGAACGGACCTGACTGAGTTCGTGATCTCGAACCTGACGGTCGCTGCTCGGCGAGTCCTTGCAGACCGGACCGAGTTCCGCCTCGATGAAGAGGCTGCTGAGGCGTGGGACGCGGTGAACCGGCGTCGCGGTCGTGACCTTCCTGGACTGCGGAGACTGATGGAGCGTCCGTCGCCGTTCACCGAGGAGTGAGCGTCAGCTACCGGTCACCGGTTCTGCTCGAACCCGACCATGTGCTGGACCGGTTCGAGTGTCGTTCCGAGGAGCAGACCGGGTGGCTCCGTCGTCATGCTCGCCAGTCGAGTGGGTCGGGGACGACCCGCGTGCTTGTGGTCACGCCGGCCGATTCGGAGCTGGTTGTCGCCTACTACGCCTGGTGCATGGCGAGCGTCGCGCTCGCCGACGCTCCGGAACGGCTGCACAAGGGTGCTGGGCGCTACCCGCAGCCTGTCGCGTTGTTGGCCCGCTTGGGTGTCGACCTCGAGCACGAGGGCTACGGGCTCGGGGCAGGCCTGCTGCAGGACGTGATCGCTCGGACACATGCGCTCGGATCTGAGATCGGGTGCCGAGGTCTCGTCGTCCATCCCGAGAGCAACGACGCGGGGGCGTTCTATGAGCACCTCGTTCCCGAGTTCGAGGCCTCGCCGACCGACCCGCTGCACCTCTTCCTGCTGATGAAGGACATTCGCCGCACGCTGTCATGACGCCCCCGATATGCGCGCAGGACGGGCGTCTCTTGGGGACACGCCGGGGGAGCGTCCTCCAACGGCACTTCCGGGACGGCGACGCCCTCAGATCATCCGGTGTCTCGCTCGAGGAGGTCGACGATCGTCGGGACGAGGTGATCCTGGATGCTGAAGTGGCCACAGTTGTCGACGATTCGCAGTTCTGCGCCTGGAACGATGGCTGCGGTGTGTTGCGCGTGTATTGGATGAGCGATGACGTCATCAGCGCCGTGCAGCACGGTGACCGAGCAGGCGACGTCGGCCACGTTGAACGTGGTCCAGCCCGGCCCGTCGGCGAGGCGGTCGTCGGTGTAGCCCTCGAGACCGTGAGCGAACATGGCTGGCACGGTGGCCATCCAGTGTCTTCCGAAGGGGTGGTCGACCAGCATGGCGAGGTCGGACGACGTCAACGGTGGACCATCTGCCGATTCGAGGATCTTGCTGCCGTCGATGCCGTGCGAGTCGATGGCGGCCGCCATCGCACGTTCTCGATCGGGTGCGTCCCACACGGCATGGGTGTGTGGTCGGCTCATGGTTGCCCGAGCGGGCTGGTAGCGCATGTCGGTCAGCGCGCAGCACGGAACCACACCGAGGACTCGCTCGGGAGCGAGTGCAGCGACGGCGAGCGCGTATGCGCCGCCGGTGGAGATGCCAACGGTGACGAGGTGGCCGATGCCGAGGTGGTCGGCGACGGTCAACGCGTCCTCTGTCCAGTCGCTGATCGTGCGTCCGGGATGCGGTGTCGACAGGCCGTAGCCCGGACGGTCGATCCCGACGATTCGCAGGCCAGCATCCTTCGCAGACTCCGCCAAGTACCCCGGATCGAGTCGGCTCCCAGGGCCGCCGTGGCACCAGAGCACGGCGGGATCGTCTGGGCGGCCGTAGTCGGCGAAGCCGACCGTCCGGCAAGAAGCGAGGGTGATCGACTGGTCCAGGCTCATGCCGGATCTGTAGCAGGCACCGATGGCGGTCTCACGATCAAAATTGGCGGTGTCGCCCAGAACGCTGGCTCGGCGACACTCGGCAGGGGAGCGGGGCGTCCCCGATTCTCGTGACCGAGCGTCCCAGGATCGCGGCGCCGATTCCTGGTGGGAGTAACCGCGGGAGTAACGCAGCGCCCAATTTCCTGTAAGGGGCGGACGTTCACGCACGTCAGGGGACGTGCACGAACGTCGGCGTGGAGCTGGGGGGAATCGAATGCTCTATGGCCCGATTCCGTCGTGCCTGGTCAGAGGGTGTTTGCCCAGGTCAGCGGCGATTTTCGGGTTACACCCGATCACGCCGTTTCACAGCGATTCTGGTCTTCTCGTGTCGCCCTCGTGTCACGAGCAGGCTTCGGCTCCAGCGTCGGATGCGATCACCAAGCGGCTCACCGACCCCTCGGGTTTCCTATGGTAAGGGCGTCCGTCAGGCGGAGGATGGGGGAGTGCAATGGGGTTACTCAACCGATTTCGGCGAGAGCCCGGCCGATCGGTCGAGGCGCCGTACGTGACGAGCGATGGCAAGTACGCGGTTCAAGTCGTGGGCGAGTCGCACTACCAGGAGGCGCTCAACAGCGTCTGTGGCGGCAAGACGGAGGATGGTCATCATCATCCGTGCCACGCCGCGCTCGTCCGGGAGCCGAGGAATGAATACGACTCGAACGCCATCGCGGTCCAGATCGACGGTCGGAAGGTGGGGCACCTCAGCCGGGACGACGCTGCGAAGTATGCCTCTGTCATGGACAAGGGGAGGACCCCCGTCGTTGCTACCGACGCGCTCGTCCGGGGTGGCTGGGACCGGGGCGGCAGCGATCAGGGTCACTACGGCGTCACGCTTGATCTGCCGGCGCCGGCAGAACTCGCCAGAGATCTGAAGTAGCCGGACTTCCCACCATCGGTTCGCCCATCGACGGACCTGTTGCCGTCAACGCTCGTCTCAGCACCCGGTGGGCGATGTGACTACACGGCCCCGGCGATGACCTCACCATCGCCACGGAGAACTCCTGCGCTGCCCCGCGTGGCGTAACTTTCACGTTACGGGTATGGTTTGGCGCATGGCAGGTTCCCGCACTGGCGCTGAGCGCTACCTCGCTGAGCGGCTGGAAGACCCGGAGTATCGGGAGGCATTCGACGCTGCTCGAGAGCGGATCCACCAGATCGATGTTGTGATTCGGGCGTTTGACGAGCGACGCGAGGAGCTCCAGCTCACCAAGGCGGAGCTCGCTCGTCGTGCTGGGGTGAAGCCGGAGGCTATTCGTCGTCTGTTTTCTGCAGACCGGCCCAACCCCACGCTGAACACCCTTGTTGCGCTTGCTTCTGCGCTTGATCTCGAGCTGAATCCTCGCCCACGTCCTGGGCGACGTACGGCTACTCCTAAGGACCCGCGCGGATAGGTGACCATCCACCGGTTGTCGGGGTGGCTCGCGTTTGATGCGAGTGCTGCCCACCCCCAACAACCGTGTGGAGGTTCTCCATCATCATGCGCGCCCTGGAGCCAGAAGTCGTGGACGTTCTCTTCGCCACCATCGAACCGCTCCTCCCGCCACCCGATGACACCCATCCGCTCGGCTGTCATCGCCGCCGAGTCCCCGACCGATTGTGCTTCCGCGGCATCCTGATCCGCCTCGTGACCGGCTCCTCGTGGGTCGACATCGAAGCCATCCTCGACCACCGCGTCTCCGACACCACACTGCGAACACGCCGCGACGAATGGATCGACGCCGGCGTGTTCGACCAACTCAAGACCGAAGCGCTCGCCGCGTTCGACCGCATCGTCGGCCTCGATCTCGACAACGTCTCGCTCGACGGGTCGCTCCACAAGGCCCCCTACGGTGGCGAAGGAACCGGCCCGAACCCCACCGATCGGGGGAAGTTGGGCTGGAAGTGGTCGGTCGCCTCGGACATGCACGGCATCCCGCTCGGCTGGGTCATCGACGGCGCCAACCGCAACGACGTACCGCTGCTGATCCCCACGCTCGACGACGTGAAGGCGGCCGGGTTCTTCGACGACATCGACACGCTCCACCTCGACCGGGGCTACGACTCCGGCGCCGTCCGCCAACGACTCCTCGACGCCGGCATCACCGACTTCAACATCCAACTGCGCGGCACCAAGGTGAAAGGCAAGAAACAACCCGTCCGACTCGGGCTGCGATGGATCGTCGAAGCCACCAACTCGTGGTGGTCGAACTACGGCCAACTCCGACGCAGCACCGACCGCCGATCACGACACCGCCACGCCGCCCTGTGCCTCGCCACCACCGTGCTCATCATCGGCCGACTCCTCGACTACCGAGACCGATGGAGCCCCGTCACCTGACGCCTATCCGCTCAGGTCCTAAGCCATCGAGGAGGCCGGTTCTCGCGTCGGAATCTCGGAAATCTGTTGCCGAGCCGACGGCATTCGCCAATCTGCACGGGATCTGCACAACTCGAACAAGAGGGCTCAACGAGCGTTTCGTACTGTGACGGCTGTGGCGACGACGGTGCTGGTGGTAGAGGACGAACCCGCGATCGCCGATGCTGTGGTCAGCCGGCTCCGCAGCGAAGGGTTCGATGCGAGGGCGGAGGGTGACGGACTCAAGGCCGTCGAGGTCTGCCGGCAACTCAAGCCCGACCTCGTCGTCCTCGATCTGATGCTGCCGGGCATCGACGGGCTCGAGGTGTGCCGCCGCATCCAGGCCGACCGCCGGGTGCCTGTCGTGATGCTCACCGCTCGCGATGACGAGACCGACCTGGTGGTCGGCCTGTCGGTCGGTGCGGACGACTACGTCACCAAGCCGTTCTCGCCGCGCGAGCTCGTCGCCCGCATCCGGGCGGTGCTCCGACGGGTCGCCGACGCAGCCGAAGGGGTCGTGCTGCGTCACGAGGACCTCGAGCTCGACCCAGCCACCCGCCGCGTGCATCGCGACGGGGCAGAGGTCCACCTCACCCCGATCGAGTTCGACCTTCTCGCCCACCTGCTCGCCCGGCCCGGGACGGTGTTCCGCCGGGAGCAGCTCCTGACCGAGGTCTGGGGCTACGCCGACGGGACGGGGCCGCGCACGGTCGACTCGCACGTGCGCGCCCTGCGTCGCAAGCTCGGCGAGGACGTCGTCCGCACCGTGCACGGTGTCGGCTACTCGCTCGGGGGTCAGGCGTGAGTCGACGCCCGCTCGATCGGCTGGGTTCGATCAAGCTCAAGCTGGGCGTGGCCATCGTGATCGCGGTGGCCGTGAGCGCCGTCGTGTCCACGGTCGGGTTCCGTCTGGGTGTTCCGATCTGGCTGCGTCCGATCATCGCCGTCGTCATCGGTCTCGGCCTCGTCCAGGTACTTGCCCGCGGCATGACATCTCCACTGCGGGAGATGGCCAACGCTGCTGGCCGAATGGCCGATGGCGACTGGTCACAGCGAGTGACCGACACCTCGGCCGACGAGGTCGGCGACCTCGCCCGCGCCTTCAACGACATGGCGGCACAGTTGGCCGCCGTCGACCGGATGCGCCGAGACTTGGTCGCCAACGTCTCCCACGAGCTCCGGACACCGATATCTGCGCTCCAGGCACGGCTCGAAAACCTCGTCGATGGTGTCGAGGACGCTGAACCCGAGCTGTTGCGCTCGATGCTCGAACAGACCGAACGGCTCGGCCGTCTGGTCACCCAGCTGCTCGATCTGTCGCGGCTTGAGTCAGGCGTGGTCCCGCTGCGACGGGAGGTGCTCGACGCAGCTGGCCTGCTCGACGCCGTCGCCGCCGAAGCCCGCCTCCACGCGCCGGGCCGTTGTATCGACGTCACGGTCGAACCGCCCGACCTACAGGTGTACATCGACCCGGACCGCATGCATCAGGTCCTGGCGAATCTGACGTCGAACGCCCTGCAGTTCGGACCGCCCGACCGACCGGTGTGTCTCGCCGCTCGCTCAGTGGACAACGCGGTCGAGTTCTCCGTCACCGATGAGGGCCCCGGGATTCCCGAGGCCGACGCCGACCACGTCTTCGAACGCTTCTACCGAGCGGACGCCGCCCGACCCGGCGGTGCCGGCGGCGCCGGCCTCGGACTCTCCATCGCCCGCTGGATCGTCGACCTGCACCGCGGGCACATCCACGCGGAGCCGAATGACCCCTCCGGTTGCTCGATGGTCGTCCGACTCCCCACTGACAACGAGGTCAGCCAGTGAGTGTCACCACCGAGCCGCCCGTACACCAGCCCATCGATCGCCCCAGCGCGATCGATCCCGCTCCCCGGCGCCTGCTCGGCTACGCCTTGGTCATCGGGTTCGTCCTCGAGGTCGGCCTTCGAGGCGGGCTCGCCAACGCGGCCGTTGCGTTGGCGGTCGGGCTCACCGTCCGAGCGATGTGGACCGACGATCGACTCGCCCGGCGAGAGGCACAGATCCTGGCCGCGCTCGCGGTCCTTCCGGCGCTCTTCCTCGCTGTCCGTGCAAGCCCGTGGCTGGCCTGGTCGAACACGATCGTGTCCGGGACGCTCCTCGTCCTCGCCGCGCTCCACGCGCGACACGGCTCGGTGCTCGACTCGACACCGGGGAGGTTGTTGCTCCGTGGGGTCTCAGGCCTCGAGCGGGGTGTTCAGCGACTGGCGGTCGTTCGAGCGGCGGCACCGGACGTCTCCACCGATCAACGAGACAACGCGGTCCGCGTGGTGCGGGGACTGCTGGTGGTCGTCCCCGTCCTCTTCATCCTCATCGCCCTGCTCGCCTCGGCTGACGCCGTGTTCGCCTCGCTCCTAACTCCCGACGTCCACGCCGGCCCGGCCCTCGGTCACATCCTGCTCACGGTGTTCCTCGCGACGTTCGTGGTGGTCCTGGCCGGCGCCACGTCGGCGGACGACGCCGAGCCGGCCCGACTCGGCCGGTTCGGAATCATCGAGCTCACGACCATCCTCGGCCTCGTCGGAGCAGTCCTCGCCCTCTTCGTCGTCTCGCAACTGGTGGCGCTCACTGACGCCGGAGACCGACTCATCGAATCAGCGGGACTGACGCCGGCCGAGTACGCCCGAAGCGGCTTCTTCCAGCTCTGCTGGGCAACCGGCTTACTCCTTGCGTTCCTCGCCCTCGTGCGGATGCTGGCGGACCGTGACGCACTGCAGAACCGGGTCGTGGTCTTCCTCGGTGGAGCGGTACCGACGCTGGCACTCGGGCTGGTGGTCGTGAGCCTGCGCCGCATGGCCCTCTACGACGACGCATTCGGACTCACGATGCTCCGTCTCGCCGTTGTCGTCGCCGCCGTCTGGATGGGCGTCGTGCTCGTGATGACAGCGGCCCGGAACCTCGGTGTCGGGTCCGGACGTGACTGGTTGGTCGCTGTAGCTGGGGCGGCCGGCGTGGCTCTCATCCTGCTGGCCAATCTGGCGAATCCGGAGGCCTTCGTCGCTCGCCACAACCTCGATCGGGCACAGAACGGCGCCGAGCTCGACGTCGGCTACCTGGCGACGCTCTCCGACGACGCCGTGCCCGAGATCGCCGACACCATCGAAGGAGAGGCCGACCCCACACGGGCGGAGCTGCTTCGTCTGGCCCTTCGTTGCGGTGACGACGCCAACGGCGTCGCGACATTCAACCTGGCCACGAGACGGGCGGCCGAGGTGCGAGAGGAGCTGTGCCAGTGATCGGACACCTCATCTCCGGCGTCGAGCGACACCTGGCGGCGTCGCTGCCGTGGATGTCCTGGAACCTCACGCTCGCGCTCGTTCCCTGGGCGCTGGCGGTGTGGCTGTTCCGTGGCCGTCGCCCCATCCGAGGCGCAGGGATGATCCTGACGCTCGTCTGTCTCGCGTTCCTGCCCAATGCGGGCTACGTGCTCACGGATGTGATCCACCTCCCTCGACATGTCCGGGCCGAGCAGTCCGACGCGGTGGTCCTGTTCGGCGTGCTGCCGCTATTCGGGGTCTTCATGGCGGTCGGCTTCGTCGCCTACGTGGACACCGTGCGACGGATCGCGGCCTGGGTTCGCGAGATGGGCTGGCTGCAACGAACCTGGCCAACCGCGCTACTCCTCCACGCCGTTTCGACGGTCGGCATCTACCTCGGCCGCGTCCACCGATTCAACAGCTGGGACCTCATCGACCGGCCGGCCGACATCGGTGCCACCTCGCTCGGTGCGCTCACGAGAACGCTCCCACTCGCCGGAATGCTCCTCACGTTCGGAATCCTCGTTGTCGGCCATACCGGCGCGGTCGCCGCTTCACGGGGAATCGGCAACGAGCTCGCGACCCTTCGTGTCCGCATCGCCGGTCGAAGCTGAACGAGTAGCGCCGGTCGACGACTCTGGCCGCTCCGGACCGGCTCGATCTGACGGGACCACCGGCCCGTTACGGCCTGCGGATCTGGTCGAGGAGGCGAACGACGAGTTCGCCTCGTCGGCTCTGCCATCGGGACTTGTGCGCTTCCAGGATCGTCCATCCGGCTCGGCGGAGTTCGAGGTGGCGTTCGACGTGTGCTTCCGGCCCATCGGGGTGTACCCCACACTCGATGGTGATGTCTGCCTCGGCAGTGACGATGTCGAGGACATGGGGGCCGGTCGGGTACGACGTGATCGTCGGGACACCCGCAGCGGCCAGATCGTGTGCGATCTCCTGCACCCAGGAGGACGCTGCGCTGGCTGGTGCCGGCGCGCCGGGTGGCGCGTCAGCCTGAGCGACGTAGTCGGCGACAAGTCCGTTCGCCGGCGGGTCCGCTGACAGCAGCACGGTCATGTGCTTCCGTGCCCGGGTGGCGAGTACGGCGAAGAGGTGGGGGTCCTCGACGAATCGCCACGAGTTGGCCGTGACCTGAGGGCCGAGGCCCAAGGCGGCGATGACGTGGTCACGCTCGTTGCCTTGGAATGCGTGAACGGTGCCGACACGAAGATCGAGCGCCTCCAGGTCGTCCACCCGGAACTCCCTGAGCATGGCTTCCTCGAGGGCGTCGGCCTGCGCACGGAACGGTGTGACGATCCCGATGCTGCGCACCCCGGCGCGACGCATCGCTCGGAGATGGCGGATGCACCAGTCGATTTCGACTCGCACGACCCCGTCGTCGTCCCGTGCTCCCTCGAGCCGCACGAGATCGATGCAGTCCTTCGACTGCGTCGATGGCGCCCGTGTCGCGACCCTCACCGATCCGCCGTAGAGCCGCTCGGCGACGAAGTCGACCAGATGCGGGTCGGATCGGAAGTGCTCATCGAGGGTCTGCACGGGCGCAACGGCAGCCGCAGCATCGAACGCGCTGTTTCGTCGCACGTCCAACCGGGACACCAACAAGGGATCAGTGTCGAGCTGATGCATCGTCGACACGTTCTGCATCTGATCGTCGGAGAGGAACGACACGTGGCGCAGTTGCTGCGGGTCGCCGACCACCACCCCGCGGCGCCCACGCAGGAGGGCTGGCGCCGCGAGCGGCTGATCAACCGACGACGCCTCGTCAAGGATGACGAGATCGAAAAGGGCTGGTCTCGCGGGTAGTAGGTCGTCGATGTCCGGGAGCGAGCCGACCCACAGGGGAAGCGCACGCGTGAGCCGTTCATCTAGCCGGGTCAGCTGCTGGCGCCGCGCGGCACGTCCGCTGCGCAGCGCGGTGGCAAGCGTCGAGATCGCCTCGAGGCTCGATCGCTTGAGCCGGTCGGCCGACCGGCTCTCGGCAGCGATCCATCGGCCCGTGGCGTCGCGAGCTGCCGAGTCCTCGTCCGCCAGTCGGTCCCACAGGTCACCGATCTCGAGTCCACCGGCGGCTTCGAGATCAACCATGGCGCGCACCGCCCGAGCAGACGACAGCGCGCTTCTCAGATCGGGCGTGGACGTCTCGCCCGGGCACCGGAGGTCCTGGAGGAGCGAGCGCCACCGGCGTCGGGAACGCCAACGCGCCCACCAGCCCTCGTCGGTCGAGGTGTGCGCCTCGACGGCTCGGGAGACAGCCTCGAGATCTGTGCTGGCGTCGAACAGCCCCGGAGCTGCCATACGCGCGTCGAGGTCGTCACCGCCGTCAGCCATCGCCTCCGCGCCCAGAAGTCCCAGCACCTTCCGGAGCGTCGCGTCGCGCTTCCGCCAGGCGGTCTCCTGCGCGTTCGCCGCCTGCTCGACAACTGTGGTGGAGAGCGGGGCGAGCTGGCCGGCGGCGAGTCGTTCCGCAAGCGCGTCTGTGCGTTCGTTCGAGCCGAAGACGATCGGATCCGGCCCGGGCGCTCGCTCGAACAGGTCGAGCAGCGCGTCCACCGTCGCGTCCGCCTTCGCCGCAACGAGAACCGACTGTCCGCGAGCAAGCGCATCGCACGCGATCGCCACGACGGTGTGGGACTTGCCGGTTCCGGGTGCGCCGGAGACAAGAGTGATCGGCGCGACCCGACTGCTGCGCACTGCGGATCGTTGTGCCTTGGTCAGCACGTATGGCGAGCGGACCGATTCGTTCTCGTGCGGAGGGTCGACCTGCGGTGGCTCGCCGACGTACATCGAGTGGAACGCCGTCCAATCGCCGAGAGGGCCGAAGGCCCACGACCGAAGCGAACCGGCCCGGCTGGTCGACCCGGTCTCGTGGGCGGCGAAGACGCCCACACCTGCCACGATCTTCAGACTGTCCTGACGCATCAGCTGGTCAGGACTCTCGGTGGCTGGTACGAGCTCCCGGGCTCGGAGCCCCGCGGCATCGGCGGCCGCGCGGGCGAATCGAGGCAGCGCCGTGAGACGAGCGAGCCAGGCGGGTGGGATCGCCGGATCGCGAATCTCGTCGAGCGATCCGCCGCCGATCTCGATGGACGACTCGAGCGCGGCACGCAGATCCATGTCGGCGATGAGGTCGCTGACCTGGACATCGCCGACCCGGACCACGCGTGCGTCCCCGATGGCAACTGGGCGGACGATGCGGATCGGCGCGCTCACGAGCGGGTGGAAGACTCGATGCATCTTGCCGTCCCGCTTCATCCGTCCAGCGACGAAGAGCCAGCCGGCCCGAATCGAGTTCTGGCCCGGACGGATCTGGTCGACGGCGGCGAGCTTCTCGCCGAAGCTCCGCTCGATGCTCGCAAAGTGAGTCGGGTGAGGTGGCGGGCCAACGTATCGCTGCAGCTTGTCCTCGACGGGTCGCGGAAGGAGCGGGACCTGCGCCGATGGTGCGAACACGCCGACCGAGCCGGCGGCGATCCAGCGGAACCACTCCGTCGGAATCGTCAGGCTCGTCTGCTGCTGTTCGGCCGAGGGAGACAGGTCGGCGAGCGCGAGCAGGACCCGGCTCGCTCGATCGGCTGCCTCACGTCCATCCATTGTCGTGCAACGTACCTGGGGCTGCCGAGCCCACTCGCGACCGCTCCCGCTCGAGATCGCGTGTCGCGCGCGTGTCGCGGCTTCCGGGCACCTGACCCCAAAACGACCTCTGACCTGGGCGGATAGGCCCAGGTCAGTCGTGGAGCTGGGGGGAATCGAACCCCCGTCCGTCTGGCGGTCACGGCTCGTGCTACGACCATTCCCGCGTCTGTGGCTCACGGTTGCCACGCCCCCGGGTGGGCGCACCGCCGGGTCTTTCCTCGGCTGTCAGGGGTCTTTCCCTCCGGTCAGCGGTCTCTCCCGCCGTCCACCACTACTTCTGTTGCCAGGCTGTAGTGGTCAGGCCCCGCGTGGCCTCTCGGCTCGCGATGTTGCCTTGGTTACCTGATGATCAGGCGGCCATGGCGTACTGGTTTTCGCCAGTTGTTTGGGTGCCCCGATTAACGAGTCTGAGCAACTCGGGTCGCACGATGTCGCTTCCGGTCCCGACGTCGAAACCGATCAGCCCCTTGTCAAGGAACGCCCCGTCGACGGAGGCCGCCAGCGGGGATCCCCAGCGTACCGGCGGGCCCGGCCACCCCCACCGCGAATCACACGGCTGTAATTGTCAGACCTCCCTCGCATGATGCACCCATGCGTCCGACTCGAACCTCCCCTTCCCCATCCGCTGACGATCCTGGCGATCGGGACCTCACCGTCGAGGCGATCATGGCCCGTCTCGTGGCCGGCGATCCGGCCGCGGTGTTCACCCTGGCCGAGCACCACGGCCATCGGGTCGCCGGGGTGATCCGGCGCCAGCTCGCTCGGTGTGGGGTGGACACCATCTCTTCCGACGACCTGCGGTCCTTGGTGCTCGACGCCTGCATGGAGCTGCGCCACGTCGCCGCGGCGTGGAAGCCGGGCGGCGCACTGCCGTGGTGGTGGGCCGAGGGTCGGATCCGCTCGTTGGTCAACGCCTGGGTCGGCGTCCACGCTGACTCGATCGACGACCACTGGCACGCGGTCGATGGCGAGACACCGCCCGCCGCGCCTTCGGTGGAGGATTCGGTGGCGGCCACGTTCGCTCGGCTGGTGGAGGAGGTCCCGCTGGTGGGGCTGGTGGCCGAGGCGGCCCGGGCGGCCCGGGTCGACGAGGTCTCGCTCGTGTGCCTGCTCGATTACTGCATCCAGCAGGACCAGGGCGACCCGTCACCGGCCCACACCCTCTCCGACCGGTACGGCATCAGTCCCGACGCCCTCCGGCAGCGGATCTGCCGGGGCCGGCGTCGCTTGCGTCACGTGGTCGAGACCGATCCGCGCTTCGCCGCCCTCGCCGAGTTCCAGCTGGTCGCATGATCGCCACCGATGACGCCCGGCGCACGGCGAGGGGTCGCCATCCCAGCGTCCGCTCCCCGGTGCCGGTCGACCGGCTGCGCGACCGGATGGCTGATGTGCTCGAGCTCGACGGTGCCACCCACCCTGGGGTGGCCGCTGCCGTGCTGGAGGTGCGCGGTCGGGTCGGGCTCGACGTCGACGCATTCGCTCGGCGGACCGGGGTCGATGTCGCCGTGTTGCGTCGCGCCGAGGCCGGCCAACTCTCCCGCGATCAGCTCCCGGGTCCGTTGCGCCGAATGGTGTCGCGCTGACCCGACTCGATCCGATGGATTGTACGGAGGCGCGTCCAGTTTCTCGGTCAGGTGGTCAGGTGAAGACGATCTGCCCGCCGGCGGCCATCTCGAAGAACTCACCGACGGTGATGATGTCGTTCACCTGGTCGATGAAGTCGTTCTTCTCGAGGCCGAACAGGTCCACCGACGCCTTGCAGGCGTAGAGGCCTGCCCCCGTGTCGGAGATCATCTCCACGAACTCGGGGATCGACGGGATGTCGAGGGCCTCCATCTTGTGTTCCATGTAGTGCGTCATCACGGTCGACACACCCGGCAGCCCACCCGCCCAGGTGGCGAAGTGGAGTCCGGGGTTGCCCACCGTCGCCAGCTTGATGTGGTCGTGCCGCTTGCGGTGGATGGCATCGAGGCCGAAGAAGGTGAAGAACAGGTTCGCCTCCATCCCCTCGGCCCGGGCGCCGTTGGCCATGATCAGCCCGGGGTAGATGCCCTCGAGCGAGCCCTGCGAGATGACGATCGAGACCTTCTCGTTGCTGAGGTCCATGATGTGTCCGTTCTGTCGTTCGGGGGACGGTGGGGATCAGACGCAACCGCGCGGCTTGGGGATGCCGGCGATGCGGGCTGCGACCTTGGCCGGGCCCTTGGGGAAGAGTTGGTAGAGCTCCTTGACCGGGACGCCGGAGGTCTTGCCCAGCATCCGCACCGAGGGTCCGGTTCCCTTCTCCAGGTACTCCTGGCGCATGAACCGGATGATCTGCCAGTGCCGGTCGGTCAGCTCGTCGATGCCGTCCTCGGCGGCGAGGGCCGGGACCATGGCTTCGGTCCACTGCAAGGGATCAACGAAGAACCCGTCTTCGTTGCGGTCGACCGTGGTGCCGGCGACGGTGGTGGTGGACATGGCTTCTCCTGTATCAATCGATGTGCTTGCCCGCGGTGGGCATGTCGGAGTGGATGCCCGGGATGTTCCGGCCGGGCAGGAGGCTGTGCCAGTAGAACCACTGGAACATCAGCTTCCCGAGGTGGTTCAGCCGCGACTCCTTCATCAAGGGGAGCCCCACGGCGGTGGGGAAGTGGCCCTCCACCGGTTCCTGCTCGTAGTTGAAGTCGATCAGCAGCGCCTTGTCGAACCCGGTTTCGATGAAGCAGTTGGCGTGGCCGTCGAAGCTGGCGTCGAGCTCCTTGCCGGCGAGGAACCGGATGATGTTCTCGACCAGCACCTCGCCCTCGAAGTGGCTGACCGATCCAGCCTTGGACGCCGGGAGGTTGGCAGCGTCGCCGATGGCGAAGATCTCCGGCGCCACCGTCGACTGCAGCGTGTGCGGGTCGGTCTCCACGAAGTCGAGGGCATCGCCCAGGCCCTCGGACCGGCCGACGAAGGCCGCACCCGAGTGGACGGGGACAACGACGGCGAGGTCGAAGGGGACCCTCCGCTCATCGAAGGAGATGAGCGTCCCTGCTGCCCCATCGACCTCGCCGGTGTTGAACTCGGTGACCAACTGGATGTTCCGCTCCGCCAGCATGCCGCCCAGCAACTGGGAGGACCGCGGCTTGGTGAAGGCACCGTCGAGGGGCGTCACCAGGGTCAGTTCGACCTCATCGCGGATCCCTCGCTCGTGGAAGTACCAGTCGGCGAGGAAGCAGAACTCGAGCGGCGCCACCGGGCACTTGATCGGCATGTCGACCACGTTGACGACGACCCGGCCCCCCTCGAAGTCCTGCAGTGCCTGCTCGAGCGCGGTGGCGCCGGGCAGGTCGTAGAAGGTGAAGACCCGCTCCATCCAACCGGGGCCGGTCAGTCCCTCGGTCTCGTCCGGTACGAGCCGGGAGCCGCTGGCGATGACGAGGACGTCGTAGGCGAGCACCGTGCCGTCGGCGAGGGTGACCTTCCGGGCCTCGATCTCGACGTGGTCGACCGCGCTCTCGACGAAGGTGACGCCCTTGCGGAACTGCCGGTTGCGAGGGCGCACGAGATCTTCCCCGTGGGCGAGCCCGAACGGCACGAAGAGGAGGCCGGGTTGGTAGATGTGGTCGTCGTTCTGGTCGACGACGGTGATGCCGACCTCGTCGACGTCGAACTGCTTGCGGAGGCGATTGGCAGTCAGCGTGCCAGCGGTGCCTCCACCGAGGATCACGACTTGTCTGGTCACCCCTGGAGTGTCACAACTCCCCGAGGGGCCGCCCAGGGTCGAAGGTCATCCTCGGGTGGGTCCAGCAGCACCTCTGGCGTCAGTCGCGGGCGAAGAGGCCGATCGGGGGCGGATTCTCACCGGCGAGCAGGGCATCGAGGCGGGGACGCAGGGCTCCGACCATCACCTCGTCGGTGAAGATCCAGAACTGCCCGGCCACCACGGCGTCATGGACGAGGTCGGCGACCTCGTCCGGCGGTCGGCCGGAGGCGACCGCCTCGGCGACGAATTGGCGGCGCAGCCCCACCATCGGATCGTCGGTGGCCTCCTCGAGGGCGGGCGGCGCCGCCCACTCGGGCCGGTTCCGCTCGCTGTCGACGATCGCGGTCTTGACCCAGCCCGGACACAGGCACGACACGCCCACCGGCGAGCCCTCGGCTCGCAGTTGGTGGAACAGCCCCTCGGTGATCCCCACCACCGCCCACTTGCTGGCCGAGTACGGGCTGTAGCCGGGCATGAGGCCCGCCATCGACGCGGTGTTGACGATGTGGCCCTCACCTTGTTCGGTCAGCAGCGGGAGGAACGTGCGCATGCCATGCACGACCCCCCAGAAGTTGACCGTCATCACCCATTCCCAGTCGGCGAGGCGCTCCACCCCGCCGGCGACACCGGCGTTGTTGCACACGACGTGGACCGCGCCGAACCGGTCCAGCGCTTCGTCCCGCAGCCGCTCCACCGCGGTGGCGTCGCTGACATCGGTGACCACGGCGAGCACGTCGGCTCCGTCTTCGCCCACCGCGGCGGCGGCCTCGGTGAGCCGGGGTTCCTCGACGTCGGCCAGCGCCACTCGCATACCGGCGCGGGCGAACCGCTGCGCGAACGCGAGACCCATGCCGGACGCCGCCCCGGTGACGACGGCGACCTTCCCCTCGAGCGTGTCCATGGCGGCGAAGGTAGTTGCCGGCGTCGGGCCGTGAGCTGCGTCAGCTCCGATCGCGGTGGGCGAGCGCCCGCTGCACCTCGCGTTCCGCGTCGCGCTTGGCCACCATCTCGCGCTTGTCGTGCAACTTGCGGCCCTTGCCCACGCCGAGCTCGACCTTGGCGTTACCGTCCTTGAAGTACAACGACAGCGGGATGATCGACACCCGTTCGAGGTCGACCAGCGAACGCAGCCGGTCGAGCTCCCGGCGGTGGAGGAGCAGCTTGCGGTGGCGGTCGGGTTCGTGCCCGCTGTGGTCCTGGGCGTGGAGGTAGGGCGCGATGTGGACGCCCTGGAGCCATGCCTCGTTGCCCTCGAAGCGCACGAAGCCCTCGGCGATCTGGACCTGTGCCTCTCGCAGGGACTTCACCTCGGAACCGTGCAGGACGATGCCCGCCTCGAGGGTCTCGGTGATGTCGTAGTTGCGCCGGGCGCGCCGATTGGCCGCGATGAGCTTGGTCTTGCCGGAGGGCATGGGTCGGTCACGCTACCGCCGGGGACCCTCCACCAGGCCTCCCGGATCCGCCCTCGCCGGTTGCCTACGGTGGGGGGCGGATGTACCCGTCTCCTCGGCCGCTGGGGCCGCCGCCGAACTACACGATCCGTCGACTGGTGGCACTGACCGCCGTGGTGCTGGTGCTCCTGGGGGTGTTCACCGTGGCCAAGAAGGTCGTCGGTGGCGACGAGGCCGGGCTCGCGGCGGCCACGACCACGACGTCGAGCACCACGACACCGTTGGTGGCGCCGCCACCGTGTTCGTACGAGGACGAACAGAGCATCTACAGCCGCGTGGACGACTGGTACCGGACCATCGTCGACGTGATCTACGCCGTGCCCGAACAGTACCAGCCCCCCGATCTGGTGTCCGCGTCAGAAGCGAACTACAGCTCGCAGTTCCAGATCCGTGCCATCATCGCCGACGATCTCAACCGGATGCGCAACGGCATCCTCGAGGCCGGCATCCCCGAGGTGGCGCTCCTCGCCGCCTATCGGTCGATCGCCGACCAGGCCGCGCTGTTCGACCGACGAGTCACCGAGATGGGGTTCGACGCCGCCGCCCTGGGCACGGCGCGGCCGGGTCACAGCGAGCACCACCTGGGGACCACCATCGACGTCCGCCCCATCGGGGCCACCGAGGTCGACCAGAGCTTCGGCGACACCGAGACCGGTCAGTGGTTGGCGGAGAACTCGTGGCGCTACGGCTTCATCCTCAGCTACCCCCGTGGCAAGGAGGACGTCACCTGTTACAAGTACGAGCCCTGGCATTTCCGCTACGTCGGTGTCGACCTCGCCCGGCGCATCCACGTGTCGGGGCTGACGTTGCGCGAGTACCTGTGGGACTGGGAGGTGACCGGCACCGAGCCGGGGATGTCGTCGGCGGCGCCGTCCACCACCACGACGTTGGCCCCCGATGCCACCGCCACCAGCGGGGGATAGGTTCGCTCCGTGCTCTCCCTCAGCCAATCGGCGTACGCCGCGATGGTCGGCCACGCCTACGACGGCCTACCGGACGAGGCCTGCGGCCTGCTCGGCGGCGCCGGCGACCGCATCAACGTGTTCGTGCCGTGCCGCAACGAGGACGCGTCGAGCCGAACGTTCACCATCGGCAAGGACGGCTGGGATGCGGCCGACGCGGTGCTCGGCCCCCGGGGTCTGGAGGTGGTCGGCGTGATGCACAGCCACACCCACACCGACGCGTATCCGTCTCCCACCGACGTCGACAAGGCCGGTAACCCGCTCCTGGCCCACTGGCACTGGATCATCGTCTCGCTCCGCGACGAGGCCCCCGTCCTGCGCAGCTACCGCATCGCCGACGGTGAGATCAGCGAGGAGCTGGTCGCCCTCGGGCGCTGACCGCTCCGAGCCCCCCTGGGGGCTGCGCCGAAGTGAACCAGGGCTCGTTGGAATGCCTGGACGCCGGTACATTGTTGACCTGGACAGTCACCTTTGATGGCCATCCGCAACGCGACCCGACCGAGGAGCTCAGGAGCCCCCATGGCAGTCCACGCCTCCGTCCTGGACATGATCGGCAACACGCCGATCGTCGACTGCAGCGCGCTCAGCCCCAACCCGAACGTGCGCATCCTCGGCAAGATGGAGGGCCAGAACCCGGCCGGGTCGGTCAAGGACCGCATCGCGCTGGCGATGATCGAGGACGCCGAGGCCGACGGCACGCTCACGCCGGGCAAGACCATCATCGAGCCGTCGTCGGGCAACACCGGCATCGCGCTGGCGATGATCGCCCGCATGAAGGGTTACCCGATCAAGATCGTGCTGCCCGAGAACGTCTCCATCGAGCGCCGCCAGCTGCTGGAGATCTACGGCGCGGAGATCATCTTCAGCCCAGGTGCCGAGGGTTCCAACGGAGCCGTCGCCCGAGCCCGCAAGCTGGCCGACGAGCATCCCGAATGGGCGTTCCTGTACCAGTACGCCAACGAGGCGAATCCCACCGCCCACTACCGGACCACGGGCCCGGAGATCTGGGCCGACGTGCCCGAGATCACCCACTTCGTGGCTGGCCTCGGCACCAGTGGCACCCTCATGGGCGTCGGCCGCTTCCTCAAGGAGCAGAACCCCGACATCAAGGTCATCGCCATCGAACCGCCCCTCGGGGAGCGGGTCGAGGGCCTACGCAACATCGACGAGGGCTACATCCCTCCCGTGTTCGAGAAGTGGGGCGGCTACGAACTGCTCGACCGCAAGCGCATCGTCCGCCCCCGTGAGTCCATCGAGTGGACCCGCAAGCTGAGCCAGATCGGGATCTTCTCCGGCATCTCCGCCGGCGCGGCGCTGGCCGGCGCGGCCAAGGTCGCCGACGAGATCGACGAGGGCACCATCGTCTTCGTGGTGTGCGACTACGGCTGGAAGTACATCTCCACCGGGGCGTGGACCGACGAGCTCGACGACGTGGTCGAGCGGGCGGAGAAGATCATCTACTTCTAGTTTCTCGCCATGGACCAGCTCGCCGCCCATGCCGACGCCATGCCCGACAAAGCGGCGGTGATCGACGACCGGCCCGGGCAACCGGGGCGTGCGCTGACCTTTGCCGAGCTCAACAGCTACGCCAACCGCATCGCGTCGGGACTGCGGTCACGGGGGATCGGCGCCGGCGACAAGGTGATGTGGGACGGCAAGAACAGCCTCGAGCTGGTGGCCTTCACCCACGCCGCCCGCAAGGTCGGGGCCATCGCCGTGCCCCTGAACTACCGACTCTCCGACGAGGAGACGGTGTACGTCGTCACCAATTCCGACACCGTGCTGGTGTGGGTCGACGTCGAATTCGCCCCCCTGTTCGAACGGATCCGGCCCGCTATCCCCGGGGTCGGTGACGTCGTCGTGTTCGGCGGCGAACCCCGCCCGGGCCAGCTCGCCGAGGACGACTTCCTCGGGGCCGACATCGAGCCGCCCGATCCCGGCGACGCGCCGGGCACGATGATCTACACCTCGGGGACCACCGGCCACCCCAAGGGGGCGGTGAAGACGGGTGGCTCGAGCCTCGAGCAGTCGCGCGGGCTGCTCGAGCTGCTCGGATACCGCACCGACGACGTCCACGTCACCTGCGGGCCGCTGTACCACTCGGGGCCGGGTGGGTTCGCCCGGATCGCCCACACGCTCGGGCAGACGGTCGTGGTCCAGCACCGCTTCGACGCCGAGGACTGGCTCCGCCTCGTCAGCACGTACCGGTGCACGTCGTCGTTCTCGGCACCGACTCCGATCCGGATGATCTGCGACCTGCCGTCCGAGGTGAAGGCCCGGTACGACACGTCCTCGATGCGGGTGATGGTGGCCAACGCCGCACCGTGGAGCATGGCGCTCAAGGAGGCGTACCTCGCCGACTTCCCCGAGGACTCCTTGTGGGAGGTCTACGGGTCGACGGAGATGGGGGTGAACACGGTGCTGGCCCCGGGCGATCAGCGCCGCAAGCCCGGCTCATGTGGCCGGCCCGCCCCCGATGTGGAGATTGCTCTGTTCGCACCCGACGGATCGCTCGTCACCGAACCGAACGAGCCGGGCGAGCTCTACGTGCGGGCGTCGTCGGTGCTCGACACCTATTACAAGGCGGACGAGAAGTACGCCGCCGACCACCGCGCCGGTGGGTGGCACACCGTGGGTGACATCGCCTACGTCGACGAGGAGGGCTACTACTTCATCTGTGATCGCAAGAAGGACATGATCATCTCGGGCGGGATGAACATCTATCCCGCGGAGATCGAGGCCGCGCTCGAGCTGCATCCGGGGATCTTCGAGGCCGCGGTGGTGGGCCTACCCGACGAGCGTTGGGGCGAGACGGTGGTGGCATGCGTGGTCCGCCGCGACGATGCGCTGACCGCCGAGGACGTGCAGGACCACGTCCGGGCCCATCTCGCCGGCTACAAGGTTCCGCGTCGGGTCGAGTTCCTCGACGAGATCCCCAAGACCGGCTCCAACAAGATCCTCAAGCGGGAGCTGCGCGCCCAGCTCGCGACGTGAGCGTGTCGGCGGGTCAGTCGGGCGAGATGGGGTATGGCATCCTCGACCCGTCATCCCGATCGGCCCCGCCGGGAGCCCAACCGCCATGACCGAACTCCTCCTCGCTCATCTCGCCTCCTGGGCGGTCGCGCCGTGGCTGCCGACGCTCGCCCAGCTGAGTGGCGACAGCCCCGATCTCGGACAGGTCGTCCCCAAGGGCCTCACCGCTCGCGACTGGATCGTCGCCGGCGCCACCTTTGTCGTCTTCGTCGTCGTCGGGCGGGTGATCCGCGGCGTCGTCGAACGAATCGTGCGGCGGACCGACAGCGAAGGGCAGATCGCCCGTTTCGTGGGGCGGGTCGTGCAGGACCTCCTGGCCGTCGTCGGGCTGTTTTACGCCCTCAACGTCCTCGGCGTGCAGATCGGCCCGCTCATCGGGGCCCTGGGCATCACGGGCATCGCCATCGCCTTCGCCCTCACGGCCATCCTCGAGAACGTCTTCGCCTCGGTGCTGCTCAAGACCCGGCGCCCCATCCGAGTCGGCGACCAGGTGTCGACCAACGGGCACAGCGGCACCGTCGAGGAGATCAACTTCCGAGCGGTCGTGCTGCGCAACTTCGACGGCGAGACGGTGATCCTTCCGTCGTCCACCGTGACCGACGACGCCATCGTGAACCACACCGAACACGGCGTCCGCCGCACGGTCCTGCCCGTCGGGGTCGCCTACGACACCGATCTCCCGCGTGCCCGGGAGATCATTCTCGACGCCATCTCGGATGTCGACGGTGTCCACTCGTCGCCGGCTCCTCAGGCCTGGGTGACGGCGTTCGGCGACTCCAGCATCGACTTCGACATCCGCTACTGGCATGCGCCGGAGATCGCCACGGTGTTCCGCGTCCGATCCGACGTGGCGATGGCGGTCAAGGCGGCGTTCGACGCCGAAGGCATCGAGATCCCCTTCCCGCAGCGAGTCGTCACCATGGTTCCCGACGAACCCGACGGCGCGGGTCGCGACCGGGACGGCTGACGCCGCCGATGGACGACCGTCCCATCGGGATGTTCGACTCCGGATTCGGTGGTCTGACGGTGGCGCGCGCCCTCATCGATCTCCTCCCGGCCGAGCACCTCGTCTACGTGGGCGACACCGGCCGGTATCCGTACGGACCGCGCGAGTTGGTCGAGGTGCGCGGCTTCGCCCACCAGATCAGCCGGTGGCTGCTCGACCACCACGACGTGAAGTTGTTGATCGTGGCGTGCAACACCGCCACGGCTGCCGCGCTCGACGAGCTGCAGGACCAGCTGCCCGTGCCGGTGGTCGGCGTCATCGATCCCGGGGTGCGCTCGCTGGTCCTCGCCACCCGCTCCGGCCGGGTCGGGGTCATCGGCACCGTCGGGACGATCTCTTCCGGTGCCTATCAGCAGGTGGTCGCCGACCTGGCGCCCGGGCTGGCCCTCACCTGCGCGGCCTGCCCCGGATTCGTCGAGTTCGTGGAGCGGGGGGAGACCCGCTCGCAGCAGGTGCACGTCCTCGCCGAGCGGCTGCTCGCCCCGGTGATCGCCGCCGGGGTCGACGCGCTGCTCCTCGGGTGCACGCACTACCCCTTCCTGGCCCGGACGATCTCCGACGTGATGGGGCGCGAGGTCGTCCTGGTCTCCTCGGCCGACGAGACCGCGTTCATGGTGCGCACGATGCTCCACGGCTCCGCCCTCGCTCGCGCCGAGGCCGCCGGCGCGGGCACGCACCGCTGGTTCAGCTCCGGCGACGTCGCCGGGTTCCGTGACCTCGGTGGCCAGTTGCTCGGCCCCGAACTCGACGACGCCCGCCCCGTACGGTGGGACCCGTGACCGACCTGGGAATGACCATCACGGTGTTGGGCGCCTCGGGTACCTATCCCGCGGCCGGGACCGCCTGCAGCGGTTACCTGATCCGGACCCCCACCACCGCGGTGTGGCTCGACTGCGGCTCCGGTTCGCTGGCCAACCTCCAGCGGCACGTGGCGCTCGAGGATCTCGACGGGATCATCTGCACCCACTCCCACCCCGATCACTGGCTGGAGCTCCCGGTGGCGGTCAACGCGTTCCGGTACGGCATCGGCCGGCCCGACGCCGGGATCCCGCTGTGCTGGACCGCGGAGACAGCCGAGCTGTTCGGGCGGGTCAGCGGCCGGCCACCCGAACCGACCTTCGCGTCCCGGGTGATCGACGCGTCCTCGGCCGTGGCCATCGGCGACATCACCTTCCGGTTCTCGTCCACCGATCACCCGGTGGAGACGCTCGCCGTGCGAGCCGACGCCCAGGGCCGGTCGATCGCCTACTCCTCCGACACCGGGAACCGCTGGGAGCTGTCGTCGCTCGGTCCCGGGATCGACGTTGCGCTGGTCGAGGCCACGCTGGATGAAGCCGACGCCGACGCCGTTCAGCACCTCACCGCCCGGCAGGCCGGTTCGCAGGCGGCCCGGGCCGGTGTGGCAGGTTTGGTGCTCACCCACCTCGCCCCCGGCGCCGATCCCGCGGCACGGGTGGCCGAGGCGGCCACCGCGTTCGACGGCCCTGTTGCCGTCGCGAGCATCGACGAGAGGTACTGACCGTGAGACCTGATGGACGCACCCCCGAGGCGCTCCGCCCCGTCACCATCGAGCGTGACCCCACCGTGATGTCGGCCGGATCGTGCATGATCAGCTTCGGCCGCACGCGGGTCCTCTGCACCGCCTCGGTGGACGAGGACGTGCCCCGTTGGATGCGCGGCCGGGGTGAGGGCTGGGTGACTGCCGAGTACTCCATGCTCCCCGGTTCGAGTCCCGAGCGGATCGGCCGCGAGGCGGCCAGGGGCAAGCAGAGTGGTCGGACCCAGGAGATCCAGCGTCTGATCGGTCGTTCGCTGCGATCCGTGTGCGACATGCGCCTGCTCGGCGAGCGCCAGATCATCGTCGACTGCGATGTCCTCCAAGCCGACGGCGGGACCCGCACCGCGTCGATCACCGGCGGCTACCTCGCCCTCCACGACGCCCTCACCCGGCTCGTCCAGGCCGGCGTCCTGACCAACCATCCGCTCACCTCCTTCTGCGCCGCGGTCAGCGTCGGCATCGTCGACGGAACCCCGGTGTGCGACCTGCCCTACGTGGAGGACTCCACCGCCGAGGTCGACATGAACGTCGTCATGACGTCCGACGGCGACTACGTCGAGGTCCAGGGAACCGCCGAGGGCGCGGCGTTCGGGCGGTCCGCGCTCGACCGTCTGCTCGACCTGGCCGAGGGGGGCATCGCCGAGCTGATCGACGCCCAGCGTGGCTACGTGGCCGAGCCCCCGCCGGCCCGTGGTGACTGAACGCCGTCGGATCGTCTTCGCCACCGGGAACGCCCACAAGGTGACCGAGGTGGCGGAGATCCTCGGCGATGCCTGGGCGGTCGAGGCGCTCGACCCGAAGGTCGAGGAGACCGGGTCCACGTTCGAGGAGAACGCGCTGCTGAAGGCCCGCGCCGTGGTCGGGTCGACCGGGGCAGTGGCCATCGCCGACGACTCCGGCATCGAGATCGATGCCCTCCACGGGCGTCCCGGGATCCATTCGGCGCGGTGGACCGAGGAACGCGACTGGATCCCCCGTGTGCTGCGCGAGCTCGACGGGGTCACGGACGATCGGCGCGCCGGCCGCTACGTGGCGGCCGCCGCCGCGGTCTGGCCCGACGGGACCGAGGTGGTGGTCCGGGGGACGGTCGAGGGCCGGATCAGCGAAGCAGAGCGGGGGAGCGGCGGCTTCGGCTACGACCCGATCTTCGTGCCCGACGAGGGCGACGGGCGGACCTTCGCCGAGATGTCGGCCGAGGAGAAGCACGCCATGTCCCACCGAGGCCGTGCCTTCCGGGCCCTCGTCGCCCAGCTCGGACGCTGACGCGGCCGGATCGCGGCGGGCTCACCAACCGCGCAGGTCGATGGGCCACTCGTCCACGACCTCGTCGCCGTCGACCACCCACATCCGCTCGTGCTTCGCCACCGTGGGATCGAGGTGGGCGGGAACGAAACGGAGCCGATCGCCGACGGTGACGTCGGGGCCCCGGAACGTCATGTGCTCGTCGGAGCAGAGCAGCACCTCCCCGCCGGGAAGCGTGGGATTCCCGTGGTCCATGGCGAACGCCTTGAGCCCGGCGTCGGCGACCGCGTATCGATCCGGATGGACCGAGATCACGGTGGCCTCGACGCCGATGGCGATGTCGAAGGGAACGTGAGCGTCGAACGTCGTGTCCATCAGGGTGTACGTGCCCGCCTGCACCTCGGTGACCCACTCATTGAGCTCTGCGGTCATCGTCCCGCCGCCGGAGACGATCTCGCCGCCGACGAGCTCATGGGCGCGGAGCAGTCTGGTCATGGCCTGCTCCACTGCGATTCGCCGTTCGTCGCGGTCGTCGATGACGTTGACGTGCCCCTCGTAGCCCATCACCCCGCGCACTTCGAGGCCGGAGCGGCGGGCCCGGTCGGCAAGGCGACCGGCGTCGTCGGCGTGGCATCCGCAGCGGGGGAGCCCGACGTTCACGTCGATCAACACGGCGGCGATCCCGGCAGCCGCCGCCGCGTCGACGGTTGCGTCGGAGTCCACCGCCACGGTGACATGAGCATCGGCGTCGGACATGGCTCGCAACCGTCCGTGGTCGACGGTCTCGTTGGCCAGCAGCAGGTCGGTGCCGAGCCCGGCGGACGCCATGCCGACGACCTCGGCGGTAGTGGCGCAGCAGAAGTGCTCGTGGCCGGCCGTGGCGAGCTGTCTGGCGAGCGCGGTCGACTTGAACGCCTTCACATGGGGGCGCAGCCGGGGTCCGGGTCGGATGCCGGCCATGCGGGCGACGTTCGAGTCGAACACGCGTCGTTCGACGACGAGTGCCGGGGTGGAGAGCTGGTCGACCCGCACGACCGGCGACGGTAGTTGTGCGCCGCCGGGCTGGTCTGCACCGGTACGGTTCGACCGGGCATCAGTGGTGGAATTGGCAGACACGCAGGGTTTAGGTCCCTGTGCGCGAGAGCGTGTGTGGGTTCGAGTCCCACCTGGTGCACGAAGGCCCGACGCCGTGACCAGGAGGTTCCTGCCAGCGCCGCCGTTCGAGATGGCACGAGAGTCCCCGGCTGGTCACGTTTTGGTCACGGTCTACGCAGAGACGCCGTCGACCAGCGCTGCGACGGCCGCCGCGGCCTCGCCGTCGGCCTCGGGCATGAGGTGGCCGTAGCGGTCGAGGGTGAAGGAGACCGAGGCGTGGCCGAGTCGCCGGCTGATGGTCTTCACATTCACGCCGGCGCCGATGAGATGCGCGCAGTGCGTGTGGCGCAGATCGTGAAACCGCAACCGGGGCCCGTCGAATCGCTTCACCCGCGTCTCGAACTTCGAGGACACCCGCTCCGGGTCGAGTGGAGCGCCCGTGTCGTTGGTGAAGACGAGACCCGAGTCAGCCCAGCGCGCCCCGGCCCGAAGTCGACGCTTCGCCTGTCGTGACCGGTGAGAGCGGAGAACGGCAGCCGTTGTCTCGTCGAGGTCGATGGTCCTGCGGCCAGCGTCGGACTTCGTCGCCTCCTCCATGACGGCCTCGTGGCCACCATCACCAGCAGCGACGATGACCAGCTGCTGGCGAACGCGGATCGTGCCCTTCTCGAGGTCGACATCGGACCAGCGGAGCCCGCACGCCTCGCCCCGTCGAAGTCCCGTCATCGCGACGAGCCGAAGAATCGGGAAGAGCTCGTCGTGCTCGTTGTCCTCGAGGAAGCGATGGAGCTCAGCGGGCGTCCAGAACGCCATCTCCGGCGCCCTCGCTGCCTTCGCCGACGGCGGAGTGGCGGCGTCGGACGGATTGCGGACGATCAAGCCCTTGCGGGTGGCGTCGGACAGCGCCTTGCGGAGGATCGTGTGCACGTACCGGACCGTTCGAGGGCTGAGCGCGTCGCCCTCGGTTCGCATGTTCCCGTCGGCGAGCAGGTCTGCGTACATCGTGTCGAGGTGTAGAGGTGTCAGTGCCTGCAGCCGAAGACCGCCGAGGCGGGGAATCACGTGGACGCGGAGGTTCCGACGGTAGGAGGCCACCGTCGAAGGCTTCCGGCCCGCGACCCCGAGCGTCTCGCCCCACTGCTCGAGGTACTCGCCGACCGTCATCCGGTCGATGGCGACGTGCGTTCCTTCCCTCGCGCTCACGCGCAGCCGATCGAGCGCGGCCTGCGCAGCCCTCCTGGTCGGGAACCCGCGTCGCTTCGCTTGCCGCCGTCGCCCGTCGGCCTTCGGTGGCAGGTCGACGACGAACCACCAGGTTCCGTTCTCTGGGTCTTTGCGTGGTGCGCTCATGGGTCGTCCAGTGTCGTTTCGGGTTGGTCGAGCGTGTCGAGGAGTTCGGCGAGGCCGGTGAGGACGTCGCGTGCGGCGGTGATGTCACCGAAGTACTCACGTACGAGCATCCGGGCGCGCATCACCGAATTCGTTCGAGTCCGGTGGTGGACGTCGGCAGCGGGCACGTCCTCGACCGTGCCGTCGTCGGAGACGCGGATCCGGTCGCGGCCGGCGGGCCAAGACAGCAGGTACTGCTCCCAGGTTTGGAGATTGGCATCGGTGCCGATGACGACGTCGAAGAGTTCGGCGGGGTCGAGGCCGTCGGATCCGGCGTCGGGGGTGGCGACGACATGTCCGTCGAGGGCGGAGGGTGGGGTGAGGAACCAGCCGATGGGGAGGTCGAAGCCGCGGGCGAAGCCGATGAGTTCGTCGGCGTCGATCTGGCGGATGCGGTTGCCGTCGACGGAACGTTCGAGGGCGGACCAGCTGGCGTTGGACAGTTTGGTGCCGAGGTAGGTGGCGCAGGCTTCGGCGGCTTCTTCCTGGGTCCAGCCGCGCATCAGGCGGGCTTTGGCGATGTTGTGGGCGACGATTTGATTCGGCGTCCACGCCGCGGGGGTGGGTGTCTTCTTGCGAGCCATGCCAACCATCATGACATCAACTGTGCCGGAGATTTTTCAACATCAGGGTTGCAACCGTAACCACACCCATGTAATCTGTCAACCCGCAGACTGCCCTGTCAGCGAGTTGACCAGGGGGGAGGGGGATGAGTGCTGTGTCGGAGTCGTCAGAGTTCTTGACGGTGCGGGAGGTGATGGCCCTGCTCCGCCTGGGCCGCACCACCGTCTACGCCCAAGCCCGCCTCTACGAAGCCACCGGTGGGGAGGAGGGAATCCCGTGCCGACGGTTCGGGCGCTCGTTCCGGTTCCCCGCCGTCGAGGTCCGCCAATATGCCGGCCTGCCTCCCAAGACACCGACCCCCGCGCCCCGACCGGCGGGGGTGGCCTCGAGTACACCCGAACGCCGACCCGCGACACCACGGCTGACCACTCGTACTCGACGCCCCACCAAGAACATTCGATCCAAGTCCCGACGAACGGCAAGCAACCGAGCCGACGACACGATCGTCCAGCCCGCGCTCCCGTTCACCGACTGAACCGAGACCCACGATGACCGACCGATCGATCCCCCGAACCCGACAACACGACAGACAGGTGCCTGGCCGGCGGCCGGGACGTCGACCGGGACCTCCAGCGGGAGGTGTCCCGTGCTGCGGGTGAGGACGATCTACGCCTCCGGCGCGGGCGAGGCCGCCCGGTACTACGCCGGCTACGCGGGCTATCTCGACCCGGAGAACAGCCACGAGGTCCCCGGCTTCTGGGCGGGCAGGCAGGCCGAGGGCCTCGGCCTGCCTGGGCCCGTGTCAGCCAGGACCAGCTCGAGGACCTCCTGTCCGGGCTCGACCCGACCACCGGGGTCCGTCTCGGGGACCCGTTCCGGGACAAGGTCACCAAGCACGGCAAGCTCATCCGCGCCGTCGCGGGCTACGACGCCACCTTCTCCGCCCCGAAGTCGGTGTCGCTGTGGTGGGGCCTGACCGGCGACGAAGGTGTGCTCGACGCCCACAACATCGCCGTCCAAGCCGCGCTCACCCACCTCGAGACCTACGGGTGCA
The DNA here is from genome assembly GCA_963730345.1 of uncultured Acidimicrobiaceae bacterium. GTDB lineage: Bacteria > Actinomycetota > Acidimicrobiia > Acidimicrobiales > Salinilacustritrichaceae > Salinilacustrithrix. Next base: position 67,760 of record CAVSRP010000023.1, read on the forward strand.
CGACCCGGGTGTGGCACAGCGGCCGCCGCCAGTTCCCCGACGCCGCCGGGTTCACCATGGCCGTGTTCCAGCAGTCCACGTCGCGGGAGGACGACCCGCAGCTCCACACCCACGCCGTCATCTCCTCCAAGGTCATCGCCCCGGACGGGCGGTGGATGGCCCTCGACGGCCACTACGCGAAGAAGACCCAGCAGGCCGTCGGCCGGCTGTACCAGTCGGTCCTGCGGGCCGAGCTCACCCACCGCTATGGCGTCGCCTGGGGACCGGTCGTGAAGGGCCAGGCCGAGATCGACGGTGTCCCCGACGAGCTGCTCGAGGTGTTCTCCAAGCGCGCCGCCCAGGTCGAAGCCCTCCGCGAGGTGCTGACCGAGGCGTTCCTCGAACGCGAAGGCCGCGACCCCACCCGCCGGGAAGCCGCCGCCATCGAGCGAGAGGCCGCGGTCGACTCGCGCCGGACCGAAGTCCGGGCTGCCGGTCGCCGAAGCGCAGACACGGTGGATCGACGAAGCCGAAGCGCTCGGCTGGGACGGCGACCGCCTCGCCCGGACCATCACGGGCCGGCCCCAGCCGGAGCGGACCCAGCCCACCGTGGACGACATCCTCGACACCGTCACCGCCAAGTCATCCACCTGGCGGCGCGCCGACCTCCTCGCCGCCATCTGCGACCACACCCCACCCGGCCCGGAGTGGAACGGCACCGATTGGGCCCGCGCCGTCGAGCACGCCACCGACAAGGTCCAGGACCTGCACCGAGATCTCGACCCCGACATCGCCGGACCGACCCGGGCCGATGGGCGGTCGGTGTGGATGGACCCCATGGTCAAGCACCTGACCCACGACCGGGTCCTGGCCCAGGAAGAACGCATCCTCACCTACGTCCTCGACGCCCAAGATCACCGAGCGACCCCGTCGACGACGGTCGACATCACGGGGCTCGATCCGCTGCAGGCCGACGTCGCCCGCGCCGTCGCCGGCAGCGAGCGGGTGGTGCTCGTGGTCGGACCGGCCGGGACCGGCAAGACCACCACCCTGTCCGCCGCAAGCCTCGACCTCCACCGCCAGCGGCGCACCGTCTACGGCATCGCCCCGACCGCGAAGGCGGCTCGTGTCCTCGAAACGGAGACCGGGATCCGATCCGACACCATCGCGAAGCTCCTCTACGAGTGGGACCGCCCCGACGGCCCCCGCCCGACCCACCGGCTCCCGGCCGGTACGACGGTCGTGGTCGATGAGAGCGGAATGGTGGGCACCAACACCCTCGACCGGCTCGTCGGCCTGGCCCGGTCCCAGCAGTGGCGACTGGTCCTCGTCGGCGACCCTCGTCAGCTCCAGACTGTCGGCCGAGGCGGCATGTTCGATGAGCTCTGCCGGGCCGGCCGCACCCACCACCTCCAATACATCCACCGCTTCACCCACCGATGGGAAGCCGATGCCACCCTCGGCCTCCGAGCCGGAAGGGCTTGGGCGCTCGACGCCTACTTCGATCACGAGCGCGTCCACCCCGACGACTACGAGGGCCACCTGGACCGCATCGCCGACGCCTGGGCCCGTCTCGACGCCGACGGCAAGACCGTTGCCATCACCGCCGAGACCAACGTCCACGTCGACGCCCTCAACCGAGCCATCCAGGACACCCGCCGCGACCTCGGCCACCTCGACGAACGAACCGCCGTCCCGATCGCCGGTGGGGAGACCGCCGGGCCCGGAGACGTCGTCGTCACCCGCCGCAACGACCGCACCCTGCGCACCGACCACGATGAACCCGTCCGCAACCGAGAGCTCTGGCGAGTCGAGCATGTCGACGCCGCAGGGAACTTCACCCTGTCCCGAGAACGAGGACAGGGCACCGTCACCATCCCCGCCGACTACGCGCAACAGCACCTGCGGCTCGGCTACGCCGCCACCGCCCACGGCCACCAAGGCGACACCGTCGACGTCAGCTACACCCTCATCACCCCCGGCACCAGCCACCGCGCCCTCTACGTCGGCGCCACCCGCGGTCGCACCGCCAACCACCTCGCCGTCGTCACCGACCAACCCGACCTCGGAGCCGCCCGCGACATCCTCGAATACGCCCTCACCACCGACCAGGCCGACATCCCCGCCATCGCCGTCCGACGCGACCTCCACCAGCAGGGACGGGAGTTCCGGTGGGACCCGGCCGATCCCCTCGGCGCTGCCGATTTCGCCGTGATCCGGGCCAAAGATGCTGCCGACCCATTCGAGCGGGTCGTCCAGGCCGCCATGGCCGACCTGTCCGACGTCCGCGGCTTTCTCCACCGCCTCGAACGCCAACACCGCGACGCCGGACCAATCGGCCGACTCCGACTTCGAGACAAACTCGCCACCGCCCGCAAAGCCCTCGAACAAGCACAGGACCGACACGACGACGCCGTCGAGGACGCCAGCCCGACTCGGGCGATCGTCGAACAGGCCGTCGACCACCGAGACACACTGCCAACGCGACCAGGACATCGAACGAACCCGCCAACGACTCGACGCCTTCGCCCGCGAAGCCGTCGGCCGACCAAGACCCGACCTCGGGGTCGGCCTCTAGCTGTACTCGGCCGGGACGTTGGTGACAGGTAGCTGAAAAGCGAAGACGTCCAGGCTCCGCACAAACCATTGCTTCCCGCCTGTCTTGAGCGGGCACTTCGACGGACGGCCCAGCTCTCAGGCTCCCTCCCACTGGCGCCAGGCGGAATCGGGCGTCCACCCGAAGCGGTCAAGCTCAGCCGGAACTCATCGAGCATCTGGTACGTCGTGACGATCGCAACACCACACGCAAGTCCCACTGCGACAGCACCACCGGCGACGGCGACCACCCGGCCCGCGTCTCATCCCCCAGAGACGGGTCTGCACCCCCAGGGGGCGGGGACGGCGTAATCGGCCAGGACACGGAGCCGAGCCGACAAGCCGACCGAGATCGTGCTCAATCGCGCGCACGGGTTCCAACCCGCCGAGCCGAGCCGATCCGGTCGGTCGAGGATCTGGTCGCCTACGTGCAGGCCAACGACATCGAACGCATCGCCGTCGATGGCACCGAGACCGGTCGCAGCCAGCCCACGAACTATGAGGCGCAGAAGGTGGCGTACTCGGGCAAGACCAAGGCGCATGTGGTGAAGGCTTCGGTGGTCGCCGATGATCACCGTCGGCCGTTGTGGTTCGCCGGGAACCCCTCGGGCGAGGGCCGCACGCATGACATCCGGATGCTGCGTTCCCAGACCGAGTTGTTCACCACGCTCGCCGCGGTCGCGGCGTTGGGGGTGTAGGTGATGGGTGACAAGACCGACGAGAGACTGACCAACGAGATCGGCCCGTTCGCCGTGACCGGCACGAAGAAGCCCCGCGGCAAGCCCCGCTCGATGGAGAACCGGCTCTACAACCGGGTCCTGTCCTTGATGCGCATGCCCGTCGAGCACGCCATCGGCCGGCTCAAGTGGTGGCGGGCCATGACCCAGTGGCCGACCCGCCGACAGGTTCGACCACGGCGGACGAGCCATCGCAGTTCTCACCAGCCTGCTCTGACGCGCCCGGTCACACCTCTTCAGCCGATCATCCGGGCCCCGGTAGAACGAGCAGCCCCGGCCGCCCGCCCAGGCGACCGCCAAGGCCCCGCAGGGGCCGATCAACCGCAGCCCCTAAGCTAAGACGATCGGCGGACGCGGCACAGTCTGCGGACCAGAACAGTGCGCCAGGACAGGCGTGACCGTCGAGACGACGCTGATCGCGACGGCGCTGTCGGCCGTGGATAGGCCGTCGAGAACGAGCTGACGAGAAGGGCGAGCCGAGGGGCGGCGTCGCGGAGCACCAACGGTGGATCCGTGTGGAGGAGGCTGAACCGTCCGGCGACCAGATCCGTGAGCTCGCAAGGCCGCTCTCGAGAACGACAACCCGAAGGGCTGCAATCGTGTTCCGCGCTTCTGTGGGCATCACTTCTTCGGCGACGTAGCGACGTGCCGAACTGTTCTCACCGCGATGAGCGCCAAGAGCACGAGGTATTGAATTACAGCGATTGTCGGGATCCACACACCCGCTGTCGAGGATTCCGAAACCACGGCGATTACGACCCCCAGTCCGGCCGACAGAAGCAGGAACAAGAGCGACCCCGCGGCGAGCAAGCCACCGCTCGGCACCCGAGCCCCTAGTGCGATCAAGGGACCCGCTATAAACACGCCGTATGCCAGATCGGCCATTAGGGCCTCTTCGCCGCTCTGATCGAGAGCGACCAGAATGATGATCACAACGGCAGCAGTCAGGGAGACGATGCGAGTGGGGACTGCCGCGCGTTGAGGTGACAGGGTTGCTCAGGCGGCGGCTGCCGGCTGAGGGGTCATGATCATCTCGAATTCGATGGGCGTCAAACGTCCGAGGCGGGCTTGGCGTCGGCGGCGGTGGTAGGTCCGTTCGATCCAGGTCACGATCTCGATCCGGAGGTCGTCGCGGGTGTCCCAGCGGCGTCGTCGGTCGAGGACGTTCTTCTGCAGCAGGGCGAAGAACGATTCCATCGCGGCGTTGTCACCGGCGGAGCCGACCTGGCCCATCGAGCCGACCATCCGATGCCGCGCCAACGCTCGGTGGACCTTCCGAGCGCGAAATTGGCTGCCCCTGTCCGAATGCAGAATGCAGCCCGCGACATCACCGCGGCGAGCGGCCGCCATCTCGAGCGCCGCGACCACGAGCCGGGCCTTCATCCGCTCGTCGATGGCCCAGCCCACGATCCGGTTCGAGAACACGTCCTTGATCGCCGCCAGGTAGAGCTTGCCCTCAGCTGTCCGATGCTCCGTGATGTCGGCCAGCCACAACTGGTTCGGCGCAGCAGCGGTGAAGTCCCGGTGGACGAGATCGTCGTGCGACGGGGCGCCTGGCCTGGACCCCTTGCCTCGCTTGGGTTTGCCGAACACGGACCACCATTGGTTATCCCGACAGATCCGCCACACGACCCGGTCCGACACCACGTGATCGGCGAGACGGACCTCGTCGGCGAGGAACCGATACCCGAACTCGGGGTCATCGCAGTGGGCGTCGTGGATCGCGTTCGCCAGGTAGGCCTCGTCGAGCTGGCCATCGGTGAACGGGTTCTTGAGCCAGCGGTAGTAGGGCTGGCGAGCGAGGTTGAGTACCCGACACGACACCACGACGGGGATCCCGTCGACGGCGAGCTCGCGCACGAGCGGGTACATCAGCCTTTTGGGAGGTTGGCCTGTCCCAGATACGCGGCCGCCCGGCGCAGCACCTCGTTCTCCTGCTCGAGCAGCCGGATCCGTTTCTTCGCTTCGCGCAGCTCGGCCATCTCGCTCTTCGTCTCCGGCGCTTGTCCATCACGCCGGGCCTCGGTCAGCCAGTTCCCGAGACACGATTCCGTGATCCCGAAGTCGGCGGCGATGTCGCGGATCCGGACACCGTCCTCTCGATTCAGCGCGACCCGGACGACCTCGTCACGGAACTCCTTGGGGTACGGCTTGGGCATGGTGCACATCCTCTCGCGGTGCCTCTCGGCACCACACGTTGGATGTCACCTCGCCGCGCGGCAGTCCCCGAGGACCGGCGACGGATCGAGCGCCGAAGGCGCATCGGTATGCAAGATGCTGATCCGTCCAGTCAGCGAAATCTGGCGCCGAGAGAGCTGACGATCCATTCACAAAGAGAGGGACTCCGCGATCGTCAACCCGAACTCAGCTGCCAGGGAGACCGCGTCGGCTGAGTTCCCGGCCCATCCCGAGTACCACGTTGTGCCATCCGTCGCACGCAGCATGAGCCAGGATTCGCCGTCGCCGTTGTGCTCGACAGACGCCGCAACGCTCCCAAGTCCGATGTCGTCAGCATGGCTGACCTGATATTCGATCTCCGCGGCATACACGTCGGAGAAGGCAGCGCGCATCAGACGCTCAACACCCGCGTCAAGCGGTTCGAAGGTGCACCGCTCCGGATCGTCTTCCACACGAGCGTCTGTCATCGCACCGTGCAGCTGTAATTGACCATCACGCCAGTCACGACAACCGGCGCCGCCGGATTCGGCAACCACGCCCAACGAGCCCACGGACTCCAAGCAGTCACATCGAGAGTGCTTCCGGAGGCCAATGCCGGGGCACCAACATGACCCCACGAGATCGGGTACCCCGCCCGTCCACCAGCGATCTTGTCTGAGGTTTGGACGATGCCGCTGTTGAACCGCGAGCCATTCGTGCGACGCCCCTTGATCTGGATCCAGGTGTCTTCGGCTCGCCAGAAGTTGAACAGGCCTGCGAGCCCGGCGTAGTTGGCCTTCACGTCGAACCGATTACCGCCCTTGTTCGAGATCTTCACTTCGAAGCCGTACTGACCGCGAATGGTGATCGAGTGCCCCGATGTCGGGCACGCCACGGAGCCGGTCAGATCGACGTAGTTGACCGGGTCCCCCTTCGCGTACTCGTAGTCATTCAGACACCCGCCCTCGACAGGGTCGACTTCGAGGAAGCGGCCAAGGACTGGATCGTAGGAGCGAGCGCCCATCTCGATTATGCCGCTGCCGGCTTCGTGTTCGAGGCCGCGTTGGTGTTGGCCGAGCCAGCCGTAGTCGTAGTTCCCGGCGCTGTTGTCGACGGCGGCGGTGAGGGGCGTGCCGTAGGGGTCGTATTGGACTGTGGCGCCTTGTTTGATGCCGGTGGCGTTGGCGGTGGCGACGATGTCTCCGTGGATGTTGGGGTAGCTCCAGACGTCGCCGGTGTTGCGTTTGGTGAGGAGAACGCCGCCGGGGAGGCTGATGGTCCGTTCGATGGTCGTGCCGCTCGTGTTCTGGACGATGCTGCTGGCGTCGGTCGGTCCGGTGTGGCCGTAGCGGGCTTGCACGGCGCCGTTGACGCTGCGGGAGACGATGCGGTCGAGGGCGTCGCGCACGTAGCGCACGGTGGTGGCCCCGGTGGTGGTTTGCAGGTGCCGGTCGGCGGCGTCGTAGGTGAGGGTTTGTGAGCCGAGGGTGGTGGTGTTGCCGTGGGTGTCGTAGGCGATGGTGCCGTAGCCGGGGGCGGTGGTCGAGGTGAGCTGGTCCTGGTCGTTGTAGCAGTAGGTGGTGGCGACGCCGTTGTCGGTCATCGAGGTCCGGTTGGTGTCACGTCCAGCGGACGCGGTGCCGCAGCTGTTGGCCCCGAAGTTGTAGCTGTAGGTGTGGCCGGGAACGATCGCGGTGCTGAGCCGGCCGGCGCCGTCGTAGACGTAGTTCGCTCCGGCGGGGTTGGGGTCGGTGCCGTCGATGTTTTCGTCGATGACCCGACCCAGGGGGGTGCGGGTGACAGTGTCAGAAGTAAGCAACGCACCGCCGGCCTGGAGCCACGTGAAGCTGGTAGGTCGGCTGCCGGGGTCGTAGCCGATGGCGGAGAGCTGGGTGCCGTTGCCGGTGGTGGTGCCCGACGCCGCCGGGTAGGTGATGTTGCTCAGCCGCCCCCAGGTGTCGTAGCTGAGGGTGGCGACGGTCTTGGCGTCGAGCTTCTCGCTCGTTTGGCGGCCAGCAGGGTCGTAGTCGTAGTGGCGTGATCCGGCGGGTCCGTTGGTGTCGGTGAGCCGACCGGTGGTGTCGTAGGTCGAGGTGGTGGTGTTGTTCCACACGTCGGTGTAGGCGATGGTGCGGCCGAGCAGGTCGACGGTGGTGGAGACCGACCCGGCGGGGTCGGTCACTCGGGTCACGAGGGGGTTGCCGGCGACGGCGTGGGTGTAGGTGACGGTGCGTGCCGCCTCGGAGCCGAACGCCGGGATCGACTGGGACGTGACGCGGCCGCGGCTGTCGTAGGTGGTGCAGGTCCATGGGTCGGTGCCCTGATGGCTGGCGACGACCCGGCCCGCCGCGTCGTAGACGACTTCGTTGAGTTGCGGTGCGGTGAGGGGGCCCTTGCCGTCGGGGTCCGGGCCGAGCCGGCCGCGGACCAGCCCGGCTTGGTGGACCGCTGGGGAACCGCCGATGCACGGGTTGGCCGTGCTGGCCGGGTTGCTGCCGGCACCCCAGTAGTTGTAGCCCGTGGTGTTGCCGGCGGGCAGTTGCCGCGAGATGCGGCGGTTGTAGCTGCCGGTCTGGTCGGGCTCGTAGCCAGTCGAGGTGGTCAGGTACAGGCCCCCGGCGTCGACCGTGGTGCCAGTGGCCTGACCGGTGATGGGCTGCCCGTAGGCGATGGTGGTGCGCCGGGTCGTGAAGAGCCCGTCCAGCTCTGAGGTGGCCGTCGTCAGGCCCAGGCGCGGCGACAGTTCCGAACCGGGCAACAGATTGGTGTTGTTGCGTTCGAGGCGGAGGCGGCCCTGGGTGGCCGATGTCGGCTGATAGTCGATCCGCAGTCGACTCCGCCCGCTGCTGCTGGTGCCGGTGAAGGTGACACTGGTGTTGGCCGGTGTGGTCCAGGCGTCGACCACGAGCCGGTCGTTGACCCACACCCGGACCCGGCCGTCGTAGACGACGCGTAGCACCTGTTCCTGGGTCTGGATGTCACCGGCGAGGCGCACGGTCCAGGCACCCGGGCTCAAGCCCGTCATCGGTGTTGTGTTGTTCCAGGTGCTGTTGATCGCCCCGTTGGAACTGCCGCCCAAGCCGAGACCGTGGACCAGCGGGGCGCCGGTCATGGTGGTGTTGGGCCAGTAGGCGGCGGCCAGCCCGTACAGGCCGACGTCGTATTCGGCCGTCTGGGCGGCGGTGCCGCCGTTGTTGGGGTAGTCGGTGCGGGTGGGGCGGTCCAGGGTGTCGTAGGTGTACGTGGTCGTCTGCGCGGCCTGGTCGGTGCTCGACAAGAGTAGGTCCCGGTCGGGGGCCCAGGTCTGCGTGGTGGAGTTGGCGTTGGCGTCCCAGTCCCTCGTCACCCGTCCTCGGTTGTCGATCTCGACCCGCCGCCAGTACCCGAACGGCATGGTCAGGCCGCCGACCAGGATCCGGCGTTCGGACACGCCGGCGGACGGCACCGTCGGGAAGTACTGGTAGCTGTGGCCGGGCCGGGCCGCTCCGGTGGTGGGTGCGGGCAGCGTGACCGAAGACACCCGCCGGTCGCTGTCGTAGGCGATGGCGGTGCGGGTGGTGGCGTCGTCGGCCCGGACGCCGGCCGCGATGGATTCAGCGGCGAGCGGGGTGCGGGTCGAGGTCAGCTGGCCGTTGGTGTAGCCGTAGTCGGTGACCACGCCTCCGGGGTCCTCGATACGGGCCAGGAGCCCGCTGGCGTAGCGGACGATGGTGGCGGTGCCGTCCCAGTAGTCGATTTGGCACAACATCCCCACCGGGGCCGCGGCGTCGAACCCGGCCGGCGGGTTGGTCGGACACGCCGCATCGCCTGAGTAGCGCAGCGTGATGGCACGCGACGAGACCGGGTCGGTGATGGTCGTCAGCTTCGAGGGTGTGCCGGTGCGGGTGAACTGCGCCGCCGCCGGACGGCGGTCATCGAGCACCGAGGTCGCCGACGTGACGTGGCCGTCGACGTCGAAGGTGTAGGTGCTGTCCCCCTCGAACAGGGTCAGGGTGCCGTCCGTCGCGGGGCTGAGCACACCGTCGTAGCCCGCCGGCGGCACCCAACCCGATCCCCCGGTCGGCTTGTTGTAGCTGACCACCGCCCCAGACGCGGTGAGCAGGTCGACGCGGTCCTCGAACTGGCGCAGCCCGACATACGCGGTGCCGCCGCCATTGCCGGCCGTCAACGACCAGCCCGTGGGCAACACCGCCGGTGCCACCGACAACCAACTCGACGGCACCACCTGCTCGGCCACCGCACCCTTCACGTACAAGGCGATCGAGGCCGGGACGGTGTTGTTGAAGTACTCGACCTTGATCGGCACCGACTGACCCGCGGTCAGGCTGACCGACGACCCGTACGCCGGCACGGTGGTGTACGAATCGAACCAGCGGTTCACGACCTGGGTGCCGTCGACCCAGACGCGTACCCCGTCGTTGTGGGTGGCGCCGAACTGGTAGCTGCCCGTGGCCGGGACGGTGACGAAGCCCTCCCAGCGGATGAAGGTGTCCTCGGCGGTTGTCGTCCCGGGGATTGGCGACGTCGATCCCCAGTCGAACGACACCTGCGGATCGACTCGGACCAGGCTCGGATGCTCGTCCAGTTCGATCGAGTGGCTGCCGTCGCCGGAATCGTCGTAGTAGGTGCCCCGCAACCCCTGCACCGACGGCGCCTGCGAGTTGTACGTGAACGACACCCCCACCGGACCGGCGACCGTCGCGAACTGCGCCGACGCATGGCTGGCCACCAGGTTCCCGGTCGTCAAGTTCACCGCCACATCACCGTAGGCGTCGAACGGCAGGGCCGGCTGCGCGCCGAGCGCCAAGTCCACGACGAAGCTGCGCGTCTCGCTCGACGGGACGGCAACGCCGCCGTCGGAGGTCCACACGCTCCAGTAGTAGGTGCCGCCATCGAGCAGCGATCCCGCTGGCACGCTCCACGACGGCGACGACAACCAGCCCGAGTTCACCACCTGACCGGTGCCGAACGACGGCGACGTCGCAATCTTGTACCAGTACTGCACCGGATCATTCTCCGGGTCGACCGCCGTCGACGACGTCAACGTCGGCGACACCGTCCGGACCAGCGATCCATCAGTGGGCGACTGCGGGGTCGATTCCCCCGTGCCGCCGTAGAAGGTGAACGACAACGTCGGCGGCGGCAACGTCTGGAGCCGCCCATGGAACATCCGAAGATCTCCCGACATCCCGTCGTCGAGCATCACCCCGTAGTTCGGTGATCCCTGCACCCACACGTTCACCGTCTGCGTCGCGTTGAAGTTCATCGCGACGGCGCCATAGCCACACCCAGGCGCGTTGAAGCCCGGCACTTGCGATACGTCGCCGGTCGTGTACGACGGCTGGGTCGCCCACGTCGTCGACGACGTGAACGCACCGAGCAACCGGTTCGTGGTGTAGGCCCGTGTGCCGCAGGTCTGTGACGAGTAGTTGAGCAGCGTGATGTGCGCCTCGGTCACCCAGGTGATGCCGGTCGTCGGCACGTTCGGGAACCGCAACAACGTCCGGTTGACCCCGCTTCCGTCGGTGCCGATCCGCAACAGGCCTGGCGCCGATGACCCGCCGGAGGTGATCCACTGCGACTCCCAGCCGCCCACCGGCGCCGATTCCCACGTCGGGTCGATGGTCACCGGGAACACCCGGGCCGGATCCCGCAACCAGGCCGCGTCCACGGCGACCGACAACGTCGCCGACCCCGCCCGCTGACCGACCACCGTGACCGTCACCGGTGCGACGGCGCGCGGTTCGGCCGAGTCGAACCCGACCCCGTCGCCGTAGCGGGCCAGCACCTCCTCCCCGCGAAGCAACACCACATCGGCACCGGACTGCTCCACCCGCGTGCCCGACGGCAACGACAACTCATCGGTCCACCCAGCCGGCCCCTCCGCCGAGCCCACCACCAGCGACTGCTCAAAGCCCCCCGGCGTGAAGCGCACCTCGAGCGAACCGTCGTTCTCGACCGCCCTCGGGTACACCACGGCACCACCATCGGCCCGCAACTCCGCTGCAGCAGGTCCCGCTGCCGGATTGGCGAACGACACCACCCCGGCATCCGTATCGACCCGGATCATGTCCCGGCCCGCTCGGGCCCCGAGCCGAACCCCGGTATCGGTGCTCCCCCGGCGCGGGGCGAAGCCGCCATCGGCCGACCTGGTCGCACGCCAATCGACGTCGACCCATTGCCCGTGCTCGTCGCGGGTCCGGACCGGCGACGCCGACAGCTCCCACGTCTCAGTACCGTCCTCGTTGCGCCACACCCGACGATCCGCCGTGGTCCGCTCCGACAACAACGTCGACCGCTCCGGGTCGAACCCCGCACCGGACACGACGCCCGGCGGCCGGCTCATGTCCCCCACCGCCGCCTCCGACCCGCCCGCCCGCTGGCTCGATGACGGCAACGCCGACAGCTCCGACGCAGTCACCGCCCGATCCCGAGCTACAGCCGGCGACCCCGCTGCCACCCCCGGAAGACCGAGCACCCCGACCACCACACACGCGACGAGCAAGAACCGCCGCACAACCGCCAACCCCACTCCCAGCCTCCACCGCCGATCGCCGCCACCATGACGACGCCGGCGGAGAAACATACACACGACCCCGTCCCGAGACATGGACCGAGCGGCAAGAAAACCCGCCGCCGCACGGCGAGCATGATCACCGTCGAACCGCTCCGGCCACGAACAGCCACTCGTCCGACCACATCAAGTGTCACGGACAGCCGCTGCCGAAGACCAGCCGGATCAGAGCCGACATCTCGGATCACGACGCCGTCGGCCTACGTCAGACGCCTGGCACAACATGACGATGGAACGGTTCCCCGAGCGCCGACGCTGGCACACAAAGTATCCAACGGTCCGCCTTACCATCCGTAGCCGTGCCGCCGGTCAGCCGATCCCGCAAAAACCCGCGGCATCCCGCGTCCGCAGCGGGTCGCCAACAGTCGCCCAGTGTCGCCCACCTTGTCTGACCTGGACGTACGCGCACCAGCGGTCACCGGCGGACACGGCGTGAGCCAGCTGACAAGCGGAATCTCTGGATCTCAGCGCTCGGAGCCTGATCGCCGACCCGTCGACGACATATGTTGGTCACGGTTTGGTCACGAACGCGACGACACGAGACGGACTCCCCGACACAGCCCGACGCTTCCGACCGCGAGAATCCGTACGACGCCGGACCAGCGGACATCCACGAACATCAGCGGACACCCGGTCCGCAAGAGTTCGAGTCCCACCTGATGCACGTGTCGGCTTTGCCGACCCCGGCGTTGCTGTGTCGGATGCGGGTCAGGGCACCGCTAGATTCCGGGCCGTGACTGCTCAGCTCCCGAACCCATCCGCCGCCGACGTCCCCGGATTCGGCGACCCCGGATTCCAGGTCTTCAACCAGCTGCTCCAGAACCGCATCGTCTTCCTCGGCACCGATGTGAACGACAGCATCGCCAACCAGATCTGTGCCCAGCTGCTCTACCTCGAGGGTCAGGACGCAGAGAAGGACATCTGGCTCTACATCAACAGCCCCGGTGGCTCCGTGACCGCGGGCATGGCCATCTACGACACGATGAACTTCGTCGGTCCCGACGTGGCCACCATCTGCATGGGCCTCGCGGCCTCGATGGGGCAGTTCCTGCTCGGAGCCGGCGCCCGAGGCAAGCGCTACTCGTTGCCCCACGCCCGGATCATGATGCACCAGCCCTCCGGTGGCTTCCAGGGGCAGGCCAGCGACATCGCCATCCAGGCCCAACAGCTCGCCTACATCAAGCGACTCATGGCCGAGCGGATCGCCGAGCACACCGGCCAGACCATCGAGCAGATCCAGGCCGACTCCGAGCGCGACCGTTGGTTCACCGCCGAGCAGGCCCAGGAGTACGGCATCGTCGACAAGGTCATCACCCAGCGCGGCGACGCGTAACCGCCAGTTCAGCAGTTCGTCTTGACGTAGAGCTCGACGCGGTTGCTGGCCGCTTCGATCTGGTCGAATCGCGGGCGGAGCTCGTCGTAGATCTTCGGTCGTTCGACGTTGGTCCGATCGGCGGCCTCGAGACCGTTGATCAGGTCGTCGAAGAAGTCGATGAGCACGTCGACGTCGGGTCGGACCGCAGCCGGCGCGTCGGCCCGGAGCTCGAGTTCGGTGTCGCGAGCCGACTGGAACGCGGTCAGGGCGGCGTCGACGTTGGTGGGGTCGAGGTTGTCGAAGATCGTCGAGAAGCGGGTCGTGTCGGTGGCCGCCTGGCAGAACGATTTCGGGTCACCGCTGGCACTTCCCTGGCACGAGGCCAGGGTCACCGACACGGTGAGTGCTCCGACGAGCCATGCGGATCGAATGGTGGGCACTGCCGATCAGGCCGATCGGGTCGCCTCGGCCAACCGGCGCAGTTCGGTGACCGCGTGAGAAAGGCCGGCCTCGTCCTTGAACAGCGACGACCCGGACACCAACACGTTGGCCCCCGCAGCGGCCGCGCCCTGGATGGTGCCGGGGCCGATGCCCCCGTCGACCTCGAGGTCGCAGTCGAGCCCACGCTCGACGATCCACCGGCGGATGGTGGCGATCTTGGGTTCCATGGTGGCGATGTAGCGCTGGCCGCCGAAGCCCGGGTTGACCGTCATCACCAGCACCATGTCGCACAGATCGAGGACGTACTCGACGGCCTCGGGCGGTGTTGCCGGATTGAGTGAGACCGCGGCGGCGGCGCCCAGATCGCGAATGCGGCCCAGGGTGCGGTGCAAGTGCCGGCAGGCCTCGGCGTGCACGATGACGAGGCCGCACCCGGCGTCGACCCATAGGGGGAGAAGGTCGTCGGGCTCCTCGACCATGAGGTGGGCCTCGAAGAGCAGGTCGGTGCGATCCCGGCAGGCCGCGATCACGTCGGGGCCGAAGGTCAGGTTCGGGACGAACCGACCATCCATGACGTCCCACTGGATCCGGTCGACCCCGGCGCCAGCCAGCGCTTCCACCGCGTCGCCGAGCCGCGAGAAGTCGGCCGGGAGGACCGACGGAGCGATCTCGAATGCCCGGTCGGTGCCGGGATGGGCCGGGGCTCGGTCGGTCATCCGTCCATCCTCGCACGGGCAGCTGCGCCAGGCGGAGACCCCGTGGTTTCCCTCCGGGGAGCACGCTCTGCGCCAGCCAGGTGCACACGACGCCGTCAGGTGTCGGCGTTCGCGAGGTCGAGATGGAAGTAGAGGAAGTTCCGCATCTGGTCGAGGATCTCGGCGCGGTGCTCCAGGTAGGGCACGTGTCCGTCGCCTTCGAATGTCGTGAGTACTGCTCTGGCGCCGTTGGCGGTGGCGGCGTCGACGGTGTTCTGCGCCCAGGCATACGGGACGACAGTGTCGGCCGTGCCGTGGAACAGCAGCGCCGGCGCATCGCCGGGGCCCGGGCTGGTGAGGATGTGCGCTCCCGAGAGCGATACCGCGGCTTGGACGGCTGCACCGGGTACCGCCGAGCTGTTGAAGCCCACCTCGAGAGCGGTGATGGCTCCGGCTGAGGTGCCGGCGATGGCGATGCGTCCGGGGTCGATGCGGTACGTGCCGGCGTGGGAACGGAGAAAGCGGACCGCGTCCTGGGCATCGGCTCTGGCTTGCATGATGGCTGTGATGCACTCGATCGTCACGCCGCCAGAGGAGCAGCCGCCCGATACGAGGCGGTAGGTGATCGAGGCGGTCACGTAGCCCTTGTGGGAGAGCTTGGTGGCTTCGTCGACGATCTCGGATGAGGTCTTGGTTCCGGTCGAGAAGCTGCCACCGTGCACGAAGATGACCGCCGGCCGAGCTGCGACGGTGTCCCCCGTCGGCTCGCGCAGGTCGAGCAGGAGCGAAACCTCCGTCCCCGTTTGATCAACGGCGGCGCCGTACACGAGGTCTGAGGTGGTCGTCACCGACCGGAAGATGTCGTCCCGGTAGCGCAGCGGCGCGTCGCCGACGGGGACGAGGTACTGCTCGCAGCCGGCCAACAGGAGGAGGAAGCAGGCCATGACCAGCCTCCGGACAATCTGCCCCGTACTCCGTCGGCGCGTTGTCCCTCCCGCATCCATATCCATGCACACCCTTCCGACCGGCGAGCAACGCTAGTCGACCATATTCCTGGCTGACTTGGACGTCAGCCTCAGCGGTGGCAGCGTTTCGGTCCCCTGTCCGTTGCCCGAGGAATCCCATTGCGACGCCCCTACCTCCTCACGATCGCACTGGTCGCATCCCCGTGGTCGTGGTTCGCCGTACGCGACCGCCACCCCGTGCTCGACACGGTGGCCATCGGGCTCCCCGTGATCGTGATCGCTGTGGTGCTGGCCGCTCTCGTGGTGGCCACACAGCGTCGGCGGTGGGGTGGAGTCATCGTGGGTGTCTCCTGGATCACGTTCGGCGTGGTGACCGTCGTCGGCCCCTGGGTGCCGTTGCGTGGTCCCGGGCCAGTGACGGGACTACGGGTCGTCGGTGCCAACGTCGAGGGGCGGCACTCCGACGTCGACGCGGTGGCCGCCGAACTCGCCTCCCAGGATCCTGACGTGCTGGTCGTCAGCGAGATCAGCCGCCCGCTCGACGATCGACTCTCCGCGCGGTACGAACACGTGATCGAGTCCGAGCCGACGGGCGACTCGTCGGGGGTCACGCTCTTCACGAACCTGCCCGTCACCGATCTCGGGCTACCGGCGGGGATCCGGAGCCAGCGAGGCGTACGCGTTCGTGTCGAAGGATCCGAAGGCCCGGTCCTCGTCTACGGCATGCACCTCGACCGACCTCGCTTCGGACCGTCGAGCGGACCGCAGGTCTCCGTGCGGTACCACCGGCGCATCGTCGCCGCCCTGCGCGATGCTGCCGCTGGGGAATCCCTGCCCGTCGTCGTGGCCGGCGACTTGAACCTCGTCGACCGAACATCCGGCTACCGGCGCCTGGTCAGCTTCTTCGACGACGCCATGCGTGCGGGGTGGGGACGTCCCACCGCCCTCCGGCTCGTCGGGCTTCCCTTCCTGCCCCGCATCGATCATGTCCTGATGCCAGCTGGGTGGTGCAGCACAGACGCGTCCATCTTCACGCTCGCCAGGTCCGACCATCGTGGTGTGGCTGCCACAGTCGGTCCTTGCCCCTAGCCGACCGAGGAGCGCTCGTGCTGGTTCCGGCGCGTACGCAATACGGTGGTCGGGGTGCAACTGATCGAGGTCGCGATCGACGACGTGGCCTCCGGTGGCGACGGGATCGGACACGCCCCCGATGGACGGGTCGTCTTCATCCCGGGGGCGCTGCCGGGCGACGAGGTCCAGATCGGGATCACCGAGGATCGCCCGCGGCTGCTGCGGGGAGTCATCAAAGCGATCATCACCCCGAGCGACCACCGGACCGTCGCGCCGTGTCCCCACGTCGCCGACGGGTGCGGAGGGTGCGGCTGGCAACATGTCGAGCCGGCCGCGCAACGCCGGTTCAAGGTCCGCATCGCCGAAGAGGCGCTTCGTCGCATCGGTCACATCGAGGCATCCGTCGATCTCGGTCCTGACCTTGCGGCCGTTGCCCATCGCACCTCGGTGCGTTGCCTCGTCGTCGATGGGCGGGCTGCGTTCCGGGCCGAGCACAGCCACGACCCGGTCGTGGTCGACCACTGCCTCGTGGCCCATCCCGGGATCGATGAGCTCATCGCCACCGGACGCTTCGGCGATGCGTCCGAGGCCACCTTGCGGATCGGCGCGGCCACGGGCGAGCGGCTGGTGCTTGCCGACCCCGGCCGGCGGGGTGACGTCGAGCTCCCTGCCGACGTCCGCGTCGTCGGGCGCGACGAACTCGCGTCGGGGCATCGGGCCTGGTTCACCGACCGCGTCGACGGGCACACGTTCCGGATCTCGGCCGATTCGTTCTTCCAGACCCGGACCGACGGGGCCGAGGCCCTCGTCGACGCGGTCCGGGCGGCCGGCGACGGGTGCTGGGGCCAGGGTCGGATGGTCGATCTCTACGGAGGCGTCGGCCTCTTCGGCGCGTGCCTGGGCGACGGCATGCACGTGAGCCTGATCGAGGCGAACCGGTCCTCGGCCGCGGATGCCCGCCACAACCTGGCCGATCTCGACGCCAAGGTCATCCGTGTGCCGGCGGCTCGGTGGCGGCCCGATTCCGCCGACATCGTCGTCGCCGACCCGCCCCGGGCCGGCCTCGGTGTCGAGGTGGTCCGGCGGATCGCGGCCTCGAGCGCGCGCCGGGTGGTGCTGGTCAGCTGCGACGCAGCCAGCTTCGGCCGAGACGCCGCGCTGCTCCGCGACGCCGGTTACCAGCTCGGTGGGGCCACGTTGATCGACCTGTTCCCCCACACGCCCCACGTCGAGCTCGTCTCGCGGTTCGATCGGATCCGCCCGAAGGCTGGCGAATCATGACGGATCGGGACAATCCTCATCCGCCGCCGGGGGCCGCGCCGAAGAAGGCCCTGATGGCGATCGAGCAGCTGCACGATGCCAGCGACGCATCGTTGGTCGTGTCCGTCGGGCGCTACCACGAGGAAGCGCTGGCCGAGATCTACCGGCGTCACGCCGGCGCGGTCTTCGCCCTGGCGCGGCGGCTGCTCTCGGACCGGACCCTGGCCGAAGAGATCGTGCAAGAGGTGTTCGTCCGCCTGTGGAACGACCCTGACCGCTACGACCCCGACCGGGGCTCGCTGCGGTCGTACCTGCTGGCCCAGTGCCACGGGCGCTCCGTCGATCTCATCCGGGCCGAGTCGTCCCGGCGGCGCCGGGAGGAGAAGGAGACCACCCTGGCGGCCGAGGCCGGCTACGACCTCGAACACGAGGTCTGGGACATGGCCGTGGCCGACAAGGTCAAGGCCGCCCTGCGAGTGCTCCCGGACGGGGAGCGGGAGGCGATCCTGCTGGCGTACTTCGGTGGACACAGCTATCGAGAGGTCGCCGACCTGCTGGACACCCCGGAAGGCACGGTCAAGAGTCGGATCAGGGCGGGGTCTGAAGCGCATGCGAGGCGAACTCGCCGGCCTCGGAATCGGTGGTGCCTAGTGGAACGTACACACGACGAGATCGCAGAGCTGCTCGGGGTCTACGCCCTCGACGCGGTCGACGACGAGGAGCGAGAGGCCGTCGAGCGTCACCTCGCCAGCTGCCCGCGCTGCGCGGCCGAGGTCGCCGAGCACCGGGAGGTGGCCGCCACCCTGGCCCACACCGGCGCCCCGGCACCCGAGGGTCTGTGGACGCGGATCGTCGAGTCGCTGGAGGAGCCGCCGCCCGCCATGGACCTGCCGATGCGGTCGTCGTCGTCTCACCCTGGCGCGGTGACCGACCTCGGCGCCCGTCGCGCCGAGCGCCGGTCGTGGCGCGAATGGCTGCCGCTCAGCGCGGCTGCGGCCGTGCTCGTCGTCGTGGGCCTGATCGGTGGCGTGCTCATCGGCAACGCCACTCGCTCTGAATCCTCGGGCACCGACGTGGCCGCCCCGATCTCCATCGACGACATCGCCCGGCGCGTGCTCAACGATCCGGCGGCGGCGAAGGTCTCGTTGACCTCCACCTCCGACGACAGCCTGCAGGCCACCGCCGCGGTCGAACCCGATGGATCCGGGTACCTCCTGGGGACTTCGCTGCCCGCCCTCGACGACTCGCAGACGTACCAGCTCTGGGGGGTCCGGCCGGACGCGGTGATCTCGCTCGGGATCCTCGGCAATGCACCGGGGGTGGTGGCGTTCCACCTCGACGACAACATCGAGACGCTGGTGATCACCGCCGAGGTCCAAGGCGGCGTGGCGCAGTCGTCCAACCCGGCGCTACTCGTCGGCAACGTCACCTGAGACGGGTGCCACGGGCCCTGGTGGTCACGCGCCTGGGAGGGACACCTCGAATCGGGCGCCGGCGTCGCTCGGAACCGCCGCCACCCGACCACCCATCTTGGTGGTGAGCGACCGCACGATGTAGAGGCCGAGGCCGGTGCCCCTCGCGACGCTGTTCGCCGCCGCGCCTCGCTGGAAGGGGCGGAACACGTCGACGCCGTCCGGGAGCCCGATGCCGTGGTCGGCCACGGCCAGGACCACCTCGCCATCGTCCGCCCGGCCGGAGATGTCGATGGCACCCCCGTCGGGTGAGTACTTCACCGCGTTGTCCACCAGATGGGCCAGCACCTGCCGCAGGGCGGCGCGGTCGGCACGGGCCGAGAGCCCGGGCGGGACCGAGAGGCGGAACGGATGGTGCTCCTGGTCGTAGCGGGTCGCCTCGATCTGCTCGGTGACGAACTCGGCGAGGTCGATCGTCTCGATGTGGATCGACTGCTCGAGCAGGTTGGCTCTCGCCTCGTCGAGCAGATCGTCGATCTGGGACTGCAACTCCATTGTCGAGCGTTCGATGGCGTCGAGTCCGGCGTCGCGTTCTTCGACGGTGAGCTCGTCCCACTCCCGCAGCGTGCCGCCCCACCCAGCGATCACCGCCAGCGGGGTCTTGAGCTTGTGTTGGGCGACGGCGAGGAACTGCGTCCTGGCCTCGACCGCCTGTGCCAGCTCCTGGTGCTCCGACGCGATGCGGACCTGCTCGTCGACGGCGCGGTCGCGCTCGGCTCGCGCCGCGATCAGGACCTCGACCTGACGGGCGGCCCGTCGCAGCAGGTCACGAGCCGGCTCGTCGAAGGTGCGGGTCCGGGTGTCGATGACGCACAGGGTGCCCACCGGCTGCCCGTCGGGTGCCCGGACCGGCGCGCCGGCGTAGAAACCGATGTGCGGCGGACCGGTGACGAGTGGGTTGTCCGAGAACCGCACGTCTTGGTGGGCATCCTCGACGACGAGGAGGTCGTCGGGTCGGGCGATGGCGTAGGCGCAGAAGGCGTCGTCCCGTGGCGTCTCGGTCTGCTCCGTGCCGGTCTTGGCCTTGAACCATTGCCGGTTCTCGTCGACCACGGTGATCAGCGAGATCGGCACGTCGAACGCCCCGGTGACCAAGTCGGTGATGGTGTCGAAGAGCACCTCGGGTCCCGAGTCGAGCAGGCCGGTGGCCCGCACCGAGGCGACCCGAGCGTCCTCGTCGGCCGGGATCGGAGGGGGAGTGGATTCCGCCATCGGTCCCGATTCTGCCTGCTCGTCGCCATGGCGCGACACCGGCGCGTGCCGGTGGACCCGGCGCCCGCTGTCGCCAGGGCGATGGAGAACGGGGACCTTGGGCCCTGGTGTGGCGGTCGGAGAGTTGCCACGTTGACATCGGGTTGTCCGACGATCGGATGACGGAGCGGAACAGCAGCCGACGATTCCTCTGTTGGTCGGCTGAGCACCGAGCGCGGTTGGGTCCGCTGGACGTTCGTGGTCCGGTTGCCTAGCGTCGGAGCAACGCCGATCGATCGACTGACACCACGGGGGCACCAACGATGCGATCAGAGGGACTTCGCCGCGCCATCCGGCGCGGCTCGCTCGTGGCGGCGATCGCCGCCACCGCGCTCTTGACGAGCGGTTGCTACTACTTTCCAGGGGCATTCACCCACGAGCAGAGCGACCCGTCGACCCGACCATGGTGGTGTGATTCGACGGGGAACGCCGGCGGGCACGGCTCCGAGTTCTACGTCGGTGTCACGAAGGGGATGCTCTCGTGGGAGGATTGCAAGGCGGTCTCCGCTCAGTTCGACCTGGCGTTGGCTTATGCTCAGCAGTATCCGACAGCCGGGGACGCCGAGGCGAACGGCTTCCACAAGATGGTCAACTACGTGGCAGGCATGGGCACTCATCACGTCGGTCCCGGTGGTTTCACGAGAGCCGACCTCCTCGACCCGAGCTTCGATCCAACCGATCCGATCTTTCCCGGTACCGACCTCGACGACCACTTCGGTCCCGCCACGCCGGAGTTCCTCATGTACGGCGGCAATGGGCCATCAGCCCAACTGGTCGGCATGGCCTGGTACGTCCACACCGACACCGGCTTACCCCCGGAGGGCTTCCCCGGGGTCAACGACTGGTGGCACGTGCACGACCGGTTGTGTGTCCGCACCTCGGACGTGCTCGTGGTCGGAGAGAATCTGACCGACGAGCAGTGCACGGCGCGAGGTGGGCTGAACCTGCATCTCGACAACTACTACATGGTGCACGCGTGGATCGTTCCCGGCTGGGAGATGCCAGGGGATGTCTTCCGTGGCCACCATCCGTGCTTGCAGGCTGGCGGTCCCGTCACCGATCCCGACGATCCGTGCTGGGACCAGGCGGCCATGCCCATGGACATGTCGATGACGACAAGTGGCATGTGAACGCGTTGGTCCCGAATCCCATGACCGCGAGGCACTCGGGTGATCAGTAAGGGTTGACACCGATGGCGGAAGCAGTGATCATGCGGAGGGGGATCGGCGGCCGCCGTCCAAGCGGACATCGGCCGGGGCGTGGACCGTCGGTCGCTCGAGCCAAGGGGATCGGGTCGGTAGTGACCTGGCCTGACGTGCAGCGGGGGTGTGACCTACGAGGAGCGCCCCCGTTGTGTCCCCGCCCGACTGCTGGCGCCCGGACCTTTGGCCCTGGTCCGTCATCCGGGTCCGGTGGTACGCATGCCGCATGACGTCAGGGTTCGACATTCGGTACGTCTCGCTGCACGGCGAGCAGGTTGCCTACCGCGACGCTGGGTCCGGTCCCGCGGTGCTGCTCGTCCACGGCATGGCCGGGAGTTCGCGGGCGTGGCGGGACGTAATGCCGCGCCTCGCTGGCCAGTGTCGGGTCGTCGCGCCTGATCTGCTCGGCCACGGTCACTCGGCCACGCCCCGCGGGGACTACTCGCTCGGCGCGCACGCCGCCAGTCTGCGCGACCTGTTGGGCGTGCTCGACATCGACCGGGCGACCCTCGTCGGCCAGTCCCTCGGTGGTGGTGTCGTCATGCAGCTCGCATACCAGCACCCCGAGGTGGCCGAGCGGCTCGTGCTCGTGAGCAGCGGCGGCCTCGGTCGCGAGGTGAGCTGGATCCTGCGGGCACTGGCCATGCCCGGCGCCCAACTCGTTGCGCCTGTGCTGTTCCCCTCGTTCGTGGGCGACCTCGGCGAACGGATCTCCCGGACCGCGCAGCGCTTCGGCCTGCACACGCCGAGGCTGGCAGAGATGTGGGATGCCTACTCGTCCTTGACCGATCCCGAGCACCGAGCTGCGTTCTTCCAGACCCTGCACTCGGTCGTCGAGCCCGGTGGTCAGGCAGTGAGCGCCCGGAACCGCCTCTACCTCGCGGCCGCGATGCCGACGCTCGTCGTCTGGGGCGACGCCGATCCGATCATTCCGGTGAGCCACGCGTACGAAGCGCACGAAGTGATGCCGGGGAGCCGGCTCGAGATCTTCGAGGGCGTGGGCCATTTTCCGCAGGCCGAGGAGCCCGAACGCTTCGCCCGAGTGCTGAGCGAGTTCCTCACGACTGAGCCTGCGGCGCACGACCCCGAGTTCTTCCGCGCCGCCCTCCGGCGCTCGGCCGTCTCGACCTGAGCGCGTCGTCGGGCGCTGGCCTCGTCGTATCGCGAGGTTCGAGTGGCGGATGAGCCACTACGCTGTTGCCGGTCTGGGGTCGCCTCTCGGCGCCGTGCCGGCGGGTGGGACACGCCCAGACGGACACGGTGTCGGAGCATGCAGGACGTGGCGAGCGAGGCGGGGACGGAGGAGGTCGTCGTGCATGGCGACCATGCCGCGGTCGGCCGGGGATCGCGCGCCAGGTCCGGACTGCTCGAGTCGTTCCTTGCCGGGGACCGCAGGCGAGCACTGGCCGGCGGCACCACCATCGACCACGAGCCCGTGGGTGCGGGGTTGTTCGCCGACATCTCCGGGTTCACGCCGTTGACCGAGGCCCTGGCTCGATCCCTCGGGCCACACCATGGGGCCGAGGTCCTCACCGAGAACCTCAACCGGATCTACGAGGCGATCATCGACGACCTTGCGCACCACGGTGGTGTGGTCCTCTACTTCAGCGGTGACGCGATCACGTGCTGGCTCGACGGCGATGACGGCACGCGCGCCGCCGGCTGCGCGCTCGCCATGCAGCGGACCATCGGTGTCGTCGGGCTCGTCACCATCCCCGATGGCAGCACCATTCAGTTGTCGATCAAGGTGGCGATCGCTACCGGCCGTGCCTCCCGGTTCGTCGTCGGTGAACCGTCGCTCGGGCGCATCGACGTGCTCGCCGGTCGGATCCTCGATCGTCTGGCGGCGGCCGAGCAGCTGGCCGACAAGGGCGATGTCATCGCCGACGAATCCGTGCTCCGGTCGTTGGGCGATCGCCTCGTGTGCACCGAGCAACGGATCGATCTCGACGTCGGGCGGATGTTCGGGGTGGTCGGGCACCTCGAGGGACCCGAGCCCACTGGTTCCCTTCGTCAGCCGTTGCCGGAGCTGGGCCACGAGGTCGTCCGAGAGTGGATCGTGCCTGACGTGTTCCGCCGCCTCACTGCGGGTGCCGGCGACTTCCTGGCCGAATTGCGGCCCGCCCACCCGATCTTCGTGCGGTTCGGGGGCTTCGACTTCGACGCCGATCCCGGCGCCGCGGCCTGTCTCGACGAGTTCATCCGCGCCGTCCAGGCCACGGTCGACCACTACGGCGGCGCCACCCTCGGTCTCACGATCGGCGACAAGGGCGCGTACATCATCGCGGTGGTCGGTGCCCCCCGCTCCCACGACGACGACGCCTTCCGCGCCGTGGCGGCTGCGATCGACATCCGAGACCTCGAGGGCACCGGCGGGGCTCGCGACGTCCAGGTCGGTGTGTCGTGTGGTCAGATCTATGCCGGAACGTACGGGCACCCCGACCGGCGCACGTTCTCCTGCCTCGGAGACCCCGTCAACCTGGCCGCCCGTCTCATGGGTAGCGCGCCGGTGGGAGCCGTCTATGTGCACGAGTCGGTGGCTGAACTGGTCGACGACCGCTTCGAGTGGGAATCGGTCCCGCCCCTCAAACTGAAGGGCAAGCAGGACGCAGTGGTCGCCCGCTCCGCGATCAGCCGGAGTACCAGCGGCCAGCGGGTGCGGCGCTACGAGCTGCCGATGGTCGGGCGGGATGCCGAGCTGGCCTCGGTCATGGAGGCGTGGCGGCGGGCCAGCGCAGGCACGCGAACGATGGTGACGGTCTCGGCGGAGGCCGGCATGGGCAAATCCCGCTTCGTGGCCGAGGTCCTCCGTGCGATCGATCCCACGCAGGTCGCCTACGGGCAGGCCGACGCGCTGGGTCGCACGACGAGCTATCTGGTGTGGCGTGACGTGTGGCGGACCGTCTTCGGGCTCGGTGACGATGAGCCGGAGGCCGACCAACGCCGCCGTGTCGAGGGGCACCTTGCTGCCATCGGCCCCGACCTCGTTCTCCGGGCGCCGCTGCTCGGCCCGGTGCTCGCGCTCGAGATCCCCGACAACGACCTCGTGTCGCACTTCGACCCGAAGTTGCGGAAGTCGTCCCGAGAGAACCTGCTCGCCAGTGTGTTCCGCGCCCGGCTCGCCGCCGGGCCGCTCGTGGTCGTGCTCGAGGACGCGCAGTGGTTGGACGACCCGTCGCTCGACCTCCTCGAGGTTCTGGCGCGGGAGACCTCGGCCGACGACCCGGTGCTGTTCTTGCTGTCCTGCCGGCTCGATCCGACCGATCCGCGACCGGCCCGGCTCGACCAGCTTCCGGGCAACCACGAGATCGTGCTTCACGAGCTCGGGGAGGACGGACTGCGGGACGTGGCGGTCGCCAAGACGGCACAGGTCTTCGGCGTGGGCGCGGTGCCGTCCGAGGCTCTGATCGACCTGATCCACGATCGGGCCGACGGGAACCCGTTCTACGCCGAGGAACTGGTGAACTTCGTCCGCCGGTCCGGTCTCGATCCGGCCGACCCCGACATTGTCGCTGCGCTCGAGTTGCCCGCAAACTTGCACGGCATCGTGCTCAGCCGCATCGACGCCCTCGACGAGCTTCCTCGCCAGGGTCTCAAGGTCGCCAGCGTCATCGGCCGCGAGTTCGACGCGGGGTTGTTGCCGCGCGCCCACCCGCCGCTGGGCCGGGCCGCCACCGTCCTGTGGCACCTGCGAACGCTCCAACGGGCGGATCTCGTCGTCGCCGAGGACGAGGACGAGGCCACCTGGATGTTCCGCCACGGCATCACTCGGGATGTCGCCTACGACAGCATCCCGTTCGGGTTGCGCGCCCCGCTGCACGAGGCGGTGGGCGACGCCATCGCCGGCCTCGAACCCGACGGTGCCGACTTCGACCTCGACCTGCTCGCGCACCACTACTGGCTGAGCGACAACACCGACAAGAAGCGGGTGTTCCTCGCCCGAGCGGCCGTCGCGGCCCGGGCCGCATTCGCCAATGCGGCGGCCATCGTGCACTACGAGCGTCTGGCCGAGATCACCGACGACGTCGAGCGCCCGGCCCTGTTGCTCGACCTCGCCGACGTCTTGCAGGTGGTAGGGGATTGGACCGGAGCCGAGGTCGTGGCCCGCGACGCGCTCGCGCTCGCCGAGCGACACGACCACTCCTCGATCGGTTGGTGCCAGACGACGCTGGCCGAGATCACGCGCAAGCAGGGACGGTTCGAGGAGGCGGTCGAGCTGCTGGAGCGGGCCACGGACGCGTTCGCCACTCGTGGCGAGGAGGCCGGTACCGCCCGGGCCCTGCATCTGCTCGGCACCATTGCGGCTCAGCACGGGGATCTGGCCGTCGCCAAGGAGCACTACGAGCACAGTCGTGTCCTGCGTGAACGGCTCGACGATCGCAGCGGACTCGCCAGCCTGTTGTCCAACCTCGGTGTGGTGGCCGAGTACGAGGGCGACTACGACACCTCGAAGCAGCTGCAACACCGCGCCCTGGATCTGCGCGAGGAGATCGGCGATCGGGGCGGCATCGCCGTCTCGTGCACGAACCTGGGGATGCTCCATCTGCTGGAGCGGGATCACTCGACCGCCCGCGAGTTGTTCGAGGAGGCCATGCACCTCAACACCCTCATCGGCGACACGTGGATGGTCGCCCTCACCCACAACAACCTGGGCAACGTGAACCGGGACGCGGGAGCGAGCGAGGCGGCGCGGGCGCACTATGCGGACGCCTTCGCCACCTACCGTCGCCTCGACGACCACTGGGCGCTCGCCTTCCTGCTCGAGGACGTGGCCCTGTTCGCCGCGGCCGAGGGGGCGGCGGAGGCCGCGCTCGAGTTCCTCGGTGGGGCCGATCGCCTCCGGGAGGAAGGCGACGCCCCCCGGCCCGACGCGCTGGAGGACGAGCTGATGACCCGGCTCGGCGAGCACCTCGCCACCCTCGACGCGAACACGCAGGAACGTGCTCGCGACCGTGGGCGCCGGTGGCCACTTTCAGTAGCCCTTGATCACGCTTCGCAGTATTGCGCGCCCTGACGGCACGCCATGCCGTCCGACCAAAGGGGGCGAATGGCGTGATCCGTACGAAGCGGCCTTTCCCGTGGACCAGGTGACCCACTAACGAAAGGGCCAGGCACAGACCTTCGAGGGCGGAGTGAGCATATGGACGTAGGACGACGCGTCGCGGCAGCGATCGCCGCCGGGTGGCGACTCCAGTGCCATTCGACACGAGATCGCGGTACCCCGGCCCGGACCTCGGTGACGCGGAGACTCGCCGTCTCGGTGGTCGCCGCCACGGTGCTCGTCTCCGGCTTCGCGATGACCGATGCTGGCGCCCATGAGTCCGCCAACACGTACGTCGACATCACCTTCGTGTGCAAGGCCAGCCAGGAGGGGCCGGTGGTCGTCGACGGCGAGGTCACCGGCGCGTCGTTCACCTCCGGCCGGTACATCTTCCGGCTCCGGAACCAGAGCACCGTGGACGCGGAGGAGGTCAAGGTCAAGGTCGGTCCAGTTCGCTACTTCGGCCCCGCCGATCTGGACGCGGGAGCCACCACCTACTTCACCACCGATGTGTCGGTGTCGAACATCTCGGTGGAGGCCGACCCGGACAACGCGTTCCACGGGAGTGCGTCGGCGGCCGAGACCCCGTGCACCTATCCGCCGGACTCGACCTTCGTGCGCGTCACCTTCCTGTGCAAGGCCACGAGCGATGGCCCCATCCTGCTCGCCGACGAGCTGAGCTCCGAGTCCTACTCGGTCGGTGATTACGTGTTCCGCCTCCGCAACGAGAGCGATGCCGACGCCGCCGAGGTCACCGCTGGTGTCGGTGGCGCCGGCCTGTTCGGCCCGGCCGACATCGGCGCGGGCGACACCACGTACTTCGCCACCACATCGCCGGTGGCCGGAGTCTCGGCCCAGAGCGACCCCGAGAACGACTACACGGGCACCGCGTCGACGAACGAGGACCAACCGTGTACCTACCCGCCGCCGGCGGGGACGGCCGTCGCCCTCCAGGCCGTGCCCCAGGGGCTGCAGACGCTGGTCGCGGCCTGGGCCAGCGGACCGGCGGACGGCAGCGGGAGCATCCAGTTGCTCACCGCGACGACGTGTCCCGACGGCGTGCTCGGGGAGGACCAAGCGGTGCTGGCCACGATCCCGGTCACGTTCGACCCCGACGGGCTGGTGTTCTTCTACGACACCGTTGTCGATCAGGTGTCCCTGCAGACCTACGTCGCCGCTCGCCTCGGGGACGGCGAGCTCTCCGCGTGCATCGTGGCCGGACCCGACAACGATGCGTGGACGCGCGCCCTGGAGATCCCGTTGACCGGCTCCGGATCGGTGCGGTCCGGCGCGTCGACCGGGTTCGTCGATGCCCCCGGCCGGGCGCGGTGGTACAAGTTCGCCATCCAGCCCGGTGCCAAGACCACCGTCGAGCTGACCGGTCTTCCCGCCGACTACGACCTGGCCGTGTTCACCGACATCACGCAGGCCTTCAGCGAGCTCGTGGGGGATCAGGACGTCGACGGCCTGAAC
The DNA here is from genome assembly GCA_963730345.1 of uncultured Acidimicrobiaceae bacterium. Taxonomy (GTDB): domain Bacteria; phylum Actinomycetota; class Acidimicrobiia; order Acidimicrobiales; family Salinilacustritrichaceae; genus Salinilacustrithrix. The sequence goes on from CAVSRP010000023.1 coordinate 95,988, forward strand.
CGGTTGGGGGCCGAGTTCGCGCCTTCCGTGTTCTCGCCGTCGACGTTCAGCCCGTCGGCCTTCTCGCCGTCGACGTTCAGTCCGTCGGCGTTCTCGCCCTCGGCGTTCTCGCCGTCGACGTTCTCGCCCTCGGTCTTCTCGCCGTCGACGTTCAGTCCGTCGACGTTCAGCCCTTCCGCGTTCTCGCCGTCGACATTCAGCCCGTCCACGTTCTCGCCGTCGACGTTCAGTCCGTCGACGTTCTCGCCGTCGACGTTCTCGCCGTCGACGTTCTCGCCGTCGACGTTCAGCGCCGACAACTACGCCAGCGCGCAGACTCGCAGCCTGATCGCGGTGTCGGCCGGGATCGGGACCGGTGACGAGCTGGTCGTCGCCGACACCTGGAGCAACACGGGCTACTTCTACATCCGGGTCAACGGCAAGAACGGCGCCTTCGACCTCACCGACGGCTTCGACGTCTCGGCCAGCGTCGACGGCGAGCTGTGCGCCGGGGTGACCCCGTCGGCGCTGAGCTCGCCGGCACCGACCGCGGGCGGGTACCACACCGTGATCCTGTGGGATCCCGGGCGCATGGACCCATCCCTGCCCGGTAACGGCCCCGCCGACATGACGGTGTTGGAACAGCAGCTCCACGCCCTCGCCGACCGACCGGAGGTCGACGGCGTCATCGTCGACCTCGGCGTCGATCCTCGGGTCGGAGCCCTCCAGGCCCAGGCCGACGCCACGCCATCGTGCCCCTACGCCGAGAACCTGACCGCGCACGCCATCAAGGACGTGATCGACGGCTACCGGAGCCTGAACCCGGACCTCGCCTACGTCACCCTGGTGGGTGGGGACGACCAGATCCCGTTCTTCCGCTACCCCGACCAGGCGCTGCTCGGTCCCGAGCAGGATTACGACCCACCGGTCGCTGAGGGGACGCAGGCGAACTCTGCCCTCCGGCTCAACTACGTCCTGGGTCAGGACGAGTACGGCGCACGGCGATCCATCTCCGTGGGTGACTCGCCCTTCCCGATCCCTGATCTGGCCGTGGGACGGCTCGTCGAACACGCATCGGAGATCTCCACGCTGCTCGCCGCCTACCTCGACACCACCGAGGGAGTGGTGGACGACCCCACGTCCTCGTTGGTCACCGGCTACGACTTCCTCGCCGACGTCGCGGGCGCGGTCCAATCCGAGCTCGTGGCCGGCACCGGGCCCGGAGCCCGCAACGACACCCTGATCACCCCGGGCGACGTCTCGCCGAACGATCCGCAGTCGTGGACCGCCGACGACCTCCGCCGGGAGCTGCTCGGCGACCCGCAGGGCGAGGACCTGATCTTCCTCGCCGGCCACTTCAGCGCCAACAGCGCGCTGGCCGCCGACTACCAGACGACGATCATCACCACCGAGCTGGCGGCTTCCGATGTCGACCTGACCAACTCGATCGTCTTCAGCGCCGGGTGTCACTCCGGCTACAACATCGTCGACGCCGCCGCGGTGCCCGGAGTGACGCTGCCGTTGGACTGGACCCAGGCCTTCGCCCAGAAGGGGGCGACGCTGATCGCCGGGACCGGGTACCAGTACGGGGACACCGACTTCATCGAGTACAGCGAGCGCCTGTACCAGGACTTCGCCGAGCAACTGCGGACAGGTACCGGCCCGGTGTCCGTGGGCCAGGCGCTGGTCGCGGCCAAGCAGCAGTACCTGGCGGACACGCCCGACCTGCGCGGCCTGCACCGCAAGTCGGTCCTCATCAGCACGGTGTTCGGGCTGCCGATGCTCCGGATCGACATGCCCGGCGAGCGGATCGTGCCGCCGCCGGACACGACACCGATCGTCCCGACCCTGGTGTCCACCGGCCCGGGGACGCAGCTCGGGCTCCAGCAATCCGACCTCCACCTCGACTTCCTCGGCGCCGACGGGCCGTTGACCCCACATACGGTCGATCTGACCAACGTGGACGATGAGACGCACCCTGTCCGCCGAGTACCTCGAGGGCCCGAACGGCGTGGTCAGCAACCCCGGCGAGCCGGTCATCCCGCTCGTCACCAAGGACGTCTCCGCCGAGGGGCTGTCGTTGCGCGGCGTCGGCTTCCGCCAGGGGACCTGGAGCGAACAGGACGTGGTGCCGTTGACCGGAGCGCCGACCACCGAGCTGCGAGGCGTGCACACGTCCTTCTCCTCGCCGGTCAACTTCCCGATGCGAGCTGGCGACGCCCAACTACTACGGGCCGCTCAGCGGGTCGTCGGGGACCGTCCTGCACGTGACTCCGGTGCAACATCGCGATCCCGATCCCGGCACGCCCCAGGCGACGCGCCGCACCTTCGATGATCTCGACCTGCGGCTGTACTACAGCGACAACACCCAGACCTACGGGCAGAACGTGCCCGCCCTCGCCGGATCGCCGACCATGACCGGTGTCGGCGCGGTGGTCGACGGTGACGACGTCGTGTTCAGCGCGGACGTCGTGGGGCTCCCCGCAGCCGGCATCCAGGACGTGTGGGTCACCTACACCGAGGGCGCGGCCACGTCGGGCACCTGGACGTCGCTGGACCTCGTCCAAGATCCGGTCCAGTCGACCCACTGGTCTGGACGGCTGGTGGGGGCGGCGAACGACTTCACCCGCATCGACTACTTCGTCCAGGCGGTGAACGGCGTCGGGACTGGTCACCCGCGACGACAACTTCGGGAGCTACTACTCGCTGGTGCCCGGCGCCGGCGGGCCTCTCGTCCCCGAACCGACATCGCTGGTCCTCGACCCGTCGACCCCGACGAGCGGAGCGTTCGGTACATCGACGGACGTCGGGGTGACCCTCACCAGCAACGGCACGGCCGTGGCCGGCGTCTCGGTGCAACTCGCCATCGGAGGCACCACCCGCTTCGCCACCACCGACAGCAGCGGCCATGCCACGGCGTCGGTGCCGGTCAACCTCACGCCCGGTGCGTACAAGGCTTCGGCATCCTTCGGGGGTAACTCCGGGCTGGACGGATCGTCCACTTCGGCGCCGTTCCAGGTGACCAAGTCCCCGACGATCCTGACCGTGAGCCGCAACGACACCCCGACGGTCACCAACGGTGTGGTGTCCACCGGACTCACCGTGCGTCTCACCGACGACCAGGACCGGCCGTTGCTGCAGCGAACCGTGTACCTGACCGTGGACGGCGCTCCCAGCGGCCAGCAGACCGTCGCGGTCATCACCAACCTCGTCGGCGAGGCGTCGCTCGGCGGGCTCGTCCTCAACAGCGGTGACCACGCCGTCACGGCGCGCTTCCTGGGCACCGTGCCCTTCCCGTCGGGAGTCCAGACGCTGACGGACTCCACCTACCTGGCGTCCAGCACGAGCGCGACGCTCCACGTCGACGTCCCGCAGATCGTGACCCATGTGACCGTTGCCGCCGAGGGGAACTCCGGGTCGAAGACCGTCCTCGTCCCCGTGGAGCTGTCGCACCCGTCGACGGAGACCGTGACGGTGCACTGGGCCACGGTCGACTCCGACCTCCCCGGTCAGCCCACGCCCGGGGTCGACTTCGAAGCGGCTTCCGGGACACTCGTGTTCGCACCCGGGGAGACGAGCAAGACGATCCCCTTCGTGGTCTACGGCGACCTGCTGGACGAAGGACCGGCGCTCAACTCGGAGTGGGGGGGCATCGTGTTCTCGTCCCCGACCAACGCCACGCTGGGCTACTGGCTCAACGCCCTCGCTCTCGTCGTGATCAACGACGACGATCCACCGCCGATCGTGAAACCGGGCATCGCCGCCGTCGTCGAAGGCGACGCGGGGACGACCACGGTGCAGGTTCCGGTCACCCTGTCCGCCCCGTCGGGGCTGACGGTGACGGTGCACTGGACCACGGCGGCGACGACCCAGCCTGAGCCTGGCGTCGACTTCGAGGCGGCATCGGGCACGGTGACGTTCCTCCCGGGCGAGACGTCCAAGACGGTGGCCATCACCGTCTACGGCGACGTCGTCCCCGAACCAGGCGCACTGTTCGGTGCCGAGTGGGGAGCGATCACCTTCACGAACCCGGTCAACACGAAGTTCGGCACGGGTTCACTGGCCAGCACGGGCCTGTTCCTCATCGTCGACGACGACTGATGGCAGATCGACCATGACCACCCGGCGTGAGTTCCTGGCCGGTCTGGCGGCCACCGGCATCGGGGGTGCCGCTGGCGTGCAGCCCCGGTTCGGGGCACCTCCGTCCCGGCGCCTGCCCGATCCGGCGCGCTCCGGGCTCGACCACATCGTCGTGCTCTGCATGGAGAACCGATCGTTCGACCACTACCTCGGCTGGGTGCCCGGGGCAACGGGACGGCAACGGAGGCTCGAGTACCTCGACGACCAGGGCACGTCCCATCTGACGCACCACCTCACGAGCTTCACGGGCTGTGGCTTCAACGATCCCAGCCACTCGTACACGGGAGGACGGATCCAGTTCAACGACGGCGCGTGCGACGGCTTCCGGCGGGGGTCCAACGACGACTACACGCTCGGCTACTACACGCGTGAGGATCTCGCTCTCACCAGCCAGTTGGTGGACAACTTCACCGTCTGCGACCACTGGTTCGCGTCGATCCTGGGTCCCACGTATCCCAACCGTTTCTACACCCACTCGGCGGCCACCGATCGGATCTCCAACGACCTGGTCCTGTGCGAGCTCCCGACGATCTGGGACCGCCTGGGCGACGCCGGGATCCCCGCCGCCTACTACTACAGCGACCTGCCGTTCCTTGCCCTGTACGGCACCAAGTACCTGCCGCTGAGCCGAGGTATCGACCAGTTCTTCGTCGATGCGGCGGCCGGGGGCCTCCCCGCCTACAGCTACCTCGATCCGGCCTTCTTCGGTGACGCGGAGAACGACGACCACCCCCATGCCGACATCCGACGAGGGCAACATCTGATGGGTCGCATCGTCGATGCCATCGTGCAGAGTCCGCAGTGGGAATCGACGCTTCTCGTCATCATCTACGACGAGTGGGGGGGCTTCTTCGACACCGTCGCCCCGCCTCGCTTCCCCGACCTCGTCTCGAACCCCGGCGGCGACTCCTCCGATCCCGATCACGGACAGGCGGGGTTCCGGGTTCCGACCGTGCTGGTCTCCCCGTTCACCCAGCGCCGCCGCGTGTGCCGGACCGTGTTCGACCACAGCGCCATCCTGAGGCTCGTGGAGTGGCGCTTCGGGCTACAACCCTTGACGCCACGCGACGCGGCCTCGGCCAACATCGCCGACGTGCTGGACTTCCGCCCGCCACCGCGGCGGCGACCGGAGATCGTGGTGCCACCGGACCCTGGGCCCGACCCGTGTGGTGCGAGCACCGCGTTCGCGTCGACCGCCCCCATCCGAACGGCGACGGACGACGAGGACTCCACCTGGGAGCCGCTCGCGGCCTCGTCCTTGGTGGCGGCGTGGACCGCCAGCCGATCCTGATCGCCCAGGGTCGTCGGTCAGAGACCGCTGGTCGATGCCTGCTCGGACGGCGCCGTCCGTGAGCCGTCGAGGATCTGCTCGCGGAAGTCTTGGACGCTGTAGGCCCTGAGTCTCACCTCGGTGGCCGCAACGGCCGAGGCCGACCGCGGGAACCCGAGCAAGGGGCCGAGCTCGCCGAAGTACTCGCCTTGGGCCACCGTCCCGAGCTTCTCGTCGCCCCCGTCCGCGTGCCGACGCAAGATGTCCATCGCGCCCGACTCGACGACGTAGACCAATTCACCCCGGGAACCCTGCTCGAAGAGCACTTCACCCGCGGACAGCTCGACCTCATGGGGCGGTTGATCGTCGGCGCGGAAGTCGGGGACGAGGTGGATGACGCGGTCGGCGATCGGGACGAGTCGGTCGTCGTGGCTGGAGACCACGATGGAGCGGCCGTCGGAGCGCAGGTCTCGCAGCAAGGCGATGATGCCCTCGGCCTGGATGTAGTCGAGGTTGGCGGTGGGCTCGTCGGCCAGCAGGACGAGCGGGTCGGCGGCCAGCCCGCGGGCGACGGCCACACGCTGTTGCTGACCGCCGGAGAGCTTCGACGGCTTGTGGTGCGCACGCTCGGACAGGCCGACGCGATCGAGCAGACGGTCGGCCCGCTCGAAGGCCCGACGACGATGGACCCCAGCCATCATCAACGGCATGGCCACGTTCTCACGCGCCGTCAGCGACGCGACGAGGTTGAAGGCCTGGAACACGAAGCCGACAGTCTTCTGGCGGTACTCGGTGAGCGCGGATCCACGAAGGGTCTCCACCTGTGTGCCGCCGACCACGATGCTGCCGGCGGTGGGACGCAGGATGCCGCCGATTGCGGAGAGCAGCGACGTCTTTCCACAACCCGATGGGCCCAGGAGGACGATCAGCTCGCCGGCCGCGGCATCGAGGTCGAGGCCGTCGATGGGCCGAACGGCGTAGCCGCCGGTGTCGTACTCGATGACGAGATCGCGGACCTTGACGTTGGCGGTGCTCATGAGCCGGGACCCGCGAATGCCAGGGCCGGGTCGGTCTGCACGGCCTTGCGGAGGCCGACCGCCCCGGCGAGCAACGACACCCCCACGGCGATGAGCGGTATCTGGTAGAAGGCCCGGGAGGGCACGGTCACCTCCAGTGGGAAGACGGGTACGAGCGCCACCTGCAGGACGGAGGCGATGAGCGCAGCCAGCAAGGCGGTGAGCACGCCCTGGAGCGCGATGGACGCGGCCATCTGTGTGGTGGATCCGCCGACCGCCTTGAGCACGGCCACGTCGCGACGCCGTTCGAGTGCCGAGAGGTACACCATCGTGCCGATGATCATGGCCGCGACGAACCACAACAGCACACGGATCAGATTGATCGACGAGATGGCGTTCTCGAGTGGCCGCAAGCCGTCGACGGCGATCTCGTCAGGACTTCGTACCGCGAAGCCCTCGGGAACGTTGTCGGGCACGGAGTCCAGCAGCACTGCCGTGGCGAGCGGCTGGGCGCGGTAGACGAGCTCCTGGGCCTCGGCGATGTCCATGAAGACCAGCGGCATGCCGGCGAACATCGTGGTGCGATCGGTGGTGCCCGTGACCCGGTAGTGGTTGCTTCCCAGCAGGATCTCGTCACCTGGCTTCGACCCGGCGGCGGCGTCGACCAGCACCTCACCTGGTGCAGACGGCAACGAACCGCTCGACACCTGTGGCTCGCCGAGAGCGCCTCGCTCGTAGCCGATGACGACAACGTCGATCTGTTCGTCGGCCCCGGTGATGCTGTGGCGGCTGACGACCACGGGTGCGGCGTCGAGGTTGGCCAAGGCGGGGAGGTCGGCGACATCGGCGGGCATTGTCGCTGCCGCGGTGAAGGCACCCGAGACGCCGTCGCGCACCAACCAGGCATCGGCACCGAGAGCGTCGACGGTGTCCTTGGGTTCGCGGTGGAACTGCTCGACCAGACCTGTCATCAGGAACAGCAACGCCAACACGACCGCAGTGCCCGTGATCACCGCAGCGAACCGAACGGCGCGGTGCTGCAGGTCCCTGAAGGTCAACAGGATCATTCCAAACCCCCTCCAGCGTCGACGAACGTCCGAGAGGACAGTTCCGGTCGCCGCGGTCGTGCGAGCATATCGTTGGTCGTTCTCGGTCTCGTGATGCCACCTCCGCAGGATCGGCCGGGTGGTCTGCTCGGCACTGCTGGCGATGTGCTCGGCCTCGGAGAAGTCCAGGAGTCCGCCCGCGTCGACGGTGACATCGAGATACAGGTCGGCGACGCGGTCCCGTACGACGCGGTCACGGTCGCGCGCCGAGGCGATGAGGCTGGCACGGACCAGCGTGGAGAGCAGACCCGGCGGTGCGGTGCCGCGTCGACGCTGCACCATCGCCCGGAAGCCGGACAGCGACAACCCGTAGTCAGAGGTGGCGGTCGGGCCGTCGGCCGGCGCCACGTCGACGGCGAGCACACGACCGGTCGGATTGCGGCGACGCATCTCGTCGACCGGCACGTTGTCGAGGATCCCGCCGTCGACCAGGAGCTCGCCGTCGACGGGCACGGGTGGGAGCACGCCGGGGATGGCGATGCTCGCCCGGATGGCGTCGACCAGCGGACCGCGGTCGTGGTAGCGGGCTCCGGCCGTGGTGAGGTTGGCGGACACACAGAAATACGGGATCCACAGGTCGGCGATGTCGGTGTCACCGAAGATGGCGCGGAGCTTGCCGGCGATGCGTTCGCCCTTGAGAATCGAGACCGAGGGCAGTGTGTAGTCGAAGATGCGGCGGAACTGCTCGGTGGCCATCTGGCGTGTCTTCTCCGCGTTCCAACCCATGGCCGGTCCGGCGGACATGATGGCGCCGATGCTCGTCCCACCGATCATGTCGATCGGGACGGCGAGTTCCTCGAGGACCACGAGCACACCGAGATGCGCGAACCCTCGTGCCCCGCCGCCGCCGAGCACGACAGAAGTTCCGCTTCCGGCGAGCAGTCGTGCCATGCGGTCCAGGGAGACGCCGTCGCCGAGCCGGACGTGGTGGTGCGACGAGAGCGGGCGCGGATCGAGCCACCGCGTCGTTCCTCGCGGAAGTTCGGTCTCGTCGGGGTGCAGTAGCACCAGACCGGCCTTCGGATGCTTCTGTTGCTCGATGAGACGCCACATCTCGGTCTCGAAGGGACCGGGAGTCGGGTCGCTGCGGGCGTCGGCAACCACCATCACCTGGTCGGACCAGCGCAACGCCCGACGACTCCAATTCGACCACGAGTCGTCGACGCAGTAGACGACGAAACGGTGTCGTTCCTGCACCTCTTCGAGCCAGTAGGACAGACGCACCATGCCGACGTCATCGTCCTCGAGCTGAGCGATGCCCTCGACGCCGAGCTCGGCGTCGATGACCGCGCTTGTCACGCAGACCGCCTCGGGGCCGAACGCGGCAGTGAGCCGGTGGGCGAAGCCCTGGATGTCGACATCGCCTCCAGCCGGCACGACCACGACGGACAGGTGGGACGGTCGCTCGATCCGCGCCGTCGATGACCGACGCAGCACCGTCTGGGCGACCAGCAGGCCCGCCGCGGGATAGCGCTCGACCAGGGTGGTGAACGCGGCGCGAGAGAGCCGGACGAGCTGGCTGTCGCGCACCGCGTACACGGTCGCCCCTCGAGGTGCGTCTTCGAGCAGTGCCATCTCGCCCGCCATCTCGGCTCGGCTGATCTCACCGACTTCGATCTCGGCGTCGTTCGCACCGGTACGAAAGGCGCGGAGACGTCCCGTCACCACCAGGTACGCCGCGTCACCGTGGTCGTTCTCCTGGAACAGCCGCGTCCCGGCGCGGACCGGCACCCACTCCAGGAGATCCTCGAGCTGGCCGAGCACCTTGGCATCGAGGTGACCGAAGAGCTGGTTGAGCTGGCCGATGAGCTGGGTCTCCCGCAGACGCTCGGAGGCGCGGTGCGCGACGGTCTCGGCCTCAGCCGGGTGGGCGGCGAGCAACGTCCGGAAACCTGCCTCCGAGATGGCCGCGATCTGGCACGGCTCTGATGCCCGGACGGTGGCCGATCGCCGATCCCCGGCGAGGAGCGCGATCTCTCCGACGGTATCGCCCGCCTCCAGCCGGGAGAGCGTCTGTTCACCACCGTCCCCGGCGATCGATACCTCGAGGCTCCCCTCGAGCAGCACGAACAGCTCGTCGGCCTGGTCGCCTTGGTGCACGAGCACCTCGGCTCTGTCCAGATGGAACAGGCGGATCTCGTCCGCGATGCTGCTCAGTGCGTCGTCACCGAGAAGGCGCGCCAGTCGGCTCTGGCCGAGCAGTTGTGCCTGTGTCGCGCCGGGAACACCGTCTCCCATGACCCCCCCTGCTCGCACCCTATGGCACGCATCGTGGTCGATGCCGGCGATCCGGCTTCCAGCGGTCCCGCGGGACTTGCGACCGTTCGGGCATCGACGTCGCTCGCCGTGAAGATCCAGGCCTGGATCCGCAGAGCAACTTCTCTTTACGAAGCGTCAGCTGTTGTTCAGTCCATGGAGGCAGTTGTCACTGCTGATGGCCGGTTCCACCGCCGTCGTGCCCTCCCGCAATTTCGCGCAGGAGGAACTCGGGGATGCCCAAGCGATGGAGCACTGCGGCGAGCCCACGTGGGAGCTCGAAGGTGGCCGCGATCTGCTGCGTTGAGCATCCTGCGGTATCTGCGATGGTGAAGCCGGAGGCCATGCCGAGATCGTCGACGAATGCGCCGGAATCGTCGACGCCATAGTGTTTCGGAACGCGGGCGACGACGTCCGAGCCGAGGACTGTGCCAGGACAGCGGTCGACCGTGTCCAACACCCCATCTTGGTCACTGTCCGGTGGCGGGACGGTGCACGCCACGTCGAGGCTGGCAGCCCCGAGATCGAAGCCGCTCTGGTGCACGAAGAAGTTGGACTCTCCGCCGGTCGCCGTGTATTGCACCGACGAGTGGCCGTCCACCGCGACGGCCGTCACGACGGTGTCGCGGTTGCCTACTGGCCCTACCTCGAGTGTGAGCGTGTTGCCATCAGTGGTACCGACGACAGAGACCTCGATGATCTCGCCCGGTGCCAGGCCGTACTCGAAGGAGGCGCCAATGCTCACCGTCGTGGGTGGAAGTTCCCACTCGTCGAGAAAGACGCAGGTTGACGATCGCTCGGCGGCGGTCCCGCCGCTGACTGCCACCACAGTCAAGCACGACCAGCCCGGCCAGAACGCACGCTGTCGGCTTTCGCTGCCGTGCGCCGACTCGTACGAAGCTCACGTCGTCTGCCCTCCCCTCGCGACACGATCACAGTAGTTGCCATGGACTTGCGATGACGCTCGGACGTGCCGCTCAGGACGGCCATCGGTCGATTCACTCCCAGCGGGCGCTGCGCACTGCTCAGCCACTCGCGGTGGCGAGGACCGATGGCGAGCCGTGTTCTCAACGAACTCTCATGAAGCGAGGAAGAAGCTCACGTGCGGAACGTCACCAGGGGGGTGGCGTGAGGGGAGGCACTGTCATGTCGTTCGCGAAGCTGCTTGCAGGTGTCGGTACGGGACTGGGCTCTTTGTTCCTGCTGGCTGGGCCTGCGTACGCCCACGACTGCTTCAATCCGCAGAAGGATGCCCACGCCCCGACCGGCGGCGTCAACTACACGATCACGGGTTTCGACGCTGACACGGGAGCACCGACGTTCGAGCAGACCGGTCCGGGCAAGGGCTATGGCGGGTTCGTGGCGCTCTCACCTGATGCCACCGGTGCGCCGGTGACGCTGTACACCCATTCGCTCGGCATCTTCACCAAGGACAACGGCCACGAGGTGGTCGGTGGTCCGGGGAGCCAGACCGCCGACCACGCGTGTGACGGCAAGGGCATCGACTACATCGAGGTCTGCTTCGGCCTCAGCGATTAGCGCGCACCAGCCCCGGGGATTGGTTGCCATCGGGCGGCCGGTAGCCGCGGGAGTCCGAGCGAGGCGAGCATGAGGCCACCTTCCGATCAAGGTCGGATTGTGGTCACGCTATGCGGCCGTGGTGACAGCTCCGGTGGGCACGCAGAGCCGATCGTTGCCCGCACATCTCGAACGCGGTCTGGTCTCAGGCTTCGCGCGGTGCCCAGTGCCGATCGGAGCACAGTTCAGAACTTGCACCGCAAGATCCCTCTGAGGTTCGGCAAGATGATCCATACGCCGTCGTCGGTGTAGCGCGTTCCGGGGTTGTCGGGGTCCTCGCAGATGCGGCCTTCCACCCGTAGGGCTCGCGTCGGGGCGGTGTAGTCGAACCATCCGTTTTCCTCGAACGTGGACTCCTCGGGCAGCCCGTCGAAGCGGCAGACGTACCCCGTGATCACTCCGTCCTGGTTGCGTGTGATGTGGAGGTCATCCGTTCGCTGCGCGACGCCGATGTGCGAGGCCAACTCGCCGATGTAACACGTCGAACCGTCGGCGGTGACACCCCCTGTGTGGTCCGCTGATGCTGGTGAGGCAAAGCCGACCACGAACAACACCACCCCGGCTGCTACCGCTGCTACACGTCGCATGACCCCTCCCATGAGCCTGTCCCGCTATGAGGAGGGGATCGTAGTCACACCCAGACCACCTTCAGGCGGCTCCCCCGAATGGGACTGGCCCAGAACGAGTGGCAGGCCCGCTGCGGTGGCGGCTTCGAGCACCGGGATTTCGAGTCCGGGCACACGAGAGCCTCCACCAGACCCGGGGCGATTCACCAGGTCAGCCCGGATGGCCCCGCCGCTGGCGGGGCGGGGTCTGACCTGGTCGTTGGTACCCCCCCTGGGACTCGAACCCAGAACCTGCGGATTAAGAGTCCGACGCTCTAACCAGTTGAGCTAGAGGGGCAGGTGATGACGCCGGACGAGCGGCGTGTTTGGGCGGTCGAATATATCGCCCGCCTGGGTGAAGTCGAGTGGGGTGACCGAGGGGACTTGAACCCCCGACCTCCAGGGCCACAACCTGGCGCTCTAACCGAACTGAGCTACGGCCACCAAGGCTCGTCGATCCTACGCAGTCGGAGCAGGACGGGACGAAACTCGTCGGCCCGAGCGCGGAAGGGGGTTGACGACGCGGCGCGGTCTGTTGCCACTGGCAATACCAGTCTGTTACCGTCAGTAACGCTGCCGATCCCATCGACCGCCCCCGAGGAGCGACACCCGTGGCCACCGAGACCGCACCGCCTGCCGTCACTGCCCCGTCCCCCGAGACCGATGCCGCGTTCCACGCCCTCGTCCGTCGTCTGTCCGACCAGTCCGTGCGCAAGCACTTCGACGCCTACGTCGACGTGCCATGGGACGACCACCCCATCGATCCGGCCGACCCACGCTGGGAGCTCACCGACACCGACCCCCTGGCCCGGACGGCGTGGTACCGGGCCCTGCCCCAGCCGACCCGGGCCCGCCTGGGACTGTTCTCCGTCGTCGCCAAGATGAAGACCGGCCTCCAATTCGAGAACGTGCTGGCCCGAGGCATCCTCGAATACGTCGACAGCCTCCCCAACGGCGCCCCCGAGTACCGCTACGCCATGCACGAGCTCATCGAGGAGGGCCAGCACCAGCTGATGTTCCAGGAGTTCGTCAACCGGTCGGGCATCGACGTCGACGGCATGCCGCTCGACGCTCGCATCGGGTCGCGCTTCGTCGTCCTGCTCGGCCGGGTCTTCCCCGAACTGTTCTTCATGTTCGTCCTCGGTGGCGAGGACCCCATCGACCACGTCCAGCGCGAGGCCCTCAAGGCGGGCGACAGCCATCCGCTGCTCGAATCGATCATGCGGATCCACGTCACCGAGGAAGCTCGCCACCTCAGCTTCGCCCGCCACTTCCTCAAGACCCGGGTCGCGAGCATGAGCCGGGCCAAGAAGCTGGCCCTCACCGTCGGCACGCCGCTCATCCTCGGCGAGATGGGCCGGATGATGCTCATGCCGTCCCGGCAGATGATCCGCGAGTTCGAGATCCCCGACACCGTCATCCGCGAGGCCTACCTCGACAATCCTGAGTTCACGGCCGGCGCGGCGACCGCCCTGCGCAAGGTGCGCAAGCTCGCCCGAGAGCTGGGCATCACCGGGCGACTCGGCCGCCAGCTCTGGATCCGGCGCAACATCTGGGCCGACGACTGAGCCGGTAACGTGCCCGGCCTGCCTCCGTAGCTCAACTGGATAGAGCAGGCGGTTTCTACCCGCCAGGTTGTGGGTTCGAGTCCTACCGGAGGCGCGAACCCTCAGGCCCTGCCGGGCCTTCGGGTTCGTTGAGCAGTTCGGCTTTGCCTCACTGCTCTCTGTGGTAGCGACCCCAGCGCCTCACAACTCCCGCTGGAACGGTTGGGGTGGCTGGGCTTCAGGTGACGCGGCCGGGGTCGGGGGGTAGGTGTTGGTGAGCGCCGGCGGCGACGACGTCGCGAAGACGTTCGAGCCCGCTGACCAGCTCGGCGAACGACGTCGACAGCGGACCGGGGCCGAGCCGCACGATGTCGGGCGTTCGGAAGTCGGCCACGACCCCCATTGCCCGAGCGGCCCGGACGATCCGGCTGGCATCGGGATGTCGGAGGGCCACGTGGCCCCCTCGCCGGGCGTCGTCGCGGGGCGAGGCCAGCTCGAACCCGAGCGGGGCGAACCAGGCGTCGTGGGCATCGAGCATCACGTGACCGAGCGCCAGCGACTTGGCGCGGATGGCGTCGATGCCCACCTCGGCGACGATGCCGATCCCCTCGGCCGCGACCTCGATGCCGATCATTCCCGGTGTCCCGACCCGCCACGAGCCGACGCCGGCCGCCGGTGTGTACGACGGGCCCATGGCGAACTGGTCCCGCGAACCGAACCAACCGTGGATGGGCTGGCGGAGCTCGCGCCTGGCGGTCGGTGGCGACGTAGGTGAACGCCGGGGCACCTGGCCCGCCGTGCAGGTACTTGTAGCTGCACCCCACGGCGAGGTCCACGTGATTGGCGTCGAGGCCGATCGGCACCGCCCCCGCCGCGTGGGAGCAGTCCCAGACGACCAGGGCGCCGGCATCGTGGGCGGCGTCGGTCAGGCACGCCGATGTCGGCCACGGCCGCGGTCACGAAGTTGACGACCGATCCGACCAGGACGGCGACGTCGGTCGTCCAGGTTCGGGAGCACCTCGGCTGCCGACATGCGACGACACCCACCGCACCGATCTGCCACGAGCCTGCGCCAGCCCGTCGACCACGTAGCGATCAGTGGGGAAGTCGACCGGCGGCCACGACGATCACCGTGCGGTCCGGTCGGGCCGAGAGCGCCGCATCCACCGCCTGGTAGAGGGCCACGGTGGTCGACTCGCCGATCAGGACCTGCCCGGGCCCGGCGCCGAGGACCGGGGCGAGGAGGTCGCCGACGGCCAGGGGACGGTCGATCCAGCGCTCCCACGACACGACGAGGTGCTCGGACCAGTCGTCGAGCACCCGCTGGTGGCCGCGTCCCGGGCCGTGCGGCGGCGGGCGGCCGAGGCTGTTGCCGTCGAGGTAGCAGAGGTCGGGATCGGGGATCTCGAACCGGGATCGGAGCGCGGCGATCGGGTCGGCGGCGTCGGCCGTCGGCGGCGGACGCGAGGCTCGGCCCGCCCACCGTCGGATCAGCCGGCGCTCGGGCGTCGGTGGGTCGGCAAGGCCGATGCCGCCCAGCACGAGGCCGGCGAGCAGCATCGACTCACCGCCGGTGCTGGCCAGTCCGTCGGACGTGTCTGATCCCTGCGCTGCGCCGCTGGCCCCGAGCCCGGAGCCCGGGCCGGTGGTCGTGGTGGAGGCCTCCGGCGGGCACCGTCGACGTCGTGGCGCTCGAGGCCACCGTCGTGGTCGTCGAGCTGCTCGCCGACGTGGTGGTCGTGGTCGAGCTGGTCGCGGCGTCGAGTCTGTCGTCTCGGTGGTGGACGTCTCGGTGGTGGACGTCTCGGTGGTGGGCGCCGCGGACTCGTCGCCGTTGCCGCCGAGCGAGCCGGGCTGGGCCACCGCCAGGCCGATGCCGGCGAGCCATCACGAGGAGCGCGGCAACCATGCAGGAGCTTGGGCAGACGGGACAAGGAGGTAGTCGGTTCCTGGGGAGTTGACGCGGGATTGGAGCGGGTGACGGGAATCGAACCCGCATGACCAGCTTGGAAGGCTGGGGCTCTACCATTGAGCTACACCCGCGGGTCGACGGAGCAGACCGTAGCAACGCACGATGGTCACCTCCGCTTCGGCGGCACCGGCGTGACCGACGGCACGTGCGGCGTCGCCGCTCAGGAACGATCTCCGGTCAGGCCAGGGATGCCCGACAGTCGGGGCGCGAGGCATCGCCACGATCGCTCGCGCCAGCATCCCCGCCAGACGCCGGTGCAGTAGGCGACGTCGTCCAACAGGCACGCGGCCGTCCAGCGGACCGGGTCGAGGTCGGGCTGGGTCTCTCGCCACGCCAGCACTGCGGGCAGAACCATGGCCGCCACAGTGGCCCGCCGGACCCGCCGGGACCGCGCGCTGCCGGCGAGGGCGAGCGGCAACCACGCCCGGACGGTGGCGTGTGCCAGCCACCGTCCGGCCCACAGGTTGCCCAGCCCACCGAGACGCATGGCCTCGACCACGGGCCGGTCGACCCGATCTCGCAGCTTCGGGACGAGCGCGGCGGTGGTGGCCGCTGCCGTGGCCACGCCAGCTGCGACGCCGGGCCAGCCCGCGACCACCGGCAGCGTCCACGCGACGATGCTCCAGACGTTCAGCTCGACCGGCGGCACCCCGCCGGGGTGGCGACGGTCGAGGGCGGCGGCCGACGTGCCGTACGTCGCCCGCTGCCGGGCGAGCGCCCCCCACGTCGGCCGGTTCCGGTGGGTGACCATCGGCGTCGGGGACGTAGCGGACCGTGTGGGCCGCTTCGACCGTCCGCCAGACCAGGTCGACGTCCTCGCCGACGCGGAGGGACTCGTCGAATCCCCCGGTCTCCTGCAGCACCGTCCGCCGGTAGGCGATGGCCGCGGTGGGGACGTAGCTGACTCGCCGGCGGGGGCCGACGCTGGCCTCCTGCGGACCCAGATCGAGGGGCGACCGGTGCTCCTCGAAGCGGTCGAGCACCGAGTCCGAGACCCGCCGGCCCCGGATCCGTGGCGCGACGGCACCGACCCGGGGATCGACGAAGTGCTCGATCACCGTTTCCAACCAGCCGGATGTGGGCGACACGTCGGCGTCGACGAACACCACGACGTCGGCGTCGGTGGCCCGCCAGCCGGTGTTCCGCGCCGCGGCGGGTCCGGCCGGCCGCTCGTGGCGTACCACGGCGGCGCGGCCGGCCACGGCCTCCACGACGGCTCTCGAGTCGGTGGAGCCGTCGTCGACCACCAGCGCGGCCGGCATCCCGTCCGCGTCCAGCTGGTCGAGGAGCGTCCCCAGATCGTGGGCGTGGTCCCGGACAGGGATCACGACTGCCACCGAGAGCACCGGCCGGGCTTGGGGCACCGGGTGGGCCAACCCCGCGTCGAGGAGCCGGCGGGCGAGGCGCTGCCGGGCCGGGTCCATGCCGACCGGCGAACCGTCGGCGAGGTCGTCGACGACCCGAGCACCGGTGTCGGAGAGGCGAAGGAGCCGGAGGGGTGAGCCGCCCAGCAGCGTCCGCCCGCGGTCGCTGCGCCGAGTGTCGGCGTCGAGACGCAGTGCGATAGATTCCCAGAACCTCTCGGTCACGTTCCTCCTCGTGGGCGCCGGTGGACGGTGCCCCGGAGCGGAGTCCGAGAGGGTAACCCCACCCCGATCGCACCCCTGCCGTCAACGTCGGAGGAACGACATGACCGTCACCGAGTCCACCCACGACACCGTCCCGGGTCTCGATGCACCGGCCCAGCCGGGGGACTCCGCCACCGACGCGGTCGAGGTCCATGACGAGCTGGTCGACGACGAGGTACTGGTCGAGGAGATCTCCATCGACGGGATGTGCGGCGTCTACTAGGCGTGTTCGACCCCGACGCCCACTACCGCCTGAGTCCGAGGGTCGGGCTCCGTCCCGAACCCTTCGGCGCGCTGGCCTACCACTTCGACACCCGGCGCCTCGTCTTCCTCAAGTCGCCCGACCTGGTGGATCTCGTCC
This sequence comes from uncultured Acidimicrobiaceae bacterium, assembly GCA_963730345.1. Taxonomy (GTDB): domain Bacteria; phylum Actinomycetota; class Acidimicrobiia; order Acidimicrobiales; family Salinilacustritrichaceae; genus Salinilacustrithrix. The sequence goes on from CAVSRP010000023.1 coordinate 113,446, forward strand.
ACGCGCTGGATGCCCACCCAGCGCGGGCGCGGCCGTGGACGCGGTGATCGCCCCGCCCCCGGCCCGGCGGCCCGTGTACCTCGACGCCCTCGCATCCCTGTGCGACTCCGGTGTCGTCGAGCCCGCCCTGGAGCCCTCGCCGTGACCGTCACCAGCCCCACCCCCGGCACGCCTCCACTCGTCGAGCAGCTCAAGGCCGGCCTCGATGCCCCCATCTGCCTCACCTGGGAGCTCACCTACGCCTGCAACCTGGCCTGCGTGCACTGCCTGTCCAGCTCCGGTCGCCGAGACCCCGACGAGCTCACCACCGCGGAGGCGCTGTCCGTCGTCGACCAGTTGGCGGCCCTCCAGGTCTTCTACGTCAACATCGGTGGCGGCGAGCCCATGCTCCGCAAGGACTTCTTCGACATCGTCGAGTACTCCGTCGACCATCACGTCGGCGTGAAGTTCTCCACCAACGGCACCTACCTCGACGCCACCGCCGCTCGCCGACTGGCGGCCATGCCCTACCTCGACGTCCAGATCAGCCTCGATGGCATGGACCCGGCCACCAACGACGCGGTGCGGGGCGAGGGCTCCTGGGCCGCCGCCC
>CAVSRP010000024.1:0-184844 GCA_963730345.1 uncultured Acidimicrobiaceae bacterium
CCTCGAGTCGGTGACCAAGACGTCCCGGTTGCTCATCGCCCACGAGGCGGTCGTGCCGTTCGGCATCGGTGCGGAGATCGCCGCCACCGTGGCCCGCGAGGCCTTCTGGGATCTCGACGCCCCCATCGAGCGGGTCGGGGCCGCCGCCACCCCGCCGCCCTACGCCCCCGACCTCGAGCGGGCGTGGCTCCCGAATCGCGACGACGTCGCCGCCGCCATCCGGCGGGTCGTCGCGGCCTAACAGCCCAGCGCCCTCGCGATGACCATGTGCTGGATCTCGTTGGTGCCCTCGCCGATCTCGAGCACCTTCGAGTCGCAGTAGAAGCGGGCCACCGGTGTCTCGAGCATGTAGCCGAGACCGCCGTGGATCTGCACCGCCTCGGACGCCGCCCACGTCGCGACCCGACTCGCTTTGAGCTTGGCCATCGCCGCTTCCTTCAGGAACGGCTGCCCCGCGTCACGCAACGAGGCGGCGCGGTAGGTGAGCCAACGCGCCGCCTCCAGCTCGGTGGCGATGTCGGCCAGCTTGAACTGGATGGCCTGGAACTTCGAGATCGGCTGCCCGAACTGCACCCGCTGGCCGGCGTAGGCCAGGGCGAGGTCGAGCACGGCCTGGGTCAGGCTGAGGGACAAGGCGGCGATGGAGATGCGGCCCACCTCCAGGGTCCGGAGGAACTGGGCCAGGCCCATCTCGGGATCGCCGATCAGGTGCTCGTCGGGCACCCAGACGTCGTCGAAGAACAGCTCCCGGGTGTCGAGGCCCCGCCACCCGATGCCCCGCATCTTCGATCCCGTGGTGAACCCAGGGGTGTCCTTCTCCACCACGAAGCTGGCGTACCGCGGCGCGTCGCCGTCGGCTGCGGGGGTGCGGGCCAGCAACGTCACCCCGAACGACATGTCGGTGCCGGCGTTGGAGATGAACGTCTTGCGGCCGTTGATCACCCAGCCGCCGTCGCGCCGTTCGGCCCGGGTGCGGATGCCCCGGGCGTCCGAGCCGGCGTCGGGTTCGGTGAGGCCGAAGGCGCCGAGGGCCCGACCCTCGGCCAGCGGCCGGAGCCAGCGCTCGCGCTGGCCGTCGTCACCGAAGAGCAGCAGCGGGAGCGATCCGATGGTGACGTGGGCCTGCCAGGCAGCCGCCACCGACTGGTCGGCCAGGCCGATCTGCTCCATGGCGGCGACGAAGCCCACCGTGGACATCCCGATCCCGCCCCACTCCTCGGGAACCAACATGCCGAGCAGGCCCATCGCCCCCATCTCCCGCAGCAGATCGGTCGGGCAGCGGGCCTGCTCCCACGCTTCGGGGGCTCGCGGGGCGATCTCGTGCTGGGCGAAATCGCGGCACAGGTCCACCAGATCGCGCTCGGCCTCGGTCAGCGAGAAGTCCATGTCATAGAGTAGACCGATCGGTACAACTCTGGATTGTGACGTGTTGATCGTCGGTGCGGGCGTCACCGGCATCTATCAGCTCCACCGCGCCCGCGAGGCCGGCTTCTCGGCCCGGCTGCTCGAGGCCGGAGGCGGCGTCGGCGGGACCTGGTACTGGAACCGCTACCCGGGGGCCCGGTTCGATTCGGAGAGCTACACCTACGCCTACCTGTTCTCGAAGGAGCTGTTCGACGACTGGGAGTGGCAGGAGCGCTTCGCCGAACAACCGGAGACCGAGCGCTACCTGAACCACGTGGTCGACCGGTTCGACCTCCGGCGTCACATGTGCTTCGACACCAAGGTCACCTCGGCGGTCTGGGACGACGCGTCGGGAACGTGGACCGTGACCGTCGACGACGGCAACCAGCACCGGGCCCGGTTCCTCGTGGCGGCCACCGGCGTCTTGTCGGTGCCGCACTTCCCAGACGTCCACGGCCGGGACGACTTCCGCGGCGAGTCGCATCACACCGGTCGGTGGCCCACCTCTCAGGTCGACTTCGGCGGCAAGCGGGTCGCCGTCGTCGGTACCGGCTCCAGCGGCGTCCAGATCGTGCCGGTCATCGCCGACGAGGTCGCGTCTCTGACCGTGTTCCAGCGCACGCCCAACTGGTGCACCCCGCTCAACAACGCGCCCATCACCCCGGACGAGCAGGCCCGATTGCGGGCGGAGTTCGAATCCATCCGCCAGGTGCTGAACACCTCGGTCCACGGCTTCCTCCACGAGGCCCACGACCGCGCCACCTTCGACGACTCCGCCGAGGAGCGGCAGGCCTTCTTCGAGAAGATGTGGCACAGCCCCGGCTTCACCAAGCTCACCAGCAACTACACCGACCTGCTGGTCGACCCGGCGGCCAACGCCGAGTGGTGCGAGTTCATTGCCGCCAAGGTGCGGGCCGTGGTCGACGACCCCGCCACGGCCGAGAAGCTGATCCCGAACGATCACCGGTTCGGGGAGAAGCGACCGCCGTTCGTCACCGACTACTACGAGGCCTACAACAAGCCCAACGTGTCGCTCGTCGATCTCCGCGAGACGCCGATGATCCGCGTCACCGAACGGGGCATCGAGACCACTGATGGCGAGCGCGAGTTCGACGTCATCGTGTGGGCCACTGGCTTCGACTTCGGCACCGGGGCGTTGCTGCGGATGGGGATCCGTGGCCGCGACGGGCTCGCCCTCGAGGATCACTGGGCCGACGGGCCGACCACCTTCCTCGGGGTGCAGACCGTCGGCTTCCCCAACTTCTTCTTCCCCGGCGGTCCGCACGCCGCCGCCGGCAACAACCCGCGCTACAACGGCGACCAGGTCGACTTCGTGCACGAGGCCCTGCTGCACCTGTGCGAGCGCGGCGACGACGTCATCGAGGTCACGCCCGAGGCCGAGGAGCGCTGGACCGACATGGTCGACCGGTGGGCGTCGTCATCGTCGTTCACCGAGAAGAGCTACTACTACGGCACCAACATCCCCGGGAAGCCCCGCCGTTACCTGCTCAACTCCGGCGGCCGACCGAAGCTGTTCAAGGAGATCGATCGCGTGCGCGACACCGACTACGCCGCGTTCCGGACGTGGCGGGTGTCGGCTCGGGTCGACACCCGCTGACCTTACCCGTCACCTCTGCGTCCGGGTCGACGTCAGGCGGAGAGGAACGAGCGGATGCGCGCCGCGCAGTGGTCGAGCTGATCGAACCAGGGTGCGTGGCCGGCCTCCCGGACGAGGTCGAGCGTGGCGTCGGGGAGCCGGGCGGTGAACGCCCGCGCGATGGCCTCGCCGCCGTTGGGATCCTCGTCGCCCCAGAGGAACAGCGACGGCATCGTTACCCGCGACAGCAGTTCGTCGGACAACAGGACGCGCCCGTCGAGACCCCGGACGGGTCGGACCAGCTTCGGTGACGCCGTGGTGTCGTTGCGCTGGGTGTCGGTGTGGCGCAGCAATGCCACGGTCCAGTCGAGTCTGCTGTCGTCGAACGCACCGGTCCGGATGGCTCGCTCGAGTCCGATCTGGCGGAGCATCGACTTCACCATGCCGCGTGTGACCGGCAGGCGGGCGGCCAGGGCGGCGGCGCCGGGGACGGTCTGCATCCGCATCACGAACGCGACCTTCTCCATCGGGGCGCCGAACGGCCAGCTGAGCTCGACGAGCTTCGGGATCCGGTCCGGGTGCGCGGCGGCTCCCCGGAGTGCGAAGTAACCGCCGTAGGAGGTCGCCACCACGGGCGCGGCATCCAGCCCGAGGGCGTCGAGAACATCGGCGATCAATCCGTCGGCGTAGGCCTCGACCTCGTCGATGTCGCGAGGGGGGTCGGGCAGTGGATCGCTGAGTCCGCAGCCGGGCCGGTCGAGCAGCAGGCAACGGAAGTCTCCGAGCACGCGGGCGAGATCCGCCCAGCTCGCCCCGGCGACGGAGGCGCCATGGACGAACAACACCGGCTCGCCCTCGCCGTGTTCGAGTACCCGTACCCGGTTGCCGGCGGGCAGGGTCACGGTGCGCTCGGTGGGCTGGATGCCGAGCGCCATCCACACACGATCTTCGGCCTCGCGGTAGCGAGTGATGTCCGTCGCCACGTGCGCCAGCATTGCACCGCGAGGAAGCGCACGTACCGGAACGCCGGTGCGGCGTCGGATGTGCGCTCGACATCCCGGCCATCGCCCGCGCCGCGCTCATGTCGCCCGCCCACTTCTCCCGCAAGTTCCGCCTCTCGTGACGACAGGAGTGCCTCGAGCACACCCGTGGTCACCAGAGTCAGGCGAAGAGACTCTGCTGACAGAAACCGGGCATAGTGCACGGCAGCCGTCCCGGGAGACCGAAGCCGGCCCGACGCGACCTATCACCCTGTTCTTCGTTGCGGAAGGTCCGCTCGAGCCGGCAGTCGGTGCGCCCCGATGGGAACCTCGGGCCGCCCACCAAGTCATCGTCGGCGAGGATCCTCACCTTCGGTGGCACGTGCAGATGTTCGACCAGGACCCTCGGGTTCGTCACAACCCGCACCAATGCATCGTCGGCGAGGATCCTCTCGTTCGGTGTCACTGACATCGGTTCGACGAGGATCCTCGGCTTCGATCGACGCCGACGTTCCTCACTGCCGGGTGAGTCCGCGCCGACGTGCCGTTCCAGGGCGTGTCGGCGATGCCTCGAATTCAACCGGACTGGGCGATGGGCGCTGGCTTCCATCTCCACGCAGTTGACCTGGCGGGTGACAGGAGCGGCCGTCGCTGGCCCGTCGACCAGTGCATGCCACCACGACGACGAGCGGAGGCGGTGGATGCTGGCAGCCCGAAGCCCTCCCCGATCGCCCGTTACGGAGGAGCACATCGTTCCTCGTCGGCCCCGGCGCGGGTGTCACGACACGGCACCTCGGGGCGGCGGACAGTCCGCAACATGGTCACCCAAGGCTGACCGGCGCCGGTCAGACCGTGGCGATCGGCGTCAGCGGTGAGCCGACGATGCCCGGCAACCGCAGCGGGGGAGCGGTGAGCAGGAAGCGGTTCCGGCCGTGGTCGCGCAGCCAGCCGGCCAGCTCGTCCAGGTACCACATCTCCCCGAGCGGGACGCCCAACTTGAACAGGCAGAGGTGGTGGATGGGGAGGAACGAGTGGCGGCTCGGGTCGCGGTCCTTGCCGAGCAGGCCCTCGACGGCGTAGTTGTCGGCGACCAGTGCCGAGATCTGCGAGTCGGCGATCCAGTCGAGCAGCGCGTCGTCGTGGGCATCGAGGTAGCTACCGGTGGTGAACAGCTTCCTCGGATCGGGGTTGCGGTCCCACTCCAGAATCCTGGTGGCGTAGCCGGTGTGGAGCAGCAACATGTCGCCGGGTTCCACCACCACATCGTCGGCGTCCATGATCTCCTGGAGGCACGCCAGGTCGACGCCCCGCCACTCGTCGCCCAGGTGGTGGTGCAGGTCGATGAGCACGCCCCGGCCCTGCACCCCGTGGAACGCCATGTGCTCGAGCCCGAGGTGGCGGGCGAAGCACCGGTGGCGGACGCCGTCACCGGCGGCGTCGTCGGCCGGCCCCACGAGGTCGGTCCCGGCCCGGTAGCCGTTGTAGTAGACGGCCTCCTCGACCCCGTCGCCGTCGGCATCGAACTCGGCGCCGACGTGGGCCAGCGAGTCCCACTGCGTCGAGTACTGCAGCGAGAGGGTGACCACGTCGTCGGCCCACACGTCGACGTACTTGGGGTCGCCGAAGTCGGGCATCTCGCTCATGCGGACGTTGTAGAAGGTGCTCGGGTTGCCGTCCATGTCCTCCGTGGGGGCCAGGACCGGTGGGTGGCGGCGCTGGTTCAGCGCGGTGCCGCCGGGGAAGTCGAGGGGCAGGCTCAGGCAGAAGCTGATGCCGGCCTCCACCTCGCGCACCCCCTCGAGCACCTTCTCGGGGGTGAGCAGGTTGATCCGGCCCAGCTCGTCGTCGTCACCCCAGTCACCCCAGGTCGATCCCTCCGGGCGTCGTGTCCACCGCGTCGTCATCCATTGCAATGTACCGATCGGTCCACCTACTGTCGTTCCATGACGCTGCCACGAACGGATCACGACTTCGTCGTCTCGGCCGACGGGCATCTCCTCGAGCCGACCGATCTGTTCCGCACCCGCCTCCCCGAGCACCTGCGCGAGCGCGGGGTGTGGGAGGAGGACTTCGAGCTGGACGAGCCGTGGGTCGAGGGCGGGGCCCGGGTCTTCCGGCGGCTGCACACCGCCGGCTACGAGGGCTGGACCATCTCCCGCTACCGCCAGACGGGCGGCCGCACCCCCGAGGGCGATCCGGAGATGATCCTCGAGGACATGGAGCTCGACGGCGTCGACGCCCAGGTCCTGCACCCCAACCTCTCGCTCTTCGGGCTCTACTCCGATGACCACGAGCTGTCGATGGCCCACGCCCGCGTCTACAACGACTACGTCGTCGAGCGGTTCAGTCCGTACTTCGATCGGATCGCCCTCACCGCGCCGATCCCCATCACCGACATCGACGACGCCGTGGCCGAGATCCAGCGGGTGGCGGCGGCCGGTTTCCGTGCGGTCCTGCTCCCGGCGACGCCGCCCCGCAACTACTACACGCGCGACCTCGACCCGGTGTGGTCGGCCCTGAGCGACACCGGGCTGCAACCGTTCTTCCACACCCAGACCGGCGGCGTGCGCGTCGACGACACCGAGGCCACCACGCTCAAGGTCGTGCTGGAGAACGCCGCCCAGGTGAACCAGCCCATGACCGAGAAAGCGGCTGCGAAGCGGATGGTCACGCAGGCCGTCTACAGCACCATCGTGCCCAGCCAGCTCATCTGCCACCTGGTGGGCGCCGGCGTCCCCGAGCGCTACCCCGACCTGCACTTCTCGCTCATCGAGTTCAACGCCCACTGGCTGGCGTCGCTGATGGGCGGCATGGACAAGTGCTGGGTGACCGGCATCGGTCAGGACGCCGACTGGTGGCTCGGGAAGTGGGACGATTCCCGTCCGGCCCACGACCAGCCCAACATGGCCCAGCTGTTCCGCCTCAATGAGAAGTGGCCGTACCCGCTCACCCCGAGCGAGTACGTCAAGCGGCAGTTCCACGTGCAGTTCCAGGACGATCCGGTCGCCGTCGCCTGCCGGCACATCACCGGCATCTCGACCATCATCTGGGGCAACGACTACCCGCACGCCGAGGGCACCTTCCGCGGCAGCCGGCAGCTGCTGGCGAACCAGCTCGGCGGCCTCCCCGACGACGAGCGCAAGGCCATCGTCGGCGGCACGCTGGCCGGCATCCTGGGGTTCCAGCCGGCCGCCGTCGGCTGAGCGAGTCGGCTAGGCCTCGATCCCCCGGATGAAGATCTCGGCGAACGGTTTGGCGAGCTCGCCGGCCGACAGACGGCCGTCGGCCCTCAGCCACAGGTAGGTGTAGTTGTGCATGCCGAGCCACGCCAGCGCCGTCAACCGGGGATCGACGGGGCGGAACTCGCCGGCATCGATCCCCGCCTGCACCACCGCCTCGACCCGAGCCTCGTACTCGCGCCGGCGGAGCCGGAACGTCTCGGCCCGGTCGCCGGTGAGGGCCGGGAACTCGTGGAGAAAGACCCACACGTGATCGGGGTACCGGAAGATGACGTCCAGCAGCTCGTCGCCGAGCATGCCCAGCTGGGCCGACGGCGATCCGCCGGCCTCGGCCACCCGCTCCGCGCCGGCCATCACCTCGTCCATCACCCGGTCGTGGATGGCGGCGAGCAGCTCCTCCTTGGAGCCGATGTAGTGGTAGAACGCGCCCTTGCCCAGGCCGTTCACGTCGCACAGCTCCGCGATGCCGGTGGCGTGGTAGCCCTGGCGGGCGAACACCCGGGCCGAGGTGTCGACGATCGTTTCCCGCCGCGCGATCCACTTCGAGGTGCGTCCGGGCTCGTCGCCCGCGTCGGTTCGCGCCATTCACTGCGACGGTACACGGACCATGCCCCACCGGAGCCGGTCCGCCGGCGATCGGATGCCGGAAGGAGCGTCGACCCCCGATGAACGAACACCGTTTCGATGGACGGGTTGCCGTCGTCACCGGCGCAGGACGGGGCATCGGTCGCGCCCATGCCGCTCTCTTGGCGGCGCGCGGCGCTCGGGTCGTGGTCAACGACCTCGGAGGCTCGATGGCCGGCGTCGGTACCGATGCCGGCCCGGCGTCCACCGTCGCCGGCGAGATCGTGGCCGCGGGTGGCGTCGCCATCGCCGACACCAACGACGTCTCGACCACCGCCGGCGCCGAGGCCCTCATCGACGCGGCGGTCCTGGAGTTCGGTCGCATCGACATCGTGGTGAACAACGCCGGCATCATGCGCTGGGCCGGGCTTCCCGAGGTCGACGCCGACAACCTCCGACGCCATCTCGCCGTGCACCTCGAGGGGTCCTTCAACACGATCCGAGCCGCCTGGCCCCACCTGGTCGAGCAGGCCTACGGACGGATCGTGAACACCACGTCGTCGGGCGTGTTCGGGCTCCCGAACAACCTGTCGTATGCCGCGGCCAAGGGCGGCGTCATCGGGATGACGCGCAGCCTCGCCACCGCCGGCGCGGCGCACGGCATCATGGTCAACCTCATCGCGCCGGCGGCCATGACCCGCATGGCCGTGCCGTCCGGCGCCGAACCCGACCCGTCCGACACCGGTCCGATGTCATCGGAGCTCGTCGCCCCGATGGTCGCCTTCCTCGTCCACGAGGACTGCCCGGTCACCGGCGAGATCTACGCCGCCGGCGCCGGCCGCTTCGCCCGCATCTTCATCGCCTCGACCCCGGGCTATCTCCACACCGACGGGGAGCCCACGGTCGAGGACGTGGCCAGCCACTGGGCCACCATCAACGACGAGGCCGGCTACTCGGTGCCCGCCGACCTGATGGCGTGGTCGGCCGCCTTCACCGCCCACCTGCGCTCCCGCTGACGTCGGCGACCACGTCCGATCACCTCCACACCCTCGGCGAGCCAATCGTGGAGACGGGCGTGCCGTCCTACGCTCGCGCCATGGCGCATCCGCTCCACTTCGACGACGACGACCCCTACCTTGCACGGGTGCGGGAGTTGGCCCTTGCGCTCCCGGGTGCGGCCGAGAAGGTGTCGCACGGACGTCCTGCGTTCTTCACCCAGAAGGTGTTCGCCTATTTCGGAGGCGCGCGGAAGGTCGAGGGGGCGTGGGTCGAACATGCTCACTCGCTCGTGGTGCAGCCGGATCCGGATGACCGCGCCGCGCTGGTGCAGGACTCCCACGTCTACATCCCGGCCTACCTCGGTCCGTCGGGTTGGGTCGGGATGGATCTGGACGCTGAGACGGACTGGGTCGAGGTGGCCGAGCTCCTCGACGCGTCGTTCCGGTTGACCGCGCCGCGGCGGAGCGTCGACGAGCTCGACGCCGGCCGATAGCCGAGCAGTCTCCGTACCGGTCGCGGGCCGCGACCTCGCTCATCCAGACCGTCTCCCACGTCCCAGAACCGTTGCTCTGCGGTAGCGGGACGCGGGACACGCCCCGTGGCCGCCTTTCTCGCGTCCCGGATCGGTCGGTGGTCGAACGCTGCTCAGACCGACTGTTGGCGTAGCTCGCGCTTGAGGACCTTGCCCGACGGGTTGCGCGGGAGCGCGTCGACCAGCGTCACGTCCTTGGGCACCTTGTACTTGGCCAGCTGCCCGCGGCAGTGCTCGACGAGCTCGTCGGGGGACGTGCTCGAACCGGCGCGCACCACCACGAACGCGATGGGGACCTCCCCCCAGCGATCATCGGGGCGGCCGACGACGGCGGCCTCGACGACGGATTCGTGCTCGTAGAGCACCCGCTCGACCTCGGAACTGGCGATGTTCTCGCCACCGGAGACGATCATGTCCTTGAGCCGGTCGACGATGTAGACGTAGCCGTCCCCGTCCTTCACGCCGATGTCGCCGGTGTGGAACCAGCCCCCGGCGAAGGCGGCTGCGGTGGCATCGGGGTCCCGCCAGTAGCCGGCGAACACCTTGGGACCGCGGAGCACGACCTCGCCCCGCTCGCCCGACGGCACCGCGTTTCCGGCCTCGTCCCAGATCTCCAGCTCGAGATACAGGCACGCTCGCCCGACGCTGCCGAGCTTGGAGACCGTGCTCTCCCGGTCGAGGAAGGTGTCGCCCGAGACCGTCTCGGTCAGGCCGTAGGCGTCGGCGAACCAGGCCGACGGGAACGTCCGTCCCAGCCGCTCGATGAACGGGACCGGCATCTTCTCGCCGCCGGCGATGATCACCCGGACCGAGGACAGGTCGCGATCCTCCACGCCGGGGACGTCGAGGATCGCCCGGACCATCGCCGGTGCGGCCCACACCAGCGTGATCCCCGAACGCTCGATCTCGTCGACGACGGCGGCGGCGTCGAACGTGCGGTGGATGATGGTGGTGGCCCCCACCGCCAGCATGGTGGTGGTGACGAGGTCGAGGGCGCCGACGTGGTAGAGGGGCCCGCACGCCAGCCCGACGTCGGCCTCGGTGAAGCCGAATTCGGCGATGTGGCCGTAGTTCTTCCACGCCAGGTTGGCGTGGGTGATCATGACCCCCTTGGGTCGGCCGGTGGTGCCGGACGTGTACATCAGCCGGTGGATGTCGTCGCCCTGCTGTGGCACCCGGTCGGGCCGTTCGGACCCGGCCGAGAGGTCGGTGAAGCGTTCCCACCCGGCGACCGATTCGGGCGTCACCGCCACCCGGACCAGTTCGGTGAGGTCGGCGGTTGCCTCATCGGCGACCGCGAGGAGCTCGCGGTCGCAGACCAGGACACGGGCCTCGGAATGCTCGAGGATGAAGCGGAGCTCCGGCGCGGCGAGCCGCCAGTTGATCGGCATGGCGATGGCGCCGAGGTGGTTGGCGGCGTAGATCGTGGCCAGGAACTCGGTGCTGTTGTACGACAGGAGGGCGACCACGTCGCCGGGTGTGACGCCGCGCGCTCGCAATCCGCCGGCCACTGCGGCGGCCCGGTCGACCATGCCCTGGTAGGTGACGACCTCGTGGCCCATGACCGCCAACGGCTTGTCCGGCGTGCGGCGGGCGTGGTGCTCGAGCACGCCGACCCAGCTCATGTCCGGCTGCATCACGACGCCTCTGGCACGACCGTGCGCCGGTGGAACCGCCACCCGGCGTCGCCGCGGTGGAGGGTGTCGTGGTACCGGGCGACGAACTGGATCGACCAGCCCGAGGACCCCTGGAGGATGAAGACCACATCGCTCACGGTGCGGGCTTCGTGCTCGTCCCAGTCGGTGATCACGGTGTTGAGGACGAGGTGGCGCTGGGGCCGGGTCGGCTGCCATCCGGTGTAGGCCTCGCGCAGCGCCTCGTGACCCTCGAAGGTGCCCATGCCGGGCATGTCGAAGACCCCGTCGGGGCAGTAGGTGGCGACGATGTCGTCGGTGCGGCCGTCGTCCAGTGCCTGGGTGTAGCGGGCAATCGTGGCCCGTATACCCTCGGCGGCCTCGGCGTAGGTCATCGCGCCATCCACCATCGACCAGCCCCCATCCTGTGCTGCTGTTACGTTGTACCGACCGGTTGTTCCAAACCTATCTCGGCCGCCGAGGGGAGGACAGAGCTCGTGGGTGAGAAGCGCTCGGTGGAGCCGGTGCCCTACGCCGTGGAGATCCCGGATCGGGCTCCCAAGCAGCGGTACTTCGATGCCGACTTCTTCCAGTTGGAAGCCGAGCACCTGTGGCCCCGCGTCTGGCAGATGGCATGCCGGCTCGAGGAGATCCCGGGCCCTGGTGACTTCGTCGAGTACGAGATCCTCGACCAGTCGGTCGTCGTCGTGCGGGGCGAGGACATGGAGGTGCGCGCCTTCCAGAACGCCTGTCGTCACCGAGGCGTGAAGGTGGCCGTGGGCCAGGGAACCTGCGAGAACGGCTTCACGTGCCCGTTCCACGGGTGGTGCTACGGCGCCGACGGTGCCAACACCCACGTGCCCCAGCCGCGGACCTTCGCCGAGCACAACCTGCAGCCGGGCGACATCGATCTCGTCCCGGTGCGCTGCGAGCTGTGGGGCGCCTGCGCGTGGATCAACCTCGACGGCGACGCGCCCCCCTTGCGGCACTGCATCGAGCCGGCCGCCACCATCCTCGACGCGTGGAAGGTCGAATCACTGCGGACCGAGTGGTGGTACGCCTGCCGGTTGCCCGTCAACTGGAAGCTGGCTCAGCACGCCTTCCAGGAGCAGTACCACGTGGTCGAGACGCATCCGCAGCTGGTGATCCCCGGGATGCGCTACGGCGCCCGCCAGGCCAGCTTCGACCCGCAGGTGTTCGTCGACGCCGAGATCCGGTACTTGCGGGCGATGAGCAACGGCATGGCCGGGATGGTCCACGCCAGCGACGTTCAGGTCGCCGAAGGGCTGCGCGACATCGACCTCCCCGCCGATCCCGAGCCCGCCATGTCGACCTGGAACCGCACGCTCAACGATGCGGTCGTCGACTGGCACCGCGGCGAAGGTCACGACATCCCCGACCTCAACGACCTCGAGGCGCGGGGCGTCAACGAGCCCATGGGGTACGTCTTCCCGCACTACTTCGTGTTGCCGATGTACAGCAGCGCGTCGTCGTACCGCTTCCGGCCACTCGGGCCCGAGGAGACCCTGATGGAGATCTGGTCGCTCACCCGTTTCCCCGAGGGTGCCGAGGGAGCCAAGCCGACGCCCCCGGAGATCTGGGAGTGCGACGACCCGCGCTGGCCGCCGATCCCGCGCCAGGACTTCTCCAACCTGCCGAAGCAGCAGCGCGGCCTGCACGCCAGAGGGTTCGAGTACATGCGCTTCTCCGAGCGGGCGGAGGGACACCTGTCGAACCTCGAGCGAACCATCGACGGGTTCCTCGCCGGCCGGCCCCACGACGAGCTGCTTCCCGCGCTGGGCGAGGTGAACGTGAACCCGCTCGTTCGGCCCATCGTCGATCTCCACCTCTGAGGCGTCCCATGTCACGGGTACGTGTCGCCGCCACGGTCCTCGCCGTCTCGCTCACCGTGCTCGCGGCCTGCTCGTCCGGGTCCGATGACGGCTCCTCGGCGGCATCGACGTCGACGACTGCGGCCCGGTCGACCACCACCACGGTTCTGCCCGAGCGCCCCGCCGGCCCGGCCGCCGAGATCGTGGGGGAGCTCACGGGCGGCGCCGGCGTCAACGTGGCCGCCGCGGCACCGCCCGAGGCGGTGCTGGAGGCAGCCGGCTACGAGCAGCACGAATATCGGGTCGACGGCACCGCCACCTCGTACTCCGCCGACGAGTACCCGGCCGACGGGCGGTGGACGTTCACCGAAGCCGACGAAGCCGACTACCGGACCAGGATCGTGGTCCGCCGGCCGGCGGATCCCGCCGACTTCAGCGGGACCGTCGTGGTCGAGTGGATGAACGTCAGTGGAGGCCTCGACGCCGACCCCGACTGGCAGCTCATGCACGCCGAGCTCACCCGGCAAGGCCACATCTGGGTCGGTGTTTCCACCCAGGTGATCGGCATCAACGGCGGCCCGGTCGCGGTGGTCACCCCGGAGGCGGAGGCCGCCGGCGCGGGCAAGGGGCTGCGCAACCTCGACCCCGAACGCTACGGCGAGCTCGAGCTCCCGGGCGACGGCTACTCCTTCGACATCTACACCCAGCTGGCGCGAGCCCTGCGAGACGGCGGCGAGGTCCTCGGCGGCGGCGCACCCGACCACGTGCTGGCCATCGGGGAATCCCAGTCCGCGTTCGCCCTGGTGACCTACATCAACGGCGTCCAGCCGCTCACCGAGGCCTTCGACGGGTTCTTCGTCCACAGCCGCGGCGCGACCGGTCTACCGCTGGCGGCGCCCGGCCAGCCCGCCGGTATCGCCGACTCGCTCGCCACGTCGCCCACCATCGTGCGCACCGACTCCGCGGTACCGGTCCTCGAGGCCCAGACGGAGAGCGACGTCGCCGGCATCCTCAGCTCCGTCGACGCCCGCCAGGACGACACCGATCGTTTCCGCCTGTGGGAGGTGGCCGGCACCGCCCACGCCGACCGCCAGCTGGTCGGTGAGCGATCGGACGCGCTCGGGTGCGGGCCGATCAACGACGGCCCCATGCACCTCGTCGTGAAGGCCGCCATCCACGCGCTGGTGGCCTGGGTGGCCGACGGTACGGCACCACCCACCGCCGACCGGCTCGAGCTGACGGGTGGGGACGACCCGGCCGTGGCGCGGGACGACAACGGCATCGCCCTCGGTGGCATCCGCACCCCGCCGGTCGACGTGCCGGTCGACGTGTTGTCCGGCGAACCCGGTCCGGACGGTGGGGCGATCGTCTGCATCCTGTCCGGCTCGACGACGCCGCTCCCCGACGACGTCCTGGCGGCGCGGTACGCGAGCCGGTCCGAATACCAGCAGCGGTTCGAGGCATCGGCCGACGCCACCGTCGCTGCCGGCTTCGTGCTGGCCGCCGACCGCGGCGCGCTACTGGCCTACGAACAACCCGACCGCATCCCCGCCTGAGCCCGATTCTGGGACGCGTGAGACGTCTCCCGTGCGTGTGGCGCGGCCCAGTTCCCGCCCCCGGGCTGGGAGCCGGAGTGCTACATGGCGGTGGTGCTGTCGTGGCCCATGGCGTCGGGGGCACGGACGAACTCGCGCACGATCGCCTGCACCGTGGAGGACGCCACCAGGTGGCCGTCGGCGGTCCAGGTGCGGCTCTGCGCGGTGGTCGACCCCCGACCGGCGTGGATCGAGTTCGTTTCGGTGAGCAGCCAACCGGTGACGTCGAGCTCGTCGTGGAAGCCCATGGTCACCGCGGTGGGGCCCATCGACACCGTCTCGTGGGCGTCGCGTTCGGTGATGCCCTCGTGGGGCCGGAGCCCGGCGGCGATGGCCCAGTGGGTGGACGACTGGGCCAGCAGGGCCTGGTGCAGGTGCTGGGGTCCGGGGTCGGCGGCGAACCTGGTCCAGACGTGCAGCACCGGTGGGCCCACCCGGTCCTGGTTCTGGTAGGCGCCGTCGACGACGCGCAGCTCCCGGCCGATCACGCCGAAGTCGAGTCGCTCGCTGTCGCCGGGGCCGGCGACGTCGGGCATCGGTGCGGCGTGACGCACCAGGTCAGCGGCGCCCACGTCGCTCACGAGCAACGCCGACGCGCGCAGCCTGCCGTCCTGCACCAACCGGGCGTCGAACGCGGCCATCGAGCGTCCGCTGCGCCGGATCTCCACGTCGAGGTCGATGGGCGTGTCGAAGTGGGCGGCCTTGGCGAACACGATGCTGGCGTCGACCACCCGCAGGTCCGGCCGCGCCTTGGCCGCTGCCACGACGGCGGCCCCGAGGAGCTGGCCCCCCTCCACGACGTTGCGGGACCGCAGCTTCCGAGCCCAGTCGAAGAAGGTGCCGAGCGGGGGATCGGGGTAGGTGGGAGCCCGGAACCGCGGGTGGTCGGGCCCGGCGGTGTCGTCCGCGGCCACGTCCATGAGGCCGGCGAGATCGGCCACCGTGCCCCACACCGGAAATCGGGCCACGCCCTCGTCCCCGTCGTCGTACGGCGACACAGCCGTCACTTCGACCCGGTCGGCGTAGAAGGCGACGTGGTCGCCCAGGCCGGCCACCTCGCGGTAGGGCTCCGGGTAGCCCCACACGACGTTCTCCTCGACGCCGCCGTCCGGGAGCTCGAGATGCCAGTAGTCGGCCTCGCCCTTGAACGGGCAGAACGTGTGGTGGTCGCTGGGCAGCAGCGGGGCGACGACGTCGTCGACGGGTAGGTACAGCTGATCCTGGTGGTCGGACTCCCGGACCAGGAGGCAGCGCGAGCTCTCGGCCACCAGGCGGTCGCCGACGTGGACCCGCCCGATACCGGGCAGCGGCACGAGGTCGATGCGGTAGCCGGGGTGGTCCTCCCAGGCGGATCCGGGGGTCGTCATGCGCCGGGTTCCGGCCTCAGTACACGCCGATGCCGGCGGCCTCGTTCTGCGTCTTCCACTCCGCCCTCGACATGCGGGTGGTGTCCACGTCGGTGGCCTGGGCCCGCAGCGCTCCGACTGTCGCCTTGTCGCGCGGTGTGTGGGCGAACGGGTCCCAGTCGAAGAACCGGCAGGAGTTCTCCCAGGTGATCTGGTGGATCTCCGCGTCGGTGCAGCCGGCGTCGATGAACTCCTTCCACGAGAACTCGGGGGAGTTGGGCCAGGTGGTGTCGGTGTGGGGGTAGTCGCACTCCCAGGCGATGAGGTCCATGCCGATGCGGTGGCGGAGCTCGAGGCCGGAGGGGTCGGTGATGAAGCAGGCCAGGAAGTGCTCGCGGAACACCTCGGAGGGGAGCTTGCCGCCGAACTCGTCGCCGCCGTGGAGCCAGGTCTGGTTGGTCCAGTGCCGGTCGATGCGGTCGAGGTAGAAGGGGACCCAGCCGATGCCACCCTCGGACAACGCCACCCGCAGGTCGGGGAAGTTCTTGAAGGTCGGGCCGAACATGAGGTCCTGGGCGGTGATCGCCGCGATCTGGGTGGCGAGGACCATGAGGTGGTCGACGGGGGCCTCGGGTGGGCGGCGGATGACCTCGAAGCCGGCACCGATGTGGAGCGACAGCACCATGTTCTCGTCGCAGATCGCCTTGATCATCGGGTCCCAGTGGTCGGACATGAGGCTGGGGAGCCCGTACACGTGGGGGGTCTCGAGGAAGCTGATCGACCGGCAGCCCTTCTTCCCGATCCGGTGTACCTCGTCGGCGGCCAGCTCGGGATCCCAGTTCGGGACCATGCCGAGCGGGATGAACCGCCCGGGGTAGGCCGCGCACCACTCGTCGATGACCCAGTCGTTGTAGGCCTGCAGCATGATGAGGGCGAGGTCCTTGTCCTCACCCTCGTTGAAGGTGCGGGCGGAGAAGCCGGCCATGGTGGGGAAGTTCAGGGAGGCGAGCACACCGTTGGCGTCCATGTCGCGCACGCGCTCGTGCACGTCGAAGCAACCGGGGCGCAGCTCGGAGTAGGAGCCGGGGTTGAAGCCCCACTCCTCGCGGGGCCAACCCACCGTGGCGGCCATGCCGAACGGGGTGGACGTGGCCGATCCCTGGAAGTGCCACTCGTCGACACCCGCCTCGTTGCGGATGACCTTGGGCATGTCGTTCTTGTACTTGGCGGGAACGTGGCGCTCGAACAGGTCCGGCGGTTCGATCATGTGGTCGTCGATGCTGACCAGGATCATGTCGTTCATCTGCATGTCTGGCACCTGCATGGCTGGCGCTCCTCGCACTCGATCGATGCGGGTCTCGTGTCGGCGGTCCCGGGGTCCCCTTCCGCGGCACGATGCTAGCGTAGGTATGCTCTCTCCGGTAGAGAATTTGCTTTGCATTCAAGAGAATCATGATCTCCCGACCTCCGAGAGGTGACGACATGGCGACCTCGGATCTGGCATCCGACCTGGCGGCGTTCACCGTCAGTCCCCTGGCCGGCGCGCTCGGGGCCGAGATCGGTGGCGTCGACCTGGTGCGCGCCGCCCACGACGACGATCAGATCGCCGAGATCCGTCGCATCTGGCTGGAGCACGGGGTCGTTGTGTTCCGTGACCAGCCGTTGGCGCCGGAGGAGTTCTTGGCCTTCGCTCGCCGCATCGGTCCGCTGGCCCGGTACCCGATGGTGCCGGGCATCGACGGCTACCCCGACATCATCGCGGTGACCAAGCTGCCCGACGAGCGGGTGAACTTCGGCGGCATCTGGCACTCGGACACCACCTATCTCGAGGTGCCGCCGATGGCCACCATGCTCGTGGCTCGCGAGGTCCCGCCGGCCGGGGGTGACACCCTGTTCGCCGACATGCGGGCGGCGTTCGACGCCCTGTCGCCGGCCATGCAGGTCATGCTCGAACCACTGCGGGCCGTCAACAGCTCGGCGATGGCCGACGTGTCCAAGACGCGCGAGGACCGCATCCGCGAGTCGGGACCCCAGAACGCGCCGCAGGAGTTCGAGGCCGCCCACCCCGTGGTGCGGACCCATCCCGAGACGGGGCGGAAGGCGCTGTTCGTCAACCGGGCCCACACGGCGCGCTTCGAGGGGATGACCGAGGAGGAGAGCCGCGGGCTGCTGCAGTTCCTCTTCGACCACCAGGTCCGTCCCGAGTTCACGTGCCGGGTCCGATGGGAGGTCGGCACGCTCGTGTTGTGGGACAACCGGTGCGTCCAACACAACCCGGTGAACGACTACCACGGTCACAAGCGCGTGATGCATCGGATCACCCTCGGCGGCGACCAGCCGTCGTGAACCGGGCCGTGTAGGGCGCTGGGGTACGGTCGCCCGCCATCGCCGGGGCGGCCTGGCACCGCCCTCTCATCCAAGACGCTCAATCGGAGGAACAACGTGGAGATCAGTGGCAAGACAGCGGTGGTGGTCGGCGGAGCGTCGGGCATGGCCCGAGCCAGCGCCGAGCAGCTGGCCGACAAGGGCGCCAACATCGCCATCTGTGACCTCGAATCCTCGGCCGGCGCCGAGGCTGCCCGGGAGATCGGGCGCGGGGCGACGTTCCACCCGATCGACGTCATGGACTACACCGGCGTGGAGGAGACCCTCGACGCCATCGCCGAGGACCGGGGCGGCATCCACATCGTCGTCAACACCGCTGGTGGCGGAGTCGGCGAGCGGACCATCACCAAGGAGGGTCCCCACGACCTCGACAAGTTCCGCTGGTGCGTCGACCTCAACCTGATCGGCACCTTCAACGTCTCGCGGCTGGCGGCGTGGCACATGTCGAAGAACGAGCCCGAGGACGACGAGCGCGGCGTCATCATCAACACCGCGTCGATCGCCGCCTTCGAGGGTCAGATCGGCCAGGTGGCCTACACCGCGGCCAAGGCCGGCATTGCCGGGATGTCGCTCACTATGGCCCGCGACCTGGGCAGCCTCGGTATCCGGGTCAACGCCATCGCCCCGAGCCTGTTCTCGACCGGCATCACCAAGGGCATCCCCGACGAATGGGCGGCGCAGCTCACCAAGGACGCCGCCTTCCCCAAGCGCATGGGTCGCCCGTCGGAATACGGCCGACTGGTGATCGCCATCGTCGAGAACCCGATGCTCAACGGCGGCACCATCCGCCTCGACGCCGGGCAGCGCTTCGCCCCGAAATAGACGAAAGAGAGCAACCGTGACCGACTTCGAGACCGTCGACTTCTTCACCGACAAGGGTCTGGTCGACAACCCCTACCCGTACTTCTCGTGGTTGCGGGAGCAGTGCCCGGTCCAGCGGGAATCGCATCGCGACGTGGTGATGGTGACCGGGTTCGAGGAGGCGAGCGAGATCTACCGGAATTCGGCCAGCTTCTCGTCGTGCAACTCGGTGACCGGTCCATTCCCGGGGTTCCCGGTACCGCTCGAGGGCGACGACGTCAGCGACCTCATCGCCGCCCACCGCGACGAGCTGCCGTTCAGCGATCAGCTGCCCACCATGGATCCGCCCGAACACAAGCAACACCGCGGGCTGCTCATGCGGCTGCTCACCCCGAAGCGCCTCAAGGAGAACGAGCACGCGATGTGGGACATCGCCGACCGCGTCCTCGACGAGTACTTCGCCCGGGACGACGGTGAGTTCGTGAGCGGCTTCGCCAGCACGTACACGATGCTGGTCATCGCCGACCTGCTCGGGGTGCCCGAGGAGGACCACGAACTGTTCCGCCGGGCGCTGCACACCGGCACCGTCGGCGCCACCCGCGAGGGCAGCTCGATGCACCAGAACCCGCTCGAGTTCCTCTACGAGACCTTCAGCACCTACATCGAGGATCGCCGGGCAGCACCGAGAGCCGACGTCCTCAACGACCTGGCCCACGCCACCTTCCCCGACGGGTCGACGCCCGAGGTGATCGACGTGGTCCGCATCGCATCCAACCTGTTCGCCGCCGGGCAGGAGACCACCAACCGACTGCTCAGCTACGCCGTGCAGGTGCTGGGCGAGCGGCCCGAGATCCAGCAGCAGGTGCGTGACGACCCGTCGCTGATCGAGGACTTCGTCGAGGAGTGCCTACGCATCGAGTCCCCGGTGAAGGGCGATTTCCGGCTGACCCGGACGCCGGTCACCATCGGCGGGGTCGAGATCCCCGCCGGGACCACGGTGATGGTGGTCAACGGCGCCGCCAACCGCGATCCCCGCACCTTCGACCAACCCGACGAGTTCCGGATCGAGCGCGAGAACTCGCGCTGGCACCTGGCGTTCGGCAAAGGGCCCCATGCCTGCCCGGGCGGTCCACTGGCCCGGGCCGAGGGTCGCATCTCGATCCAGCGCCTCCTCGAACGGACCAGCGACATCCGGATCTCGGAGGCGCACCACGGCCCGGCGGGCGACCGGCACTACGACTACGTGCCGACCTACATCCTGCGCGGTCTCAGCCGGATCCACCTCGACGTCACGCCGGCCCCGGCCACCGAGCGCTGAAGGAGTGTCGGTCGAGATCGACCTCCGCGGTCGGCGGGCCCTGGTCACCGGCGGGGGACAGGGAGTGGGAGCGGCGATCGCCGCGATGCTGGCATCGGCCGGAGCCGCCGTGGTCGTCAACGACGTCGAGGACGATCGCGCCGCGTCCCAGGCCGAGCGGATCATCGGCGCCGGCGGTCAGGCCGAAGCCTTGGCGTTCGACGTCACCGACCACGGCGCGGTGGGCCAGGCCATCGCCGCGTCCGGCCCGATCGACATCCTGGTCAACAACGCGGGCAACGCCGGGACGAGCGGCGTCGACACCGAGCGGTTCGTCGACACGACGCCGGAGCAGTGGGAGCGGTACATCGACGTCAACCTGTACGGCGTGATGCACTGCGTCCACGCCGCGCTCCCCGGGATGGTCGATCGCGGGTGGGGTCGGATCATCACCATCGTGTCCGATGCCGGACGTGTCGGCGGTGCCCGCCTGGCCGCCTACAGCGCCGCCAAGGCGGGTGCGGCCGGGTTCTGCCGGGCCGTCGCTCGCGAGGTGGCGCGTGACGGGGTCACGGTCAACAACGTCGCGCTCGGGACCATGCGCACCGAGCTCACCTCCGGTCTCTGGGACGACCCCGAGCGGGCCGACATGCAGCGGGCGATCCTCTCGGACTACCTGATCCGTCGTCCCGGCGAACCCGACGACGCCGCCTGGATGGTGGCGGTGCTGGCCAGCGAACGCTCGGCGTGGATCACCGGCCAGACGGTCCCGGTCAACGGCGGCTACTCGTTCGCCTTGTAGCGGACGTCTCGACGAAGCGGCGGACGTCGATGGCGCCGCCGCCCGACCCTGGAGTGCAGACAGTGACACGACCGGAGGCAGGCAACGACACGGCGACGGGTCGCCACGTCCTGACCGAACTCGGCTTCGGGACCCGGTGGGTGGGTGACGAGGTCCATGGCGCCGCCCCGATCGTCCCGGAGATGCACGTCCCGGGCACCGGGTGCCTGCGCACGTCCGTCCTCGCGACGTGGGCCGACATCGTCTCGGGCTGGCTCGTGATCCGTCACGTCGAACCGCGCGTCCCGGTGACCCTCGAGCTCGATGTGCACCTGTTCGCGCCGCTCACCGGCGTCCGCCGGGTCGAGGCGGTGGGTCGGGTGGTGAAGGCGGGCCGGAACGTGATCGTCCCCACCGTCGACTTCGCCGACGAGACGGGCGCGCCGCTGGGATTCGCGGCGGCGTCGTTCATGGTGGCGCCCGACCCCGAGCTGCGGATGCCAGAGATCGCGCTCGACGACCGCGAGCCTGGGGTGGAACGCCTGCACCAGCCCCTGGCCGAACGGGTGGGCATCCAGCACCGGTCCCGGGGTGTCGTGGCCCTGCCCCGCACCGACGAGAGCCTGAACGCGTCGAACACGCTCAACGGCGGACTGCTCGCGGTGGCGGTGGAGGACGCGGCTCGCTCGGCCCATCCCGGTGCGGTCCTCGAATCGATCTCGCTGCGCTACCTCCAGCCGGTCCGCGTCGGTCCGGCGGTGGCGACGGCCGACGTGCGTGACGGCCTGGGCCGCGTCGAGGTGCGGGACGAGGGCAACGGCGACCGTCTGTCGGTGCTCGCCGTGACCCGATCGTTCTGAACCGGGTTGGTGGCACGGGGCGGTCGGAGTCGTCCTCCTCGCGGGCCGCTCCGCTACGAGACGACCGCGGGCAGCGTCTCCCAGCCGCGGACGGTGGAGGTGGGGGCCAGCTTCGCCCGGGTCAGGTCGACATCCCATTCGGGGAAGCGATCCAGTACCGCGTCGAGGGCGATGCGGCCCTCGAGCCGGGCCAGTGCCGCGCCGAGGCAGAAGTGGATGCCGTACCCGAAGGTGAGGATGCCGGCGGTATCGCGATGGATGTCGAACCGGTCGCCGTCGGGGAACTGGGCGTCGTCGCGGTTGGCCGCACCGACCAGCATCAACATCGCGCTCCCCGCCGGTACCGTCTCTCCGTGGATCTCGACATCGGTGGCCACGTAGCGACCGACGTGGGGCGCCGGCGGCTCGAAGCGCAGCAGTTCCTCGATGGCGTTGGGGATGAGCGATCGGTCGTCGACGAGCTCGCGACGCTGGTTCGGGTGGTCGGCGAGCACCTTCCCGGCCCAGCCGATCAGCCGGGTGGTGGTCTCGTTGCCCGCACCGGACACCACCGCGACGTAGGTGAGCAGCTCGTCGCGGGTGAGCTGGCGGACCGTGCCCGTCTCGTCCTCGAACTCGACGTGCAACAACTCGGTCATGATGTCGTCGGACGGGTGCTTCTCCCGCCACTCGATGTACTCGGCGAACAGCTCACCGGTGACCTGGAGGGTGCTGCCCGTCTCCATCGGCTTGCCCTCCTCGGTCCGGAGGCTGGCGTCGACGGCGTCGCGAATCTTGTCCTGGTCGGCGTCGGGGATGCCCATGAGCATGCCGATGACTCGCATGGGCATGTACGCCCCCAGGTCCCGGACGAAGTCGAATCCGCCGGTCCCGACGTGGGGGTCGAGCGCCTCGGCGCAGAACTCGCGGATCTTGTCCTCGAGGGCGGCGACCTTGCGGGGCGTGAACATGCGTGACATCAGCCGGCGGTGCATGGTGTGCGTCGGCGGGTCCTCGAAGATCACCGTGCCGGGCGGCATCTCCATGCCGGCCTTGATGATCTCGAGGATGCCGCCCCGACCCGAGATGAAGGTGCGGTGGTCCTTGAGCCCGCGCTCGACGTCGGCGTAGCGGCTCACGGCGAAGAAGTCGTGGTCCTGGTCGTAGTAGAGCGGTGCGTGCTCCCGGAGCTGGCGGAACACCGGGTAGGGGTCCCGGTTGATCTCGATGTCGTACGGGTCGTACCGCACGTCGTTCGCGCTGGTCGTACTCACCTCCGGCCTCCCGTTCCGACCTAGGCCACCACGTTCTGGACTTTGAGGTCCACGATCCGGTCCCAGTCGAGGCCGAGCTCCTGGAGGATCTCGTCGCCGTGCTCGTTGAAGGCCGGGGCCCGGCGCGGGGTGGGCGGGGCACCACCGAAGCTCACGGGCGGGGAGGCCAGCCGGAAGGCGATGCCTTCGGCCGTCTCGTAGTCCTGCACGTAGTGGTTGGCGCGGGCCTGGGGGTCGTCGGCCACCTCGATGGTGTCCTGCACCATGGCCCACTGGCCGGAGAACGGTTGCAGCGCCTCTCGCCACTCGTCGGCCGTGCGCTGGGCGAAGGCCTCGGTCAGGGCCTGCACCCCGTCGGCCGCGTTGGCCGCGATCGATGCCGCGTCGGCGAAGCGCTCGTCGGTGGCGAGCTCCGGTCGGCCGATCAGCTGACAGGTTTCGGCCCAGTACTTCCCCGCCTGCAGGCAGGTGAGGGCGACGTACCCGCCATCGCTGGTCTCGTAGGTGCCGGTGAGCGGGTTCCCGATGGGCCGGTCCTTCGGCATGCCCCGCCACGGCATTCCGGTCTGGAGGGAAAGGGCGATCGCCGCGCCCATCGACCACATGCCGACGCCGAGCAGGGACACGTCGACCGTCGTGGCCTCGCCGGTCCGCTCCCGGTGGAACAGCGCCCCCATGATCCCGCCGGCGATCGTCATCGCGCCGATGGAATCGCCGAAGGCGGGTGCGGGTGGCGGTGCGGGCCGTTCGCCCTGTGGCGACACACCCAGGGCGACTCCGGCCCGGGCCCAGTAGGCGAGGGAGTCGTACGAGCCCTTGTCGGCGTCGGGTCCGTCGTTGCCCTGGCCGGTGCCCCGGACATAGATGATGTCGGGATTGTGGGCCTTGATGTCGTCGACGTCGATCTTCAGCTTGGTGCGCACGCTCGGGAGCTTGTTGGTGAGGAACACGTCGGCCGTGGTCGCCAGCTGGTAGAGGATCTCGAGCCCGGCCTCGTTGGACAGGTCGAGGCCGAGGCTGCGCTTGCCCCGGTTCGAGTGCTCGAGGAGGACGTGCACGTCGCCCCCGAGGTTGATGGTGCCGCTGGAGCCCAAACCGCGCATGGCGTCGCCCCGCTCGACGTGCTCGATCTTGATCACCTCGGCGCCCCACTCCGCCAGCAGCGCCGACGCCGCGGGCACGAACGTGTGCTCCGCGACCTCGAGCACCCGGACACCGTGCATGACCTCGTTCACCGGACCCCTCCTGGACGTTGCCGGCTGCGTGGCCGGCGACCCTAGCGGTGCGGCCGGAGCGCGACCACAGGGGCCGCCGCACCTCCGGAGATCGGCACCGGAGGGCAGGAGCGTGGGCGCCGGCCGCCGAATACGTGACATGACCGAGTCGAGGTGCGTGCACCACAGGGTCGGCGGGTCACCGGACGGTGCGCCCTCGAGAGGTGAACGTGTCGACTGCGCCGCGTGGAAGGGGGTGCCATGAGAGCCCGTGCTGGACGCCGTGCCTGGAGCCGACGCGTCCGGATCGCCACGGTGTTCCTGCTCCTCCTGGGAACCACCGCCTGCGGGGCCCGATGGGACGAGGAACAGACCCAGGCAGTCCTGGCGCGGGAGCACACGGCGGCTGCGGGCAGCGGGGCGGTGGCGGCCGCCGCGGAGTCGAGTGCCGGCGCACCCTCGGGCGAGTCTGCCCCCACCGCACCACCGGCTGCTGACGCCACCAGCGGGGCCACCCTCGCGCCCGGAGCCTCCCCCGCGGGCGATGGCGGCGGTCCGGCGGCCCCGGCGTCCGGTGGTGGTGCCGCGGCCGCGGCACCGCAGGCCGCGTCCGGCGGTGGCGCGCTCCCGTGCGCTGCGCCATCGGATGCGCCGGGCGTGACCGATGGCGAGATCACGGTCGGCAACATCGCCACCTTGAGCGGCCCCATCCCCGGCCTCGGGGAGGGGGGTGCGGCGGCCACCCGCGCCTACGTCGCCTTCCGGAACGCCACCGGGGGTGTGTGCGGGCGGAGCATCAAGCTGCTGTCCGGCGACGACGGCCAGGACAACAGTCGCTATCGATCGATCGTGAACGACTTCAACTCGAAGGTGTTCGCCATCGTGGGCGGGCTGGCCGGCGGCGATGCCGGCGGGATCGAGATCGTCAAGGACACCGGCATCCCGGTGGTCAGCGTTCCCGTGTCCCTCGACTTCCACCACGTGCCCACCGTGTTCGGTGTCAACCCGCCCTACGCCGATCCGAATCAGCCCACCGGCAAGTACCACTACCTGGTGCAGCAGGGGGCGACGAAGGTCGCACTGGTCTATCCCGGAATCGACCAGACCAGGGCCGAGGTCAACGCCAAGCACCGCCCCCAGATGGAGGCGTCGGGCATGAAGATCGTTCTCACCGAGGAGTTCCCGCTCGGCACCCTCAACTACGACTCGGTCGCTCGGGCCGTGGCCAACAGCGGTGCCGACTACATGCTCTTCGTCAGTGAGGTCGGCGCCGACGCCTCGATGGCGAAGTCGATGGCCAACACCGGCTACCACCTCAAGTTCGCCGACTACCTGACGGGCTACAGCCCCAAGTTCATCGACCTGGCCGGGGATGCCGCCGAAGGATCCACCGCCTGGATCCGGGTCCTCCCGAACGAGGAGGCCGGTGGGAACGCGGAGCAGAACCGCTTCCTCGACTGGATGGACAAGGCCGCCCCGGGCATCGCGCCCGACGTGTTCGCCGCCGATTCGTGGGCGGCGGCGAAGGCATTCTTCGACACCCTCGAAACCCTTCCGGGTCCGATCAGCCGCGCGTCGTTCGTGGACACGATCCGCAAGGTGAAGAAGTTCGACGCCGGGGGGTTCCTCGGTCCGATCCAGCTCGGTCCGAACGTCACCAACGGCTGCGTGATCGGGATGATCGTCGACGGCGGCAAGTGGCGACGCATGGCACCGGCGACGGGGTTCCTGTGCTGACCGCCCCCACGGCCCCGACGGCCACGACCACGACCAGCCCGATCGACCCGACCGGATCGGCCGACCCCCTCGAGCTGATCGGGGCGCGGGCCGGCTACGGCCGCATCGAGGTCCTCCACGGCGTCGACCTCGCCGTGCGGCGGGGTCAGATCGTGGCCCTGCTCGGGCCCAACGGCGCCGGCAAGTCCACCGCCCTCAGCGTGATGAGCGGCCTGCTGGTGCCGCGCGCCGGGTGCCGCCACGTCCTCGGCCGCCACCTCAACCACGCGACGGCCGACGAACTGGCCCGTATCGGTGTCTGCCACGTTCGTGAGGGGCGGTCGATCTTCCCCAACCTCACCGTCCGCGACAATCTGGCGGTGGCCGCGTCCGCCGGCCCGCCGCTGGAACGGATCGAGGAACTCGCCTACCGCATGTTCCCGCGGCTCGCGGAACGACGCCGACAACAGGCCGGGACCCTGTCGGGTGGCGAGAAGCAGATGCTGGCCCTCGCCCGCGGGCTCGGCACGGAGCCGTCGGTGCTGCTGGTCGACGAGCTGTCGATGGGGCTGGCTCCCATCATCGTCGGAGAACTGTACGAGTCGGTCGTCGAGGTCGCCCGCCGCGGCGTGTCCGTGCTGATCGTCGAGCAGTTCGCCTCCATCGGCCTCCGCGTGGCCGACCACGTGCACGTGATGGCGCACGGGACGGTGACCTATTCGGGTCCGTCCGACGGCGCCGCCGAGGCCGTCGACGCCGCCTACCTCGGGAGCGCGTCGTGACCGAGCTGCTCCAGTTCACCCTCTTCGGGCTCATGCTGGGCTGCGTCTACGCCATCGCCGCCATGGGTCTGGTGCTGACCTACAACGTCAGCGGGGTGTTCAACTTCTCCCACGGCGCGGTGGGCATGATCGCCGCCTTCGTGTACTACGAGCTCCAGGTCCGCCATGGCGTGCCCACGCCGATCGCTCTCCTCCTCGTCGTGGCGGTGCTGGCCCCGGTGCTCGGACTCCTGGTCGAGCGGATCATGCGCAACTTCCAGGGGGCCGACTTCGCCACCACCTTGGTCGTGACCATCGCACTGACCGTCGCCTTCCTCGGGCTCGCGCAACGCCTCTTCGACCCCCGCGAAGCGCGGTTCATGCCGACGCTGTTCGGCGACCACCGCATCGTGATCGCCGACGTTCCCATCAGCTGGGACCAGCTCGCCCAGGTCGCGGTGGCCGTCGCCGTCGCCTTCGGGCTCCGCCTCCTGCTCTTCGGCACCGGGCTCGGCGCCCGGATGCGGGGCGTGGTCGACGATCCCGAGCTCGCCCGCCTCCACGGCGTCGAACCGGTCACCGTGGCCCGGATCGGGTGGGTCATCGGCTTCGTCCTCGCCGCCCTCGGCGGTGTCCTGTTCGCCAGTGGCCAGAACCTCAACGCCATCGTGCTCACCCTGCTGGTGCTCAACGCGTACGGGGCGGCGATGGTGGGTCGGCTCACCAGCCTGCCGTTGACCTGCGCGGGGGCGCTCCTGCTCGGGCTGTGCCAGCAGCTGACCAACGTCTCGTGGCTGTGGCCGTCGGGGGAGTTCTTCCTGCGCTTGCAGCTGGCGATCCCCGGCGCGTTCCTCATCCTCGCCGTGCTGCTCATCCCGTCGTCGCGTCTCGCCGTGGGGTCGGCCATCGGCCGGGACGAGCCCCGCGTCCCCTCGTTGCGGGGGTCGGTGCTGGGCGGAGTCGCGCTCGTCGGCTTCGTGGCCGTGCTGGTCGACGTCGTCCCGTCGACCGCCATCGTCGACGTGCAGCGGGCGCTCGTGGTGGCCACCATCGCGCTCTCCCTCGTGGCGGTCACCGGTCTGTCGGGGCAGGTATCGCTCACGCAGTATCTCTTCGTCGGGGTGGGCGCCTTCGTCGTCGGGAGCCTCTCCAGCCTCGACGGCTTCCTGTCGATGGTGCTCGGCGGCCTGATCGCCGCGGTCCTGGGCGCGGTGGTCGCCCTACCAGCCGTGCGGCTCAAGGGTCTCTACCTCGCGTTGAGCACCTTCGGCATCGCGTTGATCGGGCGCGAGCTGATCCTCGGCGACCTGCGCGTGTTCGGCCTCGGCGGCCTCAGCGTCCCCCGCCCGCACGTGCTCGGGTTCTCGACCGGAGACGATGGCACCTACGCCATCTGGTGCGCGGTCGCGTTCTCCTTGCTGGCCGTGCTGCTCGGCGTCGTGCGCCGGAGCTGGATCGGGCGCCAGCTGACCGCCGTCCGCGACAGCGAGCTGGCGGCGGCGACCGCCGGACTCCCGGTGCGCACCGCCAAGCTGGCCGTGTTCTCGTTCGCCGCGTTCATCGCCGGCTGCGCCGGCTCCCTGTTCGGCGGGTTCGCCGCCGCGGTCCAGGGGACGCAGTTCGATCCGGTCAACAGCCTCATCATCGTGCTCTTCGCCTACGTGGGCGGGATCACCACCGTCCTCGGCGCGGTGATCGCCGGGGCACTCTTCGCCGGGCTCGCCTACGCCGAGGCCACCTATCCCGGGCTGGCCGGCGTGGTGTTCATCGTCGTCGGGGCCGCCGCCATCAGCCTGGGCCGCCAGCCCAACGGCCTGGCCGGGATCGTGCTCGAGCGGATCGGTCAGCGGCGCGAGATGCGGCCGTCACGCCTGCGGGCGCGCCGTGACGAGGCCGTGCTCGCCCCCTCCGGCCACCGTGTCGCCGAGTCCGGAGGCCCCGCGTGATGCCCGGACCCAGCCGTCGTTTCGCCTTCTCCCAGCTGCTGGTGACCGCGGTGTTGATGGCCGTCGTGCTCCCGGTCGGGCTCGGTGCGCACCGGGCCGATGCCGAGGTGTCGGGCGGTCAGCTCGCCGGCATGCAGGGCACCGCCCACGCGTCCGGCGTCTACGCCTTCTACAACGTGGGCAACGTCTTGCCGATTGCCTCCCCGGTGGACAGCGGCGCCCCCGACGCCCTCACCACCATCTCGTCGGGACCGACCACGTTCGCTCGGGCCGCCGTCCTCGACCCCGGTGATCTGCTGGCCAGCCCCGACACCCTCCTGTCGCTGTTCTCGTCCAGCTACCAGTCGGGCACCCTCCCCGCCTACCCGTACCGCATCCAGGCCACCTCCGGCTACGGGTCGCCGGAGGCCTCGTCCGCGCCGGGCCCGGGGCTGCGCGCCGACGTGCGGGCCCAAGGCTCCAAGTCCACCGCGTCCGCCAGCTTCGGAGAGTCGCGGGCGCCGGCGATCGTCACCTTCGGCGGCGTGCGCTCGGAGTCGAGCAGCGAGACCGACGGTTCCACGGTCACCGTCCACGCTCGCACCGAGATCACCGACATCAACCTGCTCGACGCCCTCGCCATCAGCTCGGTCGTCATCGACGTCACCGCCACGTCGAGCGGCGACGGAGTCGAGCTGTCCGGCGGCACCACGATCGGCGATGCCACCCTCATGGGTACGCCCGTGGTCATCGACCGCGATGGGATCCAGCCCGTCGAGGGCGACGGCGGCGGCTCCAGGCCGCTGCTGGGGGGTTCGGTGGCGAAGTCGCTGTCGGCCCAGGCCAGCGACCTCCTCGACCAGGCCGGGATCCGGGTCACGGCGGGTGGCACCATCGACCAGGCGGCCGACGACACCGGTCAGCTCGCCGCCACCGGCCTCCGCATCGAGTTCGCGTTCAACGGTGAGTCGACCCCGGCGCTGTCGAGCCTGCTCGGTCTCTACGACACGCTGCCCCCGGTCGAGCTGCCCGGTGCACCGCTCCAACCCGCCGACCTGCTCCAGATCGTGCGGTCGAGCAACATCTCCGAGCTCCAGATCGGTCGGGCCGAGGTCGGGCTCGCTGCTCGGTCCAGTGAACCGCTGCCGGACTTCACCTCGGCACCCATCGATTCGGGGTCGGTGACGGCGGCGCCCACCGCCACGCCCACGTTCGACACCGGCTCGGTCCCCCAGACCGTTGGCCCACCGCTCGACGTCGCGTTCCCGGTCCCGCCGGCGGTGACGCCCACGATCGCCGACGAAGCGCCGATCGGCGCCCTCAGTCGGGGCATCGGCGCGATGGCGGTCCTGGTCCTGCTGCTCCAGCCGCTGATCGGCGCATGGCTCTCGAGATTGAGCCGGCGCGTCCTGACGTCCGCCACCGTCGCCGGTGGCGACTGCCCTAATGGAGGTCCGTGATGGTCGTCGAACTCGACGAGGCACCGACGCCCGCCGACCGCGAGGCCCGGCTCCGAGAGGGCGCCGACGAGCTCCGCAGCCGGCGCGGGTCCGTCGGCCTGCTCGATCGCCCCAACCTGTTGATGGGCGTGGCCGCCGCCATGATGACGACCGGTCTGTCCGCGGTCCTGCTCGGGTGGGCGGGCGCGTCGCGTTCGATCCGGGTCGAGGAGCAGGTGCCGTATCTCATCTCGGGCGGCCTCCTCGGCGTCGCCCTGGCCATCATCGGCGCGCTGGTGCTGTTCACCCACTGGCTCACGGTGCTCATCCGCGAGGAGCGCGAGCGCGACCGTCAGCGAGACGCGCAGCACGCCGAGCTGCTCGCCGCCCTCGAGGAACTGCGCTGGACGGGAGTGGCCGGCGGCAACGGGAGGGAGGTGACCCATGGCAACGCTCGAGGCCCGCGGACTCAACGTCCACTTCGGGCAGCACCAAGCGGTTCATGACGTCAGCCTCGCCGTCGACGCCGGACAGATCGTCGGTCTGATCGGACCCAACGGCGCCGGCAAGACCACCACGTTCAACGCCATCACCGGTGTCCAGCGCTGCACCGGATCGGTCGTCCTCGACGGCGTCGACGTGTCGTCGGCGCCTCCGCACCGGCGGGCCCGGCTCGGCATGAACCGTACGTTCCAGAAGCTCGAGGTCTTCGGGACCATGACCGCGTTCGACAACATCCGCACCGCGGCCGAGATCACCGCCCTCGCCAAGCGCCGGTCGCTCGCCGGGGTGATCGAGACCACCGAACGGCTCGTCGACCTGCTCGGCCTCGGTCGGGTCAGTCACGAACGGGCCGACTCGCTCCCCACCGGTCAGGCCCGGTTGGTGGAGATCGCCCGGGCCGTGGCAACCGAGCCGCACATCGTCCTGCTCGACGAGCCCGCCTCCGGTCTGGACGACACCGAGAGCGAGCGTCTGGCCCAGGTGCTCCGGTTCCTGCGGGACGACGGGATGGCGATCCTCATGGTCGAGCACGACATCGACCTGGTCATGGACCTGAGCACGAACATCTACGTGCTCGACCTCGGCTCGCTCATCGCCCACGGCACACCGGAGGAGATCCGCAACGACCCGGCAGTGCGCGAGGCCTACCTCGGCGCGGCCTGACCGCGACCCGGCCCCGATCCGGCGGCCAGCGCGAAGGCCACCACCTCGTCGGCCTCGGCCTCGGCCGGACGGGTGCCGTTCCAGAGGTGATCACCCAAGCGGCCGACGACCGCGTGCCCGACCAGGGTGGCGGTCAGGTCCGGGTCGGGACAGCCGAGCATCACGAACGGACCGCGGAGCAAGGTGGACAGGGGCGTGCTGGCCGGAGAGGGGCCCGGCTGACCGGCCGAGGCCCCGGCGTTGTAGAGCACCGCGAGGGTGGTGGCGGCCGCGTCCTCGTCGGCCGCCTGGTGCAGCACGCCACGGACCCAGCGCTCGACCTGCCCGGCGGGGTCGTCGCCCTTGGCCATCTGGTGGGCGAGATAGGCGCGGAGGCGCGCCGCGCCGTCCTCGATGATGGCGGCGACCAAGGCGTCCTTGGACGGGAAGTGGCGGTAGAAGGCCTCGTTGGACAGGCCGGCCTGCTCGACGATGTCGGCCACCCGTGACCGCCGGGCCACGCCGTTTCTGCGCATGACCGTGCGCCCGGCGTCGATGAGACGGCGGATCTCGTCCTCGTACCCGGCGCGGCGGGTCTCGAGGGCGCGGTCGGCGATCCGGGCCGACACCTCGTTCCGATGATCGGGAACTTGCTTCTCCACTTTCAGAATCATATTCTGGGCCGCCGGAGGTGACCACCATGGCATGGGATTTCGAGACCGACCCCGACTTCCAGGAGAAGCTCGACTGGGCCGACGCGTTCGTCCGCGAGGAGGTCGAGCCGCTCGACCTGGTGTGGCCCGGACTGCAGTTCACGCCGCTCGAGGGCAAGCGACGGGAGGCGATCCAGCCCCTGAAGGAGACGGTCCGCGAGCACGGGCTGTGGGCCACGCACCTCGGGCCCGAGCTCGGCGGGCAGGGCTTCGGCCAGCTGAAGTTGTCGCTGCTGAACGAGATCCTGGGCCGGAGCAGTTGGGCGCCGATCGTGTTCGGGTGCCAGGCCCCCGACACCGGAAACGCCGAGATCCTCGCCCACTACGGAACCGACGAGCAGAAGGCGCAGTACCTCCAGCCCCTGCTCGACGGCGAGTTGTTCTCGTGCTTCTCGATGACCGAGCCGGAGGGCGGCTCCGATCCCACCCAGTTCCGCACCCAGGCGGTGCGCGACGGCGACGAGTGGGTGATCGACGGGTGGAAGTACTTCTCCTCCAACGCCCGCACGGCGGCGTTCCTCATCGTCATGGCGGTCACCAATCCCGACGTGAGTGCGTACAAGGGCATGTCGATGTTCGTCGTGCCCACCGACACCCCGGGCATCGAGATCGTCCGCAACACCGGGCTGTGGGGCGAGGCGGAGGACGAGGGCTCCCACGCGCTCATCCACTACCAGGGCGTGCGGGTACCGGCCTCCGCCATGCTCGGCGACGAGGGCCAGGCCTTCGCCGTCGCCCAGACCCGCCTCGGCGGTGGTCGCATCCACCACGCCATGCGCACGATCGGGCAGGCCCAGAAGGCGATCGACATGATGTGCGAGCGGGCGCTCAGCCGCCAGACCCAGGGCAGCCTCCTCGCCGACAAGCAGTTCGTGCAGGGCTACATCGCCGACTCGTGGGCCCAGCTCCACCAGTTCCGGCTGATGGTCCTGCACGCCGCGTGGAAGATCGACAAGGAGAACGACTACCTCAAGGTGCGCAAGGACATCGCCGCGGTGAAGGTGGTGATGCCGCAGGTGTACCACGACATCGTCTGGCGCTCGGTCCAGATCCACGGTGCGCTCGGTGTCAGCAACGAGCTGCCCCTGTTCGGGGGGATGCTCGGTGCCAGCGTGATGGGCCTGGCCGACGGCCCCACCGAGGTCCACAAGATGACGGTGGCCCGCCAGGTGCTGCGGGAGCACACGGCGGTCGACGACGTGTGGCCCAGCGAGCACCTGCCCAAGAAGCGGGCCGCGGCCCGGGCCAAGTTGGCCGAGTACCTCGAGCACGAGGTGGGGAACCTGTGACCGCCTCGGACCCGACGCTGGAGGGCGAGCGGCTCGACCGGTTGTCGGGGTGGATGGACTCGCGAGGTCTCGGCGACACCGGTTCGCCGGTCGAGGCGTCGTTCATCTCGGGCGGCGCCCAGAACGAGATCTTCGAGATCCGGCGGGGCGACCTGCACGCCGCTCTGCGGATCCCGCCCCCCACCGCGCCGGCCGACCGCGACGGCGGCATCGTGCGCGAGTGGCGGATCATCGAGGCCCTCGACGGCACCGACGTGCCCCACACCGAGGCCATCGCCCTGTGTGACGACCCGTCGGTGCTCGGCCGCACCTTCTACCTCATGGGCTACGTCGACGGCTGGTCGCCGATGGCGCTCAAGGGCGGCCCGTGGCCCGAGCCGTTCAACAGTGACCGTGAGGCCCGCCACGGGCTCGCCTACGCGCTCATCGACGGCATCGCCCTGCTCTCGAAGGTCGACTGGCGGGCTCGGGGTCTCGAGGACCTCGGTCATCCCGAGGGCTTCCACGATCGCCAGGTCGACCGGTGGACCGCCTTCTGGGAGAAGGTGAAGAGGCGCGAGGTGGCCGGATTCGACGAGGCCGCCGCCTGGCTCCGCGCCCACCGGCCCATCGACTACGTGCCGGGGCTCATGCACGGCGACTACCAGTTCGCCAACGTGATGTACGCCCACGGCACCCCGACCCTGCTGGCTGCCATCGTCGACTGGGAGATGGGCACGGTGGGTGACCCCAAGCTCGACCTCGGGTGGGTGATGCACGGGTGGTCGCAGGGCGCCTCCTACGTCGACACCGCCGACATGCCCACCACCGAGCAGATGCTGGCCCGCTACGTCGAGGTGTCGGGCCGCCAGGTCGACGACATCGACTACTACAACGTGCTGGCCAAGTGGAAGCTCGCGGTCGTCCTCGAGCGGGGCTACAGCCGGGCCACCGAGGACACGCCGGCGCTGCAGGCCTTCGGCCCCTTCGTCGTCCGGCTCATGGCCGAGGCGGCGGAGCTGGCCGAGACGACGACCTACTCGGGCTGACCGTGCGGGCCGCAGTCTGCCGGACCCATGGACCGCCCGAGGGGGTGGTGGTCGAGAACTGGCCGTCACCGGATCCCGGTCCGGGCGAGATCAAGGTCGGCGTCGAGGTGGGCGCGGTCAACTTCCCCGACGTCTTGCTGGTGGCCGACACCTACCAGCTGAAGGTTCCCGTCCCCTTCGTCCCGGGCAGCGAATTCGCCGGTGTCGTGGTCGGCCTCGGTGACGGCGTCGATGATGTCGCGGTCGGCGATCGGGTCACCGGTACCGGCCTGGTCGGGGCGTTCGCCGAGGAGGTGGTGGTGCCGGCGACCTCGATCGTGAGCATCCCCGATCACCTCGGTTCCGACGTGGCCGCCGCGGCCGGCGTGACCTACCGCACCGCCCACCACGTGCTGCGGTCGGTGGCACGGGTCGCCGCTGGCGACACGGTCGTCGTGCTGGGCGCGGGCGGGGGAGTGGGCTCGGCCGCGGTGCAGCTCGCCACCGAGCTCGGGGCCGCGGTCACCGCGGTGGCGTCGAGTCGGGAGAAGCTCGAGGTGGCGGCCGCCTGCGGTGCCGTCCACGGCATCGACCGCCGCGGCACCGATGTGCGCCGGGCGTTGAAGGAGCTGCACCCCGATGGGGTGGACGTGGTGATCGACCCGGTCGGCGGCCAGCTCTCCGAGCCCGCGCTGCGGTCGCTGCGCTGGGGTGGTCGGTTCGTCACCGTGGGATTCGCGTCGGGCGAGATCCCCCGGATCCCTCTCAACCTCGTGCTGCTCAAGGGTGTGCACGTGCTCGGCTTCCAGTTCATCGACTTCGCCACCCACGCACCCGATGAGTTGGCTCGCAACGAGGCCGAGCTGCGCGACCTGCTGGCATCGGGCCGGGTCCGGCCCCACGTGGGGGCGCGGTTCCCCCTGGATCGCACCGAGCGCGGCGCTCCGGCTCGTCGCCGACGGCCACGCGGTGGGCAAGGTCCTGATCGACATCGGAGGGGATGGTCCATGACCGGGATCCGGCGCGTGGTCCAGTGGGCCACCGGCAACATCGGCACCCGCTCGTTGCGGGCCGTGATCGAGCATCCGGCGCTGGAGCTGGTCGGCGTGTACGTGCACAGCCCGGCGAAGGCCGGGACGGATGCCGGCGACCTCTGCGGTCACGGCCCGGTGGGCGTCGTCGCTACCGACGACATCGACGACGTCGTGGCCCTCGGAGCCGACTGTGTGCTCTACATGCCGGCGGTGTGCGACCACGACGAGCTGTGCACCCTCCTGGCGGCGGGCAGCAACGTCGTGACCACCCGGGGCGAGTTCCACCGGCCGGCCAGCCTCGACGACGCGGTGCGCGGTCGCATCGAGGCGGCGTGCGCCGAGGGGCAGACGTCGATCCACAGCACCGGCAGCAGCCCGGGGTTCATCACCGAGGCGCTGCCGATGGTGCTCACCTCGCTGGCGCGCCGCCTCGACCTGCTGGCCATCGACGAGTTCGCCGACCTGTCACGACGCCCGTCACCGGAGCTCCTCTTCGACCTGATGGGCTTCGGGCAACCCCCGCGGCCCTTCGACGACGCGCGGGCCGCCCATCTCCGGGGCAGCTTCGGGCCCTCGTTGCAGACCCTGGCCGAGGCCCTCGGCACCCCGCTCGACCGGATCGAGGCCGATGGCGCGTTCGCCGTCACCACCCGGGACGTCGACATCGCGGCCGGCCGGCTCCCGGCCGGCACGATCGGCGCCCAGCGGGTCGCGGTCTCCGGGTGGCGCAACGAGCGCGAGCTGCTCCGGTTCCGCGCCAACTGGTACTGCACCACCGACCTCGACCCGGCGTGGGAGCTGCACTCGACCGGCTGGCACGTGTCGGTCCAGGGCGACACGCCGATGGAGGTCGGCATCGAGTTCGCGGTCCCGATCGAACGCATGGCCGAGACCGCGCCCGGCTACACCGCCCACCGGGCGGTGAACTCGATCGAGGTGGTCTGCGCGGCACCTCCCGGGATCCGTATGACGCCCGAGCTCCCCCGGGTCATCGCCACCCTCGACTGACCCCCGCCCACCCCGGATCTGGACGCGCCTGCGTACCGCCGCGGCTGTCCGAAACGAGCGGTTCGCGCCCCCGAGCCCCTAGGGTGGTGGCGTGAGCCAACCGCTGGGGAGCGGGCACGACCGCCGCATCGACCTGCCGTTCCGACCGGGCGAGATGCCGCCGCTCTTCGGGGACACCAGCTCCGTGCTGCTCGTGGACGACGATCCGACGACGATCACCTTGCTCGAATCCATCCTCGAGACCGAGGGGTACGAGTGCACGCGGGCCCGCAGCGCGTCGGAAGCGTTCGACCGCATGGACGAGCACGAGTTCGCCGTGGCCCTGGTCGACATCGTGATGCCGGGTGACTCCGGACTCGAACTGGTCGACCAGGCGCTCGACCGGTATCCGTTCCTGGCCGTGGTCATGGTGACCGGCATCGACGACCCCGAGATCGCCGATCTGGCGCTGCGCAGCGGGGCGTACGGCTACCTGGTCAAGCCGTTCACCCCCAACGAGGTCGTGGTGGCGGTGTCGAACGCCGGTCGCCGGCGGTGCCTCGAGATCGAGACCGCGGTGTACCGCCGTCGGCTCGAAGAGCGTCTCGATGAGCAGGCCGAGGAGCTGGACGCCGCGCTCAAGCAGCTCAAGGAGCTGTACGACCACGCCCTGCGCAGCGAGCCGGAGCGGTAACCGCCCCGCCGTCGCGGCGGTCGGCCGTCCGCTACTTGAGGAGCGGGTCGCGGGGGAGGCCGAGGATGCGCTCGCCGATCTGGTTGCGCTTGATCTCGGACGTGCCACCGGCGATCGACATGCCCCGGTGCATGAGCACCAGCGCGTTGCTCGTGCCCCCGGCGCCGTCCATGAACAGGGCGTCGGGGCCGTTGAGCTCGGTGAGGATGGCGGCGGCCTCGTGGCCGATCTCGGACAGCACGAGCTTGGTCATCGCGCCCTCCGGGCCCGGCTCGCTGCCGGCGACGGCGCGGTTGGCCGAGCGCAGGTTGAGTAGACCCATGGCCTGGTGCTCGGCGATGTAGCGACCGATGCGGGGGGCGCCGCCGAAGAGGCGTTCGGGATGGGCGTCGAAGGGCGGGACCAGCGCAGGGCCGGGCATGGACATGCCGCCACCCCCACCGCCGATGCTGACGCTCTCGTTGCCGAGGGTGGCCCGGGCGACCGTCCAGCCGCCGTCGACCGGCCCGACCACGTCGTCGTCGGGGACGAAGACGTCGTTGAAGAACACCTCGTTGAATTCGGAGTTCCCGGTGGTCATCTTCAGGGGTCGGACCTCGACCCCCTCAGCGTGCATGTCGATGGCCATCATCGTGATCCCGTCGTGCTTGGGCACGTCGGGGTTGGTGCGCACGGTGGCGAAGCCCATACCGGCGTAGTGGGCGCCCGAGGTCCACACCTTCTGGCCGTTGACCAGCCAGCCGCCGTCGACCCGGGTGGCCCGGGTCTTGACGCCAGCGGCGTCGGAGCCGGCGTCGGGCTCGGAGAACAGCTGGCACCAGATGACGTCCTGGCGCAGGGCGGGCATGACCCAACGGTCGAGCTGGTCGGGATTGCCGTGCTGGATGATGGTCAGGATGTTCCAGGCGGTGATGCCGTAGGCGGGCCGCTTGACGCCGGCGTCGGCGAACTCCTGCTCGATGACGAGCTGCTCGACGGCGCCGGCCTCACGCCCGTAGGGCTTGGGCCAGTGGGGCATGACGTAGCCGGTCTCGATCAGCCGGTCGCGCTGTTCCTCCTCGGAGAGGTCCTTGATGCTCTGGGCGAACGACCGCACCTCGTCGCGAATCGGCTCGGCCTCCGGCGGCAGCTCCACCGCCTTGGCCCGCTGCACACCACGACGGGTGAGATCGACCAGGTCCTCGGCGGCCGCGTCGGCGGCGAGGAGGGAGAGCAGGGAGGTGGCACGGCGCATGTAGAGGTGGGCATCGTGCTCCCAGGTGATGGCGATGCCGCCGTGCACCTGGGTGTTGAGGTTGGCGCACAGATCGGCGGCCGGCGCGGCCAGGGTGGCGGCCACCGCGGCGGCGTAGGAGAGCTGGTCGCCGCCGCTGGCCGCGGCCCGCCCGGCATCCCACACCGCGCTGGTGGCCAGCTCGGTGGCGACAGCCATGTTGGCGCAGTGGTGCTTGACCGCCTGGAACATGGCGATGGGACGGCCGAACTGCTGGCGCTCCTTGGCGTACGCCGCGCCCAGGTCGGTGCACTCGCGAGCAACGCCCACCGCCTCGGCCGACAGCAGGACACGGGCAACGTCGATCAGCACCCGGCGGGCGCCGGCCACGACGGTGGCGGGGGCAGCGTCGAGGGTCACCCGGGACGAGCGGCGGGTGGCGTCGAGGTTCGGCGGGGTGTCGATCGTGACCCCGTCGCCCACCTCGATGACCGCGATGTCCTCGCCGGCCGGGACGATGAGGAGCGGGGCCAGCCCCCCTCCCAGCGCCACGACCTCGCCGGAGGCGACGCCGTCGGTGACGGTGACCGTTCCCTCCAGCGCCACCGCCGCGGGGGTCGAGCCGTCGGCGAGGCCGGGGAGGAACCCCTTGGCGGCCGACTCGTCGCCGGCGGCCACCAGCGCGGCGCTGGCGATGACGGTCGGCACGAACGGACCCGGCGTGACGGCGCGGCCCAACTCCTCGACGACGACCACCAGCTCCTCGAGGCCGTAGCCCGACCCACCGTGGTCCTCGGGTACGTGGAGGCCGAGCCATCCGAGCTGGACGAGATCGTCCCAGAAGGCCGGCATGACCTCGTCGGGCGCCTCGAGCAGGGCGCGGGCGTCAGCTCGGGCGTCGTGCCGGCGGAGGAAGTCCGCCACGGTCTCGGCCAGGGAGCGGTGTTCGTCGGTGATCGCGATCGACATGCCGAAACCGTACGCTCGATGCTTCCGACGCGGAAATGGGGCCCGCCAGCCGAGACACGGAGAAACCGTCGCTGGGGGCGTACTGGCGGTACGGCCCCGCCGTGGCCGTCCACTAGCGTTCGCCCGGGTCCTCAGCCACCACGTCCCCCGGAGGAACGAACGACATGAAGGTCGTCATCGACCACGATCGCTGCACCGGTCACGGGCGCTGCTACGCGCTCGCGCCCGCGCTGTTCGTCGACGACGACGCGGGATACGGGCAGGTCATCGGCGACGGCGTGGTCTCCGACGGCCAGCTCGCCGATGCTCGCAATGCCGTGATGTCCTGCCCGGAACAGGCGATCACCCTCGAGGACTAGCGCCTCGGCCCGCCCGGGGTCAGTCGGAGGAAGGAAGCGGCTTCGCTTCCTTGAGCACGAGGGGCTGGTCACCCATCGACAACGTCCCGGCTCCGGGCTTCGTGCACAGGATCTCGACCGTGTCGTCGGCATCCACGTAGCGCTTGCCCATCAGCGTGCCTTCGTCGAGCCCGGCGTCCGGCGTGGCTGCGGGATCGCGTTCGGCGTCCATCGCCGCCATCGGCTGTCCGCCACAGCGGAGATCGGCCGACGACACGGTTGCCTTGACCACCGCGACCTCGGTGTCGCAGACCGTGGACCGGAATCGAGAACCTGGCTTCAGATCGAGACTCACCTGCACCCCTTTGGACGGACCAGGCGGGATGGTAGCGATCAGCGGAGGTCGTCGATCAACC
Organism: uncultured Acidimicrobiaceae bacterium; assembly: GCA_963730345.1. Classification (GTDB taxonomy): domain Bacteria; phylum Actinomycetota; class Acidimicrobiia; order Acidimicrobiales; family Salinilacustritrichaceae; genus Salinilacustrithrix. The sequence continues at coordinate 39,961 of CAVSRP010000024.1, forward strand.
CGGCGTAGGTGTCGAGGAAGGGGTACGTGGTGGCCGGATCGGCCCAACCGGTGCGGTTGGCGCCGATCACGGCGCGCTCCACGCCGAGATCGCGGTAGGCGCGCAGCGTGTCGGGCGGGGGATCACCGAAGGTCACCAGCGTGACGGGGACTTCGTCCCGGCCGGCGGCGGTGGTGGCCTCCCGGAAGCGCGCGATCCGGGCCGCGACGTTGCCGAGGCCGAGGTCCATCGGTGCCCACCCGTCGCTCCATTCCACCGCGTGCGCGGTACCGACTCGACCGCTGGTGCCGAGGTACACGGGAGGATGGGGCCGCTGGCGGGGCTTCGGATACGACCAGGCGGCCTCGAACTCGAACCACTCGCCCCGGAACGACGCCGCCTCCTCGGTCCACAACGACCGCAGGGCGGCCACGGCCTCACGCAGCGCCCGATACCGCTGTGACCACGGGAGTTCAGGCCGGTGGTCGGCGAGCTCCTCGCGATTCCAGCCGACGCCCACGCCGAACAACAGGCGACCACCGGAGAGGTGGTCGAGCGTGGCGACCGTCTTGGCCAGGGTGAGCAGATCTCGCTCGAGCGGTAGGGCCACACCGGTGACCACCAGGAGCCGCTCGGTCGCGGTGGCCGCCACGGTGAGGGCGACGAACGGATCCATCATGTGCTTGTACTGCTCGGGCATCTCGCCGCCGGCGGGGTAGGGGGTGGCGCGGGACGCGGGGATGTGCGGGTGCTCGCCGACCCAGAGCGAGTCGAAGCCGCGATCCTCGAGGGCCCGGGCCAGCTCGTCCGGCGGCGGGTCGCTCACCGTGTTCATCGACGTGAATCCGAGTTGCATGGCGTCGTTCCGAGCCGTTTCCGGGTCAATCGTCCGCGAGCAGGGCGGGGACGTCGGCGAGCGAACGGAGCAGGTCGTTGAGGTGGGTGCAGGTCGACGTCCCCCGGAACTCGGCCGGGACGAGATCACGCACTTCGCGCGGTGACCGGCCAGAGAGTCGTCGAGCGCTGGCCGCGGCCGCGGGGCACTCGTCCCACGGGAGGACCTGCGGTACGGCCTCGACCTCGACCAGCTGGTCGGTCTCGGCGTCGAAGCCCGCGGTCACCGAGTACTCGTGGAGGATCGTTGTCCGGCCGGCGTCGTCGGTGTGGGTGTCGCGGAACATGGCGCGGACGGGGCGGGGAGATCCCGGCGAGACGTCGACGAGGCGCTGGCGTCGCATGGAGCCGGAGGGAAGCGGGGGCAGGTCGTGCCACGCCTCGGGGTCATCGGCTCCCAGGTCGTTGGCCACCGGTCCCGTCGGGATCGGGATCGCCCCTTCGGCCCGCAACGTCACCATCATGGTGCCGTCGGCCCGCCACCCGCTGCAGATGTCGGCCTGCAGCGCACCGGCGCGACCGGCGCGCTCCCCGAGCGTGCCGGAGTACAGGAGCGCGTACCCGGACAGCAGCGCCGCCACGGGCAGGTCGTCGAGCAGCAGCCCGAGCAGGGTTCCCCGCACGGCCGCCGCCGGTAGACGTTCGTGCACCGCGGCGCGGAAGCCTCGACCGACCAGCTGGCCGATGAGGGGACCGGCGATGTCAGGGGCGGCCGACGAGTCGATCGAGACCAAGGTGTGATCGGCGCCGAGCCGAGCGGAGACGTGGGCCGCGTCGCGAACGGACCCCAGCCCATCGGAGCCGGTGTGGAAGTCGCGCGCCGCGCCGTCGAGGGACAGGCCGCCGTCCGGTGTGGTGCGGGTGTCGATGCTCGTCGTGCGACGGGTCGATCCGGGCTGTCGCTCCGGGACCGAGGCGATCGGTGCGTTCAGGCCCGTCGGTGCCGCCTCGCGCCCGGGGTCGGCCCTGCCCCCGAGGGTGGTCATCGGTCGCCGGTCGCGGCCCGGGCGTACTGGTCGCGCAGCTTGCGCTTGAGCAGCTTGCCCGTGGGCAGGCGGGGGAGCTCGTCGACGAAGTCGACCGTTCGCGGGCACTTGAACCGGGCCAGGCGCTCCTGGCAGTAGGCGATGAGTTCGCGTCCGAGCTGGTCGCCGGCGCGCGCCGGGTCGGCGGCCACCACCACCGCCTTGACCTCCTCGCCGAAGTCGGGGTTCGGGATGCCGATGACGGCGACGTCGCTCACCTCCGGATGCAGGGTGAGGACGTCCTCGACCTCCTGGGGGTAGATGTTGACACCACCGGAGATGATCACGTGCGAGATCCGGTCGGTGAGGTACAGGAAGCCGTCGTCGTCGAGGTAGCCGACGTCGCCGAGCGTGCTCCAGCCGGCGTCGTTGAACACGCTCGCCGTCTTCTCGGGATCGTTGTGGTACTCGAACCGGGTCGGGCTCTCGAACCAGATCTGACCGGGCTCGCCCGCCGGTTGCTCCTGACCGTTCTCGTCGAGGATGTGCACGGTGCCCAGCATCGGCGTCCCGACCGTGCCGGGGTGCTCGAGCCACACGTCGGGCCCCACCGCGCAGAAGCCGTTGCCCTCGCTTCCGGCGTAGTACTCGTGGATGATCGGGCCCCACCAATCCATCATCTGTTGCTTGACCTCGACCGGGCAGGGCGCGGCGGCGTGCACCGCGACCCGGAGGCGGGACAGGTCGTGGGCGTTGCGTTCGGCCTCGGGCAACTTCAGCATCCGGACGAAGTGGGTGGGCACGAACTGGGCGTGGGTGACGTGGTGCTCCTCGATGGCCGCGAGGGCCGCCCCGGCGTCGAACCGCTCCATGCACACCACGGTCCCGCCCATCCGCTGGACCGCGGTGGACCAGCCCAACGGGGCGGCGTGGTACAGCGGTGCCGGGCAGAGGTAGGTGGTGTCGGAGGTGAAGCCGAACAGCCCCTGGATGAGGCCGATGAGCATGCCGCCGCCGCTCCCGAACGGCGCCCCGGTGAGCGTCGTCTTGATCCCCTTCGGCCGCCCGGTGGTGCCCGACGAATAGAACATGAACATGCCCTCGACCTCGTCGGGGAGGGCATCGGGCGGGTGGGCCTCGAGGGCGGTCTCGTAGCGGTCCCACCCCTCGAGGTCGCCGTCCATGACCAGTCGGGTCTCCACGTTGCCGAGGTGAGGTTCGAGGTCACGGGCCACATCGGCGACCGCGATCGACGTGACGACGGCTCGGGCTTCGCAGTCCTCGACGATGTAGCCGGCCTCGTCGGCGGTGAGGTGCCAGTTGATCGGCGTGCAGTACAGGCCTGCCCGTTGCGCAGCCCAGTACACCTCGAAGTAGCGAGGGTTGTTCTCGAGCAGGACGGCCATGTGGTCGCCCGGCTCGAGCCCGGCGGCCCGGAACAGCCGGGCGAGGCGCTTCGACCGCTCGTCGAGCTCGGCATAGGTCACCGTGGTCCCGCTGCCGGTCATGACGACCGCCGGTGCATCGGGCTTGGTTTCGACGTAGTCCCCTGGCTGCATTCGTTCCCCTGCGTGTCTGCCACTCTGTACCGCAGCCGAGATGGCTACGACGAGACGGCGATGGTACGTGCCCGGAGGACAACGATGAGAGCCGATGAGAACCACCTCGTCGATCCCGATGGGGTCGAGATCTTCTACCGCCGATGGTTCCCCGACGGGGAACCCCGGGGCATCGTCCTGGTCCTCCACGGCATGTCCGAGCACTCGGGACGCTACGCCCGCTTCGCCGAGGCCCTCGTCGACGACGGCTTCGCCGTCTACGCCGACGACCACCGCGGGTTCGGTCGCACCGCCGCCACCACCGGGATGGGCGTCACCGGTCCGAACGGTTTCGACGGCGTCCTCGGGTCGATCCGCTCCCTCCACGAGCAGGCGGTTCGGGATCTCGGCGATCTGCCGGTCATCGTCTTCGGGCATTCGATGGGCTCGATGTTCGTCCAGGCCTACGTCCAGCGGTACACGGATGCCGCCGGCTTCGTGCTGTCCGGCACCGCCGGCCCGGCCCCCGAGCTGGCCGAGATGGCCCAGGGCATGCAGGCCATGGTCGACGCCGGGGCCGGTGACGAACCGGTCGACGCGCTGGGGAGCTTCAACGAACCGTTCCAGCCCACCCGGACCGCCTACGACTGGCTGAGCCGCGACGAGACCGAGGTGGACAAGTACGTGGCCGATCCGATGTGCGGCGACGGCAACCCGGTCACGGCCGGGTTCCTCGCCGGCATGCTCGCGCTCCTCCACGACGCCACCCAGGCGGAGGCCATCGGCCGGATCCCGGCCGGAACGCCGGTGTTGCTGGTCACCGGGTCCGCCGATCCCGTCTCCAACGGCGGCGAGTCGGCCCGGATCCTCGAGGCCATGTACCGCGACGCCGGGCTCGACGTCACCTCGTACTACTACCCCGAGGCCCGCCACGAGGTGCTCAACGAGACCAACCGCGACGAGGTGACCGCCGACATCCGCCGGTGGCTCGAGGGCGTCATCGGGTGAGCAGCACGCAGCCGGCGATGGGACCCCCGCCGGCCGCCGCCACCGCGACCTCCGGTGTGTCGGCCACCTGACGCGCCCCGGCCTGGCCCCGCAGCTGCAGGCAGGCCTCGTGGAGCACCCAGTAGCCGTGCATGCGGCCGGCCGACAGCTGGCCGCCGTAGGTGTTGAGCGGGAGCTCGCCGTCGAGCGCGATGCGGGTGGCGCCCTCGACATACGGGCCGGCCTCGCCGTCGCCGCAGACGCCGAGCGCCTCGAGCCAGGCGAAGGTGAGGAAGGTGAAGCCGTCGTAGAGCTCGGCGAGATCGAGGTCGGCCGCGGTGAGATCGGTCCGGCTCCACAGCTCGGCCGCCGCGTCCGCCGACGCCATCTTCGGGTAGTCGGGACGATCGACCCAGGCTCCGGTCCCGGGCGAGCCACCGATGGCCTCGATCCGGATCGGCGGCGCCGGGCAGTCGGGCGCGTGGTCCTCGTGCGAGATGACCAACGCGATCGAACCGTCGACGGGAATGTCGCAGTCGAGGAGCCCGAGCGGTGACGAGATCGTGCGAGCGCCGAGGTAGTCCTCCAGGGTGATCGGGTCCTGCAGCGCGGCCAGGGCGTTGAGTCCGGCGTTCCGCCGGCTGTTCACCGCCAGCCAGCCGAGCTGCTCGCGCGTGGTGCCGTAGAGGTGCATGTGGCGCCGGCAGTGCATGGCGAGCCAGTTCACCGCCGAGTACGCGTGGTGGGCGAGCAGTGGCGCCATGTCGCCCATCAGGCCGGCCATGCTCTCGGCCATGCCCGGGCCCTCGTCGTCGCGTTCGGGAGCCCCCCCGGTGACCGCACCCCCGATCATCTGCACGGTGCGGTACACCAGCACGTGGCGAGCCCGCCGTTGGCCGACCGTGACCGCCGCTCCGGTCACGGGGGAGAGCAGCCCGGCGGTGTCGAAGCCACCCCCGAGGTAGTCGGGCCGAGCCATGCCGATGGCCTCGCGCACCTGGCGCTTCGGTGTGTCGCCGAACGAGGCGATCCCGTCGATGTCGGCCACGGTGAGTCCGGCGTCGGCGATGGCCGCCTCGCAGGCCTGCTTGGTCAGCTCCACGCCGGGGATCCCGGTCCGGCGCCCGATACGAGAGATCCCGATGCCGGAGATGATGGCGTGCTTCTCGGGGGTGTCGATCAACAGGTACTCCCGGGGTGAGGGTGACGGTCACGTTGAACCTGACGAGAGTGTCACATATGGCGCCGGGCGCTACTGTCCGCCGCCGTGACCGAGACACGGATCGTCGAACCCGATGCCCCCCGCATGCTGCCCGAGCTGCGCGACGCCACCCGCCCGTTCTGGACCGGAGGTTCCGAGGGCCAGCTGTTCATCCAGTACTGCACCGCGTGCGAACGATGGGTCCACCCCCCGGTCGATGCCTGCCCCGCCTGTGGCGGGGCGCTCGAGGCCCGGGCGGTCAGTGGCTCCGGGAGGGTGTTCACCTTCACGGTCAACGAGCAGCAGTTCCATCCCGACGTCCCCCCGCCGAACATCATCGCCATCGTCGTCCTCGACGAGCAGGACGACCTCCGCCTGCCGACCAACATCATCGGCTGCGAGGAGGACGACCTCGCCATCGGGATGCCGGTGCGGGTCGTGTTCGAGCGCAACGGCGACGTCTACGTACCGCTGTTCGAACCCGCTCCCTGACCCGCCTCCTCACTCCCCAATACGGTCAGGTGGGGTCGGCGAGCTCGTCGCGCAGCACCCGTCGCAGCAACTTGCCCGTCTCGTTGTGGGGCAGCTCGGCGAAGAACTGGATCTTCTGGGGCGTCTTCGTCGAGCGGAGCCGCTCGCGGACGTAGTCCTGGATCTCGGCCGCGGTGGTGGCCCCGGCACCGGGTCGGAGCACCAGGGCGGCGGCCACGGCTTCGCCCCACTCCTCGTCCGGGATGCCCACGACCGCGGCCTCGGCCACGGCGGGGTGGGTCATCAGGGCCTCCTCGATCTCGCCCGGTGACAGGTTCTCGGCGCCGCGGACGATCACGTCGTCGAGCCGGCCGTCGAGGTACAGGTAGCCGCCCTCGTCGAGGTAACCGGCGTCATTGGTGGGGAACCAGCCGTCGTCGGTCAGCAGGTTCTTGCCCAGGTACTCGCCCGCGACCTGTTCGCCCCGAACGTGGATCTCACCCCGCTCGCCCGCCGGCAGGGCCACGCCCGTGGGGTCACGGATCTCGACCTCGAGCGAGGGGAGCGGGCGGCCCACCGACCCGAGGCGGGCCTGCACCGCGGGGTCGTCGCTGGCCAGGGCGGCGAGGTGGTCGTCGGGTCCGAGCACCGACACCGTGGAGCTCGTCTCGGTGAGCCCGTAGGCGTTCACGAACGAGACGTGCGGCATCCGCTGCATCGCCCGCTTGATCAGCTCGACCGGCATGCGCCCCCCTCCGTACGAGAGGTGTCGGAGGTGATCGAGGTCGATCCCGTCATCGTCGAGGATGTCGAGTATCCGGCCCAGCATCGTGGGGACGACCATGGCCTGGGTGATGTCCTGCTCGGCCACGGTGCGCACCCAGTCGTGGGGTTCGAAGCCCGGCAGGTAGGCGATGCGTCGTCCCGCGAAGGTCGAGCTGAGCACGGCCGAGATCCCGGCGATGTGGTACGGCGGCACGCTCACCAGCTGTGCCTCCGCCTCGTCGGCGCCGAGGAACTCGACGCTGCCGAGGATGTAGGACGTGAGGTGCCGGTGACGCAGCACGGCGACCTTGGGTTCGCCCGTGGTGCCGCTGGTGAACAGCAGGACGGCGACGTCCTCGGGATCGACGAACGGGAACTCGCCATCGTCCGGCTCCCCGTCCGATGCCAGCTGCTGCAGGAGCTCGTCCCGATCGATCATCTCGATGCCGTCCACCGCGCCGACCCGGTCGGCGACGCCGTCGCCCACCACGACGAGGGCAGGGGAGAGCCGTTCGAGGATGTGCCGGAGCTGCTCGTCGGTCAGGCGGTAGTTCACCGGGGAGAACGGCACGCCGGCGATACCGGCCCCGTAGAGGCAGATCGGCATCGCCTCGGAGTTGAGATCCACGAGCCCGAGCCGCTCGACACCGCGATCGCGCAGCATCGTCGCCAGTCGGCGCGTCCGCCCGAGGAGCTGGCCGTAGGTGATGCCACCGGGACGCGGTCCGACCGCGACGCGATCAGGGGCGCTCTCGGCGATCATCTCGAGCAACATCGACACGTTCATCGTTCTCCCCCCGAGGATCGGGTCAGCAGTGTCGGGGCCGGTCCGAAACGTACTGTGCGTCGCGAGCCGCTCCCCAAGCGATGCCAGAGTGGGACGCGTGAGCACCGCAGACTCCGACCGCCGCGTACCGATCCGTCGCGAGCCGCCGCCGTTCCGGCGGGTGACGGTCCGCGGCATCGACGATCTCAGCCCTCGGATGCGACGCGTCGTCCTCGGTGGTCCCGAGCTGGAGGGCCTGGAGATCGACGCGCCGGCCTCGTCCGTCCGGTTGCTCCTGCCCGCCACCGACCGCGGGTTGGAGATGCCGCACTGGACGGGGAACCAGTTCGAGCTCGCCGACGGGGCCCGGGCCCCGATCCGGACCTTCACCCCTCGTCGCCTCGACGCCGCCGCGTCAGAGCTCACGCTCGACATCGTGCGCCACGAGACCGGTGCCGCCTCCGACTGGGCCTCATCGGCCTCGATCGGTGACGAGGTCGCGGTGTCCGGACCCGGTCGCGGCTACGAGGTCGACACCATGGCGTCCCGGTACCTGCTGGCCGGTGACGAGACCGCCATCCCCGCCATCAGCCAGCTGCTCGAGCACGTGCCGGGCTCGATCCCCGTCCGGGTCGTCATCGAGATCGCCGAACCGTCCGCCCGGCTCGATCTCCCGCCCCATCCGGAGGCCGATGTCTCGTGGCACGAGCTGCCGGACGGGGAGGGCCCCGGCACCGCCCTGGTCGCCGCGGTCACCGCCATCGAGGAGATGGCGCCCGTGGTGTGGGCCGCCGGCGAGGCGGCGTCGGTGCAGCGGATCCGCAAGCACCTCTTCGACGATCGAGGCCTGACCCGATCGGCGGCCACGGTGCGCGGGTACTGGAAGCACGGTCGGTCGGCCACCTGACGGCTCAGAGGCCGGTGCGATCGCGCGACGATCACGTCGTGGCACAGTTGGACGGGATGAACACAGGGGCGGCGATCACGGTGGACGTGGGCGACGACCACGTCGCGACGATCGAGATCTGCCGACCCCCGAACAACTTCTTCTCGATGGATGTCATCGGCGGCATCGCCGACACCCTCGAGCAACTCGACGACGGCGACCGTTGTCGGGCAGCGGTGTTGTGCTCGCAGGGCAAGCACTTCTGCGCCGGCGCAGACTTCGGCGGCGACGCCGGCTACACCACCGGCGAGCTCTACGGGGCGGCGGTGCGGATCTTCCGGACCGAGACGCCGGTGGTGGCTGCCGTCCAGGGCGCGGCGATCGGTGGCGGCCTGGGGCTGGCGCTGGCGGCCGACTTCCGGATGGCCGCGCCCGAGGCGCGCTTCAGCGCCAACTTCGCCCGGCTCGGCTTCCACCACGGCTTCGGGCTCAGCGTCACGCTGCCCCGGGTGGTCGGCGAGCAGGCGGCCGCCGAGCTCCTCTTCACCGGCCGCCGGGTCAAGGGCGACGAAGCCGTGGCCATCGGTCTGGCCGATCGTCTCGTTCCGCTCGATGAGCTCCGTACCGCGGCGCACGGGCTGGCGGCCGAGATCGCCGGGTCGGCACCGCTCGCGGTGCGGTCCATCCGGCGGACGCTCCGGGGTGATCTGGCGGACCGGGTCGCGGTGGCGACGGACCACGAGCTCGTTGAGCAGGAGCGGCTCCGGGCCACCGACGACTTCGCCGAGGGCATCCGGGCCATGGCCGAGCGGCGGACCCCGCGGTTCGAGGGGCGATGACCGCCGATGGTCGAGCCGATCGATTCTCCCGACAGCAACCGACCGATCACCGAACGAGACGTCGCGGAGCAGGTCGACGACTGGTTCCGGTCGGTATGGGACCCCGACCTGTCCCTCCTCGAGTGGCGCGAACGGCTGGTCGACTCGGGCTGGGCGGTGCCGTCGTGGTCGACGCGCTGGTTCGGCCGTCATCTCCCCGCCTGGGCCGATCGCGTCGCGCACGCCACCATCCGAGCGGCCGGCGGGGTGGCGGTGCCCCTCGGTGGCGGGATGGCGCTGGCGGCGCCGACCATGTACGAGCACGCGTCCGACGAGCTCCGTGACCGACTGCTGCGGCGGACCATCACCGGCGAATTGACCTGGTGCCAGCTGTTCAGCGAGCCGGGAGCCGGGTCCGACCTCGCCGGCCTGCAGGCCACGGCGGTCCGCGATGGCGACGACTGGATCGTCAACGGGCAGAAGGTGTGGAACACCAGCGCCGACCACGCCGACATGGGGATCCTGGTGGCGAGGACCGACTGGGACGTTCCCAAGCACGCCGGCATCACCTACTTCGCCATCGACATGCACCAGGACGGCGTCGAGGCGCGGCCCATCCGGCAGATGAACGACCGCCAGTCGTTCAACGAGGTCTTCCTGACCGATGCCCGTGTCCCCCACGTCAACGTCATCGGCCAGGTCGGTGATGGTTGGCGCGTCGCCCGGGCGACTCTGGCCCACGAGCGAGCCTTCGCCACCCAGCGCGCCGTCGACCTCGCCCCCGGCGCCCGGGGCCGGGTGATCGACGAGGCGAACACCGAGGCGGCCCAGTACCTCGAGACCTACGAGTGGTATCCGCAACGGATGGGACGGCCCGATCTCGTCATCGAGCGCGCCCTCGCCAGCGGCCAGAGCGATGATCCGGTCATCCGCCAGGAGATGATGGGCCTCCACTGCTTCCAGAAGGCCTCGGAATGGACGGCGCTGCGGGCCAAGGCGGCGCGCCGGCTCGGGCGCCCGCCCGGCTCGGAGGGCTCGATCGGCAAACTGGCGCTGTCGGAGGTGGCCCGGCGCTGTCACCACCTCCACGCCCTGATCGCCGGACCCCAGGCGATGCTGACCTCGGGTCCCGACCCACTCGACGCCGTCATCGCCGAGGTCCTCGTCTCGACCCCGGCACAGTCGATCGCCGGTGGCACCGACGAGATCCAGCACAACATCCTCGGCGAGCACGTCCTCGGCTTGCCGAAGGAGCCGTCGGGGGACCATGGCATCCCCTTCAAGGATGTGCGCCGGTCCTGACGCCGGATGCGGGACGAAGGTCCCCCGTATCGGGGGCCCACGACCCTGAACCCTGCCGGGGTGGAGGCGGACGCTCGGAACCGAGGAACTGGAGGCCCCATGCCGCGATGGATCTGGCGTCTCACCGCGGTCCTCTCGGCCGTGGTGCTGGTCGGTGTGGGCCTCGTGGTCTACCGGATCGTGAGCGACCGCACGTCGCCGGTGAGCGTGGACGAGGCCGTCGATCGGTACCGGGACAGCCAGGCCGGCAACGCGCAGGACCCCCCGACGACCGCAGTCGAGGTCCGGTCGCTGCCCCCGGCGGGCGTCTACGTCTACGCCACCGACGGCGAGGAGCACGTCAGCGCTCTCGGTGGGTCCACGCACCGTTATCCCGCCGAGACCACGATCACGGTCAGCTCGGTCGACTGCGGGCAACGGCAGCGGTGGAGCCCCTTCGACGAACGGTGGGACGAGCAGGAGCTGTGCCAGACCGATGAAGGTCTCGTGCGTCGGGGGCTGCGGATCCACCACCAGTTCTTCTCGATGTCCGACGAGGAGGACTTCTCGTGCCCCGGCGGGTACCTGCTGGTCCCCGCCCGTCCGGTCATCGGTGACACGTGGTCGACCGACTGCGTCGCCGAGATGGTCCACAACACCGGTACCGGCGAGGTCATCGGCTTCGAGGCGCGTCTCGTCGGGAGCGAGCAGGTCGAAACCATCCACGTGCGACTCGTCGAGGACGGGACGGGTTCCAGCGTGAGCCACGGTCGTGACGACTACTGGTTACGAGTCGGCGACGGCCTCCTGATCGCTCGGGAGTCGAGCGTGACGTCGACGACGGATTCGGTGATCGGCGCCGTCGACTACTCCGAGCGCTACACCCTCCGACTCACCTCGCTCGTTCCCCGCACGTGAGGGTGGTCAGCGGCCGCCCTGGCCGTCGTCGACCCGGACGATGGTGCCGGTGACGCACTCCGACGACGGCGCCACCAGGTAGAGCAGCGTGCTGTCGAGCTGGGCCGGCTCGCCCAGCCGACCGCGGGGTGTGGCCTTGGTGAAGTCCCCGAGCCGGGAGATCATCCCGTCCATCATCTCGGACCGGAACGCACCCGGAGCGATGGCGTTGACGTTGATGCGATACCGCGACCACTCGACGGCCAGCGCTTCGGTGATCCGGTTCACCGCTGCCTTGGAGACCGAGTACAGCGCGGCACCGTTGCCGCCGTAGTGGAACGCCCCGGACGAGGAGATGTTCACGATGCGACCAGGCAGCTCGGCGGCGATGAGACGGCGGGCGACCTCGCAGGACAGCAGCCACGGGGCCCGCACGTTGGTGTCGAGCACGGCATCGACCAGTTCGAGCGGCATCTTGTGGGCCCGTTGCGCATCGGGCATGCCCGCGTTGTTGACCAGGATGGTGACCGTGCCGAAGGCGGCCTCGGCCGCGTCGACGGCCGCGACGATGGCGTCGGCGTCGGTCACGTCCAGCGGGACGCCCACGGCCGAGCCGCCGTCGGCGGTGATCTGGGCGACGAGCTCGTCCAGCCGCTCGGCGCGCCGTCCACAGCCGACCACGGAGGCGCCGGCGGCGGCGAGGGTCCGGGTGAAGCGCCAGCCGAGCCCGGAACTGGCCCCGGTCACCAGGGCGACCTGACCGGTGAGATCGGTGGACGCGTACGGGAGCGGGAAGTCGTCGGTCATGGACGCATCCTGCCTCGCGGCACGAGTCCGGCGAGCTGCGGCCGCCGGACGGCGCGCCGGTACCATCCGGCGCCATGGCGAACGTGTTCATCACCGGAACGTCGTCGGGTATCGGCGAAGATGCCGCCCTGCGCCTCGACGGCCTCGGGCACCGGGTCTTCGCCGGCGTCCGACGGGTGGCGGACGGCGAGGCCCTGTCGGGTCGGGCATCCGATCGGTTGACGCCGGTGATCTGCGACCTCGCCGACGAGGCATCGATCGACGCCGCGGTCGGCCAGATCGAATCGGCCGTCGGTTCCGAAGGCCTGCAGGGCGTGGTGAACAACGCCGGTGTGGTCCGACCCGGACCACTCGAGCACCTGCCGCTCGACGAGTGGCGGTCCCAGTTCGAGGTCAACGTCATCGGCCAGATCGCGGTGACGCGAGCCACGATCCCGCTCCTGCGGGTCGGCGACGGACGCATCTGCTTCGTGGGCTCGGTGTCGGGGCGCATGGGCAGTCCGCTGATGGGGCCCTACGCCGGCTCCAAGTTCGCCATCGAGGGCATCGCCCAGTCGCTGCGCGAGGAGCTCCGACCGTGGAACATCGCGGTGTCGGTGGTGGAGCCGGGACCGATCAAGACGCCGATCTGGGAGAAGGGGCGGAGGTACGCCGCCGACATGGAGGAGCGGCTGGGGGCCGAGGCGGTGGAGCAGTACCGCGCCTTGATCGACGCGGCCATCAAGGGGGTCGACACCAACGAACGGATCGCGGCTCCACCGTCCAAGACGTCCGACGCCATCGAGCACGCCCTCTTCGCGTCGCGACCCAAGCACCGCTACCTCGTGGGCGCGCCGGCCAAGATCGTCGGTCCGCTGACCCGGCTCCTCCCCGACAAGGCGCTGGGCCTCGTCATCCGGATGATGGGCCCCTGACGGTCGTTCGATGAGTCATCCCGGTTCCGGCGACCCCGCGTATCACCCGCGCACGAAGCGGCACCACGACCGGCACCGGGGCCGCCTCCGCCTGCGCGATGCATCGGCGATGGCGGTGGGCGGGATGATCGGCGGCGGGATCTTCTCCGTGCTCGGGGTGACGATCCAGCTCGCCGGACACCTGGCGTTCGTGTGCTTCGTGCTCGGCGGACTGGTGGCGGCCGTGACCGCCCATTCGTACGCCGGCCTGGCCCGGCGGACCGGAGGATCGGGTGGGCCGGACACCTTCCTCCGGGCCCAGGGCCACCCCGAGCTGGCCGCGACGACGAGCTGGTTCCTGGTGCTCGGCTACGTCCTGGCCCTCGCCGTCTACGCGTTCACGTTCGGCCACTACGTCGAATCGGTCTCGGGCGGGGGCGTGATCGTGTCCCGGGTGGGTGCGGCCGGGATCCTGGCGGTGTTCCTCGTCATCAACGCCCGCGGGGTCGGCGCGTCCAGCCTCACGGAGGACGCGGTCGTGCTGGTGAAGCTGCTCGTGCTGGCGGTGGTGGCGGCTGTCGGCCTGGGGTCGTGGACGACCACGCGGCTCGAGCCGCTCACCAACCTGGGGTGGGGCGGCGTGCTGGTGGGCGCCGGTTCGATCTTCGTCGCCTACGAGGGATTCGAGCTGCTGGCTTACGACTACGACGACATCGAGGACCCCGACCGCACCCTGCCCCGGGCGCTGTACCTGTCGGTCGGGGTGGTGGTGGCGGTCTACGTCCTCGTGACCCTGGCCTCGCAGATGCTGGTCAGCGACCGGCTCATCGTGGCCCAGCGAGAGGTGGCGTTCGCGGCCGTGGGTCAGGAGGCGCTCGGTGGGGTCGGACGGGCGCTGGCCGTCGGTGCGGCGGTGCTGGCCACGTCGTCGGCCGTGAACGCGACGTTGTTCTCGACGTCCCGGCTGGTCCGCGACTTCAGCGCGGCCGGCGAGCTCCCTGCGGCGCTGGGGAAGACCACCGACGGGCTGCCGGTCACCGCCATGTGGATGCTGGCCGGCCTGGGCGCGGTGTTCGCCATGCTCCCGGGGGTGAACGAGTTGCTGTCGTTCGGGTCGGTGACCTTCCTCGGTGTGTTCGGACTGATCAACCACGCCCATGCCCGCACCGCCGACACGACCACCAGCCGGATGCTCGGGCACGTCGGCACCCTGGCGTGTTCGGGGGCGATCGTCGTGGTCGCCGTCGAACTGGCCAGGACCGATCGCATGGCCCTGGTGCTGATCGCCGCCACCGGTGCCGTGGTGCTCGCCCTCCGGTTCGTCTACGCGCGGACGCGCTCGACCCCGAGCCCGGATGCCGGGGCCGATCAGGCCGCGCCGTAGCGCTCCACCAGGCGGGGGATCCGCGCCGCGAAGCTCGTCTTCTCGAAGCACGCCGTCGCCCCTCGGGCCCGGCTCTGGTTGAACGTGCGCTCGGCGGCGTGGGCGCTCACCACCAGGATGGTGCACTCGGGGCAGAGACGCTTGAGCTCCGGCAGGGCAGACAGTCCGTCCCGATTCGGCATGTAGAGGTCGAGGATGACGAGGTCCGGGCACGTCGACCCCACCCGCTCGATGCAGTCGTCCCCATCGACCGCCTCTTGGACCTCTGCACCGCGGTCCTCGAACGCGACCCGGAACAGCAGTCTGATGTCGGGTTCGTCATCGCAGATCAGCACCTGCACGCAGTCACCGTAGGCACCCCGGCGATGCCGCGCCACGGAAACCCACCGGGTCGGGGGAGCAGTCGGCCGGACCGCCGCGTGGTCGGCGCCACGAGTGGCATGCTCGTGCCCGGCACGGTTCGGAACCCGAGGTGAGAGGAGATCGGTCGTGGCACGGGCTCGTGGCTCGCACGTGGCGCGTGCCCCCGCACAGCGCCTCGCCTACCTGACCTCACTCGCCGCCGTCGTCGGCCTGGCCGGTGGGTTGGCCGGCTGGCTGTTCCTCCGGTCGATCGCACTGCTGCTGAACCTGAGCCTGAACCACGAGGTGGGGTGGGAGCTGCCGCGGCTCGCCGACGTCCACCCCAACCCCCTCCTGCTGTTGGGCGTCGCGGTCTTCGCGGCCATCGTGGTCTCGGTGTTCGCCCGTTGGGACCCGCTGATCCGCGGCCACGGGGTCCCCGAGGCGATGGAGGCGGTCCTGGCCCGTCAGAGCCGCGTCTCGGTCCGCACTGCGGTGCTCAAGCCGCTGGCCACCGCGCTGGCGATCGGCAGCGGTGCGCCGTTCGGTGCCGAGGGGCCGATCATCATCACCGGTGGTGCCATCGGCTCGCTGATCGGGCAAGCGGTGCGGGTGTCACCTGCCGAGCGCAAGATCCTGCTCGGCAGCGGTGCGGCCGCGGGGATGGCGGCCGTGTTCGGGACCCCGTTCGCCGCCGTCCTGGTGGCCATCGAGCTGTTGATGTTCGAGTTCTCCACCCGATCGCTGGCCCCGCTGGTGGTGGCCGCGGTGCTGGCCGACGGTGTCCACACCCGTCTGATCCGCCAGGGCCCGCTGTTCGCCGTGCCCGAGCACCAGTTCGCCGGGCTCGCCGATCTCCCGTACTACCTGGTGCTGGGGATCGCTGCCGGGCTGCTGGCGACGCTGATCACCACCGTGGTCTACGCCGTGGAGGACGGCTTCGAGCTCCTCCCGATCCCGCGGTTCTGGCACCCCGCCATCGGTGCGGTCGGCTTCGTCGCCGTCGGGCTCGTCGTGCCGCGCGCCCTCGGCGTGGGCTACGACGTGATCGGCGAGATCTTCACCGGCCGCCTGGGAGCCGGTCTGCTGGCCACCATCCTCGTGGCCAAGCTGCTGGCGTGGTGGATCGCCATGGGATCCGGAACCTCCGGCAGTGCCCTCGCCCCCATCCTGCTCATCGGCTCCGCTGCCGGCGCGCTCGTCGGCACCGGCCTCGACCAGCTGTTCCCCGGCGCCGGCCTGGCCCCCGGTGCGTTCGCCATCGTCGGGATGGCGGCGACGTTCGGTTCTGCTGCGGGCGCCCCGTTCGCGTCGATGATGCTCGCCTTCGAGATGACCCGGGACTTCGACATCGTCCTGCCCCTGATGCTGGCCACCATCGTCGCCCACCTCGTGGTGCGGGCCCTGCTGCCCGAGAACCTCATGACCGAGAAGCTCGCCCGCCGGGGAATCCACGTGTCGACCGTGCTCCAGGTCGACGTGCTCTCGACGACGCCGGTGGTGGAGGTCATGGACCCCGACGCCGAGGTCATCCACGGCGCCGAATTGCTCCGCGACGCCATCGACCGGCTGCGGGGCAGCGGGCAGAACCTGTACCCGGTGGTCGATGACGAGGATCGCTGCATCGGCGTCCTCACCCAGGCCGACGTCGCGACGCGCCACCACTCGGACCCGCTCACGGTGACTGACATCTGCAGCACCGATCTCGTGGAAGTCGCTCCCCAGGACACCGCGCTCACCGCGCTCCAGCGGATGGTCAGCGGTGAGGTCCGGTCGCTACCGGTGCTCGATGCCGCCCGCCACGTCGTGGGCGTCGTCCGTGAGCTCGACGTCCTCCGCCTCCGGGAGGACGAGTTCAGCGCCGAGCGAACCCAGCTCGGGTGGTTGCAGCGGCGCCTGCGGCGCGTGCCGACGGCCACCGATGTCGCCGATCAGCCCGACGAGGCCTGATCGGGCCGACGCTCGGTCACCGGTGTCCCGCGGCCGCGCCCGCGCATCGTGGGCTCGGGTGATTTCCCGGCCGCAGTGGGCGCGGTCAGCTGCCACGCGACGGCGAGCAGCGCCAGCCAGCACGCACCGAGCAGCCATCCGGCCAGGACATCGGTGAGCCAGTGCGCGCCGAGGTACAGGCGGGTCAGACCCACGGTGATCGTGATGGCGAGTGCGGCAGTGGCGACAGTGACCCGTCGCCGCCAGCTGGTGGTCATCGAGCCGAGCACGATCGCGACCGCGCCCCACAACACGACGGACTGGGTGGCGTGCCCGGACGGGAAGGACCACCCGGTGAAGTGTCCGATCCGGAGCTGGGCCGGCGGCCGGGCGCGATGGGTCAGCACCTTCACGGATCGGAAGAGCACCTGCGATCCGGCCCACGCGATGGCGAGGAAGCCGAGGCCGCGCCACGAGTGCCGGCCGCGCCAGGCGACGAATCCGACGGTCACGATCACGGGCACCAGCACGGCGCTCGATCCGAGTGGGGTGAGCAGTTGCATGATCCGCGTCATCCACGGTTCCCGGTGGTCGACGAACCACCTCGCGACCGGTCGATCCAGCCGGGCCGACTCGTCACCGGCGATGACGTCCTGGGTGACGGCGCCGAACGTCCATCCCGCGGCGACCAGGAACATCAGCGCCGCGGTCAACCGCAGGCCGGTCACCTCGCGGGGCCGGAGGCGTCGTCCGACGAAGTCGACCTGGCGCGCGTAACGGGTTCGGAACCGCTGCACGGCGGGTCGCTGCAGCTGACGGTCGACCAGTTGCCGCAACTCCTGTTGGTGTCGGCCCATCCACCGTCCGACCGCAGTGACGGCGACGGCGAGCACGGCCAGCAGCAGCACCAGGGCGCTGGCCCGTCCTGCGACGTGTTCGACGTGGTGCCAGTTGTCGCCGGCGAAGTATCCCGCCAACACGAACCCGACCGCCCACAGCAGACCGCCGGCCGCGTTGTAGGCGAGGAACGTTCGGTATCGGATTCCGGCCATGCCGGCGAGCCCGGGGATGAGCACCCGAAGGGCGGCGGTGAACCGGCCCAGGAACACCGCCCGGCCACCCCGCTCGGCCAGGTAGTGCTCGGCGCGGTCGAGGTGGTGGTGTGGAACGAGACGACCGAGCGACCCCTCGAGGAGGCCCCGGCCGAAGCGCTTGCCCAGCTCGTAGCCGACGCTGTCGCCGATGACGGCTCCGGCCACGGCCGCGATCAGCACGCCGGCGAGCGACACCTTGTGCTGGGCCGCCAGCACACCGCCGACGATCACCGCCAGCTCGCCCGGGAACAGGAAGCCGACGAATGCCGATGCTTCCAACGCCGGGAGGAGGAACACCACCGCCAACGCGCCCCACCCCCGTAGGCCGAGGGCCCAATCCGTGATCCCGCCGAGCACTCGCCTACGCCGCGGGGGATCGGGGTGGAGCTGCGATCACGACCTCGGACGTGAGCGCCCACGCGGTGACCGTCTGCCGGTACCGGACCTGCCATCCCGCGTCGACCAGCGCCTCGGCGAGTCGGATGGGCCGGCAGCCACCGACGAGCGCCGGTCGCCACCGCCAGAGCGCGGTCCAGGCCCAGGAAACGGCGTGGGCGATCCCACCGGGCCCATCGGTGAGGCCGACGGCGCACAGCAGGCCATCCGGGGCGAGCGATCGGTCGACCTCGCCGAGCATCGCGGTGGTGGAGGGTTCGTCGAGCAGGTCGAAGACGTAGGTGGCCAGCGCCCGATCGGCAGCGTGGTCCTCGGTGGGCAGCGCCTGGGCCGCGTCGGCCACCTCGATGGTGCACCGCGCCGCGTACGGCCGCAGTCGTTCGGTGGCCAACGCCGCCATCCGCGGGCTGAGCTCGACGCCGAGGTAGGTGGTCTCCGGTGGAAGGTGCCGGTCGAGGAGGCGTTGGGCCAGGCGTCCGGTGCCGCATCCGATCTCGACCACGCGCCGGGCCGAGTCGAAGTCGCTGTGAGCGACGAGCTCGTCGATGGCCGGGTCCTCGTAGAAGGACTGGGTGTCCTGCAGCCGGCCGATCCGGTCGTAGACCCGGCGCACCGATTCGGGCGCGAGCGCGCCTCGGGCCCCGGAACGTCCGGTCGGTTCGGATGCGGTCATGGTGTGGTCAACCTCGCTCGCCGAGCCGCCGGAGTCAAGGCGGGTGTGACCGGCGCGACGGTCAGGCCGGTGCTGCGAGGATCTGGGCGACGGCCGTGCAGTTCAGATCGGGGTAGCGCTGGTGGATCGGGCACGCGTCGAAGCGGAGGTCGGCGGTGTCCATCGCGAGGGCAGCCAGCATCTGGCGGTGGCTCTGGGGACGGACGCGTCCCACGGTGGAGGCGAGGAAGCGCAACGCGGCCCGAGGGATGTGGCGGGGTGCGCCCGTCCGCTCGTCCGCGGCCTGGACGGCCCGCGCCAGCTGACCGAAGGTCAGGTTCTCGGGTCCACCGATCTCGAGACAGAGACCACGGGTGGAGGGGTCGTCGATGACGCGGTCGACGAGGGCGGCAACGTCGGCGACCGACACGAAGTTGACCGGGTTGTCGCCAAGGCCGAACACGAGTGGTCGACCCGAGCGACTCGCGGTCTCACGGAGCAGATCGATCCACAGCTCGGCGAACGCGGTGGATCGGACGATGGTGATGGGGACGCCACTTGCGATGGCGTGCTGCTCGGCGGCGTGCTTCATGCGGAACAGCTCCATCGGGCTGCCGGGGTCGGCCCCCACGACCGACAGCAACACCAGGTCGGCACCGGCGGCGCGCGCTGCGTCGACCACGTTCGCGTTGCCGTCCCGATCCACGGTGGCAGGGGAGTTGCCGCGCGGTCCGATGAACCCGTGTGCCGCGGAGACGACGAGGTCGCATCCGTCGACGGCGTGAACGACGGCAGCGCGATCGCGCACGTCGCCCACCTCGACCGACACCGTTCTCGAGAGGTGGTTCGCTCGTTCGGTTGCCCGGGTCAGGACACGGACGTCGACGCCGCGGGCGGCCAGTCGCTCGACCACCAAGGTGCCGAGCCGGCCCGTGCCCCCGGTGACCAGGATCACGACGCCTCGTCGACGCCGAGCTGGCGGCGGCGGAACTGGTCGGCGTCGTCGCCACCGTCCTCCACCGGGTCGAGGTAGAAGCGAGCCCAGGTGGCGAGCCCGTCCTCGACACCGAAGATGACCACGCCCCGCATCAGGTGCGCGCTCCCGTCGGGCCGGGTGCCCCGGTGCTCCCACTCGGACCAGACGGTGTTCCCGTCGACCGCGGTGCGCAGCACCTCGGCGTGCACGTCGGGAATCACCGAGAGGATCTGGGCCCAGTTCTCCCGCACCTGGTCGCGGCCGGTGAAGCTCCGGTGGGGATGCACGGGCGTCTCGTTGCGGTACTCGGTCGCGAAGCACGCCACGATGCCGTCGAGGTCGTGGGCGTTGGTGGCATCGCAGAGCTGGCGGACCATGGCCGAGGGATCGGTGCTCGCCGTGGTGTCCATGTCTCCTCCTTGGCGATCGGTCCGTCACCGGATCAGTTCGTTCCAGTGAGCTAGACTCGATCTAGCACTATGGAACCAAATTCGGATCCCGTCAAGCAGTCGACCGGAGCGCGACGCCGGTACGACTCGACGCGCCGGCAGGAGCAAGCCCGCCAGACACGGGAATCGATCCTCGAGGTCGCCCGGCGCCGGTTCCTCGACGACGGCTTCGCCGCGACCACCGTCGCGGCGATGGCGGACGAAGCCGGGGTCTCGGTGGACACCATCTACAAGAGCTTCGGCGGCAAGTCGGGGCTGGTGCGGGCCCTCTGCGACCAGGGTCTGGCCGGGACGGGGTCGGTGCACGCCGAGATCCGCTCGGACGCGCTCCAGACCACCGAGCCCGATCCCCGGGTCATCATCCGCGGGATCGGACAGCTGGCGGCCGAAGTCGCGCCCGCGTCGCGCCGATCCTGCTGCTCGTGCGCGACGCTGCCGTGACCGATCCCGACATGGCCGCGCTCAAGGCCGAGTTCGACGATGGTCGCCTCGCCCGGATGACCCACAACGCTCGCAACCTCCGGGATGCGGGGCACCTCGACCCCGCAGTGACCCTCGAGCACGCGGCGGAGATCATGTGGACCTACAGCTCGCCGGAGCTCTACGAACTGCTCGTCGAGAGGCGGAGATGGAGCCTCGACCGGTTCGCGGGCTTCATCGCCGATGCGCTCGGTGCTGCGCTCCTCTCCGCCGGGACGTGACCGGCGGCGTGGATGGCGTGGGGCCTGGACGGTTCAGACGTCGATGCCGTGGTGGGGCGGAAGCTCGCCCCGGCTGATCGCGTCGGCGCGTCGGTGCAGCAGGTCGGCCGTGGCGTCGAGATCGCGGGCGATGACGTAGTCGCCCCGCTTGACCCCCGCGACCGCGAACCGGCCCAGCTCCGTGAGGTCGGCCACCGGGACCTCGCGTCCTGACCGTTCGAGCGCGGCCTTGAGCTCGGTGAAGGTCATCGAGCGGCGGCCGGTGCCGGCGCCCGTGCGGGCCAGCTCCGCTGGCCGGTTCCGGTCGGCGGTGTAGAGCCCGGTGTCCATCAGCCCTCCGCTGGGGTAGAAGGTCGATGCCCGCAGGTTGGTGCCCACGCTGAGGAGGTTGTGGGCCAGCGCCTCGGTGAAGCAGCTCACCGCTGCCTTGCTCGCCGCGTACACGCTGGCCCGGGGCACGGGTGCGAACCCCCCGTCGCCCGACGAGGTGTTGACGATCCGGCCCGGCTCGCCCGATGCGATCATCCGGGGCACGAACGACCGGCACCCGTTGGCCGTGCCGAACACGTTCACACCGAAGCACCAGCGGAAGTCGTTGAGCTCCTGCTCCCATGGCTTGCCGCCCCCGCCACTGGTGACGCCGGCGTTGTTGAACAGCAGGTGGCAGGCACCGTGCTCGTCGAAGACGTGGTCGGCGAGGGCGTCGAACGAGTCGGGATCGCTGACATCGGTCCGCATCCCGCTGACGTCGCCCCGGTCAGCCAGTTCGGCCACGGTCCGCTCGAGCACCGGTTCCTCGATGTCGGCGATCACCACGCGGGCGCCCTCTTCCAGCAACGCCTCCACGATGGCTCTCCCGATGCCGTGGGCTCCGCCGGTCACCACCGCGGTGCGGGCAGAGAGATCGGACAGGTCGGGTTCGTGGGCGCCGCTCATCGACCGGACCCTAGGTCATGGTGCTAGAACGTGTTCTAGAAATGGACCCGGGGGAGCAATCGTGACCGACAGCCCACAGTGACCGGCAACCCTGACACCGGACTGCCCGCCGGCGACCGGTACGTGGTGATCTCGTCCGACTGCCACGCCGGCGCCAGCATCCGCGCCTATCGGCCGTACCTGGCGTCGCGCTACCACGACGACTTCGACGCCTGGATGCAGACGTTCGAGAACCCGTACCAGGACCTCACCGGCGACGACGCCGAGCGGAACTGGGACTCCGATCGCCGTCTCGCCGAGCTCGAGGCCGACGGTGTCGTCGCCGAGGTGCTGTTTCCCAACACGATCCCACCGTTCTTCCCCGCGGTGAGCCTGGTGAACCAGGCCCCGCCGGCCAACGCCGGTGACCTCGACCGACGGTGGGCCGGACTCCAGGCCCACAACCGGTGGTTGGCCGACTTCTGCGCCGCCGCACCGGGCCGCCGGGCCGGCATCGCCCAGATCATGCTCCACGACGTCGTCGCCGCGGTCGACGAGATCCGCTGGGCTGCCGACGCCGGCCTCACCGGCGGCGTGCTCCTGCCCGGCGCACCGCCCGGCTCGGGCGTTCCGCCGCTGTACGCACCCGACTACGAGCCCATCTGGTCGGTGTGTGAGGAGCTCGGCATGCCGATCAACCATCACTCCGGCAGCGCCGCCCCCGACTACGGCGACTACCCCGAGGCCAAGATGATGTTCATCCTCGAGGTCACCTGGTGGGCGCACCGCACCTTGTGGCACCTGATGTTCTCGGGCGTGATGGAGCGCCATCCGGAGCTGCGGTTCGTGTTCACCGAGCAGGGCTCGGAGTGGGTGCCCGACGAGCTGGCCCGGCTCGACAACTTCTACACGCGGTTCACCATGGCGAAGGGCAGCCAGGAGGCCGCGTTCGCCGAGGGTGCCGTCGAGCAGATGTCGATGACGCCGAGCGAGTACTTCGCCCGGCAGTGCAGCCTCGGGTCGAGCTTCATCCGCCGCCACGAGGTGCGCATGCACCAGGCGATCGGCACCGAGCGGATCATGTGGGGGAGTGACTTCCCCCACCTCGAGGGGTGCTGGCCGTGGTCGAAGCAGCATCTCGAGATGAGCTTCGGCGGCCAGTGCAGCCCGACCGAGATCCAGGCGATGGTCGGCGGCAACGCGGCGCGGATCTACGGGTTCGACCTCGAGGCCCTCGCGCCGATCGCGGCGCGGGTCGGTCCCACCGTCGACCAACTCCGCGCCCCGCTCCCGCGTGCCGAGATCCCCGATGCGGCCCTGCGCTGCCCGGCCTTCGCCATTGGCAAGTTCCGCCCCGACCCCGACCTGGACTGAGGACCGATGACCACGACGACCGCCACCATCCGCTACGGCGCCCGACCGGTGACCGAGGACCGAGAGGTGAGCGCGACCAAGGTGGGTGCCTGGTCGACGTCGTTCACCGCCCTGTACGAGACCGATCCGGGCCTGGTCGAACAGGTCCTGCCCCCGCCCCTGGTCGCCGCCGAGCAGCCGCTGGTCAAGGTGTCGATCGCCACGGTCGAGATCGATCGACCCGGTGTCCCCACCTTCGGGGCCGGCACCTTCGGGGTGCAGTGCGCCCACGGCGACGTCGTCGGCTTCTACCCCCTGCTCATGCCGATGAGCACGGAGCAGTCGGTCATCGGGGGGCGGGAGACGTTCGGCGAGCCCAAGAAGCTGGCCACCATCGCGCTCGAGCGCGACGGCGACCAGGTGGTGGGCACCGTCAGCCGCATGGGGGTGACGATCATCGAGCTGCGGGGACGGATCACCGGCTCCGAAGAGCCGCCACCGCCGCTGGAGCGCACCGACTTCTACCTCAAGTTCCTCCGCGATCCGGGCGGCGCGGGCTTCGACGCCCCACCGAGCCTGGTGCACTGCCACCGCAAGGAGACCAACCGCCGGCGGGAGACGGTCGACGGTGAGATCATCCTGCGGGAGTCGCCGTTGGATCCCGTCGCCGATCTACCCGTGCGCCGCATCGTGGAGATGAGCCTGTCCGAGCGCCAGAGTCAGCAACGCGGCGAGATCGTGGCCACCCTCGACCCGGCCGCCATCCTGCCGTTCGCCCACCAGCGCTACGACGACGTCCACCCCGCCGCTCCTCGGCCCCAGGGGGCCTCGTCACGAACCGAGTTGTTCGGCAGTGCCTCACAACTCGACGGGATCGACGAGGGGGAGACCCGATGAGCGACCGGTTCCTCGTCATCTCGGCCGACTGCCACGCCGGCCTCCCCAACGCCGAGTACCGCGAGTGGCTCGACCCCGCGTTCCACGAGGCGTTCGAGGCGAGCCTCGTCGACCGGGAGCGGCAGCGGCAGCTGGCCATGCAGGGTTTCCTCAACGCCGAGTTCGCCGAGGAGTGGGTGGCCGAGAACGAGGACGGGCTCCGCGGCTCGTGGGACGCGGCGCGCCGCGACAAGGAGCTCGATGCCGATGGCGTGGCCGGCGAGGTGATCTTCCCCGACGGCGACTCGGTCAACTCCGGGGCGTCGGCGCCCTTCGGCGCCGGCCTCGGGCAGAGCGGCGAGACACCGCCGGATCACCTCCTGGCCGGCGCCCGCGCCCACAACCGGTGGCTGGCGGAGCTGTGTGCCACCAGTCCGGAGCGCCGCCGCGGCATCGCCGTCGTCCCCATCGCCTTCGTCGACGTCGACGTGTCGGTGGCCGAGATCCGCCGGGCGCACGAGAGCGGTCTGCGGGGCGGGGTGCTCATCCCGCCGATGTGGCAACCGGGCCGGCCATACCACGATCCCGCCTACGACCCGATCTGGGCCGTGTGCCAGGAGCTCGACCTACCCGTGCACGTGCACTCGGGCCCCGCCGACAAGGCCTCGTACGGCCCGCACATCGGCATCTACACCGCCGAGGTCCGGTTCTGGTCGACCCGGCCCCTGTGGTTCCTGATCTGGTCGGGGGTCTTCGAGCGGTTCCCGAGGCTGAAGTTCGCGGTGACCGAGTGCGGCGCGTTCTGGGTCAACGACCTCCTGTGGCGGATGGACTCGGTGTTCGAGCGCGAGCACGGCTCGAAGAAGCTCGGCTCCCAGCTCACCGCCAACCTGTCGATGCGACCGTCCGACTACTTCGACCGCAACTGCTTCATCGGTGCCTCCAACACCCACCGCCGCGAGCTCGAGCGTCGCTACGAGATCGGCGTCGGCAACCTGATGTGGGGCAACGACTTCCCCCATCCGGAGGGCACCTGGCCCCACACCGCCGAGTTCCTGCGTCGCGCGTTCAGCGACATCCCCAGCGACGAGAGCCGGGCCATGCTCGGTGGGACCGCGGCCGCGGTCTACGGCTTCGACACCGATGCACTCGCGCCGCTGGTCGAGCGAATCGGGCCCACGGCCGCCGACCTGGGCCAGGATCCCGACCGCGATTTGTCCAAGTGGGACGGGCCCCGGGCGGCCGGTCGACCCTGGCTCACCGACGCGGGTTCGTACTGATGGCGTCCACCGCACCGGCACCGGTGTCGTTCGATCCCTTCGAGGACGGCTTCACCGCCTGGCCCTACGACCAGTACGCCCGGCTGCGGTCCGTCGACCCGGTGCACCACAGCGAGTTGCTGCAGGGCTGGATGCTGACCCGCTTCGCCGACGTCGAGCGGGTGCTCAAGGACCCCGGGATGAGCACGGTGATCGACAACGCGACGCCCACACCGAACACCCGGATCGAGATCGAGCGCCGGACCGAGATCGGCTACGAGTCGAACCCGCTCCCGTTGCTCGACGAACCCGACCACAGCCGGATCCGCCGCATGATCGCCCCGACCTTCCGCAAGGGGTCGGTGACCGACCTCCGGGCCACGATCGAACGCCACGTCGACGACCTCCTCGCCACCATCATCGACCGGAACGGGCCCACTGGGGAGTTCGACCTCATCGCCGACCTGGCGTACCCCATGCCCGTCCGGGTGATCTGTGAGCTGATGGGGATCCCCGACGAGGACGGTGACGAGTTCCGTCGATGGGTGCAGCTCGTTGCCATGGGGCTCGATCCCATCATCGACGCCGAGCACCGCGAAGCGAGCCTCGCCGGCGGCGAGGAGATGCGCGACTACCTCCGGGCCCAGGTGCGCGAGAAGCTCGTCGAGCCCACCGACGACCTCACCTCCGCGCTGGTGCACTTCGAGGAGGACGGCACCCGACTCGACGCCGACGAGCTCATCGCCCAGCTCCAGACTCTCTACATCGCCGGTCACGAGCCGGCCACCGCCGTACTCGGCAACGGGATGCGTGGGCTGCTGTCCCAGCCCGACGAGTTCCGCCGGCTGTGGGCGGATCGGTCGCTGGTGCCCGGCGCGGTGCTCGAGCTGCTCCGCTACGACGGCCCCAACCAGTTCGTGCGGAGGATCGCGCTCGACGAGCTCGACTTCGACGGGACGACGGTGCCCGCCGGCGCCGTCGTCTACCCCTGCATCGGTGCCGCCAACCACGATCCGGCCGAGTTCGGTGCAGACGCCGACCACATCCGCGTCGATCGACCCGAAGCCGTCCACCACCTGCAATTCGGTGCCGGGATCCACTCGTGCCTCGGCACGCACCTCGCCCGTCTCGAGCTCGAGGTGACGTTGGATCGGCTCATCGAGCGCTTCGCCCGCCTCGAGCTGGTCCGCGAGCCGACCTGGTCGCCGCGCATGGTCCTGCGCAGCGTCAACCAACTCGAGTTGCGCTACGAACTCAGAACCACCTGAGGTCGCGGCAGGTCAATCTGCTGCCGAACTCAGCGGGCGTTCCGCTCGGCAGCAAGGTGTCACAGATGGGTGCCACAAACCCGTCGAGTGATAGGCGTGGAACCTTGTCCCTGGAAGACCGCATGTGAACGTCCAGGGACGAGGTTGCGAAGAGCGACCCCCGACGTGCCGTTCTGCGAAGGATCAGAACAGGGCCAGGCCCAGAGCCAGCAGGTTGTTGAACACCACCAGGCTGTACAGCGCGGACATCAGGTTCACGCCGGTGCGCTTCTCGTAGAGCACGTAGACGACCGAGAGCTTGAAGACCAGCAGGCAGACCATGGCGGCGGTGAGACCACCGTGGGCGATGAAGGTGCTGATGATGGGGTTGCCCTCGGCCTTGGACGAGAAGTTGGCGAGGATGACCCACGTGGTGGCCACGTCGACGGTCTGCAGGCCGGCGAGGAGCTGGTAGCTCTGCAGCGAGTGGTCGTGGTGCGAAGTGGAGGCGATGGTCGCGGCGGAGCCCATGTGATCTTCCTAACCGCCCGACGGCGGGGCCCATACGCACCGAACCCGCAGAACCGGAACCACTGGCAGAACGGCCGGTGCTCCCCGGTGCCCGCCGTGACCAGCCACTCCGATCCGCGTCGAGAGGCGCGCGTTCCGTCCCGTGCGAAATAAAAAAGTGATCGCTGTGTTATATGGTGCGACCGAGAGGAGCACACATGACCCCCAACGAGAAGAGCACCGAAC
Source organism: uncultured Acidimicrobiaceae bacterium (assembly GCA_963730345.1). GTDB lineage: Bacteria > Actinomycetota > Acidimicrobiia > Acidimicrobiales > Salinilacustritrichaceae > Salinilacustrithrix. Next base: position 67,438 of record CAVSRP010000024.1, read on the forward strand.
CGATCGCCGTGGTCACCGGGGGGTCGCGAGGTCTGGGGCGAGCCCTGGTCCGCGCCCTCGTCGAACGGGGGTGGCACATCGTCACCGATGGCCGCGACCCTGCCGCCGTGCGCGAGGTGGCTGACGAGCTCGGCGACGCCGTGACCACCGTCGTCGGCGACGTCGCCGATGCCGACCACCGGGCCCGCCTGCTGGCCGCGGTCGACGCGCACGGCCGCCTCGACCTACTGGTGAACAACGCGTCGACCCTGGGTGCGTCGCCCCTGCCCTCGATCGCCACCCTCGATGCGGACGTCCTGACGGAGACCTTCGCGGTCAACGTGGTGGCCCCCGCCGCCCTCGTCCGGCTCCTGCTCCCGCACCTGCGAGCTGCCGGGCGCGGCACGGTGCTCAACGTCACCTCCGATGCCGGGGTGGAGGCCTACCCGACCTGGGGGGCCTACGGCGCCAGCAAGGCCGCGCTCGAGCACCTGTCGCGCATCCTCGCCGAGGAGGAGCCCGCCATCGACGTCGTCGTCGTCGATCCCGGCGACATGCGGACCGACATGCACCAGGCCGCCTTCCCGAGCGAGGACATCTCCGACCGCCCCCTCCCGGAGGCGAGCGTGCCGGGCATCCTCGCCCTCCTCGACGAGCACGCCACCGGCCGCCACCGGATCGAGCCGGTGGTCGCACCATGACCGTCACCGCGCTGCCTCGTCTGCCCGAGCCCCTCGACTTCGAGCTGTCCCCCGACCTCGAGGCCCACCAGCCCCCCGAGTCCGAGCCGGGCCGGACCCGCGACGCGGTGCGGATGCTCGTCTCACCCGGTGAGGCCGAACCCGTCCACTCCTGGTTCCGCGACCTGCCCCGCTTCCTCGAACCCGGCGACCTCTTGGTGATCAACACCTCGGGCACGCTCGCCGCGGCCCTCGACGGGGTGCTCGCCGACCGCCGACCCGTCGCGGTGCACCTGTCGAACCACCTCGGCGGTGATCAGTGGGTCGCCGAGCTCCGCCGGCCGGTGGAGGGAACCACGGTGCCGTTCGACGAGGACGTCGCCGGGGCCGAGATCTGCCTCCCCGGCCGGGCCGTGCTCGTGCCCCACGAGCACCTGGACGGCTCGACCCGCCTGTGGAAGACGACCCTCATCGCCCCGGCGCCGGTGGCGGCCTACCTGGCGACGCACGGCCGGCCGATCCAGTACTCCTACGTGCCGGACGAGTGGCCGATCGACGCCTATCAGACGGTGTTCGCCACCGAGCCCGGCAGCGCCGAGATGCCGTCGGCTGCCCGCCCGTTCACCCCGGAGCTGGTCACCCGGCTGGTCAGCCAGGGCGTGCGGTTCGCCCCCATCACCCTCCACACGGGCGTGGCGTCGCTCGAGCGCCACGAGCGGCCCTCTCCCGAGCTGCGCCGGGTGCCGGAGGACACCGCCGACCTGATCGAGCTGACCCGTCGCCGCGACCACCGCGTGATCGCGGTGGGCACCACGGTGGTCCGAGCGCTCGAGTCGTCGCTCGACGACCGGGGCAACGTGGTGGCGACGCGCGGCTGGACCGAGCTCGTGGTCACGCCGGATCAGCCGGTGCGGTCGGTCGACGGGTTGATCAGTGGATGGCACGAGCCGGAGGCGACCCACCTGGCCATGCTGGAAGCCGTGACCGGCCGCCGCCTGCTCGAGATCGCCTACGCCGCGGCGGTCGAGCGGGGCTACCGCTGGCACGAGTTCGGCGATCTCCACCTCATGCTCCCGGACCGCCGATGACGGGGTCGCGGGTCCCCATGCCGCTCTCCGAGGCACGGCGCGACGTGCTGTACGCGCTCCGTCGTCGGGGGGAAGCGACCGTCGAGCAGCTCGCCGACGCGCTCGACATGACCGTCAGCGGCGCCCGCCAGCACCTCCGGGCCCTGGACGACACCGGGTTGGTGGTGAGCCGGCGGGAGGCGTCGTCGGGCCGGGGCCGGCCGGCGTTCGTGTACCGGGTGTCGGCCCAGGCCGACGGGCTGTTCCCCAAGGCCTACGGCGAGCTGACCAACGAGCTGCTCGGGTACCTCGGCGCCGACGTTGAGTCGTCGCTGTTCGACCGGCGTCGCGACCAGCGGATCGAGAACGCCCGTCGGCGGCTCGCCGGACGCGACCTCGAGGCCAGCGTGGCGGAGCTGGCCGCCATCCTCGATCGCGACGGGTACCTCGCCAGCTGGGACGTGACCGACGACGGCTCGTACGTGATCGTGGAGCGCAACTGCGCCATCGCGGCGGTGGCGCAGGCCCATCCCGGAGCGTGCCGCAGCGAGCTCGAGTTCATCTCGGCCGTGCTCCCCGATGCCGACGTGGTCCGCACCCACCACATGGTGCAGGGCGAGACCCACTGCGGGTACCGGGTCACCCCGCGGCGGTCGTGAGCTGACCCGGACGTTCTCGGACCGGGCGTTTGCCGCGTAAGGTCCCCCGGGTCCGAGCACCAGACCGGGGGAGCGAGCATGGAAACGAAGGCTGCCGTCCTGTGGGGCCAGGGGGAGGAGTGGTCGGTCGAGACCATCGAGCTCGATCCACCCCGAGGTCGTGAGGTGCAGGTCCGGCTGGTCGCCTCCGGCATCTGCCACTCCGACGAGCACGTGGTCACCGGCGACCTGCCCGGCATGATCCCCATCATCTGCGGTCACGAGGGCGCCGGGGTCGTCGAGGCGGTGGGTCCCGATGTGAGCTTCGTCGAGGTCGGTGACCATGTCGTGTTCAGCTTCGTGCCGTCGTGCGGCGCGTGCCCGTCGTGCGCCTCCGGTCACTCCAATCTGTGCGACAACGGCGCCGCCATCATGGGTGGCCTCCAGCTCGACGGCACCTCGCGCCACCATGCCCGCGGCCAGGATCTGCACACCCTGGTCCTGCTCGGCACCTTCGCCCATCACACCGTGGTGCACGAGTGGTCGTGCGTCCGCGTCCCGAAGGACGTGCCGCTCGACCGGGCCTGCCTCGTCGGCTGCGGCGTCACCACCGGCTGGGGTAGTGCCGTCTACGCGGCCGACGTGCAGGCGGGAGACAAGGTGGCGGTGATCGGGCTCGGTGGCATCGGATCGGCTGCCGTCCAGGGTGCGGCGCTCGCCGGGGCCGAACAGATCTTCGCCGTCGATCCCGTGGACTGGAAGCGGGAGAAGGCTCAGCAGTTCGGTGCCACCCACACCGCCGCCGGGCTCGAGGAGGCGGCCGCGCTCATCGCCGACCAGACCTGGGGACGCGGGTGCGACAAGATCATCCTCGCCATGGGGGTCGGCGACGGCTCCACCATGAACCAGGTCATGGCGCTGGCCGCCAAGCGGGGCCGGGTGGTGGTCACCAACATCCATCCGATGCTCGAGACGTCGAACACGATTCCGATGCTCGACCTCACCCTGTCCGAGAAGCAGGTGGTCGGATCACTGTTCGGCTCGGCCAACCCGCGCAAGGACATCCCCCGGCTGCTCGAGCTGTACAGCGCCGGCCGGCTCGATCTCGACGGGATGGTCACCCGGACCTACTCGCTCGACGACATCAACCAGGGCTTCCGCGACCTCCGCGACGGCAACAACATCCGGGGCGTGCTCGTCTACGAGTGACGCCGGCGAGCCGGTCGTCCTCAGCCGGCGTCGACGACCTCGATGCGGATGCGCTTGTTGCCCTTGCCCTTGGATTCGGTCTTGACCACCCGGATCCGGCCGACCTCACCGGTCGATGCCACATGGGTTCCGCCGTCGGCCTGCTTGTCGAGACCGACGATGTCGACCACCCGGATCTCCTGCACCGAGTCCGGGATGAGGTTCACCTTGGTGCGGATCAGGTCCTGGTCCTCGACGGCCACCGAGCGGGGCAGGAACGAGACCGCGATGGGCCGGTCAGCGGCGAGTTCGGCGTTCACCAGCTCCTCCACCCGGGGACCGAACCCCTCGGGGAGGGGATCGAACTCGAAGTCCATGCGGGCCGAGAGCGGCTCCATGTTCCCGCCGGTCACCGCGGTTCGCCATTCGTTCCAGATGACCCCGCACAGGACGTGGAGCGCGGTGTGGGTCCGCATGAGGGCGTGCCGGCGGTCCCAGTCGACCGCACCGGCCACCGTGTCGCCCACGCCGGGCAGCGGGCTGTCGCCGGCCACGCTGTGCCACACCAGCGGACCCTCCTTGCGTACGGAGGTGACCGGCAGGTCGGCCAGCGTGCCGGTGTCGTGCGGTTGCCCGCCACCGGTGGGGTAGAAGGCGGTCCGATCCAGGACGATGCGCCGACCGTCGGGGTCGACCTCGGTCACCGTGGCCTCGAACTCCCGTTGGTAGGCGTCGCGCAGGAAGAGCAGCTCGGTCGTCATGGACCAAGCCTGCCCGATGAGCGAGCCCCCCGGTCCCGTGTCGCCTGGTAGAACGCAGGCTCAGTGTCGAACAGATCGCAGCACCTCCCCCGGAGGTCGTGTCTGACCGTTCCGGGCTCGAGCACGAAGATGGTGGCCAAGGCCTCCGGCGTCGACGCCGACATGGTGATCCTCGACCTGGAGGATGCCGTTGCCCCCGACGAGAAGGCCGGGGCGCGCCCGATCGTGGCCGAGGCCGTCCGGTCGGGCGACTGGGGCGACCGGGTGGTCGGGGTCCGGGTGAACGACTGGACGTCGCCGTGGACGCTGGCCGACCTGGGCGCGCTGGTGCCCGGATGCGGCCCGCGGCTCGACGTCGTCGTCGTGCCCAAGGTGGAGGACGCCGGGATGGTGCGGGCGGTGGATCTGGTGCTGGCCCAGCTCGAGCAGCAGGCCGACCTCCCGGTTGGCGGGATCGGGATCGAGGCTCAGATCGAGAGCGCTCGCGGGGTGCAGGCCGTGGGGTCGATCTGCACGGCGTCGCCCCGGATCGAGGCCATCACGCTCGGTCCGCTGGATCTGGCCGCGTCGTTGGGGATGCCGGCGGAGTCGGCACGCGGGCGGAGCCGGTTCGATGCCATCTGCAGCGCGATGGTCGTCGCCGCCCGGGCGGTCGGCGTCCAGGTGATCGACGGACCGTTCGTCCAGATCCGCGATCTCGACGGCCTCCGCGCCGATGCCGGCGCCGCGCTCGACCTGGGGTTCGACGGCAAGTGGGCCCTGCACCCCGACCAGGTTCCGGTGCTGAACGAAGCGTTCTCGCCGACGCCGGAGGCCTTCCAGCGGGCCGTTCGCATCCTCGAGGCCTACGAGGCGTCGACCGCCGAGCAGGGAGCCGGCGCCGCCCTGTTCGAGGGAGAGATGATCGACGAGGCCAGCTGCCGCATCGCCCGGACGGTGGTCGAACGGGGGCGGCGTGGCGGACAGGGCACGTGAACGACGATCCATGACGGAGCAGAGATGACCGACACCGACACCGCCGCCACCCCGTTGACCGGACTCCGCGTGATCGAGGGCTCGGCGTTCGTCGCCGCGCCCCTCGGTGGCATGACCCTCGCCCAGATGGGCGCCGACGTGATCCGGGTCGACACCATCGGCGGCGGCCTCGACTATCACCGCTGGCCGGTCAACGATCGGGGCAAGAGCTTCTTCTGGACCGGCCTCAACAAGGGCAAGCGTTCGGTCGTCGCCGATCTGCGCAGCCCGGAGGGTCGCGAGCTGGTCGTGGCGCTGGCCACGGCGCCCGGGCCGGAGAACGGGATCTTCCTGTCGAACTTCCCGGCGGCGGGCTGGCTGTCGGACGAGGCGCTCCGCGCTCGCCGAGACGATCTCGTCTACGTCAACATCATCGGCAACCCCGACGGTTCCACCGCGGTCGACTACACCGTCAATCCGTCGAGCGGCTTCGCCCTGGCCACCGGGCCGATCGGCTACGACCGGCCCACCAACCACGTGCTCCCGGCCTGGGACATCACCACCGGCCTGCATGCCGCCCTCGCCGTGCTCGGCGCCGAGCGCCAGCGTCGGGTGAGCGGTGACGGCGCCTTCATCACCATCTCGCTGGCCGACATCGCCATGGCCATGGTCGCCAACCTCGGGTACCTGGCCCAGGCGCAGCTCATGACCGAGGACCGGGTGTCCACCGGCAACGACCTCTACGGCGCGTTCGGGCGTGACTTCCCCACCGCCGACCAGCGGCGCATCATGGTGGTCGCCATCTCGCTGCGGCAGTGGCGATCCCTCGTCGATGCCACCGGTATCGGTCCCCACCTGCCGGCCATCGAGGAGGCGCTCGATGTCGATCTCACCGACGAGGGCGACCGGTTCGAGGCGCGCGAGGCCATCGCCGCGTTCGTTGCGCCGTGGGTGGCGAAACGGACCCTGGACGAGGTCCGGACCGTGTTCGACGAGCACGGCGTCTGCTGGGGTCCGTACCAAACGTTCAAGCAACTGGCGGCCGAGGATTCCCGCTGCTCGCCGGAGAACCCGATGTTCCACCGGCTCCACCAGCCCGGCATCGGGGAGGTGCTCGTGCCCGGGTCGCCGATCCGGAACCGCTTCGCCGACCCCGCGACACCGGCACCTGCGCCCCTGCTCGGCCAGCACACCAGCGAGGTCCTCGCCGAGGTGCTGGGCCTGTCCGACGCCGAGATCGGCGATCTCCACGACCGCGGCATCGTGGCCGACGCCACCGAGGAGGACCCATGAGCCAGCTGCCGGATCTCGCCGATCTCGGGCTGACGGCCGAGGCCGAGGTCACCCTCCACGCCAGCCATGCCCACCGCCTGGCCCGCACCCTCGATCTCGACGACGACGTGCTCGCCGACGGCCAGCTCCCGATCACCTGGATCTGGGTGTACTTCACGCCCACGGCCCCCACCGCCGGACTTCGTCCGGACGGACACCCCCTCGCCGGCGGGTCGGGCGCGCTCGGCGGCCTCGACCGTCGTATGTTCGCCGGCGGCAGCCTCGAACGCTCGGGGCCGGTCCGGCTCGACGCCGTCACCCATCGATCGAGCGCCATCGTCTCGGCCGATCGCAAGCAGGGCAGCACCGGTGAATTCGTCATCGTCGGCGTCGAGCACACCTACTCCCAGGAGGGGGAGACGGTCCTGGTCGAGCGCCAGCAGGTCCTCTACCGCGCCGCGCCGACGACCACGATCGAATCGCCCGGCCCCGAGGGCGATCCCCCCGCCACCAACGGCCGTCACCACGCGGTCCGCCCCGACGAGCGGCTGCTGTTCCGGTACTCGGCCCTGACCTTCAACACCCACCGCATCCACTACGACCACGCCTACGCCACCGGGGTCGAGGGCTATCCGGGTCTCGTCGTCCACGGCCCGTTGACCGCGACGCTGCTGGCCGGTCTCGCGGCGCGCCTCCTCGACGCCCCGCTGACCTCGTTCTCGTTCCGGGCCCAGGCCCCCACCTTCGCCGGCGTGACCCTGTTCCTCGTGGCCGAGCCAGCCGACCGCGGCGCCGAGGTGCGGGCCGTCCGTCAGGACGGCGTCACCGTCATGACCGGGGCAGCGCAGTCCGGCTGAGTCGGTTCACGCCGGCACCAGGCCACTCACCTCGGCGAGCAGATCGATCGAGCGCAGCTTGGCCTCCAGCGTCGGGGGAGCGTGGGCGACGATGAGCTCGTCGGCGTCGGCGTGCTCGGCGAAGTCGTCGAGGTACTCCTTCACCACCGCCGGGGTGCCGACTGCCGAATATCGCATCATCCGGGCGACCTGCTGACCCTGGGGGGTGCGCAGCAGCTGCTCGGCCTCGTCGTCGGAGAAGCCGCGCCCACGACCCCGGCCCAGGAACAACGCGACCCGCGACCGACGGACAGCGTGGAAGATCTCCTGGGCCTCGGTGTCGGTGTCGGCCGCGATGACGTTCACGCCAGCGATCACGTAGGGAGCGTCGAGTTGGTCCGAGGGTTGGAACTCCTGCCGGTACGTGGTGACGGCGTCCTGGAGCGCGTCAGGAGCGAAGTGCGAGGCGAAGGCATAGGGCAGCCCGAGCATCGCCGCCAGACGGGCGCCGAACAGTGACGATCCCAGGATGTAGAGGGGCACGTTGGTCCCCTTGCCCGGTGTGGCATCGACCCCCGGGATGCGGGTCTCGCCGCGCAGGTAGCCCTGCAGCTCGAGCACGTCCTGCGGGAAGGTCTCGGCCGATCGCGGATCGCGGCGCAGGGCACGGGTGGTGTTCTGGTCGCTGCCGGGAGCCCGGCCGAGGCCGAGGTCGATGCGACCGGGATGGAGCGATTCGAGCGTGCCGAACTGCTCGGCGATGGTGAGCGGCGCGTGGTTGGGCAGCATCACCCCGCCGGCGCCGAGCCGGATGGTCGACGTGTGGGCCGCGATGTGAGCGATGAGCACGCTGGTGGCCGACGACGCGATGGTCGACATGTTGTGGTGCTCGGCGTACCAGACCCGCCGGTAGCCCCGCGCCTCGGCCCGCTGCGCCATCGCCACGCTGCCGTGGAGCGCGTCGCGGGGAGTCTGGTCCCGCCCGATGATGGCCAGGTCGAGGATCGAGAGGGCGGGGGGAGCGGTCCGGGGCATACCGCGGCGAACAGCCGCCGGCGCGGCGCTATTCCTCGATCGGCGGAGCCCCGTGTCGGATCAGAACTCGCCCGTGCACCACACGTGGCCGGTGTCGTCGACGACGCTGACCGTTCGTAGGTGGGTCACGTCGAGATCGGTGGTCGTGCCCCAGCTGCCATCGCGGCTCCCGAACTCGACCGGGCCCAGGTCGGCGCGGGTGCCGTCGTCGAGCTCGGCGCGGAGTCGGTACTCCCGCGCCGGTCCGTCCGGGTCGTCCCACACCGTCCACCCGGGGACGGACACGAACAACCAGGACCGGTCGCCGTCGTAGCGCCACACCGAACCCACGTCGTGACCGGTCGGAGTGATCATCGACGCCGCGGCCAGGTTGCTCGCGTCGTGGGTTCCGATCAGCACACCCAGCACCGTTGCGAACACCACGACGGCCGCGGCGGCGATGATCGCGAAGCGTCGCAATGGCCGGAGCCGGTCGCGGCGCTCCGGGTGCATCTGATCGAGGACGGCATTCTCGAACCCGGCGGGCGGTTCCGCCTCGGGTGCGGCCAGCAGGAGCTGCTCGGTGACGTCGACCAACTCGTCGACCTCGTCGCGACAACGTCGGCAGGTCACGAGGTGGGCCAGGACGTCGGCGCGCTCGCGCCCGGCCAGCTCCCCCAGTGCGAGGGCCACGAGGCGATCGGTGTCGGGGCAGCGGTCGGTGGACTCAGTCACGACGCACCTCCTGGTCGTCGAGCGACAGCTGGGCCCGGACCTTGCGCAACCCGTCACGGAGGCGGGTCTTGGCCGTCCCGAGCGGGATGTGCTCCGCCTCGCTGATCTCGCGCGTGGTGCGCCCTCCGACGGTGGCGAGCACCACGCACCGGCGTTGGGGGTCGGGGAGGGACGACAGCACGTCGAGCACCCGGTGCGCGTCGGCGGAGGTCATCGCGGTGTCCTCGGGGCCGCGCCGGGTCGAGCGATGCACCATGGTGTCGGGGTCGACGGGATGCGCCGGTCGCACCGCCTCCATCCGGCGGCGGTCGATGGCCAGGTTGCGGGTGATCGAGAGCAGCCATGTCGCGACGGATCCCCGCCGAGGATCGAACGAGGCGGCGTGGGTCCACGCCCGCACGAACGCGTCCTGGGCAACCTCGGCGGCCCGTCCCTCGTCGTGCAACACCGCGAGCGCCAACCCGTAGACGCGGCGTTGGAACCGGCGCACGAACACCGCGGTTGCCGTTTCGTCGCCGGCACCCAGACCGGCAAGGAGCGCTTCGTCGGAGCCGTCCCACACGTCGAGATCTACGTCCGTTCCCCCTGGATGGATTGGAACCAATCCATCTCGTGGTCACGACCGTAGGACGTACCGACACCCACCACGAGGAGCGAACGATGCGAACGATGCGAACGACACGAGTGCTGGCGGTTCTGATGGCGCTGGGCCTGGTGCTCGCGGCGTGCGGTGACGACGACTCGTCGGCGAATGCCTCGGCCACCACCTCGACCACCTCAGAGACGACGACCTCGGCCGGCGCCGGCGGTTCGTCGACCGGAGCGACGGTGGGCGTCGCCACCGACGACGAACTGGGCGACTACCTGGTCGATTCCGCCGGCCGGACGCTGTACCTGTTCGAGAAGGATCAGGGGACCACCACCGCCTGCACCGGCGGGTGCGCCGACAACTGGCCGCCGCTGGTGGCCGAGGGTGCGCCCCAGGGCGACGATGCGGTCACGGGTGCGCTGTCGACGGCCGACGGCATCGAACCGAACCAGGTCGTCATCAACGGCCACCTGCTGTACCACTTCGCCGGCGACGTGAGCCCCGGTGACACCAACGGCACCGCGGTGCCCTCGTGGTACGCCGTCTCTCCGTCCGGTGACGCGATCGACAACAGCTGACCGCACCCCGTTCCGGGCCGCGGCGCCCGCCGTCAGCGCGTGCGCCGCGTCCCAGAAGGGAGTGGAGAAGGGGTGCGTCCGTCAGTCCTGGACTTCGGGGACCAGGATCACTGCGGCGCCCGTGTGATGGACGAGCTGGAGCGGGACGCGGCCGAGGCGGAGCCCGCTGAAACCGCCCAGACCGCGCGTTCCCACCATGGCGATCGAACCCGGATGGGCCGCCACCATCCGTTCGATGGCCGCCACCGGGTGGACGTCCCGGTCGACGACGAGGTCGAGCTCGATCCCGGCCTTGTCGATGGGGGCGGTCCAGCCCCGCAGGTCGTCCTCCGCCATGTGATGCCAGCCGTGGGGGTCGTTGGCGGGCACCCATTCGGCGAAGGGCTCGAAGGCATAGACCGCAGTCACGCCCACGTCGAGCCGATCAGCGATCTCGACGCAGTAGTCCACGGCCGCCAGGCTGCCCGGAGATCCGTCCACGCCGATGACGATGTGTTCCACCGGGCTGGCCCCGGAGCGCGGGACGATGGCGAGCGGCACATCGGTGTGGTGGGCGAGGTGATGGGCGGCGCTACCCACGTGCAGATGGGTGAACCCCCCGGCTCCACGACCGCCCACGACCAACAGGTCGGCGCCGTGCTCGCGAGCGGCGTCGAGCAAGGCGTCGGGCACGTCGCCGTCCAGGAGGACCGTGTCCACGGGCGGCGCGGTGTCGGGCAGTGCTTCGCACCAGGTGTCGAGCTCGGCGCGCTGACGAGCGTGGAGCACCTCGTCCCGCTCGGGGGGGACCTCGGCCTGGGTGGTCACGAAGACCCGGGCCGCGGTCACCTCGAGCCCGGCTCGGCGAGCGAGCTCCGCCGCCCATGCCAGCGCATCGCTGGCCGCCGCTGACCCATCGACTCCCACCAGCACACGTTCCATCTCGACCTCCTGGGCGTGGCTCGTTTCTGGCTCCAGCGTGCGTCCGATCGACCGGCGACGAAAGGGGCAGAGGTCCCTTTCCGGCTCGCGACCCTGGCGCGACGCTGACTGATGTGAAACACGGCGTACGGCGCTGACGATGGCGCGGACCCTCTCGGACATCCTCCGCCGGTTCCGACCGGCGGCTGCTCCCGGACCGGCTGGACCCGCGGGCGTGCCCGCCGACCGGGTGGCGGAGGCGGCGGCCGAGCTGGCGGTGGTGTTCGACGCGCTGGTTTCGACCACGGCCGACGTCCGGGCCCGGCGCGAGGAGGCGGCGGAGGACGCCGAGCGCCTCCGCCGGCAGGCCGCGGCGGAGGCGTCGCGCATCGTCGCCGACGCGGGTGGGCGGCGGGAGGCGATGCGGGCCGAGGCGGCCTCGGCGAGCCTCACCGCCCTCGACGCGGACCGAGCCGCGCTCGAGACCGAGGCCCGTGCCGAAGCGGACCGGGTGCGGGGAGTCGCCGAGGAGCGGTTGCCGGCACTGGTCGAGCGCGTCCTGGCCCAGGTCCGTGCCGTGGGCTCGGTGGTGGAGGACGGCGCGACCACGGAGACGGGGGCACAACGGTGAGCGCCGGTTGGGTCGCGGGCGGCGTGCGGGGCCGGCTCCTGGTGCGCCGCCGACTGGGCCGCGCCGGCGCCCGGGCCGTGGCCGCGGCCGAGAGCACCGAGGCAGCCGTCGCCCTGGTGGCCGAGTCCCCCTACGGGCACCGGGTGGAGTCGGGCATGTCGGCGGAAGCCGCCTCTCGCGCCGTCGGAGCGGTGTGCCTGTGGCACCTGCGGGTGCTGGCCGGCTGGCTCCCGCCACGCGGCGGCGACGTCGTGCGCACCTTCGCCGCCCGATTCGAACTGAGCGACATCGGTGACCGGCTGGTGTCCCTCACCCCACCGGTCGAGCCGCCACCCGTCGCGTTCGACCACGGCGCGCTCGGGATCGCGTGGTCGCGGGTCGCGGCGGCATCGTCGCCGGACGAGATCCGGGTCGCGCTGGCTCGTTCGGCGTGGGGCGATCCCGGCGCCACCGACTGGCCCTCGGTCGCACCGGCGTTGGAAGCGAGATGGGCGACGTGGCTGGCGGCGTCATCACCACCCGACATGAACCACTGGGCCCCCGGCGCCGCGACGCTCGTCGCGGCTCGCGCCGTCGAGACCGGCCAGGCGCTGCCGGCCGCCGCGGCCACCGACGTCCGCCGGCTGATCGGTCACCAGTGGGAAGGTGCGAGCGACCTCGGTGCGCTGGCGAGCAGCGTGCCGCGGGCCGGTGCATGGGTGCTCGAGGGGATCGAGGAGTCCGGCGACCAGTGGCGGGCTGAGTCGCGGTGGTGGCAGCGGGTGGATCGGGACGCAGCCGACACCCTGCGAACGGCTCGACCCGGACCGGCGCTGGCGGCGGCGTCCGCGGCCCGGCTCGTCGCCGACATGCGGCGGACCCGCAGCGCGCTGGAGGCGGTCCGATGGGGCACGAGTGGCCTGGCGGTGTTCGATGCCGTGGCGTGAGACCCTCTCGCCCCGGCGGATGGCCCGGATCGCCGTGGTGGCACCGGACACCCGGTGGCGACGGGTGTTGGCCGAGGTGGCCGATGCCGGGGTGACCGAGCCCGATCGTGCCGGGCCTGATGGCACCGGCCCCGATGGAGCCACGGACGAGTTGGCGCGGGTGACCGGCGCGTCGATCGGGCAGGACGGGGTGCGCGCCGTGGCGGCCTGGGCACCGGCGTCGGAGGTCGCCGCACTGGTCGATCGGATCTCACCCTTCGGCGGGGCCGCGGTGGAGCTGCCGCTGCCCACCGGGACGGACCCGCCCACCCTGCTCGCCGAGCGCGGCGGAGGGAACGCGGCCCGACCGCTGGTCGACACCTACGCCACCGTGCCGTACCGCGACGTCGACCCCACCTGGTTCGCAGCGGCCGCCTACGTCGTGATGTTCGGGATGATGTTCGGCGACGTCGGCGACGGTGCCCTCCTGGTGGTCGCTGGCATCTGGCTCCGCGCCAGCCGCACCGAACGAGTGGCCGGATTCCGCCGGCTGTGGCCGCTGGTGCTGGCCCTGGGGGTGTCCGCCATGACGTTCGGCGCCCTGTACGGCGAGTGCTTCGGCCCCACCGGGCTCGTCCCGGTGCTGTGGCTGCAACCTCTGGACGAGCCGACGCGTTTGCTGGCCGCCGGGATCGGCGTCGGGGCCGGGTTGCTGGCGTTCGCCTACGGGCTGGGGGTCGTGAACCGCTGGCGGGAAGGCGGCTTCGCGGTCGCGCTGTACGCCCCCAGCGGCATCGCGGGCGCGGGGCTGTTCGTGGCCCTCGCCCTGGTCGCCGGCGGGATGCTCTGGAAGTGGGCCGCCCTGTGGATCGCCGGTGTCGGGCTCGGCGTCGTTGCGCTGGCACTCGTGGCGATCGGCCTGAAGGTCGGTGCCGGTCCGGGCGCCGCCGGGGGACTGCAGGCGTCGGTCGAGCTGGTCGACGTCGTGATCCGGCTCGGCTCCAACGTGGTGTCCTTCGCTCGGCTGGCGGCGTTCGGTCTCACCCATGCCGCGCTGGGCCAGGTGGTCTGGGACGCCACCACCGGACTGTGGGCGCCGAGCGTCACCGCCGTCGCCGCCGTGGTCGTCTTCGTGGCCGGCCACGTGGTGACCTTCGCCCTCGAGGCCCTGGTGGCCGGGGTCCAGGCGCTGCGCCTCGAGTACTACGAGCTGTTCTCCCGGATCTTCGCCGGCGAAGGCCGACCGTTCCGGCCCTGGCACGTGCCGTTCGCATCCACCGAGGAGCTGACATGAACACCTGGTTGATCGCACTTCCCGTACTCGGCGCGGTGAGCGCGCTCTCGATGGCCGTCCTGCGATGGCAGCCGCAGCGGGCGATCGGCTGGTTCCGCCTCCTCAACGTCGCGTTGTTGATCGGTGCCGGCGTGCTCGCCATCGTGGCGCTCACCGCGGGCCCCAGCGCTGCGTCGAGCGACGCGGTGGCCGCCGCGGCGACCTCCGGTTCGTCGGGTGCGGCGATGATCGGAGCCGCGATCGCGGTGGCGGGATCCTCGATCGGCGCGGCCATCGCGGTGGCCTACACCGGGTCGGCCGCGCTCGCCGCCATCAGCGAGCGTCCCGAGCTGTTCGGCCGCGCCATGGTGATCGTCGGGCTGGCCGAGGGCATCGCCATCTACGGCCTGATCGTCTCCGTCATCCTGATCGGGAAGGCATGAGCCGCATCGCCGTGCTCGGCGAGTCGCCACGTGTCGACGGTTGGGCGTTGGCGGGTGCGCTCGTCGTCCCCGCCGCGGGGGCGGAGGCGACGGAGCAGGCGTGGGCGTCGCTGCCGACCGATGTCGAGGTGGTCGTCCTCACTCCGCAGGCCGCCATGGTCCTCGGGTCGCGCGTCCGGGACCGGCTGACGGCGGTCCTCCCGTGAACCTCGGCGCCGTCCGCGAAGCGTTGCTGGCCGATGCCCGCCGGGAGGGCGACGAGCTCCGCGGCGCCGCGTCCCGCGACGGGGAAGCGATGGTCGCTGCGGCCCGGCGCGAAGCTGAACAGCTCCTGGCCGACGCGCGCCAGGCAGGTGCGGCCGAGGCACGCGCCGTCTCGGCAGCCGAGCTGGCCCGGGCCCGCCGTCAGGCCCACGAGTTGGTGCTGGCGGCCCGCCGCGAGGTCTTCGAGCGGGCGAGGGCCGAGGTGCGGCGGGCGGCGACGTCCCTGCGCGAGGCACCTGATCACGCCGCGCTGTGCACCGGTCTGGGGTCCGTGGCGCGTGGCCAACTGGGCGCTGACGCCGACGTCGAGATCGACCATGACGTGGGCGGGATCGTGGCCCGTTCGGGCGGTCGGTCGGTCGACTACCGGTGGCCGGCCATCGCTGATCGGTGCTTCGCGGCCCTCGGCGCCGACGTGGAGGAGCTGTGGCGGTGACCGATCAGGCGGCGCAGACCGCCAGCTCCTCGGCTGCCAGCCTCCCGAATCCCGGCCAGGTGGACCGGGTCGCGGGGCCGCTGGTGGAGCTGTCCGGCCTCGGGGACGTCGCGGTGTTCGAGGTGGTCGAGGTCGGTGGCCAACGGCTCCTGGGGGAGGTGGTGGCCATCGAGGGCGAGCAGGTCACCGCCCAGGTGTACGAGTACACCGGTGGGCTCGCGCCGGGCTCGGTGGCCCGACCGCGCGGCGAGCCGCTCTCGGCCCACCTCGGCCCCGGACTGCTCGGTGGCGTGTTCGACGGCATCCTGCGGCCGCTGACCGATGCCGGGACGTGGCTGCGGCCCGGGACGCAGGACGACCGCGCCGCCGACCGGTTCCGGTTCCGGTTCCGTCCCACCGTGACCACGGGCGACGACATGCTCCCCGGGAACCGGCTCGGCACCGCCACCGGCGATCGTGGCATCGACGAGGCCGTCACCGTCCCGCCGGGGACGTCCGGGCGGGTGGAGTGGGTGCTCGGCGAGACCTCGGTGGGGCCGGACGACGTGGTGGCGCGGGTCGGGGATCGCGAGGTGCGCCTCACCGAACCGTGGCCGGTGCGCGAGCCCCGGCCGAACCGCCGGCGTCTCGACGCCACGGAGCCGCTGGCGACCGGTCAGCGCGTGCTCGACCTGCTGGTGCCGGTGGCGAAGGGCTCGACCGCCGCGGTGGCCGGAGGGTTCGGCACCGGCAAGACCGTCCTCCTCCAGCAGGTGGCCAAGTGGTGCGACGCCGACGTGATCGTCTACGTGGGCTGTGGCGAGCGTGGGAACGAGCTCGCGGATGCGATCGACGAGCTCCAGGCCCTGCAGGATCCTCGCACCGGTCGCCGCCTGGTGGAGCGGAGCGTGATCATCGCCAACACCTCGAACATGCCGGTGATGGCCCGTGAGGCCAGCATCTACACCGGCATGACCGTGGCGGAGTACTTCCGTGACCAGGGCCTCGACGTGGTGCTCATCGCCGACTCGACGTCGCGCTGGGCGGAGGCGCTCCGTGAGTTCTCCTCCCGCAACGGCGAGCTGCCGGCCGAGGAGGGCTTCCCGGCCGGCCTCGCGTCGGCATTGGCCGCCTTCTACGAACGGGCCGGTCGGGTCGAGACCCTGGCCGGTGGCCAGGGGTCGGTCACGGTCATCGGTGCCGTTTCGCCACCCGGCGGCGACATGACCGAGCCGGTGTCGGCCCACACCCAGCGGTTCGTCCGTTCGCTGTGGACCCTCGACCGGGACCTCGCCTATGCCCGGCACTATCCCGCCGTGTCGTGGCGGGCGTCGTTCTCGCGGGACGCTCCCGCGCTGGCCGGGTGGTACACGAGAGCGGGGGATCCTGGGTGGACCACCCGCCGGGCCCGCCTGCAGTCGCTGCTCACCGAGGCGGACCACCTCGAGTCGGTGGCGGAGCTGGTGGGGACGGCCGCTCTCCCCGGCCGCGAGCGCGTCGTGTTGCTCACCGCGCACCTGATCCGCGAAGCCGTGCTCCAGCAGAGCGCGCTCGACCCGAACGACGCGACCTGCGCCCGGGCCAAGCAGGCCGCGTTGGCCGATGCCGTGCTCGCCGTCCACGACCGGGCGCAGGCGGCAGTGACGGAGGGACGGCCCGCGACGCTGATCGAAGCGGTGGACTTCACGCCGCTGCTCCGGGCCGGACCCGACCTCGCCCCCGACGACGCAACCGGTGTGACCGAACGCGGCGAGCAGGTCGTCACCGCCCTCGGGGAGCTGGCATGAGTGGCACAGCACCGATCGCCCACCACGACGTGCGGCGCGTCCAGGGTCCGCTCATCGTCATCGGCGGGGTGCGTGGCGTCGGGTGGGACGAGTTCGCCGAGATCCGGCTCGGTCCCGGTGCGGTCCGCCACGGTGTCGTCCTCGAGGTCAGCGGTGACACCGCGGTGGTGCAGGTGCTGGAAGGGACCAGCGGGATCGCTCCCGAGCGGACCAGCGTGGAGTTCGTCGGCGATCCGCTCCGGATCCCGGTGGGCGACGGCTGGCTGGGCCGGACGTGCAACGGACGGGGTGAACCGATCGACGGTGGTCCGCCGGTGACCGGCGCCACCTGGGCCGATGTGAACGGCGTTCCCATGAATCCCGTCGCTCGAGAGACCCCTCACGACCCGGTGCTCACCGGCGTCTCGATGATCGACGCCCTGACGACGCTGGTCCGGGGGCAGAAGTTGCCGATCTTCTCCGTCGGCGGTCTGCCGCACCTGGAGCTCGCCACCCAGATCGCCGCGCAGGCCCACGCGCTCGACGAGCCCTTCGCGGTGGTCTTCGCCGGCATGGGCATCACCCACGCCGACGCCGCCGCCGTGCGCGACGCGCTCGAGGCCCGGGCGGCCCGATCGGAGCTCACGCTGTTGCTCAACACCGCCGACGACCCGGTCATCGAGCGGATCCTGACCCCCCGTCTCGCCCTGACGATCGCAGAGCACCTCGCGTTCTCCGGGGGCCGGCACGTGCTCGTGGTGATGGCCGACATGACGAGCTACTGCGAGGCGGTGCGCCAGGTCGGGGCGGCCCGCGGGGAGATCCCGGGTCGCCGGGGGTACCCCGGCTACCTCTACAGCGACCTCGCCTCGCTCTACGAGCGCTGTGGCCGCCTGCGCGGCGAAGCCGGCTCGATCACCGAGGTCCCGGTGCTCACCATGCCGGCCGGCGACATCAGCCATCCCGTCCCCGACCTCACCGGGTACATCACCGAGGGTCAGGTCGTGCTCAGCGCGGAGGCCCACGCCCGCGGCGTGTACCCGCCGATCGACCCGCTGTCGTCGCTGTCGCGCCTCATGCGTCGTGGCGCGGGGCCGGGCCGGACCCGCGACGACCACCTCGACGTGGCCGCCCAGGCGCTGTCGCTGCTGGCCCGGGCCCGCGACGTCACCGAGCTGGCCGACCTCCTCGGTGCCGACGCGCTCTCGGAGACCGAGCGCCGCTACCTGACCTACGCCGACACCTTCGACGCCGACTTCACCCAGCGTCCCGACGAGGAACGGACCCTCGACGACACCCTCGACCGGGCCTGGCACGCGGTGTCGACCCTGCCGCGCCGGGAGCTGACGATGCTCGGCGCCGCCCAGCTCGACCAGCGGTACCGCGAGTCGGCGGCCGACCCGCCGGACGCGGATCCCGAGGCAACGGGGGAGGAGCATGGCTCGCCGGCCGCCTCCCGGTAGGGCTGGTCGCCTGTGGCTGGCCGAGCGGATCGAGGTCGCGCGTCGGGGTGGCCAGTTGCTCGAGCAGAAGCAGCAGTTGCTGCGCCGGGAGCAGCGCCGGCTCACCGAGCTCACCGAGCGCACCGATCGCGACTGGCGGGCGCGTGCCGCGGCTGCCGACGCGTGGAACGCCCGGGTCCTCGTGGCCGGGACCCGGGACGACCTGCGCCGGGCCGCGCCGTCGGTCGCGTTGGCCGCCGCGCAGATCGGATGGACGAACCGCGCCGGCGTGACCTATCCGAGCACGGCATCCACCACCCTCCCACCAGTCCCCGCGTTGCCCGGTTCGGCCACCCTCGGTCAGGCGGCCGAAGCCGGGCAGCTGGCCCTCGACGCCGCGGTGCGCCATGCGGCGGCGACCATGGCCCGCCGCCGGGTCGACCTGGAGCTGCTGGCCACGGTCCGGCGGCTGCGGGCCATCCGCGACCGCTGGCTGCCTCGCCTCCAGGCTCAGCTCGACCAGCTCGACGTCCGGCTGGACGAGACGGAGCGGGAGGAGACGACGCGGCTGCGTTGGGCCGGCCAGCGATCGAGCGACGGGCCGGAGCGCCTCCCGTGACCTATCGCCGGATCC
Source organism: uncultured Acidimicrobiaceae bacterium (assembly GCA_963730345.1). Classification (GTDB taxonomy): domain Bacteria; phylum Actinomycetota; class Acidimicrobiia; order Acidimicrobiales; family Salinilacustritrichaceae; genus Salinilacustrithrix. The sequence goes on from CAVSRP010000024.1 coordinate 86,402, forward strand.
TCGTGGCGGTCGACGATTCGCCGGCCAGCCTCGACGCCGCCCGGGCCGCGGTCGCGCTGGCCGTGGTCCACCGCGCCGCCGTCCGGGCGATCACCGTCACGCGGAGTCCGATCCCGGAACAGGTGTCCGGGCGCGACCGGGCCCTGACGGTGGAGCGCCTCGAGGCCGGGGGGCGCTCGGTCCTCGCCTGGGTCGCCGACCTCTCGTCCGCGCAGGGGGTGGAGTGCGACACGGTGCTGCGGAGCGGTGACCCGTTCCGCCAGGTCCTCGCCGAGGCCGATGGGTGGGACGCCGACCTGATCGTCATGGGCCGTTCCGATCGCCGAGGCCCGTCGTCGCCGTACCTCGGTAGCGAGACGGCCCACGTCCTCGAGTTCACCGATCGCCCGGTGCTGGTGGTCCCCCAACCCGAGCGCACGCCGTGACGGGTGTCCCGTGGCCGGGAGTCACGGGAGCTTGACCACGGCGTACCAGACGCGGGCCGCCGCCGCCTCGACCGCGTCGCCGGTCCGGGAGTAGCGCCGGTACAGCTCCCGCCGCCCCATCACCTCGCGCAGGTCGGACTCGTCGAGGAGATCGGACATCGCCATCCGGTAGCTGCGTTCGAGGTCGCGCACCGTGCGCACGGCGGCATCCGATGCTGCGATGGCGGCATCGTCGTCGCTGGTCAGTGCATCGAACGCCTCGACGAGGTGGGCCTGACCGTGTCCGAGGTGCGCGGCCATCGACGCCATGTGGGCATCGGGTTCCATGGCGATCACCGTCGCCTCGGCCACGATGTTCTTCGCCGCGTTGACGACCGCATCCATCCGCTCGGACAGCTCGTAGATGTCTTCGGGGTCCAACGGAGTGGAGAACGCGGTCCGCAAGGCGGCCTGGACCGTTCGCTTGGCATCGTCGGCCGCGTGCTCGGCATCGCGCACCGCTTGCTCGGTGCTCTGCCCCCGCGACCAGCTCACGAACTGCTCCATGCCCTCTCTCGTCACCTCGGCTTGCCGTTGCAGCAGCCCGATCAGGTCCGGTGTCTCGGGTAGGAACCAGTGCCTCATGTCAGACTCCTCCACAGCGGGAACAAGACGGCGCCCAGGACCGCGGTGGCCGGCAGGGTCAGGACCCAGGCGAACAGCATCTCCCGCACGACCCGCCAGCGCACGCGCCTCCACGACTGGCCGGCGCCCACCCCCACCACCGACGACGCCACCACGTGGGTGGTGCTCACCGGGGCACCGATCAGCGCCGAGCCGAAGATGACTCCGGCCGAGCTGGCCTGGCTGACCAGTCCGTCGAGCGACCGGAGCCGGAAGATCCCCCGGCCGATGGTGCGGACGATGCGCCATCCACCGAGGGCGGTACCGAACGTGAGCGACGCCGCGGCGACCAGCTTCACCCAGAGGGGGACGGTGAAGGTGTCGAGCCGGCCGTCGGCGACCAGCAGCAGCGTGATGACACCCATGGTCTTCTGGGCGTCGTTGGCGCCGTGACTGAAGGCCAGGGCGGCGGAGGTGAACCACTGGGCTCGCCGCAGGGGGCGCTCGACGCGCCGGGTGGCGTGGCGGAGCCCGAAGCGACCGAGCCGGATGGTCACGATCCCGGCGAGTGCACCCAGCACCGGCGAGACCGCCAGCACCAGGAGGACCCCGAAGACCCCCGACGGCCGCCAGCTGACGACTCCGCCCCAGTTGACGGCACCGGTCCCGGCATCGGCCACCGCGGCACCGACGAGACCACCGACGAGAGCATGGCTCGAGCTCGACGGGAGTCCGCGAGCCCACGTCGCCAGGTTCCAGGCCAGTGCGGCGCTCAGCGCGGCGGCGACCGCCGGGACGATGTTCGTGGCGTCGGCGTCGATGATGCCCCCGATGGTGTCGGCCACCGCGGTTCCGAGCAGCAGGGGACCGAGCACGTGGAAGGTGCCGGCCAGCACCACGGCCGAACGGGGGCTCGCCGCCCGGGTGGCGACCAACGTGGCGATCGAGTTCGACGAGTCGTGGAAGCCGTTGGTCACGTCGAACAGCACCGCGATGGCGATGATGACGACGAGGAGCGTCATCGGGACGCGATGACGAGCCGGATCACGGAGCCCGTGGTGCAGGCCGAGATCCCGGCGAGCTCGGCGGGATCGTCGTTCGAGGGGATGCGGGCTGCGATCGCCGCGATGCCGGCGGCGTCGAGGATCTCGCGTCGGGTCTGCTCCGCCTGGCGGTCACGCCGTGATGTCACAGAGCACCTTTCTCGAACGGTTCAGCGCTCGTCGCCGAGCCGGGGTTTGAGGTCGATCACCGGGGTGCCGTCGATGGCTTCCAGCGACGCCACCTGCACCCGGTTGCCATCGACACGGAGGACCGAGGTGTGGTGGAGGCCGATGGGGTTGGGTCGCATCGGTGACCGGACGCTGAACACGCCGGTCTCGGGCCGGGTGCGGTCGCCGCGGGAATGGACCAGCAACACGTCCCGCTCGGCCTGGTGGAGCCAGGTGAGCACGAACACGTCGTCGCCCGAGTCGACGCCGCGGAGGCCCTCGGCGTACGTCGGATCGATGACGAGCCAGGCCGGAGGTGCGCCCTCGTCGGGCTGCTTCGGGGCATCGGCACGATCGGCGATCGACGACTCGACCCGGCCGATGACTCGGAGGGTGATTGCGCCGGTGTCGGTCCCGTCCATGCCCGCCACCGTAGGCCCGGATCAACCCAGGGAACCCGAGCGGAAGTGCCGACGGCACAGCAGTTCGTAGGTGACCACATCGCCGAACAGGGGCGTCTCGTCCGGCGGTGCGGTGTCGCCGACCACGATCGTCTCGCCGTCGCGGACCAGCCTGCCGTTGACGAGACGAGCGTTGTTGGTGGCCCGCGCCCCACACCAACACCGGGCCTCGACGTGCAGCTCGACCCGCTCGTCCGCGATCTCGAACATGCGCCGGGTGCCCTCGAAGAGCACGCCCCGGAAGTCGGTGAGCAAGCCGAAGGCGTAGACGTCCACGTCCAGCTCGTCGGCCACCACACCGAGCTGGTCGACCTGCTCGCGTTGGTAGAACTGCACCTCGTCGCACACCACGTAGTCGAGGCGGCCGTGATCGGCGACGAAGCCCTCGGCCCGGGCGAGCAGGTCGAGGTCGGGGGTCACCTCCACCGCGGTGACCGACACGCCGAGCCGGCTGGACACGCGAGCGCCCTCCCGGTCGAGCAGGGACAGCAGCAGGCCCTGGCGCGACTGCTTGGAGAGGTTGTGGTGGATCTGCAGGGCCAGGGTGCTCTTGCCGGAGCTCATCGTGCCGTAGGAGAACCGCAGGAGCCCCATCGGGGGCGAGGGTAGCGGTCGACTCCGGATGCTCCGGCCCGGCGAGATCTGACCTTCGGCCCTTGCCCCCTGCCCGGACCCCCCGTAGCTTCGAGGTGGAGGAGGTGACCGGGATGGCCGCGGGTCACGTACGACGTACGCCGGCGAACCACGTGCGATGCCGGTCGGTCGCGCTCGTCCGCGTCGACGAGGACCGGGTCGCCCCGGCAGTGGTGGACCTGGTCGGCGGTCGTCACCGGCACAGCGTTGGCGGACAGATCGCCGAGGGATCCCGCTGGTGGACCGGACGCCTCGAGTGGTTGCGCGACCCCGTGGTGGTACGGCCCGGGACCGTGCTCGACCTGGAGCTGGAGGATGGTCGTCGCGGTGAGGCCATCGTCGAACCGGTGAAGCGGGCGAGGACCTCGGAGGTCACGATCGTCGGGCTGGGCCCACCGCCGTTCGACGTCGACGGTTGCATCCGGAGCTGACACCCCGCGACAGGCGGGGATCGATGTCGTCGGGCCTCGATGCCACCGAGGTGCGGGATCGGGTCGCCGCGGGGTTGACCAACGCCACCCCACCCCGCACCAGTCGCACCATCGGGGCGATCCTGCGGGCCAACGTCTTCACCCGGTTCAACGCCATCCTCGGCTCGCTGCTGGTCGTGATCCTGGTGGTCGGTCCGATCCAGGACGCGCTGTTCGGTGTCGTGCTCGTGACCAACGCGCTGATCGGCATCGTGCAGGAGATGCGGGCGAAGGTCACGCTCGACCGCCTCGCGCTGCTCAGCACCTCGCGGGCCACGGTCGTGCGCTCGGGAGAAGTGATCGAGATCGATCGTGACGACGTGGTGCTCGACGATCTGCTCCGGGTCGGACCCGGCGACGAGATCGTGGTCGACGCCGTCGTGGTCGAGTCCACCGGCTTCGAGGCGGACGAATCGCTGCTCAGTGGCGAGTCGGAGCCGGTCCAGAAGCAAGCAGGCGACGAGGTGCTCTCGGGGAGCTTCGTCGCCGGCGGCTCGGCCTTCGTCCGGGCGGTTCGGATCGGTACGGATGCCTACGCCGCCCGGTTCCGCGACGAAGCGCAGCGCTTCAGCCTGGTGCGGTCCGAGCTGCGGTCGGGCATCGACCTGATCCTGCGCTACGTCACGTTCCTGATGATTCCCGCCGCCGCCCTGCTGGTGGGGAGCCAGATCGTGTCGAACGAGTCGGTGCCCGACGCCGTCCGCGGCTCGGTGGCGGGCGTGGGCAGCATGATCCCGGAGGGGCTGGTCCTGCTCACCAGCGTGGCGTTCGCCGCCGGGGTGGTGCGCCTGGGGCGACAGCACGTGCTGATCGACGAGTTGGCCGCCATCGAGGGCCTGGCGCGGGTCGACGTGTTGTGCCTGGACAAGACCGGGACGCTGACCGAGGGACGCCTGTCGGTCACCGCCTACGAGCCCCTGGGCCCGGTGGACGGGATGCCGGCGCTCGGCGCGCTGGCCGCCGCCGATCCGACCCCGAACGCCAGCCTCCGTGCCCTGATCGACGTCCACCCCGACCCGGGCTGGGAGGTGATCGACCGCGTGCCGTTCACCTCGGCCCGGAAGTGGAGTGCGATCGACGCCGGCGCGGACGGGACCTGGATCCTGGGGGCTCCGGACGTGCTCCTCACGGCGAGTGCCGGCCCGGACCCGTCCCTCGCCGCCCGGGTCGAGACCCTCGCGGCGTCGGGTCGACGGGTGTTGCTGGTGGCGACCACCGCCCGGCTCGACGGCGAGCGGCTGCCCGATCGGGTCGAGCCGGTGGCGCTCGTCGTGCTCGAGGAGCGCATCCGGCCGGAGGCCGCCGACACGGTGGCTTGGTTCGGTGCCGAGGGCGTCTCGCTGCGCGTGATCTCGGGTGACCACCCCGCAACCGTGGCGGCCGTGGCCACCCGGGTCGGCATCGACGTCGGCGCCGGACCGGTCGACGCCGGGCAGCTTCCCGACGACCCGGACGAGCTGCAGGCGGTGATGGAACGCCACCGGGTGTTCGGGCGGGTGACCCCCACCCAGAAGCAGGCCATGGTGCACGCCTTGCAGGCGGCCGGGCACGTGGTGGCGATGACCGGGGACGGTGTCAACGACGTGTTGGCCCTCAAGGACGCCGACCTCGGGATCGCCATGGGCTCCGGGAGCGCCGCCACTCGAGCGGTGGGGCGCGTCGTGCTCCTCGACGACTCGTTCGCCCGCCTCCCGTCGGTCGTCGCCGAGGGGCGCCGGGTGATCGCCAACATCGAGCGGGTCGCCAACCTGTTCCTGACCAAGACGGTCTACGCCACCCTGTTGGCGGTCGCAGTCGGTGTGGCCCGGTTGCCGTTCCCCTTCTATCCCCGTCACCTCACCATCGTGAGCAGCCTCACCATCGGCATCCCGGCCTTCTTCCTCGCCCTGGCTCCGAACCCGGCCCGCGCCCATCTCGGCTTCGTGGGTCGGGTGCTGCGGTTCGCCGGACCGGCCGGAGCCGTGGCGGCCGTCGCCACCTTCTCCGGCTACGCCGTGGCGCGGGATCAACCCGGTGTCGGCCTCGACGAATCGCGCACCACCGCCACCCTCGTGCTGTTCTTCGTGGCGTTGTGGGTGCTGGGCATCCTGGCCCGGCCCTACACGCCGTTCCGACGGTTCCTCGTCGGATCGATGGTGGCCGCCTTCGTCCTCGCGCTCGCCATCCCGGGCATCCGCCACTTCTTCGCCCTCGCGTTGCCGCCGGTGGTGGTGCTGCTCGCCGGCGTCGGCGTGGCCGGGATCGCGTGTGCCGCGCTCGAGTTCGGGTGGCGATCCAGCGGATGGGTGGCCCACCGCAGAGCAACCCACGACTGAGGTGGGCAACGCCGGGCCCGACCGATCGACCTACGGTTGGCGGCCATGCACGTCCTCACCATCGATCTGGGCACCAGTGGCCCGAAGGCGGCGGTCGTCAGCGACGCCGGCACCGTGGTCGGCGCGGCCCGGGCGTCGGTTCGGACCATGTTCAGCGACGACGGCGGCGCGGAGCAGGATCCCGAGGCCGTCTGGGCGGCCACGCTCGATGCCGCCACCCGGGCGCTGGCCGCGGCCGCGGTCGATCCCGGCTCGTTCGTCGCGGTGGTGGCGTCGGCGCAGTACTCGTCGGTGGTCCCGGTGGGCACCGATGGTTCCCCCACCGGGAACATGTTGGTCTGGATGGACCAACGGGGTGCACCGAAGCGTCTGAAGCAGCTCGACGGGTATCCCCGGTTCGCCGACTCGCCGGTCGCCCTGGTCCGGTGGCTGCGAGTCCACGGGATCCCGCCGATCGAGGCTGGCATGTCCTTGACCCACATGCGCTGGATGCGCTTCGCCCGCCCCGACGTGTACGAGCGGACCGCGTCGTTCGTCGAGCCGGTGGACTACCTCACCGCCCGGTTCACCGGTCGGGTGACCGCGAACCAGTGCAGCGCGTTCATGATGCTGCTCACCGACAACCGCACCCTCGGCACGGCCAGCTGGGACCCCGACCTGGTGAAGCAGTCGAGGATCGCCGCCGACAAGCTGCCCGAGATGGTGCCGGTGGGCAGCCAGGTGGGGACCCTGCTGCCCGCGGTCGCCGAAACGCTGGGGCTGCCGGCCTCGACGCCGGTCCTCTCCGGCATCAACGACACGCAAGCGGGCGCGGTCGCCGCCGGCGCCTTCTCCGGCAGCCATGCCGGGCTGGCCCTCGGCACCACCAGCGTCATCATCACCCACGTGGAGCACAAGAAGACCGACCCGTTCCACAGCCTGTTCACCCTGCCCAGCCCGATCGGCGACACCCATCTGGTCTCGGCCGAGAACGGGGTGGCCGGCGTCGCGGTCGATTACTTCCTCGACGAGATCGTCTACGCCGACGACGGCTTCGCCACTCCGGTGTCGGTCGACGACCGGTACCGGGTGTTCAACGAGGCGGCCGCCGCGGCCGGAACCGGTGCCGGTGGCGTGCTGTTCCTGCCCTGGCTGCGCGGCTCCATCGCCCCGTCCGCCGATTCACGGATGCGGGGCGGGTTCCTCAACGTGGGGCTCGACACGACCCGGAACGATCTCGCCCGGGCGGTCTTCGAGGGCGTTGCCCTCAACCTCCGCTGGCTGAAGGGGCCGGTCGAGAAGTTCATCAAGCGAGAGATCTCCCACTTCGTCTTCTACGGGGGCGGCGCCCAGTCCGACACCTGGTCGCAGATCATGGCCGACGTCCTCGGGACACCGATCCACCAACTCGCCGAACCAGGCTTCGCCAACAGCCTCGGAACCGCCATGTTCGCCTTCGAGCGCCTCGGGACGATCGATCGTGCCGAGCTCGCCGTTCCGGTGGGCAAGGTGTACGAGCCCGACCCGTCCGCCGCGACCCGTTACGACGACATCGCCGGCGTGTTCGTCGACGCGTTCAAGCGCACGAAGCCGTTGTTCCGGCGTCTCAACCGCCGCGGATGACCCACTGACCCAGAGCGTCAGCGGCCCGTACCAGTTCTCGCGTCGCCTGGACGCCCAGCGGGGCCCGGACTGTATGCGGACTTCGTCAGCCGACGAACCGGCCGGCGACCATCGTGGCCCGCACCCGTTGGGCCGACGGCCGGCGGCAGACCTCGTGCCACGGGGCGTCGAGCAGGCAGAGGTCGGCGGGGGCGCCGGGTGCGACCCGGCGCGATGCCCCACCCGGTGCGCCGGGCGGGCCGAGGAACAGCTCGATCGCCCGCTCGGCGGGTAGCCGGTCCTCCGACCCGAGCAGGGCCCCGGTCGGGGTGCGGCGGTCGATGGCGGCGACGACGGCCCGCCACGGATCGGGATGGCCGAACGGCGCGTCGGTCGACCCGGCGACCGGGATCCCGGCGTCGAGCAACGACCGGCACGGATACAGGTGGGGTCGATCGTCGGCGTCGACCTCGGCGAGGTACTGGTCTCCCCGTTCGGACACGAAGTTGGGTTGGGTGACCACCGTGCATCCGGCCGTCGCCAGCAGCGGGTGCAGGTCGGGCGGGATCACCGAGCCGTGCTCGATCCGGTCGCCGGGGTCGAATCCGGCGATCTCCAGTGCGGTGAGGACGAGTACCAGAGCGGTGCGGGTGACGCAATGGGCGGCGATCGGCCGATCGGCCCGCCGAGCTGCGGAGATCCACCGGACCAGATCGTCGAGCGGGGGGAGCGCGTGATCGGTCACCAAGAGCTTGACCGGACCGCGCCGGAGCGGGTCGGGGAACGGCGTGGATGCGAGCGACGGGCCACCCGTGGCCACCACCCGCTGGGGCAGCGCGCCGGTGGCCATCGCGCCGGCGAGCAAGTCGAGGTCGTCCCGCTCGTCGTACGGGGTGGCGTCGGTGACGCCCGTGACCCCGTACCGGGCCAGCTCCCGGCCGACGACGGCCAGGTCCGGCGGTTGGCTCGCGCCGGCGCGGTCGAGGCGGTCGCGCAGCCATCGGTCGGCTCCGAAGAGCCTCCCGGTGAGCTGCCCACGACCGTCGCGTTCGAGACCGGGATGGTGCTCGGCGTCGAGACCGAGGCGGTCGATCGCGGCCGTGTTCAGGACCCACAGCGCGCCGCTGCGGTGCTGGACCCGGACGGGCCCCTCCGGGGCGAGGCGATCGAGCAGGTCGCGGTCGAGGTCGCCGGCCACCGACTCGTGGTAACCGACGGCGCGTCGCCACCCGCCGGGATCCGATCGGACTGCCCCCTGCAGCGAGGAGGCCAGCGCGTCGATGTCGGCCACGTCGGGCGGGCCGGCCGCGACCGACTGGCGAGCGGCGGCGAGGGCCACCAGGTGGATGTGGTGGTCCCACAGGCCGGGGAGCAGCGCGGCGCCCCGCCCGTCGATCTCCTCGGTCCCGGGTGGGCCGTCGCATCCCGGGGCGACCGCGGCAACGGCGCCGTCGACGACGGCGACGTCGGTTCGCGTCGTCCCGACCTCCACGTTCCGGAACACGACCGGTGTCATCGCGTGACCCCGAGCTCGTCGAGCACCGCGTCGGTGTCGGCGCCGAGGCGCGGACCGGCTCCGCGGGCGCGCGTCACCCGGGGCGGGGTCGCGACCGTGCCAGGCGGGACCGGCAGGGTCGACCCGGCCAGGTGGGCGGCCACGCCGGACATGGCGACATCGAGGAGCCACGTCCCGCCGGCGGCGACGGCGTCGAGCACGGCCGCGGCGGCCACCATCCCGCTGGCCGGATCGGCGACGGCGTCGGCGCAGAACACGGGTTCGTCGCCGTCCCAGGCGACGAGGCCGCCGGCCACCGCGGCGTCGTCCCCGAACCCGACCCGGTCCCGGGCACCGGGGCCTCGGCCGTGACCGGTGATCGACACCCACACCCGCGGGCGACAGGCCGCCAGGAGGTCGTGCGCCTCGATGTCCAGCTGTTCGAGCGCCCGGGGACGGGATGCCTCGATGACCACATCGACCCGTTCGAGCACCGTGCGGAGGGTCGTCCGGCCCGCCGGCGTGGTCAGGTCGAGCGCCAGGCTGCGCTTGCCGGCGTTGAGCAGGTCGAAGAACGGGGTCGGTCCCCGGCGGCTGCCGTCCGGTCGGCGCGAGGATTCGACCTTCACGACCCGGGCGCCGGCGTCGGCCAGCAGTGAGCCGCACAGCGGTCCCGCCCACAACCCGCTGAGGTCGGCAACGACCAAGTCGGTCAGCGGACCGGGGTCCGGCGCGGTGGCGACCTCCGTGGCGACGACGGGCAACTGGGCGAGCGGTACCGGGGCTCGCGGCACGGTGCGAGCGATTGCCGGCAGGGCGCCCACCGGGAGACCGAGGACTGCGGCCCGCTCGACGAGCACGTCGGTGCGCTCGCGGGCCACCAGCAGTTCGACCCGATCCCAGGGCGGGGCGTCGCTCGCCGACGCGTCGGTGGGGAGCCAGGCCGGGAGGAGGTCGATGTCCTCGGGGCGGGCCAGCGCCACGGCGAGCCAACCGTCCATGGTCCGCAGCAGGCGCGTCGCGCCGCCGCAGCTGGTGCGCCCACGTCGTCGCAGGCCGGCGATCGCGGCCCGCTCGGCCAGGAGGGCCACCGGGTCGACGACCACCCGGCGGCCGAGCAGACCGGAACGGTCGGCGATGATGTCGGCGATCTCCTCGAGCCGGCCGACGAGGTGCACGGGTGGTCCCAGCGGCGGGCCCGACTCGTGCCCGGTGAGTGACATCGTCCCCGACGCCGCCCAGCGCGCTCGCGTCCGCCGGTCGTCCGCCTCGTCGTCAACCTCCGGCACGTCCATGACCCTACGATCAGCCCATGTCGGTCGTGCGGTGGGAGCGAGAGCGTGCCTTGCGCGTATTCGACCCGATCGCCATCGATGCCCTCGACGGCGACGTGTTGGTGCTCGAGGACGTCAGTGCTCGCGACGACGGCCAGCTCGCCTGGTGCCGCCGGGCCCCGTGCGTGGTGATCGCGTGCACGGCGGCAGGTACCCCGCCCCCCGACCGGGCCGACGTGGCGTTGGTGGGCGACGAGGCGGAGACCGAGCTCCCGCAGCTGCTGGCGAACATCGCCGCGCACCCCCATGCCTGCCGCGTCCTCGTCGACGTACTCCGCGCCAGCCGAACGCTCGACGTTCCGGCCGGGCTGACCGTCGAATCCCTCGCCTACTCGTCCCTGCTCGCCGGTGGGGAGTTCGCCGCCTGGTTGGCCGCGCAGCCTCCACGCCGGTCCCGGACGTTCGCCGCGGCGCCGGTGCGGTTGGAACGGGTGGGGGACGAGCTGCGGGTCACCCTCGCTCGGCCGGAGAACCGCAACGCGTTCAGCGCCGCCATGCGGGATGCGCTCTTCGAAGCGTTGACCATGGCCGAGGTCGACCCCGGCTCCGAGCGGGTCGTCCTGGCCGGCGACGGACCGGTCTTCTCCAGCGGGGGTGACCTGACCGAGTTCGGCACCGCGCCCGACGTGGTCCGGGCCCACGAGGTGCGGACCCAGCGCAGCGTGGGTGCGATCCTGGCTCGCCTCGCGGCACGGACAACGGTGCAGGTCCAGGGGGCCTGCGTCGGTGCCGGTGTGGAGCTGAGTGCCTTTGCCGGCCGGGTGGTGGCCGACCCCGACACCACGTTCCGGCTACCCGAGATCGCCATGGGGCTCATCCCGGGGGCGGGTGGAACGGTGAGCATCACCACCCGGATCGGGGCGCAGCAGACCGCTCGCCTCGCCATCCTCGGCGAGGCCATCGGCGCCGATCGAGCGCTCGCCCTCGGACTCGTCGACGAGGTGCGCTGAGCATCGGCGGGCGGTGTGTACGTCCGCCGCGCCGGACGACGTCGGCTGCGTAGCATCGTCCCGATGCAGAATCGCCCGCCGGCGCACTTCCGCATCGACGGCTCGCGCTCGTCGGTGCGGGTCGGGTCGCGCTCCACGATGGGTCCGATCACGTTCGAGTCGAGGGCGATCTCCGGCGACATCCGCGTCGGTACGTCCGACGGGTGGATCGACCCGGATCGGGCGCCGGTGGCCACCCTCGATGTCGGCCTGCGGGAGCTGCGGTCGGGCAATGACCTCTACGACGCCGAGCTCCACCGCCGCATCGACGTCACCCGGTTCCCGACCTGTCATCTCGAGCTCCGGCATTCCCGGCTTCTCGGTGGGTCCCGGTTCGCGCTCACCGGCGACATGACCTTGCACGGTGTGACATGCGAACTGCAGGGATCGGCGGAGGTCGAGTCGCCCGACGACCAGCGGCTCCTGATCGTCGGAGAGAAGACGGTCGACATACGCGACTTCGACCTGCCCGCGCCCACCGTGATGCTGCTCAAGATCTACCCTGACGTCCGCGTGCAGATGTTCCTCGAAGCGACGATCACCACCGGAGCGCAGGCGTCGTGAGCGCGTTGGTGGGCTTCATCGTCGGCTACGTCGTGGGTGCCCGAAACGGGGGCGCAGGCTTCGACCGGGTCGAGCACGCGGCGCGTGAGATCCGGGAGTCGGACGAGTTCCGCCGGTTCATGGTGGCTCTGCGGGCCCACGTCAGGGAGACGGCACAGCTCGTCGGCGAGCGGCTGCGTTCCCAGATCGGTCCCGAGCTCACCCGGGGGACGGAAGCTCCACGGTGACGGTGGTGCCGACGTCGAGCTCGCTCTCGGCCCACACCACGCCATCCATGGCCTCGACGTATTCCTTGACGATGGCCAGACCGACGCCCACGCCGCGGCGGGTGGCGATCCGATCCGACGCCACCTGGTGGAAGCGCTCGAACACCGTCTCGAGCTGATCGGCCGGGATCCCACATCCTTGGTCGATGATCCTGATCCGGGTGGCGGACCGGGTCGGTACCCGGACGGCCTCGATACGGATGGTGCTGTCCGCCGGTGAGAACTTGGCCGCGTTGGTGAGCAGGTTGACGAGGACGCGGTTCATCGCCTTGTCGTCGACCAGCACCAACGCCCCGGGTTCGATGTCGGTGACCAGCTCGTGGCCCCGGAGTGGGTCGACGACCAGGGATCGCACCGCGTCGACCATGTCGGCGACGCGATGCTCGGCGACGTGCAGCTCCTGCGCTCCGTGGTGGAGGCGGCTGTAGTCGAGGATCCGTTCGATCATGGCGTGCATCTCGTCGGCGTTGCGGACGAGGATCTCGACCCAGCTCCTGGTCTCGCCCTCGGCCTGGTCGAGCAGGAGGCGACCGAACCCCAGGATGCTGGTCAGGGGCGTCCGCAGCTCGTGGGAGATGACGCCGAGGAACTGGTCCTTCATCCGGTCGGCCTCCCGGAGGGCCTCGACCAGGCGTTGCGGCTCGGTGAGGTCCTGGCAGATCCCCTGGACCGTGACCGCCCCGGAGTCGTGGACGATGACGTCGCCGCGGCTCGAGATCCATCGCAGCTCGCCGTCCTGGCGCAGGACCGAGTACTCAGCCCGGAACGGTGCGCGGTGCTCGACCGACGAGGCCAGCTCCTTCGCTACCCGTTCGCGGTCGCCGTCGACGATCAGACCGAGGTGGCCGTCGAGATCGTTGGTGAACTCGAGCGGGGACAGCCCGACGATGTCGTGCAGGCCCTTCGACCACTGCACCTCGCCCGTGGCGGCGTCGTACATCCACAGGCCGATCTGGGCCAGGCGCTGGGTCTCGGCGAGTCGCTCCTGGACCTCGCTCAGGGTCTGCTGGGCGGTGATCTCCTCGGTGATGTCGCGGGCCACCCCGCTGGTGCCCACGACGCGACCCCGGCGGTCGCGGATCGCCTCGAGGGCCAGCGAGACGGGCACCAGCGACCCGTCGGTCCGCACGATCGAGGTGCGGTAGTGGTCGAGGCGCTCCCCGAGACGGCAACGCTCGATCAGCTCGGTCTCGAGCTCGGGGTCGACGAGCCCGAGCGGCCGGTCGACGACGTTGCCGACCATGTCGGCGGCGCGGCGACCGGTGAGCCGCTCGGCCCCTCGATTCCAGCTGCGCACGACCCGGTCGGAGTCGAGGATGTAGATGGCGTCGTGGCTGGCCTCGACGATGAAGGCGCTGGCCGCCAGCGTCCGCTGAGCCTCGACCTGGTCGGTGATGTCGCGGACCGCGGCCACCACCACCCGTTCGTCGCCCACCTCGAGGGTCCCGAGGCTGACATCGACGGGGAAGGTGGTGCCGTCGATGCGCCGGGCGACGAGATCCCGGTTGCCGCCCATGACCCGGGGCGTGGGGTCGAGCCGGAAGTGCTCGCGATGGCTGCGGTGGATATGGGCTGGTCCGGGAACCAACTCGTCCACGATGCGGCCGGCCAGACCGCGGGTGGGCGCGCCGAACATCGCATCGGCCCGCTCGTTGGCCCCCACGATGGAGCCATCGGCGGCGACGAGGAGCATGGCGTCGGGAGCGGTGTCGAGGAACCCGGCCACGATGTCAGGGAGGTCCGTGCTCACGATCGTCTCCGTCGGGTTCGTCTGGGGGCAGCAGCGTAGTGGTGCCGGCCCGGACCGGGCCCCGGCGAGCGGCGCGGCGTTCGAATTCTCCTGTCACGTCCCGTTGCCAGGAGAATGGAGCCGTGACCGCCGACTCGATCGATCCGGAGCGGGCGACCGGACCAGAGGACATCGCGTCCGGGTTCGGTGAGCTCGGACTACGAGACGAGCTGCTGGTGTCCCTCGCCGAACTCGGATACGAGGAGCCGACCCCCGTCCAACGCGAGGCGATCCCGCTCCTGCTCACCGGGGTCGACGTGCTCGGTCAGGCGGCCACCGGAACGGGGAAGACCGCGGCGTTCGCGCTCCCGATCCTGCAGGCGATCGGGCGCGATGCGCCGGCGGTACCGACCGCCCTCGTGGTGGTCCCGACGCGCGAGCTGGCCGTCCAGGTCAGCGAGGCCATGTTCAAGTACGGCCGCGGCCTGGGAGTGAAGGTCCTCCCGGTGTTCGGCGGCCAGCCCATCCAACGCCAGCTCCAAGAGCTGCGTCGCGGCGTGCACATCGTCGTCGCCACGCCGGGTCGGGCCATCGATCACATCAACCGCGGCTCGCTCGATCTCACCCGCATCACGACCGTGGTCCTCGACGAGGCCGACGAGATGCTCGACATGGGCTTCACCGAGGACATCGAGGCCATCCTCGACGCCACCCCGACCGAGCGACAGACGGTGCTGTTCTCCGCCACCATTCCCCGGCGCATCGCGTCCATCGCGAAGCGGTACCAGCGTGATCCGGTCCGCATCGAGATCGGTCGGGTGCGATCGGAGTCGGGCAAGGCCCTGGTCCGCCAGACGGTGTACTTCGTGGCGCGGGCCCACAAGGCCTCGGCCCTCGGGCGTGTGCTCGACATCGAGAACCCCACCGCCGCCATCGTCTTCTGCCGCACCCGTCACGAGGTCGACGAGCTCACCGTGACCATGAACGGCCGTGGGTACCGGGCCGAGGCACTCCACGGCGGCATGGACCAGGCCCAGCGTGATCGGGTGATGGGCCGGCTCCGGGACGGGACCGCCGAGCTGCTCGTCGCCACCGACGTCGCGGCGCGAGGCCTCGACGTGGACACCCTCACCCACGTGGTCAACTACGACGTCCCCTCGGCCGCCGAGAGCTACGTCCACCGCATCGGTCGGGTGGGCCGGGCGGGCCGCGAGGGGGTGGCCATCACCCTGGCCGAACCCGCGAGAAGCGCCAGATCGGCAACATCGAGCGACTGACCAAGCAGGCGATCCGGGTCGAGAAGGTACCCACCGTCGCCGATCTGCGCTCGAAGCAGATCGAGCTCACCGTCGAGGCGCTCGAAGGGGCCCTGGCCGACGACGATCTCGACGACTACCGCGGCGTGCTCCACGCCCTCGCGGGCGAGGACCCGCGACGAGTCGCCCTCGCCGCCATCAAGCTCGTGCACGAGGCGCGGGGCGCGACGCTCGACGAGCGCGAGATCCCCGACGCCTCGGCGAGCGCCAAGCACGCCGAGCGCAACAGCCGAAAGGGAAGACAGCTCTCCGGGAAACCCGCCCGGTCCGGCGGCGGGGGAGAGACCGGCTACGTGTACCTGGACGTGGGCCGCAAGGCCGGCGTCCGCCCGGCCGATCTGGTGGGCGCCATCGCCAACGAGTGCGGCCTGTCCGGTCGCGACATCGGGCCGATCCGGATCGCCGACGACTACTCCGTCGTGGGCGTGCCCGAGACATCGGTCGACGACGTGGTGCGGGCGATGAAGTCGGCCCAGGTCCGGGGGAAGTCGGCCACGGTCCGGCGATTCGTCGAGTGACCGGCGGGCACCGCTCCCGCGAGCCGTGGGTGCGTCACGAGGACGAGCACCTGCTGGCGGTGTCGAAGCCGGCGGGCGTCAACACCCACCGGGCCGACGTCCACGCCCAGGACGGTATGTACGAGTGGGTCCAGCGCCAGCGCGCCGATGTCGCGCTCTCGGTGCTCCATCGTCTCGACAAGGCGACGTCCGGGGTGCTGGTGTTCGGCAAGTCGTCCGCGGCCAACCGCTCGCTGGCGGCTCAATTCGAGCAACGGACGGTGGACAAGCGCTACGAGCTCATCGTGCGGCGCGACGACGAGCGGGCCGCGTCCCTGCGGTGCTCGGCACCGATCCCGAGTGGACGCGATCGCGCCGAGCAGGCGGCGACCACCGATTTCGAGCTGGTCGCGTCCGGGCGAGGGTTCCAGCGCTACGCGGGGCACCCGCGGACCGGTCGGACCCACCAGGTCCGGATCCACGCCGATTCCAGCGGCATGCCCATCGTCGGCGACGCGGAGCACCACGGCGACGCGGGCGCCCGCCTGTTCCTCCACGCCGCCCACCTCCGGATCGACGGGCCGGACGGAACCGCGCTCGCCATCGACGACGACCCACCGCCGAGCTTCGATCGGCTCCTTGCCCAGGCGGATCGGGACAGCGCGATCATGCGGGCCCAGGTGGCCCACGAGGCCCGGACCGTGTTGTTCGACCCCGCCGACACCGACGCGTACCTGTGGATCGACCGCGACCACGACGGCTTCCCCGGCGTGCGCGTCGAACGGCTCGGCGACGCCGTGCTGGTGCGCAACTACACCGATGCCGCCATCCCGACGCCGTGGTTGGAGGCGCTCGACGCTGCGGTGTCACCCACATCGGTGTACGAGCAACATCGCCCCCGCTCCGGCGAGGCCAAGCTCGCTCGCCTGCTGGCCGGCCGGGCTCGACCCCGCTTCGAGGTGGTCGAGCTCGGTCTGCGGTACCTGGTGGACCTGGACGCCAGCGCCACGTCGAGCGGCCTGTTCCTCGACCAGCGCGAGACACGGCGCGAGCTCCTCGATGCCGACCTGCGCGGCCGCACGGTGCTCAACACCTTCGCTCACACCGGGTCGTTGTCGGTCGCCACCGCGGCCGCCGGAGCCGAGACGCTCACCCTGGACCTCTCCAAGCGATACCTGGACTGGGCAGCGGAGAACCTCCGGTGCAACGACATCGACCCCGCCGACCACGACTTCATCTACGGCGACGCACTCGAATGGATGACCCGGCTGGCGAAGAAGGGTCGCACGTTCGATCTGGTCCTCGTCGATCCACCGAGCTCGAGCACGACCCGCAAGGGTGCCAAGCGGTGGTCGGTGGAACGCGACCTCGACACCGTGGTCGAGCGAGCGGTCCGGCTCACCGCCGGCGGCGGCACGGTCTTCGTGTCGACGAACCACCGCAAGATGCCCTGGGCGAAGTTCCTCGGTCACCTCGAACGTGGGCTGGCCGCGGCCGGTCGAGAAGGCGCGGTCGAGACCCGGACGCTCCCGCTCGACCACCGCTCGGGTCCCGGGGACCCGCCGTACCTGAAAGCGGCCTGGATCGCGCTCGACGGCCGCGACCGGGCGCTAGTATCCGAGCGTGGTTGACAGGATCCGAGCACTCCGGATCGACCGGGGCTGGTCCCAGGGCGAGCTCGCCACCCGCGCCGGGGTGACCCGACAGCTGGTCTCCGCGGTGGAGTCCGGCCGTCACGCACCGAATGTCGCGGCCGCGCTCGGTCTGGCGCGGGCGCTCGGTACCACGGTCGAGTCCCTGTTCTCCGCCGACGAACCGGCCGTCACGCCCGTCCTGGGCGCGGCGCTCGCCGACGGGACACCGGTGGTGACCGCCACGGTGGGAGACGCCACCGTCGTCGCCCCGCTGCGCCACGCCACCGTCGAGGGAGAGTCGTGGGCGGTTGCCGATGCCAGCGTCCGCGACGGGGCGATGGCGTGGCTCCCCGGCGGAGCAGTCGATGGCTTCGTGGTGGTCGGCTGCGATCCGCTGCTCGGTCTCCTGGCCGGAATCGTCGGCCGCACCAGCGGTCATCGCATCGTGGCCGTCCACGGGGCGACCGCCGACGCGGTCGAGGCTCTGGCCGCCGGTCGCACCCACGCCGGCCTCGTCCACGGCCCCCACGGCCTGCTCCCCGAACCTCCCGCCGGTGTGCGGCGTTGGCACCTCGCCCGGTGGCGGGTCGGGCTGGCGGCGCGCGGTCGTCGCCCGCCGCCCTCGCCGGCCGAGATCGCCGAACGGCGATTGCGGATCGTGCGGCGCGGCGATGGAGCGGCGAGCAGCGCCGCGCTCGCCCGGGCGCTGCGCCGCGCTGGCGGCGACGGGCGGGTCCATGGCCCGGTCGGGACCGGACACCTCGACGTCGCCCGGCGCGTCGCCACCGCGGGACCGAGCGCCGGGCTCACGATGGAACCAGCCGCCATCGCCTTCGATCTCGGGTTCACCCCGCTCGAGGAGCACGTCGTGGAACTCTGGGTCGACGAGCGCTGGGCGACCCTTCCGGCGGCGACCGCGCTCCTCGAGGTGGCGTCGAGCCCCGGTCTGGTCGACCGCGCCGCGCTCGTCCCCGGCTACGACCTGACCGATTCCGGCACCGAGCGCCGGGCCGGCTGAGCCCATGGGACGGACCCGATGGACTGGCCGGCGATCCGCGTCGGTGCTCGCCGCCCTGTTCGTCGCGCTGATCGCGCTCGCCGCGTGCGGTGCCGACGCCACTGGTTCCGGCTCCGAGACCACCGCCATCACGGTGTACGCCGCCGCCTCGCTGACCGACGCGATGCCCGACCTGGTGGCGGCGTTCGAGCGCGCCACGCCCGGCGCCACCGTCGAGGTGAACTTCGGGGCCTCGTCCGGGCTCCGGGAGCAGATCCTGGCCGGCGCGCCGGCCGACGTCTACGCCTCGGCCGACCAGTCCAACATGGACCAGCTCGTGGCGGCTGGCGCGGCGCGAGATCCCGTGGTCTTCGCTCGCAACACGCTCGAGATCGTCGTACCGACCGGGAACCCCGGTGGCATCACCGGGTTGGCCGACTTCGCCGATCCCGCCCGGTTCATCGGCCTGTGCGCCGCCGAGGTGCCGTGCGGTTCGTTCGCCAGGGAGGCGCTGGCCCGGGCCGGGGTCACCCCGTCGCTCGACACCAACGCCGCCGATGTCCGCGCGTTGCTCACCCAGGTGGCATCGGGCGATCTCGACGCCGGCATCGTGTACCGCACCGACGTGCTCGACGCGGGCGACGGCGTCGAGGGCATCGAGATCCCGGAGAGCGCCAACGTGGTGGCCGAGTATCCCATCGCGCGGTTGGCGGCCAGCGGTGCGCCGGAGCTGGCCGGCGCGTTCGTCGCCTTCGTCCGCTCCGCCGGGGGCCAGGCCGTCCTGACGTCGTACGGGTTCGGCGCGGCGTGAGCAACCGACGGCGCTCGATCTCCGGTGGTCGCCTTCCCTGGGGCGTGGCCCCGCTGGCCGCGGTCGGGGCGGCGTTCGTGCTCGCCCCGTTCGTCGCGCTGCTGCAGCGGGCCCCGTGGTCCGACCTCGGACCCCTGCTCGGGCGGTCGGTCGTCACCGACGCGTTGCGGTTGTCGGTGGTCGCCGCCCTGGCCGCCACCGCGCTGTCGGTGGTCTTCGGGGTGCCGCTGGCGTGGCTGCTGGCCCGGGCCGAGTTCCGCGGTCGCTCCGTGGTGCGAGCCCTGGTCATCCTCCCGATGGTCCTGCCGCCGGTCGTGGGCGGTGCTGCGCTCCTGTTCGCCTTCGGCCGGCGCGGCCTGCTCGGCGGGCCGATCTACGACGCCACCGGCTTCGTGCTGCCGTTCTCCATCTGGGGCGTCATCGCGGCCAACACCTTCGTGGCGATGCCGTTCCTGGTGGTGACCGTGGAGGCCGGGCTGCGCTCGGCCGACCGCCGGTTCGACGAGGCGGCGGCGACGCTCGGTGCCGGCCGCTGGACGGTGCTGCGCCGGGTGACGCTCCCGTCGGTGGCCCCGTCGCTCGTGGCCGGCGCCGCGCTGTGCTGGGCCCGGGCCCTGGGCGAGTTCGGTGCCACCATCACCTTCGCCGGCAACCTCCAGGGTCGGACCCAGACCATGCCGCTCGCCGTGTACCTCGAGCTCGAGAGCGATCGCGGGGCGGCGATCGCGCTGTCACTCGTCCTCGTGGCGGTCTCCCTGGCCGTCCTGGTGCCGCTGCGGGACCGCTGGCTCACCACCACCGCCGGTCGTTGACCGATGCTGCACGCCGACATCGAGATGACGCTCGGAGCGCTCGACCTGGCCGTGTCGCTCGACGTCGCCGACGGTGATGTCGTTGCCCTGCTCGGACCGAACGGGGCGGGCAAGACCACCACGTTGCGGGCCATCGCCGGCCTCGAGCCGATCGACCGGGGCCGGATCGAGCTGGACGGTCGACCGCTCGACGATCCCGCCGCCGGTGTGCTGCTCCCGGCCCACGAGCGCGAGATCGGTGTGGTCTTCCAGGACTACCTGCTCTTCCCCCACCTGACCGCGCTCGACAACGTGGCCTTCGGGTTGCGGGCACGGGGGATGGGCCGGCGCGAAGCCCGGGAGCGTGCGGCCGGCTGGCTCCAGCAGGTGGGTTTGGCCGACCGGGCGCGATCCAAGCCCGACGAGCTGAGCGGCGGACAGGCGCAGCGGGTCGCGCTCGCCCGGGCCCTGGTCATCGAACCCCGTCTCCTGCTGCTCGACGAACCGTTGGCGGCACTCGACGCCCAGACCCGCCAGCGAGTCCGCAGCGACCTCCATCACCAGTTGGCCGGGTTCCCGGGAGGTCGCCTGCTGATCACCCACGATCCCGTCGACGCGGTCGTCCTCGCCTCCCGGTTGGTGATCATCGAGGACGGGCGCGTCACCCAGACCGGCACCACGGCCGAGGTGACCGCCCGCCCCCGGACCCGCTATGTCGCCGATCTCGTGGGGATCAACCTCCTGGTCGGGACCGACGCCGGCGACGGCACGGTGCGACTGGCCTCCGGGCACCACCTCGCGGTGGCGGGCGCGCTGCCCGGCGCGGACGTCGCCATTGCGGTCCGGCCCCAGTCGATCGCGCTGTCGCGACTCGAGGCCACCGGCAGCCCCCGCAACCGGTGGGAGGCAACCGTGGCCGAGATCCATCCCGATCGTGACCGCGTGCGGGTCACCCTGGCAGGACCGGTTCCGGCCACGGCCGAGATCACCCCGGCGGCACTGGCCGAGCTCGGGCTCCGGCCCGGCGACACCACCTGGGCGTCGGTGAAGGCCGTCGACCTCGACGTCTACCCGCGATGAGCACCGGACCGTCCGGGTAGGTGGTCGCCTGCACGCGGCCGCGGTGCCTCTCTAGATTCGGTGGCTCGCCGTTCCCGGAGGTCAGCACATGTCGAAGTCCGAGCCGATCCACGCCGCCCGGCGAGCACTGGCCACGGCGCTGGTGCTCGCCGTGCTGGCGCCGGCGATCGGCGCGTGCGGCGACGACGACTCGACCGCGGATCCGTCCTCGCCGGTCGACGCCGACGTCGTGGTGGTGGCCAAGGACATCTCCTTTCCCGAGCACCACTTCACCGCGACTGCCGGGCCGGTGGACATCGCCTACGAGGACCAGGGCCACATCCCCCACACGCTGAAGATCGAGGGCGTCGACGGGTTCGAGCTCAGGGTCAACTCGCACGGCGACGTCGACGAGGAGACCGTCGATCTCGCGCCCGGCGAGTACACGATCTACTGCGACATTCCTGGTCACCGGGCCGCCGGCATGGAGGCCACCCTCACCGTGTCGTGACCTGCACCCCCGGCCTACGGTGGGCGGGGTGGGAATGATCGAGACCTTCCGGTCGGTCGTGCGGTTCAAGCCGATCGAGTGGGACCCGGTGCAACGGCGGCTCGACCGCTCGGCCAACGTCTCCGACCTGCGCCGCGTCGCCCGGCGACGCCTGCCCCGGGGGATCTTCGACTACATCGACGGCGGCGCCGAGGACGAACGCACCATGGCGCGCAACTCGTCGGCGTTCGCCCGGCTCGAGTTCCAGCCCAACGTCCTGCGCGACGTGAGCGCCATCGACACCTCGACGGTCCTGTTCGGCACCCCGATCGGCCTCCCTCTCGTCCTGGCCCCGACAGGATTCACCCGGATCGCCGACTCGCAGGGGGAGCTGGCCGTGGCCCGGGCCGCGGCCCGAGCCGGAGTGCCCTACAGCCTGTCGACCATGAGCACGCGGTCGATCGAAGAGGTGGCTGCGGTGTCCGACGGGCCCAAGTGGTTCCAGGTGTATGCCTGGCGCGACCGGGGTCTGGTCCGCGACCTGGTCGAGCGCGCCGCGGCCTGCGGGTACGAGGCCCTGTGGCTCACGGTCGACACGGCGATGCTCGGCCGACGAGAGCGAGATGTCCGGCGCGGCTACACGCTGCCCCCGAAGATTGGTCCCGGCACCATCCTCGACGGCATCCTCCATCCTTCCTGGACCGTCGACTTCCTCCGCAACGACCCCATCACCTTCGCCAACGTGGTCGGCCGGGGGGTGGGCGACGGCACCGACAGTGCGGTGTCGCTGGCCGCCCAGGTCAACAGCCAGTTCGACCCCGCCCTGTCGTGGGACGACGTCGACTGGCTCCACTCGATCTGGGACGGGCCGGTGGTGCTCAAGGGGATCCAGACCGTGGCCGACGCCCGTCGTGCGGTCGACGCGGGCGTCGCCGGCATCGCGCTGTCGAACCACGGGGGACGACAGCTCGACGACGCTCCCTCGCCGATCGAACTCGTCGAACCGGTGGCCCAAGCGGTCGGTGGCTCGGTCACCGTCATCTGCGACGGCGGGATCCGCCGGGGCAGCGACATCGTCAAGGCCCTGGCCCTCGGCGCCGATGCCTGCTCGGTCGGCCGGGCGTACCTCTACGGCCTCGGTGCCGCCGGCGAGCGCGGCGTCGACCACGTCCTCGAGCTGCTCGGCCACGGGGTCCGGCGCACGATGGCGCTCACCGGTCGTCGAACGCTGGCCGAGATCGATCGCGACCTGGTCCGCTGGCGCTGATCGCGGACCGGCGCAGTCATCAGGACAGCCCCAGCGCGTCCGCGAATCGTTGCGCGATGTCCGATTGGCCGCGCGCGCTGCCGAGCTCCACGAGGGTGGCTCCGGTCGTCGACGCGACCCGGGCGACGGCGCCGGCCCACGCCGGGTCCGACGCCGCGCCCGAGGTGATCGCGACCTGGGCTCCGGCGTCGATCAACGCACGGACGACATGGGCGAGCTCGTCCTCGGCATCGGTGAGCGGGCCACCCGCGTCGCGGTCGTCGAACCAGACCGTGGCGACCGTGGTCCCGAGGTCCAGGGCGGTGGGGAGCTGGTGGATCCGAGCGTCGGCCACGGTGGCTCCGGGTCGGGCGAGATCCGTGAACACCGTCTGGGCCGGGAGGTGGTCGCGGAACAGCAGCCGAGAATACGCAACTCTGCGCAGGGAGTCGGGGTCGTCCTCGACCGTGGCGCTGCCACCGATGGCCGAGTACACGACCGGCGCCGGCGCCAGGGTCGTCGTGGTCACCGCGCTGTCCGGGCCTCCGAGCCCGCAGCCGAGCGTGGTCGCGCCGAGCAGCGCGACGGCGAGCAGGCGCATCGGGCGCATCGGGCGCGTCATGCGGTGTTCACCGCCTCACGGGGTGGGATGCGGGAAGCCTTCCAGGCCGGGATCGCCCCACCGATCGCCGCGATGATCGTGGGCCCCACCACCCCGGCGACGAACACGTCGATCGGTGCCACCAGCTTCACGCCGGGCAGGGACTGGTCGGCGAGGTATCCGTTGACGACGACGCCCACCACCCGCGCCGCCAGGTTGCCGAGCAAGGTCCCGATGATCCCGCCAGCGAGGCCCAACACCGCCGCCTCGAGCACGAAGATCCACAGGATGTCGCGGTCCCGGGCACCGAGCGCCTTGAGCACGCCGATCTCCCGGCGCCGCTCCCGGATGGCGGCGAGCAGGGCGTTGGCGATCCCGATGGCCGCGACGACCAGCGCGATGATGCCCACCGCGGCCAGCACGATCTGGACGACGCCGAGGTAGTTGTCGACCGAGGCGATCAGGTTCTCCGGTGCGCTGGATGCGTAGCCGACCGCGGTGATCGCATCCCGCGCCGGGCCGACGCTGTCGATGCCGCGGGCCACCACGAACAGTCCGGAGTACGGCGACGGTGACGCCCCCTGGTCGCGCCCAGCGTCGGCACCGGACGTCGTCCAGGTCCAGTTGGTGCGGGCCAGCGGCAGCGACACGACCAGTTGGCCCGCTCCGGCCCCCTGGGCCACCACTCCGACGACCTGCAGTCGGGCCCAGCGACCCTCGAATTCGTCGTCGACGACGCGACCCGCGCCCACCTCGAGCTCGGTGCCCACCACCTGGTCGGCATCGGCGCGCGTGAGGCCGAGCCGCTTCAGGAAGCCCTCGGTCACCGCGACGTCGACCGCGCTCCCCGGGGCAGGCAGGCGCCCGGCGAGCGGGGTCACGGGGATACGGGTGGGCCGCGAGGTGTCGACCCCCACCATGCGCTCGCGGAAGCCTCGGAGTCGGGTGCCGTCGGCCTTGGTTGCCGGCCGGACCACGAACACGGGCGTGCTCAGCACCGGGAGCACCTCGGCCACGGAGTCGAGGGCGGCGATCTGGTCGACCGCGGCGTCGTCGATGGCTCGAAAGGCGCCGCCACGGGTGACGTCCTGGTCGGACTGGGTGTCGGTCGGCTCGGCGGGCAGCACGCTGATGCCCGACACCGGACCCCCCTCGGCCACCTGGTCGAGGACGCGGACCTGGGCGGTGCGGACGATGGTGACCAGTGCGGTCAGCAAGGTGGTGGCGAGGGCGACGGCGAGGACGGTCAGGACGACGCGCCCGGGCCGGCGTCCGGCGTTGCGGGCGGCGAGCACCCCGGCGTCGACGAACCTCATCGCGCGACTGACCGGGTCGTTCCGTGCGACAACTCGAGCACTCGGTCGGCCCGCGCGGCCAGGACATGGTCGTGGGTGACGACCACCACGGTGGTGCCGGCCCGCCCCGGGAGCGTGGCGAGCAGCTCGACGATCCCGGCCGCTGATTCGTCATCGAGGTTGCCGGTCGGCTCGTCGGCGAGGACGAGGCGGGGTTCGTTGATCAGTGCCCGGGCGATGCCGACGCGTTGCCGCTCGCCACCGCTCAGGGCCGGCGGAGCGTGGTCGTGACGATCGGCGACGCCCACGGCCTCGAGCAGCGCATCAGCCCGCGTCCGCCGTTCGGTTCGACCCAGACCGGCGAGCGTCCCGGCCAACTCGACGTTCTCACGCGCGGTCAGCGTGTCGAGGAGGCCGAAGTGCTGGAAGACGAAGCCGAGCTCCTCGGCGCGGAAGGCGGCGAGCTCGTCACGGCTCATCGTCGAGAGATCGCACCCGAGGACCGTCAGCTCCCCGGACCGTGGGCGGTCCAGCGCGCCGAGCAACGAGAGCAACGTGGACTTGCCGCTGCCCGAGCGACCGACGATGGCAACGTGCTCGCCCGCCGCCACCGCGAGGTCGACTCCGTCGAGCACCGACACGTCGCCTCGCGGACCGGGGAAGCCGTGCCCCAGACCGCGTGCGGCGACGGCAAGCGCTGTCATCGGCTCCATCCTTGCGGGCGCGACCCGCGGGCGGGCCGCGCCCCGGGAGCGGCGGTCAGGACCGATGCGGGCGCGTCAGCCGCGGTAGGGCTGGAGGCCGTCGGCCGGGATCCGTCCCAGCCGCCCGGCGTTGAAATCGTCCACCGCCTGCTGCAGCTCGGCTCGGGTGTTCATGACGAACGGCCCGTACTGGGCCACCGGCTCGCGGATCGGCTGCCCGCCGAGCAGGTACACCTCGAGCGGAACGGCCCCGGTCCGGTCCGGGTCGGCGGCCAGGGTGATGGCATCACCGCCACCGAACACCGCCAGCTGGCCGCCCTCGATCGGGGCCCGCTCCATGCCGACCGTGCCCGGTCCGGAGAGCATGTAGGCCAATGCGTTGTAGGCCGCGGGCCAGGGCAGGTGGAGCTGGGAACCGGGCGAGATGGTGGCGTGGATCACGGTGATCGGGGTGTGGGTGGAGCCGGGGCCGACGTGTTCGCCGACGTTTCCGGCGATGAGCCGGATGAGGCTCCCGCCGTCTTCGCTGGCCAGGAGCTGGACGCGCTCGGGCTCGAGGTTCTGGTAGCGGGGCTCGGTCATCTTGAGCCGTGCCGGCAGGTTCACCCACAGCTGGAGGCCGTGGAAGAGCCCGCCGCTGACCACCAGTGATTCCGGTGGCGTCTCGATGTGGAGGATCCCCGAGCCGGCCGTCATCCACTGGGTGGCGCCGTTCTCGATGCTGCCCCCGCCGCCGTGGGAGTCCTGGTGGAGGAACTGGCCGTCCATGATGTAGGTCACCGTCTCGAACCCGCGATGGGGGTGCCAGCTGGTGCCCCGCGGCTCGCCGGGTGCGTAGTCGACCTCGCCCATCTGGTCCATGTGCACGAACGGGTCGAGGTCCTCTTTCGACACCCCGGCGAAGGCGCGCCGTACGGGGAATCCCTCGCCCTCGAAGCCGCGGGGCGCGGTGGTGATCGAGCGGACCGGCCGCTCGACCGCCTCGGGGACCGGGCCCGCGACGGTGGGCAGGGTGCGGGGGTCAGTGGTGACAGCGGGCATGACGGCCTCTCTCGAACGTTGTTGTCTATGCAACTACCAACAACACCAGGATGCCGCGATTGTTCCCGGATCAGCTGGCGTCGAGGACGGACCGGGGGACGGGGACGACGCGGGCGCGCAGCCACTCGCCCAGCGCCTTGGCCTGCGCGTCCTGACGGGTGGAGGCGGCCACGCCCTCCTCGAGCAGGCCGTGGACCACGAAGTTGAGGGCGAGCAGCCGGGGGAACCGCACGCGCTCGATGGTCAGCTCGCTCGCCTCGGGGAGCAGCTCGCGCAGGCGGTCGACGGTCAGGAAGTGGTCGAGCCAGGCCCAGCCCGGCGCCGAGCGCGCGAACACGCCGAGGTTGGCGTTGCCCCCCTTGTCACCCGAGCGGGTGCCGACCACCCGCCCGAGGGGTGCCGCCTCGGTGGGCCCACCGGGAGCGGGTTGGGGAGGTTCGGTCTCGATGTCGACCGGCGCGCCGGCCGGGGCCACCGAGTCGACCTGGACCGTCGTGTCGCCGAGGACGTGCGCGTACGCGGGCACGAGGTCGTTGTCGACCACCGCCGGGCGGTAGACGCCGAAGGGGGTGGCGGCCGATGGTCCACCGCCGAGGCCGTACATGCCGGGGATGCCGGCCAGCGCGGTGTGGACCATGGCGTCGGCGAAGGCGCGACCGACCTTGCGCTCGTCGGGATCCTTGACCGTGAGCCGCCAGATCGCGGTGGCCTCCTCCTGGGTCGCGGGGTCGGCCTTGTCGGTGCGGACCACCCGGCTCACCGCCGACGCGAAGTCGTCGGGCCCGTAGGGGCAGGCGTCCCAGAACGTGGCCTGGGCGAAGTCGGCCTTGGCCTCGATGTCGAGGCCGGTGAGGGCCACGGTGAACGAGTTGCGGTAGCCGCCGAGCTCGTTCATGGCCACCTTGAGCGTGGACGGAGGGGCCTGGCCCCGGACGCCCGAGATGCGCACGCGGTCGGGGCCGACCTGGTCCAGCTCGATCGAGTCGAAGCGAGCGGTGACGTCGGGGCCGAGGTAGGCGGGGCCGCCGATCTCGTAGAGCAGCTGCGAGGTGACGGTGCCGATGGTGACCTCACCCCCGGTGCCGTCGTGCTTGCCGATGACCGATGAACCGTCCTCGGCCACCTCGGCCCACGGGAAGCCGAACCGGGGGTCGGTGTCGAGACCATCGATCTCGGTGAAGAAGGAGTAGTTGCCGCCCGTGGCCTGGGCGCTGCACTCGATGACATGTCCGGCCACCACCGCCCCGGCCAGCCGGTCCCAGTCGTCGCGGGCCCAGCCGTGATGGTGGGCGGCCGGGCCGCAGGCCACCGCGGCGTCGGTGACCCGCCCGGTGACCACGATGTCGGCGCCCCGCTCGAGGGCGTCGACGATCCCCCAGCACCCGAGGTAGGCGTTGGCGGTGAGGTACGCCGACGGATCGCCGAGGTCACCGTCGGGGCCGAACGGCCGCAGGGAACCTGCGCCGACCAGCTCGTCCACGCGTGGCAGCAGATCGTCGCCGTCGACGTAGGCGACGGTGGGGGACAGGCCGAGCTTGTCGGCCACCTCGGCCACGGCCTCGGCGCAGCTGCGGGGGTCGAGCCCGCCGGCGTTGGAGACCACCGTGATGCCCCGGTCGAGGCAAGTGCCCATCACCTCCTCCACCTGGGTGACGAAGGTGCGGGCGTAGCCGGCGCCGGGACGCTTGGCCCGGATCCGGCTGAGGATGAGCATGGTGAGCTCGGCCAGCCAGTCGCCGGTGAGGACGTCGATCGGGCCGCCCTCGACCATCTCCCGTGCCCCGCTGGGTCGGTCTCCGAAGAAGCCGGAGCAGTTGGCGATGCGGATCGGCGCGCCGGGTTCCGGGGCCACGGTCACTCCTCTCCGCTGCCCGTGTCGAGCGCCACCAGCAGGTCGCCGGCGTCGACCCGGTCGCCGACTGCGAAGCGGACCTCGGTCACGGTGGCATCGGCGTGGGCGGTGATGGTGTGCTCCATCTTCATCGCCTCCACCACCATCAGCACCGTGCCGTCGGTGACGGTCTGGCCGGCCTCGACGTGCACGGCGATCACCGTCCCGGGCAGCGGGCAGATCGGGCCGCCGCCGACCTGCTCGGCGTCGTGATCGGCGAAGCGGGGGGCCAGTCGCCACGTCAGCGACCCGGCCGAGCTCCAGGTGTCGACCTCGCCTCCACGGGCGGGGTCGCCGTGGATCGCGACCCCGACCCGGTGTCGCACCCCGTCCACCTCCACCACCACCCCCCGATCCCCCGTTCTGGCAGCGCGCTGCGTCGCTGAGCTCACGCGTTCGGCTACCAGAACGGATGTGGGGGTGGGGGTGGGGGCGGGGTCGGGGTCCGGGGCGGGGAGGATGCGGACGGCGACGACGCGGCGGGTGTCGTCGGGAAGGCTGCCGTCGTCGCCCGGCTCGGGCCAGGGTCCGACGCGCACCTCGGCGCCGTCGCCCGTGCGGACGTACTCGACCGGGTGGAGGTCGTCGCCCACGAGCCAGATCCGGCGCTGACCCTGGGTGCGGAGGTTGCGCCAGCCGGACGGGGCGAAGCCGGAGACCTCGTCGGCCGACCGTGCGGCGCGCTCCACTGCGAACGTGGCCCCCAGCAGCAAGGCCAGCCGGTCGTCGCCGGCCGGCCCGGTCGACATCCCGACGTCGGGGTGGTCGTCGAGGTACGACGTCGGCGTGCGAGCAGCGCGGAAGTCGTCCTCGGCGAGCAGGGCCACCAGTGCGTCGCGGTTCGTCCGCACGCCGGAGATCCGGGCCGTGCGCAGTGTCCGACCGAGGCGGGCGGCTGCCTCGGCCCGGGTCGGGGCGTGGGCGATGACCTTGGCCAGCAGGGAGTCGTAGTCCGACGACACCACGGAGCCGGCCCGCACGCCCGCGTCGGTCCGCACCGCGTCGTCGACGCCGAAGGCCCGCATCGTCCCCCCCGCCGGGATCCACCCGGCCGCCGGATCTTCGGCCACCACCCGGACCTCGATGGCGTGGCCGTCGATCCGCACGTCGTCCTGGGTCAGCGGGAGCGGTTCGCCGGCGGCCACCCGCAGCTGCAGCTCGACGAGGTCGAGTCCGGTGACGGCCTCGGTGACGGGGTGCTCGACCTGGAGGCGGGTGTTGACCTCGAGGAAGGTGATGGTGCCGTCGTCGCCGACCAGGAACTCCACCGTTCCCGCGTTGCGGTAGCCCACGTGGCGGGCGAGGGCGACGGCGCCGTCGCACAGCGTCGTGCGCACCTCGTCGCTGATCCCGGCCGATGGCGACTCCTCGACCACCTTCTGGTTGCGGCGCTGGATCGAGCACTCCCGCTCGCCGAGGTGGACGACGTTGCCGTGGGCGTCGCCGAGGATCTGGACCTCCACGTGGCGACCGTGCTCGATGTAGGGCTCGATGAACACCGTCCCGTCGCCGAACGCGGCCTGCGCCTCCCTCGCCGCGGCCTCCAGTGCACCGCCGAGCTCGTCCAGGGTGCGCACCACGCGCATGCCACGACCGCCGCCGCCGGCGGCCGCCTTCACCAGGGCCGGCATCGGCACGTCGTCGGGCACGTCAGCGGCTCCGACCTCGATCGCCACCGTCGTCGGTACGCCGGCCTCGGTGGCCGCCCGCTTGGCGGCGATCTTGTCGCCGAGCAGCTCGATCTGCTCCGGCGTGGGCCCCACCCAGACCAGCCCGGCCGCCTCGACGGCCCGGGCGAAGTCGGCGTTCTCGGCCAGGAAGCCATAGCCGGGGTGGACGGCGTCGCAGCCGGTGTCGAGGGCGGCCCGCAGGACGGCGTCGGCCCGCAGGTACGACTCCGCCGGGGTGGCGCCGCCGAGCGCGACGGCGAGGTCCATGGCGTCGACGTGGAGGGCGCCGGCGTCGGGTTCGGAGTAGACGCCGACGGTGTCGATGCCGAGCCGGTGGGCCGTACGGGCGATCCGGACCGCGATCTCCCCCCGGTTGGCGACGAGGAGTCGGGTGATGGGAGCCATCAGTGCCGCCACACCCCGTACTCGCGGGCGCCCCGCACTTCGTTGCTGTGGGCCGCGGCGAGGGCGATGCCGAGCACGGTGCGGCTGTCGGCGGGGTGGATGATCCCGTCGTCCCACAGTCGGCCGGTGGCGAACAGGGCGGTGGACTCCTGCTCGATCTGGGCCTCGAGCGCTCCGGTCTGGGCGGCGAGCGCCTCCTCGTCGATCTCGATCCCCCGACCGGCGGCGGCGTTGCGGGCGATGATGTCCATCACCCCGGCGAGCTGCTTGGGCCCCATGACGGCGATGCGGTGGTTGGGCCAGGAGAAGATGAAGCGGGGGTCGTACGCCCGGCCCGACATGCCGTAGTTGCCGGCGCCGTAGGAGGCCCCGACCATGAGCACGAGGTGGGGGACCTCGGAGTTGGAGACGGCGTTGATGAGCTTGGCGCCATTGCGGATGATGCCGCCCTGCTCGGCCTTGCTGCCGACCATGAAGCCGGTGATGTTCTGCACGAACACCAGCGGCGTGTCGGTCCGGTTGCACAGCTGGATGAACTGGGCGCCCTTGTTCGACTCCTCGGAGAACAGGATGCCGTTGTTGGCCAGCACGCCCACGGGGAACCCGCAGATCGAGCCCCAACCGCAGACCAGCTTGTCGCCGTAGAGGGCCTTGAACTCCTCGAAGCGGGATCCGTCGAGGATCCGGGCCAGCACCTCGCGTACCTCGAAGGGCACCCGGACGTCGGCGGAGGCCGCGCCCAGCAACTCGGACTCGGCGTAGCGGGGCGGGTCGGCCGGCTCGGTGGGGCCGGGCCCGAGCTTGGTCCACCGCAGGTGCCGCACGATGCCCCGCACGATCCGGAGCGCGTCCATCTCGTCGGCCGCCAGGTAGTCGGACAGGCCGCTGGTGCGGGAGTGCATCTCGGCCCCGCCCAGGGTCTCCTCGTCGACGATCTCGTCGATGGCCATCTTCACCAGCGGCGGCCCGCCCAGGTACGCCGTGCCGCGCCCCTTGACGAACACGGTGTAGTCGCTCATGCCCGGCGTGTAGGCGCCGCCGGCGGTGCTGGGGCCGAAGACGGCGGTGATCGACGGGATGCCGAGCTTCGACCGCTGGGTGATGTTCTTGAACCCCGCCCCTCCCGGCACGAAGATGTCGGCCTGACGGGGGAGCTCGGCCCCGGCCGACTCGTTGAGGGTGATGGTGGGCAGGCGGTTGGCGCGGGAGATCTCGTCGAGGCGGGCGCCCTTGGCCACCGTGGACGGGTTGGCCGAGCCACCGCGGTAGGTCATGTCGCTCCCGCTGATGAGCACCTGGGTGCCTTCGACGACGCCGATGCCGGCCACCGTGCCCGCGCCGACCGGGTCCTCGGTGCCCCACGCCGCCAGCGGGCTCAGTTCGAGGAACGGCGTGTCCGGATCGACCAGCATCTCGATGCGCTCCCGCACCAGCAGCTTGCCCCGCCGCCGGTGGCGGTCGACGTAGCGCTGCCCGCCCACGGTGGGCACCGTCGCCAGCTCGGCCGCGACCTCGTCCCACAGCGCCTGCATCGCGTCGCGGTTCGCCCGGTACTCCTCCGACCCCGAGTCGAGTCGACTCCGCAACACGCTGGCACTCACGCGGTCCCCTCACTTGTCGATCCGGTGGTGCCGCCGGACCGTACTCGTCCGATCCGTTACCGTCATGGCCCCGTCCGCATCCGCGACGACAGCACCGTCGATTCAGGGGGACCGATCGTGGCCGCCATCATGAACGCACCGCCCACCATCCACCGCAGCGAGGCCGACCTGCCCTTCGTGGACCTCGGCGACGCCGGTCTCCTGCAGCTCCTGCACGTCGACCTGGCGCAGGGGATCTGGGTGCTGCGCAACCGGTTCGAGCCCGGTACCACTGTCCAGACCCACAAGCACACCGGGTGCGTGTACGCCTTCACCCGGTCGGGGAGCTGGCACTACCTCGAGAGCCCCGACGCGGTGAACACCGACGGCTCGTACCTCTACGAGCCGGCCGGGTCCACCCACACCCTCCACGTCCCCGAGTCGAACGACGAGGTCACCGACGTGTCGTTCGTGATCCACGGCGCCAACCTCAACCTCGACGCCGATGGCAACGTCGAGATGGTGATCGACGCCCACCTCATCCTCGACGTCTACCGGGCCATGTGCGAGGAGCAGCACGGCATCGCCGACCCGCCGGTGGTCGTCATCGAGTCGACTCCCGACCCTGTCGGCTGAACGGCATCCGATGTCCACGGTCGAGCCGGTCCGGCATCCGCTCAACCGTTCGTTCGCCTGGACCGAACACCAAGGGCCGTTCGACACCATCACCCCCGCCCAGGCAGCCGCGTTCGACGCCGATGGTTTCTTCGTCCACCGCGGTGCGTTCACCGCGGCCGAGATCGACGAGGTGACCGCGGTGCTCGACCGGCGCGAGGCCCGCGTCGAGGCCTTCCTGGAAGGCCTCGAAGACCAGCGCTTCGGCATCGCCGAGGCGGGGGCGATCACCTTCGCGCCGAACCTCGCCCACCGGAACGCCACCCTGCGCCGCTTCGCCCGCCACCCGACCCTGGCCGGGCTCTGTCGGGACCTGGTGGGTCCCGACGTCGACCTCTACTGGGACCAGGCCGTCTACAAGAAGCCGCAAAAGCCCCGTCGGTTCCCCTGGCACCAGGACAACGGCTACACGCTGGTCGATCCGCAGTACTACCTGACCTGCTGGGTGGCGCTCACCGACGCGACACTCGACAACGGGTGCCCGCAGGTCGCGCCGTCGTTGCACCGCATGGGCACGCTCCAGCACCACTACGTCGAGCCGCTCGGCTGGCAGATCTTCGACGACGCCCCGTCCGTCGAGGTCGCCGAGGTGGCGGCGGGCGGGGTGGTGGTGTTCTCGTCGCTCACCCCGCACCTCACCGGGCCGAACAACACACCTGACGTGCGCAAGGCCTACATCCTCCAGTACTGCCCGGCCGGCGCCCACATCGTGTCGTCCGACGGCGGCGAGACGGTCGAGCGGCGTCCCGTCGCCGAGCAGGACCACGTGTTCCCGGTGCTGCGCGGCGGACGCGTCGTCGACGAATGAGTCCCGACGGCCCTCGACGCGTCGCGCTGTGGCTGGTCCGGCACGGGCCCACCGAGTGGAGCGAATCGGGCCGGCACACCGGCCGGACCGACGTCGAGCTCACCGCGGAGGGTCGGGCGGTCGCCCGCCGGCTCGGGCCGGCGTTGCGCGACGCTCCCGAGACCGTGGTCTGCAGCCCGCTGCGGCGCGCGGTCGAGACCGCCGAGCTCGCCGGTCTCGAGCACTTCCGCCTCGACGACGATCTGGTCGAGTGGGATTACGGCGAGGCGGAGGGGATCTCCACCGCGACCATGCGTGAGACCATCCCCGACTGGTCGGTGTGGACCCACCCGCTCGCCGGCGGCGAGTCGCTGGCCCAGGTGGCCGACCGGGCCGACCGGGTGATCAGCCGACTGCGTGACGCGGGCGACGACGCCCTCGTCGTCGGCCACGGTCAGTTCCTGCGCATCTTCGCCGCCCGCTGGTGTGGGCTCGAGCCCGGCGTCGGTCGCCACCTCGAGCTCGGCACCGCCGCGATCTCCGTCCTGGCCTGGACCCGGGAGGACCCTGTGATCCACCGCTGGAACGTGCCCATCGCCACCGGGCCGTCGGGCTCGGCCGGTTTGGCGCTCGCCCCCGAGCACAGGTGATACTGCTGGTAACACCGACGCCCACACGGAGAGCACGACATGCAGGAGTTCCAGGGACGGGTCGCTGCCATCACCGGCGCCGCATCAGGCATCGGCCGCGCCCTCGCGGTGGGCCTGGCCGGCCGGGGATGCCATCTGGCGCTGTCCGACATCGACGAGAACGGTCTGGCCGACACGATCGCCATGGCCCGGGCCGCCGGCGTCACCGTCACGTCGCAGCACCTCGATGTCGCCGATCGGTCCGCCATGGACGCGTGGGCGCAGACGGTGGTCGCCGACCACGGCAAGGTCAACCTGATCGTGAACAACGCCGGCGTGGCCCTGGGCGCCACGGTCGACGGCATGACCTACGAGGACCTCGAGTGGCTGATGGGCATCAACTTCTGGGGCGTGGTCCACGGGACCAAGGCGTTCCTGCCCCACCTGAAGGCGGCGGGTGAGGGCCAGGTCGTCAACGTGTCCAGCGTGTTCGGTCTGCTCGGCATCCCCTCCCAGTCGGCGTACAACGCGGCCAAGTTCGCCGTTCGGGGGTTCACCGAGGCGCTCCGCATCGAGCTCGACGTCGAGGACTGCGGCGTGTCGGCCACCACCATCCACCCCGGGGGCATCAAGACCAACATCGCCCGCAACGCCCGGATCCACCCCAGCGTCGCCGACCTCGGTCAGGACCCCGCCGACGCCGAGCGGGGGTTCGAGAAGCTGTTCATCACCTCACCCGAGCGGGCGGCCAAGACCATCATCAAGGCGATCGAGAAGGACAAGCGCCGGGCACTGATCGGTCCCGACGCCCACGTGATCAACTTCGTGGCCAAGCTCTCCCCCCACCTGTACCAGCGGATCATCGCCCGGGGGGCCGCCCGTCAACGCTGAGCGCAGCTCAGCCGCGGTGGCGGATGTCACAGCCGACGAGACTTGTCTGATTCGTCCGGTTGTGGGATAAAGAGCGAGCGCTCGGTTTTCTTGTTCCCGAGCACCGAGCACCGAGCACCGAGCACGAACCTCGCACCATGCCGAAGATCAGCGAAGTCCAACGGGCCGCCGCCCGCCAGCGCCTCATCGACGCCACCATCGCGGTGGCGGCGCGCGATGGGCTCGAGGGGCTCACCACCCGGGCCATCACCGCCGAGGCAGGCGTGTCGCCGGGCATGTTCTACGGGCACTTCGACTCCAAGGAGGCGCTCCTCGCCGCCGTGGTCGACAGCAAGGTCGACGAGTTCACCACGCTGCTCGACGCCGAGCTCGACATGGGTGTGCCGCTCGGCGACGTGCTGCGCCACCTCCTGCACCAGCTCATCGTCGTGGCCGACTTCCGGGCCCTGGCCACCTTCCGCACCACGCCGTCCACCGACGAGGCCCACGTCGTCCAGCGCGACATCAACCACCGCATCGTCGCCGCCTTCGCCCCGCTGGTCGAAGCCTCCATCGCCGCCGGCCTGGTCCGGACCGACGTCGACGCCGAAGCCGTGGTCGAGCTCATCGACCTGCTCATCGACGGCCTCAACCGCCGCCGCGCCACCCGTTCGTTCGTCACCAGCGACGAGCGCGTCTCGGCGCTGATCATGACCGCCATCGAGAACTTCATGCTCCCGACCCACGGAGAACCCGAATGACTGCCACCCTCACCCCCACGCCCGCCCGCATCGTCCCCACCCGGCGGGTGTCCTTCGACTACTCGCTCGACGACGTGCCCAAGTACTTCGCCGGCAACGGCAACATCGTGTTCAGCCACCTGATCGTGGCGCTCTCCTCGGTGTTCCCCGACGGCGAGGACTTCTTCGTCCGGTCGGTGCGGAACTTCCGCGACCAGATCGACGATCCGGAGCTGCGCAAGCAGGTCGGTGGCTTCATCGGCCAGGAGGCGATCCACGGGCGCGAGCACCGTGAGGTCAACGACCGTTTCGCCGAGCTGGGCTACCCGTCCAAGATCATCGAGCGCTTCACCCGGAAGGGTCTGGCCATCCGCGAGCGGCTCGCCCCGGCCAAGGCGAACCTGGCGGCCACCGCCGCGCTCGAGCACTACACCGCCACGTTGGCCGAGACGCTGCTGTCCAGCCCCGAGGCGCGCACCGTGATCGACCATGACGAGATTCGCTCGCTCTTCCTCTGGCACGCCCTCGAGGAGTCCGAGCACAAGGCGGTGGCCTTCGACGTCTACCAGGCGGTCGGCGGTTCCGAGCGGATGCGCACCATCACCATGACGGTGATCCACATCGGCTTCCTCGGCGGCATGGCGCTCACCACCCTGCTCTCGATGCTCGGCGACCCGGTGGCCCGGCGCTCACCCCGCCGGGTGTGGCGGGGCCTGCGCGACCTGTTCCGGTCGCCGTTCATGAACCGCAAGGTGCTCGCCCAGCTTCGTGACTACAACCGAGCCGACTTCCACCCCGAGGATCGCCAGACCGGCGACCTGGTCGAGCAGTGGCGCGAGGAGCTCTTCGGCGACGCCGGTTCGCTCGTCGATCATCTCCCGGCGCGGAACTGACCGGGGGGGCAGACGCCCCCGACCTCCGACCTCCGACCCCGACGTCCCGTGCCGGTGACGAGGTGGCACTACGTTCTCGCCGGTGCGTGCTCCCTCGTACAAGGTGGCGGTCACGGTCGTCTACGTCCTGGGACTGTTCATCCAGATCCTCGACGCCACCATCGTCAACGTGGCGCTGCCCACGCTGGGTCGGGAGTTCTCGGTCGCGGTGACCGATGTCGAGTGGGTGGTCATCGGCTACCTGCTCGCCTTGGCCAGCGCCATCCCCGCGGCCGGTTGGCTCTCCGACCGGTTCGGGTCCAAGAAGGTGTTCCTCGGCTCGCTCGTCGTCTTCACCGTGTCGTCGGGGCTGTGCGGGATCGCCACCTCCCTCGGGATGCTGATCGCCTTCCGCCTGCTGCAGGGACTCGGGGCCGGCCTGATCACCCCGGTGGGTTCCGCCATCCTGTTCCGGGCGTACCCGATGGACGAGCGGGCCAAGGCCTCCGCTGCGGTGGTGGGCGTGGCAGTGATCGCCCCGTCGATCGGACCCGCGCTGGGTGGCATCATCGTCGATTCCATCTCGTGGCGGTGGATCTTCTTCGTCAACCTCCCGATCGGCACCGCGGCCATCATCCTCGGTCTGCTGTGGCTGCGCGAGGAGGTGCAGCCCGAGGCCGGTCGCTTCGACGGTCCCGGCCTGGTCCTCGCCAGCGCGGGGCTGGCGCTGCTGCTCTACGGCCTCTCGCTCGGGCCCGAGCGGGGGTGGCTGGCGGCGACCACCATCGGTGCGCTCGTGGGCTCGATCGTCGGGTTCGGGCTCCTCGTCCACCGCGAGCTGCGGATCGCCCAGCCGCTGCTCCACCTGCGCCTGTTCGGTGAGCGGCTGTTCCGCACCACCAACCTGGCCGGGCTGTCGATCTACGCCGGCTTCCTCGGGTACGTGTTCGTGTTCACGCTCTACGTCCAGGACCTGCGGGGCGCGTCGGCCACCGCCGCCGGGTTCGCCCAGGCGCCGCATGCGGTGGGCATCTTCGTGCTGAGCAACCTCGCCGGCAAGCGCCTGTACTTGGCGGTGGGACCCCGCTGGCTCATGGTCGTCGGGGCGGTCGGCAGCGGGTTGGTCACCGCCTCGCTCGCCCTCACCGACACCACCACGCCGCTGCTGATGCTCGGCGCGATGAACTTCGTCCGCGGTCTCACCATGGGTCTGGTGCTGGTCAGCATCCAGACCGCGGTCTACGCCAAGATCTCCCACGCCGACACCGCTCGGGCCACGACCCTGTACGCCGTCCAGCGGCAGTCGGCCAACGCTCTCGGCGTGGCGGTGGTGGCCACGGTGCTGACGATGCTGCGTCCCGCCCACGGCCTGGCCGCCGCGACGGCGGCCGCCGAAGGTCTGTCGGCGTACCGCTGGGCCTTCGTCGTCTGCGCCCTGCTGTTCGTGCCCGGGGTGTACGCGTCGTGGAAGATCGTCGACGACGACGTGGCCGAGACCCGGGGGCTGGTTCCCACCGGGGCCTGAGCCCCCTCAGTCCGGCGGGCGCAGCGGCCGGACCAGCGCCTCCTGGGTGACGGAGACGGCGAGCGTGCCCGAGCGCTCGTACATCGCCCCCCGCACCAGCCCGCGGGCGCCACCGATGGACACCGGTACGAGGTCGTACAGGGTCCACTGGTCCAGCGTCAGGGG
The DNA here is from genome assembly GCA_963730345.1 of uncultured Acidimicrobiaceae bacterium. Classification (GTDB taxonomy): domain Bacteria; phylum Actinomycetota; class Acidimicrobiia; order Acidimicrobiales; family Salinilacustritrichaceae; genus Salinilacustrithrix. The sequence goes on from CAVSRP010000024.1 coordinate 124,769, forward strand.
CCGATGGAACCACATGGCGTGGTCGAGGCTGGCGCCCATCATCGTCCCCGGTCCGAGCGAGACGGCGCGGGCGGCGGCGAAGACCGCGCCCATGTCGGACACGAAGGTGGCCACGCATGCTCGCAGGAGCGGATCGGCGGGCAGCGGGCCCCGGGTGCGGATCCAGATGCGACGCGTCGATGCGTACTCGCCGCGCTCGTCCCGCTTCCCCATGGGGAGCTCGCGCGTCTCGAAGGGTGTGTGGTGATCGAAGTCGGAGAAGATGGTCCGGTCCCACTCGGCGTCGGCATCGTCCGGATCGGGGATGCCGGCGGGCACGGCCGGTGCGTACTCCGGGCCGACCTCGTGTTTGTGGAACGAGCACGACAGGTTGAAGATCGCTTCGCCGCCCTGCACCGCCACCACCCGCCGGGTGGTGAACGACCGACCCTCGCGGATGCGGTCGACGTGGAGGATCAGCGGCGTGTCCGGTGACCCCGGGCGGAGGAAGTAGCCGTGCAGCGAGTGGGGCGCGTGGTCGTTGTCGACGGTCAGCGTGGCCGCCCGGAGTGCCTGGGCGGCCACCTGGCCACCGAACAGGCGCGAACCCGTCGGCAGGGACGACCGGACATCCGGCGACCGGAACAGGTCGCGATCGAGGCGCTCGACGTCGAGTACGGCCAGGAGGCGCTCGACCGTGGGTGGGGTGGCCTCTGCCTCGCTCATGACGCTGGACCCTAGGCGGCGCCCATCGGCCAGCATGGAGTGATGATGGACCCCCGCACCCCCGTCCTGGTCGGCGTCGGAACCTCGTTCGCCGATGCCGAGGCGGTCGAGCTCATGGTCGAGGCCACGGTGGCCGCGACTGCCGACGCGGGCGCACCCCGCCTGCTCGGCGCCGTGCAACGCATCGTCGTTCCCCGCGGCACGTGGTCCTACACCGATCCGGCCCGGATCGTCGCCGACCGCATCGGCGCCGACGCCACCACCGTGCTCGTCGACCTCGGGATCCCGCAGCAGACCCTGATCGACGAGGTGATGGCCGCGATGCTCGCCGGCGACCTCGACGTGGCCGTGGTCGTGGGCGCAGAGGCCAAGGCCCGAGCGGCTCGGGCCCAGCGGCGGAGCACGAAGGGCGATCGGGACGGCATTGCCCGGGTGTTCACCCAGGGCGGGACCGAGGAGGCCGCAGCCACCGAGACCGATCAGGGTGGTGCTCGACCCGACGTGCACCAGGCTCCCGAGGGGGACCTGGTCGATCCGGCCGAGATCGCCGCCGGGCTGTGGGCGCCGGTGGAGCAGTACGCCCTGATCGAGAGCGCGCTGGCCGCCGTCGAGGGCACGCCGCCCGATCAGTTGCAGCTCGACATCGCGGCGCTGTACGAGCACTTCAACGCCGTGGCCAGGGCGAATCCCGAGGCCGCCTTCCCGCAACCGATGGAGGCCGACGAGCTGTCGACGTTCTCACCGCAGAACCGGCCTCTGGCTTTCCCGTACGCCAAGTGGCACGTGACCCAGTGGACGGTCGACCAGGCCGCGGCCCTCCTGCTGTGCACCGCGGCGGCCGCCGAGCGATTCGGGGTACCGCGTGATCGTTGGATGTTCCCGCTGGTCGGCCTGGGCTCGTCGCACATGTTGCCGCTGTCGCAGCGGGCCGAGCTCCACCGCTGGCCGGCGATGCAGGTCCTCGGTGACGCTGCAGCCGCCCGCCTCGGCCATCCGCTGGCCGACTGCGAGCTGGCCGAGCTCTACTCCTGCTTCCCGGTGGCCGTACGGGTCCAGCAGCGTGAGTTGGCCCTGCCGGTGGACGGTACGCCCACGGTCACCGGAGGGATGGCGTTCGCCGGCGGCCCGTTCAACAGCTTCGTCCTCCAGGCCACCACGACCATGGTCCGTCAGCTCCGCGAATCGGGGGGTCGAGGCGTCGTCACGAGCGTCAGCGGCCTGCTCACCAAGCCCGGTCTCGGTGTGTGGTCGGTCGACCCCGACGGCCGTCCGCCCCTCGTCGCCGACCTCGCGTCCGAGGCGGCGGCGGCCACCGCCGCCGTCCCCGTGGTGGCGTCCCACGACGGGCAGGCCACGGTGGTGGCCTCCACCGTGACCTACGACGGGATGGAGCCGGCCGAGCTGGTCGCCCTCCTCGACACACCGGACGGGGCGCGGGTGATCGCCCGTTCGCGGGCCGTCGATCTCGTGCGGCAGGCGATCACCGACGGCATCGTGGGCGCGACGCGCACGGTCGCCGGCAACGACCTCCTCAGCTGACCGCCACTGGGCGGACGAAGTCCGCTGGCGCCGCGCCTCAGACGACGACGGCCGGGCGCAGGGCGTTGACGGCGATTGCCTCGGCGATTTCCGCCAACCGCGGTGCGGGCAGGTCGTGGCCCATGTCGTTGAACATCAAGAGGCGAGAGCCGGGGACAGCCAGGGCGGTGGCGATGCCGCCGCTGGGCTTCACCAGCGGGTCGACCAGGCCGTGGATCACCAGCGTGGGGATGCGCAGCATCGTCAGGTAGGGCGCCCGGTCGGGGCTGGCCATGATCGCCGCCATCTGCCGGGCGGTCCCCTCGGGACGGAAGCTGCGGGCCACCGCGGCCTCGGCCAGCGGCCGGTAGACGGCATCGTCGAAGTGCGGGCCGCTGATGGCCCGGAACGTGGCCACGGACGCCTCCACCGCCTCCTCGCGGGACGGTTTGCCTCGCCGGGCCAACCTGAGCAGCACCGACGCCTTCGCGCCGCCGCTGCCGTCGCCCGGGTTCGACATGATCGAGGTCAGGCTGCGGACCCGGTGCTCGTGGCGGATGGCCAGCGCCTGGGCGATCATCCCACCCATCGACGCTCCCACGACGTGGGCCGACTCGATCCCCAGCGCGTCGAGCAACCCGGCGGCGTCCTCGGCCATGTCGTCGACGACGTACCCGGTCGGGGCCGGACGGCGGAACAACCGGCCCAGGAAGGCGCGGATCGGCGACGGTGGCTCCCAGTTGCACTCGGAGCTCAACCCGGCGTCCCGGTTGTCGAACCGGATGACCTCGAACCCGCGTCCGACCAGCTCGGAGACGAAGTCGACCGGCCACGCGGTCAGCTGGGCGCCCAGGCCCATGATGAGCAGCAGTGGCTCGCCCGACCCCGTGCGCTCGTATTCGATGGTGATCCTGTTCACGTCGACCGACGGCATCCGACCATTCTGCCGCCGGTCAGAGGCCGATGGCTCGTGCCATGGTCGACGCCGCGGTCTCGAAGAACAGCTCGTGGTCGGTGACCACACCTCGCGTCTGGCTGAACAGCTCGAAGCTGAGGAGGCCGAACAGCTGGGTCCAGGCCAGGAGGGTGACGACCAGGACGTCGTCGGAGACGTCGAGACCGATCTGCTGACGCAGCCGCTCGAGGTCCTCGGACAGCGGGCGCGACACCTCGGTTTCGAGGGGCTGGAGCTCACGGCTGGAGGCGGCGTCGCGCACCACCCCGACCAGTGCCAGCGACACCCGGGTCCCGGAGACGACGGTGTCCTCGGGCGCCTGGTAGCCGGGCACCGGTGTGCCGTACACGAGGGCGTACTCGTTGGGGTGCTCGATCGCCCAACCGCGGATGGCGTTCGCCACGTCGACCCACCGGTTGCGGGGCGCCCGACGAGCCGAGGCCGCTGCGGCCTCCTCGGCCACGTCACCGAGCGCGTCGTAGGTCTCGATGATCAAGGCGGTGAGGAGCTCGTCGCGGCTGGCGAAGTACCGGTAGATCGCGGAGGAGACCATGCCCAGCTCGCGTGCCACGGCGCGGAGTGAGAGACCGGCGGCACCATGTTCGTCGAGCTGCCGGCGGGCCTCGGCGATGATGTCTTCGGTGACGGCGGCGCGGGCCCGGGCCCGAGCGCTGGGTGCGGGAGTGGGCTCCATGCGCCGAGCCTAGCAGAAGCACCGCTCTGAAATGTGAGCACTGCTCTTGACAACGCGCCGCAATCGTGATGCAGTGCTCTGAAACGAGAGCACTGCTCACAAGGAGAGCGAGATGACCACCACCATGAACGACCAGCCCGCCACCCACTACGTCGCCCCGAACTGGTTCACCCGGGCGCTGTTCAACCGCTTCGTCGCCTGGCTCACCCGGCGCGGGATCAGCGTCTGGGGATCCCGCGTCCTCGAGGTCCGGGGTCGACGGAGCGGCGAGTGGCGCACCACCCCCGTCAACCTCCACGTGCTGGACGGCACCACCTATCTCGTCGCCCCGCGAGGGGTGACACAGTGGGTGCGGAACCTGCGGGTCGCGGGCGTCGGTCGGCTCCGGCTCGGCCGGCGTCGCTGGGACTTCACCGCCACCGAGGTGCCCGTGGCCGACACCCCGGAGATCCTCCGGGCCTATCTGCGCCGTTGGAAGTGGGAAGTGGGCCAGTTCTTCGAGGGCGTCGGCCCCGATGCCACCGACGAGGAGCTGATCGCCATCGCTCCCCGCCACCCCGTCTTCGCCGTCACCCTCGACGTTGCCGATCACGGCCGTCGGTGACACAGTCTCCGGCGTGCAGGCCCATGAATCGGACGATGTTCGCAAACAGGTCGTGCGGGGCGACGGCCTCGACCTGGCGGTGTGGGAGCGAGGCGACCCCGCCCACCCCACGGTCGTGCTCGTCCACGGCTACCCCGACACCCACCGGGTCTGGGACGGGGTGGCCGCCGCCCTGGCCGACGAGTTCCATGTGGTCGCCCACGACGTCCGCGGCGCCGGTGAGTCGGCGTGGCCGGTCGACCGGGCTGGATATGACCTGTCGCACCTGGTCGCCGACATCGGCGCGGTGATCGACACCTTCAGCCCCGACGCTCCGGTTCACCTCGTCGGACACGACTGGGGCTCGATCCAGTGCTGGGAAGCGGTCACCAGCGGGACCGTCGATGGCCGGATCGCCAGCTACACGTCGATGTCGGGCCCCGCGCTGGACCACGTGGCCCACTGGATGCGGGCCCGCCGCTCCCTCCGGCCGTCTCGGCTCGGACCGCTGCTGCGCCAGGGCCTGCACTCGTGGTACATCGCGATGTTCCAGCTGCCCCGCGTGGCTGAGTGGGCGTGGCGGACGTTCATGCCTCGCGCCTTCGTCCGCCAGCTCCACCGCGCCGAGGGAATCCCGGTGGGTATCGAGCCTGCGCCCACGTTGGCCACCGACGGGGCCAACGGCGTGCAGCTGTACCGGCAGAACGTGCGTGATCGGATGGCGTCGCCCCGGACGAGGACGACGGAGATCCCGGTGCAACTGATCGTGCCGACCGGCGATCGCTTCGTGACGCCGGCTCTGCTGGACGACACCGGCCAGTACGCGCCGAACCTGCACCGGCGCGACGTCCCGGGAGGTCATTGGTTGTTGGTGGCCGAGCCGGAGCGGGTCGCGGGATGGATCGCCGAGCACGTGCGGCACGTCGAGGGGTGACGCCGGGCGCGGGCCGGCTCAGGTGAGTGATGCCAGCCGGGCGGCCAGCATCCGTGCCTCGATGCGGTGGTCCTCGAGATCGGCCCACGGATCTTCCGCCAGGCTTCCCAGGCGTCGGAACAGGCTGTGGAGCGGCGTGCGGCGCGGCTCCCACGAACCATCGATCTCGTCCCAGCGCAGCGGGACGGCCACCGGAGCGCCCGGGAAGGGGCGCAGCGTGTAGGGCGCCACCGCGTGCTGCGCCGGCGCGTTGCGCAGCGTGTCCACGAAGAGCCGGTCACCACGGTCGGCCTTGGAGAACTCGACGGTCAGCAGGTCGGGGTGGCGCTCGGCCAGGTGCCGCCCCAGGTGGTGGCCGAGGGCGGCGACCGCGTCGAAGCGGGCGTCGCCCCGGAGCGGAACGTGGACGTGGATCCCTCGCGAGCCCGTGGTCTTCACGAAGCCGGTGACGGCGAGGTCGTCGAGGAGCTCGCGGACCGCAACGGTGGCTTCCACGACCTGGGACGGATCGGCGACCGACGGGTCCAGGTCGATGAGCAGCTCCACCGGCACGTCGGGGGACGCGGCCGACCCGCCGAGCACGTGCACCGAAACCGTCCCCTGGTTCACCACGTAGCGGAGCGCGTCGGCGGAATCGATGACCGGGTGGCGCACGGTCCCACCGCCCCGCTTGGGCAGTGTCACGGTGGGGATCCAGTCGGGGAAGTGCTTCGGGGTGTGCTTCTGGTACCAGCCGTCGCCGTCGATGCCGTCGGGGAACCGCTGGAGCACCGCGGGTCGGTCGGCGATCAGCGGGATCATGCGGTCGGCGATCCGGGTGGCGTAGTCGAACACATCGGCCTTGGTCAGCGCCTCGAAGCCGTCGACCGCCGGGAACAGGACCTTGTCGGGGTTGGACAGCACCACGTGGGCCACGGCGGAACCGTATCGAGCACCCGCCGGAGTCAGTGGCGCTTCACGCCGCCGTACTTCATGCGGGTGTCGGTCATCGACGCCGACCGGGCCTCGTCGTCGGCGATGGCGGCGTCGACCACCTCGCCGACGAACAGGGTGTGTGAGCCGAGATCGTGGGTCTGACGCACCTCGCACTCGAGGTGGGCGATCGCCTCCTCGAAGACCGGGGCGCCGGTGATGCCCTCACGGATGGCCCGGCCGTTGAGCATCATGTCCTCCTTGGTGGCGGGCTTGGAGAACTTCACGAACACCCGGGTGTCGTCGCTGTTCCACAGGTTCACGGTGAACGAGCCGCCGTCGGCGATGAGGCGGCGGGTGACTGCGTCGTTGTCGACCGACACGCCGACGAGCACCGGCTCCATCGACAGCTGGGTGATCCAGCTCGTGGTCATGGCGTTCCACTCGTCGCCGGCCCGGGACCCCACCAGTGCCAGCGCGTTGGGGATCTTCCAGGTGACCCGGTTGAGCAGTTCGTCGTCGAGTGCCATGGCCACGAGGGTAGGGCGGCCTCCGGCGAACCCGGTCGGGACTGCCGTCGACCTCAGCGAATCGACCAGAGTGATGACCCATGAGCACACCATCTGCACCCGTCGAGACGATCGCGCCGGACGCGACGGTGGCGGAAGCGGCGTCGCGCATGCAGCAGCGTCACGCTTCGGCTCTCGTGGTGCTCGACGGCGAGCGTCTGGTCGGGATCCTCACCGAGCGCGATCTGCTCCAGGTGCTGATCGACGGCGACGATCCCGCATCCGTACCGATCAGCCGGCGCATGTCGACCGATGTGGTGACCATCCCGCCCGACACCGACACCATGCAGGCGCGCGAGCTCATGGGTCGTCACGCCGTGAAGCACCTGCCCGTCGTCGACGAACACGGCGTGGTGATCGGCCTCGTGGAGCAGACCGAACCCCGGGTCGGGGTCCACTTCGGTGGCCGGCGCGTCCTTCCCGACGGAGCGCCGGCGCGACCGGTGCTCGAGGACTTCCGGGGCCCGTACGCCGAGGGCCCTCCCGAAGCCGATCTGGTCGTCGATGCGCCCGATCTGGCCACTTTCGGCCTCACCGAGATCCGGCGCGGGCTGGCCATCGCCATCGTGCTCACCTGGAGTGTCTTCCGATCGCTGCTGCGGCGCCGGATCGACCTCCTGTTCCGCCGCCGGAGCGTGCCGAGCTGGTGGGAGGCGGCGAGCTGCGGCGCAGTCGACGCCTTCGAGGCCCTTGGCCCGGCATTCGTCAAGCTGGGCCAGATCATGGCCTCGTCGCCGGGGGTCTTCCCGGAGCCGCTCGCCGACGCCTGCCAGCGCACCCTCGACGAGGTGCCCCCGTTCGACTCGGCCACCGCCCGGCAGATCATCGAGGAGGATCTCGGTCACCCGCCCGAGGAGCTGTTCCGGTTCTTCGACGACAAGCCTCTCTCGGCCGCATCCATCGGCCAGGTGCACGCCTGCGTCCTCCCCGACGGGCGACAGGCCGTGCTCAAGCTGCAGCGACCCGGCATCCGGCGGCTCTTCACCGCCGACCTCCGCATCATGTGGCGCATCGCCCGGCTGGCGGAGAAGTGGGACTGGCTGTCGTCGGTGGACCCCGTCGCCATCATCGAGGACGCCGCCGAGATCAACTTCCAGGAGTTGGTGCCGGCCCTTGAGGCCAGCCGCCAGGCCGAGTTCCGCGAGCGCATCTGGGCCTTCGGCGACAACCGGAACGTCACCGCGCCGGAGGTGTACTGGAACTGGTGTGGACCCAGGATCATCTGCATGGAGCGGATGACCGGCACGCCGCTCGACGAGTTCGAGGAGATGGCCCGCCGGGGCATCGACGGCGAGCTCATGCTGCGCTGGGGCGCCAAGGTGTGGATCGAGGCGGTGTGCCTCCACGGGCCCTTCCACGGCGACATGCACGCCGGCAACATCTGGTTCCTGCCCGATGGCCGGGCCAGCTTCCTCGACTTCGGGATCATGGGGGAGCTCGATCCGGAGTACCGGGACGTGATCAAGGACATCCTCTACACCTGCATGATCGATGGTGACTTCACCCGGGTCGCCCGGGCCTATCGGCGGGTCGGCGTCTTCCCCGAGGACGTCGGTACCGACGAGGAGCTGGGGATGCGCCTGTCGATGATCCTCGGGCCCATGCTCGAAGCCGGCATCGGGGGCATGAACCTGGGCGAGATGCTCAAGATGAGCATCGACCTCATGGACAACTACGGCGCCAAGGGTCCCCGGGAGATGGTGCTGGTGGCCAAGCAGCTCGCCTACATGGAGCGCTACGCCAAGGGCATGGCGCCCGACTACCGCATCATCCAGGACCTCTACCTGATCAAGAACATCTTCCCCGAGGCGGTCGACGCCAAAGCGGCCGAGCTGGGCGTCGAGATCCCGGCCTGACGGCCCGCCCGTGTGGCACGGTCTCGGCCATGGACACACCGTGGCAGGGAGATGCGGTCTCGTTGGTCGAGACGTTCCGTTCCGGCGAGCGGTCGCCGGCCGAGGAGCTCGAGGCGACGCTCGCCGCGATCGAGCGTTCGGAGCTGAACGCGTTCAGCCACCTCGATCCCGACGCCGCCCGGGCTGCGGCGGCCGCCGCCGACGTGACCCAGCCCTTCGGCGGAGTGCCGATCGGCGTCAAGGAGCTCGAGCGGGTGACGGGTTGGCCCGACACGCACGCGTCGGTGGCCCTCGCCGACCAGGTCGCGACCTACACCGACACCCGGATCGAGCGTTTGGTCGGTGCCGGCGGCGTGCTGGTCGGGCTCACCACGGCCAGCGAGTTCGGCGGCGTCAACCAGACCTGGACCAAGCTCAATGGCGCGACCCGCAACCCCTGGAACCCCGAGCGGACCCCAGGTGGCTCCTCCGGCGGATCGGCCGCCGCGGTCGCCGGCGGCCTGGTCACCGTGGCCACGGCAGGTGACGGGGGCGGGTCGATCCGCATCCCCGCCGGCTTCTGCGGCCTCCTCGGCCTCAAGTGCACCTGGGGCCGGATCCCACGCGGCCCGCACGTCGGGCCCGGCAACCTCACGGCCGTGCCCGGCTGCGTGAGTCGGTCGGTGCGCGACACCGCCCGCTGGTTCGACGTCTCCAACGGCTTCGACGCCCGCGACCCGCTGAGCCTGCCCCGCGTCGAGGGCTGGGAGCGCGACCTCGGCACGTTCCTCCCCGATCTGCGCGGCAAGCGGGCCGCCATCGTCGTCGACGTCGGCAACGCCGTCGTCGCACCCGAGGTCGTCGAGCTGGTGACCGCCGCCGCGGAGGACCTGATCGCCCTGGCCGGCCTGGCGCGGGTCGACGTCGCCGTGCGGTTGCCCCGGACCGGGGCGGCGTGGGGGATCTCCGGCGGCATCGGCCTGGTCGAGACGCTGGGCGACCGCTGGCCCGACCGGGCCGACGACCTCACCCCCGCGATGCGGGCCGGCGTGGAAGCCGCGCTCGCTCACTACGACGCCGAGGCAGCCGTGAAGGTGGAGCGGCGCCGCATCGAGCTCAACGAGGCCATGGCCGACCTGTTCGAGCAGGCCGACGTGGTGCTCGCCTCCACCAACCCCGACGTGGCGTTCAACGCCGAGGGTCGCCAGCCCTCCACGTTCGGCGGACGCGAGGCCAAGCCGATCAACCACGGGGCGCTCACCATCCCGTCGAACATCTACGGCAACCCCGCCATCTCGGTCCCGATCGGTACCGCGTCCGACGGGCTCCCGGTGGGGCTCCAGGTGCTGGCCCCGCACTTCCAGGAGCAGTTGCTGCTCGACCTCGCGCTGGTCATGGAGCGCGAGCGCCCCTGGCCCCTGCTCGCCCCCGGTAGCCCGGGGTGAGCCGACCGCGAACCGGGGTAGGTTCGGTCCATGGCTGACTTCCTCACCGACATCAAGACGCTGCGTGAACGGGCTCGCCAGCAGATCGAGCAGGGTCCGATCACGTCGTCGTACGGCGCTGATCGTGAGCGGGTCATCGAGGTGCTCAACGAGGCCCTCGCCACCGAGCTGGTGTGCGTCCTGCGCTACAAGCGGCACTACTACACGGCGTCGGGTCTCAACGCCGAGCCCGTCGCCGCCGAGTTCCTCCAGCACGCCACCGAGGAACAGGGTCACGCCGACCAGCTCGCCCTCCGCATCACCCAGTTGCAGGGCGACCCCAACTTCGACCCCGAGGGACTGACGACCCGCAGCCACGCCGAGTACGTGGAGGGCGATGACCTGCTCGACATGATCAAGGAGGACCTGGTCGCCGAGCGGATCGCCATCGAGTCCTATTCGGAGATCATCCGCTGGCTGGGCGACAAGGACTCCACCACGCGCCGGATGCTCGAGGACATCCTGGCGGTCGAGGAGGAGCACGCCGACGACCTCCTCGGCTTCCTCGAGGAGCTCGGCTCCTAGCGCACCGTCCCGCCGGCTCGCTCGCCGGCCAGGCGGCGGTGGCGGGCACTGCGGGGCTCGGGGTCGGTGTCGAAGTGCGGGATCACCTTGGTCCCGAACAGCTCCACCGTCTCCTCGACCAGCTCGAACGGGTACGCCGTGCCGGTCGGGCCCATGATGAGCTGGTCGACGCCGATGGCGTCCCACTTCTCCAGCGCCTCGACGCACTGGTCGGGGGTGCCGACGATCGAGGTGCCCTTCTCGAACCCCTTCTCGAGCTGCTCGAGCGTCGGGTCGGGGATCTCGGTCGGCCAGTCGGGGATGCCGGACGGCTTGGGGAAGGTGTCGAGGTACTTGAACACCAGGCTCTGCTGGCGGCCGTTGCGCGATCGGGTCATCCAGTCCCGCGCCGCGTCGCCGTCCTCGAGGCACATGAAGCTGGTGGCGATGGCGACGTTGTCGTTCACGTAGTCGCCGACCGGGTCGGCGTCCTTGATCGTCTCCTTGTACAACTCGACCAGGGGCTTCATCTTCTCCGGCGAGCCGCCGGTGAAGCACAGCACGCCCAGGCCGAGCTTGGCCGCCTTCTCGAAGGTGTCCGGGTTGCCCGCTGCCACCCACATCGGCGGATGGGGCTTCACGTAGGGCTTGGGGAGCACGTTGCGCTCGGGCATGGAGAAGAAGCGCCCATCGAAGGAGTAGCTGTCCTGGCTCCACATCTTGCGGAACTCGGGCATGACCTCGTCGAACATCTCCTTGGTGAGGTCGGGGTCGGAGATGCCGAAGCCGCCCTGCTCGGTGGTGGACGAACCCCGGCCGGTGCCGAAGTCGAAGCGGCCGCCGCTGAGGTGATCGAGCATGGCCACCCGTTCGGCGATGCGGGCGGGGTGGTTGACCGGCGGTGTGACGTTGATGATCCCGGAGCAGACCCGGATGTTCTGGGTGCGAGCCAGGATGTACGGCATCACGACCTCGTTGGCCGAGATGTGGCTGTACTCGGTGAGGAAGTGGTGCTCGGTGACCCACACGTACTTCCAGTTGGTGCGGTCACCGACCTCGGCCACGCGGGTCTCGTCCACGAGGCGTCGATGTTCGGCGGTGTCGTCGCGGCCCTCGAGGTAGTCGGGTACCCAGCCGCCGATGAAGAGTCCGAATTCCATGGCCCGGCAGTCTCGCGCACGATCTGACACCGCGTCAGATCTTGGACGCATCTCGTTCCAGCCCGATCATCCGAGCCGGCGCAGGCTCGCCCGCAGCAGATCCTCCACCCGCTCGGTCATGCGGGCCGACTCGACCGGGATTCGCCCCGCCACCTGCTCGGGGATGGACTCGAGCCAGCGATCGTCGTAGGACGCGTTGGCGTGCAGGTCCCACCACGGGTCGAGTTGCCGGCCGGCCTCGGCCTCGTAGGCGAGGCGGAACCGTTCCGCCCGTTCGGCCGAGAACAGGACGGCCAGGTTGAGCCGGCAGTGGCCGGCGTCGATCTCCGGTGGCCCGGTGGAGGCGAAGACCCAGTCGACGACTCCGCGGAGACACCCCCGTGACCACAGCACGTTGAAGTGCTGGAAGTCGCGGTGCAGGAACACCGGCTGGCACTCGGGCGGGGGGTCGCGCAGGATGCGGTACACGGACTGCCACAGCCCGGGGTCGGTGGCCGATTCCGGTACCGGGCGGTCGACGGGATCGAACCAGGGCTCGAAGACCGGGCCGCTCGGGTCCAGGTCGTGGACGGCGGCGGCCGCCCGGGCCAGCTGTCGCAGCCAGCCCTCGACGTCGCGGGGCGCGAGGTCGACCCGCCCCGGTACCCGGCTCATGAGCAGCGCCGGGTGGCCACCGGACGCGTCGCCCGCCGGGTCGGCGCCGAGCACCTCGGGTGCCGGCAACCGTGTGCCGCGCAGCCGGCGGAGGGCGGCCGCCTCCCGGTCGACCCACCGCCGGTGGTCGGCGTCCTCGTACCGGCGGAGCACCACCGAGCGGTGGTGGCCGCGCCGTTCCACCGTCAGCTGGTGGACGGCCGAGCTCGACCCACCGGTGAGCCGGCGCCAGGCCGTCACCCGGGTGCCCGGGCCGAGCTGGTCCTCGACCCATCGCCGCGCCGCCGGCGACGGGCGTCGGCGACGGAAATCCATGCGGATCAGGCCGCGGTGTCGAACTCCTGGAGGACGCGCTCGCCCTCGGGGTGCTGCATGATCCGCTCCACGAGGACCCGGCGCTGTTCCTCGGCCTGCAGTCTGGGCTGGTCGACCGTGGCCCAGTGGACCAGGTCGTGCCAGAAGCGGTCGATGACCTCGGCGCCCGAGATGGTGCCGCCGTCGATGGTGCGGAACGTGCAGGACCGGATCTCGCCCAGGTAGAGGCGCAGTGAGCTGACGTGGATCTGCTCGTCGGTGCGGATGCGGCCGATGATCTCGGCCGCCTCCTCGGCCTCGGCCCGGCGGTTCGGGAACAGGTCAGGGGTCCGGAGAACGGCCTGGGTCTCGGAGAACCCGAGCTCGGCGCGGAACTCGATGAGCAGCAGGTTGGCGAGGAAGGACACCACGCCTTCGATCTCGGGCGACAGCTCCGGGATGCGGCGCTCGGTGTCGGGGCGGGCGATGTTCTCGGGCGGCTCGACGTCGGGGAAGGCGCCCTCGCCGAAGGCCAGGTCGCGGGCGGCGAACCACATCTCGTCGTGACCGCCGATGCCGTGGTCGGGCTGGCCGCCCTCGTCGATGCCGTGGGCGAGGAGGAGGCCCGCATTGAGGTGGCCGATGCCCATCTCGGAGATGTCCTCGACGATCACCGGCTGCAGGTCGGGGAAGGTGACCTCGGCGAGGAGCCGGCCTTTGGCCTCGATCTTGCCGATGATGGTGAGGCTGTTCCAGAAGCTCTCGCCCAGGCCGTTGCGCAGGAGGACCCGAGATTGCTCGTCGTTGGGCAGGCGCGTGCCCTCGAGCAGCGACGCGTCGGCGTCGAAGAGGTCGCCGCCCCGGTCGCGTAGCGCTGCCGTCCAGTTCTCGACGGCCGGACCCCGTACCGCGGTGCGGGGCGGCTGGTAGGTGCCGTCGGCCAGGAAGCCGCCGTGCATGCGCCGGCCGGCCACCATCTGGGGCTGGGCGTAGTCGTGCTCGGCCATCAGTTCGGATTCGGTGAAGGTGAGCTGGGTCATGGCTGGGTTCCCCCTGGTACGGACCGCGACAGGCGGCGTTCCGCACGGTAACAACCGTTATCGGCGGCTGTCACGTGCCTGGTTGGCATCCTTGAGCGGTTCATGTCCCCATCGACTGCACCGATCTCGCCGACGTATCCGGCCGAGCTGCCGATCTCGGCGCGCCACGACGAGCTGCTGGCGACCATCCGGGACCACCAGGTGGTGGTCGTGGCGGGCGAGACCGGCTCCGGGAAGAGCACGCAGCTGCCCAAGCTCTGCCTGGAACTGGGCCGCGCCCGCATCGGGCACACCCAACCCCGCCGGATCGCGGCCCGTTCGGTCGCCGAGCGGGTGGCCGAGGAGCTCGGCGTCGAACTGGGTGGTCTCGTGGGCTATGCCGTCCGCTTCACCGACCGGGTCGGTGCCGACACGCGGCTCAAGGTGATGACCGACGGCATCCTGCTCAACGAGCTCCAGCGCGATCGGACCTTGTCGGCCTACGACACGATCATCGTCGACGAGGCCCACGAGCGGAGCCTGAACATCGACTTCATTCTCGGCTACCTCCGCCAGCTCCTGCCCCGCCGCCCGGATCTCAAGGTCATCGTCACCTCGGCCACCATCGACACCGAGCGCTTCGCCGAACACTTCTCCGGCGACGACGGTCCGGCCCCGATCATCGAGGTGTCGGGTCGCACGTATCCCGTGGAGCTCCGCTATCAGCCCATCGAGGACGGCGACGACGAGACCCAGGCCATCGCCGACGCGGTAGCCGGCCTGCTCCGCGAGGTGCCGGGCGACGTGTTGGTGTTCCAGTCGGGTGAGCGGGAGATCCGCGACACCGCCGACGCCGTCGAGGGCCTCGGGCTGCGGGACACCGAGGTGCTCCCGCTCTTCGCCCGCCTGTCGGCGGCCGAGCAGCACCGGGTGTTCTCGTCCCATGCCGGCCGCCGGGTCGTCGTCGCCACCAACATCGCCGAGACCTCGCTCACCGTTCCGGGCATCCGGACCGTGGTCGACCCCGGCACGGCCCGGATCTCCCGGTACAACAAGCGGACCAAGGTCCAACGTCTCCCGATCGAGCCGATCTCCCAGGCGTCGGCCGACCAGCGGGCCGGTCGCTGCGGCCGGGTCGCACCGGGCGTGTGCATCCGGCTGTACGCCGAGGACGACTACGACGCCCGGCCCGAGTTCACCGAGCCGGAGATCCTGCGCACCAACCTGGCCTCGGTCATCCTGCAGATGACCGCGCTCGGCCTGGGTGACGTCGAGTCGTTCCCCTTCGTGGAGCCACCCGACCGGCACAACGTCGCCGACGGTGTGACCCTGCTCGAGGAGCTCGGCGCGCTCCAGACCGACCGTCCCGCCCACGATCGGCGGCTCACCCGGCTCGGGAAGCGGCTGGCCCGCCTGCCCCTCGACCCCACGTTCGGGCGCATGGTGCTCGAGGCCGAGCGCAACGGTTGCGTCCACGAGGTCATGGTCATCGCCGCCGCGTTGTCGATCCAGGACGTGCGCGAGCGCCCCAGCGGTCAGGAGCAGGCGGCCGGGGAGCTGCACGCGCGGTTCGCCGTTCCCGGCTCCGACTTCCTCGGTTTCGTGGCCCTGTGGGATCACCTGAAGGCTCGCCAGAAGGCCCTCTCCAGCAGCCGGTTCCGGCGGGAGGTGCGTTCGGAGTTCCTCCACTTCGTGCGCATCCGGGAGTGGCAGGACGTCTACACCCAGCTCCGCCAGGTGGTCCGGTCCCTGGAGATCGAGATCAACACCGCGCCGGCCGACGCCGACGCCATCCATCGTTCGCTGCTCGCCGGCCTGCTCGCCAACGTCGGCCACCGCGACGACGAGCCCACGCCGTCGGTTCCTGGCCCAAAGGGCTCAGGAAACGAGTTCATCGGTGTGCGGAACGCACGGTTCGCCATCGGCCGTCGATCGGTGCTGGCCAAGAAGCCGCCGAAGTGGGTGATGGCGGCCGAGCTGATCGAGACCAACCGGATGTGGGCCGGCACCGTCGCCACCATCCAGCCGGCGTGGATCGAGCACGCCGCCCGCCACCTGATCAGGCGCACCTACGGCGACCCGTACTGGAACGCCGAGCGCGGCACCGCTCAGGTGATCGAACGGGTCCACCTCCGGGCCCTGACCCTGGTGGAGGGCCGGGCGGTGAACCTCGATCGGGTCGACCGGTCGATGGCCCGCCAGCTGTTCGTCCTCCACGCCCTCGTCCGCGGCGAGTGGGAGACCCATCACGCCTTCGCCGCCCGCAATCACGAGCGCATCGACCAGGTGCGGGCGATGGAGGACCGGGCGAGGCGCCGGGACATCCTCGTCGACGAGGACGCGGTCTTCGACTTCTACGACCAGCGGGTCCCCGACGACGTCACCGACGTCCGCCGCTTCGACCGCTGGTGGCGGGACCAGGTCGGCGAGCGCCCCGACCTGCTCGATCTCTCGGTCGAGGACCTCGTGGACCCCCACGTGGATGGCGTCGACGACGAGGCGTTCCCCACCAGCTGGTCGGCGGATGAGCCCACCGGTACCCGCATCGAGTTGCCCATCGACTACGAGTTCGATCCGGGCAGCGTCCGCGACGGCGCGTGGTTCGAGATCCCGGTCGCGGTGGTGAACCGCACGGATCCGGCGCCGTTCGAGTGGCTCGTCCCCGGGCTGCGGCTCGAACTGGTGACCGCCCTGATCCGGGCGCTCCCCAAGGCGGTCCGCCGCGACCTGGTTCCGGCGCCCGACCGGGCGGCCGAGGCGGTCGAGCGCATCGACCCGGACGAGGGTCCGTTGCGCGAGGTCCTCGCCCGTGAGCTGAGCCGGATGGCCGGGGTGGTCGTCGAGCCCGCCATGTGGGACGACGTGGCGTTGCCGGAACACCTCCGGCCTCACTTCCGGATCCTGGGCGATGGGGATGAGGTGCTGGCCGAGGGCACCGACCTCCCGGCCCTCGAACGTCGGTTGCGCGCTCGCGTGCGCTCCACGGTGGCTTCCCGGTCGCCGGAGCTCGAGCGCGACGGTCTCACCTCGTGGACGATCGGTGACCTTCCCCGAGTCGTCTCGACCGAGGTCGACGGTCTCGTGGTGGAGGGGTATCCGGCCCTGATCGACAGCACCGACTCCGTGGGCGTCCGGGTCCTCGCCTCCCGGGAGGAGCAACACGCCCTGCACTGGAACGGCACCCGCCGGCTCCTCGCCCTCCAGCTCCCCAAGCCGGCGCGCACCCTCCAGCGGCTGCTCGACCCCCGGGTGCTGCTCGGCCTGGCCACCGCACCCCACGGAACCGTCTCCGCGGCCACCGATGACGCCCTCCATGCCGTACTCGACGCCGTCATGTTGGACGAGGGCGGGCCGGTCTGGGACGAGGAGGGCTTCTCCCGGCTGTCCTCGGCGGTCGCGGAGCGGTACGTCGACGACCTCATCGGCGTGGTCACCGCCATGTCCGAGGCGGTGACGCGGGCCGGCCGCCTCCGGGACCGGCTCGTCCAGCCGGCGCCGGTCGAGTGGGGTCCGGCCCTCGACGACGTCACCGACCAGCTGGCCGGCCTCGTCTTCGACGGCATGGCTCTGACCATCGGCGCCGCCCGCGTGCTCCACCTACCCCGCTACCTGCAGGCCATCGACGTCCGCCTCGACAAGCTGCGGGAGGGGGTCCGATCCGACGCCGAGCGCCTGCTGACCGTCCGGCGGCTGCGCACCGAGCACGCCGCGTTGGTGGCCGACCGGGGGCTCACCGCGGCGCTCGACGACGTGCGCTGGCAGATCGAGGAGCTGCGGGTGCAGTTGTTCGCCCAGCAGCTCGGCACGGCCGAGACGGTCAGCGCCCAGCGCATCCGCCGCGCCCTCGACCGCATCCGACGGCGCTGAGCACCCCCTCCCTCCCCCCCACCGGATCTGGCCCTCCCCCCAACCGGTTCTGGACGCGCCTCCGTACCACCAGGTCCGCTCACCTACGCTCCGCCGGCATGGAGAACCATGTCGAGGTGTCCCGAACGATCAAGGCATCCCCGGAGGCGGTGTGGAACGCCATCTCGGACGTCACCCGCATGGGGGAGTGGTCCCCCGAGTGCCACACCTGTGAGTGGAACGACGGCGCCACCGAACCCGCGGTGGGCGTGATGTTCACCGGTCACAACCGCAACGGCGAGTACGAGTGGACGACGGAGGCGGAGATCACCGCCTGCGTCCCGGGCGAGGTGTTCGCGTTCGACGGCGTGTTCGGCGACCTGCACTTCTCGAAGTGGTCGTACACGATCGAGCCGACGGATGACGGTTGCGTCGTCACCGAGACCTGGGACGAGGGGCGTCCCGAGAAGGTCATCGAGATGACGAAGTCCATCTCCGGTGTCGCCGAACGGGGTCCGCACAACCGCGCGGGCATGGAGGAGACGCTGGCGCGGTTGGCCGCGGCGGTCGAGTGACCCCACCCGCCCCCCTGATTCTGGACGCGGCTCCGTACCCACCGGTCCGGGCTCGCGGTACGCAGGCGCGTCCAGTTTCTTCCGGTGGGTCTGGCAGGGTGATCGGATGCTGACCTCCTGGGACGACTACCCCGTCCACCAGATCGCCGAGCCCGTCCGCCACGTCGGGACCAGCGACCGGAACTTCTACGACCGCTACTACTTCAACCTCCACTCGTGCAGCGACGAGCTGTTCGCGGTGATCGGGATGGGCATGTACCCGAACCTCGGCACCCACGACGCCTTCCTCACCGTGCGGCGGGGCGACACCCATTACGTGGTGCGGGCCAACCAACTCCTCGTGGACCGGATGGACACGTCGGTGGGACCGTTCCGGATCGAGATCGTCGAACCGCTCCGGTCGCTGCGCATCGTGTGCGACGCCCCCGACCTCGAACTGTCGTGCGATCTGCGCTGGGACGGGGTGTTCGAGCCGTGGATCGAGCCTCGCCACTACTCCCGCAAGCACGGTCGCGTCGTGTTCGACACCTGTCGCTTCGCCCAGAACGGCCGGTGGACCGGAACGCTCCGGGTCGGTGAGGAGCACTTCGACGTGACTCCCGATCGGTGGTGGGGGGCGCGGGACCGCTCGTGGGGCGTGCGCCCGGTGGGGGAGCCCGAGGCCGCCGGCATCCAGACCGAGCCGGTGATGACCGGTATGTGGAACTACGTGCCGATGCAGTTCGACGACCACTCGATCCTCGTGCTGGTGCAGGAGGAGGGGAACGGCCACCGGGTGATGGACGAGGCGGTCCGCATCTGGCACGACCCCGACCGTGGCGCCGAGTGGCTGGGCTCGGCGCGACCAGTGCACACCCTCGAACCCGGGACGCGGCTGGTGCGTCGACCCTCTACGTTCCACCTCCCCGATGCCCCCGGTGGACCCCTCGACATCACCTGCACTCCGCTGGTCCACAACTACCTGGGCATCGGCACCGGCTACGGGCTCGGCGACGAGTATCGCCACGGCATGTACCTGGGCGACGAGCTCACCGTGGAGGGGAAGTCGTGGGCGATGGAGGAGCTGGACACCTGGGCGTGGTGGGCCATCGTGGAGCACTGCGCCCGATTCGAGTACACCGACGGCGACGCCGGGACCGCCCACACCGGGTACGGCATGTTCGAGCACATGTTCATCGGCGCCTACCCCCCGGTGGGACTACCGGCGGGCGACAGCGTCGCCCCCGCCTGACGGCGAGGGCGGTGGCTCATCGCAGCCGGGCCAGCGCGTCCTCGACCCCGGCGACGTAGCCACCTCCGAACTTGATGGCGTGGACCACCAGCGGCGCCAGCTGGTGCAGGGGCACCCGCTCCCGCCAACCGTCGGCCAGCGGGTACTCGTCGGCGTAGACCGCGAAGCACTCCTCGCCGAAGCCGCCGAAGAGCCGCATCATGGCGAGGTCGAACTCCCGGTGCCCCCCGTGGGCGGCCGGATCGATGAGCCAGCTCGTCCCGTCGTCCCCGACGAGACGGTTGCCGGCCCACAGATCGCCGTGCAGCCGGGCGGGGGGTTCCGGTTCGCCGCCGAGGTCGTCGAGGCGATCGGCCACCCGGTCCAGGGCGCGAACCGTGTCGGCGCCGAGCGCGCCACCGTCGCGGGCCAAGCGGGCCAGCGGGATGAGGCGCTGCGTGGCATAGAACTCGACCCACGCGGCGCACGGTTCGTTGGGCAGCCCGCGACTGCCGGTGGTCCGCCGATCCTCTCGACCGAACGAGGGCGCGCCGGCTCGGTGCAGGGCGGACAGGGCGCGACCCAGATCGGGTTCGGTCGCTGCGGTCCTCCCTCCCTCCGTGATCCATTCGAGGGCCAGATGGGCGGGGTCGTCGGCCACGCTGAGCACCTCCGGAACCCGGACCGTCGCGGACTCGGCGAGCCAGCCGAGCCCGGCGGCCTCGGTGGTGAAGAACCCCTCGGGTGGCGCGTCGTGGGTCTTCACGAACACCACGCGTCCGTCGTCGAGCTCGACCCGATGCGCCCGGGCGACATCGCCGCCCGACACGGGAGCGAACGTCACGGGACGCGCGCCGAGGCGCTCCTCGAGCAGGTCGGTCAGGCTGTCGTCCACTGCGACGACGGTAGCGACGAACCGATCAGGCCAGCGCGCCCTCGGCACTTTGAGAATCCGGAGGCGTTCCCGGCCACACTGGAGGTGTGCTTGACCTCACCGTGGCATCGATCCCCGTGTACTTCGGGACGATGGCCGCCGAGCACCGATACCTCCGCAACCGTGCCGCCGAGACCGGACCGACGGCTGGCGACTACACCCCGCAGGACACCGCCACCTCGCTGGCCATGGGTGTTGGTTCCCTGCTGGCGCCGATCGTGGTCCCGAAGCTCGTGCGCCAGGTCGTGCCGGGCCGGGGCAAGTACGCCAGGGTCCTGATCGGGACGGCGGCGGCCGCGGCCGTCGCCACCACGGTGGCGGACCGGATCGTCGAACGGACGGCGAAGCGCCGGCTGAAGCGGGCTGCGGCCAAGACGCGAGCCGTGACGGGGCCGGTTGCGGTCGCCACCGGGACCCTGGCCGCGACCACGTTCTTCGCCTCGCGCACCAACCCCGATGCGATGTGGGAGAAGGGCCAGGTCCACGATCGGGGCAGCGGCCCGCTCGCCTGGGCCGCCGCCATCGCTGGCTGGGACTTCATCTACTACTGGAACCACCGGTTCATGCACGAGGTCCGGGGTCTGTGGGCCATCCACGTCGTGCACCACTCCAGCGAGCGGTACAACCTCTCCACCGCGCTGCGCCAACCGGTGGCCGACGTCCTCGGCATCTGGGTGCCATACGGCCTGCTGGCTCGGGCGGGCATCCGCCCGTATCTCATCTCCCAGGCCCGGGCCGTCAACCTCCTCTACCAGTACTGGATCCACACCGAGACGCTCCGATCGATCGGACCGGCCGAGCGTGTGTTGAACACCCCGTCGCACCACCGGGTCCACCACGGCTCGAACCCCCAGTACATCGACCGCAACCACGGCTCGATCCTCATCGTCTGGGACAAGTTGTTCGGGACATTCGAGCCCGAGGACGAACCGGTGGTCTACGGGCTGACCAAGAACGTGGGTTCGTTCAACCCGGCCGTGGTGGCCAGCCACGAGTACCGCGACATCGTGCGCGACGTCGCCCGATCCACCAGCTGGCGGGACCGGTTGTCGTTCGTGTTGCGCGGCCCGGGTTGGGCGTACGCCCGCCACTGCGAGGCGGCGTCCGCCGGATCAGCCCCCGACCATCGTGGCGCTGAGCGCCCGGGCGAGGAACGACGCGATCTGGTCGCGCCGGACGGGGTCGGCTGATCGATAGGAGCCGTCGGCGGTGCCGCCGGCGATTCCCGCCTCGGTCACCGTGTTGATGTCGTACTCGTGGACGTCGCCGGCGTCATCGGCGAAGAAGTCGGTGGTGTGGGGCGCGTCGGGGGGGAGCACGGCCCGAGCCAGCAGCGACGCCATCTGCCCCCGGGTCACTGCGCTCGCCGGGGCGTACCGGCCGTCGGCGCGCCCACCGATGATGCCCAAGGCGGCCAGCGCGTTGATGGCGGGTTCGTGGACGGAGGCGTCGTCGTCCGGGAACGCGTCCGGAGGATCGGCGGGAAGCACGACGCCGGCGCGGGTCAGGTAGCGGGCGAGCAGCGTGGCCATCTGGTCCCGCCGGACCGGCCGCAACGGTGCGTACGCCGTCGGGGTGACCCCGGTGGTGATCTGGCGCCACGCCATGCAGTCGATCGCCCGGGCGTGCACGCTGGCGGTGATGTCCGCGAACGGAGCCGGTGGCACCTGATCTGCGGGACAGGCGGCATCCAACGGCACGGCTGGCGGCGGTGCCGCGATCCGGCTCTCCGTGGGCACGATCACCAGGGCGGCCGCCACCGGTCGTTGCCCGTCCTCCGACGGTCGGTTCCGGAGGGCGCCGAATCCCACGAAGGCACTCGAACCGCCTCCGTCGAGGTTCAAGGCGTCGGTGGCGCCGAGCCAACGCATGAGCTGCGCGCTGTCCACCAGGCTGAGCCCGGTGCTCCATCCCGGCTGGCGTCCGTCGACGGTGACCAGCCACAGGCGGGTCGCGTCCCAACCGATGATCGAGCGAGGGTGGATGCCGTCCTCGATCTCGGTCGGGAAGCCGTACTCGCTCCCGGTGAGCAGCAGCGGCGATCCGCCGATCACCTCCCGGTAGGCGCTGGCGCCGGGCCGATACGTCGCCGAGCCGGCGAGGAGCGCCTCGGACCACCAGTCATCGGTCCGGACGATCTCGTCGGCTCCGCTGGCCGACACCACCATCGCCCCCTGCGGGATCGGTCCGCTGCCCACCCGCCGGTCGATGGGGGCGAGGGCGACCTCGTCCTGCGTGCCTCCGAGGTTCGCCATCACGTACTCCACCGTGTCGCCCTGCGTGCGAGTCTCGGTGCTGTAGCGGCGGTTGAAGATGCTCGTCCGGCCCGGCGTCGGCTGGCGGTTGACGTCGACCGGCACGGTGACGGCCCCGGCGATGATCTCGGGATCGACGGGGAGCGGGACCTGGATGGTTCCCTCCATCGATCCCGATCGGCCGATGAGGAGATGGGCCTCCGGCCCGTAGGGCGGCAGCGGCTGGGTGGCGATGAGCTCGCCGTCGATCTCCACCGCGCCGACGAGCCGGCCCTTCTCGTAGCCGTCGACCTCCCAGCGGTCACCGTTGACCCCGGCCAGGCAGTGCACCTGGGCGCACAGGCTGGTGGTCAGCTGGAGCCCGCTGCCACCGATGAACTGGTTGCTGGCCAGCACGGTGCGCAGCCGGTAGAGGCCGCTGCGCGGCATGACCGCCACGGTCCCCCGTTCGAGCGGATGGTCACGGCGGATGGTGAGCTGCTCGACGCCTTCGGCCGCCCGCCGTTCGGTGACGTACCAGCCCGAGCCGACGGGCACTGCGGCCTGGGCATCGGCCGGCCGCGCCCGCAGCGGAGTCATCACCGTGAGCAGCATCAGCGCCAGCGCCGGGAGGAGCGCTCGACGGATCCGGCTCGCCAACGGGACGGGTGTCCCAAGTCGCCTCATGTTCGCACCGACCCCACCTGCAAGACCCGCCGCACCGATCAGCCCGCGGCACCATCATGCCCGATCAGCGACCGGCGCCGTGGTCAGGATCCGTCGGCCAGTCCGGCGTCGGTGAGGCCGGCGTCGGCCAGGGCGGCTTCGGTGAGCTGGCGGCCGAGGTCGATGAGCTCGGCCGCCCGGTGGAACTCGAAGGTGCGGGCGCTGGATTTGGGGATCTCGACCAGCACGTCGGGCGGGTATCCGGCCAGCTTGTAGCTGGTGAGCGTGGCCTGCATGGTCTCGTAGGCCAGGTTCATGATGTCGAGCCGGCCGAACTCGGCGATGTCGTCGGGGCCGGAGTCGCCACCATCGCGCGACAGCTTCGCCCGGACGGTGTCCCAGTCGAGCAAGCGCGCCGCCCGTTGGCGCAGCGCGGCCCAGCGCTCGTCGCCGTCGTCGTCGTCGCTGTCGTCGTCCTCCTCGGCCGCCATCAACGGGCCCGACGGACGCGTCGGGGTGTGGCGACGAGTGCCGCCAGCCAGGTGCACCGCGATGGTGAGATCGGCCTGGGCCGACAGGGTCGGCAGGATGGGGACCGGGTTCATGAGGGCCCCGTCCACCAACAGCTGGTTGTCGGTGATCACCGGCGCCAGCAGCGACGGGATGGCCACCGATGCCCGGATGGCGTCGGCGAGCGGTCCGTCCTGGAACCAGACCTCGCGTTGCGACAACAGGTCGGTGGCCACTGCGGTGTAGGCGATCGGGAGATCTTCGATGGCGACATCGCCCAGCATCTCGCCGACCATGGCGAACAACTTGTCCCCCCGGATCGCCCCCATCGACGACAGCGACAGATCGACGAGGCGGAACACGTCGCGCTCGGCGCAGCGTCACGACCCAGTCGCGGTACTCCTCGAGGCGTCCCGCTGCGAACACGCCGCCGACGAGGGCGCCCATCGAGCAGCCCGAGATCGCCACGATCTCGAAGCCGTGGGACTCGATGGCCTCGAGCGCGCCGATGTGGGCGTAGCCGCGGGCACCGCCGCTGCCGAGTACGACCGCGACCGTCGGATGATCCTCACCATCAGCCATGGCTTCCATCATGGCGCCGTTGCGACGGCTACCGCTCCAACCGCCCCTTGACCATCTCCGAGACGATCCTGCCGTCGGCCCGCCCGCCGATGGCGGCCATCACCGCCTTCATGGCCTGGCCCAACTGGGCCGGCTCGCTGAAGCCACCCTCGCCCAGGGTGGCGTCGACGACGGCGATGATCTCCTCCTGGCTCAAGCCCTTGGGCAGGTAGGCCTCCAGCACGGCCTTCTCGGCCAGCTCGCGCTCGGCCTGCTCGTCGCGTCCGGCCGAGCGGAAGGCCTCGGCGGCCTCGTCACGCCGCTTCACCTGGTTCCGCAGCACCGACTCGACCTCGTCGTCGGACAGCTCGTGAGCCTGGTCACCGGCGACACGGGCCTCTTTCACCGCGGCGATGGCGGAGCGCAGCGTGATCTTGGCCACCGCGTCACGCGCCTTCATGGCCGCGGTGAGGTCGGTCTGTAGCCGTTCGGTCAGATTGGCGGGCGCAGCATCGGGCACGTTCGGATCGTAGTCTCGGCCCATGGCCGATCCCTCCGACTACGACGAGTTCGGGCTGTTCCACGAGAACGCCAGCGAGGCCGGGCTCGACTGGTCCGGGCCTCCGGTCGTCGATCGGGCCACGGTCGAGGTCGGACCGGGCCGGAACCTGAGCGCGCTGCGCTGGGGGACCGAGACCGCCGAGCTCGTCCTGCTCCACGGCGGGGGCCAGAACGCCCACACCTGGGACACGGTCGCCCTCGCCCTCGATCGTCCCCTCGTCGCCATCGACCTTCCCGGACACGGCCACTCCGACGGACCCAATCCCGATCGGCCGCGTGGTCCCCGCTCGTTCGCTGAAGACGTGGCGATGGTCGTCGATGCCCTGGCCCCGGACGCGAAGCTGGTCGTCGGCATGTCACTGGGCGGTCTCACCGCGCTGGAGCTGGCGGTGGTGGCCCCGGCGCTCGTCCGCAAGTTGCTGCTCGTCGACGTCACCCCCGGCGCGGACCGCGAGAAGGCGTCGGACATCGTGGCGTTCCTGTCCGGACCGGAGTCGTTCGCCTCGTTCGACGAGATCATGGAGCGCACGATCCTGTTCAACCCGACGCGTCGCGAGTCCTCGCTGCGCCGGGGCGTGTTGCACAACGCGGTGCGCCAGCCCGACGGTTCCTGGGTGTGGCGTCACCAGCGGTCCGACGGCCCGCACTTCGACGACGACGGCTCCGGCATCGACTTCGCCACGCTGTGGGATGACCTCGCCGCGCTCGAGATGCCGATCCAGTTGCTGGTCGGCGAGCGCTCCACCGTGGTCGACGAGGCCGACCGAGCCGCCTTCGCCGAGCGGCAACCGGCCGCTGACATCATCACGGTGGCTGACGCCGGCCACTCGATCCAGGGCGACCAGCCATTGGAGCTGGCCCGCCTGGTCGAGCGGTTCCTCGCCGACTGACTGCCGCGAGCGCCGCCGGGGCGGACGGCATCATGGTGGGGTGCGCCGAGGACTAGCCGCCGCCCTCTTGGGGATCAGCCTGTGGATCGGCTCCCTCGCCTGGTCGGGCTTCGTCATGACCCGCACCGTGCTCGATCCGGGGCGATCCCAGGACGTGGCCGAGGCGCTGCTCGACAACGACGCGGTCCGAGCCCAGCTGGTGGCCAACATCGCCACCGGGATCGAGGCCGGTCTGCCCGACGGCGCCCGGGTCGATCGGGCCACCCTCGAGTCCGGCGCCGCGGCAGCCCTCGACTCCCCGGCGGTGAAGACGCTGGTGCTCGACGCACTGATCCGCTCCCACCAGGCGTTCCTCGGCGAGGGGACCGCACCCAAGTCGATCGACGGTGGTGCGTTCGGCGCTGCGGCCCGCCAGTCGATCGTCGACGCGCATCCCGAGCTCGACGGCCTGTTGCCCGCGGCGCCGTCGTTCGAGGTGCCGCTGCCCACCGATCGCATCCCCAACCTGGGACCGGTCCGTCGCGGCCTGCTCACCGCGGTCCCGATCCTCGCCGGCATCGCGGTCATCGGCGCCGGCCTCGCCCTGCTCGTGACCACCGACCGGCCGGGTGTGGTCCGGCGGGCCGGGTTCTGGGCCCTCGGTCTGTCGGCGTTCGTCCTCGTGGTGGCCTACGGCATCCCGGCCGCGGCGCGACAGGTCGCGCCCGATCAGGCCGAGATCGTCGCCGCCCTCATCGGGGCCCTGGCCGCCGCCACCCGGGGCCCGGCGCTGGCGCTGGCCGGTGCGGGGCTGGTCGGACTCGTCGTGTCGCTGTTCTGGAAACCGGCCTCGTCGGTGATCCGATCCGAGCGGCCTGCGCCTGTCGTCGCCGGCCCTCCGCGCCCACCGCGCCGTGCGCGCCGCGACGTGCCCGTTCGCGGCCGGCGACCCCGTCGGGCCACCACGGCTCCGATCCCGATCGTGCCGTCGGCCGGCGGACCGATCGACGCCACCCGGGTGCAACCCGTCGCCGCGCCGCCCGTGTCGTCGCCGCCACCGCAACCGCACGTGCAGACGCGAGCCAATGCCCGTTGGGTCGAGGGAGTCGGATGGGTCCACGACGGGACCGACGCCATCCCCGACTCGGCCCGGTGGATCCCCGGGGTCGGGTACGTGCTGGACGACTGAGGCGTCAGCGCTCGGCGCGCACCACGTTGAGGAAGCGCTCGACGCCGGCCACGGCGGCCTTGGTGCGGTTCGAGGCGAACACGTCGAAGGCGTGCTGGGCGCCGGGGTACTCGACGTAGACCGCCGGGTTGGTCGACTCCTTGCGGAGCAGGTCGACCATCGAACGGGCCTGCTCCACCGGCACCAGCGAGTCGTTGACCCCGTGGAGGAACATGAACGGCACCGCGTCGCGGCGGACGTGCGTCATGGTCGAGGCCTGCTCGAACACGTCGCGCGAGTTGGCGAAGCGGTCCTGCACGACCCGTTGCTCGAGGAACTCGAGGATGTCGGCCCGGCCGGAGCCGTCCCGGTTGGTCCAGTCGTAGACGCCGTAGAACGGCACCGCGGCCCGCACCGAGGTGTCCGCATCCTCGAACCCGGGTTGGAACTGCGGATCGTTGGGGGTGAGGGCGGCGAGCGAACACAGGTGCCCACCGGCCGAACCGCCGGTGATCGCGACCCAGTCGGGATCACCGCCGTACTCGGCAATGTGGTCCTTGACCCAGCCGAGGGCCCGCTTGACGTCGACGATGTGGTCGGGCCAGGCCGACCGCGGGCTGAGCCGGTAGGTGATCGACACGCACACCCACCCTCGCTCCACCAGGTGGGTCATCAGTGGATAGGCCTGACCCTCCTTGTCGCCGGTGACCCATGCGCCGCCGTGCACCTGCACCAGCACCGGTGCCTTGGCGTCGGCCGGCAGGTCGGGGCGCTTCCACACGTCGAGGGTGCTGCGGCGGCCGTAGTCGTCGTAGGCGATGTTGTCGTCGGTGACGTATCGGGTCCGCGCTCGTGGCGTGGGAACCAGCGGGAGGTCGGTACGCGTGGGCGTCAGCGGGTTCGACGCCATCCGGGAGCGGTACTCGGCGCCGAGTTCGTCGGTCAGCGCCAGCTCGACGAGGCGTTCGGCGTCGAGCGACTCGCGGTGGATCCGGTAGAGACCGCCGATCGCCGCGCCGGTGAGTGCGAGGCCGAGCTTGCCGGAACGGGACCGGTGGACGCCCCGCGCCACGCCCAGCGCCATCGAGGCCCCGTAGGCGGCGGCATGCTGGAGGGGGAGCTCGGACGGCGGGAGGCCGAGGGCAAAGGACGGAACCGATCCCCATCCGCTGCGGGCGAACGACGAGCGGGCGTTGAGCGTGCTGAGCGCGCGGGCGGCGCTCCAGGCGAGGTACTTGGTGCCACGTTCCATGGTGAACAACCTAGAGCTCCGGTGCCCGGGCCCGGCTGGGCGCCACCCGAGGCGGCTCGTGGGGCATCTTCGGGTAGACGGGCGGCCACGGGGCATCGCCGGTGCCGGCGGCGATGCCGGCTCGGAACTGGTCGAGCAACGGCGCGATGCTCTGCGGGCGGTCGTTCATGCCGGCCCACGGATCGTCGATGGTCACCAGGCGCTCGGCCACCACGGGGATGGTCAGCGCCTCGGGGTCGATGGCGTCCAGCTCGTCCCAGCCGAACGGCGTGGACACCTGCCCACCCGGACGAGGACGGACGCACCACGCACCGAAGACCGTCTTGTGCGGGGCGTTCTGGTTGAAGTCGACGAAGACGCGAGCGCCGCGCTGCTCCTTCCACCACGCCGCGGTGATCAGCTCCGGCCGGCGGCGCTCCAGCTCACGGGCGATCGCGACCGCGGCAGCCCGGACGTCGTAGGAGTCCCACCGGGGGAGGAGGCGGACGTAGACGTGGATGCCGCGGTTGCCGGTGGTCTTCGGGAACGCGGCGATGCCGAGCTCGTCGAACAGACGGTGCAGCTCGTGGGCCGCCTCGCGCAGCATCGGGAAGTCGACGCCGGGACTCGGGTCGAGGTCGATGCGGAGCTCGTCGGTGTGTCCGGGGTCGTCAGCGCGCAGCGGCCACGGGTGGAACCCGAGGCATCCCATGTTGACGGCCCAGGCGAGGTGGGCGACGTCGGCCGCCACCATGGCGTCGGACGTCGTACCGTTCGGGGTCGACATCACCGCGGTCTGGAGCCACTCCGGTGCGCCCTTGGGCACCCGCTTCTGGAAGAACGACTTCCCGTCGGCACCATCGGGGAACCGCTGCATCAGCGTGGGCCGCCCGCCCATGGTGCGCATGATCGGCTCCGCCACCCGGAGGTAGTGGTGGACGAGGTCGAGCTTGGTCTCGCCGCGTTCGGAGAAGAACACCTTGTCCGGGCTGGTGATCCGGACGTCGCGACCGTCGATCTCGAGCACCACCGGTGCTGGCTTCGTCACGCCGGCACGGTACCTGTGGCTACCGTGCCGCCGATGGAGCAGGTCCACGTCCTCGGCAATCCGGCGGCTGGCGGCGGCACGGGTGATGTCGAGAAGGTGGTGGCCCAGGTCTCCGCCGCGGGCCATGAGGTCCGCCTCCTCGAAGCGACCTCGGCCGAAGCATCCCAGCAGGTGGCGGCCGATGCCGTCGCCGCCGGCGCCCGACGGCTGGTGGCCGTCGGCGGCGACGGGCTGGTGCGCATCGCCGTGCGGGCGGTGGCCACCACCGACGTGGTCCTCGGCATCGTGCCGCAGGGGACGGGTAACGACTTCGCCCGGGCCCTGGGGCTGCTCGACGGCGGATTGGACGACCACGTCCGCCGCGCCCTCGAGCCGGCGACGGGAGTGGACGCCATGCGCACGACCTGTGGCTGGGTCGCCAGCGTGGCCACCATGGGCTTCGCCGGCGACGTCACGGCGCGCGCCAACCGGCTGCGCTGGCCCCGCGGCGGACAGCGCTACACCGTGGCCACCCTCCTCCAGCTCCCCCGTTTGCGCCGGCTGACGGCCACGATCGAGGTCGACGGCGAGACCCACGCGGCCGACACCACCATGCTGTCGATCGGCAACACCGCCTACTTCGGCGGCGGCATGAAGATCTGCCCCGACGCCACCCCAACCGACGGCCTGCTCCAGGTCGTCGTCATCGGGGCCGTGGGGCGGGGCACCTTCCTCCGGGTCTTCCCCAAGGTGTTCGGTGGCGGCCACGTGGATCACCCCGCGGTGCAGGTGTACCGGGGACGGTCGGTGACGGTCACCAGTGCCGACGACGTGCTCATGTGGGCCGACGGCGACGAGCTGGGCCCCCTCCCGATCACCTGCGAAGCAGCGAGCGGCGCGGTCCAGGTGGCGGGGGTGCGCCCGGTCAGCTGACCAGGGTCATCCCGCCGTCGACGACGAAGACCTGACCGGTCGCGTAGCGGTTGCGGAGCAACGCGAGGGTGGCCTCGGCGCAGTCGTCGGGGGTCGCGCTCCGACCGATGGGCGCGGTGGCGGCCACCGCCTCGTGCATCGGTCCCCACGACTCGGTCCACGGCGTGGCGACCAGGCCGGGGGCGACGGCGTTGAACCGAACCGGGGCATGGGACTTCGCCAGCAGCACGGTCATGTGGTTGAGCGCCGCCTTCGACATGGCGTAGGCGATCGACGAGCCCACCGGCCGGACGCCGGCGATCGAGGTGATGGTCACCACGTTCCCGTCGTCGGACTGCTTGAGGTAGGGCAGCGCGGCCTTGGTGAGCGCCAGCGTGCCGAAGACGTTCACGTCGAAGGTCCGGTGGATGATGTCGTCGGTGAGGGCGTCGAGGTCGTCGTGGGGCACCACCGTGGTCCAGCCCGCGTTGTTGACCAGGATGTCGAGCTGGCCGAACCGTTCGATGGTGGCGTCGAGCAGGGCGCGGGACTGGACCTGGTCGGCGATGTCGGCCTGCACGTAGATCGACCCGGCCGGCAGCGACGCGGCCACGGCCTCGCCGGCCTCGACCGAGGACGACGAGTTGACCACGACCTCCGCGCCCAGGGCGCTGAGCCGCCGGGCGATCTGTTCGCCGATCCCGCTCGATGACCCGGTGACGAGGGCCACGCGTCCCTCGAACTCTGCCGTTTCTGTGCTCTTGGCGCTCACGACGTCCTGCCTACCACTCGGTGCCGTTCCGGGATGACGCTCCTAGCATCGGGGCCATGGACATGGAATATCGCCGCCTCGGACGTTCCGGACTCAAGGTCAGCGCGTTGTCGTTCGGGAGCTGGGTCACCTTCGGGC
Organism: uncultured Acidimicrobiaceae bacterium; assembly: GCA_963730345.1. GTDB lineage: Bacteria > Actinomycetota > Acidimicrobiia > Acidimicrobiales > Salinilacustritrichaceae > Salinilacustrithrix. Next base: position 155,803 of record CAVSRP010000024.1, read on the forward strand.
CCCAGCTCGACTCCGGGTTGGCTGCCGACTGCATGGCCGCGGCCTGGGAGGCCGGGGTCAACTTCTTCGACAACGCCGAGTCCTACGCCGGTGGCCGCTCCGAGGAGCTGATGGGCGAAGCGCTGCGCAAGAACGGCTGGGACCGGCGCAGCTTCGTGGTGTCGTCCAAGTACTACATGGGGATCCACGACGGCCCGAACACCCGCGCCACCCTCAACCGCAAGTACCTGCTCGACGCCATCCCCGCATCGCTCGAACGCATGGGCCTCGAGCACCTCGACCTCGTCTACTGCCACCGTGCCGACCCCGACACGCCCATCGAGGAAACGGTGTGGGCCATGTCCGATGCCATCGAGCGCGGGTGGGCCCTGTACTGGGGCACCTCGGAGTGGACCGCGGACGAGATCCGCGCCGCGTACGACATCGCCGAGCGGCATCACCTGCACAAGCCGGTCATGGAGCAGCCGCAGTACAACATGCTCACCCGGCGCAAGGTCGAGCAGGAGTACGCCCGCCTCTACGAGGACATCGGCCTGGGCCTCACCATCTGGTCCCCCCTCGCCTCCGGATTGCTCACCGGCAAGTACGTCGACGGGATCCCCGAGGACTCCCGCGCTGCCCTCGAGGGCTACGAGTGGCTCGGCGCGCGCCTGACCGACGAGCAGGCCAACGCCAAGGTCCGGGCCCTCATCGACGTGGCCCAGGACCTCGATTGCACCCCGGCGCAGCTCGCCATCGCCTGGTGCGTCAAGAATCCTCGGGTGTCCTCCGTCATCACCGGGGCCAGCAAGGTGTCGCAGGTGGTGGAGAACATGCGGGCCCTCGAGGTCGTCCCGCGGCTCACCGACAAGGTGATGGAACGGATCGCAGGCATCGTCTAGATGAATCCGTTGCACCGGCCGGGCCGTCCCCGACCGTGATCGACATCGAGATCGTCGAGTTCGAGCCCGGCGCCGAGGGTCCGGTGGTCGAAGTCATGGAGCAGCTCGCCGGCGGGAGCGGCTGGCTCACCATCGATCCCGCGCTCGACGAGCGGTTCCCCCCACCCCAGCAGTCGCCGCTCGGCAAGCTGCTCAGTGGTCGTGGACCGGCGGTGCCGAGGGCCAACTGGGTGCCGGCCGACCTCCACCGCCGGCGGCCCGAGCCGGTCTCGATCGGCATCCTGCACGCCACCGGAGCGAAATCGGTCGAGCGTCTGGCAGACAAGGACATCGAGTTGCCCGAGCGCTGGCGGGTGGTCGCCGACCACGCCAAGCGCGGCCTGGTCATCTGGGTGCCCATCGACATCCCGCACCTCGACGTGCTGCGCTGGACGTGCACCGCGACCCGCGCCCTCACCCGGGTCCCCCTCGAGTCGGGATGGCGCGCTGCCGTCCACCGCCGGTAGTAGAGAGTCCCGTCGTGCCTGCCGACCGCCAGTACGCCACCTTCGCCGAGATGATGGCCCTCGAGCCCCACGGCCCCGACACCTATGTCGGGATCGGGCCCCGCTATCCGTGGGGCGGTCTCTACGGGGGTCAGATCGTGGCGCAGGCGCTCCGTGCCGCCGGGCTCACCGTCGAGCCGGGCATGGTGCCCCACTCGGTGCACGCCTATTTCATCCGCCGGGGCGACGACACCCAGCCGATCCGCTTCGAGGTCGATCGCATCCGGAACGGTCGTTCGTTCTCCACCCGGCGGGTGGTCGCCCGGCAGCCGGTCGGCGCCATTTTCAACCTCGCCGCCTCCTTCCAGGTCGACGAGGACGACGTCGACGTCCAGGCCGTCTCCATCGATCCCGGCGCGGGATCACCCGACGACCATCTCTCCGACGGATGGAGCCACGTCTTCGATCGTCGCCCGGTCGGCGATTGGCGCGGTGCCCACGTCGACGGTCGATCGCAGGCGTGGATGCGGATGCTCGAACCGGTGGAGGACGATCCTCTGATCCGGGCCTGTGCCTTCGCCTACCTCTCCGACGACCTTCCCACCGACGGGGCGATCTCGCTCCACCCCGACCGCACGCGCCTGCAGTTCGACGGGGACTTCGACCGGACGTTCATGAGCGCCAGTCTCGACCACGCCGTCTGGTTCCACCGAGCTGCCGATCCCGGTGAGTGGCACCTGCACGAGCTGCGGGGACACAACCTGAACGGGGCACGGGGTCTCACGATCGGCGAGATCATGACCCGCACCGGCGTCCACGTGGCCACCATCGCCCAGGAGGTCCTGGTTCGCCGGGTCCGGTGAGCGGTCAGCGGGCGCCGCGGACGAGCCGGCCCGGGAGCGCGCCGGTGGCCTCGCCGTCGGCGTAGGTCTCCATGCCGGCGACGATCGTGTGCCGGTACCCGGTGGCCCGCTGCAGCACCCTCCGCCCTCCGGCGGGAAGGTCATGGTGCATCTCGGGGCGGGCGACGGCGAGCCGGTCGAAGTCGATGACGTTGATGTCGGCCCGCATCCCGGGGGCCAGGACGCCACGATCTCCGAGGCCGACGGTCCGCGCGGTCTCGCGGGTGTGCTGGTTGACCAGCCATTCGAGCTCGAAGAGCTTGCCTCGCGTGCGATCCCGTCCCCAGTGGGTGAGCAGGAACGTGGGGAAGCTGCCGTCGCAGATCGTCCCGACGTGGGCGCCGCCGTCGGAGAGGCCCGGCACCGTGTCGGGGTGGGCCAGCATCTCCCGGGTGGCGTCGAGGTTGCCGTCGGCGTAGTTGAGGAACGGCAGGTAGAACATCGCCGCACCGCCGTCACCGAGCAGGTGGTCGTAGGCCCATTCCTCCGGCGTCACGCCGGCCCGGGCCGCCTGAGCGGTCACCGCGTCCTGCGGATCGGGCTCGTAGTCGGGCGGGTCGCCCAGCGGGAAGAGCCGGTCGAACATGCCGATGAGGCCCCCGCCCAGCTTGCCCCGCTCCTTCTCGCCGGCCTGGGCGTCGAGGACCCGGCGTCGGAAGGCGGGGTCGGCCATGGCGGCCGCCTGCTCGCCTGCCGGTCGGCCGGCGACCTCGCGCCACACCGGGTTGGTCATGAACGGGTTCAGGGTGCAGTCGAGCCCGAGGAGCAGCCCCACCGCCCGGGGGGCGACCTGGGCCCGCATGCGGAGGCCGTCGGCGTTGGCCCGGGCGAGCCGGTCGAGGAGGATCCGGAACTGGTCCGGAGCCAGCGGGCTCTGGGCCAGCGAGAACGACAACGGCCGGCCCGACGACCGCATCATCTCGAGCAGCGTCTCGAACTCGTGGTCGACGTCGATGAAGTCCCCGACCATCTGCAGCACGCCCGTGCCGGTGGCACCGACGGCTTCGGCGATGCCGACGAGCTCCGCTCGTTCGGCGGTGAGGGTCGGGGTGAACTCGCCGGTGCTGGTGCGGTGGTTGCGGGTCCGTGAGGTGGTGAAGCCGAGCGCGCCCGCCTCGATCCCGGCGGCGGCGAGACGACCCATCTCGGCGATCTCCTCCGGCGTGGCCGCCTCTTCGTGGTGCGAGCCGCGCTCGCCCATGACGTGGAGGCGCAGGGCGGCGTGGGGCATCTGGGCGGCGACGTCGAGGTCGTGGGGTCGGCCGTCGACCGCGTCGAGGAAGCCGCCGAAATCGGTCCAGTCCCACGACAGGCCCTCGGCCAGCGCGGCGCCGGGGATGTCCTCGACGCCTTCCATCAGCTGGATGAGCCGCTCGTGGTCGGACGGGCGCACCGGCGCGAAGCCGACGCCGCAGTTGCCCATGACCACCGTGGTGACGCCGTGCCACGACGACGGCTGCAACCGCTCGTCCCAGGTGGCCTGGCCGTCGTAGTGGCAGTGGATGTCGACGAAGCCGGGCGTCACCAGGGCGCCGTCGGCGTCGATCTCCCGGCTCCCTCGACCGTCGACCACCCCGATCTCGGTGATCACGCCGTCGGTGACGGCCACGTCCGCGGTACGGCGGGGCAAGCCGGTGCCGTCGATCACGGTGCCGGTGCGGATGACCAGGTCGTGCTCAGCCATGGCTGCTCCCTAATCGACGAGACACTGGTAGACGGTGGCGTGCAGCTGCCGGCGGATCGGGTAGGTCGACGACGGCAGCAGCTGGGTCATCATGATGAACACCAGCTCCTCGAGCGGATCGATCCGGAACACCGTCGATGCCGCCCCGCCCCAGCCGAAGTCGCCGAACGAACCGAGGGCGCCGTTCTGCGCCGGCGACTGGTTGACACCGAAGCCGAGCCCGAAGCCGAGCCCTTCCATGATCCCCTCGGCGAAGCCCTGCTGGCCCATCTCGTTGAGGGTCTTGCCGCCGGGCAGGTGGTTGGTGGTCATGAAGTCGACGGTGCGGTTCGAGAGGAGCCGGGTGTCGTCGAGCTCGCCGCCGTTGACCAGCATCTGGGTGAAGCGGTGGTAGTCGGCCATGGTCGACACCAGGCCGCCTCCACCGGCCAGCATGGCGGGCCGCTTCAGGTAGATCGACCGGTCCCACTTGTCCCACAGCGTCGTGGTGCCGTCGAGGTGGAGATAGCTCGACGTGAACCGCTCGGTGCGGTCGTCGCCCTCGACCCAGAAGGACGTGTCGGTCATTCCCAGCGGGCCGAAGATGCGATCGGCGAAGAACTCGTCGAGCGTCTGCCCGGACACGACCTCCACGATGGCGCCGCACACGTCGGTGCTCATCGAGTAGCACCACCTGGTCCCGGGGTCGAACTGCAGCGGGAGGCCGGCCAGCACCTCCATCTCCTCGGCGAGCGACCGTTGCGAGGGCACGAACCCGCCCATCTGGTGCTCGCGGTAGATGGCGTCGACCGCGTGCTGGTTCTGGAAGTCGTACGTAAGGCCTGACGTGTGGGTCAGCACGTCGTGGACGGTCATCTCCCGGTCGGGCTCGCGGGTCGTGAACTGGACCTGGTTCCCGCTGACGAAGACCCGGGTCTTCGCGAAGGCGGGGAGGAACCGTGACACGGGGTCCTCGAGCAGGATCTTGCCCTCCTCGTAGAGCATCATCAGCGCCACGCTGGTGATCGGCTTGGTCATCGAGTAGATGCGGAAGATGGCGTCGTCACGGATGGGGCGACCGTCGTCGAGGTCGGCCTGGCCGTAGAGGTCGTGGTGCACGATCTCACCCCGGCGGGCGAGGAGGAACTCGACGCAGGGGAACTTTCCTGCGTCGACGTAGTCGTGGGTCACGGCGTCGATGCGGGCGAGGCGAGCGGGATCGATCCCCACCTCGGCGGGATCGACGGTGGGCGAGAGGGAGGCGGTGACTCGATCGGACATCGTCGTCGACCATACGGGTCGGACCGATACTTGACCAGTGGGTCAGTCGGCGGCTTCGATGCGGAGGTCACAGTGCACACATCGGGGGAACCAATGACCGCAGTCGAAGCCACCACCGACGCCGAGCGGGTTGCCGGTCTCGTGGACCAGGTGCTCGCCGAGCACGACCCGAAGACGACCGACAAGGTCACCTTCCGGGGCGCGCTCTACGACGCCGGCCTCGCCTGGGTGCACTTCCCCGAGGGGTGGGGTGGGCTCGGGCTGCCCCCGACCATGCAGAAGGTGGTGGAGGAGAAGCTGCGGGCCGCCCATGCCCCGGGCATCGACGCCACCCAGTTCTTCGGCCTCAGCCTGGCGGGCCCGACCATCGTCAGCCACGGCTCGGATGAGCTGAAGTCCCGCACGCTCCGCCGGATGTACACCGGTGAGGACTCGTGGTGCCAGCTGTTCTCCGAGCCGGGGGCCGGCTCGGACCTCGCCGGCCTCGCCACTCGTGCCGTCCGCGACGGTGACGAGTGGATCGTCAACGGCCAGAAGGTGTGGAACACCATGGCCCATCTGGCCGACAAGGGCATGCTCGTGGCCCGCTCCGACCCCGATCAGCCCAAGCACAAGGGCCTGACCTACTTCATGATCGACATGCATGCACCCGGCGTCGAGGTCCGGCCGTTGCGCCAGATCACCGGCGAGGCCGAGTTCAACGAGGTCTACCTCACCGACGTGCGCATCCCCGACGCCGACCGCATCGGCGACGTCGGCGACGGCTGGCGGGTGTCGATGACCACGCTCATGAACGAGCGCACCTCCATCGGGGGCGGCGGGGGCGGCGGTCCCCGGCCGGCCGGCTCCGGGCCCATCGCCGAGGTGGTGCGGATCTGGAAGGAAGAGCTCTCAGACCACGAGCGCAGCCCCGCCACGCGCGACCACCTCATGGATCTCTGGATCCGGGCCGAGGTCCTCCGGCTCACCAACATCCGGGCCAGCCAGAACCGCAAGGCCGGCAACCCCGGCCCGGAGTCGTCGATCGCCAAGCTGGCCATCGCCTTGATCAACAAGGACATCTACGAGTTCTGCGTCAACATGCTCGGCCCGCGTGGCCAGGTCGGCTACGACTTCGAGATGCGCCGCGCCGATGCCGTCGGCCTCGAGGGCCCTCCCGGCATGTCACGGAAGATGTTCCTGCGGTCCCGGGCCAACTCCATCGAGGGGGGGACGTCGGAGATCATGAAGAACATCCTGGGTGAGCGCGTGCTGGGTCTGCCCGGCGAACCCCGGACCGACAAGGACGGTCCCTGGAAGGACGTCCCCCGCTGACCCGCCTCCTTCCTCGAGGAAACTGGACGCGCCTCCGTACCGCCCTAGTGGCCCTGGAACTCGGGCGGGCGCTTCTCGAGGAAGGCCTGCACGCCCTCCCGGTGGTCGTCGGTGCGGAACAGATCGGCCAGGGTGCTGCTCACCCAGCGGCCGAGCTCGTCCCAGTCGGGATCCAACGCCCGGCGCAGGCCGCGCTTGAGCGCCTGCACGGCCAGCGGTGGACGGGACGCGATCTCCTGGGCGAGCGCCATCGCCACCAGCAGCAGCTCGTCGTGATCGACCACTGAGCTCACCAGCCCGACCCGCTCGGCCCGCTCGGCGTCGATGACCGCCCCGGTGAACAGCAATACGGCCGCCGTCTCCCGCCCCACGACCTGAGCGAGCCGACCGAGACCGGCCACATCGGACACCAGACCCCGCAGCACGAACAGCTCGCCGAAGCGCGCCCGCTGTGAGGCGATGCGGATGTCGGCCAGCAGCGCCAGCTCCATGCCCCAGCCCACCGCAGCGCCATTCACTGCGGCGATGACCGGGACGTCGGTGTGGAGGAGGGCGTCGGCCGCCGGCGTGAGCCGCGGTGTCCGGGCCAACCGATCCGACGTGGCCTCACCCGCGGCCACCATGACCTGCTTCACGTCGTCGCCGGAGCAGAAGGCGGGATCGGTGCCGGTGATCACCAGGCAGCGCGCCGTGGTCTCCCGCACGGCCGCTTCGAGGGCGCCGTAGAGCTCGAAGGTGAGGGCGTTGCGGGCGTCGGGGCGGTCGAGGGTCAAGACCTCGACATCGCCGACGCGCTCGGTGCGAAGTCCGGCGTCGGTCATGTCCGGCACCGTAGCCACCGGGCTGGTCCACTTGACCGGACAGTCAACTATGGTCCGCGTCATGGCCCTCCGACTCGACGAGATCGACCTCTCCGACCCGACGTTCTGGTCCCGACCCTGGAGCGAGCGGGATGCTGCCTTCGACCTGCTGCGGGCCGAGGAACCGATCAAGTTCTTCGAGGAACCCGACCTCGAGATCTTCCCCCAGGGCCCTGGCTACTACGCCCTGACCCGGCATGCCGACGTGGTGGAGGCGAGCCGGCGAGCCGATCTGTTCTGCTCCGGCCGGGGTGGGTCCAACATCGGCGACGTCCCCGACGAGTTCCTCGAGTTCCTCGGCTCGATCATCAACATGGACGATCCCCGCCACGCCCGGCAGCGCAAGATCGTCTCCCGCGGCTTCACCCCCCGGGTCCTCGACCGGCTCAAGGCGGATGTCGAGCGGGTCGCGGTCGAGATCGTCGACGACATCATCGATGCGGGCGAGTGCGACTTCGTCACCGACGTGGCTGCGCTCCTGCCGCTGCGGATCATCCTCGACCTGCTCGGCATCCCGCGCTCGCAGGAGCAGTTCGTCTTCGACCGCACCAACATCATCCTCGGGCTCGGTGACGCCGAGTACGTGCCCAACCAGGACGATCCGTACGCGGTGCAGGCCGCGCTGGTCACCGCGGGCATGGAGCTCATCCAGCTCGTCTCGGAGCTCGGCGAGGAGCGCCGGCAGAACCCCGGTCCTGACGTCATCTCGCAGCTGGTCAACGCCCAGTCGGAGGGCGACGAGGTGCTCACCGACGCCGAGTTGGGGTCGTTCTTCGTGCTCCTCGTGGTGGCGGGCAACGAGACCACCCGCAACGCCATCGCCCACGGCCTGCACTGGATGACCCAGAACCCGGCGCAGAAGGAACTGTGGTGGAACGACTTCGAGGCGGTGGCGCCGGTGGCCGTCGAGGAGATCGTCCGGTATGCCTCCCCGGTCATCCACTTCCGCCGCACCTGCACCACCGATGGCACGATGCTCGGCGGTCGGGAGTTCAGCGAGGGCGAGAAGGTGGTGCTCTGGTACAACGCCGCCAACCGGGACCCGGCCGTGTTCGACCACCCCCACGAGCTCGACTTCACCCGCGACAAGGACACGCTGGCCAGGCACGTCGGCTTCGGTGGTCCCGGCCCGCACTTCTGCCTCGGCGCCCACCTGGCCCGCCGGGAGATCACACTGATGTTCCGCGAGCTGCACCAGCGCGTCCCCGACATCCACACCGTGGGAGAGCCCGACCGCCTGCAGTCCAACTTCATCAACGGCATCAAGCACCTGCGGGCCGAGTTCACGCCGGGCGGCGTCCGTTCGTAGGACGGTCGGTAACGTCGGGCCGATGGGAACAACCGAGCCCGATTTCGAGCACTTCGACCAGGACCTCGCCGACGGCATCCTCCACTCGGGCGCCATGCTCGATGGTGGGTTGCCGGGGTACCTCCGGATCCGGCACACCGATGTCGGGCCCGGCCGGCTGGTGGCGGAGATCGCGGTGCGCGACGAGCTGTTGAACCCGTTCGGCACCGCGCACGGCGGCGTCATGTCCAGCCTGGTCGACCACGTCCTCGGTGCCGTGCTGTACCCGGTGATCGAACGAGGTCAGTGGGCGGCGACCACCGAGTTCAAGCTCAATCTGCTGCGCCCGGTGCGCGAGGGCACGATGGTGGCCACCGCCACCATCATCTCGATGACCAAGCGCACCGCGGTGGTCCGCATCGACGTGACCAACGAAGGTCGGCTGGCCGCCGCCGCCCAGGGAACCGTCTCGATCCAGGACCCGAAGTAGCTGGTCACGACGGGCTGGTATCGGCTGCCATGACCGCATGGAAAGACATCGATACCGAGGCACCGGACCTCGCTCGACGGGTGCAGCAACGCTTCGACGCCACGTTGCACAAGACGCTGGCCACCCTGCGGCGGGACGGGTCGCCGCGCATCAGCGGCACCGAGGTCGTGTTCGCCGCGGGCGGCGTGTGGCTCGGATCGATGCCCGGCGCCCGCAAGGCGCGCGACCTCCAGCGGGACGGTCGGTGCGCGCTGCACAGCGCGCCGGTCGACGAGGAGCTGGTCGACGGCGACGCCAAGGTGGCCGGGGTGGCCACCGAGGTCACCGATCTCGCCCTCATCAGGCAGGTGTGGCCCGAGTGGGAGGAGCACCACGCGCCCGAGGGCTCGCACGCCTTCTGCATCGACGTCACCGAGGTCGTGCTCACGACGGTGCGCGACGACCAGCTCGTCATCGAGAGCTGGACGCCGGCCGGCGGCCTCAGGGAGGATCGGCGCTGATCAGCCGGCCAGCGCCGCCATGCGGCCGAAGTTGGTGAGCGCGTCGGCCCGGCGGTGGTCTGGATCCAGCTCGGCGAAGGCGGTGTCGACGTTGACCGCGAGGCGCTCGGACTCGCCCAGATCGGCCCAGGCGCCGAGGTCGATGTCGGCGATGGTCTCGTCCACCGACATGCCTGACGCGTGGCGAGGGCGGACCTCGTCGAGCAGCCAGCGCAAGTAGTCGCGCAGCGTCCGCACGTCGTCGATGGCGGCCAGCGGGCCGTGCCCGGGCACGATCCTCGACCAGCCGGCGTCGATGATGCGGTCGCATGCCGCCATCCAGTTCCCGAACGGACCCGCCCACACCACCGGCGTGCCCCCGTTGAAGAGGATGTCGCCGGTGAAGACCGTGTCCCGCGCCGGGAGCTCGACCAGCACGTCGCCACCGGTGTGCGCCGGGCCCACCTCGACCAGGTCGAGCTCCAGGCTGCCCACCTGGATCCGCAGCGAACCGGAGAAGGTGCGGGTCGGGGGAGCGGGGACCACCTCCTCGAAGCGGAACGAGCCGAAGATGCGGGCCACGTACTCGCCCACCGCTCCGAGGTCCGGCGCGGCGGACAGCATGCCGGCGAGCATCGACGCCGGCACCTCGTCCATCTCCCGGGCCGAGGCCTCCGATGCCAGGATCTCCACCGCCTCCACGCCACCGGCCGGGTGAACGGCCGCGTTGCCGTAGCAGTGGTCGCCGTTGGCATGGGTGTTCACGATGGTGGAGATGGGCGCCGACCCGGTGACCGCCCCCATCGCATCGAGCATGTCGCGGGTCAGCGTCATGTCGAACAGGGTGTCCACCAGCAGCGAGTCGGTGCCGTCGCTGACCAGTCCGGCGTTGCTCCAGCCCCATCCGCCATCGGGTTGGAGGTACGCCCACACCCCGTCACCCACCTCGACCAGGCCCTTCACGTACTGCGTCGCCATGTTCGGAACGTAACCCACCGGTGGCCGCGCCGCGCTCCGCCCGGCAGGCAGACTCGGGCCCATGGAACTCCATGTGATGGCTGCCGGCCGCAAGCTCACCGACGTCCAGTCCTTCGCCCGAGCGGTGGAGTCGGCCGGTCTCGATGGCATGGTCTTCGTCGAGTCGGGCCGGACCGCGTACCTCTCGATCGCGGCGGCCGCCCTGGCGGCACCGACGTTGCAGTACTCCACCGGCATCGCGGTGGCGTTCCCCCGCAGTCCGATGGTGACCGCGAAGGTGGCCTGGGAGCTCCAGGACGTGACCGAGGGCAAGTTCCGCCTCGGCCTCGGGACCCAGGTCCGCGCCCACATCGAACGCCGCTACGGGGTGGACTTCGACCCGCCCGGGCCGCGCATCCGTGAGTACGTCCAAGCGGTCAAGCACATCTTCCCGGCGTTTCGGGGTGAGTCACCCCTGGCGTTCGATGGGCAGTACCACGAGCTCTCGCTGCTGCCCGACATGTGGTCGCCGGGGCCCATCGCACCGCCTGACCCGCCGGTGGACGTCGCGGCTGTCGGTCCGTGGATGGTGCGCATGGCCGGCGCGGTGGCCGACGGCGTCCACGTCCATCCCTTCCACTCCCGCCGGTACCTTGACGAGCGGTTGCTCCCCGGCCTGCACGGTGGAGCCGACGACGCCGGACGATCGGCCAACGACCTCGTCCTCACGGTCCCGGTGTTCACCATCGTCGGCGATTCCGACGAGGAGCGCGTCCGGTGGCGCGACCGGGCCCGCTTCCAGATCGCCTTCTACGGATCGACTCGCAACTACTCGTTCATGTTCGACATGCTCGGTTTCGAGGGAACCTCGGCCGCCCTGAACCAGCGCCTCAAGGCCGGAGATCTCCCCGGCATGGCCGCGCTGATCACCGACGAGATGCTCGAGCACTTCGCGGTCGAAGCGACCTGGGCCGAACTCGCGCCCCGGTTGCACGAGAAGTACGACGGCGTGGCCGATCGGCTCGTCCTCTACTTCGCCGAGGAGATGCACCGCGCCGATCCGGCGTCCCTCGATCGCTTCGGAGTCGTGGCCGACCAGCTCAAGTGATGGGGGCCGGCCCGGCGGATGCCCTCGGCCAGTTCCTGACAGCGCGTCAGAAAATTCTGCGCGATCCGACGTCTGGACCGGCAGAAGCGGGGTAGGTGCTCAGCCGTCATGCGTCCCCCCACCACCGCCTCCTGGAGGTCCACCGTGTCCACTCGATCGATCCTCTACGCCGGCCTGGCTTCGTTGCTCCTGGTTGCGCTCGGCGCGCTGATCCAGGAGGCCTCGATGGTCGTCGGTGGTCTGGGCAGCACGACGGTGGCCGCCCTGCTGATCGCGATCAAGACCGACGAGACCTCGCGCACGATGCACCAGATCCTGCTGGATGACTCCGGCGCCTGAGCTGGTCAGCGGGTGCGCAGCACCAGCGGCAGGACGGGTCCGGTGCCGGCCTCGACCAGCAGGTGGGTGGCCACGGTGATGGTCCATCGCGAGTCGCACTCGTCGTCGACCAACAGGACCGGGCCATCGATGACCGCCCGGGCCGGGAGCGCGGCGGCGTCGACCGCGAGGCTGCCCCACACGTTGGCCACCTGGTGGGCCGAGTTGGCCTGATCGGCCTGGAAGCCGGTGCTACCTCCGTCCTGCACCCGCACCAGGGCGGCATGCACCGGGAGTGAACCGAGTTGGCCCAGTCCATCGGTGAGCCGGTCAAGAATGCCCTGGCGTCGCCGTGACGGCACCGGGCAGATCCACGTCGGGCGCTCGGCCCAGTCCCACCGCTTGAGCACACCGGCCACGGCCCGGATCATGTCGGTGTGGAGGAGCCGGTCGCCGGCCAGCACCTCGTCGATGACCGGGCCCCAGCCGCCGTCGCCCACCCGGCACAGCGCCCGGCCCCAGCGGGCCTGGGCATCGGGCGGGATCCGCCCCTTCGGCTCGTCGAGGCCCGACGGCCACTGCTTGCGAGGCTCGATGCCCACGTCGCCGGCGCGGAGGTGCCGGGCCGCCTCGGCCACCAGATCGGGATCCAGCACCGTGCGGTCGGCGTCGTTCGCAGTTCCGAGGCAGCGATCGCAGCGTCCGCAGTCGTCGGCGTCGGGATCGTCGAGTGCCTCGCGCAGGAAGCGCAGCCGGCAGCCCGGCCGGTCGGCGAAGGCCAGCATCTGCTCGGATTCGTCCCGACGGAGGGCCCGCAGACGCTCGGCCTTGTCCCGGTCGTACTCCCACCCCGTGTCGGTGAGCAGGTACCCGCCCTTGACGGGGCGGATGGCGCCGTCGACCTCGAGGATCTTCAGCAGTGTCTGGAGCCGGGTCCGGCCCAGGTTGACCACCGCCTCCAGCGCGGGCACCGACGTCGGCCGATTGCCGGACAGCTGCCGGAGGACCTCGTCGCACGTGGACTCGGCCGGGAGGCTGACCTGTTCGAACCAGCGCCAGATGGCGGCGTCCTCGATCGGGCGGGGCAGGGCCACGACCTCGGCCCGCTCCAGGGCGCGGCCGGCCCGGCCGATCTGTTGGTAGTAGGCCACCGGCGTGGGTGGCAGGCCGAGGTGGATGCAGAAGGCGAGGTCGCCCTTGTCGAATCCCATCCCGAGCGCGGAGGTGGCGACCAGGGCCTTGCGCTGGTTCGCCCGCAGCTCGTCCTCGAGCCGCAGCCGCTCGTCGGGTTCAGTGGCTCCGGTGTAGGCCTCGACGTCGTGGCCTCGGCCCCGGAGCCACGATGCGGTCTCAGCCGCCTGGCCCTGGGTGAGGCAGTAGATGATGCCCGAGCCGGGGATCTCGTCGAGGTGCTCGCCGACCCAGGCCAACCGGTGGGCATCGTCGGGCAGGTCGACCACCGACAGGTGCAGGGCGGCGCGGTCGAGCGACGTGCGCAGCACCAAGGTGTCGGCCCCGAGCTGGGACGCCACGTCGTCGGTGACCCGCTGGTTGGCGGTGGCGGTGGTGGCCAGCACGGGTGTCCAGTCCGGCAGCTCGTCGAGCAGATGACGCAGGCGCAGGTAGTCGGGCCGGAAGTCGTGGCCCCAGTCGGAGATGCAGTGGGCCTCGTCGCAGACCAACGCCATCGGACGGGAGCGCAAGAGGTCGAAGACCCGATCGCGGAAGCCGGCGTTGGCCAGCCGTTCCGGTGAGATCAGCAGCAGGTCGATGTCGTCGGCAGCCACCTCCTTCTCGATCCGCTCCCAGGCGTCGAGGTTCGAGGAGTTGATCGTCTCCGCGGCCAGACCGAGCCGGCGGGCGGCGCTCACCTGGTCGCGCATGAGGGCCAGCAACGGCGACACCACCACGGTGGGACCCCAGCCCCGGTCACGGAGCATCCGGGTGGCCGAGAAGTAGACGGCCGACTTGCCGAATCCGGTGCGGGCCACCAGCAGCGTGCGCCGGCCCTCGGCCACCACCGCGGTGACGGCGGCGACCTGCTCGGGCCTCGGCACCGCGTCCGGGCCGGCGAGGGCGCGGACGTGCTCGGCCAGCTCCGACTCGACGTCGGCCACGGTGGGCCGCGGCGGCGCGGTCGGCATCAGGCGGGGACCCAGACGAGGGCGAGCTGTGTCACCGAGATGTCGGTCTTCTCCAGTCCGATCTCCACGTCCTCGATCTCCACCGCCTTGGCGTCCCACTCCGCGGCGATGTCGGCGATGGCGTCGGCCAGCTCGGTCTCGAGATCACCCAGCTCCATCTGCTTCTGTTCCACCTTCGCCAGCGCGGCCTCGACCCGGTCCTCGGCGGCGGACGACTGCTTGCGCCGAGACGAGACCCCCTTGACCTTGCCGAGGATGGAGCGGGTCGATCGCTTGCCGCCGAGCAGAGATCCGAGCAGGTCACCCGCGGCGGAGATGACTTCGTGCTGCTTGGTGTCCGACGCCCGGGCCTGCAGTTCTGTGACCCGTATCTGCTCCCGTTCGATGGCCCGGTGGATGGTCGACATCTTGGCTTCGAGCCGGGTCCGGATCTTCGCCGTCCGGGCATCGGCGGCCGCATCGGCCGCCGCCTCGCATCGGGCGGCGAAGTCCTCGTCGGCCTCGCCGGGGCGGGCGAACAGCTTCAGCGTCGGGTTCGAGCGGACCGTCAACGTCTGGTCCCGGTAGAGCTTGTCGGTGATCGCCCGCTCGACGTCGTTGAAGTAGCGCGCGGTGGCGACGGGGGCCTTGGTGAGCTGGTAGGCGGCCCGCTCGGGCGCGGCGTCGCGCAGGTCGCGGTCGTCGTAGTCGACGGCGACGATCGCATCGGGATCGAAGGTCGCGTCCAGACCGACGACGACGCACTCGAACTCCTCGGTGTGGCGCAGGTCGGCCGCGGCATCGTCGAAGAGGAGCTCGACCCGGGCCGCGATCCCCGCCCGGTACGAGGTCGAGGTCGGATCGCCGCCCACGTCCGCCAGCCACGGGGCGGCCGGATCGACCCAGCGGACCGGCGTGCCGTCGGCGACCTTCGGGGGGGCGGCGACCTCGTCCTCGCCCACCTCGACAGGCCGGTCGGCGGCCGGCACGGTGGAAGGTGCCGCCGACGAGGCCGCCTGCTCGATGGTCGAGGCATTGGGTTGGCCGGGCAGCGAGGCGAGTTGCCCCTTGGTGAGCGGGCCGGCCAGGTAGTCGAGCGCCCATCGCGTGGTGAAGGTGGTCGGTGGGGTCCCCTTGGTGGTGTGGAGGACGAACTCCCGCTTCCCGAGGGCCGAGATCGTGCCGGTGACGGCGTCGACGTCGACCTCGCCCGACGAGCTCGACAGGCCCTCCGAGAGCCGGGCCAGATCTCGTTCGGTCTGGAGCCGGCCGATCATCCACGTGCCCGCGTTGGAGATGGCCTTGTAGTCGAGATCGACCGGGTTCTGGGTGGCGAGCACCATGCCGACGCCGAATGCCCGGGCCTGTTTGAGGATGGTGAGGATCGGCTTTTTCGCCGGTGGCGCTGCGGATGGCGGCACGTAGCCGAACACCTCGTCCATGTACACCAGCGCTCGCAGGTCGGGTGTCCCCGACCGGCCCCGCATCCACGTGACCAGCTTCGCGAGCAGCAGGGTGACGACGAACTGGCGTTCCTCGTCGGACAGGTGGGCGAGGTAGACGACCGAGCACGCCGGGCCGGCGGTGGTGGACAGGAGCGTATCCATGTCCATGGGCACGCCCTCGGCCCAGGCCGAGAACGACGGTGACGCCAACAACCCGTTCAGCTGGACGGCCAGTCGGGTCCGATCGGCGGCCGGGTAGAACGAGTCGATCTCCAACACGCCCAGCTTGCGGATCGGCGGGTCCTGGACCTGCTGGACCAGCAGGCCGAGGTCCAGGGAGGCACCGCCGGCCCAGGCGCGCTCGACGAGGTTCGACAGCAGGATGTGCTCGCGCGACGACAGCGGATCGGCGGCGATGCCCACCATGGCGAGCAAGCCGCTGACCAACCCTTCGATCTCGTCGTGCCTCGCCTCGGGGTCATCGGTGCCCGGCGCGGCCAGCGAGCCGATCACGTTCAGCGGGACGCCCGCGTTCGATCCCGGCGTGTACACGGTGACCCGGGAACTGCCCGCCAGCGCGGCGACGTCGGAACCGCCGAGCCCCCACGAGGCCAGCCCGTCGGACCACACCTGGGCGGTCTGGGCCGCATCCCCGCCGGCGGGAACCCACGGCGCGAACTCCTCGGCCGACAGCCCGGGGAACCGGAGGGCGAGGTTCGTCATGTCGCCCTTGGGATCGATGATCAGGGCCGGGATCCCCGCCCGGAGCACCTCCTCGACCACGACGATGCCGAGGCCGGTCTTGCCCGACCCGGTCATCCCCACGATCACGCCGTGGGTGGTGAGGTCGGCCGGGTCGTACTCGATATGTCCGCCGTCCCGCTCGTGCGACGCGGGGTCGACGGATTCGCCGAGGAACAGCGGTGCGCTCATCGCGGTGAACCTAGGACCTTTGCCCCTTGCCCAACGTGGCGCGCTGGCCTACGACAAAGGTGGTGACTTCCTCCCGGATGCACATCGGGTTGATCGCGCCACCCTGGGTGGCGGTACCCCCACCGGTCTACGGCGGCACCGAGTTGGTGCTCGACCACCTCGCTCGAGGGCTGGTTGCCGCCGGTCATCAGGTCACCCTGTTCACCACGGGCGACTCGACGTGCCCGGTCCCGCGGCGCTGGGTCCACCGGCGAGCAGTCGGGACGACGGGTTCGATCACCATCGAGCTCGCCCAGGTGGAAGCCGCCTATCGCCAGCTGGCCGATTGCGATGTCATCCACGACCACACCCTGCTCGGGCCGCTGTGGGCGGTCACGACCGGAATCGCCCTCGACACCCCGGTGGTGACCACCGTGCACGGCGAGTTCACGCCGGAGCTCACCCAGCTGTACGCGGCCGTCGGCGAGGCGGTGTCGGTCGTCGCCATCTCCCGGGACCAGGCCAGCACCGCGCCCACGGTGCCGATCGCCGCGATCATCCACCACGGGATCGACCTCGACGCCTACCCGCTCGGCGCCGGCGACGGGGGGTACGTGGTGTTCCTCGGGCGCATGCACCCCGACAAGGGGGTCGATCGTGCCATCCGTGTGGCCCGTGGTGCGGGCCGGGCCCTGCTGATCGCCGCCAAGATGTGGGAGCCGGCCGAGCACCGGTACTTCACCGAGGTCGTCGAGCCGCTCCTCGGACCCGATGCCGTGTACCTGGGCCAGGTCGGGGGCCGCGAGAAGGCAGACCTCCTCGGTGGAGCCGAGGCCCTCGTGAATCCGATCCGGTGGTCCGAACCGTTCGGCCTGGTGATGATCGAGGCGCTGGCCACCGGGACGCCGGTGCTCACCTTCGCCGAGGGCGCGGCGCCCGAGATCGTCGACGACGAGATCACCGGCTTCATCTGCCGGGACGAGGCCGACATGGTGACCCAGCTCGGGCGGATCGGGACGATCGATCGTGTTCGCTGCCGGGATGCCGTCGAGGACCGCTTCTCGAACGAGCGCATGGTCCACGACCACGTCGCGCTCTACCAGCGGCTCGTGGACGCTGATTGCGAGGAGATCGACCTGCGGGAACGCGACCTGACGCCGTGAACGACGACGGCTGGGTGCTCGACGTCGGCCCCGTGGCCCACGACCACCTGCACCGGGTCAAGGCCAGCCTGCTGGCGTTGAGCAACGGGTTCATGTCGGTGATCGGCGATCTCGGCAGCGAGGCGGACAGCGCGACGCGGCTCGTCCTCGTCTCGGGTTCCTACGGTGCCGGCGCCGACGGTCTCGTGCGCCCGCTCCCCGGTCCGGTGTGGACTGGGCTCGGTGACGACTTCGCCGGCGCCGGGCACTGCTGGGCCCTCGACCTGCGCGATGGCGTCCTGACCGCGACGCCGGTCGGCGACGGGATCGGGACCGTGCGGTTCGTGTCGCTGGTCCGCCCCCACCTCGGATGCCTGCGGGCCGAGCGCGGCGGACCGACCTCGTGGGCCGACCCATTGTCGGAGCCCGTGGCCCCCGCCACGCTCCGTGCGAACGACGAGTGGCACGCCGGAACCGCAGGCACCGACGTCTGGGCCGAGACGGCATCGGACCGGGCGACGGTGGCCGTCACCGTCCGCCAGCGCACGTGGTCGTCGCCCGACGGTGACGGTCTCGAGCGAATCGTCGACGTCCGCGACGGCGGCGACCGGGACCGGGAGGATGCCGAGCAGGCGTTGGCCGAGGCGGACGCGGTCGGCTTCGACGAGTTGCTGAGCGAGCAGCGGGTGGCGTGGCAGGCCCGCTGGGCCGATGCCGACATCGAGATCGGAGGTGACCCCGACGCCCAGCTGGCGGTGCGGTTCGCGCTCTTCCACCTGCTGTCGTGCGCGTCGACCTCGGGCGAGGCCGCGGTGGGCGCACGGGGGCTGACCGGTCTCGCCTATGCCGGCCACGTCTTCTGGGACACCGACGTGTTCGTGCTCCCGGCGCTGGCCGCCACACTTCCCGCCGCGGCACGCGCCGTCCTCGAGTACCGGATCCGGCGCTTGCCCGCCGCCCGTCGGACCGCCGCTCACCTCGGACTGCCCGGGGCGCGGTTTCCCTGGGAGTCGGCCCAGGAGGGGGTCGACGTGACCCCGACCTCGGTCCGCGACATCGAGGGGCGGATCGTGCCGGTCCGGACCGGGCAGCACGAGGAGCACATCAACAGCGACGTCGCCTGGGCCGCGCTCCGCTATGTGGACTGGACCGGGGACACCGGCGTCCTCGAGGGTCCCGGTCGGGGTCTCGTCACCGAGACCGCTGAGTACTGGGCCGCCCGGGTCCGGACGGATGCCGCCGGTCGCGGTCACCTCTACGGGGTGATCGGCCCCGACGAGTACCACGAGGTGGTCGACGACAACGCGTACACCAACGTCATGGTTCGCTGGCACCTCCGCCACGCCGCCCGCCTCGTGGCCGCGGACGGCGACGAGGCCGGCGCGGCCCGGTTTCGAGCCGTGGCCGATTCACTGGTCGACGGCTTCGACGCCGCCACCGGTCGCTACGAGCAGTTCGCCGGCTTCTCCGATCTCGAACCGTTGCTGATCGCCGATCTGGCACCGCCCCCGGTCGCCGCCGACGTGTTGCTGGGTCGGGAGCGGATCCGGCAAACACAGGTGATCAAACAACCCGATGTGTTGATGCTGCATCACCTGGTCCCCGGAGAGTGCCCGGAGGGCTCGCTCGCCGCCGATGTCGGGTACTACCTGCCCCGCACCGCCCACGGCAGTTCGCTCTCGCCGGCGATCTGCGCTGCGCTGCTGGCTCGGGCGGGCCGGCCCGACGAGGCCCTGCCCCTCTTCGTCATGGCCGCCCGGCTCGACCTCGACGACCTCACCGGCATGACGGCCGGTGGGCTGCACCTCGCCACCATCGGCGGGCTCTGGCAGGCCGTCGTCAGCGGCTTCGCCGGCATCGAGCCCACCGCCGCCGGCCTGCGGATCGATCCCCACCTCCCGTCCCGGTGGACCTCGCTGCGGGTGACGGTCCGGTACCGCGGCACGCGGGTGCGGGTGACGATCGGTGACGACGGGGTGACCGCGGAGGCGGCAGATCCGGTGCCGGTGATCATCGACGGCGCGCCGACGATCGCAAGGAGGGTCGACTCATGACCACCGTGCTCGCCGCCATCGACGGCAGCCCCATCGGCGCCGACGTGCTCGCCTTCGCCGGCACGCTGGCCGCGCTCACCGGAGCCGAGCTGCGAGCCGTCCACGTGATGAACGGCAACGACGACGGGGCGACGCGGACCGCCGAGCGGGCCGGCATCCCGCTCGACCAACGCGAAGGCGATCCCATCGAAGAGATCATCCGGGTGTGCACCGACCCCGAGATCACCGTGGTGGTCGTCGGTGCCCGAGCGGAGGTTGAGGGTGCGACGGCCGTCGGCCACGTCGCCCGGTCGATCATCGAGCGGGCGGGTGACCCTGTCCTCGTGGTGCCGCCCCGCACCGACGACCGCGGGACCGTTCCGCAGATCCGGCGTGCCCTGATCCCGCTCGAGGGCACGGCCGAGACGTCGGCCGCGGTGACCGACGCGCTGCACCAGCTCGTGGCGTGTGGAGTCGAGCTCGTCGCGCTGCACGTCTTCGACGCCAGCACGGTGCCGGCGTTCTGGGATCAGAGCGCCTACGCCGACGAGGCCTACGCCGCGGAGTTCGCGTCCCGGTGGTGTGCCGAGTCGCCGGTCGATCTGTACCTCCGGCGGGGATCCCCGGCCGAGACGGTCATCGAGGTGGCCGAGCACGAAGCCGTCGACCTCATCGCCCTCGGTTGGAGCCAGGACCTCGGCCCGGGGCGGGCGGCGGTCGTGCGTTCGGTGCTCGCCGACGCGGGGATCCCGGTGCTCCTCGTCCCGGTCACGGATGCGGATCGAGGTTCGCAGTGAGTGGCGGACGGGACTCGCGGATGATGTCGAGTCCTGTGGTGCCGGCGATCCGCACCTCGTCACCGTCGACCGACGCAGTGAGGGTCTGGTCGCCGATCCGAATCCTCGACACCACCAGGCGACCGAGTCCGTGAGGGAGCTGCGGGTCGATCCACACCTTGCCCTCCGACGCCCACGGATCGAGACGCAGCAGCGTCCGCAGCCACAGCAGCGGCGACGCCGACGCCCACGCCTGCGGCGAACAGGACGTCGGGTAGGAGGCGGGCACGGCCAGGTGGCCCCGCTCGAAACCGGCGAACAGCTCCGGTAGCCGACCGTGATGGGATCGGGCCACGTCGAGCTGGGCCTCGATGACACGGTGGGCCTCCTCGACGAACCCGTAGCGGGCCAGACCGGCTGCGGCCAGGGCGTTGTCGTGCGGCCACACCGAACCGTTGTGGTAGCTGACCGGGTTGTAGGCGGCGGCCGACGATGCCAGCGTCCGGATGCCGAACCCCGTGAACATCGCCGGTGACAGGAGCCGGTCGGCGACGAGGCGGGCCCGCTCGGGATCGACGATGCCGGTCCACAGGCAGTGCCCGATGTTCGAGGCCAGCACGTCGACCGGGCGCTTGTCGCCGTCGAGCGCCATCGCGTACCACCCGTGTTCCTCGACCCAGAACGCCTCGTTGAACCGTCGGCGCAGCTCGATCGCCTTGTCCTGGTACCGACGGCAGGTGGCATCGTCGCCCATCTCCTGGGCGAAGTGAGCCCGGGCCACGAAGGCGGCGTAGACGTATCCCTGGACCTCGCACAGCGCGATCGGCGCCTGGGCCAGGTCGCCGTCGGCGTGACGGATCGCGTCCCAGGAGTCCTTCCAGCCCTGGTTGGCCAGGCCGTGGCTGCTGGTGCACTGGTACTCGACGAATCCATCACCATCCCGGTCGCCGAAGTCATCGATCCAGGCCAGCGCTCGATCAGCATGGGGGAGGAGGCGGTCGACCAGTTCGTCGCGCGCGTCCCAGCGGCGGAGCTCACCCAGCACCATGACGAAGAGCGGGGTGGCGTCGATCGAGCCGTAGTAGACGTTGCCGCCACCGAGCGACAGGCCCGACGCGGCACCGAAGCGCATCTCGTGGAGGATCTTGCCCGGCTCCTCCTCGGTCGACGGGTCGACGTCGGTCCCCTGGAACCGGGCCAAGGTTTCGAGAACCCCGTGGGCGAGCGACGGGTCAGCGATCAGCGTCATCCACGCGGTGAGCAGCGAGTCACGGCCGAACACGGTCATGAACCACGGCGCACCGGCAGCCAGGATCGGGAGCTCTGGATGCTCGGGGTCGAAGATCTGCAGCGCTCCCAGATCCTCCTGAGTCCGGCTCATGGTCTCGGTGAGGGCAGGGTCGTCGGTGGCCACGACGGGGAGCTTGGCCCGCCATCGGGCCAGCCGCTGCAGGGGCACGCTGTCCTGGTCGTGACCGCCGCAGACGAAGCGGGGTTGCAGCGCGATGCCGTTGACGATCGCGCCCACCTCCACGCACACCTCCCACTCGGCGCCCGGTGCCAGCGTTTCGGCCCACGACAGGAGACCGGGCTCGGCGGCACCGGGCATGGCCGAGCGGATGACGACCTCCTTGGTCCTCCCGTCGTGGCGATGCAGGAACTGCAAGCCCGAGGTCACGACTTCCTGGACGTGCTCGCCCCGCCGCCGGACGCGGCTCTCCTTCACCTCGAAGAGATCGGCGAAGTCCACGTCGCAGGTCATCTCGAGCGCCACCGGCACCGGTGCGAGCCCGTGGTTGGTGACGACGATCCGCTCGCGCAGCCCGTCTCCGATGTCGCGATGACGGAACACCACCACGTCGGCGTCGGCGTGGCCGGACAGGGGGGCACTGCGGCCGACGAAGGTGGCACCGAAGGGGTTGCGCACCTCCACGGTGAGTGGTTCGAGCCGGTGGCCGTTCAGACGTAGCTCCCAGCGGGACAGCACCCTGGTGTCGAACATGAACAGCCCCTGGGGGTACTCGGACGCCACGTCGCCGGTGCGCCCCGACACGCAGAACGACTGGCCCTCGACCAGGGTGACCACGCCGTCGGTGGAGCTCAACGACGCGACCGGAACGGTGCCGGCGTAGGGCGACGGTTCTGGAGCCACGACTCAATCGTAGGGGCGACTCGGTACGGTTCGGGTCGTGCTCCCCCTCTTCGCGATCGATCCGTCCGCGGTGGCCAAGGCGTGCGAGGTCGACACCGCCGACCAGGCCGGCGTCGTGTGTCGCAACGTCTACCGGTGGACCGAGAACGAGTCCATCGCCCGGGCCGCGGACTTCCTCGTCGCCCGTCCCCTCAAGATCCTGCTGATCTTCGTGGTGGCGTGGATCGTCAACCGTCTGGTCAGGAAGCTCATCCGGGGCTTCGTGAACCAACTCACCGACGAGGACGTGGTTGCCACCAAGCAGCGGATCCGGCGCATGACCCCCTCGGCGCTGAAGGCGACGTCGGCCCAGCCCAACCTGCGGGCCGGGGCCCGGGCCGAGACCATCGGCACCGTCCTCAAGAGCGTGGCCAGCATCGTCATCTATGCCATCGCGGTGCTGACCGCCCTGTCCGAAGTGAACATCAACCTCGCCCCCCTGATCGCTGGTGCCGGCGTCGTGGGCGTGGCCCTCGGCTTCGGCGCCCAGTCGCTGGTGAAGGACTTCCTCTCGGGCCTGTTCATGCTGGCCGAGGACCAGTACGGCGTGGGTGACATCGTCGACGTGGGCGAGGCCACCGGCACGGTCGAGATCGTGAACCTGCGCACGACCCGGTTGCGTGACGTCGACGGCACCGTGTGGCACGTGCCCAACGGCGAGATCCGCCGGGTCGGCAACATGAGCCAGCAATGGGCCCGGGCCCTGCTCGACATCGACGTGGCCTACGACACCGACCTCGACCGGGCGATGGAGGTGGTCAAGGACGTGGCCGACGGGCTCTGGCACGAGGACGTCTGGAAGGTCGACATCCTCGACGAGCCCGAGGTGTGGGGCGTGCAGGCTCTGGGGGCCGACGGCATCACCATCCGGCTCGTGCTGCGGACCCAGCCGGCGCGCCAGTGGGCGGTCAGCCGTGAGTTGAACCGGCGCATGAAGGCCCGATTCGACGAGGAGGGCATCGAGATCCCCTTCCCGCAGCGGGTCATGTGGGTGCGCCAGGACCCTGGCACGTCGCAGACGGTGGAGCTCACCGGCGAGCCAGACGAGACTCCGTGACCGAGGAGCCGGCCCGCCCCCGGGCCCGGGTCCTGGAGGCGACATCCAGCAGCAACGAGGGGGCCTTCACGCCCGGTGACTGGGGGCTCTTCGTCGCCATCTCGATGATCTGGGGCTCGTCGTTCCTGTTCATCAAGGTCGGCCTCGACGCCGTGCAGCCGGGACTGATCACCTGGGGCCGGGTGTCGCTCGGGGCCCTGGTCCTCAACGTCCTGCCCCGAGCCCGGGTCCGGATCCAGGCCGAGGACCGCTTCCGCATGGTCGTGCTGTCGATCGTCTGGGTGGGGATCCCGTTCACCCTGTTCCCGCTGGCCGAGCAGCACATCAACTCGGCCGTCACCGGCATGCTCAACGGCGCCCAGCCGATCTTCGCCGCCATCGTCGCCGGGGTGCTGCTGCGCCGGCCGCCGAGCCGCATGCAGTCGGTGGGCTTGCTGGTGGGACTGGGCGGCGTGATCGCCATCTCGGCCAGCCAGGCCGGTGAGGGCGGCACGGCGTGGGTGGGCGCCGTCCTGGTGGTGGCCGCCACCCTCTGCTACGGGTTCGCGGTGAACATCGCCCCGCCCCTGCAGCAGCGCTACGGGGCGCTGGCGGTGATGGCCCGCATGTTGGCGCTGGCCGCGGTCTGGACCGCCCCGTTCGGCATCGCGTCCATCCCGCCGTCGTCGTGGGAGCTGCGCCCGACGCTGGCCGTCGTGTTCATCGGCGCGGTCGGCACCGGCACCGCCTTCGTCATCATGGGCAACCTGGTCGGCCGGGTGGGCGCCACCCGTTCGTCGCTGGTCACCTACCTCATCCCGGTGGTGGCCCTCGTGCTCGGTGTCGTGATCCAGGACGACCGGGTGACCGGGCCCGCGCTGGCCGGCGTGGCCCTGGTGATCACCGGCGCGGTGCTCGCCTCCCGCCAGATCCGCCCCATGGGGAATCCCGTTCGACCGCGATCGTGATCCCGCCTCGCGACCCGGCGCCGCCCCTCGCGGCGCCGAGGCGGCGCGTGCCAGTCTCGGAGCATGCGTGCGATCGGTGTGAACGACTACGGAGGTCCCGAGGCCCTGGAGGTGGTCGAGCTGCCCGACCCGTCGCCGGGGCCGGGCGACGTCCTCGTGCGGGTCCGCGCCGCCACCGTGAACCCCACCGACACCTACGTCCGCAACGGCGCCCGGTCCGAGCGCCAGCGGGAAGACCCGCCCCCGTACGTGCCGGGCATGGACGTGGCCGGCGTGGTCGAGGCGCTGGGGGAGGACGTGGACGGGCCGTCGGTGGGCGACGAGGTGATGGCCATCGTGGTGCCGAAGGGGTCGCACGGCGGCTACTCGGAGCGGCTGGCCCTGCCGGCGGAGTCGGTGGCGCACGTGCCGGCCGGCACCACGCTCGTGGAGGCGTCCACCCTGCCGATGAACGGGCTGACGGCCCGGTTGGCACTCGACATGCTCGGACTGTCGGCGGGGGAGACGCTGGCGGTCACCGGGGCGGCCGGCGCGCTGGGTGGTTACGTCGTCGAGATGGCCAAGGCCGATGGGCTCCGGGTGGTGGCCGACGCTTCCGAGGCGGACGAGGAGCTGGTGGCCCGGCTCGGGGCCGATGCGGTGGTCCGCCGCGGTGACGACGTCGCCGAGCGGATCGTCGATGCCGCGGGCGGACGGGTGCCAGGGCTGGTGGACGGGGCGGTGCAGAACGAGCTCCTGTTCCCGGCCGTGGCCGACGGTGGCGGGTTCGCCACCGTTCGGGGCTTCCGGGCCGACGCGCCGAGGGGGATCACCATCCACCAGGTCTGGGTGCGGGAGTACGCCCGCGAGCAGGCGAAGCTCGACCGGCTCCGCCAACAGGTCGAGGACGGTCAGCTCACGCTGCGGGTGGCTCGTACCTTCCCGCCCGAGGAAGCGTCCGAAGCCCACCGCCTGCTCGAGGCCGGCGGGATCCGGGGCCGATTGGTCATCGAGCTCTGGCCGCGGTACCGCCGGTGACGGTGTCGACCTCGTCGAGCCGTCCCCTGTTGTGTCCGACCTTCCGGGACCGGTGGGTCAGAGGGTGGCGGCGACGGCCAGGGAGGACCGTTCGAGGCCACCGAAGGTGGTGTCGAGCGCGAGCGAGCGCTTGAGGTACCGGTGGGCGTCGAGTTCCCAGGTGAACCCGATGCCGCCGTGGACCTGGATGCAGGTCTCGGTGGCGCGCTGGGCGGCGTGCGAGGCGACCACGCGGGCGGCGTCGACGCTCATCGCCCGCCCCGTGGCTCCACCCTCGTCGAGGGCGACCGCGGCGGCGTGCACGCCGGCCCGGGCGATGTCAACGGCCACGACCGCATCGGCGAGGAGGTGCTTGACCGCTTGGAAGCTGCCGATGATCTTGCCGAACTGCTGGCGCTCTCCGGCGTAGGCCGTGCCCAGATCGACGGCGGCCTGGGCGAGACCGACCTGGAACGCGGCGACCAGCAGCCGGCCGTCGCGGGTGGTCCGTGCCGCGGCGTGGCGATCACCCACCACCTCGCCGGGGGGGAGGTCGTCGACCGACCACACCGGGGTGAGCGGATCGAGGGGACGCGGGATCGGGGTGCCGGCGGGCGGGGTCAGGGCCTCGACCCGGGCACCGTGGTGGACGAGCAGGGTGTCGAGGCCGCCGAGGTGCTCGACGACCACCGGTCCGGCGACCGCGTCCACCATCCCGACGACGCGGGTGCCGTCCACCGCGCCCGCCACCTCCAGCGTGGCCGCCAGGAAGCTGGCAACGGTCGGACCCGGTACCGCGACGCGACCGAGTTCCTCGAAGACGATGGTGGCCTCGGCCAACCCGAGCCCGACCCCGCCTGCGGACTCGGGCATCGAGATCCCGAACACGCCCATGGTGGCCAGCGCCTGCCACAGCTCGCGATCGATCGCACCGGGGAGCTCGCCCGCGGTGCGTCGGGCATCGTGATCGACCCGGTCGGTCAGGAAGCGACGCAGCTCACGCTGCAGGGCGACCTGGTCGTCGGACAGCTCGAAGTCCACGGCTCAGCGCTCCTTGGGTAGGCCGAGCAGGCGCTCGCCGACGATGTTGCGCTGGATCTGGGCGGTCCCGGCCGCGATCGAGAGGGAGATGGCGTAGAGGCGTTCCTCGACGTGGTCCTCGCGCCCGACCCGCGCCCCCATGGCCAGCCCCTCGCGGCCGAGGACCTGCATGGCGAGGTCGCCGAGCCGGTGCCGGGTCTCGTGGTAGCCGAGCTTGAAGATCGAGCCGCCCACCCCGGTGTTCCCGTAGCGGGCGGCGCGGCTCACGTTGCGCTTGGTGTAGGCCCACTGGGCGTCGAGCTCGGCCGAGACCCGGGCGAGGTCCCGGCGGATGCCGGCGTCGTCCCAGGCACCGGTCGTGCGGGCCACCGCGGCGAGATCGGCGACGAGGGCCATCGAGCCGAGCAGCTCGGACACGAACGCGGTGCCCCGCTCGAAGCCGAAGGTGACCATGGCGACCCGCCAGCCGTCGTTCTCGTCGCCGACCCGGTTCTCGACCGGGATGCGGACGTCGTGCAGGAACATCTCGCTGAACTCGGGCCCGCCGGTGAGCGACCGCAGGGGCCGGATGTCGATGCCGGGGGAGTCCATGGGCATGACCAGCCAGGTGATGCCGGCGTGCTTCTTCGCGTCGGGGTCGGTGCGAACGAGCAGCTCGCAGTACCGGGCCACCTGGGCGTTCGAGGTCCAGAGCTTTTGGCCGTTGACCACGTAGTGGTCGCCGTCGCGCACCGCGCTGGTCCGCAGCGACGCCAGGTCGGAGCCGGCCTCGGGCTCGGAGAAGCCCTGACACCAGATGTCGTCACCCCGCAGGATGCCCGGCAGGTACTTGGCCCGCTGCGCCGGCGTGCCCTCCACGCCGATGGTGGGACCGGCGTGCAGCGTGCCGACGAAATTGCACCCGACATAGGGCGCGTCGGCGGCTTCGGTTTCCTCGAGGAAGATCAGCTCCTCGGCCGGGGTGGCGCCGCGCCCGCCGTACTCGGTGGGCCACGAGATGCCGGCGTAGCCCGCCTCGAACAGCGTGCGTTGCCAACTGGCGTCGTAGGCCGACTTGGCGGCCCAGTCCTCGCGCCCGGCGGGCGGTGGGGGGAACGTGGGGAGGGTCTCGGCCAGCCAGGCGCGCAGCTCGGTCCGGAAGGCGGATTCTTCGGCGGTGGGGGCGAGTTGCATCGATGTCGGTGTCCCGGCAGGCGGAGTCGGTACCTGGTTTCTGACGGCGCGTCAGATCTGCGAATGTAGATCGTGTGGCCGTGTCAGCGGAACTTGGCCACCAACCGCTCGATGGTGCCGCCGGTGCGAACGGTCTGGGGCGGCCCGTCGCCGGCGAGCGCCACCGTGGAGAGACCCGAGTCCAACAGGCCGCCGACGTGGGTCCACACCAGTTCACGGTCCCGCCACGACAGCCGGTCGGTGGGCTCTGCCGCCGCGGTGTACGCGGCACGGGTCGCGTCGTCGGGTGGATGCCGGAACAGGACCACCTGGTGCTTCTCGCCGTCGTCGAGGGCTGGGAGGTGGTCGACCAGCGCGACGAGCTCGTCGAGGCTGCGCACCAGCGTCACGACCTCGTAGCCGAGCGCCGCCTGGAGCCGCTGCTCGAGCACCGGTTCCAGAGTGGACGGGGGGAGCTCGGTGGCGAAGGCGACGTTGCCGGCGGCCTGGTACGTGGACACGTCCTCGATGCCGTCGCCGGCGACCGCAGCGATGAGGTCATCCTTCTTGGGCCGCCGGTTGCCGACGTTGATGCCGCGCAAGAACGCGAATGCGCGCATGGCCGAACCGTACCGCGGCAGCGCTACCGTGGATCTGACAGTCCGTCAGGAACGACAGGGGACCGATGAGCGAGCGCTACACCATCATCTCGGCCGACTGCCACGCCGGTGGCAGTCACGCCCAGTACCGGGAGTTCCTCGATCCCGCGTACCGCGACGACTTCGACGCCTGGCGGGAGAAGTACAAGAACCCGTTCCGCGACCTTCAGGACGGGGGTCGGGTGCGGAACTGGGACGACGAGGTCCGCAACGCCGACCTCGAGGCCGAGGGCATCGCCGGCGAGGTGATCTTCCCCAACACCGTCCCGCCGTTCTTCCCCAGCTTCGTGCTCTTCGTCGGCCCGCCCAAGGCCGAGGACTACGAGCACCGGCTGGCCGGGATCCGGGCCCACAACCGCTGGATCGCCGACTTCTGCAGCCGCTTCCCCGAGCGCCGGGCCGGGCTGGGACAGATCTTCGTCAACGACGTCGACGACGCCATCGAGGACGTGCGCTGGTGCCACGCCAACGGACTCCGTGGCGGGGTGCTGATCCCCAACATCGCGCCCGACTGCGACTGGGTGAAGCCCTACATCGACCCC
>CAVSRP010000025.1:0-314741 GCA_963730345.1 uncultured Acidimicrobiaceae bacterium
GCGCCGTAGGCTCGGCCGTCATGGCCGCGCCGATCGTCCTCGTGGTCGAGGACGACCTCACCATCCTCCAGTTGCTGGAGGTAAACTTCGAGATGGAGGGCTTCTCCGTACTGCGCGCCACCGATGGCGTCATCGGCCTCGAGCAGGCCAAGGCGCACCGTCCCGACATCATCGTGTCCGACGTGATGATGCCGAACATGTCCGGCATCGAGTTGGTCGTCGCCCTCAAGGACGATCCCGAGACCGCCTCCATCCCCATCATACTGCTGTCGGCCAAGGCGCAGGGCAGCGACATCCGCGAGGGCATCGACGCCGGCGCCGACGAGTACATGACGAAGCCATTCGAGCCGCTCGACCTGGTCGACCGGGTCAACGCTCTGCTCGACCGCTGAACAGGAGTCTCCAGTGATCCGCGACATGCTCGCCGCCGCGGTCGAATCGGCCGCCGCCGGTGTCGGCCTCGACCCTTCCGCCGTCACGTGGACGATGGAGCGTCCGGCCCGCCGCGAGCACGGCGACTGGTCCTGCAACATCGCCATGGCATCGGCCAAGGCGGCCGGCCGGCCGCCGCGTGACATCGCCGCTGACCTGGTCGCCGCGCTCGAGGCCGCCGGCATCGACCACGTCGAGTCCGTGGCCATCGCCGGCCCCGGGTTCGTCAACTTCCACCTCGCCCCCACCTGGCTGCACGGCGTGCTCGCCGACGTGGTCTCCTCCGGTGTGGACGGCTATGCCCGGCTCGACACCCTCACGGGCGAGCGGATCATGGTCGAGTTCGTGTCGGCCAACCCGACGGGGCCGATCCACGTCGGCAACGGCTGGTTCGCCTCGTACGGCGATTCCGTGGCCCGCCTGCTCGAGCGGTCCGGGGCCGAGGTACACCGTGAGTACTACGTGAACGACACCGGCGGACAGATCCGCCAACTCGGTGAATCGGTGCTCGCCCGCGCCGAGGGCCGACCCGTCCCCGACGGCGGGTACCCGTCGGGCTTCGTCAAGGGCCTCGCCAGCGCCTACGAGGGTCCCCACGACGTGGAGGCGGCCGGCCGGTGGGCGGCCGAGCGGATCCTCGAGTTCATCAAGCTCCAGATGGAGATGGTGAACATCCACTTCGACCAGTGGTTCTCCCAGGCATCCATCGAGGGCTCGGCGGCCGTGGCCGAGGCCCTGGTCGAGCTGCGCGAGCGGGGGCTGGTCTGGGACGAGGACGGTGCGATGTGGCTGAACACCGGCGAGTTCGGCGACCCGCGCGAGAAGCGGGTGGTCAAGAAGTCCGACAGCCAGGGTGGCGACTACACCTACCTGGCCGGTGATCTCGCCTACCACCGCAACAAGTTCCTCGTCCGCGGCTTCGACCGCGTCATCAACGTCTGGGGCGCCGACCACCAGGGCCAGGTGCCGTCGCTGCTCGCCGGGGTGGAGGCCCTGGGTGTCGAGCGCGGTCGTCTCGAGGTGCGCCTCGGTCAGATGGTGTCGCTGGCCAGCGGGCGGATCGGCAAGCGCCTCGGCAACGCGGTCGACCTCGACGACCTCGTCGACGACATCGGCCCCGACGTCATGCGGCTGCTGTCGCTGGTCGCGTCCGTCGACCAGGCGCCCACCATCGATCTGGACGCGGTCCGGGAGCAGTCCAACGAGTCTCCGGTCTTCTACATCCAGTACGCCCACGCGCGGATCGCGTCGATCGGCCGCAAGGCCGACGAGGCCGGGATCGTGCGCCGCCCGCTGGACGCGGTGGACCTGTCGTTGCTGGTCCACGAGCGGGAGATCGAGGTCTTGCGGACCTTGTCGGAGCTGCCGGAGATCCTCGAGATCGCGACCCGGGAGCGCGCCCCCCACAAGATCACCAGCTGGGTGCGGGAATTGGCCGACCGGTTCCACGGCTTCTACCACGACTGCTACGTCATCGGTGACGTGCCCCCGGAGCTGACCCAGGCCCGGATGTGGTTGGTGGAGGCAGCCCGGATCGGATTCGCCATCGGGCTCGACCTGCTCGGCGTGTCGGCTCCGGAGCGGATGTAGTGGCCGGCCCCGTTCCCCGGGCCCTCCTCCCCGACAACGCCTCGGTCTCCCTCGACGGCGCTCTGGCCGTCGGGGGATGCGACCTGGTCGACATCGCCGCCGAGTTCGGCACGCCGCTGTTCGTCTACGACGAGGACCACCTCCGCGCCCGGTGCCGGGAGGCCGTCGCCGCCTTCCCCGACGGCGTCGCCTACGCCACCAAGGCGTTCCTGTGCGTGGCCATGGCTCGCCTCGCCCACGAGGAAGGCATGCACCTCGACGTGGCCACGGCCGGCGAGCTGCACGTCGCCCTGACCGCCGGGGTGCCGGCCGATCGACTCGTGTTGCACGGCAACAACAAGTCGATCGCCGAGTTGGCCATGGCCCGGACCGCGGGGGTGGGTCGGATCGTGGTCGATTCCTTCGACGAGCTCGAGCGGCTGACCCGGCTGCACCAGGACGACGGTCTGGCTCCGCAGGTGCTGCTGCGGATCACGCCGGGGATCGAAGCCCACACCCACGAGTTCGTGATGACCGGCCAGGAGGACTCGAAGTTCGGCTTCGGACTCCACTCCGGCGCGGCGGGCCGGGCCATCGAGTTGGCGTCGGGTTCCCCGGCCGTCGACCTCGTCGGCCTCCACATGCACATCGGTTCCCAGGTGTTCGTGGCCGACTCCTTCCATGACGCGGTCGCGGCGATGGCGCCCTTCGTCGACACCCATCAGCTCCCCGAGTTCAGCATCGGTGGTGGCCTGGGCGTGCCCTACGTGGAGGGCGAGTCGGCTCCCACCATCGCCGAATGGGGTGGTGCCATCCAGGCCGGCTGTCGTGACGCGGGGATCACCGCCCGCATCACCGCCGAACCGGGCCGCTCGATCGTGGCGGCGGCCGCCGTCACCCTCTACACCGTCGGGACCATCAAGGACATCCCCGGGGTGCGCACCTACGTGTCGGTCGACGGCGGCATGTCCGACAACCCCCGACCAGTGCTCTACGGGTCGGGCTACGAGACCTTCCTGCCCCGGGCGGTCGACGCCGAACGGAACCGTCCCGTGCGGGTCGTCGGCAAGCACTGCGAGTCGGGCGACCTGCTGGTCCGCGAGGGCTGGGTACCGGACGACATCGAGGTCGACGACGTGTTGGCCACCCCGGTCACCGGTGCCTACGGGCACTCGATGGGGTCGAACTACAACAAGATCCTGCGCCCCGCGGTGGTGTTCTGCTCCGGTGGCCGGGCGCAGCTGGTGGTGCGGCGCGAATCGTTCGACGACCTGGTCCGCAACGACGTCTACCGTGACCGGCCATGACGGCGACGAGGGTCCGGGTCGGGCTGTTGGGATGCGGCGTGGTGGGCGGCTCGCTCGTCAGCCTGATCAACGGTCGCGGCGCGGAGATCGCCGAGCGGACCGGGATCGCGCTCGAGGTCGGCCCGGTCGCGGTCCGTGACCTGACCAAGCCCCGGGCCGTCGACCTCGCCCCGTCGCACTTCACCGACGACCCGTACTCGGTGGTCGACGACCCATCGGTCGACGTGGTCGTCGAGCTCATGGGCGGCGTCCACCCTGCCCACGACCTGGTGGCCAAGGCCCTCTCCAACCGCAAGCCGGTGATCACCGCCAACAAGGCCCTGCTGGCGGCCGAGGGGGCGGAGCTGTTCGCCATCGCCGACGCCAACAGCGTCGACCTGCTCTTCGAGGCCGCGGTCGCCGGGGGCATCCCGTTCATCCGTCCCCTGCGCGAGTCCCTGGCCGGTGAGCACATCTCCCGGGTGATGGGCATCGTCAACGGCACCACCAACTACATCCTCACCAAGATGACCGAGGACGGTGCCGACTACGAGGTGGCCCTGGCCGAGGCCCAGGCACTCGGCTACGCCGAAGCCGACCCCACCGCCGACGTCGGGGGCCACGACGCCGCGGCCAAGGCGGCGATCATCGCCTCGATCGCCTACGGCGGTCGGGTCGTGGCCGACGACGTCTACGTCGAGGGCATCACCCACATCTCACCGACCGACATCGAGGTCGCCACCAAGCTCGGCTACGTCGTGAAGCTGCTCGCCATCGTCGAGTCGTTCGGGATCGACGGGGTGGCCGTCCGTGTCCATCCCACGCTGGTACCCGACACGCACCCACTGGCGTCGGTGCGCGACTCGTTCAACGCCATCTTCGTGGAGGGCGCGGCGGTCGGAGATCTCATGTTCTACGGCCGGGGCGCGGGCGGAGGCCCGACGGCCAGCGCGGTGCTGGGCGATCTCATCGACGCCGCCTCGAACCTGCGCAAGGGCACCCACGCCAGCATCTTCGCCTCCACGCCGGCGCCGATCATGCCGATGGACCAGCTCCGCTCCGCGTTCTACCTCAATCTCGACGTCGTCGACCGCCCCGGGGCCCTGGCCACCGTGGCCGGCGTGCTCGGATCCCGGCGGGTGTCGATCCGCTCGATGGAGCAGATCGGGCTCGGCGGCGAGGCCCGCATCCTGTTCATCACCCACGTGGCGCGCGAGGCCGATGTGCGGGCCACGCTCGACGACCTCCGCGAGCTCGACGAGGTCGGCCAGGTCAACAGCGTGATCCGCGTGCTCGAGGGCTGAGCCGTGGTGCTCCACTACCGGTCCACGCGGGGCGACGCGCCCCCGCTCGACTTCGCCGACGCCCTCCTCACCGGCCTGGCTCCGGACGGCGGGTTGTTCGTCCCCGAGCGGTATCCCGCACTCCCAGATCTCGCCGACCGCGCCAGCTACCCGGAGGTCGCGGCCGCGGTGATGTGGCCGTACGTCGACGGGTCCATCGACCGCCCGGTGTTCGAGCGCATCGTCGACGAGGCCTACGCCACCTTCGACCATCCCGACGTGTGCCCACTGGTCGAGCTCGATGAGCGGCGCTGGCTGCTCGAGCTGTTCCACGGCCCGACCATCGCGTTCAAGGACGTCGCGCTCCAGCTCGTCGGCCGGCTCTTCGACCACGTCCTCGAAGCGCGTGGCCGGACGGCCACCATCCTCGTCGCCACCAGCGGCGACACCGGGTCGGCGGCCATGCACGGCTGCGTCGGCCGGCATGCCATCGACTGCGTGGTCATGTTCCCCGACGGTCGCGTGTCCGACGTGCAGCGCCGGCAGATGACGACGCTCGATGCCCCCAACCTCCACGCCTACGCGGTCGACGGCACCTTCGACGACTGCCAGGACCTGGTGAAGGCGGCCTTCGCCGACCGGGCGTTCCGCGACGAGGTGCAGCTGTCGGCCATGAACTCGATCAACTGGGGGCGGGTCATGGCCCAGGTCGTCTACTACGTGACCGCCGCTCGCAGCCTCGGGGAGCGGGGGCTCGGCGCGCCCGTGTTCAGCGTGCCCACCGGGAACTTCGGCAACGTGCTCGCCGGCTGGGTCGCCCAGCAGATGGGTCTCGACGTGGCCGGCTTCGTGGTGGCGTCGAACACCAACGACATCCTCACCCGGTGGCTGGAGACGGGGACGCTGTCGATGGAACCGGTGGTCCCGACCCTCAGTCCCAGCATGGACATCCAGGTGTCCTCGAACCTCGAACGGCTCCTGTTCGAGCTGCTCGACCGCGACGGCCCCGGCACCGGCGAGCTGCTGCGGGAGTTCCGGGCCAGCGGACGGGCCGACGCACCCCGTCCGCCGGGGTGGTGGGGTGCCCGGCTCACCGACGACGAGGTCCTCGCCGTCATCGCCGAGCACCACGACCGCTGCGGCGTGCTCCTCGATCCTCACACCGCGGTCGGGGTCGGTGCGGTCGACCGGGTCGCCGGCCTGCCCGACGCACCGGTGGTGTGCTTGGCCACCGCCCACCCGGCCAAGTTCCCCGACGCGGTCGAGCAGGCAACGGGCATCCGGCCGCCGTTGCCGCCCCATCTCGTCGATCTGTTCGATCAGCCCGAGCGGTACGGTCACCTGGCCGCCGACCTCGGCATGGTCGAGGCCGAGGTGCGCAAGGCCATCGCCCGCTGACTCGCATGCCACGACCCGTGGCAGGGAAGGGCCCTCAGATGCCCGAACAGCTCCGACCACTCCCACCCGGTTTCGAATCCACCCGTGACGCATTGCACCGGTTGGCGACCCACGTCGTGTACCTCGCCCGACGGGAGGCCACCGGGCGGTACGGCCTGACCTGGACGCCGGGGGGCTTCGGGACGCCGCTGTTCGGGGCCGACGACGAGCAGGTCCGGGTGACCGGCGACATGCTCGTCCACCAGCGTCGACGGCAGCTGGAGTCCGGCCCGATCACCACGCTGCGCGCCGCCGCCGAGCTCATCGGCCGCACCGTGGATTCCGCGTTCGACCACGGATTCGACGGGGTCGTCCCGGCCGGGGACCCCGACGAGGACCTCGGGATCAGCGAGGCCGCCGCCCTCGCCCTCGGCGACTGGTTCGGCTTCGCCACCTCGGTGCTCGAGCAGCTCCGCAAGGAGTGGGACGAGGGGGAGCCCAGTTCCGTCCAGCTCTGGCCCGAACACTTCGACGTGGCCTTCGACGTCGCCTACGCCGCGCCCACCGCGGAGTGCCGGGTGAACATCGGCGCCTCGCCCGGGGACGCCGATCATCCGACGCCGTACCTGTATGTCGGGCCGTGGACCGACGCCCGGCCCGGCGACGCCACCTACTGGAGCGCCGGCTTCGGGGCCGTTCTCGGCTACGAGGAGGTGGTGGCCGCCGGCGGCAAGGCCGATCAGCGCGAGGTGGCGCTCGGCTTCTACCGCACCGGCATCGAGCTGCTGCGCGCCGGCTGAAGCGCGAGCCGTCCCCGGCACAGGATCCTGGGGAAGGCGTAGTAGTAGGGCTCGCCGCCCCCGGGGTCACCGAGGGCGGTGAGCAGCCGCGACCGGTAGCGCTCGTGGAACTCGGCGAAGTCGTCCGCGTCGAGGCGCGCCTCGAAACTGGTCAGCAAGCTGCCCGACACCCAGGCGACCACGTCGTCGGTCCGCGCCATGTCCACGCCGTAGATGCGCAGAGAGACGTCGAGCTGGCGCAGCCCGGCACCCCACAGCAGCTCGGCGTAGCGCGCCGGGCGCAGCACGCCGGCGTGGCGCTCGAGCGGCTCGAGGCCGAACTCGCGACCCACCTCGTCGGCGACCGTGTGGCTGGGGTGGTCGAAGTTGGCCGGCACCTGGAAGGCGAGTTGGCCCCCGGGTTCGAGCCGGTCGACCAGGGCGGCGACGAGCTCGTCGTGGCCGTCGACCCAGTGCAGGGACGCATTGGCGAACAGCACGTCCCAGCGCCCCTGGAGGCCACCCAGCGATCGCAGATCACCGACGACGAACCGCACCCCGTCGGTGGCGTGGTCGGCCGCGTGGCGCAGCATCCGGCTCGACGAGTCGATCCCGACCGTCGCCGCGGCCCCGACGCGGCGATGCAGCATGGGCGTGTAGCGACCCGTGCCGCATCCCAGGTCAGCGGCCCGGCCGCCCGGCACAGGCTCCACCAGCTCCAGCAGGTCGTGCACCGGTCGCTCCCGCTCGGCGCGGAACCGTTCGTAGCGGGCGGCGTCCCAGGTGTCGGCGGGCACCGCACGTAGCGTAGGACCACGCCGTCACCCGTGTTGGAGGGGATTCGACCGGCCCGCTATCGTCGGTCTGTCCGCCACGCCGTGCATCGCACGTAGCGGCGGCGACCAGGCGCAATGGGCCGGCCCACCCGGTGGGGGATACGGACCGGCCGCGGATCCGGGGGCGACGTGCCTCCCCTTCGACACTGACGAGAGAAGAGCACCACATGAGCGTGGACGCCAATGCCCTCGAGCGCGAGACGCTCGAACGCAAGGACCGCGACGAACTGCAGAAGATCGCCGGCGCGTTGGGGGGCAAGGTCACGTCCCGCACCCGCAAGGCCGACATCATCGACATGATCCTCGAGCTCACCGGCGTCACCTCCTCCGGCGACACCGACGCCCCTGCCGAGACCGACGACACCGGCGAGAAGACCGAGCGCGCCGACAACGCCGAGAACGCCGACAACGGTAAGGGCAAGGGCAAGGGCGAGGGCAAGGGCAGCGAGCGCCGAGTCGTCCGGCGCCAGCCGCTCGGTGTCGGCCAAGCGGAGCCAGCGATCGGATGCCGGTCCGAAGCAGGATGAGGACAGCTCCAAGTCCTCCGAGTCCGACGATGCCAAGGCCGACGATGCCAAGGCCGACGACTCCGGCGGGAACCAGGGCAACGACGAGGGCGACGGCGGCGGACGCCGGCGCCGGCGCCGCGGTCGCAACCGCGAGAGCGGCGGCCAAGCCGAGGAGTTCACCGGTGAGCCGGTACCCGTCGTGGGATGCCTCGATCTCCGCGACGACGGCTACGGCTTCCTGCGCGTCGATGGCCTGCTGCCGTCCAAGGACGACTGCTACGTGTCGGTGAAGCAGGTCCGCCAGTTCGGTCTCCGGAAGGGCGACGTGGTCGCCGGCGGATCCCGCCCCGCGTTCCGCAACGAGAAGAACCCCGCCATCCTGCGGATCGACACCGTGAACGACGTCGAGCTCGAGCCGGGGACCGAGCGGCCGCGGTTCGAGGACCTGGCTGCCACCTTCGCCACCGAGGCCTTCGACCTGCAGGTCGAGGACGAGGACGACGATCGCATTACCCGGTTGCTCGATCTGGTCGCGCCGATCGGCAAGGGCAGCCGGGTGCTCCTGGCCGGCGCGCCCCGCACGGGCCGGACCACCATCTTGCAGACCATCGCCCGCTCGATCGAGGCCAATGAGCCGGACACCACGTTGCTGGTCGTCCTGCTCGATGAGCGTCCCGAGGAGATCACCGAGATGGAGCGCGTCGTGGCCGGCGGCACCGTCCACGGCTCGGCCTTCGATGCCAACCCCGACGAGCACACCGCGGTGGCCGAACTGGCGCTGGCTCGTGCCCGCCGCCTGGCCGAGGCCGGCGACGACGTGGTCGTGCTCTTCGACGGGCTCACCCGCCTGGCTCGGGCCGAGCACGCCTCGGGCCAGAGCACCGGTCGCATGGTCGGTGGCCTCGAGACCTCGGCGGTCCAGGCGGCCAAGCGAGCCTTCGGAGCCGGACGGAACCTCGAAGAGGCCGGCTCGGTCACCGTCGTCGCCACCGTCACGGTGGACACCGATTCGGAGATCGACGGTGCCGTGTACGACGCGGTCGTCGGGGCAGCCACCACGCAGATCCGGCTCGACCGCTTCGCCGCAGAACGCCGGGCGTTTCCCGCGGTCGACGTCGGAGGAACCTCCACCCGCCGCGAGGAGCTGCTGGTCGGCGACGACGGCGCCGACCAGCGCGATGCGCTGCGCCGGGTCCTGGCCGGCTTGCCCGAGGACGCCTCCCCCGACCAAGCTGGTCCGCTGGATGGTCTCCTGGATCGGCTTCGGACCACGAAGTCGAACGAGGAGCTGTTGCAGGCAGCGGTCAAGGAAGACGCCTGACGCGCAACCCACGACACGTGGGAATAGCCCCGTGTTGTACCGAGTACGAGATCGTCACCATTGCGTGAGGAGCAATCCATGAAGACCGACATCCATCCGGACTACGAGACCGTCACCATCCACTGCTCGTGTGGCAACGAGATCGTGACCCGGTCCACGGCCAGCGACCTGCGGGTCGAGCTGTGCAGCGAGTGCCACCCCTTCTACACCGGCAAGCAGAAGCTGGTGGACACCGGTGGTCGCATCGACCGCTTCGAGCGCCGCTACGGCCGTCGCAAGAA
The DNA here is from genome assembly GCA_963730345.1 of uncultured Acidimicrobiaceae bacterium. Classification (GTDB taxonomy): domain Bacteria; phylum Actinomycetota; class Acidimicrobiia; order Acidimicrobiales; family Salinilacustritrichaceae; genus Salinilacustrithrix. The sequence goes on from CAVSRP010000025.1 coordinate 9,674, forward strand.
GAGCGGCGCCGCCGCCCAGGACGCGCCGGCCGAGCAGCCGAGCGAGGATCCGGCTCCCGCCGGCGACGCCTCCGACACCACCGAAGCCGCCGACACCCCCGACGCCTGAGCACCGAACCGAACCCCACCGACGCCGCCGAGCAAACCCAGCGGCGGGCGGCCCGCAATGCCGCCAAGCTGGGTGCCCTCGTGCGCGAGCGGTGGGGAATCGAGCCACCCCGCGTCTCGGTCGGCACCGGCGCGGCATCCACCGCCGGTGACCAGGCCTTCGTCCTGCTCGACGGCGATCACGGTCTGGGCGCCGCTCTGGCCTGGGCCAGCCGCGCCCACGCGGCCGAGCTCCACGTGATCGTCGACGAGGACGCCGGTGCGGTGGCGCGCCAGGCCGCCGAGTTCCGCACCGATGTCTCGGTGTGGCGTACCTCGGGACGTGCCCTGGTCGCCGCTGAACCCGCCCCGTTCCCCGCGGGACTGGGGCCGCCGGACGCACCGGAACTGGTCGCGGTGCTCGAGGCCGAGGGCCTCGACGTCGTGGTGGAGGGCGACCGGCTGGCGGGTGAGTTCCGCGGTCTCGAGGTGGTGCGCATCGTGCGCGCCGTCGACGACGGTGAACCGATCCTCGAGGTGGGCGTCGGACGGTTCGACCGTGAGCTGACCGCCATGATGCACGGGGACCTTCCCGATGCCTCGTCGATCGCCCGGGTCGTCGCCCAGCTCCGCGAGATCCGCCGACCGGGCGGTCCCGTGCACCCCCTGGCCACGCTCGTGCCGGAACGCTGGCTCCGTCACACCCTGCTCCGCGAGCCGGCGCGCATCGGGTGCGACGACCTCATCGCCGCGCCGACGCCGGTGCCCCGCGACCGGTTGCGGACCCGGGGCATCGCCGCGGCCGTCGGGACCCGCGACGGCCGCCCCGTGGTGGTGGCGTGCAGCGTGGGTGTCGATCTCGATGCGGTGGTCCTGGCCGCCGACACCCGGCTCGCCGTCGACCCCGACGCCACCTTGCTGCTCGCGCTGCCCGAGCGCGACCTGCTGCCGGTCAACACCGCGCTGGTCGCCGACATGATCCGACCGGCCGAAGTGGCTGCCGTCACCGGTGACTGGAAGATCTGAGCCCGGGCCCCGGTCGGTAGCCTCGGGATGATGTTGGATCGCCTCGACGCGCTGGAGCGCGAGTTCTACGAGCTCCAGGCTCGGCTCGGTGATCCGGAGCTGATCGCCGACCAGCATCGCTACGCCGACGCGGCCCGTCGCTACCACGAGCTGGAGGAGATCGTGGCCGTCGGTTCCGAGCTCCGGGCCCGCACCGGCGATCTGGAGACGGCGAGGGAGCTGTCCCGCGAGTCCGAGGGCGACGACAAGGAGCTGTTCCGGACCGAGGCCGCCGAGGCCGAGGTCGACATCGAGCGGCTCGCCGAGCAGTTCAAGCTGCTGTTGCTGCCCAAGGACCCCAACGAGGGCCGCAACGTGATCGTCGAGATCCGCGGGGCCGAGGGGGGCGAGGAGGCGAACCTGTTCGCTCGCGACCTGTTCCAGATGTACGAGGCCTACGCCGCCCGGATGGGCTGGAAGCTCGAGGTCATGAACACCGACCACTCCGACATGGGCGGCTTCCACGACATCACCTTCGTGGTGAAGGGAGACGGTGCCTGGACCCGCATGAAGCACGAAGGCGGGCCCCACCGCGTCCAGCGGGTGCCGGTGACCGAAGCCCAGGGTCGCATCCACACGTCGTCGGCCACCGTGACCGTCCTGCCCGAGGTCGACGACGTCGAGATCGAGATCGACGAGAAGAACGATCTCGAGGTCCAGGTGTACCGGTCGTCAGGCCCCGGCGGGCAGTCGGTCAACACCACCGACTCCGCGGTGCGCATCACCCACAAGCCCACCGGGCTGGTCGTGTCCATGCAGGACGAGAAGAGCCAGCTCCAGAACAAGGCCAAGGCGCTGCGGGTGCTGAAGTCGCGGCTGTTCCAGCTCGAGCAGGAACGCCAGGCCGCCGAGCTGTCGTCGGCCCGTCGCGACCAGGTCGGCGGCGGAGGGCGTTCGGAGAAGATCCGGACCTACAACTTCAAGGAGAACCGGGTCACCGACCACCGCATCGGTCTCACCATCTACAAGCTCGACAAGGTCCTCGCCGGCGAGCTCGACGAGGTCTCCGACGCCTTGGTCCAGGACGAGCAGGCCCGGCGTCTGGCCGAGGGCGCCGAGACATGACCGATTCCGACACCGCCACGGCCACCGGCACCGACACGACGACCTGGGCCCAGCTCCACGACGAGACCGTGACCCGCCTCGCCGCGACCGGGATCGACAACGCCGTCTCCGAGGCCCGCTGGATCGTCGAGCGAGCGGCCGGTGATCCGTTGCGGATGGCGGCCGATCGACCGGCGACCGTGCGGTCGCACCACCACTGGCGGCTCATGGTCGAGCGCCGCGAGCGGGGCGAACCCCTGCAATACGTGCTCGAGCGCTGGCCGTTCCGGACGCTGGAGCTCTTCATCGACCGGCGCGTCCTGATCCCGCGGCCCGAGACCGAGGTCCTCGTCGACGAGCTCCTCGTCGAACACACCCGCGTCGGGGGGCCGGTGGTCGACCTCGGCACCGGGTCGGGTGCCATCGCGCTGTCGGTGGTCGCCGAGCGGCCCGGCACCGAGGTGTGGGGGGTCGAGCGCTCACCGGATGCCCTGGCCGTCGCCCGGGCCAACTGCACCGGCCTGGGTCGCAAGGCGGCCACCGTGCGATTGGTCGAGGGCTCGTGGTTCGACCCGCTTCCCCGGGAGATGCTGGGCAACGTCGGGGTCATCGCGTCGAATCCCCCGTACGTCGCGGCCGAGGAACCGTTGCCACCCGAGGTCGCCGACTGGGAACCCGCCGATGCCTTGCGCGCGGGCCCCGACGGACTCGACGCCATCCGCCGGATCGTGGCCGACGCGCCCGGTTGGCTCGCACCCGGTGGGGCGCTGCTGGTCGAACATGCGCCGGACCAGGCCGACGAGGTGCGGCAGTTGGCCACCGCCGCCGGCTTCACCTCCGTCCGGACCGGATCGGATCTGACCGGCCACGATCGCTTCCTGGTGGCTCGCCGGTGATGGCCGAGGTCCTCGACGTCACCGACCTCACCGCGGCGATCCGGGCGGCCGCGGTGCTCCTCGCCGGCGGCGTCGTGGTGCTGCCCACCGACACGGTCTATGGCCTCGCCGCCAACGCGGCCGATCCCCGCGCCACGGGGCTGCTCTTCGAGCGCAAGGGTCGAGCGGCCGACACCCCGCTCGCCGTGCTCTGCGCCGACGAGGAGCAGGCGTTCTCGCTCGCCGCACCGACCACCACCGACGGCGCCCGCGACCTCGCCCGCCGTCACTGGCCCGGCCCCCTCACCCTGGTGGTACCCCGCCGTCCGGACCTCGACTGGGCGCTGGGTGCGCCCGCCGAGACCGTGGGCCTGCGGTGCCCGGATCATGACTTCGTGCGACAGATCGCCCGGGCGGTGGGACCGATCGCCACCACCAGCGCGAACCTGCACGGTCAGCCCACCCCCGCCGGCGCGACGGAAGCGGCGAGCAGCCTCACCGGGCCGATCGACCTGATCATCGACGGGGGAGCGCTGATCGGGACGCCGTCCACGGTGGTCGACGCCACCGGTCCGCAGCTCCGCGTGCTGCGAGCGGGCCCGATCGAGGTCATCGACGACGGTCGGTGACGTACATTGCGGGTGACGGCGCACCGAGGGGGAGCGACATGAATCTGCAGGATCTCGCCAAGCTCCAGTTCTTCGAGGGCTTCTCGTCGCGTGATCTCGAGAAGATCCGGGGCATGGCCGAGGAGGTGTCGGCCGAGGCCGGAGCCGTCCTGATGGAACAGGGCGATGTCGGTCAGGAGGCGTTCGTCATCTGCGAAGGTCAGGCCGCGGTGGAGGTCGCCGGCCAGCGGGTCGCCACCATCGGTCGGGGCTCGATCGCGGGCGAGATGGCCCTGCTCGAGTTGCGACCCCGCTCCGCCACCGTCCGGGCACTCACCGATCTCAGCTTGCTCAGCTTCGACAACAAGCGGTTCCACAAGTTGCTGGAGACGATGCCGGAGGCCAAGGAGCGCGTCGCGCAGCTCACCGCCGAGCACCGGGCCCAGAACAGCCAGCTGTAGAACGTTCAGACCAGGGTGACGATGCCGTCGGCGGCCCGCTCGACGGTGCGGTCGATCATGTCCTCGGTCACCATCTCGGCCAGGGCATCGGCGTCGGTCGTGGTACCCCAGGCTCGCCGACCGTCGTCGGTCAGCAGGGCCACGAAGGCCGATTCGGGCCGGCTCTCCCGGTCGTGCATCACCACCCAGGACTCGATGGTGGCCCGGCCGACGTGGTCGGCGGCGATCTCGCGTGAGGGCAGGGCGTCGATCTCTTCCTGGGGATGGACGTGGACGAAACCGGAAGTGGTCGGCTCGGTGCTGTAGATGCCGAAGGCGTGCTTGGTGAGGTACCCCCCGTTCGCCCACACCAGGCCGTTGGTCCCCGGGTCCTCGCGCAGCACGTCGACCATCGTAGCGATCGAGTGCATCACGTAGTTGTTCCACGGACCGCCGGCGAAGCTGAGCCCACCGGTGACGGTGAGCTGGCGTCCGAGGTCGAGGCCGAGCTCGTCGGCGCCGACCTGCACGGCGACCGGGAAGCACGAGTACAGATCGACGTGGTTGATGTCGTCGATGGTCATGCCCGCCCCGGCCAGCGTCGCCCGGCCGATGACCCCGACCGCGGGCGACGTGTAGAGGTTGTCGCGGTTGGACATGTAGGGGTGGTCGTGACCGTCGCCGCCGGCGAGCGGGAAGACCCAGCGGTCACGGGACACACCGAGCCGCTCCGCCACCTCCACCGAGCACACCAGGACGGTGGCCGACTGCTCGACGGCGTTGTTCGAGTTCATCACCTTCGTGTACGGGTACCCGATCATCCGGTTGGATTCCGAGGGGGTGACGATCTCCTCTGCCGTCATGGCCTCCTGGATCCAGGCGTTGGGGTTCTTGGCCGCCACCTGGGAGAAGCGCGACCACAGGTCGCCCAGCTCCGGCAGGTGCTCGGCCATCGTCCGTCCCAGGTGGTGGCGCCGGGCCTGTTCGAACATCGGGTACACCTGGATGGGCAGGAAGATCCCGAGCGACGATTCGGCCTCGTGGCTCATCTCCACCGGCTTGCCGATCTCCCGGGCCGGCTCGGTGCCTTCGGGCTCGACCGTCCAGTCGGGCTTGCCGCCCTCGGCCCGGGCCGCCATGCGGGTGCGCCACGCCTCGGCCCCGGCCAGCAGCACGCACGACACCCGCCCGGCGGCGATGTCGAGCGCGGTCTCGTTCAACAGCATCTGGGGTGAGTTGCCCCCCATGGCCGACACGCCGCTGTCGACGGCGTGGCCCACGTCCAAGCGGTCGGCGACGAGGCGGCCGGGGTTCACGTAGCGCCACGACAGCAACCCCACCGTGCGGACCGAGTCGATCTCGTCGGCGTCGATCGGCGAGGTGCCGCCCGCGTCGCCCAGCGCCTTCCGGGCGGCCACGACCATCAGGTCGACCGGTTCGAGGGCGGGCTCACCGCGATCGACACGCTGGTTGTGCTGGCCGACGCCGATGATGACCGGGGTGCGCGGATCGAGCGACACGAGAGTCCTCCGTGACCGAAGTTGACTGATCGGTCAAGGCTAGGAGGGGGCGTGGCCGTCACTACAATCCCGCCCATCGACGTACTCGTGGTGTGCACCGGCAACATCTGCCGCTCGCCGATGGCCGAGGGGCTGCTCCGCGAGCAGTTCGCACGCGCCGGGGTCGATGCCCACGTGCACTCGGCCGGGCTGGTGACCCAGAACCAGCCGGCGTCGGCGTACGGCGTCGCCGCCATGGCCCGACGGGGCATCGACATCGGCGAGCACCGCAGCCGGCTGCTCGCCGCCGCCGACGTCCGCGACGCTGACCTGATCATCGGGATGGAGCTCCAGCACGTGCGCGAGGTGGCGGTGCTCGATCGCGACGCCTTCGCGCGGACGTTCACCCTCCCGCAACTCGCCCGGGCCGCCCAGGCGATCGGACCGCGCGCCGCCGACGAGTCCGTCGCTGCCTGGATCCGGCGCGCCGGTGTCGGCCGCCGACCCGCGGACATGCTCGGCAGCCGGCCCGAGGACGAGGTTGAGGATCCCATCGGGCGATCGGCGAGCGACTACGAAGCGACGGCCGTCGAGATCGAGGGACTCATCGACACCGTCGTCGGCCACCTGTTTCCCACCCGCGTCCCGTAGACCCAGGAGCAGAGCAGTGCGCATCGCCATCGGCGCCGATCACGCCGGCTACGACCTGAAGTGCCACCTGATCGGCACTCTCGACCACCTCGGCCACGAGGTCATCGACCTCGGGACCGACTCCACGGCGCCGGTCGACTACCCGCCGATCTGTGCCGGCGTGGGCCGCATGGTGGTCTCGGGCGATGCCGACCGCGGGATCGTGCTCGGTGGTTCGGGGCAGGGTGAGCAGATCGCGGCCAACAAGGTCCACGGGGTCCGCGCCGCGCTGTGCAACGACCTCTACACGGCACGGATGAGCCGCGAGCACAACGACGCCAACGTGCTGTCGATGGGCGGGCGCATTGTGGGCATCGGCCTCGCCGACGAGATCGTCGCGCTGTGGTTGGCCACGGAGTTCGAGGGTGGCCGCCATCAGCGCCGGGTCGACCTGATCGCGGCCATCGAAGGCGAGGAGAGCTGACGCGGAGTGGCATCCTGGAGCCATGGGATGGCCACAGATCAACGACGACGAGGTGTTCGGTCTGATCGACCGTGAGATCGAACGGCAGAACACCACCGTCCAACTCATCGCCTCCGAGAACTTCGCCTCGCCGGCCGTGCTCCGGGCCACCGGCTCGGTGCTGACCAACAAGTACTCCGAGGGCTATCCCGGCAAGCGGTACTACGGCGGCAACGAGGTCATCGACGAGGTCGAGACCGTGGCCATCGAGCGGGCCAAGTCGCTCTTCGGCGCCGCCCACGCCAATGTCCAGCCCCACGCCGGGGCCAACGCCAACATGGGCGTGTACCTCGCCCTGCTCGAACCGGGGGACACCGTGCTCGGCCTGCGCCTCGACCAGGGAGGCCACCTCACCCACGGCAGCCCGGTCAACGCCAGCGGGAAGCTGTACCACTTCGTGTCCTACGGGGTCACCGCCTCCGACGAACGGATCGACTTCGACCAGGTCCGCGATGCTGCGCTCGAGCACCGGCCCAAGATCATCGTCGCCGGAGCCACCGCCTATCCGCGGATCATCGATCCGCAACCGTTCCGCGACATCGCCGACGAGGTGGGGGCCTACTTCATGTTCGATGCGGCCCACATCGCCGGTCTCATCGCGGGTGGGGTCCATCCCTCCCCGGTGCCGGTGGCCGACATCGTGACCTTCACCACCCACAAGACGCTCCGGGGCCCCCGTGGCGGCGCCATCCTGTGCACCGAGGAGCTGGCACCGGTCATCGACAAGGCCATGTTCCCCGGCCTCCAGGGCGGTCCCCTCGACCACGTGATCGCGGCCAAGGCCATCGCGTTCGCCGAGGCCGCCACGCCCCAGTTCGCCGACTACGCCGCCCAGATCGTGCGCAACTGCGCCGCGCTGGCCGAGGGATTGGCCACCCGTGGCCTGCGCCTCGTGTCGGGTGGCACCGACAACCACCTGCTGCTCGTCGATCTGCGCTCCTACGACGAGGAGCTGTCGGGGAAGAAGGCCCGGCTGGCGCTCGACCGGGCCGGGATCTCCCTGAACGAGAACACCGTCCCCGACGATCCCCGGCCCCCGTACATCACCTCGGGGTTGCGCATCGGCACGCCCGCGGTGACCACCCAGGGCATGGGCGAGGTCGAGATGGCCACGATCGCGGAACTGATCGTGCGGACGCTCGACCACCGGGACGACGCCGCCGAGCTCGAGGCGATCCGTGACGACGTGCGGACCCTGTGCGGCAAGTTCGAGCCGTACCCGGTCTGAGCCCGACCGGCGCGGCGAGTCGCGTTCGGACGGATCGATGGACGCCCTCGTCGTCTTCCTGACCGCGGCCGGGGTGACCGCGGCGATCACGCCGTTGGCCAGCCGGCTGGCCGTGCGGGTGGGGGCCATCGCCGTCCCCGACGACCGGCGGGTCCACGAACGGCCCACGCCCACCCTGGGCGGGCTCGCCATCCTGATCGGGGTCGTCTCGGCGGTGGTGGTGGCGTGGCGGCTCGGGGAGTACGAGAAGATCTTCGACGCGCCCACCGTGCCGGTCGGCGTGGTGATCGCGGCGCTCGTCGTCTACCTGGTCGGGGGGATCGACGACGTGCGTGAGGTCTCGGCCCCGGCCAAGACGGCGGGCACGGTGCTCGCCGGCAGCATCTTGAACTTCGCCGGCGTCAGCATCTTGCTGTTCCGCTTCCCGCCATTCGGGCTGATCTCGCTGTCGCCGGACTGGGCCGCGCTCATCACGGTCGTCTGGGTGGTGGGGATGTGCCAGGCGATCAATCTCATCGACGGGCTCGACGGCCTCGCCGCCGGCATCGTGGGCATCGCCGCGTTCGCGCTGTTCCTCTTCGCCGACAAGTTGGGTGACCCGTCGCTGGCCCAGCTCCCCGCCGACAACATCGCGCCCCTCATCGCGCTGGCCACCGCCGGTGCGTGCGCCGGGTTCCTCCCGTACAACGTCCATCCGGCATCGATCTTCATGGGCGACGGCGGGGCGTTGCTGCTGGGCCTGTTGATGGCGTCGGCGTCGATCGCCGTGGCCGGCAACTCGACCGCGGACTCCTCGAGCCAGACGTTCTTCTTCTTCGCCCCGCTGTTCATCCCGCTGGTGATCCTCGGCGTGCCGATCTTCGACACCGCCTTCGCCATCATCCGACGAGCCCGGAACCGCAGCGGGGTGACCGAGGCCGACAAGGGCCATCTCCATCACCGGTTGATGGACCTGGGCCACGGGCAGCGCCGCAGCGTCGCCATCCTCTGGCTCTGGACGGCGCTGCTGTCGGGATTGGTGCTCTACCCGGTGTACACCGAGAGCGACGATGGCGCCCTGCCCATCGGGATCGCCGCCCTCGCGCTGCTCCTGTACACGGTCCTGCACCCGACGGCGCGTGACGAACGACGTGCCCGGCGGGACCGGTCGACGCTGCCCTGACGACCTTGGTGGCGCGAGAGGGCGCGGTCTAAGGTCGCCCGACCAGTGGGAGCGATCGGGGGCAGCCGCGACGAGGTGTTGTCGTGGCATCCGGACTTGCGACCGTGATCCGCACCTTCTATATTGAGAAATTATTCACAAGAGATCGATCTGGTCCCGGGACAACGAGAGTCGAGGAGTGTGATGACGGACAGCGATGACGCGCCCAAGCGAAGCGTCCGGCTCACCCGGGCTCTGGTCGGTCACCAGCGTGAGCTCAACAACGGGTTCGGAAACGCGCTGAACAGCGCGGTCGAACTCTCCGTCACCCCCGCCATCTTCGCCTTCATCGGCTGGCGCATCGACCTCGCCCTCGGAACCTCTCCGCTGTTCTTCGTCTCGTTGTTCGTCGTGGTCGTCGCCTGTGTCGCATGGCGGCTCATGTCGAAGTACGACGGCGAGATGCGGGTCCAGGAGGAGCGGTTCCGGCCCCGGACGGGGACCGGCCACTGATGGCTGTCGAGAGCCCCGAGGTGGAGAAGACCCTGGCGTTCGACATGGTCAAGCGCGGTCTGCCCCTGGCCCCTGTCGTCCTCGTCGTCGCGGGGATCGCACGCGGCTGGCCCGGTGTCGCATCGGCGGCGCTCGCCGTCGCCGTGGTGCTCGCCAACCTGGTGATCGCCGCGGTGATCCTGACCTGGGCGGCTCGCATCTCGCTGTCGATGATCATGGCCGGCGCGCTCGGAGGCTTCGCCCTCCGCATGGGGCTGCTGACCGTGCTCGTCGTGGCCGTCAAGGACCGTTCGTGGATCGACCTGCCCACCCTGGCGGTCGCCATCCTCGTCACCCATCTGGGGCTGCTGTTCTGGGAGACCAAGTTCGTCTCGGCCTCGCTCGCGTACCCCGCTCTGCAACCGTCAACCTCTGCACTGACAACGTCCCGGGAGGCGTCATCGTGATTCCCGTTCAACTGATCCTGGGACTCGAGTTCCCTCCGATCAGCCACACGGTCGAATGGCCCGACATCATCGGCAGTGGCCCGTTCGCCGTGAACAAGGTCGTGCTGTTCATGTGGATCTCCGCGGCCATCGTGTTCGGGCTGTTCTTCATCGCCGGTCGCCGCCAGCAGCTGGTGCCGGGTGGGGCGCAGAACGTGAGCGAGTCGATCACCGACTTCATCCAGGAGGGCATCATCCTCCAGACGATCGGGCCCGAGGGACTCAAGTGGACGCCGTTCCTGATGACGATGTTCTCGTTCGTCTTCGTGTGCAACGTCTGGGAGATCATCCCGCTGGTGCAGATGCCGGTGAATGCCCGCATCGCCCTGCCGGCCTTCATGGCCGTCACGGTCTGGTTCATCTACCACATCGTCGGCATCAAGGAGCAGGGTTTCTTCACCTACTGGAAGAACATCATGATCGTGCCGGGCGCCCCGGCCGTGATGCACATCCTGCTCACCCCGATCGAGTTGGTGACCAAGCTCATCACCCAGCCGTTCTCCCTGGCGTTGCGGCTCTTCGCCAACATGCTCGCCGGCCACCTGCTGCTGATCACCTTCATGGTGCTGTCGACCGCGCTGTGGGACGCCACCATCGTGGGCTCCGCGGTGCCCTTCGCCCTGCTCGTCGGTCTCACCGGATTCGAGCTGCTGGTCGCCGTGCTGCAGGCCTACATCTTCACCATCCTCACCGCTGTCTACATAAGCAGCGCTGCTCACCCCGCGCACTGATTCAAGAACCCAAAGGAGACAACCCCGTGCTTCACGTCCTCGCTCAACAGGACCCAGGCGAACTCGTCCAAGGCCTCACCGCGGTCGGCCGTGGCATCGTCTACGGCGGCGCCGCCATCGGCCCCGGTATCGGCATCGGCCTCGTCGTCGGCAACGCCATCACCGCCATGGCCCGCCAGCCCGAAGCGGCCGGCATGGTCCGCACCACGATGTTCCTCGGTATCGCCTTCACCGAGGCGCTGGCGCTGTTCGGCTTCGTCCTCGCCTTCATCATCTCGGGCTGAGGTGGCCACTGTGAGCATTCGCCGTGACAACACCGGGCGACCGCACCCGCGGCGCCTGCGACTCCGCCATCTCCTCGCCGCGTTCGCGCTGGTGATCGTGGTGCCCGTCGGTTGGTCGTCGATCGCCTCCGCCCAGGAGAGCGGCGACAACGCGGTCGAGATCGACCACGAGGCCCAGGACTGCATCGACATCCTCCAGGACGGCGGCGAGGTGAAGGACTGCCAGGAGGCCCCGAGCCTCATCCTGCCGGCGACGAACGAGATCATCTGGGGCGCGTTGTCCTTCGCGGTGCTGTTCGCGTTGCTCGCCAAGTTCGCCTGGCCCGGCATCAAGCAGGGCATGGAGAACCGCGTGACCCGCATCCGCGCCGATCTCGACGGTGCCGAGCACGCCAAGACCGAAGCCGAGACCGTGTTGGCCGAGTACCAGGCCCAACTGGCCGAGGCCAAGGCCGAGGGCGCCCGGATCATCGAAGAGGCTCGCCAGGCCGCCGATCAGCTCAAGTCGGCCCAGCAGGCTCGCCTCGACGAGGAGCTCGCCGCGGCACGCGCCCAGGCGCGCAGCGACATCGATGCCGCCAAGGGCCAGGCCATGGCCGAGCTGCGCGGTGAGGTCGCCGACATCGCCATCGGAGCGGCCGAAGCCGTGGTCGGGGCCAGCCTCGATCGCGACGCGCAGCTCCAGCTGATCGAGGACTACATCAACCGCGTGGGCTCGGCCACGAACGATCGCGGTCAGGTCTGATCATGGCGACCGAGCGCGAGACCGCGTACGCGAAGGCGTTCCTGGCCGTGGCCTCGGCCGAGGGCGAGTCCGCCACCGTGCAGGACGAGATCTTCACGCTCGCCCGCGTCCTCGGCGGCAACGACGAACTGGCCGCGACCTTGTCCGATTCGATGGTGCCGGTGGCCCGCCGCCAGCAGATCGTCGAGGACATCCTCACCGGCCGGGCGTCGAAGACCACCGTGGCGCTGGTGTCGATGATCGTCGCCGCCGGACGGATCCAATCGCTCCCCGGCATCGCCGAAGCGCTCGTCGCCCTCGGAGCCAGCGAGGCCGGCCGGCAGGTGGCCGTGGTCCGGTCGGCCGTCGAGCTGACCGACGACCAGAAGACCCGGCTGGCCGCCGCCCTGCAGCAATCGATCGGTTCGCCCGTTGACGTCCGCGTCGTGCTCGACCCGTCGGTGCTCGGTGGTCTCGTCGCCCAGATCGGCGACACGGTCATCGACGGCACGGTGCGCCGCCGCCTCGACCAGCTCAAGCAAGCCATCTGAGCCCGGGCATCCCTCACACGCATCCCAGAAGATCAGGAAGACCATGACGGATCTCAACATCAACGCCGGCGACATCGCTGCCGCCATCCGCAAGAACCTCGATGGGTTCGACCCGTCCATGGGCAAGGCCACCGTCGGTCACGTGGCCGAGGTCGGCGACGGCATCGCCCGGGTCACCGGCCTCCCCGGCTGCGCGGTCAACGAGCTGCTCGAGTTCGAGGACGGCACCAAGGGCTTGGCCCTCAACCTCGACGAGGAGTCCATCGGCGCCGTGGTGCTCGGCGAGGTCGAGCACATCGGCGAAGGTCAGACCGTGCGGGCCACCGGGGGAATCCTCTCCGTCCCGTGCGGCGACGGCCTGCTCGGCCGAGTGGTCGATGCCCTCGGTGTGCCGGTCGACGGCAAGGGCCCGCTCACCAACGTCGGCAGCCGCCGCATGGAGATCCAGGCGCCCGGCATCATGGGCCGTCAGCCGGTCCACGAGCCCCTCCAGACCGGCATCAAGGCCATCGACGCCATGACCCCCATCGGCCGGGGCCAGCGGGAGCTGATCATCGGCGACCGCAAGACCGGCAAGACCACGGTGGCGATCGACACCATCCTGAACCAGAAGGGTCTCGGGGTGAAGTGCGTGTACGTGGCGATCGGGCTGAAGGAGTCCACCGTCGCCCAGACGGTGAACACCCTCACCGAGCACGGCGCCATGGACTACACCGTGGTCGTCGTCGCCGGCGGCTCCGACCCCGCGCCGTTCAAGTACCTCGCCCCCTACGCCGGCTGCGCCATGGGCCAGCACTGGATGGAGAACGGCGAGCACGCCCTCGCCGTCTACGACGACCTGTCCAAGCAGGCCGAGGCCTACCGCCAGGTCTCGCTGCTGCTGCGCCGTCCGCCGGGCCGCGAGGCCTACCCCGGCGACGTGTTCTACCTCCACAGCCGTCTGCTCGAGCGGGCCGCCAAGCTCTCCGACGAGAACGGTGCCGGCTCGCTCACCGCGCTGCCCATCATCGAGACCAAGGCCGGCGACATCTCGGCCTACATCCCGACCAACGTCATCTCGATCACCGATGGCCAGGTCTTCCTCCAGGAGGACCTGTTCAAGTCCGGTGTCCGCCCCGCCTTCGACACCGGCCAGTCGGTGTCCCGCGTCGGTGGTGCGGCCCAGATCAAGGCGATGAAGAAGGCCGTGGGCACGCTCAAGGGCGACCTGTCCCAGTTCCGTGAGCTCGAGTCGTTCGCCCAGTTCGGTTCCGAGCTCGATGCGGTGTCCCAGGCCACGCTCGACCGCGGGTACCGCCTCGTCGAGCTGTTGAAGCAGAACCTGAACAGCCCGCTGCGGGTCGAGGAGCAGGTCGTGGTGCTCTACGCCGGCACCAAGGGCTATGTCGACGGCATCCCGGTCGAGGACGTCAAGCGCTACGAGCGCGACCTGCTCGAGTGGTTCGAGACCCGTCACCGCGACCTACTCGACGCCATCCGCGACAGCGGCGACATCACCGACGAGGACGCGCTCAAGGCCGCCATCGACCGATTCAACGGCCAGTTCGTCGCCACCGAGCAGGTCGAGGAACACGCGTAATGGCGGGCGGCAAGGAACGCGTCCTGCGCCGGCGCATCCGGTCGGTGCAGACGACGAAGAAGATCACCAAGGCGATGGAGCTCATCGCTGCCAGTCGGATCGTCAAGTCGCAGCAGCGCGTCCTCGCCGCCCGCCCGTACGCGGACCAGATCACCGAGGTGATCCGGAACCTGGCCGCCGCCGGCGCCGGGGGAGGCGCTCCGCTGCTGGCCCAGCGCGAGCAGATCGACACCATCGCCACCATCGTCATCGGTGGCGACCGCGGGCTCTGCGGTGGCTACAACACCAACGCCATCCGCATGGCCGAGCGCAACCAGGCCGCCCAACGCCGCGACGGCAAGCAGACCGCGCTGTTCGCGGTGGGCCGCAAGGTCGAGTCCTACTTCCGGTTCCGCAAGGTCGACGTCGAGGACTCCTTCACCGGCTTCCTCGACGAGCCCCACTACGAGAACGCTCGGGAGATCGCGGCCGCGGTGGTGCCGAAGTTCGAGGACGGCACCTTCGACCGGGTCGACATCGTCTACACCCAGTTCCTCTCCGCCGGTACCCAACGGGTGGTCACCCGCCAGTTCCTCCCGCTCGACACCTCGACCATCACGGGTGCCGAGAAGGCCGGCGTCGGGGCGGGCACGCCCGGCGCCAGCGAGCAGCCGGCAAGCGGTGCGCCGAAGGCGACCGCAGATTACGAGTTCGAACCCGACCCCGACTCCATCCTCGAACGCCTCCTTCCCCGCTACGCCGAGGCCCGCCTGTTCTCGGCGTTGCTCGAGGGAGCGGCCAGCTTCTTCGCCGCCCAGCAACGGGCCATGAAGTCGGCCACCGACAACGCCGAAGAGCTCATCGTCAAGCTGTCCCGCCAGATGAACCGGGTTCGCCAGGACGCCATCACCACCGAGATCATGGAGATCGTCGGCGGCGCCGAAGCTCTCCGCCAGGGTCAGTCCGACGAGATGGACCTGATCCCCGACCACGCACTCGCCATCCAGGATCTGTTGGTCGACAACGTCGACCACCACCGCTAGGAGCCCCCAAGATGACCGTCACCGAAACGTCCGGAACCGATACGACCGAGCTCAAGTCGGGACGCGTCGTGGCCATCGCCGGTCCCGTCGTCGACGTCGAGTTCCCCGTCGGGTCGCTGCCCGACATCAACTCGGCGCTGGAGATGACCATCACCGTCGACGACAAGAAGGTCACCGTCGTCGCCGAGGCCGCCCAGCAGCTGGGTCAGAGCCGGGTCCGGGCGATCTGCATGAAGCCCACCGACGGCCTGGTGCGTGGCACCGAGGTCCGCAACCTGGGCCACCCGCTCCAGATGCCGGTCGGTGACGGCGTGCTCGGCCACGTGCTCAACGTGCTGGGCGAACCCCTCGACGTCGACGAGCTCGACCAGTCCAAGATCGACGGCTACCGCCCGATCCACCACGCGGCCCCGGACTTCGCCGACCTCGCCCCCAAGAAGGAGGTGTTCGAGACCGGCATCAAGGTCATCGACCTCCTCACCCCGTACCTCCAGGGCGGCAAGATCGGCCTCTTCGGTGGTGCCGGTGTGGGCAAGACCGTGCTCATCACCGAGATGATCAACCGCGTCGCCAGCCAGTTCGGTGGCGTCTCGGCCTTCGCCGGTGTGGGGGAGCGGACCCGCGAGGGCACCGACCTGTTCATCGAGATGGGCGAGACCAAGATCGACGAGAACACCTCGGTGCTCGACAAGGCCGCCCTGGTGTTCGGCCAGATGGACGAGCCCCCGGGTGTGCGTCTGCGCGTCGCGCTCTCGGCCCTCACCATCGCCGAGTACTTCCGCGACGAGCGCAACCAGGACGTGTTGTTGTTCATCGACAACATCTTCCGGTTCGTGCAGGCCGGCTCCGAGGTGTCCACCCTCCTCGGCCGCATGCCGTCGGCGGTGGGCTACCAGCCCACGCTGGCCGACGAGATGGGCACGCTCCAGGAGCGGATCACCTCGACCAAGGGTCGGTCCATCACGTCGCTGCAGGCGGTGTACGTACCGGCCGACGACTACACCGATCCGGCGCCGTTCACCACCTTCACGCACCTCGACGCCACCACCGAGTTGTCCCGCGACATCGCCGCCCTCGGCATCTACCCCGCCGTGGACCCGCTCGCCTCCACGTCCACCATCCTCAGCCCCGAGGTGGTCGGTGACCGCCACTACGCGGTGGCGACCCGGGTCCAGGAGATCCTCCAGCGCTACAAGGAGCTCCAGGACATCATCGCCATTCTCGGGCTCGACGAGCTGTCGGAGGAGGACAAGGTCCTGGTGTCCCGGGCCCGCAAGATCCAGCGGTTCCTGTCCCAGCCCATGTTCGTGGCCGAGGTCTTCACCGGCCTGCCCGGCGTGTTCACCCCGGCCGAGGAAACGGTCGACAGCTTCGAGCAGCTGGTGAACGGCGATCTCGACGATCTCCCCGAGCAGGCGTTCCTCAACGTCGGCGGTGCCGACGACGCTCGTCGCAAGGCCGACGAGCTCCGCAAGTCGGCGGGGGAGTAGCCCCGTGGGGATGCAGGTCGAACTGGTCTCGCCGGAGCGCATCCTGTGGTCCGGGGAAGCCGACATGGTCATCACCCGGACGCTGGTCGAGGGTGAGATCGCCTTCCTGCCGGGTCACGCCCCCTTCGTGGGGGCCCTCGGCACCGGCGTGCTCACCATCCGGCCCAGCGATGGGGGCAGCGACGAGAAGGTCGCCGTCCATGGCGGCTTCGTCGAGGTGTCCAACAACAACGTGACCGTGCTGTCCGATGTCGCCGAGCTGGCCAGCCAGATCGACGTCGAGCGGGCCCGGCGGGCCCAGGAGAACCTGGAGGTCAGCCTGCGCCACGAGCACGACACCGAGGCCGAGGCCGCGCTCCGTCGGGCGCACATCCGCCTCGAAGCCGCAGGCCAGGCCGCCAACCTCCGCTAGCAGCTCCTATCGTGAGCCGGTGCCCCGACGTCGCCTCGCCGTCGCGCTCCTGATCCCCCCGCCGCTGTCCCTGGAGATCGACGGGCTGCGCCGGGCCCTCGGTGACCGCCAGCTCGGCCGGATCGACCCGCACATCACCATCGTTCCGCCGATCAACCTGCGCGACGAGGAGATCGCCGACGCCATGGCCGTGGTGCAGGCGGCGGCATCCGGCCGCGAGCCGGTGACCATCCGGCTCGGCCCGGTGCAGACCTTCGCGGCCGAGTCACCGGTGCGCTTCCTCGCCGTCGAGCCGTGGGACGAGGTGCAGGCGCTGTACGACGCGTGCTGGACCGGGGTGCTCGAACGGCCGGAGAAGCGGTCCTTCCACCCCCACGTGACCGTCGACATCGACGGTGGGGTCACCAGTGGCGACGATCCGGCGATCGAGGTCCTCCGCCACTACACCGCCGGGGTCACCATCGACCGGATCACGCTGCTCGAGCACATCGAGGACCCCGAGCACCGCCGGTGGGAGTCCTACGTGGCCTACCGCCTCGTCGGCTGACGGGAGGGGATCAGGAGAAGTCGACGCTGGCGAAGCGGGCGAGCTTGTCGATCTTGTGATGGGCGTCGACGAGGCGCACCGTCCCCGACTTGGACCGCATGACGAGGGACTGGGTGGTGGCTCCCCGGGCGTCGAAGTGGACGCCCTGGAGCAGCTCGCCGTCGGTGATGCCGGTGGCGGCGAAGAAGCAGTTGTCGCCGCGGACCAGGTCGTTCTCGGTGAGCACGGCGTCGAGGTCGTAGCCGGCCTCGATTGCGGCCCGGCGCTCGGTCTCGTTGCGGGGCCACAGACGGCCCTGCATCCCCCCGCCCATCGCCTTGACCGCGGCCGCGGTGATCACGCCCTCGGGCGTGCCCCCGATGCCGAACAGCACGTCGGCACCGGATCGTGGCCAGGCGGTGGAGATGGCTCCGGCGACGTCCCCGTCGGGGATCAGACGGACCCGGGCACCGGCCTCGCGCACCTCGGCGATGAGGTCGTGGTGGCGGTCGCGGTCGAGGATGACCGCGGTCAGGTCTCGTACCGTCTCGCCCTTGGCTTCGGCCACCGCCTCGAGGTTCTCGGTGGGGGACCGGGTGATGTCGATGGCGTGGGCCGCCTCCGGTCCGGTGGCGATCTTCTCCATGTAGACGCAGGGCCCGGGATCGAACATCGAGCCCCGCTCGGCCACCGCGATCACCGCGATGGCGCCACCCCGTCCGAGGGCGGTCAGGGTGGTGCCGTCGATGGGGTCCACGGCGATGTCGGTCTGGGGCGGGTTGCCGTCGCCGATGAGCTCGCCGTTGTAGAGCATGGGGGCTTCGTCCTTCTCGCCCTCCCCGATCACCACGATGCCGTCCATCTGCACGGACTGGAGGATGATGCGCATGGCGTCGACCGCGGCGCCGTCGGCGCCCTCCTTGTCGCCCCGGCCCATCCAGCGGCTGGCCGCCAGGGCGGCGGCCTCGGTCACCCGCACCAGTTCGAGGGCGAGGTTGCGGTCAGGGGCCTGGGGCTGTGGCATGGAAGCGAACCGTACTCGCGCTCCGAAGGGCGAAAAGAACTATCAAGGTTTCCTGTCAGGGCGTCGATGCAGGAGGTCACCGAGGAGGAATGGATGGATTCCGACAACCACGTGCGGACTCGCATGTCACCCAGGTCGATCGTGCTCGGCGCGATCGAAGCGGCGACCGCCGCCGGGGGCTGCGAGGACATGATCACCGGGTACTGGACCCACGCGCGACTGGTGGCCCGGATCGCCGGTGAACTGTCGGCGGTCACCGACGTCGATCCCAGCCAGGTCGCCGGGGCCGCCCTGGCCCACGACGTCGGTGAGCTGCTGCTCCTGGCCCGCCACCCCGAGGAGTACGCCGCGATCCGCCCACCGGCGCGCGCCCACCACCTGCAACTCGAGCTGGAGCAGGTCCGCTTCGGGATCGATCACGCCCTGCTCGGGGCGGAGCACCTGCTCGATCACCGAATTCCCCACCCGATCGCCGACGCGGTGGCCGATCATCACGAGCCGTTCCGCGATTCCGAGCTGACGACGCTCGTCGTGGCGGCCGCCGACGAGATCGCCGATGACGACCAGGACCGGCACGCCGCCCTGGATCTGCTCGGCATCTCGCAGGAGGCGTCGGAGATGTTCCTGCTCATGGCCCAGCGCAAGCGATCGCCGCGGCACGTGGGCGCGGCCCGCCTTCGGAGTATTTCCCAATAGATTCAGACGGTGCTCAACACTCCGGGACAGGACGACCACGACGGCGACCTCGAGCTCGATTTCGGTGACCTCGACCGGCACGAGCCCGAACCCGGCCCCGCACCCGGCCCGGTCCCCGATCACGAGCTGGACGACTGCACGCCGCTCGACGACGAGCGGGAGCAGGTCGGCTACGAGCTCTACTCGTGGGACCCGGGCCAGCTCGACGAGCTCGATGACGCCCTCCACGAGCTCGGGCTCCCGCACGAGTGGGTGAGCGACGGCTACGAGGTGGTCGTCCACGCCGACGACGAGGAGCGTGTCGACGCCCTTCTCCCCACCATCCGGTATCCGGACGAGATCCCGGCCGAGGAGGACGACGGCGACGACACCGACATCGAGGTGCTCAGCGAGCTGTTCGTGGCGTCCGACCGCATGCAGCGCGATCCCACCGGTGATGCCGTGGCCGCGTTCCTCGATGCCGCGGAACGCATCGGCGAGCGTCCGCCCTACGGCATCGAGCCCACCCAGTGGTCGAAGGTGGTCGAGGTGGTCGACGAGCTCATCGACATGTTCCACGCCGCGGCCCCCACCGGTGAGATCGCCTCGATGGCCTCCACGCTCCGCAACCGGCTCCGACCCCTGATCTGACCCGATAGCGTCGCTCCATGGAGGCGCTGGCCGAGCTGCACATCCACCATTCCCGGCCGTACGCGCCCACGCGGCGCATCGCCCTCGGTGCCAGCCGCCTGCCCGTCGACCCGGCACCCGGGCCCGGTGGCGTCCTGCTCGGCGGGGTGGTCGCCCATCACCGGGAGGTGCTCGACGAAGAGGCGGCCGAGTCCTTCCTCCGGCTCACGATGCAGATCCAGGAGGGCCAACGGATCGTCCAGCCCCGGCTCCGCCACCGCTTCCAGGAGGACCGTCACGGTCTCACCCGGTCCCGGGTACGACTTCACCGCACGGGCGACGAGCTCAGCATCGACTTCGACGAGCACGGCACCGGTCTCCAGCTCCTGCTCGGGGCGGCGTACGCGGCCGGCACCCTGCCGCCGGTGTTCCGCCGGGCGGCCATGGACGCCATCCGCAAGGGCCTGCGCTGGAACGGTCCCACCGATCGTTCGTTGTTCGCCCACCTGTCGGGACTCGATTCCGGTCGGGACTGGACGCCCGACATCTACGAGGACCCGGTGCAGTGGGCGTTGCAGACCCTGGGGATCGATGCCCCGTCCAACGGGTCGGTCCACCTGCCGGAACGGCGAACCATCCAGCGCCGGTTCCGTGACCTGCTGCGCGACGCCCACCCCGATCACGGCGGCGACCGCGACGATGCCGCCCAGCGGATCAACGACCTCACCGAAGCCCGCCGGATCCTGCTGTCATGACCCCGGTCCGGCCGGCTGGCCTGCTCGTCACCCCCGGCGCCAGCGCCGACCGCGACAATCGCACCCTCGTCGCGCTCGACGCCGGCCTCGACATCCCCGTGGAGCGGATCACCGTGCGTTCCCGCGCTGTCCGCAAGGTGCACGAGCAACTCCGGACCGACATGGTCGACTTCGCCGATCGCCTCGGGGTCGATCCGTCCGAGCTGGTGATCGGCGGCCGGTCGTTCGGTGGGCGGATGTGTTCGATGCTGGTCGCGGCGGGCGAGGCGGTGGCGGGGCTGGTCCTGCTCAGCTACCCGCTCCACCCGCCGGGCAAGGCCGACCAACTCCGGGTCGACCACTTCGCCGACATCGCCGTGCCGGTGCTGTTCGTGTCGGGGACGAAAGATCCCTTCGGCACGCCGGAGGAGCTGGAGTCGGAGGCCGCGGTCATCCCCGGCCCGGTGGAGTTCCACTGGCTCGAGGGCGAACCCCACTCGCCGCGTGATGACGCCGCGGTGGTCCGAGCGGTGGCCGACTGGCTCGGCCGCATCGGCTGAGCTCAGGGGCCGAGCGATCCGAGCGTCGGCAGCGGGACGGCGTCCTCGGGGTTCAGTTCCTCGAGCTCGCGGTGGGCGGTCTCCGGGTACTGGGGGAGCAGGAACAGCACCACCACGGCCGGCGCCACCGCGAGGGCCGCGATGCCGGGGCCGAGCGACCAACGGTCGGCCAACCGGCCGGCGATGAGCAGGCCGAGGACGGAACCACCGACTCCCAGGGTGGAGATCACCACGTTGGCCTTGGTGCGGAGCGCGGTCGGGAACAGCTCGGGCCCGTAGACGGCGAGGGCGGGGACGGCGAGACCGCCCACGATCGACCCGGCGGCCGAGGCCAGCCATAGGGTCGTGACCGACCCGCCCACGAACTGCAGGACGGTGAAGCCGGTGCCACCCGCCACGCCGATCGCGCCGATGAGCCGCTTGCCGTGGGTGTCGGCCAATCGGCCGCCGAGCACGATCCCGATGCTTCCGGGAGTGACGGTCACGATGGTGAACAGGGTGATCTGGGCCGCGGAGAACGAGAAGCGTTCGCGGAGGAACTCGTTCTGCAACTGTGACGCCGGCGCCCCGAACATGGCGAGGGCGAGCGCGGTGCCGGCGAGGAGGGCGAGCCGCCGGCCGTGGCCGGCGAAGCGGACCGTCGCGTGCTGGCGGACGAAGCGCCGGGACTCGGGGAGCATGCGGGCGGTGCCCCGGATCAGGGGCAGGAACACCAGCGGCACCAGGAACAACGCCCGCCAGGCCCGGGTGTCGAGGTCGACCAGGGGCAACAGCCACAGCACGATGCCGGCGCCGAGCGCGCCCGTCATCGTGAGCAGGCTCACCGCGTAGGCCCGGGACCCGGCCGGCATCTCCTCGGCTGCCACCACCACGATCAGCAGCGCGAGGGCGGTCGACATCCCGCGGGCCACGATCTGCGTGCCGCCGAGGGCGAGCAGGTCAGGGGCGAAGGCGCCCGCCGCGGTGGCGACGCAACCGACGGTGGCACACCCGAGCAGCGCGCGGCGCCGACCGTGGCGGTCGGCCCAGCTGGCGATGACCAGCGACAACAGGATGCCGATGCGCACCGAGGCCAAGGTGTCGCCCTGGGCGCGTTCGCCGGCGCCGAACTCGTCGGCCGCGAAGGTCAGGGTCTGGGTGAGGAGCGTCCCGAGGAACCCGGCGACGATCGACAGGTAGGCCAGGGACGCGAGCGCCGCCGCGCCCTGGCGGTCGAGGACCTCGGGCGGCGCCCACCACGGGACCCGCCCGCCGGCCCGGCGCAGCACGCGGCGCATCGGCAGGAGGAAGACGACCGACCACGGTCCCAGACCGAGCTCGAAGTCGACCGTCTGGGTGACGCGGTACCGGTCCGGCTCGGCCGGCGCGACGAGCAGGGCGCGTCGGTAGTGGCGGAACGGGCCGTCCTCGCACTCGAAGGCGCCGTCGCCCCGATCGACCTCCACGACCACATCGGTCCGCGGGGCGACGAACCGGGCCAGCCCGGCGTCATCGACCTCCGTCTGGGACACGACACGCATCGAGTCATGGTTCCATCCCCTGCCCTCGGCCACACAGCGGGCGGGGGAACAGCTCACCTCCGGCCGGTGTTGTCACCTGTGGTCACCGCTGCGAGACTGCGGTCCCCCCGCCATTCGAGGAGCACACGACGTTGGAAGAAAAGATCGCCAAGGTCATCGAGGCCATCCGCCCGGCCGTGCAGGCCGACAACGGCGACATCTTCCTGCGCAGCGTCGATGTCGAGACCGGCCGGGTCGAGGTCGAGCTGGTGGGAGCGTGCGTCTCGTGCCCGGCGTCGACCCTCACCCTGAAGGCCGGTGTGGAGCGGATCCTGAAAGACCGGGTCGAAGGGGTCACCGAGGTCGTCAACATCGGTGAGACCTTCTCCGAGAGCGCCGTCAGCCTGTAGAACACCTCCCGTGGTCAGTCGCGATCCGCAGGAGTTGATGGATGCGGCCGCGGCCGGTGATCGACGGTCGGTGGCCCGCCTGCTCTCGATGGTCGAGCGCGGCGGCGAGCCCGCCCGGGCCGTGGGCGCTCTCGCCCATGCCCGCAGCGGCGGTGGCTACACCGTGGGCATCACCGGTGCGCCCGGCGCGGGCAAGTCCACCCTCACCAGCGCCCTGCTGGCGGTGGTCCGGGCCGGCGGCGAGATCGTGTCCGTCCTCGCCATCGACCCGTCCTCGCCGTTCACCGGCGGCGCCATTCTCGGCGACCGCATCCGCATGCAGGACCACTCGCTCGACGACGGGGTCTTCATCCGCTCGATGGCGACGCGGGGGCACCTCGGTGGGTTGGCGCTGGCGACGCCCCAAGCCGTGCGGGTGCTCGACGCCGCCGGGTATCCCTGGGTACTGGTCGAGACCGTCGGCGTGGGCCAGGTCGAGGTCGAGATCGTCGGTGCGGCCGACACCACGGTGGTGGTGGTGAACCCCGGCTGGGGTGACGCCGTCCAGGCCAACAAGGCCGGCCTGATGGAGATCGCCGACGTGTTCGTCATCAACAAGGCCGACCGGCCGGGGGCTGCCGAGACCCGCCGCGACCTCGACGCCATGCTCGACCTCACCGCGACCGAGGGGTGGCGGCCACCGATCATCGAGGCGGTCGCCACCGAGGGTGTCGGCATCGAGGAGTTGTGGTCCACCATCCGGGCCCACCGGCACCATCTGGAATCGACCGGAGCGCTGGTCCGCCGGCGCGGCAAGCGGGCGCGGGAGGAGCTGACCCGCATCGTCGCCGAGCGGCTGCTGGCTCGGGCCCGCCATGCCTCGTCGGGTGACCGGTTCGACGAACTGCTCAGAGCCGTCGAGAACCGCGGGGTCGACCCATGGTCGGCAGCGGACGAACTGCTCGGATCGGGTCCGGAGCCGGCCGCGGGTTAGCCTCCGGCTCGTGCCGGGACTGGTCGAAACCGAACATCGCGACGACGGTGTCGCTGTCGTCACCCTCGCCAACCCCAAGGTCAACGCGCTGAGCGCCGCGCTGCTCGACGAGCTCCGCGACGTGGCCGTCGGGCTCGCGGCGGAACCGCCTCGTGCCGTGTTGGTCACCGGCGGCCCCAAGGTATTCGCCGCCGGCGCCGACATCAGCGAGTTCGGCGGCCCGGACGAGGCCGCCACGGTGGGCCGGTCGTTCCTCGACGCCCTCGAGGCGGTGGCCGCCATCCCGCGGGTGACGATCGCCGCGGTCGGGGGCTACGCGTTGGGTGGAGGTTGCGAGCTGGCCCTCGCCTGCGATCTCCGGATCGCGTCCGAGCGGGCCCGCTTCGGCCAACCGGAGATCCTGCTGGGCATCATCCCCGGAGGGGGCGGGACCCAGCGCCTCCCTCGCCTCATCGGTCCGGCGCGGGCCAAGGAGATGGTCTTCTCCGGTCGCCAGGTCGGGGCCGAGGAGGCGTTGCGCATCGGACTGGTCGATCGCGTGGTGCCCGCCGACGAGTTCGAGGCCGCCGCCCTCGCCTGGGCCACCGAGTTCGCCGCCGGGCCCTCGGCGGTCGCCGGACTGGCCAAACAGGCGGTCGACCGGGGCCTCGACGCTGACCTGGCAGCCGGCCTGCGCACCGAGCAGGAACTCTTCGTCGAGTCGTTCCGCACCGAGGACAGTCAGATCGGGGTGGCCTCGTTCCGCGAGCACGGACCGGGCAAGGCGACGTTCACCGGCCGCTGAGCCGGGTGCGAACGGCTCACGCCCAGGCGATGCGCCCCATTTCGGCGCTGGCCGCCAGATCCGGGTGCGAGGGCACGACACGAACGGTGAAGCCGTAGCGACCGGCCTGCTCGCAGCGGAAGGCGCCCCGGTAGCGGACGTGGATGTCGTCGGTTCGTTCCATCTCCGACATCGCGGTGATCCGGGGAGATTCGATCTCGTCGCCCTGCCCGACGATGCCGTGGACGAGTTGGACCTCGACGTCGTCGCCCGAGAGGGTGCCGAGCGACACGATGGCATCCACCGAGCGATCGTCGCCGATGCCGGTGACCGAGCCGTCGCTCTCGATCGAGTCGACGTGCACGCCGTGCCACGCCTCGATGATCCGTTCCTTCCAGTCGGCCAGCTGCTGCGACCGCCGGTACCGATCGGCGCTCATGCGATCGACGTGGGCGGCGGCCGGTTCGTACAGATCGGTGGCGTAGTCCTTCACCATCCGTGACGCGGTGACGAACGGGCCGAGGACGGCGAGGGTGTGCTTGACCCGCCGGACCCAGCGTCGGGGAACCCGGCCCTCGTAGAGGTCGTAGTAACGGGGAATGACCTCCCGCTCGAGCAGGTCGAACAGGGAGTTGGCCTCGAGCTCGTCGCGACGCTCGTCGTCCGCGATGTACTCGGCGGAGGAGATGGCCCAGCCGTTCTCGCCGTCGAAGCACTCGTCCCACCAGCCGTCGAGGATCGACAGGTTCAGCTGGCCGTTCAACGCCGCCTTCATCCCCGACGTACCACAGGCTTCCTGGGGCCGGCGCGGGTTGTTCAACCACACGTCGCACCCGTGGTACATGGCGCGAGCGATGGCGATGTCGTAGTCGTCGACGAACACGAACCGGTGCCTGACCTCCGGGTCGCGGGAGAACGCCACGATCTCGCGGATCATCTCCTTGCCGTGGTCGTCGGCCGGATGGGCCTTGCCGGCGAACACGAACTGCACCGGGCGGTCGGTGGAAGTGAGCAGCGCCCGCAGCCGCTCGGGCTGCGAGAGGAGCAGCGTCGCCCGCTTGTAGGTGGCGAACCGGCGGGCGAAGCCGATGGTCAGGGCATGAGAGTCGAACACCTCGTCGGCCCAGGCCACGTCACTGGGGGCCTGGCCCCGGGCCACGGCCGAGCGTCGGATCTTGTCGCGCACGAGGGCGATGAGCCGATCCTTGCCCTGCTCGCGGACCCGCCAGATCTCGTCGTCGGTCGCATCCTCGATGCGCGACCAGTCCGATGCCGGCGCCTCCCCCCAGTGCGGGTGGACGTGCCGGGTGAGCAGGTCGTCCATCTCCGACGAGACCCAGGTACGAGCGTGGACGCCGTTGGTGATCGAACCGATCGGGACCTCGTCCACGGGCACGTCGGGCCACAGCGGCTGGAACATCTGCCGGCTGACGGCGCCGTGCAGGCGGGCCACACCGTTGGCCCTCGCCGCCAGGCGGAAGCCCATGACCGCCATGTTGAAACGATCGCCGTCGGCATCGTCGGGTTCCCGTCCGAGGTCGAGCAGGTCGTCGAGCTCGACGCCGACCTCCGCCGCCCAGCTGCTGAAGTACTTCTCGATCAGCGCGGTCGGGAACCGGTCGATACCGGCCGGAACGGGGGTGTGGGTGGTGAACACGCTGCCGGCGCGAACCGCTTCGATGGCGTCTTCGAATCGGAGGCCGTGCTCGACCATGTGCTCCCGGATGAGTTCGAGGCCGAGGAACCCGGCATGGCCCTCGTTGGTGTGGAAGACCTGGGTGTCGACCCCCAGCGCGCGGAGCGCCCGGACTCCGCCGATACCGAGGAGGATCTCCTGCTGGAGGCGGTGCTCGCTGTCGCCCCCGTAGAGGCGATCGGTGACGCCACGGCAGGTGTCGCTGTTCTCGTCGACGTCGGTGTCGAGCAGGTACAGGATCGTGCGGCCGACCTCGGCCTTCCAGATCTGGGCGAACATGGTCTCGCCGCCCAAGTCGAGCTGCACCCGCAGACCGTCCTGGAGGGTGAGCGCCATGCCGTACGGATCGAGATTCGGGTAGCGCTGCTCCTGCCAGCCCTCGACGTTGAGCGCCTGCCGGAAGTAGCCGTTGCGGTACATGAGGCCGATGCCGATGAGTGGCAGGCCCAGGTCGCTGGCCGCCTTGAGGTGATCGCCGGCGAGGACTCCGAGACCACCGGAGTACTGCGGGAGCGCCTCGCTGATCCCGAACTCCGGGGAGAAGTACGCCACCGAGCGGAGGGGGCTGTCGGATCGCCCCTGGAACCAGGCGTCCCGGGTCAGGTAGCTCTCCAGATCGGCGCTGACGGAGTCGAGGGCACGCTGGAAACCCATGTCGCCGACCAGCTCGTCGAGCCGGGCCTTGCTGACCGTGCCGAGCAGCCGGACCGGGTCGTGCACGACCGCGTCCCATGCTTCGGGATCGACCCACCGGAACAGCTCCCGGGTGTGCAGGTCCCACGACCAGCGCAAGTTCATGGCCAGGGCCTCGAGGGGCGCGAGGGCCGGGGGCAAGCTCGGACGGACAGTGAAGCTACGGAGGGCCTTCATCGGGCGCGACGCTATCGACGTCTGGTGAACGGGGTGTGTCCGAGCTGCGGTCGGACCGTTCGGGCTCGTGCCCCGGCTCCGTCGCCTCGGGCTGCCCGTCGCCTCCGGGCCGCCACCCTCCCTCCGCAGCCGTTCGGGGCAGATTCTGTGCAGATTCTGCCCTGAACGCCTTGCGCGTGGGTGGGGCCGAGTTGGGCTCGAGATCGGGCCGAAGATCGGGCTCGAGATCAGGCTGGAGATCGGGCTCGAGATCAGGCTGGAGATCGGGCTCGAGATCAGGCTCGGGGTCAGGCCAGGGCTGCGGAATCCAGCGGTCGGGGTCGGTCCGTTCGGACGGGTCGATCGGCGTGGACGACCACGGGGCGACCTCCACCGTTTCGGGGGTGTCGGGTCGCGGATCACGCCCCACGCCGCGTCGGGACACGGGCGCGACGTCGTAGACGCCACGGCGTACCCGGATCGCCCGGCCGCAGCGCACCTCGTAGCCCATCGCGTCGGCCAACGTCTTGACCGTGTGGTCGCCGGCGATGCCGTAGCCGTACGCGTGCAGCTGCGCGTGCATGTCGGGCAACGTCATCGGTCCGCACCGGGCCAGCATCGTGAGGCACAGGCCTCGCAGCGACCGACCTCCGACGCGACGGGCTCTGGCGACCATGGGTGGCAACGGGGGCCGGTCCAGCGCCGGTGGCCGGCGGCCGCGGCAGTTGGGGGCCTCGGGCCACAGCTGGTCTCGCAAGGCGTCGAGCTGGTCCAGGACCTGCACCCGCTGCGCGCTCAGTTGCTCGAGCGAGTCGTCGATCGTGCGCAGCGTCACCAACAGCTCGTCACGGTCGATCTGGTGCCGACGACGGACACGGGGGTGCAGACCGGCCTGGATCCGCTGCAGGTAGGTGGGTCGTCTGGCGTACTCGCCGGGAACGAGGGGGACGGGCCAGGTACGGGTCATGGGTGCTCCCACGTCGATGACGACGGGAGCGTCGCCGTGGCCGCTCCGAACCCGGTCGCCCACGCTACGCACCCGGTCCGACACCTTCCCGTTGTACCGATGGCATCTGTCGGGTAGGGCTGGTGACGTGAACCTCGGCCCGATCGTCATCGACATGGTCCGCCCGACGACTCCCGGTGGCAGCGGCCATCCCAAGTCGTCGGTGGGCGAGTCCACCCCGGTGCAGGCGCGCATCTTCCGCGACGGTCACGACCTGCTCGCCGGTCGCGTGCGGTGGCGAGCCCGGGGCGGCCGCTCCTGGAAGACGATGCCGCTGGTGGACGCGGGCAACGACATCTGGACGGGCGAGATGGTCTGCGACCGGGTGGGCGTGCACCAGTTCCACCTCGAGGCGTGGACCGACGGGTTCGCCACCTGGCGCAAGGAGCTGCGGATCAAGGTCAGCGTGGGCGAGGACGTGACCACCGAGCTCGAGGAGGGAGCGCGGATCCTCGAGGGCCTCCTGCCCGAGGTCGACGGTGACGGGGCCGATCGCGTGGCCGACGCCATCACCGCCATCCGACGCCGCAACTGCAGCGAGGACGTCCGCCTCAACGCCGCGCTCGACGACGCGTTGGTGCCGCTGGTCGACGGCATCCCCAACCAGCACGATCTCACCCAGTCGGCCACGCAATGGCTGTGGGTCGACCGTGCCCGGGCTCGCACCAGTGCGTGGTACGAGTTCTTCCCCCGTTCCGAAGGCGGGTTCAAGGGGTCGGTCGATCGCCTCGACGCGGTGGCCGAGATGGGTTTCGACGTCGTGTACCTGCCGCCCATCCACCCGATCGGCACCACCGCCCGCAAGGGCAAGAACAACACGCTCACCCCCAGTCCCGACGACGTCGGCAGCCCGTGGGCCATCGGTGGACCGGCTGGGGGTCACACCGCCATCCACCCCGACCTCGGCGACGAGGCCGACTTCGCCCGGCTCGTCGAGCAGGCCCGCGAGCTCGACATGGAGGTCGCCCTCGACTATGCCCTCCAGTGCTCGCCGGACCACCCCTGGGTCTCGGCCCATCCGGAGTGGTTCCACCTGCGCCCCGACGGATCGGTCAAGTACGCGGAGAACCCGCCCAAGAAGTACCAGGACATCTACCCCATCAACTTCTGGCCGGCCCAGGAGACCGACCGGCTGGCCCTGTGGGACGCGTGCCGGGACATCCTCCTGTACTGGATCGATCGCGGGGTCGAGATCTTCCGGGTCGACAACCCCCACACCAAGCCGCTCGCCTTCTGGGAGTGGTGCATCGACGAGATCCACGAGGCGCACCCGAACGTGTTGTTCCTCGCCGAGGCGTTCACCCGGCCGGCGATGATGTCGAAGCTGGCCGAGGTCGGCTTCACCCAGAGCTACACGTACTTCACGTGGCGTCATGGCAAGCAGGAGCTGACCGACTACGTCGAGGAGCTGGCCCACGGTCCGCTCGCCGACATCATGCGGCCCAACTTCTGGCCCAACACGCCCGACATCCTCGGGGGCGTCCTCCGCAACGGGAACCGGGCCGCGTTCGCGCTCCGCTACCTGCTCGCCGCCACGCTGGTGCCCAACCACGGGCTGTACTCGGGGTACGAGCTGGGGGAGAACGAGCCGGCCTCGGAATCGAACGAGGAGTACCTGAACTCCGAGAAGTACGAGGTGAAGGATCGGGACTGGGCCCGCCCCGATTCCCTGGCGCCGTTCATCACCGAGGTCAACGGCATCCGTCGCCGTCACCCGGCGTTCGCCGAGCTCCGCAACATCCGGTTCCACCACGTGGACAACGACGAGATCATCGCCTACTCCAAGGGTTCCCGGGCGACCGGTGACCTGGTCCTGATGGTGGTGAACCTCGACCCCGACCACATGCAGGAAGCGACCGTGCATCTCGACCTGGCCGCGATCGGGCTCCCGGAGTGGGGGCCCTACGACGCCCGCGACGAGCTCAGCGGCGACACCTTCGAGTGGCACGGCTCGGCCAACTATGTCCGGCTCGATCCGGGCATGGGTCAGGTCGGCCACATCCTCGACCTCACGTGACCACCTACCCTCCGGACCCCATGCGCCACGCCATCGATCCCGACAACCACCGCTGGTATCAGCACAGCGTGTTCTACGAGGTGCTCGTGCGGGGCTTCTCGGACTCGAACCACGACGGCACCGGCGACCTGCGGGGACTCACCGAGCAGCTCGACTATCTCGAGTGGCTCGGCATCGACTGCCTCTGGCTGCTGCCGTTCTTCGATTCACCGCTGCGCGACGGCGGCTACGACGTGTCCGACTACCTCACCGTGCTCCCCGAGTACGGCACGGTCGACGATGCCGCCGAGCTCATCAGCGAAGCCCACCGTCGGGGCATCCGGGTGATCAGCGACATGGTCGTCAACCACACCTCCGACCAGCATCCGTGGTTCCAGGAGTCGCGCCGGGACCGCACCAACCCCAAGGCCGACTGGTACGTGTGGAGCGACGACGACCAGCGGTGGCCCGAGGCCCGCATCATCTTCACCGACACGGAGGTGTCGAACTGGACCTTCGACACCGAGCGCGGCCAGTACTACTGGCACCGGTTCTTCCACCACCAGCCCGACCTCAACTTCGACAACCTCGACGTCGAGGAAGCGCTCGCCGACGTCGTGCGGTTCTGGATGGACCTCGGACTCGATGGGTTCCGGCTCGACGCGGTGCCCTACCTCTACGAGCGCGATGGCACGAACGGTGAGAATCTCCCGGAGACCCACGCCTTCCTGAAGCGGATGCGGAAGCGGATCGACGCCGAGTTCCCCGGCAAGGTCCTGCTGGCCGAGGCGAATCAGTGGCCCGCCGACGTCGTCGACTACTTCGGGACCGACGGCGACGAGTGCCAGATGAACTTCCACTTCCCGCTCATGCCGCGCATGTTCATGGCGGTGCGGCGGGAGCAGCGTTTTCCGATCACCGAGATCCTGGCCCAGACCCCACCGATCCCCGACAACTGCCAATGGGGCATCTTCCTGCGCAACCACGACGAGCTCACCCTCGAGATGGTCACCGACGAAGAGCGCGACTACATGTACAGCGAGTACGCGTCGGATCCCCGCATGAAGATCAATGTCGGCATCCGGCGCCGGCTCTTCCCCCTGCTCGACAACGATCGCCGCAAGGCCGAGCTGTTCCACGCGTTGCTGTACTCGATGCCGGGCAGCCCGATCATGTACTACGGCGACGAGATCGGGATGGGCGACAACATCTACCTCGGCGATCGCGACGGGGTCCGGACGCCGATGCAGTGGACGCCCGACCGCAATGCCGGGTTCTCCCGCGTCGACCCCGCTCGGCTGTACCTGCCGGCGATCATGGACCCGGTCTACGGCTACCAGGCGGTCAACGTCGAGGCCCAGCAGAAGGACCGCTCGTCCTTCCTCCACTGGGTCAGGCGGATGCTCGCCGTGCGGCGGGAGTTCCCGGTGTTCGGTACCGGCGACTTCGAAGTGCTCCACAGCGAGAACCCGTCCGTGCTGGCCTATCTCCGCATGGCGCGGGAGGACGACGACGACACCGTCGTGCTGTGCGTGCACAACCTGTCGCAGTTCCCCCAGCCGTGCGAGCTGATGCTCGGAGCCCACGCCGGCAAGATCCCGATCGAGCTGTCCGGGCGGGTGCCGTTCCCCGAGGTCGGCGAACTGCCGTACTTCGTGGCCCTGCCACCGTATGGCTACTACTGGTTCACGCTCGTGGACGGCATCGGCGAACCGTCGACCGGGAGGGTCGAACCATGAGCACTGACGCCGATCCACTCATCGACCCCGGAACCGTCGCGTCGCTGGTGCCCGAGTACCTGGCCAAGCAGCGGTGGTTCGAGCACGAAGATCCTCCCACCGACGTCACCGTCGTGGCGTCGGAGGCGTGGCGGAGCGGTGATCCGACGTTGTGGTGGCTGCTCGTCGACGCGAGCGATGGGGAACGATCCCTTGGTCGCTACCAGATCGTGGTCGGCGCCCGCACCGACCCGGACGAACACGACTTCCTCCGCGGCAAGGACGCCGAGCTGCTCGGGTTCGTGGCCGCACCCGGGAGCGACGACGGCGGCGAGGGCGAGGCCACCGTCGTGGCGATCTACGACGCCAGCATCGATGCCCCGTTGGCCATCGAGATCCTGCACCGCATCGCGCCGGACACCTCGGCCGAACGGGTGCGAGCCCTCACCGTCGAGCAGTCCAACTCGTCGATCGTGTTCGACGAGAAGGTCATCGTGAAGCTGTTCCGCCGGATCCACGAGGGGCCCAACCCCGACGTCGAAGCGGTGGCAGGCCTGCTCGACCACGGCTATCAGCACGTACCGACCCAGCACGGCGTCCTGGCGCGCCCGTCGGCGTCGGGCGCGGTGCAGCACCTGGCCGTGGCTCGTGCCTTCCTGGCCGGCGCCACCGACGGCTGGCACCTGGCCCTGACCTCGTTGCGGATCCTCTTCGCCGGTCACGAGTCGCCCGACGCCAGCGGGGGTGATTTCGGTCCCGACGCCGGTCGGCTCGGTGCCATCACCGCCGAGCTCCATCTCGCCCTCGCCGATGCGTTCGGCACCACCGACGCCGATCTGGCGGAGTGGGTCGCCGGTTTCCGATCACAGCTCGATCGCGTCCGCGACCACGTCCCCGCCGACGCCATCTCCCGTCGCTACGACCGCATCGCCACGCTGGGTGCCACCGGGCCGGCCCTGCGGATCCACGGCGACCTCCACCTGGGTCAGACGCTGCGGGCCGACGCCGGCTGGTACCTGATCGACTTCGAGGGCGAGCCGGCTCGCCCGCTCGCCGAACGGATCCGCCCGTCGTCGCCCCTGCGCGACGTGGCCGGCATGTTGCGCTCCTTCCACTACGCCGCCCAGGTGGCGCGCTGGGAGGGTGCCCACGAACAGGTCGAGTCGCAGACCGAGGCCGCCGCCTGGGAGGCGCGGGCCCGGGAGGCGTACCTCGACAAGTACTTCGGGACCGACGGCATCGACGCGCTGTTGCCGCCGGAACCCGATCGGCAGCCGCTCCTCGAGGCCTTCGAGCTCGACAAGGCGACCTACGAGGTGGCCTACGAGGTCGGCTTCCGACCCAGCTGGGTCCCCATCCCCCTCGGCGCGATCGAACGGCTCCTCTCATGACCACGACGAACTCCGACATCGGCCGTCTCGTCGACGGCACCCATCACGACCCGCACGCCGTCCTCGGCGGCCATCAGCTCGACGACGGTGGCGCGGTCGTACGGGTCCGGCGACCGGAGGCCACCGCCGTTTCCATCACCATCGACGGGGTGCGTCACGAGGGCCGGCACGTGGCCGGGGGCGTGTTCGAGATCCCGGTTCCCACGCTGCCGCCACCCGACGTGCCCGTGCACGTCACCTACGACGCGTTCGACGTCGACATCGTCGATCCGTACCGCTTCTGGCCGACCGTCGGCGACATCGACCTCCACCTCATCGGCGAGGGTCGCCACGAGCGGCTGTGGACCGTGTTGGGTGCTCGCCGCCAGATCAACGCCGGCGTCGCCGGCACCGCGTTCGCGGTGTGGGCTCCGGCGGCGCGCTCGGTCCGCGTGGTCGGCGATTGGAACTCGTGGGACGGCCGGCTCCACCCGATGCGCACGGTCGGCGCGTCGGGGGTCTGGGAGCTGTTCGTCCCGGAAGCCGCGGTCGGCCACCGCTACCGCTACGAGGTGGTGGGCGCCGACGGCGCGCTCCGGCTCAAGTCCGATCCCATGGCCACGGCCACCGAGAAACCGCCGGCCAACGCCAGCGTGATCACCGAGTCGAGCCACCAGTGGAGCGACGACGAGTGGATGACCACCCGGCGAGCGGTCGACCCGATCAACGACCGGTTGTCCGTCTACGAGGTCCACGCCGGTTCGTGGCGCACGGTGCCCGAGGACGGCAATCGCCCCCTGACCTGGACGGAGCTCGCCGAACCCCTGGCCGACCACGTGACCGAGCTCGGGTTCACTCACATCGAGTTGCTGCCCGTGGCCGAGCACCCCTTCACGCCGAGCTGGGGCTATCAGGTCACCGGCTACTACGCACCCACCGCCCGTTACGGCTCCCCTGACGACTTCCGGGCCTTCGTCGACACGATGCACCGACGTGGCATCGGGATCATCGTCGACTGGGTGCCCGCCCACTTTCCGAAGGACGAGTGGGCGCTGGGTCGCTTCGACGGGACCGCGCTCTACGAGCACGCCGACCCACGCCAGGGCGAGCACCCCGACTGGGGCACCTTCGTGTTCAACTTCGGCCGGAACGAGGTCCGGAACTTCCTGGTGGCCAACGCCTTGTACTGGCTCGACGAGTTCCACATCGACGGTCTGCGGGTCGATGCGGTGGCGTCGATGCTCTACCTCGACTACTCGCGCAACGACGGCGAGTGGGTGCCCAACGATCTCGGGGGCCGCGAGAACCTCGAGGCCATCGAGTTCCTCAAGGAGGTCAACACCGTCGTCCACGGCCAGTTCCCCGGTGTGCGGATGATCGCCGAGGAGTCCACAGCGTGGGGCGGTGTCAGCCGTCCCGTGCACCTCGGCGGGCTGGGGTTCGGACAGAAGTGGAACATGGGTTGGATGCACGACACGCTCGAGTACTTCTCCACCGACCCGCTCTACCGGGTGCACCACCACGGCCAGCTCACGTTCGGGTTCATCTACGCGTGGAGCGAGAACTTCGTGCTCCCGCTCAGCCACGACGAGGTGGTCCACGGCAAAGGTTCACTCCTGGCCAAGATGCCGGGCGACGAGTGGCAGAAGGCGGCCAACCTCCGCGCCCTCTACGGCTGGATGTGGTCCCATCCCGGCAAGCAACTGCTGTTCATGGGGTCCGAGCTCGGCCAGGAGCGCGAGTGGTCCGAGTCACGCAGCCTCGACTGGCACCTGCTCGAAGCGCCGCGCCACGCCGGGATCATGCGACTGGTGTCCGAGTTGAACCGCATCGAGGCCGAGCACCCCGCCCTGTGGGAGCGAGACACCGAACCGGCATGTTTCGACTGGCTCGACGCCTCCGACGCCACCCAGTCGGTCCTGTCGTTCATCCGTAACGGCCACAACGGCACCTCGCCCGTCGTCTGCGTCGCCAACTTCACGCCCGCGCCACGGCACGGCTATCGCATCGGCGTACCGACGCCGGGCCCGTGGGACGAGATCCTCGACACCGATGCGCTCGAGTTCGGCGGCTCGGGCGTGGGCAACGGATCGGTCGATTCCGAGCCGGTGGAATGGCAGGGCCATCCCCAATCGGTGGTGGTCACGCTGCCGCCGCTCGGCGTGGTGTGGTTCACGCCGCGCAGGTGACTTTCGACCCCTTGACCGCCGTCGACCGGGGGCGGATAGTGACCACAGACACGCTCGTTGGAGTGGTCGATCCGAGGACGCCAGCGGCTCTTCCCGAACCTTGACAGCGCTGCGGCGCTGTGTTCCAAAGAGGCCCGGCCGAGCTCCACGGAGCGGCTCACTCCCGACACCGGCCCCGGGATCCCGGGGCCGGTGTCGCGTTCTCGAGCCGGCTTCGTCGCTGCGCTCCTCGCCGGCTCCCGTTGCACGGAGCCTGCGCACGTCGGTGCCCCCCACGCTCCGCTGGCGCTCCGCTCCGGGCCGCTGCCAGGGGAATGGCCTGCCGTCCCGGTACCGTCTCTGGCCGTGACGACCGAGGTCCAGACCTGCTACCGGCACAATGACCGCCGCGCCGGTGTCCGCTGCCAGCGCTGCGGCCGCCCCATCTGCCCGGACTGCATGACCCAGGCATCGGTTGGCTTCCACTGCCCCGAATGCGTCAAGGGCGCCAGCCAGCGGGTGTACACGGCCCGAACCCTGCGCAGCACCTCGACGCCGGTGGTCACCACCACGCTCGTGGCGCTCAACGTCGCGGTCTACCTGTACAGCACCGTGGCCGGTGGCGGGACCCCGGGCGGGCAGCCGTCGTTCCCGTTCCAGCTCGACTGGTCGCTCATCGGGCGAGGCATGACCACTGCGGGGCCGATCGGGGTGGCCGAGGGGGAGTGGTACCGCCTCGTCACCGGCGGGTTCCTGCACGCCAACCTCCTCCACATCGGCTTCAACATGTTCGCCCTGTGGATCCTCGGGCGGCAGCTCGAGCCGGTGATCGGCCGGTGGTCGTTCGCCGCGCTGTACTTCGCGTCGTTGCTGGCCGGATCGCTCGGGGTCATGCTCTCCGACCCGCACCAACTCACCCTCGGCGCCTCCGGTGCGGTGTTCGGCCTGTTCGGCTACGCCCTGGTCCTGCAGTGGGCCCGCGGGATCAACCCGATGGACACCGGTCTGGGTGGCATCATCCTGATCAACCTGCTGTTCACGTTCGCCGTGCCCGGCATCAGCGTCGGCGGCCACATCGGTGGTCTGATCGGGGGCGCCATCGCCGGGCTGCTCCACGACGTGGTCCGGCCACGGATCAACGTCCCCGCGTGGGTCGGCACCGCCCTCGTGGCCGCCTTCGGCCTCGCCTGTGCCGTCGGCGGCATCGTCGTCGCCGGCGCGGCCTGAAGCTCCCGGCCGCCGGTCACGCTCCGGCGAGGAGGCCGCCCACCGTGCGCTGGAGACCGGCCTCGTAGAGATCGTCGAGCTCCTCCGGCGGCGCAGGGCTCATCCCGGCCACCTCGGTGAGCACGTAGCCATGGACGGTGGCGTTCACGTGGTAGGCCCACGAGAACGCCTCGTCGGCATCGAGCTCGGGCCGGGCCCGGGCGACGGCGTCGACCAGGTCGATGAACGACTCCATGCCCCGCGCCAGCGCGGCGTCGCCGGGCACATGGTCGGGGACGGCCCGGCCGAACATGACGAGGTAGTGGGTGCGGTTGGCCAGTGCCCACCGACGGTACGCCCGCCCGGCCGCGAGCAGGTCGTCCCGGGCGTACCCCGGGGCCAGGGCGCGGTCGAACGACTCGAAGCCCTCGACCAGGATGGCGTCGACCAACCCCGTCTTGCCCCCGAACCAGGTGTACACGCCGGTGGTCGAACAGCCGGCCTCGGCTGCGATGTTGCGCACCGTGAAGTGGGCCTCACCGTCGCGGGCGAGCACCGTGAGGGCGGCGTCGAGAATCGCCCGGCGGGCGTCGGGGGTTGACTCGGCCGCGGCCATGTAACAAAGTTACAGGCATAACTAAGTTATGTCCCCACTTCGGGGCCCTGTCACGGAGGCCGTCATGTCCGTCACCGAGAACCGCTACCTGACCGGCAACTACGCCCCGGTGACCGAGGAGGTCACTGCGTTCGACCTGCCGGTCCAGGGACAGCTGCCCGAGGAGCTGGCCGGGCGCTACCTGCGCAACGGTCCCAACCCCGTCGAGCCGGTGGACCCGGCGACCCACCACTGGTTCACGGGTGATGGCATGGTCCACGGGATCCGCCTGAAGGAGGGCCGGGCCGAGTGGTACCGCAACCGCTACGTCGGTTCGGCCCACCTCGCTCAGGTGCGGGGGGAGGACGACATCCCCGGTCCGAACTGGAACAACAGCACGTTCGGTGGGCCCAACACCAACGTCGCCGGCTTCGCCGGCACCACGTGGGCCACGGTCGAAGCGGGCGGCTGCCCGGTGGAGCTGACCTACGAGCTCGAGACCGTCGGGCGCAACGACTTCTTCGGCACCCTGCCCGGGGCGTTCACCGCCCACCCCAAGTACGACCCCGACAGCGGCGAGCTGCACGCCATGGTCTACGCCTGGGCCGAGTGGCTGGACCACATCCAGTACGTGGTCGTGGCTCCTGACGGCAAGGTCCGCAAGACCCTCGACATCCCGCTGGGAATGACGATGCTCCACGACATGTCGCTCACCGAACGCTTCGCGGTGGTCTACGACCAGCCCTGCACCGTCGACCTCGACCTGGCCTTCGCCGGACGCTTCCCGT
The DNA here is from genome assembly GCA_963730345.1 of uncultured Acidimicrobiaceae bacterium. Taxonomy (GTDB): domain Bacteria; phylum Actinomycetota; class Acidimicrobiia; order Acidimicrobiales; family Salinilacustritrichaceae; genus Salinilacustrithrix. The sequence goes on from CAVSRP010000025.1 coordinate 47,791, forward strand.
TCCGTTGGAACCCCGACTACGGCAACCGCGTCGGCCTGCTCCCCAGGAAGGGCGGCGTCGACGACATCGTCTGGATCGACGTGCCCAACGGCTACGCCTTCCACCCCATGAACGCCTACGACGCCGACGACGGCAGCGTCGTCATCGACCTGTGTCAGTACGACGTCATGTTCGACCAGGACATCCTCGGCCCGTTCGGCGATCCCGGCCTCGCGCGGCTGGAGCGCTGGACCCTCGATCCGGAGGCTCGGACCGCATCGATCGACGTGGTCGACGAGCGGGCCAACGAGTTCCCCCGCCATCGGGGGTCGCTCTCCACCAAGCCGTACCGCTACGGCTACTGCGCCGCACCGAACGTCGACGCAGCCGCCGGGTGGCCCACGCTCAAGCACGACCTGCGGACCGGAACCCGCCAGGAGTTCGACCACGGGCCGGGACGAGCGGGCGGCGAGCCCGTGTTCATCGCCCGGGAGGGCGGCACCGCCGAGGACGACGGCTGGCTGGTCACCTTCGTCCACGACCTCGGTGCGAACGCCACCGACTTCGTGGTGCTGGACGCTGCCGACTTCGACCGCACCGACTACGTGGCTCGTGTGCGGTTGCCCCAGCGGGTGCCGTTCGGCTTCCACGGCAACTGGGTCAGCGATCGCTCGGTCTCACCGGGCTGAAGACCCGCCGGGGCCCGGAAATGGGATGAATCGGGCGCCGTTCGCTTCGCGCGGGTGCCGGTTGACATCATCGTCCGGTGACCGATCACTACCAGCAGGCATGGGACGAGCTGACGGGGCCCGGAGGGGCCTTCGAGACCGAGACCATCGAGGTCCGGGGCAACCCGATGAAGGTGTTCAAGTCGGCGCCACCGAACATGCGGGCGATCTGGGAGCTGTCGTCCGGGCGGGGCGAGCAGACGTATCTCGTCTACGAGGACGAGCGGTATTCCTACGCCGAGATCGACGCCCTCGTGCGGGCGCTGGCCCACCTCCTGCGCGAGACCCACGGAGTCGGCGAGGGCGACCGCGTCGCCATCGCCATGCGCAACTACCCGGAGTGGGTCATCAGCTACTGGGCCATCGTGTCGATCGGCGCCGCGGTCGTGGGCATGAACGCGTGGTGGACCGGTTCCGAGATGGAGTACGGGCTCACCGACTCACACCCCAAGGTCCTCATCGCTGACGACGAGCGGCTCGAGCGCGTCGTCCCCCACCTCGACGGGCTGCGGGCCACGGCGCCCCTCCACGTCATCTCGGTCCGTACCGACCGGGCGCTGCCCGACGACGCCAGCCGTTGGGCGGACGTGGTCGATCCTGCCACCGCGCCCGACACGCTCCCGGATGCCACCATCGACCCGGACGACGACGCGTGCATCTTCTACACGTCGGGCACCACCGGCTTCCCGAAGGGCGCGCAGCTCACCCACCGTGGGTCGGTGCACAACCTGTTGCACATCGTGTTCATGACGGCCGTGGCGAGCGCCGCCGATGCCAAGGCGGCGGCTGAGTCCGGCGCGGACACCGCTCCGGCCGCCGACGCCGCGGCCGCGTCACCGCCGGTGATCATGGCGCCGACCCCGCTCTTCCACGTGACGGCCAACAACTGCCTGTTGCACCCCGCGACGTTGGCCGGCGGCACGCTGGTGCTCACCTACAAGTGGGACCCAGGCCGGGCCCTGGAGTTGATCGAGCGCGAGGGCGTCACGTCGTTCTCGGGTGTGCCGACCATGAGTCGCGAGCTGCTCGCTCATCCCGACTGGGAGCGTCGGGACACGTCGACGCTGCAGGGCATGGGGGGTGGGGGAGCCGCGCTCCAGCCCGACCTGGTCGAGAAGATCGACCAGTCGCTGCCCAAGGGCGCACCCTCCACCGGATACGGGCTGACCGAGACCCACGGGATCGTCACCGCCAACGCGGCCGGCCGCTACGTGGCCAAGCCGGCGTCCTGCGGCCCGGTGGTGCCTACGCTCGAAGCCAAGCTGGTCGACGAGGCCGGCGATGACCTGCCGCCCGGCCCCGACACCGTGGGGCAGCTCTGCGTCCGTGGGTCGGTGGTCATCAAGGGCTACCTCAACCGGCCCGAGGCCACGGCCGAGGCCATCCAGGACGGCTGGTTCAACACTGGCGACATCGCCCGCATCGACGAGGACGGTTTCGTGTTCATCGTCGACCGGGCCAAGGACATGGTGCTGCGCGGTGGCGAGAACATCTACTGCTCCGAGGTCGAGGCCGCCATCTACGAGCACGACGACGTCGCCGAGGTGGCCGTGTTCGGCGTGCCCGACGACCGTCTCGGTGAAGTGGTGGGGGCGGCGATCGTGCTGCGCAACGGGGCGGATCTCGACGCCGACGGCCTGCGCGCCTTCCTGTCCGGCCGGATGGCCAAGTTCAAGATCCCGACGTCGATCTGGTTCCGCGCCGAGCCGCTGCCCCGCAACGCCAACGGCAAGTTCGTCAAGCGGGAGCTGCGCAACCAGTACGTCGGGAGCTGAGCCGCTGCGCCAAACGTTCAACCGGCCTGGGCTACCTCGATCACCGCGGCAGTGGCGACGAGGAGCTCCTCGTCGCCTCGCCGGCCGATGAGCTGGACCGCGGTCGGGAAGCCGCCGGGCCGAGGTACCGGCACCACGATGGCAGGGTTCCCGGCCAGGTTCACCGCCACGTTGGGACGTCGGGTGTCGAGTCGCTGCGGGTCGTCGAGGGGCGGCGGCTCGTCGAGGATGGCGGCCACCGAGATGACCGGTGTCCGCGCCAGCACCTGGTCGAGCTCGTCGCGCCACGGGGCGGCGCCCCGACGAGCCGCGGCCAGCGCGGTGGCGGTGATCGAGCGTCCGCGTGCCAATCGTTGCCGGGTCTCGGCCCCCAGCTCGTCGCCGTGATCCTCCAGCAGACGGCGGTTCACCACCGCGGCCTCGGCGAACACGATCGTGCTTCCCGCATCGTCGGCCGCCAGCCACCCGGGGAGGTCGCGATCCTCGACCACCATCTCGGCGGCGGCGAGGGCCCGGTCGATGGCGGCCTCGATCGCCGGGTCACATCCGGGCACACGGAACCGGCCGATGGTCGCCGCCGGAGTCTCCGCCGGCGAGAAGCCCGGTTCGAGCAAGCGCATGCCGGTGACGATGCCGGCGACGTCGGCAGCCATCGGTCCCACGGTGTCCATCGAGGGGGCCAGCGGGTAGACGCCGGCGAGCGGGATCCGACCGAAGGTCGTCTTGAGGCCGACCACCCCGCAACAGGCGGCCGGGGTGCGCACCGATCCGCCGGTGTCGGTGCCGAGCGCCACGTCGGCCTCGCCGGTGGCGACCGCTACGGCCGAACCCGATGACGAACCCCCGGGGATCCGGGTGGGATCGATCGGGTTCACCGGCGTGCCGGTGTACGGATTGATGCCGCTGCCGCCGAACGCCAGCTCGTGCAGGTTGGTCTTCCCGACGAGGCGCCCCCCGCCGGCCCGGATGGCGGCGATGCACGCCGCGTCCTCGTCGGCGGGCCGCGCCGAGTCGGTGACGGGACGGCAGGCGCACGTGGTCGCCGTGCCCTGGATGTCGATGAGATCCTTGACCGCCACGGTGGGTCCGGGGCCATCGGGCGGGTCGAGGCGGAGCAGGAACGTGGTCACGGGCCTTCGACGAGCGCCCGGAGCCGGCGGAGGTTGCGCTTCCACACCTGCTTCATGATCCGCCCGCCGATGACGCCACCGACGCTGCCGCCCATCCACCAGGGGAAGACCAGCCGCTCGGCCCACCGGAAGCGGCTGCGTCCCCGGCGGGCGGGGGCGATGGTGAAGGTGCCCTCGCCCGTCACCAGGCCGACGTGGCGGACGCCCATGGCTCTTCCCGGTTCCCACCGGGTGATCTCCATGCGGTCGGTGAGTCGGAACGGTCCCACCTTGGTGTCGCAGTCGAACGTGGTCCCGACGCCGCTGGTCCGGTCCGACGTGAAGCGGATGGCAACCGCGTCGGCCATCCACTCGGTGTGGGATTCGATGTCCTCGACCGCATCCCAGACCGCGGCCGGGCTGGCGGCGATCACCGTGCTGACTGCGATGCGGTTGCCTCGTCGGGCTCGGGCCATGCCGGCACGGTATCGGCGCGCATCCGCGTTCCTGTCACCCCCTTTCCGGATACTGGCGTCATGGTCATCGTCATCCCCCTCGCCATCCTGGCCGGCCTCCTCGCCATCGCCGGCGCCGTCGTGTGGACCGCGCCATCCCGGCAGGACACCACGGCCGATCCGGTGCGCGACGCGGTCGACCTCGTCCTCGACCTGGCGGCCGACAAGCTGGGCGACAGCGTGGCGGCCGGAACCCGTGAGCTCGACCTGCGCAGCAGTGCGTTCAGCTCGCAGGTCGCCGATGTGAAGGCGGAGTTGACCCGCCTCGACCAGCTGGTGTCGTCGTTGCACACCGCCAGCGCCGAGCAGCACGGCACCCTGGTCGAGAACCTCCGCCAGGTCACCGCCACCAACGCCTCGCTGGCCCAACACACCGACGCGCTCCGCCGTGCCCTGGCCAGCCCCAAGCAGCGGGGTCAATGGGGCGAGCGCATGGCCGACGACGTGCTCGCCGCGGCCGGTCTGGTCGAAGGGGTGAACTTCCGCCGTCAGACCGCCATCGACGGCGGCACCATCCCCGATTTCCGCTTCTTGCTCCCGCACGACCTCGAGCTGCGGATGGACGTCAAGTTCCCCATCGACAACTACCTGCGCGTGCTCGAAGCCGACGCCGACGACGAGCGGATGCGTCACACCAAGGCGTTCGTGTCCGACGTCCGCAACCGGGTCCGGGAGCTGGCCGGACGGGGCTACATCGACCCCCGCGACACCGTCGATTGCATGCTGCTGTTCATCCCCAACGAGGCGGTGTACGCCTTCCTCCACGACGCCGACCCCGATGTGCTCGACGTCGCGCTGGGCCACAAGGTCGTGCTGTGCTCGCCGGCCACGCTCTTCGCCGTCCTCGCCGTGGTGCGCCAGTCGGTGGAGCAGTTCCGTCTCGAGCGCACCAGCGACGAGATCCTCCGCTGCCTCGGGGGCGTCACCGAGGAATGGGCCAAGTTCACCGACTCGCTCGACAAGGTGGCCCGCCAGCTCGACACCGTGACCCGCTCGTTCCACGACGAGCTCAACGGCACCCGTCGCCGGGTGTTCGACAAGTCCCTCGCCGAGGTCGACCGTCTCCGCGACGCCCAAGCGCCCCTCCCTTCCCGTCCCGGTGAGGCCTTGGTGGCGCGCAAGGCCGAGGGTGACATCCGGCCGCTCCCGCTCGAGCGCGGCGGCGACGTGGCCGAGGCCGGCTGAGCCGCTACGCCCGCAGACTTCGTCTGCCGGCTTCGCTTCTGGAGTTGCTGTCGAACCCGAAGGGTTCGCCCCGCCGTCCTCCGGCCGGCCGGTAGACACTGGGGTCGGCGGCCCGGCACCGGGCCGTTCCGGGGCCGCGGGCAGGTCGGTGAGATGTCGAGGGTCGATTCGCAGGGAGAGACGAGGGTCGACCGCTTCGCGCGTCGGTGGCTGTGGACGTTGCTCACCGTGGTCGCGGCGGTGGGTGCGTCGGTGCACCTCGCTGTCCACCACGCCGACTCGTGGCACTTCTTCGCCGGTGCGGTCCACCTCCTCGCCTCGCCGGGCTCCGGTGGCGGACTCGACCTCTATCGCACGCATCCGGAGCTGCAGTTCGGGCCGCTGACCATCCTGTGCTCCGCTCCGTTCGTCTGGCTGCCAGCGGCGGTCGAGGAGTGGGCCGTGATGGTCGCCGGCTCCCTGGCCGGAGTCGGCGCCCTCGCCCTGGGCGTCGCCGCCGTCGCCCGCCGGCACTCCGACATCACCCGCGCTCGATGGTCACGCGTGGTCCTCCTCGCCGGTCCCCCCTTCGTCGTGGTGTGGGTCCACCTGGCGGCCGCCATCGCCCACGTGGACGACGTCATCGCGTTGACGGCGTTGACCGCCGCGGGGTGGGCGATCGAGCGCCGCCGACCCGGATGGGCCGTGGTGGCGCTGATCGTCGCGGCCGGGACCAAGCCATGGGCCATCGTCTTCGCTCCCGTTGCCCTCCTGGCCGGCCCCCGACCCCGGGCGAGCCGGCCCGCCGTCGTGGTGCTGGCCGGCGTGGCGGTCTGGCTGCCGTTCGTGGTCGCGTCGTCGGGAACGCTGACGTCGCTCCGTGACTTCACCGTCCGGGTCGACGCCAACTCCGGTCTTCGAGCCCTCGGGTTCCTCGATGCCACCACGCCGCCGTGGCTCCGCCCGGTGCAGCTCGGCCTCGGTCTCGGACTCGTCGCCCTCGCCGTCGTGTGGCGCCGGTCCTGGCCCGCGGCGCTCGCGGTCGGCATCGCGTCCCGGATGCTGCTCGATCCCACCACCCACCGGTACTTCGACGCCGGATTCGTGCTCGCCGTGGGACTCTGGGAGCTGGACCGGTGGCCGGGTCGGCTCCCGTGGCGCACCGCGTCGGCCGCCGTCGTCCTCGAAGCCGCAGCTGCGGGTCTGACCGTCCACGGTCTCATGGCTCCGTTCCGCTTCGTGGTGCTCTGCGCCGTCATCGTGGCCGCCCTCCAGACGAGTGACCGGCGCCGCACGGCGCGGGTACGGTCCCTGGCATGAGTGGAACTCCCGCCTGGTCCGAGCCCCGGACGGCCATCGTCACCGGCGGTGGTGCCGGCATTGGTGCCGCGATCAGTCGCCGGCTCGCGGCCGACGGTGCATCCGTGGCCATCTTCGATCTCGACCTCGACGGTGCACGGGGCGTTGCCGACGAGATCGGCGCCGCCGGCGGGACGGCCGTCGCCCTCGGGGTCGACGTCTCCGATCGCTCGGCCATCGACGTGGCGGTGAGGGAGGTCCGCGACGGTCTCGGCGCCGCCACGATCCTGGTGAACAACGCCGGCATCGCGCCGTTCGGGAAGTTCCTCGAGCTCGAGCGAACCGAGTTCGAGAAGGTCCTGGCCGTCAACGTCCTCGGCACCTTCGACTGCTGCCAGGCCGTGGTGCCGGACATGATCGAGGCCCGGTGGGGACGGATCATCAACATCGCCTCGTCGAGCGCCCAGACGGGCAGTCCGTTCCAGGTCCACTACTCGGCCAGCAAGGGTGCGGTGCTCGCCTTCACCCGCTCGCTCGCGCTCGCGCTGGGATCGAAGGGCATCACCGTCAACGCCGTGCCGCCCAGCTTCATCGACACGCCGGGCCTGCGCAGCGCGGAGGAACAGGGCTTCGTCGGGGTCGAGCAGTTTGCGAAGATGATCCCGGTACGTCGCGTCGGCCAGCCGGAGGACATCGCGGCGGCGTGCGCGTTCCTCGCCCGGGACGACGCCAGCTTCGTCACCGGGCAGGTCCTCGGGGTCAATGGTGGCCGTGTCGTCGGGTAGCTCGCCCGCCGCGCAACTATCCTCGTGGCCTCAGTGGCGAACCGCCATCCGATCGGGAACGGAGCACGAACATGGTGAAGGCGATCGCGCCGGACATCTCGAACTTCCCCGCTGACGAGCCACAGCTGATCGGCGGCCGCTGCGGGGACTGCAACGCCATCGCGTTTCCCAAGCAGGTGCGTTGTCCGAATTGCAGCAGCAAGGCGATCACCGAGGAACTGTTGCCGCGGCGGGGCACCGTCGCGGCGTGGACCACCCAGGGGTTCCATCCTGGGTTCGGCTACAAGGGCACCGAGGACCCGAAGGCATGGAAGCCCATCGGGATGGGGCTGGTGCAGTTGGGTGACGTGATCAAGGTCGAGGGTCGGCTCACCGAGTCCGACCCGGAGAAGCTGCACACCGGCATGGAGGTCGAGTTGATCTTCGTGCCCTTCTACACCGACGACGACGGCGAAGAGGTCCTGACCTTCGCCTTCCAGCCCGTCTGAGCGAGAGGAAGAGCGGGATCATGAGTAGTGATGTAGCGATCATCGGGGTCGGGTTGCACCCCTTCGGGCGGTTCGGTGACAAGCCGGCCATGGAGATGGGTGCGGAGGCCATCGACGCCGCCCTGGAGGATGCCGGTCTGGACTGGAAGCAGATCCAGTTCGGCGCGGCGGGCAGCAACGAGGTCGAGTGCCCGGACTCGGTCACTCGCTACATGGGGTTGACCGGCATCCCGATGCTGTCGGTGTTCAACGCCTGTGCCACCGCGGCCAGCGCGATGAAGAGCGTGGCCGACACCATCCGCCTCGGGACCTACGACATCGGGATCGCGGTCGGATTCGACAAGCACCCCCGGGGTGCGTTCACCGCACCGCCCTCGATGGTGGGTCTGCCCGACTGGTACGGCGAGAACGGTCAGTTCCTCACCACCAAGTTCTTCGGCATGAAGATCAACCGGTACTGCGAGACCTACGGCATCTCGCACCAGACGCTGGCCAAGGTGGCAGCCAAGAACTACCGGAACGGCTCCAAGAACGAGAACGCGTTCCGCCGCAACCCGATGTCCGAGGAGGAGATCCTCGGATCGATGATGCTCAACTACCCGCTCACCCAGTACATGTTCTGCTCCCCGGACGAGGGCGCGGCCGCCATCGTGATGTGCAAGGCCGAACTGGCCGAACAGCTCACCACCAACAAGCCGGTGTACGTGCGGGCCACCGAGATCCGCAGTCGCAAGTACGGCGCCTACGAGGTCCACGCCACCGATGCCCCGGTCGAGGAGGACGTCGCTCCCACGGTGCATGCGGCCGACGCCGCGTTCGAGGTGGCCGGCATGGAACGCTCCGACGTCGATGTCATCCAACTCCAGGACACCGACGCCGGCGCCGAGATCATCCACATGGCCGAGACCGGCTTCTGTGCCGACGGCGACCAGGAGAAGCTGTTGGCCGACGGGGCTACCGAGATCGACGGTCCCATGCCCGTCAACACCGATGGCGGACTCATCGCCAACGGCGAGCCCATCGGTGCGTCCGGTCTCCGCCAGGCCTACGAGCTGACCAAGCAACTCCGCGGCGAGGCCGGCGCCCGCCAGGTCCCCGGCAACCCCAAGGTCGGCTTCGCCCAGGTCTACGGCGCCCCCGGCGTGGCGGCCGCCACCATCTTGTCCACCTGACGGGTCAGCCTCGTTGGGTTCGCCACTGCCCCCGTAGGCTCTGGGGTCATGCCGGGCCGCTTCTACGTCACGACGCCGATCTACTACGTCAACGACGCGCCCCACATCGGCCATGCGTACACCACGGTCATCGCTGACGCCGTGGCCCGCTGGCACCGCCTGCTCGGTGACGACACGTTCTTCCTCACCGGCACTGACGAGCACGGGCTCAAGGTGGCCCAGTCGGCCGAGGAGGCGGGGATCACCCCGCAGGAGCAGGCCGACCGCAACGCGGCCCGGTTCCAGGACGCGTGGAAGCTCCTCGACATCAGCAACGACGACTTCATCCGCACGACCGAGCCCCGCCACCACGCCGCCGTCCAGGCGCTGCTCCAGCGGATCCACGACAACGGCGACATCGAGCTCGACACCTACGAAGGTCCGTACTGCGTCTCGTGCGAGGCGTACTACACCGAGGCCGAACTGGTCGACGGGAACTGCCCGATCCACGGCAAGCCGGTGCAGATGCTGAAGGAGGACAACTACTTCTTCCGCCTCAGCCGCTACGAGCAGCGCCTCGTCGACTGGATCGAGAACGATCCCGAGGCGATCCAGCCGGTGGGGAAGCGCAACGAGGTGCTCGGCTTCCTCCGCCAGGGCCTCGACGACGTGTCGATCACCCGCACCAGCCTCGACTGGGGGGTGCCGGTGCCGTGGGCCGAGGGCCACGTCTTCTACGTCTGGTACGACGCCCTCATCAACTACGCCACCGCCATCGGGTTCGGGAGCGACGAGGAACGGTTCACCACCTGGTGGCCGGCCGTGCACCACATCATCGGCAAGGAGATCATCCGGTTCCACTGCGTGTACTGGCCGGCGATGCTGATGGCGGCCGGGCTCGAACCCCCCAAGCGCGTCCACGTCCACGGCTGGCTGCTGCTCGGCGGCGAGAAGCTGTCCAAGACGGTGCACGGAGCCGCCAAGCTGACCGACATCGCCCCCGCCCGCCTCGTCGACGACTTCGGGGTCGACGGGTTCCGGCACCACTTCCTCCACGATCAGCCCTTCGGCCCTGACGGCGACTTCAGCTACGAGGGAATGGTCGCCCGCTACAACAGCGATCTGGCCAACAACCTCGGCAACCTGCTCTCGCGGGTGGCCACGGTGGTCGCCAAGAAGTGCGACGGCGTCGGCCCCGCGCCGAGCCCCGACAGCCCGCTCGCCGCGGAAGCCGATGCGACCTATGCCGACACCGCGGCCGCGTGGGCCAACTTCCAACCGTCGGTGGCGCTCGACGCCACCTGGCGCCTCATCGCTCGCGCCAACGCCCACCTCGAGGCCAACGAGCCGTGGAAGATGGAGCCAGGTCCCGAGCTCGATGCCGTGATGGGCGACGCCCTCGAGGTCCTGCGGATCGTGTCGATCCTGGCCTCGCCGGCCGTCCCCGACGCCTGCCGACAGATCTGGACGCGGATCGGCCTCGCGGGCACCCCGAACGACGAACGCCTTCCCGACGCGGCCGGGTGGGGTGGCTACCCGGGTGGTCTGCCGGTGACGAAGGGCGATCCGCTCTTTCCCCGTCACAAGGGCTGAATGGTGGCTCCCGCCCCGATGCGGTGGACCGACGACCACTGCCACCTGCCCGAAGACGGTTGGGAGGCGGTGGTCGACGCGGCCCGCGAGGCGGGGGTCGAGCGGATGATCGATGTCGGCGTGGACGTGGCCACGTCCCGGGCCGCGTTGGCCCGGGCGGCCCGAACCGACGGGGTGTTCGCCACCGCCGGCGTGCACCCGCACGAGGCCCGCCTGGGAATCGACGGCCTCGAGGAACTCCTGGCCGAGCCGTCGTGCGTGGCGGTGGGGGAGTGTGGGCTCGACTTCCACTACGACCACTCGCCCCGCTCCGATCAGCGGGACGCGTTCGCGGCCCAGGTGGCACTGGCCCATCGGCACGACCTGGCCCTGGTCATCCACACGAGGGAGGCATGGGAGGAGACCTTCGCCGTGCTCGATGCCGAGGGCACCCCGGAGCGAACGGTGTTCCACTGCTTCACCGGTGGCCCGGACGAGGCTGTGGCGTGCCTCGAACGGGGCGGGTACCTGTCGTTCTCCGGTGTGGTCTCCTTCGGCTCGGCGGCCGACGTCCGAGCCGCGGCCGCGGTTTGCCCCGTTGATCGCGTCCTGGTGGAGACCGACAGCCCGTACCTCGCGCCGGTACCGCACCGGGGCCGGCCGAACCAGCCCGCCTGGGTCGTCGATGTCGGTGCCGCGCTCGCCGAGGCCATGGGGCGACCGGTTGCCGACGTGGCCACGCACACCTGGGCCAACGCCACGGCCGCGTACCGGCTCTGACCACTACGCAGCGTGCAGGAACGGCCACCTCGGTTGTCACCCTGGGTGATCGCTCAATACGGTCGCGGCTCCCCGACCTTCCTGGAGGTGGGCGGTGACCGAACCCGAGGTCCCGGTACGCCACGTGCGGCGTCGGTTGTGGATCGCCTTGGCGGTCACGGCAGCCGCCATCCCGCTGCTGGTGCTCGACAACCTGCCGACACATGCGCACGACGACAAGACGGTCACCACTCGTCAGGTCGTCGCTCCCATCAGCGTTCCCCGCGATCGGCCGGTCACCGGACCGGTGAAGGGCGTCTCCGTGGTCACCTCCTCCACCACGACGTCGACGCAGCCCATCGTCATCACCACGACCACGCTCCCGTCCTGAGGTCGCGGCCGTGACCATGGGTGCCGCCCGGATCCGGGGCCTGCTCGACGAGGCTGGACTGGTGCCGAGCCGCGCCCTGGGGCAGAACTTCGTGATCGACCCCAACACGGTGCGGCGCATCGCCGGTCTCGCCGGCATCACCGCCGGCGATCGTGTGCTCGAGATCGGCGCCGGACTCGGATCGCTCACCCTGGCTCTCGCCGAGCTCGGCGCCCGCGTGACCGCCGTCGAGGTCGACCGGCACCTCGTCCCCGTCCTGCGGACCGTGGTGGCCGACGTCGAACCGCCGGTGACGGTCGTCCACGCCGACGCGCTCGACGTCGATCTGACCGACCTGCTGGCCGAGGCGTCGAGCTGGCGGCTGGCCGCCAACCTCCCGTACAACGTCGGCACGACGATCCTGCTGCACCTCCTGGAGTCGGCGCCGGCGGTCACCGGGGGCATCGTGCTGGTCCAGCGGGAGGTGGCCGAGCGGCTCGCCGCCCGGGCCGGAACCGATGCGTACGGCATCCCGTCCGTGAAGGTGGCGTGGTGGGCCGACGCCGTCGTCGTCGGCCGGGTTCCGCCCACCGTGTTCCACCCCCGACCTCGGGTCGATTCGGCGCTCGTCAGCCTCGAACGACATCAGGTGCCAGGCGACGAGGCCCTCCGCCGCCGCACCTTCGCGCTGGTCGACGCCGGGTTCGGGCAACGGCGCAAGATGCTCCGGCGCTCGCTCGCGGCCAGCGTCCGTCGCGATGCCTTCGACGAGGCCGGCATCGACCCGACCGCCCGTGCCGAGCAGCTCGGCCTCGACGAATGGATCCGGCTGGCTCGCGTGGCCTGAGCGGGTGGCAGCATGGCCGCCGTGCCCGATGCCATCTCCGCCACCCAGCTGGCCCATGCCAAGCTCACGCTCTGGCTGCGGGTGATCGGGGTGCGTCACGACGGCTACCACCTCATCGACGCCGAGATGGTCAGCCTCGACCTGGCCGACGAGCTCCGGTTCGGACCCGGAACGGGGATCACGCTGCGCGGCCCGGCGACCGGCACCGTGACGGTCGGCCCCGACAACCTCGTGGCCCGGGCCCTCGCCGCCGTCGGACGGACGTCAGCGGTTCAGCTCACCAAGCGGATCCCCGCCGGGGGGGACTGGGCGGCGGATCCTCGGATGCCGCCGCGGTGCTGCGATGGGCCGGCGTCCACGATCTCGACGTGGCAGTACGCCTAGGCGCCGACGTACCGTTCTGCCTCCGGGGTGGTCGGGCGCGGGTCACCGGCATCGGCGAGCGTCTCGAGCCTTTGCCCTTCGAGGCCCGGACCCTCACCCTCGCCCTGCCCGGCGTCGGCTGCGACACGGCGGCCGTCTACCGGGCGTGGGACGATCTCGGAGGCCCTACCGCCGACGGACCGAACGACCTGGAGGCGGCCGCCCTGCGGGTTGCACCTGAGCTGGTCCGGTTCCGCGCCGAACTCGGCGACGACACCGGTGAGACCCCGATGCTGGCCGGCAGCGGATCGACCTGGTTCGTGCCCGGCGCACACCCCGGGCCCGACCGCATCGTCGTCCACACCGTGCCCGCCATCCCCTGGAGCTGAACCCCAGGTTTCGGTACGCCGTTACTTGCCGGCGGCGCGACGCTGGAAGCGCGTGCGCTTGAGCATCTTCTTGTGCTTCTTCTTGCGCATGCGCTTGCGGCGCTTCTTGACGAGAGAACCCATAGTGGGAGCGAGACTAGAGGCGTCGACGGGGTGCATGCGAAACGCCACTACGCTTCCCGCCCATCCATCCCGGGTAGTTCAATCGGCAGAACGCCAGCCTTTGGAGCTGGATGTCGGAGGTTCGAACCCTCCCCCGGGAACGGGTCGCCTCGGTCGCGGAGCGACCTCGGCGACCTTGAAGAAATTCGCTGGGCGAATTTCTTCCGCTCCCGTTCAGGGCGGATTTCGTCACCCTGGTCGCGTCGCCGTGTTCCGTACACTCCGCCCATGGGCGTCGCTTCTGTCATCGTCGAATGGACTCGGTTCCGTGCCGTCCTGTTCGATCTCGACGGAGTGATCACGCCCACCGCCGAGGTCCATCGGCGGGCGTGGGCCGAGTTGTTCCGGGCCTACGACTTCACCGACGACGACTACCTCACCTGGATCGACGGCAAGCCTCGCTACGACGGTGTCCGGTCGTTCCTGATGTCGCGGAAGGTGGCCCTGCCCGACGGTGACCCGTCGGACCCGCCCGGTGACGCCACGGTGTGCGCCATGGGCAACCGCAAGGACGCCCTGTTCACCGATCTGCTCGAGTCGGAGGGCGTCGAGCCGTATCCGGGGACCATGGCGCTGTTGGCGTATCTCGACGACCTCGGCATCGAGCAGGCCATCGTGTCGTCGTCCCGCAACGCCCGGCCGGTGCTGGCCGCCGCCGGCCTGGGCGATCGCTTCGCCCACGTGGTGGACGGGATCACCGCCGCCGAGCAGCACCTCGCCGGCAAGCCGGCACCCGACATGTTCCTCCACGCCGCGTCGCTGGTCGGGGTCGAGCCCGATGGCTGCGTCGTCGTCGAGGACGCGTCCAGCGGCGTCGCCGCCGGCGCGGCCGGCGATTTCGGTCTCGTGCTGGGCGTCGACCGGGGGGGAACCGCGAGGCGCTGCTGGCCAACGGCGCCGATCTGGTGGTCGGCGATCTCGGCGAGACCGTGGCCGGCGGAGCGCAGCCATGAAGATCCGAGCCACCGCCAGTGCGATCCCGCGTCACCGGTTCCCGGTCGAGCCGTGGCGTCTGGTCGAGACCGAGCCGGCCGACCACGACCGGGGCACGACCGAGTCCCTGTTCGCGGTGGGCAACGGCTACATCGGGATGCGGGCCAACCCCACCGAGGGACGCGAAGCACACACCCACGGCACCTACATCAACGGTTTTCACGAGACCTGGCCGATCCTGCACGCCGAGGAGGCCTTCGCCTTCGCCAAGACCGGCCAGACCATCGTCAACGTCCCCGACGCCAAGCTGATGAAGCTCTATGTCGACGACGAACCGCTGCTCATCCCGGAGGCCGATCTCGACCACTACGAGCGCGTTCTCGACTTTCGCACCGGTCGGTCGCACCGCGAGCTGCTGTGGACGACGCCGGCCGGGAAGCGGCTCCGGATCCGCACCGAACGGATGGTCAGCCTCCAACACCGCCACCTCGTGGTGCTCCGCCTCGAGATCGAGCTGCTCGATGGCAACGCCCCGATCGTGGTGTCCTCCCAGCTGCTCAACCGCCAGGACGGCGAGGACGAGTACCACGTCCAGGCCGCCGCGCTCGGCGAGGGCACCGATCCACGGCGATCACGCAAGTTCGCCGACCGGGTCCTCGATCCCCAGCTGCAACAGCACGAACCCGCCGAGGCCGACGGTGGGACAGTGGTCCTCGGCTACCGCTGTGTCGACAGCGGCATGACGCTGGCCTGCGCCTACCACCACGAGATCGAGACGACCTGCGCCCACGAGGTCGACACCTCGGTGGGCCCGGATCTGGCCAAGACCGTGTTCACCGTGGAGGCCGCGGCGGGCGAGACCATCGGCATCACCAAGTTCGTCAGCTACCACACCTCGCGGGGGATCCCCGCTGAGGAGCTGGCCGACCGGTGCCGCCGCACCCTGGCCCGCGCCCGGAAATCGGGTCGGATGCAGCTCTACGACGACCAGCGGGCCTGGCTCGAGGACTTCTGGTCCCACTCCGATGTCGTGGTGGAGGGCGACCCCCACGCCCAGCAGGCGATCCGGTGGAACCTGTTCCACCTCGCCCAGGCGTCGGCTCGGGCGCACGAGCAGGGCATCGCGGCCAAGGCGGTGACCGGGGGCGGTTACGACGGGCACTACTTCTGGGACACCGAGGTCTACGTCCTGCCGTTCCTCGCCTTCACCAACCCCGACGCCGCCCGCAAGCTGCTTCGTTTCCGGTGGAAGATGCTCGACGCCGCCCGCGACCGGGCCGCCGAGCTGAGCCAGTTCGGGGCGCTGTACCCGTGGCGGACCATCAACGGCGAGGAGGCCTCCGCCTACTACGCCGCCGGCACCGCGCAGTACCACATCAACTCGGCGGTGGCCTACGCCGTGTGGCGGTACCTGAACGCCACCGGCGACGTGGACTTCCTGGCCCACGAGGGCGCGGAGATCCTGGTCGAGACGGCCCGCATGTGGGCCGATCTGGGCTTCTACGAGCACAACGGCGACGACCGGTTCCGGATCCACGGCGTGACCGGACCCGACGAGTACACGACGGTCGTGAACGACAACCTGTTCACCAACGTGATGGCCCGGTTCAACATGCGGTACGCGGCGTGGACGATGGAGTTCCTGGCCGCGTGGGACGACCGGGCCTACGAGTCGCTCCAGCGCGCCACCGGTCTGACCGACGACGAGATCTCCGAGTGGCGCCGCGCCGCCCAGGCCATGTACCTGCCCTACGACGAGAAGCTCGGTATCAACCCGCAGGACGACAGCTTCCTCGATTGCGAGCCCTGGGACTTCGCCAAGTCACCACCGGAGAAGTACCCGCTGATGCTCCACTTCCACCCGCTGGTGATCTACCGCCACCAGATCCTCAAGCAGGCCGACGTGGTGCTGGCCATGTACCTGCAGGGTCAGCACTTCACCACCGAGGAGAAGCGGCGCAACTTCGAGTACTACGACCCCATCACCACCGGTGACTCGTCGCTGTCGGCCTGCGTGCAGGCCATCGTCGCCGCCGAGGTCGGCCACGAGGACCTCGCGTTCGACTACTTCAACCAATCCCTCTACCTCGACCTCGCCGACACCCATGGCAACACCTCCGATGGCGTCCACATCGCCAACGCCGGCGGCGTGTGGGCCTGCCTGGTCCACGGGTTCGCCGGCCTCGTCGACAACGGCGAGTACCTCCGGTTCGAGTCGCGGTTGCCCGAGGCGTGGGATGCGATCCGCTTCCACCTCACGCGGCACGGCTCGGAGGTCGCGGTCGACGTCGATGCCCACGGGTGCCGGGTCGAGCTGCTCAGCGGCGCACCGGTGCCGGTGCGGACCGATGCCGGCACCGTGTTCGTCGAGTCCGGCGCTCCCGTGCGGGTCGAGCGGCGCGACGAGAGCTGAGGCTGCGCCCGGGTCCCACCGCAGCGATGCGATAGACCGGTGCCATGGATGAGTCGACCCCCAGTCGCCCGCTCTCCGCCATCGTCCTCGCCGCCGGCCACGGCACCCGGATGCGCTCCGACCGTCCCAAGCCGCTCCACGTCCTCGTGGGCAAGCCGATGGTGCTGTGGGTGCTCGACGCTCTCGCCGACCTGGCGATCGAGCGGGTCTCGGTCGTGGTCGGCCACGGTGCGGACGAGGTGACCAAGCGCCTCGTGGAGGACGCCGGCGACCGGCCGCTCGAGTTCGTCGAGCAGCCCGTCCAGCGCGGCACCGGCGACGCCACCGCGGTGGGTCTCAGCGGGCTGGCCGACGACGAGTACGACGAGCCGCAGGACGTGCTGGTGCTCACCGCCGACACGC
The DNA here is from genome assembly GCA_963730345.1 of uncultured Acidimicrobiaceae bacterium. Taxonomy (GTDB): domain Bacteria; phylum Actinomycetota; class Acidimicrobiia; order Acidimicrobiales; family Salinilacustritrichaceae; genus Salinilacustrithrix. The sequence continues at coordinate 64,994 of CAVSRP010000025.1, forward strand.
CGTTGCTGCGGCCGGAGACGCTCGCCGCGCTGGTGGCGTCGCATCGCGACCAGGACGCGGCCTGCACGATCCTCACCGCCGATCTCGGCGACGCCACCGGGTACGGCCGGATCGTTCGCGGTCGGGACGACCGGGTGATGCGCATCGTCGAGGAGGCCGACGTCACCCCGGAGGAGGCGGCCATCACCGAGTTCAACACCGGCATCCTCTGCTTCCGCCGTGGCCTCCTCGCCCCCGCCTTGCGACGCATCCAGCCCGACAACGCCCAGGGCGAGTACTACCTCACCGACGTCGTCGCCGTGCTCGCCGACACCGGACACCGCGTGACGTCGATGATGGCCGCCGACGCGGCCGAGACCCACGGCATCAACGACCGGGTCCAGCTGGCCGCGGCCGAACGTGAGCTGCGCCGGCGCATCAACCTGAGTTGGATGCAGCAGGGGGTCACCATGGTCGACCCCGACCGGATCCACCTCGATGCCACCGTCGAGCTCGAGCACGACGTGACCCTGTACCCGGGCACGATGCTGCAGGGCGCCTGCCGGGTCGGTGCCGGCGCCGACATCGGTCCCGACGCCCACCTGGTCGACACCGTCGTCGGCGACGGCGCTCGCGTCGGGCACACCGTGGCCACGCGATCCGTCATCGGCGCGGGCGCCAACGTCGGGCCGTGGGCCGTCCTCGGGCCCGGTGACGAGATCGGCGCGGGAGTGACCACCGGCCCTCACTATGCTGGCGCCAACACCGGGTCTGCCGACCGAACTCGCTGAGCGGGCCGATCAGAACCACGGAGCGTGCCATGGAGCTCGTCACCAAGAAGAAGCTGCACCTCCTCTCGGGTCGGGTGCACCGTCCCCTGGCCGAGGAGATCGCCACCATCCTCGACGAACCGCTGTGCGACGCCAACCTGGCCGAGTTCGCCAACGGTGAGATCCACGCCAAGCTCGGCCAGAACGTGCGGGGCGCCGACGTCTTCATCATCCAGAGCCACAGCAGCATCGAGGAGATGTCGATCAACGATGCGCTGATGGAGCAGCTCATCATGATCGACGCCGCCCGGCGGGCGTCGGCCAAGCGGATCACCGCGGTCTGCCCCTTCTACGGATATGCCCGCCAGGACCGCAAGGCCGAGGGCCGAGAGCCCATCACGGCCAAGCTCGTGGCCGACATGTTCGCGGCCGCCGGCGCCACCCGGCTGGTGTCCATCGACCTGCACTCCGGCCAGATCCAGGGGTTCTTCGACGGGCCGGTCGACCACCTCCAGGCGCGCCCCGTGCTCACCGAAGCCATCCGCGAGCTCGGCGACGACCTCGTCATCGTGTCGCCGGACGCCGGCCGGGTGAAGGTGGCCGAGCAGTACGCCAACGACCTCCACGCCGACCTCGCCATCGTGCACAAGCGCCGGGTCAAGGGGGCCAAGAACAGCGTCGAGGCCAAGGACGTGGTCGGCGATGTCGAGGGCCGCTGCTGCGTGCTGATCGACGACATGATCGACACCGCCGGCACCATGTGCGCCGCCGCCGAGCAGCTCATGGAACACGGGGCAGCCGAGGTGCACGCCGCCTGCACCCACGCCGTGCTCTCCGGCCCGGCCGTCGACCGGATCAAGAACTCGAGCATCATCCGGCTCATCGCCACCAACTCCTTGCCGCTCCCGTCCGAGAAGCAGTTCGACAAGCTCGAGATCCGCTCGATCGCGCCGATCCTGGCCAAGGCCATCGACGCCGTCTTCGAGGACACCTCCGTCTCCGAGCTCTTCGGCGGCAACAACCAGACGTGAACCCTCGGTCGCTGGGCGACCATCGGGTTCCTGACGAATGCTTCGCATTCGTCTGTGCTCCGTCTGGTGGTCTCGGGCCTGCTGCGGGCCTGCTGCGGGATGAGTTGGCTGGAGGACGGGATCGTTCGTACACTCGTCCGTTCGTCTACGACCGTTCGCAGGAGCCTCCCCATGGCCGACCAGATCACCATCACGGCAGAAACCGACCGCGCCATCGGGTCACGGTCCTCTCGACGCCTGCGCCGCGAAGGCAAGATCCCCGCGGTCGTCTACGGCGCGGGCGACCCACCCACGTCGGTCGCGGTCGACTGGAGCGAACTGCGAGCTGCGCTGACCACGCCGGCCGGCCTCAACGCCCTGATCACCGTCGAGTTCGGTGACATCGAGCGGCTCACCATCGTCAAGGACATGCAGCGCCACCCCGTGCGTCGCGACGTCACCCACGTCGACTTCCTGATCATCGACCGGAACAAGCCGCTCGACGTCGACGTCCCCATCATCCTCGAGCACACCGACGCCGATCAGCTCAAGGAGCTGGTCGTCGACCAGCAGATGTTCACCATCGCGGTGTCGGCCAAGCCGGGCTCGATCCCCAACGAGTTCGTCGTCGACTGCTCCGAGCTGAGCCTCGACGAGCCGATCCGCGCCGGCAGCCTCACGCTTCCGCCCGGGGTCGAGCTCAACGTCGATGCGGAGGACGCCATCGTCACCGCGTCGGTCCCGCACGTCGAGCTCCCCGAGCCCACCGAGGGCGAAGAACTCGAGGGCGAGGAGCTCGAGGGCGAGGAGCGCGAGGGCGAAGCTGCCGCCGAGGGTGGCGACGAGGCCGAAGCCAGCGGCGACGACGCCGCCGACGAGAGCTGAGCATCTTCGAGGCCGCGGCCGAGCGCCGCGGCACCCCTGCGGACCTCGTGGTGCTCGGGCTCGGCAACCCCGGCCTCGACTACGCCCGGACCCGTCACAACGCCGGCGCCGACTGCGCGGCCACCCTCGCCAGCCGCCACGGCGAGTCACTCTCGTTGTCCAAGAAGGAACGAGCCGCGGTGGCCGAGCTACGGCCGGCACCGTCGATGAAGCGACTGGTGGTGGCGGTGCCCACCACCTACTACAACGAGGCCGGCCTGGCCGCGGCTGCCCTCATCAAGCGGTACGGCATCGACGACCCGGCCCGGTTCGTGGTGGTCCACGACGAGCTCGACCTCGACGTCGGCCGCATCAAGGTCAAGGTCGGCGGCGGGTTGGCCGGTAACAACGGGCTCAAGTCGATCAAGGCCCACCTCCAGACGGCGGACTTCCTCCGCGTGCGGATCGGCGTCGGCAAGCCTCCCGGGAGCCAGCACGGCCGTGACCATGTCCTGCGCCGCCCGGGCCGACGCGACCGCGAGGCGCTCGACATCGCCATCGCCGAGGCTGCGGACGCTGTCGAGGTCATCCTCGCCGACGGGGTGGAGCGGGCCATGGAGCGCTACAACCGGCGGGACTGAAAGAACCCGCCGGTAGCCTCGGCTCGGTGAGCGCAGCGCCCCCCGTCGCCACCGATCGGACCTCGGCCGGGCCCCTGCGCGTCCTGCCGGACCTCGTCCGCGACGAACCGGGGTTGATCGGCGTCCTCGGTCGGGCCAGTGCCGTCCTCGCCGTACCAGAGCCGGCGCGAGCCCTGATCGTCGCCGGTCTGGCGTCGCGATCCACCCGGCGACCCATCGTCGTGGCCACCGCCACCTCGGCCGATGCCGAGCGCACGGTCCACGACCTGGAGGCGTTCCTCGGCACCGACGAGGTCGAGTACTTCCCCGCCTGGGAGACCCTCCCGTTCGAACGGGTGAGTCCCGGGGTCGAGACCATGGGCCGCCGGCTGCGGGTGCTGCGGCGGCTGTCCGATCCCGACCGATGCCCGGCCGTGGTCGTCGCGCCGGTGCGGTCGCTGATCCAGCGGCTCGCGCCGGGCAGCGAGTCGGTCGAGCCCGTTCAGGTGACGGTGGGCGCCACCGTCGATCTCGACGAGCTGGTCGCCACGCTCGTCGGCTTCGGCTACCGCCGCGAATACCAGGTCGAGCACCGGGGCGAGGTGTCGGTCCGGGGTTCGATCGTCGACGTGTTCCCGGCCACCGCCGAGCGGCCGGTCCGCATCGACCTGTGGGGCGACGAGGTCGACCGCCTGTCGGAGTTCTCGGTCACCGATCAACGCTCGACCGACGATGTCCCCGGCGTCGAGATCCTCCCGTGCCGGGAGCTGCTGCCCTCCGACGACATCCGGGCCCGGGCGGCGAAGCTCGTCGCCCTCGAACCGTGGGGCCGCGAGCACTGGGAGCGGATCGCCGAGGGACAGCTCTTCGACGGCATGGAGTCGTGGCTCCCCTGGTTGGCGCCGGACGAGCGCCTCCTCGGTGACGTCCTCCCGGCAGACAGCCAGATCCTGCTGATCGAGCCCCGGCGCCTCCGAGACCGAGCCCAGGAGTTCCTGGCCGACGAGGCCGATCTGGCCAACAGCCTGGCCCGGACCTGGGGTGTGAGCGGGAACTCCGGCGTCGGGGAGGAAGCGCCAGCGCCCGACGCCGCAGGGAGCCGAAGCGTGCGAGGCGACCGCAACAGCACGGATCACGACTTCCCGCCCCTGCATCTGCCGCTCGAGCGGGTCCTGGCCAGCACCGAGGCCCCCACCTGGCAGGTCACCACCGCGCCCGAGGGGCCGCACGTGTCCACGGTGCAGGCGTTCTCCTTCCAGGTCGCGCTGGGCGACGAGGAGCGCCGCCGCCGCCAGCTCCGGGAGCTCCAGGCCGATGGTTACCGCCTGATGGTGGCGGCCGACGGCGAGGGATCGGCCGCCCGGCTGCGGGAGCTGCTCGACGACGCCGGGGTCGAGGGCGAGGTGGTCGTGGAGCCCCTCGAGCGGGGCTGCATCCTGCCGGGCGTGAAGCTGGCGCTGCTGGCCGAGGCCGACCTCACCGGACGGCGCCGCAGCCACCGCACGGCCCGGCCCCGTCGCCGTGACGCGCAGAAGTTCTTCGACGACCTGCAGGTGGGCGACCACGTCGTCCACCACCAGCACGGCGTGGCCCGGTACGGCGGCATGGTGAAGCGGGCGATCGGTGGCGTGGAGCGGGACTACCTCCTGCTGGAGTACAAGGGCGGCGACAAGCTCTACGTCCCCTCCGATCAGATCGACGCCGTGCGCCACTACACCGGTGGCGAGACCCCGACTCTCACCCGACTCGGCGGCGACACGTGGGCCAAGACCAAGGCCAAGGTCCGCTCGGCGGTCAACGAGATCGCTCAGGAGCTCGTCGTGCTCTACCAGAAGCGGCTCGCGGCCGGCGGCCACGGCTACTCCGACGACACCCCGTGGCAGGCCGAGTTCGAGGCTGCGTTCCCGTACGAGCCCACGCCCGATCAGTTGCGGGCCGTCGACGACATCAAGGCCGACATGGAACGCGAGGCGGCCATGGACCGCCTCGTGGTCGGCGACGTGGGGTTCGGCAAGACCGAGGTCGCCCTCCGGGCCATGTTCAAGGCGGTCCAGGACGGCAAGCAGGTCGCCGTCCTGGTGCCTACCACGCTGCTCGCCCAGCAGCACTTCGCCACCTTCACCGACCGCTTCGCCGCCTATCCCGTGCGGGTCGAGGTCCTGTCCCGCTTCCTCACCAATGCCCAGGCCAGGGAGGTCATCGAGGGGCTCCGCACCGGCGCGGTCGACATCGTCGTGGGTACCCACCGCCTCCTCAACAACGACATCTCCTTCCACGACCTCGGCCTGCTCGTCGTCGACGAGGAGCAGCACTTCGGTGTGAAGCACAAGGAGCGCATCAAGGAGCTCAAGGCCGACGTCGACGTCCTCACCCTCACCGCCACGCCGATCCCGCGCACCCTGGAGATGAGCCTCACCGGCATCCGCGACATGAGCCTGCTCGACACGCCGCCCGCCGACCGCCAGCCCATCCTCACCTACGTCGGCGAGTACGACGAGCGGGCCGCCGCCGAGGCGATCCGCCGCGAGCTGCTCCGCGAGGGGCAGGTCTTCTTCGTCCACAACCGGGTCCGTGACATCGACCGGATCGCCACCGAGCTGGCCGAGCTCGTCCCGGAGGCCCGGGTCGCCGTCGCCCACGGCCAGATGGACGAGGGCACGCTCGAGCAGGTGGTCATCGACTTCTGGGAGGGCCGCTTCGACGTGTTGGTGTGCACCACCATCATCGAGTCGGGCATCGACATGCCCACGGTGAACACGCTGGTCGTCGACCGTGCCGATCTGCTCGGTCTCGGCCAGCTCCACCAGCTCCGCGGGCGCGTCGGCCGGGCCGGCAGCCGCGCCTACGCCTACCTGTTCCACCCCGCCGACATGGTCCTCTCCGAGGACGCCTACGAGCGGCTGCGGACCATCGGCGAGTCCACCGAGCTGGGCTCGGGGTTCAAGATCGCCATGCGAGATCTGGAGATCCGCGGGGCGGGGAACCTGCTGGGCACGGGCCAGTCGGGCCACGTCGCCGCCGTCGGCTACGACCTGTACTGCCAGATGGTCAACGAAGCCGTCGCCGAGCTCAAGGGCGAGCCGATCCGGCCGCCGGCCGAGATCAAGATCGAGACGCCCACCGATGCCAACCTCCCGCCGACCTACGTCGAGCGCGAGGAGCTGCGACTGGAGGCCTACCGCCGCCTGGCCGCGGTGACCTCCGAGCAGGAGGTCGACGACATCGAACAGGAGTGGATCGACCGGTACGGGCCGGTGCCGGAACCAGCCCAGGCCCTGCTGGCCGTGGCCCGGTTGCGCGCCGAGTGCCACCGGGTCGGCATCACCGAGGTCACCGTCGTTCCCGGGGACGGCTTCATGGGTCCGGCCTACAAGGCCCGGTTGTCGCCCCTCGAGCTGAAGGCCAGCCAGACCATCCGGCTCAAGCGCATCGCGCCGAAGGCGGTGTACAAGCCGTCGGGCCTTCGTGGCCCGAACGGCGGGGGCGGTCTGCTCGAGGTGCCGATGGCCAAGGGCGCCGATCCCACCGTTGATCTGGTCGCCTTCCTCCGCCACTTGGTCGAGCCGTAGCATCGACCATCGTGCGCCGAATCCTGACCCGCCTCCCGCTGCTCCTGCTCGTCGTCGTCGGACTGGTGACCGCCGGCTGCTCCGACCGGGCCGAGCTGGGCGGCCCCACCGTGGGCGGCGCCCTGGCCGCCAGCATCGGGTCGTACCAGTACACGACGTCCGACCTCGAGGCCGAGATCGAGACGTGGGCCTCGGACGAGACGATGGCCCAGCAGGCGTTCGGCCTGTCCGACCTCGGTGCACCGGGTCGCCGCAACGCCGACTTCGTGGCCGCCGTGCTGTCGTTCCGGGTCATCGCCCAGCAGAGCCGCCAGCTCGGGGCGGCCACCGGGTTCACCCCCGCGCCCGATCAGGTCTCGCAGGCGGTCGACCAGCTGAAGGCCAACTTCTCCAACTATGACGACGCCTTCCTCACCGCCCTCGCCGAGGACCTGCTGTACCAGCAGAATCTGTCGTCGATCGATCCGTCCACCGTCGACGTCCCCGACGTGGTCGTGAACCCGCGCTACGGGACCTTCCGGGACCAGGGTTCGGGGATCGGTGTCGTCGACCCGCCCAGTGGCCCCCGGCCCCAGCCCAACCCGACCGGGCCGTGACCGGCCGGCCGCCGCGGCCCACCGTCGTCGTCATCGGGCTCGGCCCCGGCGGACCGGATCTCACCACGGCCGGCGCCGCGGCCCGCCTCGCGGCGCTCGACCACTGGCGGTTGCGGACCCGTCGGCACCCCGCGGCCGAGCCGTACGCCGACCGCGACAGCTACGACCACGTCTACGAATCGGCGGCCACCTTCGAGGACGTCTACCGGACCATCGTCGACGACCTGGTCGCCGAGGCGCGCCGCCACGGTGAGGTCGGTATGGCCCTGCCCGGTTCCCCGTTCGTCCTCGAGCGCACGGTCGCCCTCCTGCAGGCCGACGAGCGCGTCGATGTCGAGGTCGTGCCGGGCATGTCGTTCCTCGACCTCGCCTGGGGACATCTGGGAGTCGACCCGGTCGAGGCGGGGGTCCGGCTCGTCGACGGCCACCGGTTCGCCATCGGCGCCGCCGGCGCTACCGGCGCGCTGCTGGTGGCGCATTGCCACGCCACCCACGTCCTCTCCGACATCAAGCTGGCCTACGACGAGCACGTCCCGGACGGGGCGGTGATCCTGCAGCGGCTCGGCCTGCCCGACCAGTGCATCACGGAGGTCGACTGGGCCGATCTCGACCGCAGCGTCGCCGCCGACCACCTGACCTCGGTCTTCATCCCGGCCGTCGGCGCGCCGGTGGCCGAGGAGCTGGTGCGGTTCACGCACCTGGTGCGGACGCTGCGCGACCAGTGCCCCTGGGATCGTGAGCAGACCCACCACAGCCTGACCCGGTACGTCGTCGAGGAGGCCTACGAGGTCGTCGAGGCCATCGAGGCCTACGACCCGGACACCGGCGTCGGCGTCGAGCACCTCGAGGAGGAGCTGGGCGACCTGCTGTTCCAGGTGGTGTTCCACGCCACCATCGCGGCGGAATCCGGGGCCTTCACCCTCGCTGACGTGGCTCGAGGCATCCACGACAAGCTCGAGCGCCGGCACCCGCACGTCTTCGGCGCGGTCGATGCCGCGGATTCCGCCGCAGTGGCGTCGAACTGGGAGCAGATCAAGCGCGACGAGAAGGGCCGTGCATCGGTCATGGACGGCATCCCGACCGCTCTGCCCGGGCTGCTCTATGCCCACAAGGTGCTGTCCAAGGCCGAGCGCCTGGGGATCACCGGTCCTGATCCCGTCGACCCCGAGGGCGATCTCGGTACCGCCATCCTCGGGCTGGTGGCCTACGCCCGCGCGGCCGGGATCGACGCCGAGACCGCACTGCGCCGGGCCACCGGCGTGCTGCGCGACGAGGCGATGGCCGTCGAGTCCCGGTCACCGGATCAGGCCGGCGACGACGCCCCGGCCTGATCTCTGGCTCGATCGGCCAGCCGGCCGATCATGTCGACCGCGTCGTCGGCGAGCTCGGCCACGATCCCGCCGATGGCCTCCTCGGCGGCGGCCTCGGCGTCGTCCTCGTTCCCGTCGCGGGCGAAGCGCTCGGCGGCGGCGCGCGCCGCGATGCCCCGGCCGGCCACGCCGGAGGCTTCGCGAGCCACCGCCGCGGCGACCGCCCGGCCGACGAGCCGGGGGGCCTCGTCGAGCCAGCGGTGCAGTTCGGTGCGCGCCACACCGATGGCCTCGTCGAACAGGCTCTCGCCGAGCACCTGCCGCGTCTCGTCGAGCGCCCGCCGCCAGATCTCCCCCCGTTCGCCGGACGACGCGGCCTCGATGGCGCGCTTCCAGTAGTCGGCCTCGTCGTCGTCGGCGAGAACCAGGTGGGCGAGGGCATCGCGCACCGACGCGTCGACCTCCTCGATGAGCAGCTCGACGCCCATGTCCTCGGCGCCCGCGCCGAGCTCGCTCTCGAGGGATCGCCGTAGCGCGGTGCGCATGGAGAACGTCGATTCGTGGTGGACGAAGTCCTCGGTGGTCTCCCATGCGCCACGCCACGCTGCAGTGGCGATCTCGTGCAGCGCCGCCAACCAGATGGCGTCGCCGAGACCGTGCGTCGAGGCCTCGAGCTCGGCCCGGAGACGGGGATCGCGGCTGCACTCGACGACCCGGGCGTCGGCCGCGTAGGCGAGGTCGGTCGGGATCCCGAACTGCACGGCTTCGGAGGCGGCCACCCATCCGGTCCGTTCCGCGGCCCGTTCCCACACGTCCCACGCGATCTGATCCACGACCTCGGCGCGATGGCCGGCGATCGTGGTGGTGATCTCCAGGCGCCGGCTGGCGGTCACGATGGCGTTGCCCAGCAGGTCGACGGCCCGGACCAGATCGGTGTGGCTGGTGATCGACTCGAGACCGTCCAGCCGGTCGGCGGACTCGGTCAGACCGCTGCGGCGCAGCCACGGCGGCGCGTGGACGCGCACCAGCCAGTCGGTGAGCTGCCAGGCCCGGCGCCGCTCGTCGGCCGGTTCGCCGCGAGAGCCCACCAGCCGCGTGGCGAGCGGCTTGAGCCGCTGGCGGTGGTCGTCGTCGAAACCGAGGCCGAGGTGACGGACGAAGAGGCGCAGCACCGGAGACACCGATTCCGGTTCATCGGTGTGGGGCTCGCCGGCGAGCCACGCGGCCAGTTCGAGCACCGTCAACCGCGTGCCCCGCCTCGGATGTCGTTCGCCGTCGATGACGATGGCCTCGAGCTCGGGGACGCCGTGGAGCGCGACCGTGCCGGCGTCGAGGTTGACCGACGGCGGCACCGGGTCGTCGTCGACCTCGTCGCGAGCCGCCAGCGCGGCCTCGAGCTGATCGGAGCGGAGCATGACCGGCTCCAGCAGCTCCCAACCGTCGGCCCGCACGTCGGCTCGGACGTCGCTGGACACCAGCCAGTCCACCGGCTCCCCGATGCGGAGCTCATGGTGGTCGCCACGCACCGGCCGCCCCCAGGAGCGGCGCGGGGCCGACGCGCGGAGCCGCTCGATGTGGCGCGGTCCGAGGATCTGGTAGCCGAACGCTTCGGGGACGTACCAGTCGCCCAGGCGGCCGGCGACGGTGTTGGGCGACGCCCCGCCCTCGAGCACCCAGTCGGTGTGCGAGAGCCCCATGCCCAGATCGGCGAAGGTCTCCTCGAAGTCGAGGCAGGCGTAGGCGATGTCGCCGGACAGCTCGCGGGCCACCTCCTCGAGCAGTTCGAATCGGGCGAGCAGGCCGTCGTCGTCGCAACGGGGGCCCCCACCGGCGATGGCCACGTGCGGCGCGGCGCCGAAGCTGATCGAGGCCGTCCTGATCCGGGCCGCCACGTCGCCGGTGACGACGTCGCACCAGGCCTGGGCCGCCGCGCACCCGTGGAGGACGCCGGCCGCCTCCGCGGCCCGCACCGATCGTTCGACCCCGAGCACGCGCAACCGCACGGTGGCGTCGGGTCGCTGGTCGCCGAAGACCCACTCGGCCGCCACGTCGGTCCAGGACGGATCGAGCCGGCCAGCCACCCCGGTGGGACGGGGGAACAAGCGGAGCACGGCGGCTCGCCGGCAGCGGTCGAGATCGGTGAGCCCGTCGACCGGGAGCACGACCACCGTGACGTCGGACCCGGCCACGTCCTCGAGCGCGCCCTGGATCGCCTCGGAGAGCCGGCGACGGGTGTCGATCCGAGTCGACAGATCGTCGATGCGCACCAGCGGACCCTCCGGCAGCGGGGCCAGCGGGGACAGGCGGGGCTCGGTCGCGTCGGGGGCAGGGGCCAGCTCGACGACGACCTCGGCCACCGCGCGCAGGGCCCGGGACGCCGCCTCGGCGTCGTGGGTCTGCACCTGGACCGCGAAGTGCTCCCCGACCTCGTTCAAGTCGTCGTGCAAGGGGTCGGTGCTCGCCACTGGCGGCGAGCCTACGGCTTCGGATCGTCCGGTTGCCGGGTGCAACTGTCGAACGCGATGCCAGTTGCACCAGCATGTTTCACCGTCCTGTTCCCCAGCGGTAACGTTCGCCACACTGGCCACAGCAGTCACAGCAGTCGCCACCACATCCATCGCACGCCATCCGGGGATCAGGACATGAGCAGCATCGAGTACATCGAGGGCCGTGAGGTCCTCGACTCCCGCGGCAATCCCACGGTGGAAGTCGAGGTCGAGCTGGAATCGGGCGCGAGCGGCCGGGCCATGGTCCCGTCCGGGGCCAGCACCGGCCAGTTCGAGGCGGTCGAGCTCCGCGACGGTGGCGACCGCTTCGGCGGAAAGGGGGTGCTCGACGCGGTCGGGCACGTCAACGGTGAGATCACCGACACCCTGCTCGGCGTCGAAGCCGCCGACCAGCGCGGTGTCGACCAGCTCCTGATCGACCTCGACGGCACCGACAACAAGGCGCGCCTCGGCGCCAACGCCATCCTCGGCGTCTCCCTCGCCGTCGCCCACGCCGCGGCCGAGGAGCGCGGCCTGCCGTTGTTCCGCTACGTCGGCGGCACCAACGCCCACGTGCTCCCCGCGCCGATGATGAACGTCCTCAACGGGGGCGTGCACGCCGACAACAACGTCGACTTCCAGGAGTTCATGGTCATGCCCCTCGGCGCGGCCAGCTTCTCCGAGGCGTTGCGCTGGGGCGCGGAGACCTATCACGCCCTCAAGGTGCTGCTCGCGGATCGCGGCCTGTCCACCGCGGTGGGCGACGAAGGTGGGTTCGCGCCCAACCTCGACTCGAACGAGGAGGCAGTGCAGCTCCTGGTCGAGGCCATCGAGGCCGCCGGACGCACGCCGGGCACCGACATCGCCATCGCCATGGACCCGGCCAACTCGGAGATCTACCGCGACGGCCGCTACCACCTCGACGGTGAGGGACGGTCGCTCTCCGGGTCCGAGATGGTGGCCTACCTCGCCGACCTCGTCGAGCGGTACCCCATCGTCTCGATCGAGGACGGTCTCGACGAGGAGGACTGGGACACCTGGGCCGAGCTCACCGCCACGCTCGGCGGCAAGATCCAACTCGTCGGAGACGACCTGTTCGTGACGAACTCCGAACGACTCGCCCGCGGCATCGGGGCCGGGACGGCGAACTCCATCCTGATCAAGGTGAACCAGATCGGATCGCTCACCGAGACCCTCGACACCGTCGAGCTGGCCACCCGCCATGCCTACACGTCGGTCATGTCCCACCGGTCGGGTGAGACCGAAGACGTCACCATCGCCGACCTCGCGGTGGCGACGAACTGCGGCCAGATCAAGACCGGCGCGCCCGCGCGTTCCGACCGCGTCGCCAAGTACAACCAGCTGCTCCGCATCGAAGCCATGCTCGGTGAGGCGGCGGCGTTCCGCGGCTGGGATGCCCTCCCGGAAGGGGCCCGCAGCCGGTGACTGCCGCCGTCGCGTCCCGGCACCATCGCCTGCCACCCGGCCTCACCCGGTGGCTGCGCCCGCTGTTGCTCGCGGCCGCGGCCGTCGCCACCATCGCCATCCTCGCCGTCTACGTCTTCCCCACCCGGACCTGGATCGACCAGCGCCGTGCCCTGGCCGACACGGACGCCCAGCTCCAACAGCTCGACGCCGAGCGCGATGCGCTGGCGGCTCGGGTCGACGAACTCGACAGCGATGCCGAGATCGAGTCGATCGCCCGCTCCCAGTACGGGCTGGTCCGACCGGGTGAGGAGCCTTACGCGGTGCTCCCGGCCCCGGAGCCGCCCATCGAGCTGCCGTCGGTGTGGCCCTTCGGCGAGCTGCTCCCGAACGGGTCAGCCACCTCGCCATAGGTCGCCCTCACCCCCGACTAGGTTCGGCTCGTCCCGTGACCAGGAGGGGAAGATGAGCATTCTCGGCACTCGCGTCCTACGGACCGAGGACCCGCGGTTCCTGACCGTCGGTGGTTCCTACACCGCCGATCTCGACGATCCGTTGCTCGACGGTGCGCTCCACGCGACCTACGTGCGGTCGATGGTCGCCCACGGCACCATCACGAGCATCGACCTCGACGAGGCCCGCCGGGCCCCGGGCGTTGTCGCGGTGTATTCGGCCGACGACCTCGGCGACCTGCCCCTGCTGCCGCTCGCCGTCCCGTTCCTCAACCCGCTGCATGCCCGCCCGGTTCTGGCCCAGGGCAAGGTCCGCTTCGTCGGCGAGCCGCTCGCCGTGATCGTGAGCGAGACCCCCGAGGCCGGTGCCGACGCAGCGGAGTCGGTCTGGGCCGACATCGAGTTCCTCCCGGTGGTACTCACCCCCGACGACGCCCTCGCGGGCGACACCCTGCTGTTCGACGAGGTCGGCAACAACGTCAGCCTCGAGCTCCTCTTCGGCGACGACGACGCGGTCTTCGACGACTGCGAGGTCGTCGTCACCGAGGAAGTCGCCAACCAGCGCGTGGCCGCGTGCCCGCTCGAGGTCCGATCGGCGGCCGCGACCTGGGTCGGCGACCGATTGGTCCAGTTCTCCTCGACGCAGGCGCCCCACGGCGTGAAGGCCGCGCTGGTCGAGTGGTACGGCCTCGACGAGACCAACGTCCGAGTCAAGACACCCGACGTGGGCGGAGGCTTCGGGGCCAAGATCGGGGCCTACCCGGAGGAGATGCTGCTCGGTTGGCTGGCGAAGCAGGTGGGTCGGCCCGTCCGCTGGACCGAGACCCGCTCGGAGAACATGGTCGGCATGGGCCACGGGCGCGGGCAGTGGCAGACCATCACCATCGGCGGCCGACGCGACGGCACGGTGAGCGCCTACCGGTTGAACCTGGTCCAGGACTCGGGCGCCTACCCGGCCCTCGGAGCGTTCCTGTCCTTCCTGACCCGCTCGATGGCCAGCGGCGTCTACGACATCCCCTCGGTGCAGTTCAACGCCCGGTCCATCGTCACCAACACGACCCCCACCGTGGCCTACCGCGGTGCCGGCCGCCCCGAGGCCACCGCGGCCATCGAACGGGCCATGGACCTGTTCGCGGCCGAGATCGGCATGGATCCGACCGAGGTGCGGCGCCGCAACCTGGTCCCCGCCACCGCGTTCCCCTACACCACACCCACCGACACCGTCTACGACGTCGGCGACTACGAGCGCTGCCTGGACCTGGTGCTCGAGGCCGCCGGCTACGACGAGCTGCGAGCGGACCAGGCGCGCCGGCGGGACGCCGGCGGTCCCAAGCAGCTCGGCATCGGGGTGTCGGTCTACGTGGAGGTCACGGCTGGTCCCCAGGCCGGTGAGGAGTACGGCCGGGTCGAGGTCCACCCCGACGGCACCGCCACCGCCTTCACCGGCGCCTCGGCTCACGGCCAGGGTCACGACACCAGCTTCGCCATGCTCGTCAGCGACGCGCTCGGCATTCCGCTCGAGCAGGTGAGCGTGCGCCATGGCGACACCGACGAGGTGCCGCGCGGGGTGGGGACCTTCGGTTCCCGGTCGCTCCAGCTCGGCGGCTCGGCCATCCACGAGGCGTCGGAGCAGATCGTCGAGCAGGCCCGCCGGATCGCGGCCGAGTTGCTGGAGGCCGACCCTGCCGACGTCGAGCTCGACCGTTCCAGCGGAGCGTTCCACGTCGCCGGCACACCGGCGGTGTCACGCTCGTGGGCCGAGGTGGGTGCGGCAGCCGGCGAGGCGGGGCTCGAGGCGGAGACCGATTTCACCGCCGAGAGCCCGACCTTCCCGTTCGGGGCCCACGTCGCCGTCGTCGAGGTCGACACCGAGACCGGATTGGTGCGCTTGGTGCGCATGATCACCTGCGACGACGCCGGCACGATCGTGAACCCGCTCCTCGCCGAGGGGCAGCGCCACGGCGGCATCGCCCAGGGAGCGGCCCAGGCGCTCTACGAGCACATGCGCTTCGACGAGGACGGGAACCCGATCACCGGCAACTTCGCCGACTACACCGTGATCTCGGCCACCGAGCTGCCCAGCTTCGAGTTGATCACGATGGAAACGCCCACGCCGATGAACCCGCTGGGAGCCAAGGGGATCGGCGAGTCCGGCACCATCGGTTCCACACCGGCCGTGCAGTCCGCGGTGTGCGACGCGTTGGCGCCCTTCGGCGTCCGCCACGTGGACATGCCGGCCACGCCCGAGCGGGTGTGGCAGGCGATCGCCTCAGCTCGAGATTGACCGGTTCTCGGTCGCGGCCTGGCGTTGCCGTTCGAGGGTCGAGTCGGTGATGTCGATGACGTCACCCTCGTCGTCGAAGTTGAAGGTCCACGTGTGGCCGCACTCGCGGCAGTGCTGGCTCTGGAACCGGTGCGTCATGTCGATGTGGTCGATGTAGCCGTAGCCATCGCACTTCGGGCACCGGCCGGGCACCCCGGCGTGGACCGCGGCACGATGATCGGTGTCTCCTTCGACGGGCATCGCGCCCACCTCGAGCAGTTGATCCGATGACTTGCGGCGGAACAGTCCCATGATCGGCCTCGCTTGGTGCAGGGATACCCGTAGTCGACAATGGTAGTAGGCCAAATGGCCTATGCGTGTGCATCTGCGCCGGAGGTGCCACGGGGGCGGGTCGGATGCGCTAGGAAGTCGCTCAGTTCCCGATTCGAGCACAGGGGGTCCGCCGTGGAGATCACGGTCACCGTCAACGGCACGGAGCAGCGACACGACGTCGAACCTCGCACGCTCCTGGTGCAGTTCATCCGCGACGTCGTCGGTCTCACCGGCACCAACATCGGCTGCGACACCTCGTCGTGCGGGGCGTGCACCGTGCACCTCGACGGGGTATCGGTCAAGTCGTGCACCGTCCTCGCCGTACAGGCCGACGGGGGAGCGGTGACCACCATCGAGGGACTCGCTCCGTCGGCGGAGGAGCTCCACCCCATGCAGGAGGCGTTCCGCCAGAACCACGGCCTGCAATGTGGCTTCTGCACACCGGGGATGGTGATGGCGGCCACGTCGCTCCTCGACGAGAACCCCGACCCGTCGGAGGCCGAGGTCCGCGAAGGCCTCGAAGGCAACCTGTGCCGCTGCACCGGCTACCACAACATCGTCCAGTCGGTGCTGGCCGCGGCCGCCACCGGTCAGGGTGGATCCGAGGTGGCCCGATGATCCCCGCGGCGTTCGACTACGTCCGGGCCGATTCGGCCGATGCCGCCATCGCCGCGCTGGTCGAGCACGGCGACGACGCCAAGGTGCTGGCCGGCGGCCATTCCCTGGTCCCGCTCATGAAGCTGCGCCTCGCCACGCCCGGCGTGCTCGTCGACGTCGGCCGCCTCGCCGATCTGCAGTTCGTGGAGGACCGCGGCGACGAGATCGCCATCGGCGCCCTGACCCGCCACCGCGACGTCGAGACCAGCGGCCTGCTGCGCTCCGAGGTGCCGATCCTCCCGCACGCCACCTCGCAGGTGGGCGATCCTCAGGTCCGCCATCGGGGCACCATCGGAGGTTCGATCGCCCACGGCGATCCGGCGTCCGATCTGCCCGCCGTCCTCCTCGCCCTCGGTGCCACCCTCGTGGCCCAGGGGCCCGACGGCACCCGCGAGATCGCGATCGACGACTTCTTCACCGGGTTCCTCGAGACCGCGCTCGCCGAGACCGAGCTCCTCACCGAGATCCGGGTCCCGAAGATCGCCGGGGCCGGCTGGTCGTTCCAGAAGTTCAACCGTCGCGCCCAGGACTGGGCCATCGTCGGCGTCGCCTGTGTCCGTCACAACGGCGCCCACGGGCGTACGGGCATCGGGCTGGTCAACATGGATTCCCGCCCGGTGCGGGCCGCGGCCGCCGAGGCCGCGCTCGGTTCCGGTGCCTCGCTGGAGGACGCAGCCGCGGTTGCCGACGAGGGGGTCGATCCGTCCGCCGACCTCAACGCTTCGGTCGAGTACCGGCGCCACCTCGCCCGGGTGCTCACCGGGCGTGCCCTCGTCGAGGCCGCCGGCTGAACGTCGCATGAGCGAGCTGATCCCTGCCGCCACCGTCATCCCGCTGCGCGACGTGCCTCGCGCCGGAGGCGGTTCGGATCTCGAGGTCCTCATGCTCCGCAAGAACGCCAAGCTCGGCTTCGGCGGGATGTGGGTCTTCCCCGGGGGCCGGATCGATCCCGAGGACGAGGACCCCCACGCCCCCGGTGACGAGCTGGTCACCGCGCGCCGGGCCGCGGTGCGCGAGGCGCTCGAGGAAGCCGACCTGCTCGTCGAACCCGACGCCCTCGTGCCGTTCAGTCACTGGACACCGCCGGATGTGAGCCTCCACGGCCCGAAGCGCTTCGCCACCTGGTTCTTCGTCTGCCGAGCACCGGTGGGTGAGGCCGGCGAGGTGACCATCGACGGTGGCGAGATCCACGACGACGAGTGGGTACGACCAGCCGACATGCTGCGCCGGCGCGACGAGGGTGAGATCGAGCTCGCCCCGCCCACCATCGTGACCCTGTACGACCTCGCCACCCACGACGAAGTGGCCGCCGCGCTCGCCGCGGCTGCCGCTCGGACCCCGTTCCGGTACTACACCCGTATCGGACAACTCGACGGCGCCCTCGTCACCATGTGGGCCGGTGACGCCGGCTACGAGTCGGGCGACGCCACCGCACCCGGCGCGCGGCATCGCCTCGTCATGGCCGAGCCGCCATGGCGCTTCGAGGTGTCGATCTGAGAGAAGAGGACGGCCGATACCGGTAGCGTGGGCGGCCCATGACGTCCTCGCAGCCACTGGTCGACCGCTTCGGTCGCGTCCACCGCGACCTGCGCATCTCGGTGACCGACCGCTGCAACTTCCGGTGCACGTACTGCATGCCGGAGGAGGGGATGGACTGGCAGGCCCGCGAGGACATCCTCACCTTCGAGGAGACCGGTCGCGTGGCTCGCATCTTCGTGGAGCGATTCGGCATCGACGGCATCCGGCTCACCGGTGGCGAGCCCACCGTGCGGGCCCACCTGCCCGTGCTGGTGCGCCAGCTCTCCGGTCTCCGGGTCGGCGGCGACGGCCCGCTCGTCGATCTGGCACTGACCACCAACGGCGCCACCTTGCGCCGCATGGCTCATGACCTCGTCGATGCCGGTCTGCGCCGGATCAACGTGAGCCTCGATTCGCTCCAGCGTGACCGGTTCGAGGCGCTGACCCGTCGTGACGAGCTCGCCAACGTGCTCGACGGCATCGCCGCCGCCCAGGAGGCCGGCCTCGATCCCGTGAAGGTCAACGTCGTGCTCATCGGTGGCGTCAACGACGACGAGGTGGTCGACTTCGCCCGCTTCGGTCGCGAGGCGGGCGTGATCGTCCGCTTCATCGAGTTCATGCCCCTCGATGCCGACGCCGGGTGGGAACACGCCCAGGTGGTGCCCCAAGCCGAGATCGTGCGCCGGATCGGCGAGGTCTACCCGATCGAAGCGGTCCAGCGGGGAGTGGCTCCGGCCGAGCAGTTCCGCTACCTCGACCTGCCAACCGGACATCCCGGCGGCCTGGTCGGGGTCATCCCCAGCGTGACCCGACCGTTCTGCGAGTCGTGCGACCGGGTCCGGCTCACCGCCGAGGGCCAGCTGCGCAACTGCTTGTTCGCCCTCGACGAGTTCGATCTCCGGGGCCCGATGCGCACCGGGGCCACCGACGACGATCTCGCCGCCATCATCGAGCAGGCCGTGGCGGCCAAGTGGGCCGGCCACTCGATCGGTCAGGTCCAGTTCATCCGACCCCGGAAGTCCATGTCCCAGATCGGCGGCTAGGCGAACCCTTCGGTCGCAGGGCGAACCGAACCCGTCGTCGGCCGTTGAGCGAATTTGCGTAGACTCCGCCCGATGTCGGAGCGCGGACTCACCCACCTCGATCCATTGGGCCGAGCCCGCATGGTCGACGTCACCCCCAAGGAGCCGACGCATCGGCGAGCGGTGGCCCGGGGTCGCGTGTACATGACCCCCGACACGGCGTCGCTGGTGGCGCGCGGTGCCATCACCAAGGGTGACGTGCTCGCCGTGGCCCGCGTCGCCGGCATCCAGGCGGCCAAGCGCACCCCGGATCTCATCCCTCTGTGCCACCCGCTGCTGGTCGGATCGGTCCTGGTCAACTTCCGGATCGAGGACGACTTCATCGAGGTCGAGGCCCAGGTCGACACCATCGATCGCACCGGCGTGGAGATGGAAGCGATGACCGCCTGCTCGGTGGCGTGTCTCACCATCTATGACATGTGCAAGTCGGCCGACCGGGCGATGGTGATCAGCGAGTTGACGTTGTGGGAGAAGACCGGCGGGCGATCCGGCACCTACCGCCGCCCGTCCGATCCCGCGGACGGCGATCTCCGCTGAACGCCAACGCTTGAGAAATCTCGCACGGATGGTTGTCGACAGGTTGCGTTTCGTAGTAGAAACGTAACGTTGTCAACGACGGTGTCCGCCGTTGTCGTTCAGTCCACGCCGCGTTCATGCGGGATCCACCAGCCAGGATTCCGATGTCCGTACTCTTCCTGACACTGAAAGCGAGGCGAGGAGCATGACCGTCATGGTGCTAGTGGTGCTTGCCGCGATCTGGGCCGCCGTTCTGGCCCCGCCCTTCCTCCAGAAGCGCCGGGCAACGCATCCGTCATCTTCGGTGGTCGATTTCCACCAGCAACTCGCCGTGCTGCAGCGCACCGGTCGGGCCCTGCACGGCGCGCCGCTCCAGGAGGGCTACGCCCCCGCCGCGGCCCGCGTGTCGCCGGCCCGCCACGCCGTCGCCCCTCGCCCCACCCTGGCCCGCCACGACGTGCTCCGTCGCCGCCGTGATGTCGTCACCACCCTTGCCTCCGCCGCCGCGCTGACCTTCGTGCTCGCCATCGCCCTCGGCGGCAGCGTGTGGCTGCTCCAGCTCATCGTCGATGCCGCCCTGCTCGGCTACGTGGCGATGCTCCTCCAGATCAAGCAGAGCCGGGTCCCGGCCAACGTGCGCTACATGCCGGCCACCCGCCCGTCGGCCACCCAGCAGGCCCTGCTGCGGCGCTCGGCCAACTGAGCGGTCCCGACACCGCCGGCCCCGCCGGCCGGCGGAGCCAGCTCGACGCCCACGTCGACGCCATCCGTGACCAGCTCGGTCGCGCCCACCGAGCCCGCGAAGCAGCGCTGCCGGCCTGCCGATCGGCGATCCGTCACGCCGGGCTGGCCATCCGGGCGATCCACCGGGACGATCCCGACGCCCATCACCGCGAGATCGACGCCTGCGAGGCCGAACTGCGTCGGGCCCAGGACGCGGTGGTCGACCACCCCGGCATCGCCCACGCCGGCTTCCTCCACGACGCCGAGAAGGAGTACGCCGAGGCCCGGCTGACCGCTGCCATGGTCCGCGGTGAGGCGATCCCGTCCCACGACGACATCGCCGTGATGGCCCACTCGTGGCTCCGCGGCCTCGCCGAAGCCGCCAGCGAGCTGCGGCGCAACGTCCTCGACCGGCTCCGCCACGACGACCTCGACACCGCCCAAGCCCTGCTCGAGGCCATGGACGACGCCTACGACGTGCTCGCGTCCGTCGAGGCTCCTGACGCCCTCACCGGCGGGCTGCGCCGCTCGGTCGACTCTCTGCGCGCCGTGACCGAACGGACCCGGGGCGACGTCACCACCACCGTGCTCCAGACTCGCCTCCGCCAGGCACTCGAAGGCCGTGCCGGTGGGCCGTCACCCGGTTCGGAATCCGCCCGCACCTGAGCTAGTGTCTCGGCTCCCTCAGGGGGTGTAGCTCAGTTGGCTAGAGCGCCTCGGTCGCATCGAGGAGGCCAGGGGTTCGAATCCCCTCACCTCCACGCCTCGCCTTCGGCGAGGTTGACGAATCTCGCGGGGCGAGATTCGTCGGCTCCGCATTCGTGAAACCCTCGGGGTTCGCATCTCCCGCCTGAACCCAGCCGATGGTTCGAATTCGTCGGCGTCGGCGTCGCTCCGTAATGTCGGAGCACGTGAGTACGGTCCTGCTGCTGCGTTGTCCCGACCAGCCGGGCATCGTCGCGGCAGTCGGGCAGACCATCGCGGCCCTCGGCGGAAACATCGTCCACGCCGATCAGCACACCGACCGGGTCCACGATCTGTTCCTGCAACGGGTGGAGGCCACCTTCCCCGAACACGCGGACGTCGAGGCCGCCATGCGCCCAGTCGCTGCCGCCTACGGCATGACCTGGTCACTGCACCGCGCCGGACCCGCGCCGCGGATCGCCGTGCTCGCGTCCCGCCAGGGTCACTGCCTCGCCGACCTGCTGTCGCGGATCGAGCTCGGCGAGCTCCACGCCACGGTCGCCTTCGTGGCCTCCAACCACGACGATCACGAGCAGTTGGTGAACCGCCACGACGTGGAGTTCCACCTCCTGCCGGTCGATCCCGAGGACCCCGACCGCCAGTCCGAGGCCATGCACAAGCTGGTCAAGGCGAGCGGGGTCGACCTCGTCGTCCTCGCCCGCTACATGCGTATCCTCCCGGCGGCGTTCGTGGCGGACTTCCCCAACCAGATCATCAACATCCACCACTCGTTCCTGCCCGCCTTCGTGGGGGCCAAGCCGTACCACCAGGCGTACGAGCGGGGGGTCAAGCTCATCGGTGCCACCGCGCACTACGCCACCACCGCGTTGGACGAGGGCCCGATCATCCACCAGGAGGTCACACCGGTGAGTCACCGCCACGACGTCGCCGATCTCGTCCGTCTCGGCGCCGATCTCGAGCGCACCGTGCTCGCCCGGGCCGTCCGCCTCCACCTCGAACACCGCGTGCTCGCCTACGCCAACCGGACGGTCGTGTTCGACTGATGGACCGAAGCGACCGCTCCAAGTACCTCCCCCTGGCCGACGGCCACCGACGCGAGCAGATCCTCGCCCTCAGCCGGCGATCGCAGCAGGTGCTGTTCTTCGCCGCCGCCACCGGGATCGTCACCGGTGCGGTCGTCGCCGGGTTCGACAAGATCACGCGCGAGCTGGTGTTCGACTCCCTGCTCGACACGCCGCTGTGGGTCCGCTGCCTCGCGCCGCTCGTCGGGTTGGTCGGCGCCGCCCTGGCCATCAAGTACCTCGGTGGCGACAACTCGCCGTCGACGGCCGACGAGTACATCAAGAACTTCCATGACCGGAACCGGCCCTACCCGCTGCGGCCGTTCCCCGCCCGATTCCTGGCCTGCTTCTTCACGCTCGGCTCCGGCGGCGCGCTGGGGTACGAGGGTCCGGCCATCTACGCCGGTGCGGGCATCGGGTCCCTGCTGCAGTCGCGGCTGAGCCGGTTCTTCTCCCGCGACGAGGCCAAGGTGCTGCTCGTCGCCGGCGCCGCCGCCGGCGTGGCCGCCATCTTCCGTGCCCCCGCCACCGGTGTCGTCTTCGCCCTCGAGGTCCCCTATCGCGACGACCTGGCGCGCCGTCAACTCCTCCCCGCCTCCATCGCCGCCGCCGCGGGCTACCTCACCTTCGTGGCCCTGCTCGGCACCGAACCCCTCCTCCCGGTCTCGGGTTCGCCCGGTTTCGGGTTCCGCGAACTGGCGGGGGCCGTCGCCCTCGGCCTGCTCTGCGGCGCCATCGCCCGGTTCTTCGCCGTCGGCATCCAGGCGATCAAGAAGCTGGGCACCGAGCACGATCCGCTCCTCCTCGCCACCATCGCCGGCGTCCTGCTCGCCCTGCTGGCCTGGGTCAGCGACGTCGTCTTCGACGCCCCCTACACCCTCGGCGCCGGCTACGACACCGTCCGGTGGTCGGTCGATCCGAGCCGAGCGATCGGCTTGGTCCTGCTGCTGTTCGCCCTCCGGGCCGCGGCCACGGCCGTGACGCTCGGCGGTCAAGGGGCCGGCGGACTGTTCGTCCCCCTGGTCGTGCAGGGGGCGTTGCTGGGCCGGGCCGTGGGCGGGCTGTTCGGTGACACCGACTCCACGCTCTTCCCGCTCATCGGCATCGCCGCCTTCCTGGGCGCCGGGTACCGGGTGCCCCTCGCCGCCGTGATGTTCGTCGCCGAGACCACGGGACGCCCCGGCTTCATCGTGCCCGGACTCATCGCCGCCGTGTCGGCCCAGCTGATGATGGGACGGATGTCGGTCTCCAAGTCCCAGGCCGGTTCCCGCCTCGGCCACCTCGAACGCCGTTTCTCGATGCCGCTGGCCTCCGCCCTCAACTCCGACGTGCTCACCATCCCGCCGACCGCCACCGCGCAGGAGTTCTTCTGGCACCACGTCATCGGCTCTCGCCAGCAGTCCGTGCCGGTGGTCGACGGGGCCGACTACGTGGGCATGGTCCGCATCGACGAGCTCCGGCAGGTGCCCCGCGAAGCGTGGGAGACCACGTCCATCACCGACATCATGCGCACCGATGTCCCCACCGCGCGGCCCGACTGGCTCCTGCGCCAGGCCGTCGAGGCCATGGATGCCGCCGCCATCGAGCGCCTCCCGGTGGTGGATGAACGCGGGCTGTTCATCGGCGTGGTCACGATGGAGGAGATCATCAAGCTCGACGACATCCTCGACGTCACCGGAGACGGCTGACTCGGCCCCCTGCGGGGCCTCGCCAGCTTCGAGTTGTTCGCTGGCGCTCACAACTCGCCGACGGATGGGACCCCTGAGTACGGTTTGTCCGGTTTCATCGACGACGGATCGAGAGGGCATGTTCGCAACCAACCTCGTGGTCATCATCGTCGTGGTCCCGCTGGTGACCGCCTTCATCGGCTACATCACCAACTGGGCTGCGGTGAAGATGATCTTCCAACCCGAGGAGTTCGTCGGCGTCGGCCCGATCGGGTGGCAGGGCGTGCTGCCGTCGAAGGCCGACACCTTCGCCGCCGACGTCGCCGGCAACGTCGGCACCGTCCTGTCGGCGGCGGAGCTCGCCGAGCGTCTCGATCCATCCGAGATGGAGGAGCTGTTCTCCGACCGCCTCGACGACGAGCTGCCGGCCGTGCTGCGGGAGGCCGCGGAGATGCTGTCGCCCGGCACGTGGGACCAGATGGTCCCTGACGCACAGCAGATGGTCATCACCCAGATCAAGACCGAGGGCCGCCAGCTCGCCCAAGACGTCTTCGACGATCTGCAAGGCATCAGTCACGAGATCCTCGACCTCGAGGCACTGGTCTACGACCTGCTCTCGGGACCGAACGTGAAGCGACTCGTCCGCCTCTTCCAGGAGATCGGCGGCAAGGAGCTGGCCGCCATCGTCCGCTTCGGCGGCTACTTCGGGTTCATCATCGGCTGCTTCCAGGCCCTGTCGTTCTCCGTGTTCGACCAGTGGTGGCTGCTCCCCATCGTCGGCGGCATCGTGGGGTTGGGGACCAACTGGCTCGCCCTCCAGATGATCTTCCGGCCGATCGAGCCCACCCGGTACGCGGGTGTCGTCACCTACCAGGGCATGTTCCCGTCGCGGCAGGCCGAGATCGCCGCCGACTACGGGCGCATCACCGCCCGCGAGATCCTCACGCCGCAGAACCTGATCCGCATCATCACCGAGGGCGATGCTGGCACCAGGATCGCTCGCCTCGTGCTCACCAAGGTCAGCGAACGGGTCGATGCCGCCAAGCCCATGGTCGAGATGATGACCCAGACCACCATCACCGATGCGCAGTTGGACGCGGTGAAGTGGATGGTCATCGAGCGGGTCGGCCAAGCCGTTCCCGAGGTCCGCACCGAGGTCGAGGCCTACATCGAGGAGCAGCTCGGCGTGGCCGAGTTGGTGGAATCGAAGTTGCGGGCCATGCCCAAGCTCGAGTTCGAGCGCCTTCTCCGCGGCATCTTCGAACAGGACGAATGGATCCTGATCGCCATCGGCGGTGCGCTCGGCGCCGCGGTCGGCCTGCTGCAGGGTTTCGTCATCCTGGCCACCGGCTGAGCGTCCCTGGCCCCCGGCGGGATGTCTCCGCCAGACTGTCGCGCCATGTCCGGTCTCGAGTACGACGAACGTCCCTGGGGCAACTACACCGTCCTCTCCGATGAGGACGACCACAAGGTCAAGCGCATCGTGGTCCACCCGGGCAAACGACTCAGCTACCAGACCCACGCCCGCCGGGCCGAGCACTGGTTCGTGGTCAGCGGGACCGCCACCGTGACCCTCGATGGCGCCGACCGCGCCGTGGCTCCGGGCGAAGCGGTCGACATCGGCCTCGGCACCGCCCACCGGGTCGCCAATCAGGCCGACGAGGATCTCGTCTTCATCGAGGTGCAGATCGGCGACTACTTCGGCGAGGACGACATCGTCCGGCTCGAGGACGATTTCGGCCGATCCTGAACCGAAAAGCCGAGCGCTTTCCCGCGGACCGCTGGGTACCGTTCCGTCGATGCACGGACAGAGCCTGCGGGACCGACGCGTCCAGGGCTTCCTCACCGCCGAGGCGCTCAGCGCCATCGGCACCTGGGCGACACTCGTCGCCATCTGGGGCTACGCCGCGTTCGAGTTCGACGCCACGGCGGGCGATGTCGCCCTCTTCGGCGTGGCGTTCTCTCTGCCTCCCGTCTTCCTCGGCCCGCTCTCCGGTGCCGCCATCGATCGGTACGGGCCCCGCCGCATCCTCGCCGCCGCCAAGGCACTGGGCGCCGCCGCGTCGATCGCGCTGATCGCCGCCCACGACTTCCGCACGCTGGCCGTCCTGTCGGCGCTCCACGGCGTCGCCGGGGCCCTGGCGGTCCCCGCCCTCCAGTCCATGCCGCCCCGCATCGTGTCGGGCACCGACCTGGCCCGCACCAACGCCCTGGTGGCGCTGTGCGACCAATTCGCCATCGTCCTGGGACCGGTGGCAGCCGGCGCGGCGATCGCCCTCTTCGGCTTCCACGGGGCGTTCGTCTTCGACGCCCTCACCTACCTGCTCGGCTTGCTCGTCCTGCCGATCGTCCACGTGCGGGCGGTCGTCACCGATCCGTCGGCGCCACCGTCGACGCTCCGAGATGCCTTCGCCGGGTGGCACCTCGTCGCTCGGACGCGGACGCTGCGGCGTGCCGTGGTGGCCATGGCCGCCGTCCACCTGCTCTACGGCTCGGCCCTGCTCGCCGAACCGCTCTACGTGCGCGACGTGCTCCATCGCTCGCCGACCACCTTCGCCGCCCTCCAGACGGTGTTCGGGGTGTGGCTCGTGGTGGCCGGCGTCGTGGTCGCCCGCCTCGAGGACCGCCTCGCCACCCTCGGCACCGTGGCCTTCGGCGTGGCCGCGTCCGGTCTGGCCGCCATCGTCTACCTCGCCTCGCCGTCCGTGGTGGTCGCGTTCCTCGGCGTGAGCGCGTGGGGCGTGTTCACCGCCCTGCTCGCCGGACCATCGCGCACCGTCCTGCAACGACACGCCCCCGAGGCGGTGCACGGCCGGGTCCTGGCAGCCGACCAGGTGTCGTCCTCCGCCGCGCAGCTCCTCGGCCTCGTCTTCGCCGGCGCCCTGATCAGCGCCAACGGCGTCCCGCCGGCGATCGGGCTCCTCGGCGCCTTCGTGGCGATCGTCGGTGGGGCGGTGGCGTGGAGTCATGCCCGAGATCCCCTCGAGCGGGCCGCGGTCGCCGGCGCGGCCGCCGGTTAGCGTCGCCTCGATGGCAACACCGGTCGTGGTCCTGTCCATCGCCGGCACCGATTCGGCCGGCGGCGCCGGCCTCCACGCTGACCTGCGAACCTTCGCCGCCCTCAGGGTGCACGGGGCCAGCGCCATCGCGGCCCTGACCGCGCAGAACACCCGCGGCATCGACGGGGTCCACGCCGTCCCACCGGCGTTCGTGATCGCCCAGGCCCGGGCGGTCGCCCTCGATCTGGACGTCCGGGCGGTGAAGACGGGCTTCCTCGGATCGGCGGCCACGGTGGAGGCGGTGGCGGAGTGGGTCTCGCTCGGCGGGGCGTTCGATCTGGTCGTCGACCCCGTGCTGGTCCGGTCCTCGGGCGAGCGGCTGTTCGGCCCCGAGGTGGAGCAGGCCTACCTCGATTCGCTGGTGCCGCGGGCCCGCATCCTCACCCCCAACCGGGCCGAGGCCGGCCTCCTCGTGGGCCAGGTGCTGTCGACCGTGGCCGACATGGAGACCGCCGCCGTCGAGCTCGCCCGGCTGGGTCCTGAGCTGGTGGTGGTCAAGGGCGGCGACGCCGGCGACGAGGGCGCCGCGGCCGTGGACGTCGTCGCCGGCGCCGATGGGGTCGTCGAACGGCTCGTCCTCGACCGGGTCGAGACCGCCAACGACCACGGTTCGGGGTGCACGTTCTCGGCCGCCGCCGCGGCCCGTCTCGCCCTCGGCGACGACGCGCCCACCGCGGTCCGGTCCGCGAAGGCCTTCGTCCATGCCGCCCTGCTCGGTGCGGTGGACTGGCGCCTGGGCTCGGGCCACGGCCCCCTCGACCAGCTCGGTTGGGGGTGACCGCAGAACGATTCACGCCGTTCGCACGGTTGCGGTCCACCGATAGCCTGGATCGGGTGACTGCGACCCTCAAGGCGAACGACCAGTGCTTCTGCGGCAGCGGCCGCAAGTTCAAGCGCTGTCACAAGGAGAGCTTCGAACCGATTCGTCCGGGTCGCGTCTCGCCCATCCGTCCGGTCCCCGACGACATCGAACGCCCCGCCTACGCCGACGGCTCCGGCGTCGCGCGCTGGGACGAACCGATGGTCAAGAGCCCAGAGATCATCGAGCGCATGCGTCGCACCTGCACCGACGCCGCGATGGTCCTCGCCGTCACCGGCGCGGCGGCCGAGCCGGGCGTCACCACCGACGAGCTCGACCGCATCTGCCACGAAGCCACCATCGGGTTCGGGGCCTATCCCAGTCCGCTCAACTACGGCGGTCCGGATCTTCCGTACCCCAAGTCGGTGTGCACGTCGCTCAACGAGGTCATCTGCCATGGGATCCCCGACGATCGCCAGCTGCGCGACGGCGACATCCTCAACCTCGACGTCACCATCTTCCGGGAGGGCGTGCACGGCGACACGAACCGCACGTTCCTCATCGGCGACGTCGATCCCGCCTCCCGCCGACTGGTGGAGGTCACCCACGAGTGCCTCGAACGGGCCATCGACGCGGTGCGACCGGGTGAGCCGCTGAACGTCATCGGGAAGGCCATCCAGTCCCATGCCGAACCCCAGGGCTACGGCGTGGTCCGGGCCTTCGTGGGCCACGGCATCGGCGAGCAGTTCCACACCGACATCCACATCCCGCACTACTACGAGCCCCGACTGACCATGCGCATGGAGCCGGGGATGACCTTCACCATCGAACCGATGATCACCATGGGCGCGCACGAGCACCAGATGTGGGACGACGGTTGGACCGCGGTCACCATCGACCGCAAGCGCACCGCTCAGTTCGAACACACCATCCTGGTCACCGACGACGGTGCCGAGGTGCTGACGCCGTGGCCGGAGCTGCCCTGACGCTCAGTCGCCGGCGCCGGCGGCGAGCAGGGCGGGGGCGAGGTCACCGCGCTGCACCACGTGGACGTCGTCGAGGCCGAGCCACGAGGCCATCAGGCGCAGTTCGGTCCGGAGCTGGTCGGCCACCTCGACCGGATCGGTGCCCCGGGCGTGCAGGTCGGGCTCGGCGTGGGCCGACTGCACCAGCAACCGGCTGCCGGCCCGGTCGGCCTTGAGATCGACCCGGGCGACGTAGGTGTCGCCGAGCAGGAATGGCAGCACGTAGTAGCCGTACCGGCGCTCGGCCTTCGGGACGTAGATCTCGATCCGGTAGTCGAAGTCGTGGAGGCGAGCGACCCGGTCCCGCTCCCACATCGCCTGGTCGAACGGCGAGATCAGCGCGCAGGCGTCGACCGATCGAGGCAGGGTGGCGCCGGGATGCAGGTACGCGGTTTCCCGCCAACCCTCGACCTCGATCGATTCGAGGGCGGCCTCGGCGACGAGGTCGGCCAGCAGGGCGCGGACCTCGGTGATCGGCTGGCGCCAGTAATCGGCCAGGTCCCGTGCCGTCCCCACGCCGTGGGCCGCGGCGGCCTGGACCAGCAACGCCCGCTTCGCCGTCTCCTCGTCGGGGGTGGGCGTGTCGAGCACCTCCGGGGGCACGGCGTCGGCCGGGTGGCAATAGACCCGCTCGAAGTTGCCGCGGCGGAGCGCACCGATCCGCCCGCACCAGAACAGGTACTCGAGCGCTCGCTTGGTGTCTCCCCAACCCCACCACGGACCCTTGCGCCGCTCCGTGTCGTCGAGCTCACCTGCGC
The DNA here is from genome assembly GCA_963730345.1 of uncultured Acidimicrobiaceae bacterium. Taxonomy (GTDB): domain Bacteria; phylum Actinomycetota; class Acidimicrobiia; order Acidimicrobiales; family Salinilacustritrichaceae; genus Salinilacustrithrix. The sequence continues at coordinate 94,241 of CAVSRP010000025.1, forward strand.
TCAGTGGCCCGTGGGCGAGGACCTCGACCTCCAGGGCCGCGACCAGGTCGGGGTGTTCGTGGGCGACGCGAGCGAGGCTGCCCCAGTCGTGGTCCGCGGCCATGCGCCACCGCAGGAACGGGTGGTGCGCGACGTCGACCAGTGAGGCCACGTGACCCCAGTACTCGAACAGCTCGTTGTCCCGGTACGCGAGTCGTTCGAGCAGATCAAGGTCGTAGGGCCCGAGCCGGGAGAAGAACGGCAGGTACTGCGTACGCACGCACACGTTGACCGAGTCGAGCTGGACCAGACCGAGCTGGCTCACGACGCGACGCAGGTGGCGCCGGTCGATCCGCCCTGTCGGTCGGGGCGTGTCGAGGCCGCACGCCCGCAACGAGATCCGGCGGGCCTGGGCGGCCGACAGCGACTGTGGGCGGGGCATCGGGCGAGCATGCCAGGTCGGTCGATACGCTGCCGTGACCGATGGATCCGAGAAGGGACTGGAACGAGATGGGTTACAAGGTGGTCGTCGACTTCGACCTGTGCGAGTCGAACGCAATCTGCATGGGGATCGTGCCCGAGGTCTTCGAGGTGCGAGACGACGACTTCCTGTACGTCCTGCAGGAGGAGCCGCCTGCTGATCTGCGCCCGAAGGTGGAGGAAGCCGTGCGGCGATGCCCGAAGCAGGCCATCTCCATCGAAGAGCAGTAGGGCCCTGAGCTCCCGGATGGACGAGGTCATCGTCGTCGGCGGATCCATCGCCGGCTTCGGTGCAGCCGCCGAGCTGCGCTGGTCGGGGTTCGACGGCAGCATCCGCATCATCTCCGAGGAGACCATTCGGACCTACGAGCGTCCACCGCTGTCCAAGGGGGTGCTCGCCGGCGACGACGAGGAATCCACCGCGTGGGCCGCGGCCCACGACGACGACCTCGAGTTGGAGTGGTTGCTCTGCGAGCGCGCCGTGGCCCTCGATCCGGCCCGGGGCGTGGTCGAGCTCGCCTCGGGCGACGACCTGCACTACGACGGCCTGGTGATCGCCACCGGCGCCGAGCCGCGCCGCCTCCCCGGCCAACCGGCCCTCGCCGGGATCCACGTGCTCCGTTCGCTCGACGACTCGCTCGCGCTCCGCGCCGACCTCGACGCCGGAGTCGGCCGGGTCGTGGTGGTGGGGGCCGGGTTCATCGGTGCCGAGGTGGCGGCCACCTGCCGGGGCCGGGGCCACGCCGTGACCCTGGTCGAGCCACTGGAGCAACCGCTGGTCCGGGTGCTGGGGGCCGAGATGGGCACGGTGGTGGCCGATCTGCACCGCCGCAACGGCGTCGATCTCCGCCTCGGGGTCGGGGTCGAGGCCATCGAGGGCAACGATCGCGTGGAACGGGTCCGGCTCAGCGACGGGACGGTCATGGACGCGGACGTGGTCGTCGTGGGCATCGGCGTGGTGCCCAACACCGCCTGGCTCGAGGGATCCGGCCTGCCGCTGGACGACGGCGTGCTGGCCGACGCCACGTGCCTGGTGGCCCCCGGCATCGTGGCCTGCGGTGACGTGGCCCGCTGGGACAGTCCCCGCTACGGGCCCATCCGCATCGAGCACTGGGATCACGCGGTCGACATGGGGCGGGCCGCCGGCCGCCGCCTGGTGGTGGGCGACGACGAGGCCGAGGACTACGACCCGGTGCCGTGGTTCTGGTCTGACCAGTACGACGTGCGGATCCAGGTCGCGGGCCGGGCCGACGGTGAGATGGTCGTCGTCGACGGCTCGGTGGCCGACAACAAGTTCGTGGCCCTCTACGGCCGGGACGGCCAGGTCCGCGGTGCGCTGGGCTGGAACTGGCCGGCCAAGACGGTGCGCTACCGGATGGCCATGGAGGACGGGCTCGCCTGGCCCGACGCGGTCAGGTGAGTCCGCTCACTCGGCGCGCGTTGCGATGACGAGCGGCGTGGCCGCGATGGGTCGCTTGCCGACCACCGAGTCCACCAACTCACCATCGACGATGGCCGCGAATCGGCGATCGCCGATCGGGACGGGGTGCTGGTCGGCGCCCAGGATTCGCCCGATCGAGCGCCGGTTGGTGAGGCCGAACACCGTCGTGCGCTGACCCTGGGTGATGGCGATGGCATCACCGGCAGTCGACAGCACGACCGAGGTGACATGGGCCTCGGGATCGGGTACTGCGATCGTCCCGACGGTCGAACCATCGTCGATCCGGCGGAGTTCCACGGTGCCGGCATCGGGCACGACGTAGGCGATCACGTCACCACCGCTGGCCATGGCGAACCGGCCGTCCGGCACCTCGATGACGGTCGGATCGAAATCGGGGCGCCGCCAGGTGGCCTGTTGGGAACCGTCGATGGTGACCAGGCCGAACGGACCCAGGCCGATGACACGCTCACCGTCGAGATCGAGCTCGACGCCCACGGGCCCCGACGCCAGATCGACGAGGGCGGCACGACTGGTGCCGTCGATGCCCCACACATGAGCGGGTTCATTGGAGGCGATGAGGTCGTCGAAGCAACAGGCGACGGGCTCGAACGGCGCTCCCTCCCGGCCGACGAGGACCGATCCATCCGGGCCCAACAACGCGAGGAGATCACCGACCGCGATGGCCGGCGAACCGAAGTGGAGCTCCAGGTCGGGCGCGACCGCGGCACCCATCACCCCGACCTTGCGGGATCCGAAGACGAACAGGCGCCCGCCCGCCGCCGCCACACCGACCACCGGGGGCGCCCCGACCACCGGCGCGGGGCCGGAGGGCGCGGCGACCTCGGTGGAGGCTGTCGCGTCCGGCTCCGATGTCGAGGTGGGCGTCGACGCCTCATCGTCACCACCCGAGGAGGTGAACAGCACGGCCACCACGGCACACACCAGGATCACGAGCACGACGACCGGCGTCGTCCGGTTCTGCCGGGTGATCTCGGCCCGGTGCTCCTCGACGTCTCGATCCACCAAGGTGCCCATCGTCGACGGTCCCGTTCCCCGGTACAAGTCGGATCGGCTGCCAGACTGCCGTCGTGAACGGCCTCGCCATCGTGTTCCTCCTGCTCACCGGGGCGGTGGCCGCCGTCGACTGGGTGGCCGTGCAGCGCGGCAACCGTCGGCTCGAATACCTGGCCAAGCCGGCCACGATGGTGTGGCTGATCGCGGCCGCCCTCGCCCTCGACCCGGTCGATGGGACCGCCCGGGGCTGGTTCGTCGCCGCGTTGGTGTGCTCGCTCGCCGGTGACGTCTTCCTGATGCTTCCCGGGGACCTCTTCGTCCCCGGCCTGGCATCGTTTCTCGTCGGGCACCTGGCGTACATCGTCGGGCTCCGATTCCTCGGGTCGTCGGCGGGCGGATTCCTGGCGGCCGTGGTCCTGGTCGGCCTGGCGGTGCCGATCCTCGGCACCCGGATCGTCCGTGCCGTCCGGGCCAGCGACGAGCCCGAGATGGCGCTACCGGTGTCGGCCTACATGGCGGTGATCTCCGCCATGGTCGTGTCGGCCGGGGCGTCGGGGGTCCCGCTCGCGCTGGGAGCCGCGGTGTCGTTCTACGTCAGCGACGCCCTCATCGCCTGGACACGCTTCATCACCGACCTGCGCTACGGCCGCCTGGCGGTCATCGTGACCTACCACCTGGCCCAGATCGGCCTGGTCGTGGCGCTCACATGAGTCAGCTGCCGTGTCGGCGGAGGATCCGGCTCATGTCGCGCACGGTGCGCAGGGTCCCCTTGACCGTGCCGGTGACCTTCGACCGTCCCTCGCGCTCGGCGTACGGCACGTCGACCTCCGCGATCCGCCAGCCGGCCGCCTGGGCCTTGACCACCATCTCGAGCGGCCAGCCGAAGCGCCGGTCCTCCAGGGCCAGGTCGAGGAGGGCCGTTCTGCGGGCAGCCCGCATCGGCCCGATGTCGCGCAACGCGGCCCCGTTTCGTCGCCGGAGCTCCCAGGCGAGGGCCCGGTTGGCGATGCGGGCGTGGGTGGGCCACGCGCCCCGGGACGCCACCCGTCGACCCATCACCAGATCGGCCTCACCGGCCGCCACCGGCGCGACCACGTCGGGCAGGTGGGCGGGATCGAGGGAACCGTCGCCGTCCATGAAACACACGATGTCGGCGGTCGCCGCCTGCAACCCCGCCCAGCACGCGGCCCCGAACCCTCGTTGCGGTTCGACCACGACGACGGCCCCGGCTCCGGCGGCGATGGCCCCGGAGCCGTCGGTTGATCCGTTGTCGACCACGATCGCCCGGTAGCCCTTCGGCATGGACCCGACCACCGATCCGATGGCCTCGGCTTCGTCCAGCACAGGGATCACGACGTCGGGCACGGCGGCCGAGCCTAGGGTCCGCGGTGCGGCGGTCCCGGCGCTGGCCGTGCTGGTCCCGGTCGGCCTGTGGGTCCTCGCCGCCCGGCTGGTGGGTGTCCGGGCACCGCTGGTCGACGATCTCTCGCTCGGCGGTCCGCCCCTGATCGGACACTGGAACCTGGTCGTGGCCCCCGCCGCGCTGGTTCCGGTGGCGATCGGCGTCGCCATCGTGGCGTGGGGGCCCCGACTGGCGGCCAGCCTGCGCTGGCCGACGCTGCTGGTGACCGGCTGGGCCACGTCCGCCGGATTCGCCACCGCGCTCGCCGCGGTCGACGGCTGGCGGGCGGTCGCCGATCCGCTGCGGGGGCGCTACGAGTACCGCTCGGTGCTGGACGACATCGACCGGCTCGGCCCGGGCGGTTTCATCTCGGGTTTCGTCGATCACCTGTCCCACTACCCGACCCATGTCCGGGGTCACCCCGTCGCTGCCCCGCTCGTGTTCTGGTTGCAGGAGCAGGTCGGTCTGCACGGCGCGGCCTGGTCGGCGGCGCTGGTGATCGCGGCCGGAACGTCGACGGTGGTGTCGGTCGGGATCGCGGTCCGGGCCGTCGCCGGCGAGGCGGTTGCCCGGCGAGCGGTCCCGTTCGTCGTCGCGGTGCCCGCGCTCGTCTGGGTGGCCACCTCGGCTGACGCCCTGTTCGCCGGTGTGGTCGGTGCGGCGATCGCCCTCTTCGCTGTCGCCGCGAACGCGGGAGGACCGGGCCGGTGACCTGCTGGCCCTGGTCGGGGGTGCCGTCGCCGCCCTCTCGCTTCACCTCTCGTACGGAACCGCCCTCATGCTGCTCCCGGTGGCCTTCGTCGTGCTCGGCCAGCACCGCATCCGGCCCCTCGTGGTCGGTGCCGCGGGCGCCGCGGTCGTCACCGCCGGCTTCGCCGGTGCCGGGTTCTGGTGGTTCGACGGACTGGCCGCCACCCGGGCCGAGTACGCCACCGGCGCGGGTGGGGTCCGCCCCTTCTGGTACTTCGCCACCCTCGGGAACCCGGGCGCGTTCCTGATCGCCCTCGGGCCGGCCGTCCCGGTGGCGCTGGCCCGGTTGCGCGACCGGCGGGTGTGGCTGGTCGCGGGAGGCGCACTCGCCGGCGTCGTCCTCGCCGATCTGTCCGGGCTCTCGAAGGGCGAAGTGGAACGGATCTGGTTGCCGTTCGTACCGTGGCTGGCGGCGTCGAGCGCCGTGTTCTCTCCCCGATCCGCCCGGTGGTGGCTCGCCGCCCAGGTGGCCGCCACCGTGGCCCTGCAACTGGCACTGGAGTCCCCATGGTGAGACGTGTCCTGGTCACCGGCGGAGCCGGCTTCATCGGATCGCACATCGTCGACGACCTCGTCAGCCGGGGCATCGAGGTGGTCGTGCTCGATCACCTGGCTCCCCACGTGCACCCCACCCGGCCCGACTACCTCCATCCCGAGGTCGAGTTGGTGGAGGCCGACGTGCGCGATCTGGATGCGTGGCGCCGGGCGGCCGAAGGCGTCGACGCGGTCTGCCACCAGGCAGCGCGTGTCGGCCTCGGCGTCGACTTCGCCGACGTCGTGGACTACGTCGGTGACAACGACACCGGCACCGCGGTGGGTCTGCAGGTCCTCCACGAGATCGGCTTCTGCGGCCGGTTCGTGTTGGCATCGTCGATGGTCGTCTACGGCGAGGGGCGGTATCGCTGCGACGAGCACGGCACCGTCCGGCCCGGCCCTCGCGCCGTCACCGATCTCGATGCCGGTCGGTTCGATCCGCCCTGTCCGGCGTGCGGCGCCCCGTTGGCATGGGAACTGGTGCCGGAGGACGCCCCGCTGGATCCCCGCAACGTCTACGCCGCCACCAAGCTGCACCAGGAGCACCTCTGCGCCGCCTTCGAGCGCGAGCACGACGTCACGGTGGCGTCGCTGCGCTACCACAACGTCTACGGGCCACGAATGCCCCGCGACACGCCCTACGCCGGGGTGGCCAGCATCTTCCGGTCCGCGCTCGAGCGGGGCGACACTCCGCAGGTGTTCGAGGACGGCGGTCAGCGCCGCGACTTCGTTCACGTGCGCGACGTCGCCGCCGCCAACGTGGCCGCCCTCCTCGCCGACGGCTCGGTCAGGGGTGCGTTCAACGTGTGCAGCGGTGAGCCGCACACCGTGCTCGACATGGCTGCTGCCCTGTGCGAGGCATTCGGTGCCGGACCACCGGAGGTGGTCGGCCGCTATCGGCTGGGCGACGTGAGACACGTGGTCGCATCACCGGACCGGGCGGCCGACGCGCTCGGGTTCCGAGCCGAGATCGGCTTCGACGAGGGGATGCGCGACTTCGCCGTGGCGCCGCTGCGCTGACCCCGGAGCGAGGTCACCAGGTGAGTGAGAAGCATCGGCTGTCGAGACGGCCGGGCGCCCACCACCCCCAGAGTCCTCCGGCCGCCCGGCGGGTGTGGTCGGTCCAGCGGATGCAGGACGGCTCGGCGATGCGCCGGACGAACTGGATCACCCCACCCTCGTGGACGTGGTATCCGGCCCACGTGCCGGGGAAGTCTTTGGTCGACCCCACCTCGGTGGCGGTGACGCCGCCGACGAGGTGACGCCGGTGCCGGTGGGTGTGACCGGAGCTGACCAGCACCCGCCGGTTGGCTCGCCCGAGGGCGTGGAGCAGGTCCCGGGCCTCGGGACCAGGGATGCCGGGGGGCAGGTAGGTCGGAATCCGGAACCGCATCGGCTGCTGGTGGAGGGCGAGGAAGACCGGACCGTCGACGCGGGCCGCCTCGACGATGTCGCTCGCCACCGGTGCGACCGTGCCCCAGTCGGTGCCGGGTCGGGTCACGTCGGCCATGACGATCCGCACGCCGTCGTGGTCGACGGCCCGCACGCCGTCGACGAGGTCGAGTCCCATCGCCCGCAGGGCGAGGTCTGGCGCCACCGTTGGCGACACGCGATGTTCGTGGTTGCCCGGCAGGACTTCGATCGGGATCCGGAGGTCGTCGAGCACCCTGGCGGCCGCATCCCAGTTGGCCTGCTCGCTCCGGTCGACCAGATCTCCCTTGATCACGAGGTGCTGTGCGCCCCACTCGCCGAGTTCGGCGATCGCGGCGGCGAAGCAGCGCTGGGGGTGGGGCACCTCGGGCTCGGGGATCTCGACGATGGTGTGGAAGTAGCCGGTGGTGTGGCTCCCGAGGTGGACGTCGCTCACCGTGGCGATGCGCAGCAGTTCCTCGCCGGGTGGGAGTCGCAACGTGGTGGCCGGCAGCACGATCGATCCGTCGATGCCCGCGCCGCGGATCACCACGTCGTGCGCGCTGGCCGGAGCGAGGTGGTCGATGACCGAGGCACCGGGTCCGCCGTCGGCGACCAGTTCTGTATGCCGGCTACCGCAGCTGATCGTGACCGGGCCGGGACCCAGTGCGGACCACGTGACCTGGAGCCAGTCGGGTCCGGCCCCGAACACCTCGAGCCGTACGGGCGGCCGCGGTGGACCGGTGGGAACCGGTCTTCGGGGCACCTCCGAGCGCCCGGCGTTGGACAGCCGGACCAACCACCGGTGCTCCTCGGGATGGCGGGGCACCGGACGTCAGGGCAGTTCGGGAACGATGCGGTCGCCGATCCGAGCCCGCAGGGCTACCGAGACGTGCATGCGCTCGACGTGCTGGGCGACGAGCTTGGTGGCTTGCGGAATGGGGTGGGCGTCGAGGAACTCGACGACGTCCGCGGCCAACGCGGGATCGTTGATCACCGTGATGCCCTCCACGAGGCGGTGGGTGGAATTCGACGGCAGGCGGTCGACGATCCGGTCCCAGTCCTGTTCCACCCGCCGCCAGGCCGTCGGGCCGTGGCGCCGGTTGCGGAGCGCGGCGCGGTAGGCGAAGGCCAGGTTCTGGCTCCGGACCTCGTCGGTGGCGAGCAGGGCGAGGTAACGGTCGAACAGACCGGGGTCTCGCACGGCGGCCGCCGCGTACAGGAAGCGGATCTGCTCCTGCGGGGTCTGCCCGTGACGGAAGCGGTCGAGGATGGCGTCGAAGCGGGCACCGTTGGCGTGGCGCGCCATGGTGGTGAGCGCGCCGGAGGCCAACCCGGGCTCGACCGAGGTCGGATCTGCGGTGACCTGATCGAACAGGCGAGCACTGAGGTCCACCGCCTCGGGGTCGTCAGCGGCGCCGAGGAGACCGAGGACGAGGCCGCGCAGGGCGCGGCGGCGGTCGGGGTCACCGGGCGCAGGCGCGGGTCCGAGTCGCTGCCACAGCGGCCTCACGGTGGCTCGCCCCCAGGCGTTGAACGACTCGCGCCCCTCGTCGACGACCGCGCGATCGAGCGTGCCCAGGGCTTCGGCCCCGAGCTGCCAGATGGACAGGTCCTCCTCGCCGACGTCCACCAGCCGGCGCAGCAGCCGGGTCAGCTCGCCGGCGCCCACGTCGCCGCGCAGGCACAACGACAGGGCGTCGTCGAGGACGGCGTAGCGCTCCAACGGTTCGAGGCTCGACAGTTGGTCGAGCAGCCGGTCGTAGAGCTCGGGGGCATAGGCGGCACGGTAGAAGCCGTGGCCACCGGCGTTGACCATCACCGTCGTGTCGCTCACCGCGACCGTGGTGGTGGGCCCGTCGAACACGAGGTGGATGCGATCGCCGCCGCTGCGGACGACCACCGGGATCTTCCACATCTGGTCGGCTCCGTCGGCCTCGCCGGCCAGATAACGGAAGGGGCGCTGCTCGATCCCGATCGAATGGTCCTCGGACCGCACCGACACGAGGGGGAATCCACCCTGGAAGATCCAGCTGTCCATCATGGCCCGAACGGGCTCGCCGGTCTCGACTTCGAGGGCGTCCCACAGGTCGCCGGTCTCGGTGTTGCCGAACTGGTGGGTCTGCAGGTAGCGCCGGATGCCGTCCCGGAACGCGTTCTCGCCGAGGTACTGCTCGAGCATGCGGACGACCGCCGACCCCTTCTGGTAGGTGAGGACGTCGAACATGCCCTCGGCGTCGGCCGGTGAGTGCACGGGGAACTCGATCGGTCGGGTCGTGGCGAGCGCGTCGGTGTCGAACGCGGACGAGCGCTCGCGCCCGAAGTGCAGCCAGCGCTCCCACTCGGGTCGGAACGCGGAGGAGCACTTCATCTCCATGAACGTGGCGAACGCCTCGTTCAACCAGATGCCGTTCCACCACGCCATGGTCACCAGGTCGCCGAACCACATGTGGGCGAGCTCGTGGGCGATGACGTCGACCACGGCGAGCCGCTCCGCCTGGGTGGCTGTCGACGGATCGAGCAGGAGCAGGGTCTCCCGGTACGTGACGCAGCCCAGGTTCTCCATGGCGCCGAAGGCGAAGTCGGGCACCGCCACCATGTCCATCTTGTCGCCGGGGTAGACGATGCCGTAGTAGTCGGCGAAGAAGCGGAGCGCGAAGGCACCGACCTCGAGGGCGAACCCGGTGAGGGCGCCCTGACCGGGTCGGTGCACGACCCGCAGCGGGATGCCGTCGACGTCGACGGCCGGGGTGGCCTCGAGCGGTCCGACCACGAACGCGACCAGATAGGTCGACATCGGCATGGTGTCGGCGAATGTGATGCGGACCCGTCCGTCGTCGAGGGCTTCGCGGCGCAGCTCCGGTCCGTTGGAGATGGCGAGCAGGTCGTCGGCCACCTCGAGCGTCACCCCGAAGACGGCCTTGTGCGCCGGCTCGTCCCAGCACGGGAACGCCCGCCGTGCATCGGTGGCCTCGAACTGGGTCACCGCGATCGTGTGCTGGGTTCCGTCGGGGTCGGCGAAGGTCGAGCGGTAGAAGCCGCGCAGCTTGTCGTTGAGGATGCCGGCGAAGCGGACGTGAAGGATCGCCGGCCCGGGGGCGAGCGATCGGTCGAAGACGAACGACACCTGCTCGGCGTCGGCGTCGAGCTCGGCGCCGGCATCGAGACGCAGCCCGTCGCCGGCCTCGAGCCAGGCTTCCTCGATGGTGAGCTCGGCCGCGTTGCACACGATGCGGTCCGACGCCCGGTGGATGGTCACGTCGATGGCCACGGATCCTCGGAAGGTCGCGGCGGCCAGGTCGGGCGCGATGGTGAGCGCGTAACGGTGCGGCGTGGTGTCCGTGGGGAGCCGGAACGTCTCTGGATCGCGAGTGGCTGGAGCCGGGGCCATCACCGCACCGTAGTGCCGAAACGGTGGATTCCCGCGCTACGGGAAGGTCAGCTGGGGAGGGGCCGCGGTGTACGGTCGCCGCCCGTGTCAACCCGATCTTCCGATGCCCGCACGCTGCCGGTTCGCGCCGATGGCACCACCCTCGATGTCGTCGGGATCGGCAACGCGCTGGTCGATGTCCTCAGCCACGAGGACGAGGCGTTCGTCGAGGAGATGTCGCTGGTCCGAGGGGCCATGACCCTCATCGAGACCGAGCGAGCCCACCAGCTCTACGACGCGATGGGCCCGGGCATCGAGGTCTCGGGCGGGTCGGCGGCCAACACGGTGGCGGGTGTGGCCAGCTTCGGCGGACGGGCCGGCTATCTCGGCAAGGTGTACGACGACCAGCTCGGGACGGTGTTCGCGCACGACATGCGGGCCAACGGTGTCGTGTTCCGGTCGCCTCCCGCCACCGACGGTCCCCCCACCGGTCGGTGCCTCATCGTGGTGACGCCTGATGCGGAACGGACGATGAACACCTACCTCGGCGCGTCGACCCGCTTCTGCCCCGACGATGTCGACGAGGAGCTCGTCGCCGGTGGCCGCATCACCTACCTCGAGGGGTACCTGTTCGACCTGCCCGAGGCCAAGGCGGCGTACTGGCGAGCCTCCGACATCGCCCACCAGTCCGGCCGGAAGGTGGCGTTGACGCTCTCCGACACGTTCTGCGTCGAACGGCACCACGACGAGTGGCGGGCCCTGGTCGGCGAGGCAGTGGACGTGCTCTTCGCCAACCAAGCCGAGATCCAGGCCCTGTACGGCGTGCAGCTCCACGAAGCGGTGGAGCGGGCCCGGACCGAGGTCGAGCTCACGTGCGTGACGATGGGCCCCAGGGGGTCGCTGCTGGTCACGCGGGACGAGACCGTCGAGGTACCGGCCCATCCGGTCGCCGAGGTGGTCGACACCACCGGGGCCGGCGATCTCTACGCCGCCGGGGTGCTCTTCGGCCTCAGCCACGGGCGCGGCCTGGCCGAGTGCGGCCGGCTCGGATCGATCGCGGCGTCGGCCGTGATCGGTCACACCGGAGCCCGCCCCGGCCAGTCGTTGGCGCAGTTGGCATGACCATGAACGACGCGTTCACGGCTGCGGTCGACGCGGCTCGATTCCTCGCCGAGCGCACCGGTGTCGACCGTCACGACGTGGCGGTGGTCCTCGGCTCCGGCTGGAGGCCGGCCGCCGACGCGATCGGCACACCGGATCACGTGATCACGGCCGGTGAGCTCCCGGGGTTCGCGGTGCCCCAGGTCGTTGGCCACGGCGCGGAGCTCCGGTCGGTCGAGGTCGGTGCGCGCCGCGTGCTGGTGTCGCTGGGGAGGGTGCACGCCTACGAGGGGCACGACATCGCCCAGGTGGTCCACGGCGTGCGCACCGCGATCTTCGCCGGGTGCACCACGGTGGTGCTCACCAACGCCGCCGGCGGCATCCGTGCCGGACTCGCCGTCGGCCAACCGGTGCTGATCAGCGACCACATCAACCTCACCGGACGATCACCGTTGACCGGGCCGAACCCCGACGCGTCGATCGGCCCCCGCTTCCCCGACATGACCGATGCGTACTCGGCCCGTCTCCGCCAGCTGGCCCGAACCTTCGATCCCGAGCTGGAGGAGGGGGTGTACGTCGGCGTGGCCGGCCCGCAGTACGAGACGCCGGCCGAGATCCGCATGATGCAGGGGATCGGCGCCGACCTGGTGGGGATGTCCACCGTCCACGAGACGATCGCGGCCCGGCACCTCGGCGCCGAGGTGCTGGCCATCTCCCTGGTGACCAACTTGGCCGCGGGGCTGGGCGCCGCCGTCGACCACTCCGACGTCCTCGCGGTGGCCGGCGAGTCCGCGGCGCGGATGGGCACGCTGCTCGCCGGTCTGGTCGGCGCCCTGTGATCGACGCCGACCTCCGGTCCCGGGTGGAGGCGTGGCGGGACGACGACCCCGATCCGGTCACGGTCGCCGAACTCGAGTCGTTGCTGCGTTCCGACGACGAGGCCGGCCTGCGGGACCGATTCGGGGCATCGCTGTCGTTCGGCACTGCCGGCCTACGCGGCGCCCTGGGCGCCGGGCCCAACCGCATGAATCGAGTCGTCGTGCGACGGGCGGCGGCGGCGGTGGCCCGCTGGCTCGACGAGCGGTCGGTGGCCGGACCGGTGGTCATCGGCCGCGACGCCCGCCACGGCTCGCAGGAGTTCGCCGAGGACTCGGCCCGGATCATCGCCGCCACTGGCCGTGAGGTCCTCCTCGCCGACGGCACCGTGCCCACGCCGGTCCTGGCCTGGTCGGTGGTCGCCGTCGGCGCGGCCGCGGGGGTCATGGTCACCGCCAGCCACAACCCGCCCGCCGACAACGGCTACAAGGTCTACGCCGGTGACGGTGCCCAGATCGTGCCGCCGGCTGATCGGGAGATCGCCGACCACATCGCCGCCATCCACCGGGTGTCAGCGTTGCCTCTCGTGCCGCTCGACGATGTGCACATCCGGTCGCTGCCCGCCGAGGTGATCGACGCCTACGTGACCGCCGTGGCCGGCCTCCGGGTCCGCCCCGACGTGGCGTCACCGACCGTCGCCTACACCCCGATGCACGGCGTGGGCGGCGAGGTGCTCGGCCGGGCGTTCGCGGCCGCGTCGCTCCGACCGCCCGTGGTGGTGGCCGCCCAGGCCGACCCCGACCCCGACTTCCCGACCGTCCGGTTCCCGAACCCCGAGGAACCGGGCGCCATGGACCTGCTGTTGGAGCTGGCATCGGCCGAGGCTGTCGATGTGGCCCTGGCCAACGACCCCGACGCCGACCGGCTGGCCGTGGCGGTGCCCGATGGCGTCGGGTGGCGGGCGCTGTCGGGCGACGAGATCGGTGTGCTGCTCGCCGACCACCTGCTGCGCCACACCGATGGGCCCGACCGCCTGGTGGTCACCACGGTCGTGTCGTCGACCATGCTGTCGGCGCTGGCCGCCGCCCACGATGTGGTGTTCGTCGAGACGCTGACCGGCTTCAAGTGGCTGGCCCGGGCCGGGATGGCCCGCCCCGACCTGCACTTCCTACTCGGCTACGAGGAAGCGCTCGGCTACTCGGTGGGTGGGCTGGTCCACGACAAGGACGGCATCTCGGCGGCGGTCCTGGCGGCTGAGCTGGTCGCCACCCTGGCGGCGGAAGGCAGCTCGGTCCCGGCCCGACTGGACGAGCTGGCCGAGGCCCACGGTGTGCATCTCACCCGCCAACGGTCGTGGCGCTTCGCCGGGCTCGACGGACCCGAGCAGATGGCGGGGCGCGTCGCCCGACTCCGGGCCGAGCCGCCCGACGCCCTCGCCGGCGAGGCGGTCACCGCGGTCGAGGACCTGGCGGCGGGCGAGCGGCTGCCGCCCACCGACGCGGTGATCCTGTGGGGCGAGGGCGTGCGGGTCGTGGTTCGGCCGTCGGGGACCGAACCGAAGCTGAAGGCGTACGTGGAGATCGTCGAAGCGGTGCACGGCGAGATCGCCGACGCCCGCGCCCGGGCCGGCCAGCGGCTCGACGCCGTCATGGCCGACCTCGACGCCCGCCTCGCCTGATCGTCAGGCGGTACCGAAGAGCCGGTCGCCGGCGTCGCCCAGGCCCGGCACGATGAACGCGTTCTCGTTCAGATGGTCGTCGATGGCCGCGGTGATCAGGTGGTCGACCAAGCCGCTGTCGCCGAGGTGGGCCACCCCCTCCGGCGCGCCGAGGACGCAGGCGGCGGTGATCGGTCCGGCGTTGCGGTCGGCGAGCAGCCGGCAGGTGTGGACCAGCGAGCCACCGGTGGCGAGCATCGGGTCGAGCACCAGCACCGGACGCTGGTCCAGGTCGGCGGGCACCGAGTTCATGTACGGCGTGGGTAGGTGGGTCTGCTCATCGCGGCTCACCCCCACGAACCCGGTGGCGCTGGCCGGCAGGAGCCGGAGCACCGGGCCGAGCATGCCGAGGCCGGCGCGCAGCACGGGCACCACCAGCGGTGGGGTGGCCACCCGGGTGCCCTGGGTCTCGGCCAGCGGGGTGCGGACGGTGACCGATTCGACGGCGAGGGTGCGGGTCGCCTCGTAGACGAGCATGCCGGCGAGCTCGTCGCACGCCTGCCGGAAGGCGGCCCGGTCGGTCGTCTCGTCGCGCATGCGGGTCAGCAGCTGGGCGGCGAGCGGATGGTCGACGACGACGGTCTCCATGGCGGGCATGATGGCAGACATGCAGCCTCGACCTGACCGAACCGCGGTGGCGGCGATGATCGACCACACCCTGCTCGCCCCGGAGGCGACCCCGGAGCGGGTGGCGGCCCTGTGCGACGAAGCGATCGAGCTCGGGGTCTACGCCGTGTGCGTCTCGCCCCGTTGGGTGCCGATCGCGGCCCGCCGCCTGGCCGACAGCGACGTGGCGGTGGCCACGGTCATCGGCTTCCCGTCCGGTGCCCATCGTTCGGCGGCCAAGGCCGACGAGGCTCGCATCGCCCTGGCCGACGGAGCCGACGAGCTCGACATGGTGATCGCGCTGGGCGACGTGGTCGCAGGTGACTGGGACGCGGTCCGCGCCGACATCGATGCCGTGCGTGCCGCGGCGCCGCCACCCACCGGGTTGAAGGTGATCATCGAGAGCGCGGTGCTGGATCCGGCGCAGCTCGACCGGGCGTGCCGGGTGGCGGTCGACGCCGGCGCCGACTTCGTGAAGAGCTCGACCGGGTTCCACCCCGCGGGTGGCGCGACGCGAGAGGCGATCGCCGCGATGCGCGCCGCCGTCGGCCCCGACGTGGGCGTGAAGGCAGCGGGTGGGATCCGCGACGCCGACGTGGCGCTGGCGATGATCGCGGCCGGCGCCACCCGCATCGGCGCCTCGTCGAGCCGGGCCATCCTCGAGGGTCTGGGCTGAGCCCGGCCGGTACGCAGGCGCGTCCAGTTTCCCCCCGGGCGGGGCGGGGCCGGGGTGGCGGTGGTCAGATCGACTCGAGTGATCGGGCCCGCATCGCGGCGTAGCCCGGCTTGATGATCTCGTTGATGATCCGGAGCCGCTTGTCGAAGGGCCAGAAGGCGCTCTTCATGGCGTTGACCGTGAACCACTCCAACTCCGACCAGCCGTAGCCGAACGTCTCGACCAGGTTGGTGAGCTCCCGGGACAGCGTGATGTCGCTCATCAGCCGGTTGTCGGTGTTGACCGTGACCCGGAACCGCAGGCGGGTCAGCAACCCGATCGGGTGATCGGCGAGGTTGTCGACCACCCCGGTGTGGACGTTGGACGTGGGACACATCTCCAGTGGCACGCGTCGATCGCGGACGAAGGACGCCAGCTGCCCGAGCCGGACGCCGCCGTCGGTGTCGATCTCGATGTCGTCGACGATGCGGACCCCGTGGCCGAGCCGTTCGGCTCCGCAGATCTGGATCGCCTCCCAGATCGACGGCAGGCCGAACGCCTCGCCGGCATGGATGGTGATGTGGTGGTTGGCCGCAGCGATGATCCGGAAGGCGTCGAGGTGGCGGGTGGGGGGATGTCCGGCCTCACTGCCGGCGATGTCGAAGCCGACCACGCCCTCGTCGCGATGGCGGAGGGCGAGCTCGGCGATCTCGGTGGAGTTGGCCGCGGTTCGCATCGCGGTCACCAGCACGCCGATGACGATGGGGAGCTCGGCGGTGGCCTGGTGGAAGCCGGTCAGCACCGCCTTCACCACCTCGTCGGGGGTGAGGCCCCCCTCGAGGTGGAGCTCGGGTGCGAACCGGACCTCGGCGTACACGACGCCGTCGGCCGCGAGGTCCTCGGCGCACTCGACGGCCACCCGGTGGAGCGCTTCGATGGTCTGCATCACGCCGACGGTGTGCTCGAAGGGCTCGAGGTAGCGGGGGAGGCTGCGGCGCGCCGCCCCCTCGACGAACCAGGCGGACAGCTCGTCGGGGTCGTCGGTGGGCAGCTTGTCGTACCCTTGCTCGGACGCCAGCTCGATGACCGTGGCGGGACGCAGACCGCCGTCGAGGTGGTCGTGCAGGAGTACCTTCGGCGCAGATCGCACGAGATCGAGGGTCGGTCCTGTCGACATGGCCCGACGCTACCCGTGCGAGACTGATCCGATGGTCGGTGCGGTCGACGCCCGTGGGCTGTGGCGCAGCTTCGAGACGATCCACGCCGTGACGTACTTCGCCGACGAATCACGCGCCGCGGCCACCGAGGCCGGGCTGAAGGGGTTCTGGATGGGCTACTTCGGCTTCCGGGCCGCGCCCATGGGCGCGGTCGGGTCGGGCGTGGTGCAGGCCACGTTCGCCAACTTCGCCCCGGTCCTGGTCGAGCGAGCGATCCCCGACGCCTGGCGGTTCGCCGTGCCTTCGGACCTGTTGGCCGCTCGCTCGGCCAGCGCCGCGGCTGCGCTGCGCCGGCTCGCCCCGTCGGTCGACGCCGTCGCCTCCCGGGTGGTGCCGGTGCTCGGTGCCGTGGTCGATGCTGGCGATATCACCGGGCGGCCCCTCTTCGCCGCCAACCGCGACCTCCCCGAACCCGAGGACCCGGTGGGCGCGCTGTGGCAGTGCTGCACGGCGTTGCGGGAGCACCGCGGGGACGGCCATGTCGCCGCCCTCGCCACCGCGGGCCTGTCGGGACTGGACGCTCACCTCCTCCAGGTGGCGGCCGGGGCCGTACCGGCCGACCGGCTCCGGGAGGCCCGGGGCTGGACGCAGGACGAGTGGGACGGGGCGCGCGACCGCCTCGTCGAGGCCGGTGTCCTCGATGCCAGCGGCGCGCTCACCGCGGCGGGGGCGGCCCGCAAGGCCCGGGTCGAGGACGCCACCGACGTCTTGGCTGCGGCTCCCTGGGTCGAGGCCCGAGACGACGCGGTGGTAGTGGCCGGTGAGCTCACCACGGTGGCGACCGAGATCCGGGCGGCCGGCGGGGTGCCATTCCCCAACCCGATCGGGCTCCCCGCGTGAGCTAGGCGATGCGGTCGGCGATCAGTGGTCGCCGTTCGGGGGCATCGTCGCCGATCTGGATGGCACCGTCGAGCGCGGCCAGGGACCCGGCGAAACGCTCGGGGTCGTCGGCGTGCAACGAGAGGATGGGCTGGCCGGGAACCACCGGATCACCCACGTCGGCTTCGACGAGCGCCCCGGCGCCGTGGCTGATGGGGTCCTCCTTGCGGGCCCGACCCGCGCCGAGGCGCCACACCGCGATCCCCACCGCCTTGCAGTCGAGATGTTGGAGGTAGCCCTCGCGGTCGGCGGTGACCACCCGCGTGTGCCCGGCGGTGGGGAGCGGCTGCGACAGGTCGCCCCCCTGGGCGGCCACCAATCGCTCGAACGTCTCCATGGCGCGGCCGTCGTCGAGGAACGGTTCGGGATCGACGGAGAGGCCGGCGATGTCGAGCATCTCGCGGGCGAGAGCGAGGGTCAGCTCGCGCACGTCCTCCGGGCCGTGGCCGGTCAGCACGTCGACCGCCTCGGCGACCTCGAGCGCGTTCCCCACCGCCCGGCCCAGGGGTTGGTCCATGTCGGTGAGCAGGGCCACCGTCCGGACGCCGTTGTCGTTCCCGATGCCGACCATCGTCTTGGCCAGGGTGCGGGTGAGATCGTCGTCGGCGAGGAACGAACCGGAGCCGAGCTTCACGTCGAGCACGAGCCCCTTGGTGCCCTCGGCGATCTTCTTGGACATGACCGACGACGCGATCAGCGGGACCGACTCGACGGTGGCGGTGACGTCGCGCAATGCGTACAGCCTGCGGTCGGCGGGCGCGATGTCGCCGCTGGCGCCGGCCATGACCCCGCCCACCTCCTCGAGGATGGCGCGGTAGCGGTCGGCGGGGAGGACCGACTGGAACCCAGTGATCGATTCGAGCTTGTCGAGGGTCCCCCCGGTGTGACCGAGCCCACGACCGGCGAGCTGGGGGACGGCGGCCCCGCAGGCGACGACCAGGGGAACGAGGATCAGGGACGTCTTGTCGCCTACGCCACCGGTGGAGTGCTTGTCGACGGTGGGTCGGTCGAGGAAGGACAGGTCGGCGCGGTCGCCGGTGTCGATCATCGCCGCCGTCCAGGTCGCCAGCTCGGCGGCGGTCATCCCCCGGAAGACGATGGCCATCAGGAGGGCGGCGGCCTGCTCGTCGGCGATGGTTCCGGCGGTGTAGCCGTCGACGAAGAACCGGATCTGTTCGGTGGTCAGCTCGTGCCCGTCCCGCTTGGTTCGCAGTACGTCGAGGATGTCGGTGGCCACGCAGTACCTCAGCTCAAGTCGTCGGGGCCGAACGCGTCGGGCAACAGCTCCGCCATCGGTCGTTCGTTCACCAGCAGGGACGGCCCGCCCATCTCGTGCAGGAACTGCCGACAGCGCCCGCACGGGGAGAGGTCGTTGCCCTCCGGGTCGGTGACCGCGACGGCGACCAGGTCGCCACGATGCCCGCCGCCGGCCATCAGCACGCCGATCATTGCGGTCTCGGCGCAGATGCCGACGACGTAGCTGGCGTTCTCGACGTTGGCGGCGGTGACGACGGAGCCGTCGCGGAGCAGACCGGCTGATCCGACGGGGAACCGGGAGTACGGGGTGTAGGAGTTGGCCGTCGCGGTCCTGGCCGCGGCGCGCAGCGCGGCCCAGTCGATCGTCTGCTCCCTCGGGTTCATCGGCTGCGTTGGAAGGGTCGGCCATCGGCGGCGGGCGGAATCGCCCGGCCGATGAGTCCGGCGACGACCACGATGGTGACCACGAACGGGAGCGACTGCCAGAACTCGCTCGGGATCTCGAAGTCGCCCACCGTCACCCCCAGGATCTGCAGGCGCGAGCCGAGGGCGCGGCTGAAGCCGAACAGCATCGCCCCGCCGAACGCGGTCCACGGTCGCCACTTGCCGAAGATCAGCGCGGCGAGGGCGATGAAGCCGGCGCCGTTGGTCATGTTGTCCTGGAACCCGCCCTGGCTCTCCATCGAGAACCAGGCCCCGCCCAGCCCGGCGATGAGCCCGCCGATGATCACCGCCTGATAGCGGATCCGGATGACGTCCACGCCCAGCGTCTCGGCCGCTTCGGGGTTCTCGCCGACGGAGCGGATCCGGAGGCCGAACGCGGTGCGGAACAGGACGAACCAGGTGGCGAACACGATGACGAACATCGTGAAGAAGATCGGTTTCCCCTCGAACAGCTGCACCCCGACGATGGGGATGCGGTCGAGGAGCGGGATGCCGATCTCCGAGGTGGGCACGCCACTGGTGACGCCGTCGGGGACGATGACCTCGGACCGGATGAAGCCGGTCACGCCCAGCGCGAGCAGGTTGATCACCACGCCGGAGATGATCTGGTCGACGCGGAACGTGACCGACATGAGGGCGTGCAGCGCGGCGATGAGCCCCCCGGTGATCACCGCGACGCCGATGGCCACCCACAGCCAGGGCACCGAGTTGGCGTTGCCGAGCAGGGCGTAGGCCATGAACCCGATCCCGGCGCTGCCGAGCATCATGCCCTCGATGCCGATGTTGACCACGCCGGATCGCTCGCACCACAGGCCGGCCATCGATCCGAGGGCGATCGGCGTCCCGAGACGGAGCGACTCGACCAGCAGCTGGACCACGTTGGTGCCCGCCTGGTCGGAGAGAGCGAGGGCGACCGCGATGACGAGTGGCAGGAACAGCACGCCGCTCACCACGAAGGCGAGCCGCGAGTACCGGGGCAGCCTCGGTTCGAGGAAGGCCAGGCCCGCGGTGAGCAGGTAGATGACGCCGATGGTGGCGATGAACACGCCCGGGCTGAACTTCCACGACAGCGGGTCCGGAGGTGGTTCGAAGGTGAAGGACCGGGATCCGCTGGTGACGTTCGGCGTGACGTAGGCGACGAGGAAGACGCCGACCAAGCCGACGATGATCCCGAAGGTCTGGGAGCGGTTGAGCTTCATCTCATGACCCCCAGCCCGACGCCAGCGCCGTGGTCTCGAAGGCGCCGACTTCCTTGCGGCGGATGCGGAAGACGGTTCGCACGATGACGTCGGCCGCCACGAACAGCAGCACCAGCGCCTGGATGATGCGGACGGAGTCGATCGAGAGTCCGACCTCCTGCTGCATCAGGCCGGCGCCGCTGAGCATCGAACCCCACAGGATCGAGGCCGGGATGATGGCGAAGGGATTGGCGCGGGCGAGCAGGGCGATGGCGATGGAGTCGAAGCCGATACCGATGAACACGCCGGGGGAGAGATAACCGCTCGTGCCGCTGATCTCCCCGGCGCCGGCCAGACCGGCGAAGGCACCCGAGATCGCCATCGCCAGCAGCATCGTGCGGGCGACGTTCATGCCGGCGTACCGGGCGGCGTCGACATTGGCGCCGACGGTCCGGATCTCGAAACCGAACGTGGTGCGCTGGAGCACGAACCAGGCCACCACGGCGAGGGCCACCATGATGAAGAAGCCGAGGTGCAGTGGCGGCTCGGACGCCACCACCTTGGTGAGCCGGGCGCTGGCCTCGATCGGGACGGTTCGGGGCGACGACGAACCCGGGTCGCGGAGGATTCTCGGGTCCTGGCTGGTGACCAGCCATCGCACGTAGAGCAGGGCGATGCTGTTGAGCATGATGGTGACGATCACCTCGTGCGCGCCGGTCTTGGCCTTCAGCGCTCCCGGGATGGCCCCGTAGAGGAACCCGGCCACGATGCCGGCGAGGAGCAACAGGACGATGGCGATCGGGCCGGGGAGCCCGCGGGTGAAGGCCCAGGTGCCGATCCAGGCGCTGGCGGTGGCCCCGATGAGCAGCTGGCCCTCGGCCCCGATGTTGAACAGGCCGGCCCGGAACGCGAACGCCACCGCGAGGGACGCGCCGATGAACGGAGTCGACCGACCGAGCGAGGCGGCGACGCGGTCAGTGCTGCCGTACATTCCCCGCAGCAGGGCCCAGTACGCCTCGATCGGGTTCTCGCCGATGATCAGGATGGCGCCGGCCCCGACCACCAGCGCGGCGACGATGGCGAGGACGGGGACGAGCAACGGCTGCAGGTCGATGCTCCTCCGCAGCTCGGCCGCGATGCCGGCGTGGCCGTTACCGGCCGGGGGCGTGTCGGTCATGTCGTGGCCTCCTGCGGGGCTCGTCCGCTGGCCATGAGCAGGCCCACCTGTTCGCGCGAGGTCGCGTCGCGATCGAACTCACCGGCGAGCTCGCCCCGGTAGAGCACGCCGATCCGGTCGGACAGCGACAGGATCTCGTCGAGCTCGGCCGAGACCAGCAGGACCGCGACGCCGTTGTCGCGCATCTCGACGATCCGGTGGTGGATGAACTCGATCGAGCCCACGTCGAGCCCCCGGGTGGGCTGTGCCACCACCAGCAGTCGCAGTGTCCTCGACATCTCGCGGGCCACGATGACCTTCTGCTGGTTGCCCCCGGACAGGGTGTGGGCGGCGGCGTCGATGCTGGGTGTGCGGATGTCGAACTGCTCGACCAGCCGGGTGGCCAACTCACGAATCGGCGCCTCACGGCGGAGGAGCCCCCGCGAGAACGGTCGCTTGTGGTAGCGGTTGAGCACCACGTTGTCGGCGACCGAGAAGGCACCGACCAGCCCGTGGCGATTGCGGTCCTCGGGCACGTGGCCGACGCCGAGATCGGCGACGGTCCGAGGGTTCGCGCCGGTGATGTCGTCGTCGCCGAGCATGACGGTGCCGCCCACCGCCGACCGCATGCCGGTGATCGCCTCGACGAGCTCTCGTTGGCCGTTGCCCTCGACCCCGGCGATGCCGAAGATCTCACCCGCCCGGACGGTGAGGCCGAGGGAACGGACCGTCTCGGCGCCCCGGTCGTCGGCGACGGTGAGTCTGTCGACCCGCAGCACGGGCGCACCCGGGGACGCCGGTTGCTTCTCGATGGTGAAGACGACGTCGCGTCCCACCATGAGGTTGGCGAGATCCTGCTGGGTGGCGGTGGCCGGATCGGCGCTCCCCACGGTGAGACCGCCGCGGAGCACCGTGATGCGGTCGGCGACGGCGAGCACCTCGCGCAGTTTGTGGGTGATGAACACGATCGACTTCCCCTTGTCGACCAGCGTGCGGACCACCTCGAAGAAGTCGTCGACCTCGCCGGGGGTCATGACTGCGGTGGGCTCGTCGAGGATGAGGATCTCGGCGTCGCGCTCGAGGGTCTTGATCAGCTCGACCCGCTGCTGGACGCCGACCGACAGGTCACCGACGACGGCATCGGGGTCCACCGCCAGGCCGTAGCGGGTGCCGATCTCGCGGATGCGTGCTCTGGTGACGTCGAGGTCGAGCCGGCCGCGCCGGCTGGTCTCATGGCCGAGCGCGACGTTCTCGGCCACCGTGAAGGTCGGGATCAGCTGGAAGTGCTGGTGCACCATGCCGATGCCCAGATCGATGGCATCCGACGAGCTGTCGAGGCGCACCGGTTCGCCCCGAACGAGGATCTCGCCCCCGTCGGGCTGGTACAGGCCGTACAGCACGTTCATCAGGGTCGACTTGCCCGCACCGTTCTCGCCGAGGAGGCAGTGGATCTCCCCGGAGCGGAGCTCGAAATCGATGTCCTGGTTGGCGATCACACCGGGGAAGGTCTTGGTGATCTGGCGTGCCTCCAGGACCACTGGCACGTCGTCGCTCACCGGCACGGCTGGCATCCTCTCACAGTCGCGAAGACCCCCGGTGCGGTCCCGCACCGGGGGTCGCGATCGATGTACCCAGGGTCCGCCGGGGCTACTTCGGAAGGCCGGTGGCCGGGTCGACGCCGATGTCGAAGGTGCCGGCGGCCAGGGCTTGGCGGGTCTCTTCGAGCTTGTCGAGCACGTCCTGGGGCACGTCGGCATCGTGGGGCGGGGCGTAGGTGATGCCGCCGTTCGACGCCGAGAGGGTGTAGAGGCCGCCGGTGAAGTCGTCCTTCAGCAGCCGGACGATGTTGTCGAACACCGACAGGTCGACCCGCTTGATCGCGGAGGTGGCGAGCTTGTCGGCGCCGGCCGCCTTGCCGCCGTCGAAGGTCGAGAAGTACTCGTCTTGGTCGACGCCGATGCCCCAGGCGCCCTGGGTGGTGGCCTCGACCACGCCGCCGGAACCGGTGGGTCCGCCGGCACCGAAGATGACGTCGGCGCCCTCACCGAGGAACTGCTGGGCATCGGAGGCACCCTTGTCCGGGGTGTTGAACGCCTCGTTGTAGATCGACAGCACGTTGACGTCTGGGTTGACCTTCTTGGCGCACGACTCGTAGGCGTTGACGTACCGCACCACCGGCGGGACGTCCTCGCGGCCGGCCACGACGCCGATGACGTTGGACTGGGTCAACAGACCGGCGGCGGTGCCGGCGAGGCAACCGCCCTCGTCCTCACGGAACTGCACGCCCACGTAGTTGTCGGGGAACTCGGGCTGGAACTGGTCGACGCCGAGGAAGTTGACGTCGGGGTTGTTCTTGGCCGCATCCAGCGTGTCGGTGGCCAGTAGGAAGCCGACCGTGACGATCATGTCCGGGGTGCCCTCGAGCGAGGTGGAGATGTTCTTGGCGTAGTCGGCCTCCGACGCCGTCTCGATGTAGCTGGTGTCGAAGCCGAAGCAGTCGGCGGCCGCCGTCATGCCCTCGTAGGCGAACTGGTTGAAGGTGCGGTCGTCGATCTTGCCGACGTCGGTGATGAGGCGGACGGTGAATCCGTCGGGCGCGGTGACGCCGGCGTCCTTCGCCTCTTGGCAACGGTCGTCGAGCGTGACCGCGGCATCGACGGTGCCGCCTGCCGCGGTGGTGGTCGACGAGTCGTTCGCCGCCGTCGTCGACGACGTGCTGTCGTTGGTGGCGGTCGAGTCGTCGTCACCGCACGCGGCCGCGACGAGCGCCAAGCCGAGGAGCAGCGCGAGCAGGCGGAACCAACGTTGGTTCGGCACAGAGATACCTCCGAGAAGTGGAAACGACCCCGCGGTCGTGTCCGTGTTGACTGGGTCGGCGCCGACGCTAGTCGGTTCGGGCAGTCACCAACGCGTCCGCTCGACCGCGAGGAGGTGATCGCGGGCGAGCCACTCGTCGGCTCGCAGGTCGACGATGGTGTCGGCGCGTCGCGCCTGGGCGACGGTGACCACCGCGACCAGGACTCGCGCCGAGCTGGCCGCCACGACCAGGGCAATGGCTGCGACCACCACCAACGCGCCCACCGCCAGCTGCTGCTCGAAGGCATCGAGACCGCCGCGAGCGGTCACCACCGCCAGCACCACGACGGCGGGTGTGACGAGGAAGGAGCACCACCAGCGGTTCACGATGCTCGCCACCGGGCGACGCTGCCAGCCTCGGCCCCCGTCGACGGGCACACGGGGACTCGATGCCCGCCAGATGTCGTTCACCACCAGCTTCGGCACCAGCAGGTTCGCCCCCGGGATGACCCAGCCGATCACCAACCAGATCGTCCAGTACCGGCGATCGCCGATGCCCAGCGCGGGGAGGTTCCGATAGGCCTGCACCGCCCAGGCCACGAAGGCCAACCCGGTGAGCGCCAGCAACACGAGCAGGCCACCGGTGACCCACCGAGCGACCGCGGCGAGCTGCACTTCGGTCGTGTCCAGCGTGATGCGAGGGTCATCGACCCGACCGAGCCACAGCAGGTGGAGCGCTGCGACCGCGACCGCGACGAACGCACTGGCCCTCAGTGCCGAGCGGGCGACACCGGCCCGGCGCAGCAGCGATCGGTAGCCGTCGTCGTGGAGGGGAGGTCGGGCCCGGCGGGCGCGGCGCTCGACCGCGGCCAGCTCCCGGGCTCGGTGGTGCCAGTCGTGGACGACCGGTCGCCGGCACCCGGGGCACACGGGGGCGTCGGCGGGCACGGCGAACCCGCAATGCCGACACGTGATGTTCGTCCGAGCCATGAACCGACCACCGCCCTTTCGTTCCGCTTGTTCCATCGGCCCCCGTCCCGGACGACTTGAGCACTTCGGGGTGGGGAATCCGGTTCGCGCCGCGGGCTGCCGCGCCCGTGCTGGCGTGCGCCGGTGGGTGCGGACCTACAGTGGGACCGTGCCGTCGTTCCGGCGTCACGGGGAGCTCGAGGCAATCGGGCTGAGAGGGTGACTGCCGCCGTCACCGACCCTCGAACCTGATCTGGGTAATGCCAGCGGAGGGAACTGTGGACACCGATCATCCCCCGGACATCGTCGTCATCGCCGGCGGTGCGCCGATCGACGCCGGTCTGTTGGCCGGTGTCGGGCCGGACACGAGCGTGATCGCCGCCGATGCCGGGGTCGAGCGTGCTCTCGACCTCGGTTGGCAGATCGACGTGGCGATCGGCGACTTCGATTCCCTGGCCCCCGCGCTGGTGGACCGCCTCGACGAAGTGGCCGCCGAGGTGCACCGCCACCCGACGGACAAGGACGCCACCGATCTCGAGCTCGCGCTGGACCACGCCTCGGCCCATGCGCCCGCCCGGGTGCTGGTGGCCGGCATCGAAGGCGGGCGGCCCGACCACGCGCTGGCGAATCTGTTGCTCGTCGCGTCCGAGCGGTTCGCGTCCCTCGATGTCGAGCTCGCCCTGAATCGCGGGCGAGCGTGGGTGGTGCGTGACGAGCTCACGGGCGCGGCCCCGGCCGGGAGGATGATCTCGCTCGTTCCGGTCCACGGCCCGGCGACCGTCTCGATCGCCGGTGTCCGGTGGCCCCTCGATCGCCACGTCCTCGATCCCGGCACCACCCGCGGGATCAGCAACGAGATCCGCGGCGGACCCTTCCGCGTCGTCGTCGACGACGGCGTCGTCATCTGCATCTCCCCCCGAACCGATCACGAGGTACTGCCATGAGACCGCCGACCCTCCGGCGCTTCGTCGCCCTGCTCTGTGTCGCCGCCCTGTCCATCGCCGCGTGCGGCGACGACGATGCGGCCTCGAGCGGGACTCCGTCGACGACCGCCTCGAACGAGTCGGTGACCGTTACCCTGGTGACCCACGACAGCTTCGCCATCTCGCAGTCGGTGCTGGACCAGTTCACCGCTGACACCGGGATCACCGTCAAGATCCTCCAGTCGGGCGACGCCGGTGCGGCGTTGAACCAGGCCATCCTCACCAAGGACAACCCGCAAGGCGACGTGTTCTACGGGGTCGACAACACCTTCGTGTCACGGGCCTTCGACGAGGACCTGTTCGTGCCGTACGCATCGCCCGCCCTCGATGCCGTCGTCGACCCGTCGGTCGAGATCGATCCCGAGCACCGCGTCACCCCCATCGACACCGGCGACGTGTGCCTCAACTACGACAAGGCGGCCCTCGCCGCCGCTGGCGTCGAGCCGCCCAAGACCCTCGACGACCTCACCGATCCGGCGTACGCCGGGATGCTGGTGGTCGAGAACCCGGCGACCTCGTCGCCGGGCCTCGCCTTCCTGCTCGCCACCGTCGCCGCCTACGGCGACAACGGCTGGCAGGACTACTGGCGCGCGCTGACCGCCAACGACGTGGAGGTCGCCGCCGGCTGGGAGGAGGCCTACAACGGCAGCTTCTCGGGCAGCGCGGGCAGCAGCGGGGACCGGCCCCTCGTGGTCAGCTACGCGTCGAGCCCGCCCGCCGAGGTGATCTACGCCGAACAACCCCTCGACGACGCCCCCACCGCCGTGGTGGTCGACTCCTGCTACCGCCAGATCGAGTTCGCCGGGATCCTGTCGGGGACGAAGCACGAGCAGGCCGCGCAGCAGCTCGTCGACTTCATGCTGTCGCCCGCCTTCCAGGGCGACATCCCCCTCAACATGTTCGTGTATCCCGTGACCGGCGTGGCGCTCCCCGACGAGTTCGTGCGCTACGGCGCTCACCCCGACCACCCGTACCAGCTCGACGCCGACGTGGTGGCCCGGCACCGGGACGATTGGATCTCGGAGTGGACCGACATCGTGGTGCGGTGACTCCGGCGCGCAGCGGCCGCTCCCGTCTGGTCACGGCGGCGATCTTCGCCCTTCCCGTCGCGTTCCTGGCCGTGTTCTTCGCGGTACCGGTGGCCACCTTGGTCAGCACCGGGTTGCGATCGGGCGGGGGTTGGGATGCCGGCGCGGTGCTCGACGTCCTCGGCTCGGCCTCCACGAGGCGCGTCGCCTGGTTCACCCTGTGGCAGGCGGTCGTCTCCACCGCCCTGACCGTGCTGGCCGCCCTGCCCGCGGCTTGGATGCTGGGACGGATCAAGCTCCCCGGACGGGCTCTGTTCTCCGCCCTGCTGGTGGTGCCGTTCGTGTTGCCCACGGTGGTGGTCGGCACCGCCTTCCTCACCGTGCTCGGACCGGCCGGACCGCTGGCCACGGTGGCGGGCTGGTTCGGGGCCGAGGTCGACCTCCGCCGCACGGTGACCGCGGTGATCCTCGCTCACGTCTTCTTCAACTACGCGGTGATCGCCCGGACCGTCGGCGCGGCCTGGATGGGCATCGATCCCGCCACCGAGGACGCGGCGAGAACGCTCGGAGCGTCCCGGGCCACCGTGTTCCGCACCGTGACCCTTCCCCAACTCCGGCCGTCGCTCGCCGGGGCGGCCTCGATCGTCTTCCTGTTCACGTTCACCTCGTTCGGCGTGGTGAAGATCCTCGGCGGCCCCCGCATCGCCACCATCGAGGTGGAGATCTACCGGCTGACGACCGAGTTGCTCGACCTGCGCACCGCGGCGGTGCTCTCGCTGCTCCAACTGGCGGCGGTCGTCGCCGCGCTGGCCCTGTACCGCCGGGCCGGCCGGGGTCGGGGCACCGGCCGCCTGCGGGCCGGCACCGGCATCCTGCACCGGCCGGCGGGAGCCGAGTGGACCGTGGTCGTCGTCACGGTCGTCATCGGCGGCGATCCTGCTGGCGGTGCCGGTGATCACGCTGGTCTGGCGGTCCTTCGACAACGCCGGCGGACCGGGTCTGGCCTACTACCGGGCCCTCGGCACGGTGGGTCGGACCAGCGTCACCTTCGTCCCCCCGGTCGAGGCCATCCGCAACTCGCTCGGCTTCGGCGCGATGGCGGCCACCGCGGCCACCGTCGTGGGCGGGGCGGCGTCGGTCGGGCTCCACCGGTTACGCGGTCGGTTCCGCGGCCTCGCCGACGGCTCGCTGATGCTCCCGCTCGGCACCAGCGCAGTCACCGTTGGGCTCGGGTTCCTCATCGCTCTCGACGAGCCGCCGCTCGACCTGCGTACCTCGCCGTTCCTGATCCCGGCCGCCCAGGCGATCGTCGCCATCCCGTTCGTCATCCGCACCGTGCTCCCGGCGCTCGACGCCATCCCGGCCTCGGTACGGGAGGCGGCGGCGTCGCTCGGGGCGTCGCCCCGACGCCTCTGGTTCGAGATCGACCTCCGCTTGCTGCGGCGTCCGGTCCTGGTGGCGTTCGGGTTCGCCTACGCCATCTCGCTCGGCGAGTTCGGCGCCACCGTCTTCATCGCCCGCGCCAGCGCCCCCACCGTGCCGGTGGCCGTGTTCCGTGCCCTCAGCCGCCCGGGAGCGTTGAACGTCGGCCAGGCGATGGCGCTGAGCACCATCCTGCTCGCCCTGACCACGACCGTGATGCTGGTGGTCGATCGGCTCGGGGATGCCCGCGTGGGCGGCTTCTGACGTGGCGGCACTCACCGTCCGGGAGATCTCCAAGGCCTTCGGCCGCCAGCCGGTGCTGCGCTCGGTCGATCTCGACGTGGCCGACGGGTCGACGCTCGCCCTGCTCGGCCCGTCCGGCACCGGCAAGTCCACGCTGCTGCGCATCGTCGCCGGTCTCGAGTCGGCCGACGAGGGCACGGTCCGCCTCGGCGGCCACGACATCACCAGCGTCCCGGCCCATCGCCGGGGCGTGGGATTCGTGTTCCAGGACCAGGCCCTGTTCCCGCACCTCGACGTGGCCGCCAACGTGGGGTTCGGCCTCCGGATGGCGGGCGTCGGTGCCGCCGGCCGGCGCGACGCGGTGGCCGAGGCACTCGAGGTCGTGGGGCTGCCCGGCTTCGGAGACCGTGACCCGGCCACCCTGTCCGGAGGGGAGGCCCAGCGGGTGGCACTGGCCCGGGCCCTCGCACCGAGGCCTCGGCTGGTCCTGCTCGACGAGCCACTGGCGGCCCTCGATCAGCTGCTCCGCGAGCGCCTCCTGCTCGAGCTGCGGAGCATCTTCGACGACCTCGGCGTCACCGTCATCGCCGTCAGCCACGACCCCACCGAGTCCGCCGCTCTCGGCCACCAGTTGGCCGTGCTCGTCGACGGTCGGATCGCCCAGGTCGGCGAGCCGGGCGACATCCTGGCCCATCCGGTGTCAGCCGCCGTCGCCGGCCTGGTGGGACACCGCAACGTGGTGTCCGGGTCGGTGGCCGACGACGTGGTGACCTGTCCGTGGGGGCAGTTCACGACATCTGGCGCCGCGGCCGGACCCGCCGCGGTACTCGTCCGGCCCGACGGGATCTTCGCCGATCCCGACGGCGCGCTCGACGGGGTGGTTGCCGGTCGGATCTTCCGGGGAGGTAGCGCGTTCGCCACGGTGTCGGGTCCCGGCTGGCCACCCCTCGATGTGCGCGCCGATGCGTCCTGGCGGGTCGGCGACGGGGTGCGGCTCCGGATCGACCCGGCGGCCGTGCACGTGATGCCGGCCTGACCCCGGGCGGTGCATGGCATCATCCCCTCGTGGAGCTCGACCTGGTGACCGTGCCCGCCGGTTCCTTCCTCATGGGCACCGACGATCCGCGTGGCTACCCCGCCGACGGTGAGGGACCGGTCCACGAGGTCGAGTTGGACGCCTACCGCATCGGCGCCCACACCGTCACCAACGACGAGTTCTCCGCCTTCGTCGCCGCCACCGGTCATCGATCGACGGCCGAACAGTTGGGGACCTCGTTCGTCTTCGGTGGCCTGCTCCCCGATGACTTCCCGTCGACGCGGGGCGTCGTCGCCGCGCCGTGGTGGCGGGAGGTCGAGGGCGCCGACTGGCGCCATCCGGAGGGCCCCCACAGCAGCCTCGTCGGGCGCGGTGACCATCCCGTGGTCCACGTCAGCTGGTTCGACGCGGTGGCGTTCGGTCGGTGGAGCGGCAACCGGCTCCCCTCCGAGGCCGAGTGGGAGCGGGCGGCGCGCGGCAGTCGTGTCTCGGCGCACTTCCCGTGGGGCGACGAGCGCGAGCCGGGCGGCGAGCACCGCATGAACGTGTTCCAGGGCCAGTTCCCGTCCCAGGACACCGGGGCCGACGGCTGGGTGGGGACCTGTCCGGTCGGGAGCTACCCGCCCAACGACTTCGGGCTCCACGAGACCACCGGCAACGTGTGGGAGTGGTGCGCCGACTGGTTCGACCCCACCTACTACCGCCGTTCACCCCGCCGGGCGCCAGCCGGTCCGGCCACCGGTGAGGCCCGCGTCATGCGCGGGGGCTCCTACCTGTGCCACGACAGCTACTGCTGGCGGTACCGGGTCGACGCCCGCAGCGCCAACACCCCCGACAGCACCGCGGGCAACATCGGTTTCCGCGTGGTCGGTCCCGCTACACCTGCGAGTGGCCCCGCTCGGTGACCGCCAGGCGTCGAGCCTCGAGATCGTCGCGGTCACGACCGCTGGATTGCCATTCGCCGGCGACTCGACCCTCGAGCGCCCACGCCTCGCCGCCCGTGACCAGCGCTCCCTCGCGATAGGTCTCGTAGATCCGCCGCACGGCGGCGGCGTCGTTGGTGGTGATGTCGGCGGCCAACGACTGGGCGAACGGCACGCACTGATCGTGGGGCACGACGTGGTTCACCAGGCCCCAGGCCAGCGCGGTGTCGGCGTGGAGGAAGTTGCCGGTGGCCGACAGCTCCTTCGCCCGCCGGAACCCGACGGCCTCCGGCAGCAGCACGGTCAGGCCCCAGCCCGGCATGATGCCGACGCGGGCGTGGGTGTCGGCGAAGACCGCCCGCTCGGACGCGATCAGGAAGTCGCAGGCGAGGGCGACCTCGAAGCCGCCGGTGATGGCCGCGCCGTTGATCGCGCCGATGAGCGGCGTGGTCATGGCGGGCACGGGTCCGCGGCGGGTCGACGTGTCGCCGGTGGCCCCGGTCTCGCCCAGCGCGGCGCCACCGCTCGATGCCAGCTCCTTGAGGTCGAGGCCGGCGCAGAACGCCGGGTCGGCCCCGGTGAGCACGATGGCGGCGATGGTGTCGTCGGCATCGAGTTCGGCCATCGTCTTCCAGAGCGTCCGGCGCAGCTCTTGGTTCAAGGCGTTGCGGGCGCCCGGACGGTTGAGCGTGACGGTGGCGACCTGGTCGTCGCGGTGGACGAGGATCACGGGGTCGGTGGCTGCGGGCATCGGAGCTCCAGACGGGACGAGAAGGAACGGGGGACGGGTCAGCCGGTGGCGCGGTAGGTGAGGGGGAGATCGCCGAGCCGCACGAGCATCGACGCGATCCATCCGCCCATGGCCGAGAAGTGGTCGTCGAGCAGCGAACCGTCGCCGAGGGCCTTGTCGTCGAGCTCGTAGGTCCCCTCGAATCCGAACTCCATGGCATGGCCGACCTCGTCGAGGTCGAGGCTGTAGGCGGTCTCGACGGTCGGCGCGGTCCGATCGAGGGTCACGTCGCCGATCGGCGCGCTCTCCGTCGGCAACACCGACATGACCGACGCCGGATCGGGCAGATCGGCCAGCCCCTGGATGCGGAGCACGATGCTGGTCTCGATGCGGGGGGCTTCGTCCGTCTCCTCGGACCGCAGCCACGAGCGGAAGGCGCTCTGCGACCAGGTCGACCAGTCGAGCGTGATGTCCGCCCGCGCCCGGGCCGGGGTCCGCTCACCGGGCAACCCGTAGGAGGTTTCCCACGTGGTGTCGCCGGTGAGCACGTCGACCTGGAAGTGCTCCTCGGGCGACATCCGTTCGAGCATGGCAGCTTCCAGCGCGTCGCGTAGCGCCCCGATGGCGTCGGTGAAGACGTGATCCAGCATCTGTCTGCGACTCTAGGTCCCGGGTCGATCGGTTCGACTACGCGTCCGACGGCGTGAGGCTCTCGAGTCGGGTGGCGGCCCGCTCCCACTCCATCATCAACCCGGACGCCCGGTCCTTGGCGTCGTCGAAGCGCCGGCTCACCTCCTGCATCCGCTCGGTGTCGGAGTACAGGTCCGGGTCAGCCAGCTCGGCCTGGATCTCGGCCACCTTGGATTCGGCCTCCTCCCACTTCCGCTCCAGCCGCTGGACCTGCTTGCGCAGGTCCCTGGTCTGTTGCGACTCGCTGGCGCCGCGCTTCGATCGGGGCGGCTTGGCCGCGTTCCGCCTGCGATCGGGCGCGCCGGCGGACTTCGCGTTCTTGGTGGCACGCGCCTTGCCGGCGGTGTCGCGCCGGGTGGTGGCGGTGCCCGGGCTCAGGACCTCCTCGGGCACGCCGTGATGGAATCGGGCGGTCCCGTCGCGGACCTCCACCAGGGAGTCGGCCACCGAGCGGATCAGGTAGCGGTCGTGCGTCACCAGCAGCACCGTCCCGGGGTAGACGGTCAGGGCGTCCTCGAGCATGTCGCAGCTGGCCAGGTCGAGGTGGTTGGTGGGCTCGTCGAGGATCAGCAGCCCGGCCGGGACCGCCATCACCTTGGCCAGCGCCAGCCGGGTGCGCTCGCCGCCGGACAGGACGCCGATCTTGCGCTCGACCGCGTCGTCGCGGAACCCGAACGAGGCGAGGTAGGTGCGTAACGACTTGCCCCGGGCGCCGTCCCCGATGCCGTCGCGGGCCAGGGCGAGGACGGTCTGCTCGGGGTCGAGCTCGTCGGCCTGGTGCTGCTCGAAGCGGGCCACGGTGACGCTCTGGCCGATCTCGGCCGAGCCCTCCATCGGCGGCAGGTCACCGAGGATCATCTTCAACAGCGTGGTCTTGCCGGCGCCGTTCGGGCCGACGAGGGCCAGCTTCTGGCCCCGCTCGACGTGCAGGGTCACGTCACGCAGCACCGGGGTGCCGTCGTAGCCCGCGGTCATGCCGTCGAGCTCGGCCACCACCCGTGACGTGCGGGGCGGGTCGGGGAACTGGAACCTCGCCCGCAGCTCCGAGCGCGACGGGGGTTCGATCCGTTCCAGCTTCTCGAGCGTCTTGATCCGGCTCTGGACCTGGCGCGCCTTGGTGGCCTTGTACCGGAACCGCTCGATGAAGCGCTCCTGCTGGGCGATCTGCTTTGCCTGGGCCGCCGCCTGGGCCTCGAGCGCGGCGATGCGCTCCTCGCGCTGCACCACGAACTCGGCGAAGCCGCCGGTGTACTCGGTCAGCTGCTGGGCGGCCAGCTCGACGACGTGGGTGGCGACGTTGTCGATGAAGTCCCGGTCGTGGGAGACGAACAACAGCGCCGCGTTCCACGCCCGCAACCGCGATTCGAGCCAGGCCACCGAGTCCACGTCGAGGTGGTTGGTGGGCTCGTCGAGGATCAACAGGTCGGGGTCGGACAGCAGCAGGCGGGCCAGCGCCACCCGCATGCGCCAGCCACCGGACAGCTCGGCGACCTGGCGGTCGGCGTCGTCGGGCGCGAAGCCCAGGCCGGCGAGGACGGTGTGGGCATCGGCTTCGAGGGCATAGCCGTTGAGCTGCTCGAAGTGCGTCTGGGCGTCGCCGTAGCGCTCGAGCGCCTCGGTCGAGTGGTCGGCGGGACCGGCGGCGAGGATGTCGTGCAGCCGCATGATCTCCGGCTTGCCGCTCAGCACCGTGTCGAGCACCGTGCCGTCGTCATCGCTGGGGATCTCCTGGGGCAGGTAGCCGATCCGCATGTCCTTGGGCTTGGTGATCGAGCCGGCGTCGGGCTTGTGCCGGCCGACCAGGATCTCGATCAACGAGGTCTTGCCCTCACCGTTCGAGCCCACGAGCGCGACCCGCCGGCCCGCCGACAACGACAGGGTCACGTCGGCGAACAGCACGCGGCTGCCGTGGGCGAGAGAGAGTCCGGACGCGGTGAGCATGAGCATCCAAGCCTATGGACGGCACCCATCACCCCCGCCATCGTTCGAAACCCCCGCCCGAGGAAAACTGGACGCGCCTCCGTACCGCGGGTGGTACGCAGGCGCGTCCAGTTTTCTGGTGGGGGTGCGGTCACGGCCCGCCGGTAGCTTCGCTGCGATGGTTGAACCCACCGCGCTCGTACGCGCCCGCGGGCTGCGCAAGTGCTTCGACGACTTCGTCGCGGTCGACGGCGTGGACTTCGAGGTCCACCAGGGCGAGGTGTTCGGCTTCCTCGGCCCCAACGGGGCGGGCAAGACGTCCACCATGCGGATGATCGGCTGCGTGTCACCGAAGTCGGGCGGCGAGCTCGAGGTCCTCGGGATGGATCCGCAGACCCAGGGCCCCGAGATCCGCAGTCGCATCGGCGTGGTGCCCCAGGAGGACAACCTCGACACCGAGCTGTCGGTCTGGGACAACTTCATCGTCTACGGCCGGTACTTCGGGCTGTCGAGAGCGGTGCTGCGCGAGCGGGCCGCCGAGCTGCTCGAGTTCGCCCGGCTCACCGAACGCAAGCACGACCGGGTCGATCCGCTGTCGGGCGGCATGAAGCGCCGGCTCACCATCGCCCGGGCACTGATCAACGCACCGGATCTGGTGATCCTCGACGAGCCCACCACCGGCCTCGATCCCCAGGCGCGGCACCTGCTCTGGGATCGCCTCTACGGGCTCAAGCGCCAGGGTGTGACCCTCATCATCACCACGCACTACATGGACGAGGCCGAGCAGCTCTGCGACCGCCTGGTCGTGATGGACGAGGGCCGTATCGTCGACGAGGGCTCGCCCCGCAGCCTGATCGAGCGCCACGTCACCGCCGAGGTGGTCGAGTTGCGCTTCGCCGACCCGGAGCTGCAGGCCAAGGCCATCCCGCTGGCCGCCGAGGTCGCCGATCGTCACGAGGAGCTGGCCGACCGCCTGCTGCTCTACACCGACGACGGCGATGCCACCCGTCGAGCCCTCATCGACCGCGGGGTCGACTCGGTCACGGCCCTGACCCGGCGCGCGTCGCTCGAGGACGTGTTCCTGGTCCTGACCGGTCGAAGCCTGGACGAATGAGCGCGCTGGTCGGCCGGGCCCTCGAGCGCGAGCTGCTGGTGTTCGTCCGGACCTGGCGGGGGAGTGCCTTCACGTCCTTCGTCCAGCCGTTGCTGTTCCTCGGTGCGATGGGTCTCGGGCTGGGCGGTCTCGTCGATGCCTCGGGCGACACCGCGGGATTCGACTACATCGTCTTCGTCGCCCCCGGCCTGATGGCCGCGTCCGCGCTCCTCAGCGCCGCCGGCGAATCGCTCTGGGGCGTCATGGGCGGGGTGAAGTGGATGGGCCAGTTCAATTCGATGGTCGCCACCGCCATGACGCCGGGTGACGTCTACGGCGGCCTGGTGCTCTCCACCGGCGTGCGTGCACTGATCGCCGCCGTTCCGTTCCTGGGCATCGCCGCCGTCCTCGGCGGTGTCGACTCCGCGCTGGCGCCCCTGGCACTGGTGCCCACCGTGTTGCTGGCCATGCTGTCCAGCGCCGGGCTGGCGGCCTACTCGGTCACCCGCGAGAACGACTCCACGTTCCCGCTCATCATGCGCCTGGGCGTCATCCCGCTGTTCCTGTTCTCCGGCACCTTCTTCCCGGTCCAGCAGCTCCCCGGCGTCGTCCGACCAGTGGTCTGGTTGTCGCCGTTGTGGCACGCGGTCGAAGCCGCACGCGACGCCACAGCCGGTGGCGTCGATGGCGTCACCCTCCTCCATCTCGTCGTGCTCGTGGCCATGCTCGCCGCCGCCATCCCGTTCGGGATCCGCGGCTTCACCAAGCGCCTGACGCCGTGACTTGGCTCACTCCGCCTCCGGCCCCTCGGGGCCGTTCGAGCGTCGTTTCGCTGTCGGCTGGTCGCGCCGGCGTGCCGGCGCGCTCCCGACGCCGACCTGGCTCGGAGCCGTCATGAGCCTTACGGATGTGGTCGACGGGACGCGGGTGGCGCCGCCGCTCGACGCCCGGCGTCGGTTCCTGCGCATGACCGAGCGCAATGTGGTCGGCTACGCCCGAGCCTGGCCCGCGCTGGTCACCGGCGTGCTCGAGCCGTTCTTCTACCTGCTCTCCATCGGCATCGGCGTCGGTGCCCTCGTGGGCGACGTGTCGTATGCCGGGCGGCCCATCCCCTACGAGACCTTCGTCGCCAGCGGCATGTTGGCCACTGCGGCCATGAACGGTGCCGTGTTCGACACCACGTTCAACTTCTTCATCCGTTTGAAGTACGCCAAGTTGTACGACGCCGTCCTGGCCACGCCGCTCGAGCCCAACGACGTGGCGCTGGGCGAGGTGACCTGGGCGCTGATGCGGGGCACCTTCTACTCGCTCGCCTTCCTCGTCACCATGGCGGCATTCGGTCTCACCGAGTCGTGGTGGGCGGTGCTCGCCCTGCCCACCACCATCCTCATCGGGGCCGCGTTCGCCGCGGTCGGGTTGGCCGCGTCGACTTTCATGCGGTCGTTCCTCGACTTCGACTTCATCAACCTGGCACTCACCCCGATGTTCCTGTTCTCGGCCACCTTCTTCCCGCTCGACCAGTACCCCGCGGGCGTGGCCACCGTCGTCCGGTTCACCCCCCTCTACCAGGGCGTGGCCCTGTGCCGAGCGCTCACCACCGGCGAGGTGCACGCCGGTCTGCTGGGACACGCCGCCTACCTGGCCGTGATGGCCATCGTGGGCATCGCGGTGGCCGGCCGGCGCATCGATGCCCTGCTCCGGAGGTGAAAGTCGACTCGATCGGGTATCGACCGAGGGCCCTGCATCCAATCCGAGGAGCCCACCATGATGCACGAGATCGAAGTCGACGTACCGGTGCGAACCGTCTACGACCAGTGGACGCAGTTCGAGGACTTCCCCCTGTTCATGGAGCACGTCGTCGACGTGCGCCAGCTCGATGACACCCATACCGAGTGGACGGCCAAGATCTCCGGGGTCAAGCGGTCGTGGAAGGCCGAGATCACCGAGCAGACCCCTGACCAACGGGTGGCCTGGACCTCCAGCGACGGCACCAAGCACTCCGGTGTGGTCACGTTCCACGCCTTGTCCGACGATCGGACCAAGGTCGTCCTCCAGTTCGAGATGGACCCCGAGGGTTTCCTCGAGCACGTCGCCGACTGGGGCGGCTACGTCAATGACCGGACCAAGAAGGATCTCGATCGGTTCAAGGACTTCGTCGAGTCCCGCGGCAAGGCCACCGGGTCGTGGCGAGGTACCGTCGAACGCGACTCGATGCGCGACCTGCACGAGCGTGAGCGCACGTTGTCCGAGCTGAGCGATGCCGAGTTGGCCGAGCGAGCCGAGGCCGCCGGCATCGAGCGGCCCATCGACCGCGAGCGCGACTGGTTGGTGAGCGCGCTGGCCCGCAACGAGGCCGACTCGAACCGCTGATCAGCCGCCGGTCAGCCGCTGCTCAGCGAGTGGGCGGCGACATGAACGCGATCGGGACCGAGATCCCGAGATCGCGCGCCTTCAACGTGGCGATCCGACGGCCCGGCTGCACGGCTGGCTTCGGGGTGGTGCACGCCGCTCCGAGGCCGGCCGCCGTCGCGTCAAGGTCGTCGGTGACCAGCGCCAGGCCCCAGAACGTCGCCGGGCGGTCGTCGTCCGCCGGCTCGGGCGGACCGATGACCTCGATGATCGTTCCCATCCGGAAGAACCGCTGACGAAGCGGCGCATCGCCGGCCCGGGTGTCGCGGGTCCGTCGCGCCTCGATCCCGATGGCGGCGAATGCCGCCGTGGTCCGGTCGATGTCGGGGGTGGCAACGACGATGTGGTCGACGCCCGTGGTCCCGTTGCGGTGGTGAACCGCGTCCGGCGTCACCGGCTCGCCGACGAAGGTGGTGGCCAGACCGTCCAACGACCCGGCCCCGTCCGGCTGGTTGGGATGGAACACCGTCCACCCGCACACGCCGGGACCGTCGCCGTCGAAGCGCACCGACACGGCACCGAGGGCACTCGCACCGTCGACCACCGTGAAGCCGGCGTCGCGCCAGGCCTGGGGGTCGTCGCCCACGTTGAGGGAGGTGACGGAGGCGAGCACGTCAGGAGGCGCAGGCCGTGAACTTCGTCTGCACGTCCGCCAACGCCTGTTCGGGGCTCTGTCCTCCGATACCGGCGGAGAGGATGCGGATCAACAGGTCGCGGTCGACGAGATCGGCCACGCACGTGGCTTGGTCCCCTTCCAGCTGGACCCCGCCGAGGAAGGCATCGCGCAGGATCTGCTCGGCCCCGTCGATGCAGTCGAGGAACGCAGCGCTGATCTGGTCGAGCTCGCTCTGGTCGAGGTCGAACACGCTCAGATCGGCCGCGGTGGCGTCGACCACCGCGCCGGGGTCGCCGACCTGTTCCAACCGATCGATGCCGACGACGCGAACGGCCCGCGTGGCCACGCAACCAGCGCTCTCGTCGGTGAACTGGAAGCCATCGGCCACGTCGTCCGCGGTGAACGTGGATGCCAGCGCATCGGCGTACGGCGCGAGCTGCTCCGCGGCTGACGATTCGGCACCGGCACCGGCGCCGTCGCCACCGCCGCAGGCCCCGAGCGCGAGGACTGGGAGGAGGGCGACGACGAAGCTGCGCATCGGGGCGATGCTTGCCGACGGCCGGTGGTGACATCGAATCCGGCACTACCGGAGGGCGCCACCACCCGGCCGAGGGTCACTGACCGATGGCGGAGAGCACGGCCCGCAGCGAGGCGGCCACGATGCTGTCGTGGACCCCGACGCCCCATCGGACGGTGCCGTCGGGGGACTGGGTCTCCACGTAGGCCACCGCCTGGGTGTCGGCACCGGCTCCGATGGCGTGCTCGGAGTAGTCGAGCACGTCGACCTCGATGCCCAGCTCGGCGGCGAGACCGTGCACGAAGGCCGACACCGGACCGTTGCCGGCCGCGCTCACCGTCCGGGGACCATCAGCGGTCTCGAGCTGGGCGGTGATCTCGGCCCCAGCGTCGGTGGTGTTCAGCTCGTAGGTCCGGAGCTGGATCGGGCCGGGCACGAGGTACTTCTCCTCGAACTGGGTCCACATCTGCGCCGGCGTGATCTCGGTGCCGGTGTCCTCGACCACACCCTGGATGTTCTTCGAGAACTCGATCTGGAGCCGGCGGGGCAGGTCGAAGCCGTGCTCCTCCTTCATGACGTAGGCCACGCCCCCCTTGCCGGACTGGCTGTTGACGCGGACGACCGACTCGTAGGTGCGACCGACGTGCTTGGGATCGATCGGAAGGTAGGGAACCTCCCACACCGGGTAGTCCTCCCGGTCGGCACCCTCGGGGACGGTGTCGGCCAAGGCGGCGAAGCCCTTCTTGATCGCGTCCTGGTGGGAGCCGGAGAACGCCGTGTAGACGAGGTCGCCGACGTAGGGGTGCCGGGGATGGACCGGCAGCCGGTTGCAGTACTCGGCGGTGCGTCGCAGGGCGTCGATGTCGCTGATGTCGAGCTCGGGATCCACCCCCTGCGAGAACAGGTTCATGGCGATGGTGATCAGGTCGACGTTCCCGGTGCGCTCGCCGTTGCCGAACAGGGTGCCCTCCACTCGATCGGCGCCGGCCATGATGCCGAACTCCGCTGCGGCGACCGCGCAGCCCCGGTCGTTGTGGGGATGCAGGCTCAGTACCACCTGGTCGCGGTGGGGCACGTTGCGGTGGAAGTACTCGATGACGTCGCCGTAGATGTTCGGCGTGTACATCTCCACCGTGGCCGGCAGGTTCATGATCAGCTTGTCGTCGGTACCCGGGTCGATGGCCTGGCGCACCGCGTCGCAGATCTCGATGGCGAAGTCGGTCTCGGTGCCGGTGAAGCTCTCGGGCGAGTACTCGTAGCGGACGTGGGTGTCCGGAATGGTGTCCTCGAGCTTGCGGGCCAGCTTGGCGGCGTTCACCGCGATGTCGGTGATACCGGCCTGGTCCTGGCCGAACACGACTCGCCGCTGCAGGATCGAGGTCGAGTTGTAGAAGTGCACGATGGCCCGGGGCGCGCCGGCGATGGCCTCGTAGGTGCGCTCGATGAGCTCGGGCCGGCACTGGGTCAGGACCTGGATCCACACGTTGTCGGGGATCAGGTCCTCCTCGATGAGCTGGCGGCAGAAGTCGAAGTCGGGCTGGCTGGCCGAGGGGAACCCGACCTCGATCTCGGTGAAGCCCATGCCGACGACGGTGTCGAACATCTTGCGCTTCCGGGACGGGTCCATCGGGTCGATCAGCGCCTGGTTCCCGTCGCGCAGGTCCACCGAGCACCACAGCGGCGCCTGCTCGATCCGCGTGTTCGGCCACGCGCGGTCGGGGAGCTGAAGCGGGAGGAACGGCTGGTACTTGTCGAAGGGCATCTTCTTCGGCTGTGCCGGCTGGGGTGACATGTCGAGGGTTCCTCTCGGATCGAGAACGGGTCTGGAAAAGCAAGAAACCTCCTGGCCGGGTGGCACAGGAGGTCGGGCGAGCGCGATATGTGGCGCTCGCCTAGGTGAGAAGAAGCAGACCCAGTTCGTGAATCATTGCTCCCCAGGATGCCGGGCCGTGGGGCATGAGTCAACCTCGGAGGTCAACCGGTGGGGTGGGAGGCCGCCCACTCGACCAGGGTGTCGGCGACCCACGTGTTGACGATCCGGTCCGGCTCGATGCCGTGGCGGGCGGCCTTGTCGCAGCCGAACGCCTGCCACTCGAGCTGGCCGGGGGCATGGGCGTCGGTGTCGATCGAGATCTTGCATCCCCACTCGAGGGCCAGTTCGAGCAACTCGTCGGGTGGATCCTGGCGTTCGGGTCGGCAGTTGATCTCGACCGCGACATCGAAGCGCTCGCACGCCGCGAAGACCATGTCGGCATCGAAGCGGGAACCGACGCGGCCGGGGAAGTCGCTCTGGCCGATCGGTCGCATCCGGCCCGGCACCTTCTGACCGGTGCAGTGACCGAGGATGTCCACGTGGGGGCTGGCCACCGCCATCACCATGCGCCTCGTCATGTCCTTGGCGTCCATCGACAGCTTGGAGTGGACGCTGGCGACGACCACGTCGAGTTCGGCCAGCAGGTCCTCGTCCTGGTCCAGCGATCCGTCGGCCAGGATGTCGACCTCGATCCCCGTGAGGATGCGGAAGTCGTCCCAGGTCTCGTTCAGGGCCTGGACCTCGTCGAGCTGGGCGCGGAGTCGGTCGGCGTCGAGGCCGTGGGCCACGGTGAGCCGGGGTGAGTGGTCGGTGAGGACCATGTACTCGTGGCCGAGCGACCGCGCGGTCTCGGCCATCGTCTCGATCGACGCGCCCCCGTCGGACCACACCGAGTGGAGATGGCAGTCGCCCCGCAGCGCGGCCCGTACCTCGGCACCCTCGGCGGCTTCGATGACCGTGGTCGCCTCCAACTCGGCCAGCTTGGCGGGGACCTGGCCGTCGAGCGCGGCGGCGATGACCGCTCCGGTCGACTTCCCGATGCCGGGCAGCTCGGTCAGCGCCCCGCGCCGGTGCAGGGCCCGCAGCTCCTCGTCGCCCACCTCGTCGACGATCTCGATGGCCCGCTGGTAGGCGCGGACCTTGTTCCCGTCGGCGAGCGACCGATCCAGCAAGTAGACGACGCGCTCGAGGGCCTCCCGGGGATGCATGCGGTCAGCGTAGAGGCGGTCGGTAGCCTGCAAACCTCCATGGAACGCTTCGGATTCGTCGGGCTGCCCAACGCGGGCAAGTCCTCCCTCTACAACGCGCTGGCCGGGGGAGGCGCGCTCGCCGCGCCCTACGCCTTCGCCACCACCGACCCCAACGTGGGGGTGGCCAAGGTGCCCGACCACCGCCTCGGGAAGCTCGCCGACATGAGCCGGTCCCGCAACGTCATCCCCGCATCGGTGCAGTTCGTCGACATCGGCGGCCTGGTCGAGGGAGCGTCGCAGGGCGAGGGGCTGGGCAACCGGTTCCTGTCCCACATCCGCGAAGTCGACGCGGTGGTCTTCGTGCTCCGGGCGTTCGAGGACGACGACGTACCCGGCCCGTCCGATCCGCTCGAGCACCTCCGCATCGTCGAGATCGAGCTCACCCTCGCCGATCTCGAGACGGTCGAGAAGCAGGTCGACCGCAAGCGGCGGGCGTCGAAGGGCGACAAGTCGCTGCTGCCGGAGATCGCCGCCCTCGAGCGAGCGCTCGACACCCTGGGCGCGGGGAC
This sequence comes from uncultured Acidimicrobiaceae bacterium, assembly GCA_963730345.1. Classification (GTDB taxonomy): domain Bacteria; phylum Actinomycetota; class Acidimicrobiia; order Acidimicrobiales; family Salinilacustritrichaceae; genus Salinilacustrithrix. Next base: position 136,594 of record CAVSRP010000025.1, read on the forward strand.
CCCCATCTACCGCTCCGATCTGAAGCCCGACGACCGGGACCTGCTCCGCGAGCACTTCCTGCTCACCAACCGCCCGGTCATCGCCATCGTGAACGTCGGCGAGGAACGGCTCGACGACGTCGACGCCATCACCCAACCGGTGCACGACGAGCTCGACGGCTTCGCCGAGGTCGTGGGCATGTGTGTGCAACTCGAAGCCGAGGCCGCGTCGCTCGACACCGAGGAGGAGCGGATCGAGATGCTGGAGGGCCTCGGCCTCGGCGAGGGTGCGTTGCCCCGGTTCCTCCACGCCGCCTACCAGTTGATGGGATTGCGCACCTACTTCACCACCGGGGAGAAGGAGTCCCGCGCCTGGACGTTCCGAGCCGGAGCGAAGGCCCCCGAGGCGGCCGGCGTGATCCACACCGACTTCCAGCGCGGGTTCATCCGCGCCGAGTGCATCCAGTGGGACGAGCTGCTCGAGTGCGGCTCGTGGAGCGCGGCCCGCGACGTCGGCAAGCTCCGGGTCGAGGGCAAGGACTACGTCGTCGAGGACGGCGACGTGCTCGAGTTCCGCTTCAATGTCTAAGCGAACCCTCCGGTCGCAGGGCGACACGTCGCGCCGCACCGGCGAGACAGAATGTCCCCATGCCGTGGCTGTTGCGTGATGGACGGGTGCTGAGTCACCTGGAGGTCGCCACCAGCCGCCGGGAACGCCGGCGCGGGCTGCTCGGCCGCGAGGGCATCGAGGGCGCCCTGCTCATCGAGCCGGCCCGCTCGGTCCACACCATCGGTATGCGGTTCGCCATCGACGTCGCCCACCTCGACGCCGACGGCGTGGTGCTGCGGACGACCACGATGCCGCGCTTCCGCGTCGGGCTCCCGGTGCCGCGTGCCCGGTCCGTGATCGAAGCCGAAGCCGGCTGCTTTCGGCACTGGGAGCTGGCTCCCGGGCAGGTGCTCGAGATCGACCGGCGCACGTGACCGGCCAGCTCGTCGTGGTCGGGACGCCGATCGGCAACCTCGGCGACCTCTCGCCGCGAGCCGTCGAGGCGCTCGAGGCCGTGGACGTCGTCGCCTGCGAGGACACCCGGCGAACCGGCCGGCTGCTGGCGGCCGCCGGCGTGGGGCACAAGGAGCTGGTCGTGGTCAACGACCACACCGAAGCCCGGGCGGCGCCGGCGATCGTGGGCCGGCTCCGAGCCGGCGTGTCGGTTGCCCTGGTCACCGATGCTGGCATGCCGGCGGTGTCCGATCCGGGCGCCGACCTGGTCGCGGCCGCCGTCGCGGCCGGGATCGGGGTGGCCGTGGTCCCCGGGCCGACCGCTGCCACCGCGGCGCTCGCCACCAGCGGCCTGCCCAGCGGGCGGTGGGTCTTCGAGGGGTTCCTGCCCCGGAAGGGCTCGACCCGCCGCGAGCGGATCGCCGCGACCGCGGCCGAGACGAGGACCGTGGTGCTCTACGAGGCGCCGCACCGCGTGGTGCGCACGGTCACCGAGCTGGTGGCCGCCTGCGGGCCGGAACGAGCTGTCGTGCTCGCCCGGGAACTCACCAAGCTGCACGAGGAGTGGTTCCGCGGGTCCCTCGCCGACGCCGTCGACTGGTTGGACGACCACGAGCCGCGCGGTGAGTTCGTCATCGTGCTCGGTGGCGGTTCCCCGCCGGCCGAGTCCACCGACGACGAGCTCCGGGCCGCACTGGCCGACGCCCGGGCCGAAGGGGGGTCGACGCGCGATGCCGTGGCGGCCGTGGCACGCGAGCACGGCGTCTCCAAGCGCCGCGTCTACGACCTCGCCACCGGGTAGCGGGGAGGGCGGCGCCGCCTCAGACCGCGGTGGCGTCGAGCAGCTCGGCGATGGTGCTGGGTGGTCGGCGTCGGCGTCGGGCTCGTCCCAGGGCCGCCACCGCTCCGCTCGACAGCTCCCACATGCCCTCGTCGTCGTCGGTGGCGATCACGACCACGACATGGTCCTCGCAGGACGTGGTGCGCACTGCGCCGGCGGCGATGGTGCCGGCCGGCATCGGTTCCCACCGGATGTCCACCGCGAGGTGGGCCGGCCCGTCGAGCCAGGTCGCGCCGGCGAAGGCGGTGGCCAGGGGGCGCAGCGGTCGACTGAGGCGGACGTCGGTGCTGCCGCCGGGATGCACGATGTCGAGGCAGCTCAGGGACTGGCAATCGGGCACGGTGGCGACCAGGGTCCCCGCCGTGGGCCAACCGATGTCGCCCACGGGGCGTCGCCGGCCGGGGAGCACGTAGAGGCGAGCCGCACCGGAACGCTTGGTGGGCACCAGGCCGGGAACGTCGAAGTCGACGGTCACCAGCCGGCCGGACCGATGGGGCTGCAGCGTGGGGAGCAGCCGTTGGAGGGTGGCCGGCGCCAGATAGGAGAAGAACACGTCGGCGTCGAGCACGAGCTCGGGGTCGAAGAGATCGCCGACGCGGATGTCGGCGTCGACGCCTGCATCGCGCAGATGAGCGCGCGCCTCGTCGACGAGGTCGGCGTCGGCCTCGATCCCGGCGACGGTGGCCCCTCGCGCCGCCGCCGCCAGCAGCACCTGCCCGTCGCCGCAACCGAGATCGACGACGTGGACACCGGGACCCACGCCGGCCAGCTCGAGTGCCTCGTCGACCGCCGACGCCTGGCTCGGGGCCCAGAACGGCCAGGTGGCCGCCGTGTCGTCGCGAACGGTCAACGGCGGGTCAGCCCGCGGCGAGCAACTGCTCGCACGCCACCTCGGGTGAGACGATGTTGATCATCACGCCCGTGCCCTGCTCGAAGCCGGCCACCGACGTGAGCCGGGGCGTGACGTGGACGTGCCAGTGGAACGAACCCGGATGGTGGTGCGGGGCGGTGTGGAACACCAGGTTGTAGGCCACGTCGCCCACCACCGAGCGGAGCCGGTTGAGGCCGTCGCGAATCGAGCGGCCCACGCCGACCAGGTCCTTCGGTGAGGCATCGGTGAGGTGCTCGTGGTGGCTGCGGGGGATGACCAGCATCTCGAACGGCGACGCGCTCCAGTACGGAGTCAGCAGCGCGACGCGATCGTCGTGGTGCACGACGCGGAAGCCGACGTCGATCTCGGCCTCGGCCACCGTGCACAGCAGGCAGGATCCGTCGAAGCGGTCGAACCCCCGTTGCTCCTCGGCGATCTCGCCGGGCACGAACGGGATGCCGAGCAGCTGACCGTGGGGATGTTCGAGCGACGCGCCGGCTTCGCGGCCGGCGTTGACGATTGCCTGGGTGTAACGGGTGCCGGACCGGCGGGCGTGGTCCTCCATCCGGTCGCGGATGGCCGCCATGACGAGGCCGGTCTGCTTGTCGTCGAGGTCGCCCCAGGACTGCTCGTGCTCGGGCGAGAAGACCAGCACCTCGTGGATGCCGGACGCGTTGGCCTGGGTGAAGACCGGCCCGAGGTTGGTGACCCGCATGGGCTCGCTGCCGGAGAAGGCGGGGTACTTGTTGGGGACGACCCGCACCGACCAGGCGCCGTCGGTCCCGTACTCCTCGAGCGAGGGCGGGGTCTCCTCCTCGTTGCCGGGACAGAAGGGGCAGGGGCGCCCGGGCTCGGATTCGACGGGCAGCTGCCGACTGACGAGATTCCCGGGCCGATCGGCGCGGGCGGACGAGATCGTGACCCATCGTCCGGTCAGTGGGTTGAGACGCAGCTGGCTCACGTCGGCGGAGACTACTGGCGTCACTCGGCGTGTCGGTACACGCTGATGTGGGTGTCGCTCGACGCGTCGAACGGGGTCTCGGCCCAGTCGGCGAAGCGTTCCGCCAGCCGGAGGCCGGCGCCCGTCGCCAGGTGGTCGAGGCCGGCGGGGTCGGTGAAGCGGAGGTGCCACGGTCGGAGGCGCACCGGCTCGCCGTGCCGCAGTTCGACGTGGTGCCCGCTGACGGTTCCGTCGGCGGGATCGGTGCGGCTCACCTGCAACACCACCACGTCGGCGTCGAGGCGGACCACGTCGACGTGGCTCGAGCGCGTCCCGGCGCCCGCCCCGGGCACGAACGCCTCGACGACGACGGCACCTCCGGGTCGCAGCAGCGCGGTCGCCTGGCGCAGCGCCTGCTGTTGCAGCCGAGCGGACGGGAGGTTGAACAGCGTGTTGAACGCGAGCAGCACCCCTGCGGCCGCGTGGGAGCGGAACGGCTGCTCGGACATGTCGGCCGCCACGACGGGGACCCCCGCGTGGTTCTGCCGCGACCGTTCGAGCATCGCGGTGGATGCGTCGAGCCCCACCACGGGCACGCCGGAGGCGGCGAGCGGGCCGGCCAGGCGGCCGGTGCCGCTCCCGAGCTCGACCACGAGTCCGTCGACCCGCTGCGCCACGAACGCGGCCGTCTCGGCGGGAGGGGAGACGTCGGCGTACCAGTCGTCGTAGACGTCGGCGAAGCTGTCGCCGTAGGTCGTCGGTCGGTAGCCGTCCACCGGCCCATGTTGCTGGGTCCGGCCGCTCCGGGGCGATCGGTAGCGTGGCCGGCGATGACCGAGGATCGTCGAGGCGAACGGCTGGGGTGCCCATGACGGCACCGTGGGCATCGCCGGGCGAGGTCGCCCCGCAACCGCGCCCGGACGCCGCGGTGTCCCCCGAAATCCCCCGTCCCGCGCCGGGCCCCGCAGCCAGGCACCGACCACCGTTGCCGCCGCCCCCGTTGCCGATGCGGCCGATGACCATCCCCGATCTGCTCGACGGCGCGTTCAACATCGTGAAGCGCCGCCCACGGGATGTGTTGGTGCTGGCCGTGACCTTCGTGGTGCCGGTCGAGGTGCTGTCCGCCCTGTTGTTGCGCAACGCGCTCGGCTCCGATCTGCTCGGCCCCTTCGGGGCGTCGGCGTCGAGCTCCTCGGAATCGGACGTGTTCGCTGGTGCCGCCCCGGCGCTGGTCGCGCTGGCCATCGGCGCCGTCTCCCTCGCGTTGCTCGCGGGGGCGCTCGCCGACCTGGTCGGCGGGTGGTACGACGGCGAAGACATCACGCCCGGCCAGGCGATGCGCCACACCGCGGTGCGGGCTCCGGCCCTGCTGGCCGGGGTCGTGGTGGTCCACCTGTTCGAGCTGGTCGGCCTGCTCGGCATCGCGGTGGGCGCATACCTCGTCATGGCCTTCCTCCAGCTCGTCAGCCCGGTGATCGTCGCCGAGGGGATGGGTCCGTTCCGAGCCGTCGCCCGGTCGATGCAGCTCACCGGATCCCGCTTCGGGACATCCCTGGCGGTGCCGGCGCTCGTCGGCCTCATCGGCGCGTTGGTCGGCTTCGGGTTCCAGATCCTCCCCGAGCTGTCCACCGTGGTCGTCCCCGACGGCTGGCACTGGCTGGCCCGGGCGGTGGGGCAGATCCTGGCCCAACTGGTCGTCACCCCGTTCACCGCCGGGGTCGCCGTGCTCTACCACCTCGATCTCCGCATCCGCTCCGAGGGGCTCGACATCGAACGGCGCACCCGTGACCTCTTCGGTGATTGACCCCGAGGCAGCCCGGCGGGCGGCGCACGACATCCTCTCCGGACCCGACTACTCGCAGCCGGGGAAGGGCATCGTCGAGCGGGTCGTGGACTGGGTCTTCGCCCGGCTCGGCGACGCGGTGGGCACCCTCACCGGCGGGGGTGCCGGCACGCTCATCGGGTGGCTCGTGGTGATCGGTGTCGTCGCCGCGGCGGGGTGGTTGTTCGTTCGCGCCCTGCGCGTCGGCGCGATCGGTCGCCGGCTCGGTACCGACGACCTTCGCTACGGCACCGAGTCCCACCGGGACGCCGGGGTCTGGCTCGACGAGGCCGCCGGACTGGCGGCCGCTGGGGATCACCGCGGCGCGCTGCGGTGTCGCCACCAGGCCCTTCTCGCCCGTCTGATCACCGGGGGAGTGGTGGACGACTCGCCCGGTCGCACCGCGGCGGAGTACCGGTCGGTCATCGAGGCGCAGGTGCCGTCCGAGGCGACGACGCTGCACTGGCTGACCCGGCGGTTCGAGGACGCCTGGTACGGCGGTGACGAGGTCGACGCCGCCGCCTACGCCGAGTTCGCCGATGCCTGCGGGCGCGTCGAGGCCGTCGCCCTCGACCGCCACCGGGTGGTTGCCACGGTGGGAGCATCGTGAATCGTCGGGTCCTGCTCGTCGCCGGGCTCCTCGTGGTCGTCGTGCTGGGGGCCTACGTCTCGGCCGCTCGCCGGACCTCGGGTCCGCCGCTCGATCCGGGTTCGACGGCGCCGGACGGCACCAAGGCGGTCGTCGAGCTGGTGTCCCGGCTCGGCGGGTCGATCGACGTCGTCGACGGTCCGCCCGATGCCGACGTCGACGTGGCCCTGCTCCTCCAGGATCGCCTCGGCCCGGAGCGCGCCGGCCAGCTGCGCGCCTGGGTGCGCGACGGTGGGACCCTGGTCGTCGCCGATCCCAGCTCCTCGTTCTCGCCCGTGGCCACCGGCGCGGTGGCCGACGAGGTGACCGGCACCTGCTCGATCGAGGGTCTCACCGAGGTCGGCCGGCTCCGGGTCGGTGTGGCCCGCACCTACCCCGTCGGGGCCGGAGCGACGGGATGCTTCGGCACCCGATCCGGAGGGGACGTGGTGGTCGCCGCTGCCTCGGGAGCGGGTCGGGTGATCAGCATCGGTGGACCCGATCTGTTCACCAACGACCTCCTCGACGAGGCCGACAACGCGGTGCTGGTGGCGTCCCTGCTCGCCGGCGACGGCCAGCGGTCGGCGTTCCTGCGCCCTGCCGTCCCCGGAGGCGGTGACAAGACCCTCGCCGATCTCATCGGTACGCCGGTCCGGGCCGCGCTCGCCCAGCTGGCGGTGGCGTTCCTCGTCCTCGTCGCCTGGCGCGGCCGCCGTCTCGGTCGGCCGGTCGGGGAGACCCAGCCCGTGCGCATCGAGGGTTCGGAGCTGACCCGGGCGGTCGGGCGCCTGCTCGAGAACAACCATCGCCCCGAGCGGGCCGCGGCGATCCTGCGCGATCACGCCCGCCGCGAGCTGTCCGGGGTGCTCGGCATCCCGCTCGACGCCCCCGGTGCGGTCGTTCGCGCCGCCCTGCACGCCCACACCGACCTCAGCGACGACGAGATCCACCGAGCCGTCGCCAGCCCCGTGTCCAGCGACGACGACCTCGTCGTGGTCGCCGACCTGCTCGCCCGCATCCGTGAGGAGACCATCCATGACCGATCCCACCAGCGCACCGCCAGCCCCCGCTGACGGGCGGACGCCGCGAGACGCGGTGCTCGCCGTCCGTGACGAGGTCGCCAAGGTGGTGGTCGGCCAGGACGGCGTCCTCTCGGGCATCGTCGCCGCCCTGCTCGTCCGCGGTCACGTGCTGCTCGAGGGCGTACCCGGCGTGGCCAAGACGCTGCTGGTCAAGACGGTGGCGGCCGCCTTCGACCTCGACTTCAAACGGGTGCAGTTCACGCCGGATCTGATGCCGTCCGACGTGCTCGGCCAGGTGATCTACGACAGTGCCGGCGGGTTCCGCTTCCGCAACGGTCCGGCGTTCACCAACGTGTTGCTCGCCGACGAGATCAACCGCACCCCGCCCAAGACGCAGGCCGCGCTGCTCGAGGCGATGGAGGAGCGACAGGTCTCGGTCGAGGGTGACCCCCGGATGCTCCCGGATCCGTTCGTGGTGATCGCGACCCAGAACCCGATCGAGTACGAGGGGACGTACCCGCTCCCGGAGGCGCAACTCGACCGCTTCCTGTTCAAGCTGCAGGTCGCCTATCCCGACGCCGGGCAGGAGCAGGAGATCCTCGCTCGGCACCACGCCGGCCTCGATCCTCACGACCCCACTGCTGCGGGCGTGCGCCCGGTCGCCGGGGCGGCCGACCTGGCTGCCGGACGGGCCGAGATCGAACACATCGGGGTCGAGGATCCGATCCTCGCCTACATCGTCGCCATCGCCCGGGCATCGCGGGCCAGTTCGTCGCTGTCGCTCGGGGTGTCGCCGAGGGGGGCCGCCAATCTGTTGCATGCCGCCAAGGCGTGGGCGTGGCTCGCCGGTCGCACCTACGTGAGTCCCGACGAGGTCAAGGCGGTGGTGAAGCCGACCCTGCGGCACCGGATCCAGGTCCGCCCCGAGCTGGAGCTCGAGGGCACCTCGGCCGACGCCGTCCTCGACGGCATCCTCGCCGCCGTTCCCGCACCGCGCTGACGTCACGTGCCCGTCCCCACCGCCCGCCTCGTCGTGGTCGCCGCCGTCGCCGCGGTGATCTGCGCGCTGGTGCCGGGGTCGGTCGTCGCCCGGCTCGTGGTGGTCAACGGCGTGGTGGCCGGCGCTGCCGTCGTGGACTGGTTGCTCGCGCCGCGTGCGAGCTGGTTCGCGATCGAGCGAGAACTCCCGCAGGTGGTGACCCTCGACACCACCACCGAGGTCGCCTGGCGGGTCCGGAACCTCCGGTCACGGTCCTTCCACATCGCGGTGGCCGACGAGCTCGCCCCGAGCCTGCGGCCGGGGAGCCGACGCTTCACCGGCCGGGTCCCGGCCCGTGGTGTGTTGACGGTGGCCACCACCATCACGCCGTCACGGCGGGGACGGTTCCGGCCCGCCGAGCTGGTCTGGAGGGCCGACGGTCCGCTGCGTCTGGCGGCGCGACAACGAAGGGTGGAGCTGCCGGCGACGTTGCGGGTGTACCCCCGCTTCCGCTCCCGGGAGGAAGCCGAGCTGCGCATCGACCGGGCCCGGATCCTCGAGGTCGGCCTGCGCTCGGCCAAGGGGCGGGGCGGAGGCACGGAATTCGATCAACTCCGGGACTACACGGTCGACGACGAGTTCCGGCGCATCGACTGGGCCGCCACGGCCCGCGCCGGTCGCCCCATCGTCCGTACGTTCCGGGCCGAGCGGAACCAGAACGTGATCGTCGCCTTCGACAACGGGCGGGTCATGGCCGGCCGGGTGGATGGTGTGCCGCGGTCCGAGTTCGCCATGGACGCGGCACTGCTGATCACCACGGTCGCGACCCGTCTGGGCGACCGCTGCGGACTGCTCGCCTTCGACCGCGACGTCCGGGCCACGGTGCCGCCCGGCCACGGCCGCGGTCAGCTCGGCCGGGTCACCGACGCCCTCTACGAGCTCGAGCCCGCGCTGGTCGACAGCGACTACGCGTCGGCGTTCCACCAGCTGCTGGCCCGGTTCCGCCGACGATCGCTCATCGTGTTGCTCACCGACCTCGTCGAGCAGGCGGTGGGCGAGTCGCTCCTCCCTGCCCTGCCGGTCCTCACCCGATCACATCTCCTGCTGGTCGGTGCGATCCAGGATCCCGAGGTCCGGGCCTGGGCCGACGGGGCCCCGACCGATCACGAATCGGCCTATCGCCAGGCAGCGGCGGCCCGGACCCTGCGCGCCCGCGCCCGCGCCGCGGCCCGGTTGCGGGCCGCGGGAGCCACCGTGGTGGACGCGCCCCCGCACCGGCTGGCGGCCGAGCTCGGCGACGCCTACCTCGACATGAAGGCGTCGGGCCGGCTCTGACGCGTCGACGCGTTCGGTCCAGTACCGGACCGCAGCCTGGAACGCCGCGTCGTCCGTGGTGTCGCCGTTCAACCGCAGCAAGGCGGTGCTGCTGCACGGCGAGATCTCGGACGACCTCGGCTGATCGGAGCTACACGCTCGCCAGCGCGGCCTCCGCAGCGTCGGCCGACCGTCCGAAGCGCCAGATGTAGGTGAGGAAGGCGGTCTCGGCCGTGATGCCCACCGCGACCCGCGCTGCGGTGGGCAAGGGGCTGCCGGTCACGAAGCCCTCGATGAGCCCGGCGGTCCCGAAGGTGAAGATCAGGCCGAGGATGACGATGACCGATCGGCGGCCCTCCTCGGTGAGTGCTCGCCCGCGCGTTCGGTCTCCCGGATCGATCAGCGCCCACCCCAACCGGAGCCCGGCGCCACCGGCCACCACGACGGAGGTGATCTCCAGCAGGCCATGGGGCAGGATCAGCCCCCAGAACCGCGCCTGCTCGCCCACCGCGGCGAACAGTCCGGCCGCGACCCCGACGTTGGCTCCGTTGAACACGAGGATGGCCGCGGTGCCGATGCACCCGAGGATTCCGAGGGCGAAGGCGGCGATCGAGACCTGGATGTTGTTGAACGTCACCTCGGCCGCGAACTGGGACGCCGGGGCCGACGAGTAGTAGTCGGCGAAATCCTGCTGGACGTACGCGGCGCGCACCGCCTCGTTGCCGGAGGCGTCGAGGGCGGCGTCGGAGTTGGCGATCCAGGTGCCGATGGCGATGGCGGGCAGGATGCTGAGCAGCGCCGAAACCAGGACGAAGTGCCGGATGCGCCACACCGCGCCCGGGAAGGTGAAGAAGACGAAGCGACGCACCGCGGTGCCCAGCGATGCCCTGGTGCCGTAGATGGCGGCGTTGGCGTCGGCGACGACGCGGGTGAGCGTGGCGTTGAGGGCGGCGTCGCCGTAGGTGGCCTGGGCGTGGGACAGGTGGCCCGACACCTGCTGGTAGAGGTGGACGAGCTCGTCCAGCTCGGCGGGCGCCAGTCGCCTTCCGCCGCTGCGCCCGCGCCTGGACAGGTGGGCGAGTCGATCCCATGCCGGGCGGTGCACGGAGATGAAGCGATCGACGTCCACGGTGCCCGGTACGGTAGCCAGCCGTGGTCGTTCCTCCCGCGACGCGAGACCCCGTAGCCGGGATCGTGACGCCCGAGGCGGTGCTGCTCGAGTTCTCCGAGGCCGGCCTGGGGAGCCGATCGCTCGCCTTCCTGATCGACGTCGCAGTGCGCGGCGGTCTGCTCTACGCCCTGATCTTCGCCCTCGGCGTCGCCGGGTTCGTGATCGACGAGACGTTCGTGGTCGTGACGCTGATCGCCGCGATCTTCGCCGTCATCTTCGTCTACCCCGTGGTGTTCGAGACGATCTGGAACGGTCGGACCCCGGGGAAGATGGCGGTCGGGTTGCGGGTGGTCACGGTCGAGGGCGCGCCGGTCCGGTTCCGTCACGCCGCCATCCGCTCTGCGGTGGGCATCGTCGACTTCCTGGTCGGGGCCGGGAGCGTGGCCATCATCGCGGCACTGGCCACCCGGCAGAGCCAACGGCTGGGCGATCTCGCGGCCGGAACGATCGTCATCCGCGAGCGGCAGGCCGCCGCGTTCTCCCAGCCGATCGTCTTCCGTCCTCCACCGGGCTGGGGGCCGTACGGGGCCGCGCTCGATGTGTCCCGGCTGAGCGACGACGCCTACACCCTCGTGCGATCGTTCCTGCTGCGGGTGACCGACCTGCGCATCGAGGCGCGGCGCCGGCGGGCCGAGGAGCTGGCGGTGGCCATCGCGGGCGTCGTCGGCGTGTCGCTCCCACCGGCAACCGACTGCGAGTCGTTCCTCATCACCGTGGCCGCGGCCTACCAGGCTCGTACGGGCGGTCCCGTGCCTGCCGCCCCGCCGGGCGCGGCGGCGCCGGTGCGAGTGGCGGAGGAGCCGCCGCTCACGTGGGGGAGCGTGGCCGGGCCGTCGTAGCCTTGCGACGTGGCCTACCTCGATCACGCCGCCACCACGCTCGTCCGACCGGAGGCCCGGTCGGCCATGCTCCCGTGGCTGGGCGAGCTCGTCGGCAACCCGTCCGGCGCGCACCGCATGGCGCGCGACGCGCGGCGGGCCATCGACGACGCCCGCGACGTCTTCGCGGCCGCCACCGGGTTCGAGCCGGGCGACATCGTGTTCACCGCGGGGGGCACCGAGGCCGACAACCTGGCCATCGCCGGCGTCCTCGACGCCGTGGGGGGACGCGCCGTCTGCCCCGCCACCGAGCATCACGCCGTCCTGCACGTCGTCGAATCACGGGGTGGCACCGTGGTCCCGGTCGACGCTCGAGGGCGCGTCGACCTCGACGACCTGGCGGGTGCGCTGGGCGACGACGTGGCGGTCGTGTCGGTGATGGCGGTCAACAACGAGACCGGCGTCGTCGCCGACCTCGCCGCCGTGGTCGCGCTGGTTCGCGAGCGCGCCCCGCGGGCCGTGATCCACACCGACGCCGTCCAGGCCCTGACCTGGCTGGACCTTCCGGCGGTCGCCGCCGGCGTCGATCTCCTGTCGCTGTCGGCCCACAAGTTCGGAGGTCCCCAGGGCGTCGGCATCCTCGCCATCCGCGACGGGGTCGCGCTCCGCCCGCAGCTGCTCGGTGGCGGTCAGGAGCGGGGCCGGCGGTCCGGCACCCAGAACGTCGCCGGCATCGTCGGTGCCGCGGCGGCCGCCGCGGTCACGGTCGCCACCCGAGCCGACACGGTCGCCCGCATCGGCGCCCGGCGTGATCGCCTGGCCGACGGCCTCGTCGACCGGGTCGCCGGCCTGGTCGAGACGGCGGTCGTCGACGGTGACCGCACGGGCAAGATCGCCGGCAACTGCCATGTGTGCGCTCCGGGCATCGAGGCCGAGACGCTCCTCGTCCTGCTCGAAGATCGCGACGTGTACGCCTCGGCCGCCTCGTCGTGCTCGTCCGGTGCCCAGGACCCCAGCCACGTGCTCGCTGCCATGGGGGTGCCCCGATCGCTCGCCCAGGGCAGCCTGCGACTGTCGCTCGGTTGGTCCACCAGCGATGCCGACATCGACCTCGCGCTGGAGGCCGTTCCGATGGCCGTCGACCGGGTGCGGCAGTTCGCATGAGGGTCCTCGTCGCCATGTCGGGCGGGGTCGACTCGTCGGTCGCGGCCGCCCTCCTGGCGGACCAGGGTCACGAGGTCGTGGGGGTCACCATGAAGCTCTGGGGCGGGGAGAGCGACAGCGGGTGCTGTTCGGTCTCCGATGTCGACGACGCCCGCCGGGTCGCCGACCATCTCGGCATCGAGCACCACGTGTTCAACTTCGGCGAGGACTTCACCGCCGACGTGGTCGACCCCTACGTGGCCGCCCACGCAGCCGGTCGCACGCCGAACCCGTGCATCGAGTGCAACCGGCACCTCAAGTTCGACCGGCTCCTGGCCCGAGCCGAGGTCCTCGGCTTCGATCACGTCGCTACCGGGCACCACGCCCGGTTGGGTACCGGACCCGATGGGCGCACCCACCTGCGGCGGGGCGCCGATGCGGCCAAGGACCAGAGCTACGTGCTCTACGTCGTGGCCGGCCCGGTCCTCGACCGGGTGTCGTTCCCCATCGGCGGGATGACCAAGGACGACGTGCGGGCCGAGGCCACCCGGCTCGGCCTGCGCACGGCGACCAAGCCCGACAGCCAGGACGTCTGCTTCATCACCTCGACCGACGGGCGGCGGGGGTTCCTCGCCGATCGGATCGACTACACCCCGGGCCGCATCGTCGACCCGTCCGGCGCGGTCGTGGGTCACGTCGATGCCGTCGAACTCGTCACCATCGGGCAGCGACGGGGCCTCGATGTCGGGGGGTACGGCACGCCGCGCTACGCGGTCGACGTCGACGTCGCCGCCGCCACGGTCACCATCGGCGACGCCGCCGCGCTGGAGACCGACCACGTCGAGCTCGGCTCGGTGGTGTGGGCCCACGACCCGGTCGCCGGTCCGGTCGTCGCCCAGTGCAGTGCGCACGGTGCCGAGCATCCCGCGGTCGTCGAGCCCGCCGCTGAGGGCGTCCGGGTTCGCTTCGACACCGCCCAGCGGCGGCTCGCCCCCGGCCAGTCCGTCGTGCTCTACCGGGACGACCTCGTGGTCGGCGGCGGCATCGTGGTGTGACCAACTGGCTCGACCGGCCCCGCCCGGTCCGGCGTCAACCCACCGGGAGGTGGTGATCGGCCGCGATCGTCAGCGTCGTGGCCGGTTGCGTCGGGGTCACCAGCATCCCGGTCACGTCGTCGCGCTCCTCCTGGTCGCGACCGCGGCGCATCCCGACGGAGAAGGGCTCGGAGGCCCGCAGTTCGAGGGCGAGCCCGAGCGCGCCGCCCGTGGTGTCGACCGAGGAGTCCTCGGTGCCCGCGTTCGCCAGCGCGGGGCCCACCCGGCTGACGAGGTGGCGTTGGAGCAGGATCGGCTCGACCAGGGTCAACGGATCGTGCACGACCACGCCGGCGGGAACGAAGACGAGCCACCGCCGGCTGAGCAGGTGCATCCGGCGGGCCACCACGACGACGACGGGGGCTCCGGCGGCGACGGCCAGCACGCCCGCCACCCATTGCTCGGCGGCGAGCAGCAGCGGACCGGTCACCACCCCGGCGGCGGCCACCGCCCAGGCCAGCGGCGCGGGTCCGACGAGGATCGCGAAGGGCACTCGCAGCGCGACTCGTCGTTCGTTGCCGTAGCTCGATCCGTCGACGAACCCGTCGGCGACGCCCGGACCGGCCAGGGCGAGGACCGCCACCGCCCCCGCCGCGATGCCGACCGCGGCCCAGCCGGGACGGTCGGCTCCGATCGCGGCCCAGGCGGCCACCACGAACCCGCCGGGCACCGCCAGGCGCACGAGGGTCAACGTGGCGGTGCGGGGTACGAGCATCGCGCCCACCGTGACGCCCCAAATTGCCCAGGCCAGGAGGGAACCGACGATCTGCACGGCGCGGCTGTGGGCCGCCAGCGCATCGGCCAACGCAGGGCCGATGAACACGGGCAGCGAGAGCCAGATGGCCCGCAGGGGCCACAGCGATCGCCAGAGGGGAGGGGCAGTCATCGGCCCCAAGATTTGCTCGCCGGGTGCTCCGGTGGCTATTCCGGTGTCATGCAGACTCCGGGGGGACGCAGCGATTCGTACGCCGCGTGCCACAAGTCGGTCACGGCGGAAGCGACGATTTCATGAAGCCCATCAACCTGCGCGTCGGCACCGCGTCGGCCATCGGCAGCCTGCCCCATCGTCAGGTCGACGCCGCGGTTGCCGTCGCGCTGGCCGCGTGTCCCGATCTCCCGGCCGCCCCGTCGTTGCCGCGCCTCGATCCTCGGGAGGGCATGATCTCCCAGGGGCTGTGGGGCCTCCGTGGCGTCGAGATCGGTCCCGACGGGACCCCTCGCATCACCGGAGAGCTCGATCCCCGCGACCCCTTCGATCCGGCCGTCGGTCCGGGCATCGACGGTCCCGCCTTCGGGGGCCTGCGGGCGTTCCTGGCGGCCACCCGCCACCGGACCTCCCCGATCAAGCTCCAGATCACCGGTCCGGTCACGTTGGGACTCGCCTTGATCGAGGCCGGCGTCCACGCCGACCGCGCCTTCGCCACCGCCGGGGAGGCCGTGCGCGTCCGGGCCCACGCCGTGATCGAGGAGGCGACCAAGATCGCGCCCCTCGCACCCAAGGTCATCTTCGTCGACGAGCCCGGCCTCGTTGCCCTGTCGCGGCCGGGTTTCCCCACCTCGGCCGATCACGCCATCGATCTGGTCTCCAGCGCACTCGCCGCGGTCGAGCACCACGCCGTCACGGGGCTGCACTGCTGCGGGGACACCGATTGGCGCCTCGCCCTGGCGGCCGGACCGCAGATCATCTCGATGCCCACCGATGCCGGTATCGCCGAGCACGCCGGCGCCCTCGGCGCCCACCTCGACCGCGGCGGTTGGGTCGCTTGGGGCGCCGTGCCCACCAACCGGCCGGTCGGCACCGAGCCCGGCCTGCTGTGGCGGGCCCTGTCCGAGACATGGTGCGAGCTGGTGCAGCGGGGTTGCGACGCGCTCCGGCTCCGCGAGCAGGCATTGGTGACCCCGGAGTGCGGCCTTGCGTCCCACGATCCCGTGCAGGCCGAGACGATCCTGGCGCTGTCGGTGGAGCTGGCCGAACGGGTTCGGCGCCAGTCCTTCGGCGTCCGCCTCGCCATCGGCGCCTGAGAGGTGCCATCCGAGACTGCCGATGATTCGGAGCTCGGCCGGCGTCGGGAGCGCCAGCGAGCAGCCGGCACGACTGCGGCGGAGCCGCAGGCCCTGAGCGTGGTCCATCGGGTCGCCGCGCTGCGGAACGAACTGCTCGAGCACAACGAGCGGTACTACGTCGACGACGCACCGATCATCGCCGACGCCGACTACGACGCCCTGGTCCGCGAGCTCCGCGATCTCGAGGCGCAGTATCCGTCACTGGCCCGCGAGGACTCACCCACCCAACAGGTCAGCGGTCGCCGGGCCGAGTTGTTCGCCCCGGTCGTGCACTCGACGCCGCTGCTCTCGCTCGACAACGCCTTCGACGAGGACGACCTGCGGGCCTGGCACGCGCGGTTGCAGCGTCGGCTCGGTGTCGAGGAGGGCGACGCACCGATCGACTACGGCTACGTGTGCGAGCTCAAGATCGACGGTGTGGCCATCTCGTTGCGCTACGAGGATGGTGAGCTGATGCAGGCCGCCACCCGGGGTGACGGCCGGGTCGGCGAGGACGTGACCGCCAACGTGCGGACCATCGACTGCATCCCGGCCTCGCTGCCCCCCGAGGCGCCGCAGGTGTTCGAGGTCCGCGGTGAGATCTACATGACCTCGGAGGCGTTCGACGCCCTCAACGAACGGGCGGCCGCCGCCGGTCAACCGCCGTTCATCAACCCCCGCAACTCGGCCGCCGGGTCGCTGCGCCAGAAGGACCCGTCCGTCACCGCCGAACGCGAGCTGTCGATGTGGTGCTACCAGCTGGGCGAGGTGGAGGGTGGGCCGGACATGGCCCATCACGAGGATGCCTTCGACCTGCTGCGGGAGCTGGGCTTCCCGGTGAATCCCGAGATCCGGTCGGTCGACACCATCGACGCGGTCATCGAGTTCTGCCGCCACTGGCAGGAGCACCGCCACGATCTCGACTACGAGATCGACGGCGTGGTGACCAAGGTCGCCGATCTCGCCCGCCGTGACGACCTCGGCACCACGGCTCGGGCCCCCCGCTGGGCGATCGCCTACAAGTTTCCGCCCGAGGAGCGCACCACGGCCCTGCTCGACATCCGGGTGTCGGTCGGGCGAACCGGGCGCACCACGCCCTACGCCGTGCTCGAACCGGTCTTCGTCGGGGGTGCCAACGTCGAGCGGGCCACCCTGCACAACCAGGACCAGGTCAAGGCCAAGGACGTCCGGCCGGGCGACACCGTCATCGTGCGTCGCGCCGGCGATGTCATCCCGGAGGTGGTCGGACCGGTCCTGGCCGCCCGGCCCGCCGGGTTGCCCGAGTGGGAGTTCCCGACGACGTGTCCGTGCCCGATCGGTTCGACGCTGGTCCGCCCCGAGGGGGAGTCCGACACCCGCTGCGTCCACCCGGAGTGCCCGTATCAGCGGCAGGGCGCCATCGAGCACTATGCGAGCCGTGGCGCGATGGACATCGAGGGCCTCGGCGAACGCACCGTGGCCCAATTCATCGAGCTCGGCCTGCTCCGCGACATCGCCAGCGTCTACGAGATCGACTTCGATCGGGTCATCGGCCTCGAGGGCCATGGCCAGACCTCGGTCGACAACCTTGCCGCGGCCATCGAGGAGTCCAAGCAGCGGCCGTTGGCCCACCTCCTGGTGGGACTGAACATCCGCCACCTGGGCCCCGCCGGCGCCGAGGCGCTCGCCAGCCGGTTCGGTCACCTCGACGCCATCGAAGCGGCCGCGCTCGCCGACGACGGTGAGGAGCAGCTCGCCCGGGTCGACGGGGTCGGCCCCACCATCGCCCGGGCCGTCATCGCCTGGATCAGCCAGCCGGCCAACCGGGCGTTGCTCGACCGGTTGCGAGCAGCCGGCGTGAACGTCGAGGGACCGGCGGCTCCCGAGGTGGCCCAGACGCTCGACGGGCTGTCGGTGGTGGTGACCGGCACGCTCGAGGGCTACAACCGCGAACAGGTCGAGGAGGCCATCAAGGCCCGTGGCGGCAAGGCGCCGGGCAGCGTGTCGAAGAAGACCACGGCCGTCGTGGTGGGCGATGGGCCGGGTGCATCCAAGCTCACCAAGGCCGAGGAGCTGGGGATCCCGATCCTCGACGAAGCCGGGTTCGAGCACCTGCTCGCCACCGGTGAACTGCCCTGATCCCGCTCAGGTCACCGAGAAGCACCAGGTCTTGACCGTCTCGGTCGCGTTCGCGACCCCGGACCCGGTCCCAGACAGTGGCGCTCACGCAACTCGTGGTGCCCTCCGGGAGCCGCTCGATGGTCTTGCCCGTCGCCGGTTGGTAGACGAGCTCGTTGAGCGCGGTGACCTCGATCTCGTCGTCGGGGAGGGGTGTGGCTCGGCCGTCACCGGGCAGGAACGTCAGGGTTCCCGTCCACCCCGGGGCCAGCCGGATGCTGAACGGCTGCTGCGCCAGCGCCTGGGAACCGTCCCCCGGCGAAACGGCCAGCACGCCCTCGGTGTCCTGCACCGCCTGACCGGGCGCACCGCTGACCAGTACGTCGTCGGAGTGGTTGGTGTCGGCCCGCAGGCCGCCGATCACGAAACCGGCGATGGCGAGGGCGAGCACGACCACCACCACGACCTTGGTCCGGGTGGGGTAGGCGATCTGCTTGGTTGCGGTCATGGGAGCTCCGGGCTGGGGAATGCGTGCAACGAGGACAGCACGAGGGCGTACACGGCCACAACGCAGGCCACCAGGGCGACGCGGAGGCCGATGGACCAGGGTGCACCGAGGGCGACGACGATGCCGGTCACCTCGAGCGCGAGCAGACCGAGCGCCCCGGCCGCGCTGAGCCGCCGCGCCGCCGCCGCGCACAGCACCTTGGTACTGATCGCGCCCACCACCAGGGCCTTCCCGCCGGGGCCGTAGTCGTCGCGGCTGATCACGAACGCCGCTTCGGCCACCGACTCGACCAGCACCACCGCGAACGCGACGGTCAGCGCCGCCGGTGCTGCGATCCGCTGGTCCAGCTCCTCCATCGCCAGCAGTCTCGCAGTCTTGCCGCCGTTCGCCACCACGGGGACCCTCCACCGGGTGTCTCGACATCAGCCCTATCGTTGGTCCGATGGGCTCTGTGCGCCTTACCGACCAGGTCGGTCGTGTCGTGAGCGGCCGGTACCGGCTCGTCGCCCCCCTCGGGGCCGGCGCGTCGGCCCAGGTGTTCCTGGCCGACGACGTGCGCCTCGAGCGCCAGGTTGCGGTCAAGATGCTGCAGCCCACCCTGGCTCACGACGAGCGGTTCCTCCGGCGGTTCCGGGCCGAGGCCCGCACCGTGGCCGCCATCAGCCATCCCAACGTGGTCATCGTCTACGACTGGGGTGAGGACGAGGTCCCGTACCTGGTCACCGAGTACCTCGCCGGCGGAAGCCTGCGGGCGATGCTGCACGCGGGGCGGCTCCTCACCCCGTCCCAGGCGCTCGTGGTCGGTCTCGACATCTGCCGGGGCCTGGCCCATGCCCACGGCACCGGCCTCGTGCACCGTGACCTCAAGCCGGCCAACGTCCTGTTCGACACCGCGGGCCGGCTCCGCATCGCCGATTTCGGTCTGGCTCGGGCCATCGCCGAAGCCGCGGTGACCGAACCCGACGGGGCCATGGTGGGCACCGTGCGCTACGCCGCGCCCGAGCAGGCCCGGGGCGAGCGGCTCGACGGCAGGGCCGATGTGTATGCCCTCGCCCTGGTGCTGGTCGAGGCCGTCACCGGAACCGTTCCGTTCGAGGCCGACACCACCATCGGCACCCTGATGGCCCGGGTCGACCGCGACATCGAGCCACCGGAGGCGCTCGGTCCCCTCCGCTCGGTGGTCGAGCGGGCCGGCCGCCTGCGGGCCGCCGATCGCCCCGACGCCGAGGAGCTCGGCATCCTCCTGCTCGCCGCCTCCGAGCGGATGGATGCACCGCAGCCACTGCCGCTGGTGGGGGCGCTGGAGGAAGCTCGTACGAGTACCGATGCCGGCGATCTGACCCGCACCGACATGGTGCCGCTGCCCCTGGGTGACCACGATCAGGATCCCACGCAGGTCGTGGTCGTTCCCGGAGCCGGCGATGGCGACGCGGTGGAGGCTGACGAGGCCGACGCTGGTGATCGAACCTCGCCCACCGCCGTGGTCCCGACGCCGACGCCGCCGCGGGCGGTGCCCGCGGGGCCTCCGGCAGAGCCGGGGCGTCGACGGCGGTGGCCGTTCGTGCTCGCCGCCGCGTTGTTGGTCGCGCTCGGCGCCGGCGCGTTCTTCCTGTTCGAGTCGGTCCGGACGCCGACCTACGAGGTCCCCCGCGTCGTGGGGAGCCAGATCAGCGACCTGGAGCTGGTGGCGACCCAGAACGAGTGGACCCTCGACCAGAAGAAGGCGCGCCGCACGGGCACCGACCCGGGCGAGATCATCTCCACCGAGCCCGCCCCCGGCGAGCGACTGGCCCGGGGCGGCACCCTGGTCGTGGTGGTGTCCGAGGGCAACCAGCTCACCGATGTGCCCACCGACCTCGCCGGCCGGCCGCTCCCCGAGGTCGTCGCCGAGCTCGAGCAGGCCAAGCTCACCGACGAGGTGGTCGACAAGGTCTTCGACGAGGAGATCCCCGAGGGGAATGTGGTCCGGCTGGGCAACGACGTTCCCACCCAGCTCCCCGAGCAGTCGGCGGTGCCCCTGGTGGTGTCGAAGGGACCCGAGCCCCGGACCGTGCCCGAGATCGCCGACGGCGCCACCTACGACGCGGTGGCGAAGCAGCTGAGCGACCTCGGACTGGTCCCGAAGCGCAAGGACGTCTTCGACGACACCGTTCCCGCCAACGTCGTGATCTCGCTGTCGGAGACCCCCGGCACCCAGGTGCCGCGCGACAGCACCATCACCGTGACCGTGAGCAAGGGCCCGGACCTCGTCAAG
The DNA here is from genome assembly GCA_963730345.1 of uncultured Acidimicrobiaceae bacterium. Classification (GTDB taxonomy): domain Bacteria; phylum Actinomycetota; class Acidimicrobiia; order Acidimicrobiales; family Salinilacustritrichaceae; genus Salinilacustrithrix. The sequence continues at coordinate 157,121 of CAVSRP010000025.1, forward strand.
GTGCCCGACCTGAAGGGCATGCACCTCAAGGAGGCCGAGAAGGCCCTCCAGGATGCGGGGCTCGTGCTGGGCCAGAGCCTGGGCAACCCCAATCAGACCGTCACGGCCTCCTCACCCGAGGCCGGCGAGAAGGTCAAGCGGGGCAGCGAGGTCGACGTCCTGCTCAAGCGCTGATCACCGAGGCGGGCGCCGGGAACTTGACCCGGGCGCGGGACGTCCACCATGGTTCGTCATCCACGCGGCGGACAATGCATCGGCAGGGAGGAACGCACCGTTGGGATCGCTTGACGGCCGGATCGCCATCATCACCGGGGCCGGCCGCGGGCTCGGGCGGGCCCACGCCCGGCTGATGGCCGCCGAGGGAGCCCGCGTGGTGGTCAACGACCTCGATGTCGGCCACGAGGGTGCGGCCGAGCACGTGGTCGACGAGATCCGGGCCGCCGGCGGCGAGGCGATCGCCAACCACGACGACGTCGCCGATTGGGAAGGCGGTCAGCGGCTCGTCCAGGCCGCGATCGACACCTTCGGTGGACTGGACGTCCTGGTCAACAACGCCGGCATCCTGCGTGATCGGGCCCTGGTGAACATGACCGAGGACGAGTGGGACCTGGTCAGCACCGTGCACCTCAAGGGGCACTTCGTCCCCACCCGCTGGTCGGCGACCTACTGGCGGGAGCAGGCCAAGGCGGGCACGCCGCGGTCCGCGTCGGTCATCCACACCTCGTCCACGTCGGGACTGCTCGGGAACCCCGGACAGACGAACTACGGGGCAGCCAAGGCCGGCATCGCCGCCTTCTCGGCCATCTGCGCCAAGGAGCTGAGCCGCTACGGCGTCCGCTCCAACTGCATCGCCCCCGCGGCCCGCACCCGGCTCACCGAGACCGCCCCCGGCCTGTCCGAGATCGTTGCCGCTCCCGGTGACTCGGCGGCGTTCGACGTGTGGGACCCGGCCAACGTGTCGCCGCTGGTCGCCTACCTGGCGACCGCGGACTGCCCACTCAACGGGCGGACCCTGTTCATCCAGGGCGGGACGATCCGTCTCATGGAGGGCTGGCACTTCACCGACACGGTCGAGCACGAGCGGCGGTGGAGCGTCGACGAGCTCCACGATGCGCTGGCGAAGTTCACCTGAGGCGGACGATGCGGTGACCGGGGCTGTGCTGTCCCGGATAGCATGATCGGGACAACGGGCCGATTCCGGTGGGGCGGTCTGCCGGACGTGATGTTCCCCAGCCATCACGATGAGGCGGACCGCCCCACCAGGGTCGGTCCGTTGCGCGCTACTCGGTGATGGCGGAGATCTTGGCCGCCATCTCGAGCTGGGCGGGGTCGGGCTGGGCGGTCTGCATCGCCATCATCTTGGTCATGTCGCCCTGCACCTTGATCTTGCCGGCCATGAAGGCCTGCATGCCGGCCTGCGGGTTTCCCTCCACGAAGATGGCCTTCGCCGTCTCGTAGTCGACGGTGACGGTCAGGTCCTCGTCCTCGAGGTGGCCGGTGTCGAGCTGGAGCTCACCGCTGGTGGTGTCCATGTGGGCGTCGACGTTGCCGTCACCGAAGGGAACCTCGGTCACGACGAGGTTCATCTTCATCACGTGGGGTACGGCGGTGGCCGCGCCGGAGTGCTCCTCGCGGATGGCCTTCGCCGCATCGATCCACTCGTCGGACAGGAAGGGATGGGTGGCCACAGTGGCTCCTTGGCGCTGGGCGGGTTCGTCGGCTACGTCCCGATTCCGTGCCGACGTTACCGCACGTCACCTCGGCGGCCGCGCGGCGGCTCAGGAGGCGAGGGTCTCGGCCGCGCACGCTGCGTCGGCCGCCAGGGTGCGCACCACACTGGCGCCCACGTAGGCCGCGAGGTCGTCGATGGGGACGTCGATCCGGCCGGTGCGGTGGTAGTGGCTGTAGTAGCCGACCGCGCCGACGACCCCGAGCGCCAGCAACGTCGGATCCTGGTCGATGATCGAGCCCCGGCGCTGGCCGGCCTCGATGATCGAGCGGACGTCGCCGATGTGCTGGTCGGTGCCCTCCTTGCGCGACTCGGCCGTGACCGCGCCGTTCTCCACCTCGAGCAGGGAGAAGAAGTGGGCATGTTCGGCCATGAACCGCACCGATGCCTCCGTGCCCTGGCGGATCTGCAGCAGCGGATCGGCATCGGGATCGATCGCCGCGGCCTGGTGCTTGCGGAGCCGGAGGCGGATGTCCACGGCCACCTCGGCGAAGAGGGCTTCCTTGTTCTCGAAGTACCAGTAGAACAAGCCCTTCGCCACGCCGGCCGCGTCCACGATGTCCTTGATCCGCGTCTCGGCGTACCCGCGCTCGGCGAAGAGGGCCGCAGCGCAGTCGACGAGCTGCCGCTTGCGCAGAGTTCCCTGCGCCGTCAGTTGCCGGTCGCCATCGACGGCGTGGGGCGCAGGAGCAGACGGGGGCACACGGCAAGTGAACCCGCGCCTGACCGCAGGGTCAAGTGCCGTTAGCATCACGCCATGGCGGCACGGACCCGAGCAGAGCGGATGGAGAACCGGGAGCGGAACCCGAAGTGGACCAACCCCGCCCTGTTCATCGACATGTCGATCTGCATCAACTGCGACACCTGCATCCGGCACTGTCCGCCCCAGTTCGGCGCCATCTTCAACCACGGCATGGACGTGATCATCATCCCCGAGCTGTGCTCCGGTTGTCTCAAGTGCGTCGACCCGTGCCCGGTCGATTGCATCTTCCCGGTGGAGGCCGAGACCGCCACCCCCGAGGACTGGTGGGACGCTCCGATCGAGGACGATCCCTACCGCTGAGCCTCGCAACTTGGGTGGTTTCGGGCGCTTTCGGGTTCCGGTTCCGCTGATCCCGCCGGGAAAACCCTTCCGGAATCCCTTCAGGTTCTCGTTCTGCTGCCGATGTAGACGGAAGCGGTCCGAAGCAGCTCCGAAGGGGAGATCCGGTGAAGAAGAAGAAGCGTCTCAGTCTGATCGGGGCCATCTTGTTGGTCGCCTTGGGCACCCTGGCCCTCGTGAAGTACGTCGGTACGGCCGAAGACCGTGCCCTGGCGGGCGAGGAACTCGTCGACGTGCTGGTCGTGAACCAGGAGGTCCCGGCCGGCACGGCCGCCAACGAGTTGCAGAACTACGTCCGGCTCGAGTCCGTGCCGGTCAAGGTGCAGGCCGCCGGCGCGCTGGCCAGCATCGGTGAGGCCGACGGCATGGTCGTCGCCAACAACCTGGGCGTGGGTGAGCAGCTCACCGCCTCGAAGCTGGTCGCCGCCGACAAGTACAACGAGCTGCAGGCTCGGGTCGGACGCGGTGGCGGCACCATCAGCGTGCCGGAGGGCCTGCTCGAGGTCACCGTCCCGCTCAACCCGATCCGCACCGTCGGCGGCACCGTCCGCCCCGGTGATCTCGTCGGTGTCATCGCGTCGTTCCCCGAGGGGGCCAACAGTGTGACCGCACCGGTCCCCCCGGATTCGGGCTCGACCACCGGCTTCCTCCTCCACAAGATCCTCGTGACCAACGTGCAGGGCGCCCCCGTGGCCGATCCCACTCGTGAGGCCACGGCCGCCGATCGCACCCCGGTGCCGGCGGGCACCCTCCTCGTCACCCTGGCCGTCGACGCGGTCTCCGCCGAGCGGCTCGTGTTCGTGTCCAGCTACGGCGACATCTGGCTGACCATCGAGCCGGCCGACGCCAACGAGGCCGGGACCGGTATCCAGACCACCGGCAAGATCTACGGTTGAAATGGATACCGACACCTTGACCGCTCCGATGGAAGAGACGGCGAGACCGCACCGGATCGTCACGATCCTGTCCCCCAAGGGGGGCTCGGGGAAGACGTCGGTGGCCACCAACCTCGCGGTGGGACTGGCTCGGCTCCATCCCCGCCAGGTGGTGCTCGTCGACCTCGACCTGCAGTTCGGTGACGTGGCCAACGTGCTGGGTCTCTCCCCGAAGAGCACGCTGGGCGACATCGCCCGGTCGTGGCCGGTCGACAGCGCCAACCTCAAGCTGAGCCTCACCAGCCACTCGAGCAACCTCTACGCGTTGTGCGCCCCGCTGCACCCGGCCGAGGCCGACGACATCACCTCGGAGCACATCACCGGCGTGCTCGCCGTGCTCCAACAGGCATTCGAGTACGTGGTCGTCGACACCGATCCCGGTCTGTCCGAGCGGGTGCTGTCGGCGCTCGACCTCTCGACCGACATGGTTCTGGTGTGCGCGACGGAGATCCCGTCGATCCGCGGCCTGCAGAAGGCCCTCGAGGCGCTCGACGTCGTGGGACTCACCTCGGCGAAGCGCCACTTCCTGGTCAACCGGGCCGATGCCAAGGTCGGCATCGAGCTCGCCGACATCGAACGCAGCATCGGCCAACACGTCGACATCGAGCTCCCGAGCTCGATCGACATGGTCCGAGCCACCAACGACGGTGTGCCGGTCATGGAGTCGCACTCCAACCCGAACATCGTCAAGGCCTTCGACAGCCTCATCGCCAAGCTCGAACCGTCCGAAGACGGCGGATCGGTGCACGACGCGGGGAGCGGTCGACGGTTGTTCAAGCGGAGGGCCTGAACCCATGAAACTCGGCGACCGCGTCAAGAACGCGAACGAGCCGCTCGAGCTGACGCTCCCCGACATCTCGCCGGCGGCCAGCGATGCTCGCACGGCCGACGTCAAGATGACGGCGGACCTGCTCGAATCCGAGACGTTCACGCAGCTGCGCGGCAAGGTGCAGGAGGCGCTGCTGCTGACGCTCGGCAACACGGCGATGGACGCCGATGCCGACGACGAGGAGCTGAAGCGCCTGGCGAAGGCCGAGATGGTCAAGGTGCTCGGAGCCGAGGACATCCCCCTGTCGGAGACCGAGCGCGAGCGCCTGGTCGATGTCATCGCCGCCGATCTCCTCGGCTACGGCCCCATCCAGCCCTTGCTGGCCGATCCGTCGGTGTCGGAGATCATGGTCAACGGCACGAAGTCGATCTACGTCGAGCGGAACGGCAAGCTCACCGTCGCCGACATCAAGTTCTCCGACGAGACCAGTCTCCGCAAGGTGATCAACCGGATCGTCGCCCCGCTCGGCCGTCGCATCGACGAGTCGTCGCCGATGGTCGACGCTCGCCTGCCCGACGGCTCCCGCGTGTGCGCGGTGATCCCGCCCCTGGCGGTGGATGGGTCGTCGTTGACCGTCCGGAAGTTCGCGGTCAAGTCGTTCACCGCCGAGGACCTCATCTCCAACTCGAGCGCCACCATCGAGTCCTTGTACATGGTGGCCGCGTGCGTGCACGCCAAGCTCAACATCCTGGTCAGCGGCGGTACCGGTTCCGGCAAGACGACGTTGCTCAACGTGTTGTCGTCCTTCATTCCCGAGGGCGACCGCATCATCACCATCGAGGACGTCGTCGAGCTCCAGCTCCGTCAGCCCCATGTGATCCGCCTCGAGTCACGCCCCGGGAACACCGAGGGCCGTGGCGAGATCTCGATCCGCGATCTCGTCCGCACATCGCTGCGCATGCGCCCCGACCGCATCGTCGTCGGCGAGTGCCGCGGCGGTGAGGCGCTCGACATGTTGCAGGCGATGAACACCGGTCACGCCGGCTCGCTGTCGACCCTGCACGCCAACAGCTCGAACGACGCCATGACCCGCCTGGAGACCATGGTGCTCATGGCCGGTATCGACTTTCCCATGCAGGCCATCCGCCAGCAGATCGCCGGTGCCATCGACCTGGTGATCCAGATCGGCCGCCTGCGGGACGGGTCCCGCCGCATCACCCAGATCTGCGAGATCGGCCGTTTGCGCAACGGCGAGATCGAGGTCTTCCCCATCTTCGACTTCGACTACTCCGAGGGCTACGCCGACGACGGCCGCGTCCTGGGCTCGCTCAAGCCGACCGGCTACCGCCCGTCGTTCGTGGATCACATCAAGGACATGGGCATCGAGTTCGAGGAACGGATCTTCGGAGGTGACCAGTGAAGCGCCGCCTGTCAGGCATCCTGATGCTCGCCGCCATGCTCGCCGCCATGCTCGGCGCCGTGGGCGCGATGCTCTTCGCCGGCCCGGCTGCCGCCCAAGCGGCACCGTCCGACCAGCTCGTGCTCGAGGGCATCGACACCGGCGGCTTCCCGCTGGTCCGGGCCACCGTGTCCGGCCCCGCGCTGGCGGGCAACCTGGACGACGCGTTCGTCGTCACCGAGGACGGCAACCCGGTCACCCCCGACGTCGTCCGCACCCGCAACGACGCCCTCAACGTCGTCGTGGCCATCGATGTGTCGGGTTCGATGCAGGGACAGTCGCTGACCGAGGCCAAGCAGGCCGTCGGTGAGCTGCTCGGCACCCTGCCCGACACCGTCCCGGTCTCGATCGTCAGCTTCAGCGACACCGCCACCGTGCAGAGCCCCTTCACCACCGACCGCGATGCCACGCGGGCCTCGGTCAACGGACTCATCGCGGCGGGGCAGACCGCCCTGTTCGACGGTGTCCAGCTCAGCCTGGCCCAGCTCCGTGTCCAGGGGGGAACCAGCGCCCTCGTCGTGCTCGCCGACGGCGACGACTCGGTCAGCTCCGCCACCCTCGACGACACGGTCACCGCCCTGTCGACGTCGGGCGCCCAGGTGTCCTTCGTCGGCCTGCAGACCTTCGACTTCAAACCGGAGACCTTCCAGGCGATGGCCACGGCCGCCGGCGGCGACGTCCTCACCGTCGACGACGCCGCCAAGTTCTCCGAAGCCCTCCGCAGCGTGGCCGCCGGTCTCAGCACCACCTACGAGATCCGCTGGCGGTCGGCCTCGACCTCCGACTCGGCCGACATCGCCATCGCGGTCGCCGACAATCCGTCGCAGGCCATCACCTCGACCTACTCCCACGATTCCGTCGCGACGTTCGTCCCCGACGTCGCCACCGAGATCCACACCGTGCCCAGCGCCGGGATCTTCTCTGGTGGGTGGATCCCACTGGTCGCCGGCCTGCTGGTGAGCGCGGGCGCGGTGGTGCTCCTGATGATGATGCGCAACTCGACCAGTGTGGTGGAGCGGCGTGAGGAGCGGAAGGAAACCAAGGAGTTCCGCAAGGAGTCGCGCAAGCGCAAGATCGGCGGGGTCCACAGCCGACTCAACGACATCTCCGCCCAGGTCCTCGAGGCCAACGACCGCGGCCGCAACCTCGACGACACCCTCGACCGGGCGGGTCTCGCCGTGCGGTCGAACGAGTTCGTGGTCTTCTGCGCCGGCATCATCGTCGTGTCGCTGCTCGTCGGCGTGGCGTTGTTCGGGATCCCGTACTTCCTCATCGCCGCTGCGGTTCCCGCCCTCGGCATCCCGATGTTCCTCAAGATCCTCACCAGGCGGCGCACGAAGAAGTTCGTCAACCAGCTCGGCGACACGCTGCAGCTCATCACCGGCTCGCTGACCGCCGGCTACGGCCTCGGCCAGACGCTCGACGCCGTCGCCCGGGAAGCCGAGTCGCCGACCAGTGACGAGTTCGCCCGGGTCGTGATGGAGACGAGGCTGGGACGGAGCCTCGAGGACGCCCTCGACGCCATGTCCTACCGGATCAACGCCCCCGACTTCGACTGGGTGGTCGATGCCATCAAGATCCAGTCCAGCGTGGGCGGGAACCTGTCGGAGATCATCGAACAGGTCGGCGAGACGATCCGGGCTCGGGTTCGGATCAAGCGCCAGGTCGACGCCCTCACCGCAGAAGGCAAGATCTCCGCGCTCGTGCTGTTCGTGCTGCCGTTCGGTCTCGTGGGCTTCATCGGCATGACCAACCCCACCTACATCGAGCCGCTGTTCTCCTCGACCATCGGCTACGTGCTCACCGGCGTGGCGCTCACCATGCTCTCGCTCGGCGGCCTGTGGCTCAAGAAGCTCGTGAACCCGGAGTTCTGATGGAGACGCTGTCGCATCGCACCCACACAACCTTCGGGCCCATCACCAAGGGGGAGACGTCGTGATCGTCTGGCTCGCATCCGTGTTCGTCATCGGTGGGATCTCTCTGGCGGTGTGGGGCCTCCGTCCCGAGCCGCGCACCGTGTCGGTCGGCGTCGACCCCGAGGACGTCGTGCCGACGTCTCGCGCCCTCGAGCTCGAGCAGTCCTCGGTGGAACGCATCTTCGCCCCGGCCGCGGCGGCCATCCACCGCTGGGTGCACCGGTTCATGCCCGGTGGGGTCCTCGACGCCACCGCCAAGGAGCTCCGAGCCGCCGACATGGACAAGCGGTGGAGCGCCGAGGTCATCGTCGCCATGCAGGTGGGCGGCTTCGCCCTCGGCATGGTCCTGTCGGCCGCCTACCTCGGCCACGCCGGGGCGTCGCGGATGAACCTGATGGTCGCCGGTCTGCTCGTCGTGTTGCTGACCCTGGCTCCCAACGCCAAGGTGAAGCGGGCCGCGGACGACCGGCGCAAGGCGATCACCAACGAACTGCCTGACGTCCTCGACCAGCTGAAGGTCACGGTGGAGGCCGGCATGAGCTTCGACGGTGCGGTGCTCCGCGCCGGCCAGGAGGGGCGTGGCGTTCTCACCGGCGAGCTGCTCCGGGCCGTCAAGGACATGCAGCTCGGTCTCACCCGGGGCGAGGCCCTCCAGGCCATGGCCGACCGGACCGACGTGGCCGACCTGCGCCAGTTCGTCGCCGCGGTGCGCCAGGCGGAGAAGCACGGCTTCCCGCTCGCCAACATCCTCAAGCTCCAGGCCCTCGAGCTGCGCGATCGTCGCCGGGCCCGGGCGGAAGAGCGGGCCATGCAGGTGCCGGTCAAGATCACCTTCCCGCTCGTCTTCTGCATCCTGCCCGCCCTGTTCATCGTGATCCTCGGCCCGGCCGCGGTCTCCATCTCGCACGGGTTCTGACCCGGCGGGTTCACATTCGGGGCTGGGAGGGCCATCTCGTAGGCTCGGCCGCGTGTCTGCACCCGAGTCCGCCGATGGCGGCACCATCACCGCCGCCGATGTCGTGAAGGTCGCCGGCTTGGCCCGGCTCACGCTGACCGAGGCCGAGGTGGAGATGTTCACCGGGCAGCTGCAGACGATCCTCGATCACGCCGGCGACGTCGCCGCACTCGACCTCGACGACGTCGAGCCCACGTCGCATCCCTATCCGCTGCAGAACGTGACCCGTCCCGACGAGGTGCGACCCTGCCTCGACCGGGCCGAGGTCCTGGCCGAGGCCCCCGCCACCGAGGACGGCATGTTCCGGGTCCCCCCGGTGCTGGGGGAGGCGCCGTGAGCGCCCGCCAGCTGGCAGCCGCCGTCCGGGCCGGTGAGCGGTCCGCCGTCGAGGTGCTCGACGAGCACCTCGCCCGCATCGACGAGCGCGAGGGTCTGATCCACGCCTTCAACCACGTGATGCGTGACGAGGCTCGGGCGAGCGCCCAGGCGGTCGACGCCGCGGTGGCGGCCGGACGCGAACCCGGTCCGTTGGCCGGTGTCCCGGTCGCCCTGAAGGACAACCTGTGCACCCGGGGCGTACCGACGACGTGCTCGTCGCGAATCCTCGGTGGGTGGCGCCCGCCCTACGACGCCACCGTGGTCGAGCGTCTCGCCGCCGCCGGGGCCGTGGCCGTGGGCAAGACCAACCTCGACGAGTTCGCCATGGGGTCCTCCACCGAGAACTCGGCCTTCGGGCCCACCCGGCTGCCGCAGGACACCGATCGAGTCCCCGGCGGCTCGTCGGGCGGGTCGGCGGCGGCGGTGGCGGCTGGGTTCGCGGCCATCTCCCTCGGCTCCGACACCGGCGGCTCCATCCGCCAGCCGGCGGCGCTGTGCGGCGTGGTGGGCGTCAAGCCCACCTACGGGCGGGTGTCCCGCTACGGGCTGATCGCGTTCGCCTCCAGCCTCGACCAGATCGGGCCCTTCGGCGCCGACGTGGCCGATGCCGCCCTGTGCACCGAGGTCATCTCCGGCCACGACCGACGCGACGCAACGTCGATCCCCGAAACCAGCCCATCGCTGCTCGACGTGCTCGACCGGGGCGTCGACGGTCTCCGGGTCGGTGTGGTCACCGAGCTGCTCGGCGAAGGGATCGAACCCGAGGTCGCGGCCCGGACCCGCGACGCGGCCGACGCCCTGGCCGCCGCCGGAGCCACCGTCGACGAGGTCTCGGTCCCCGCCGCCCTGCTCGGCCTGTCGGCCTACTACCTGATCGCACCGGCCGAGGCCTCCTCGAACCTCGCCCGGTTCGACGGCGTCCGCTTCGGGCGGCGCGAGGAGCGCTCCAACATGGACGGCACCTACGACGCCACCCGCACGGCCGGGTTCGGTGACGAGGTCAAGCGCCGCATCATGCTCGGCACCTACGCCCTCTCGGCCGGCTACTACGACGCGTACTACGGCAAGGCCCAACGGGTCCGCACCACCATCATCCGCGACTTCGAGGCGGCCTACGAGCGCTTCGACGTGCTGGTGAGTCCCAGCTCGCCCTGCGTGGCGTTCCCGATCGGCGACAAGGCGGCCGATCCGATGACCATGTACCTCAACGACGTCTGCACGGTGCCGTCGAGCCTGGCCGGCCACCCGGCCATGTCGGTCCCGTTCGGCACGGGTGCCCACGGCCTGCCGGTCGGGGTGCAGATCATGGCGCCGGCCCTGGGCGAGCCGGTCATGTTCCAGGTCGCCGCCGCGCTCGAGGCGGTGGCCCCGTGAGCCCGAACGCCGCCCCTGGCTCCGCCGCACTCGACGGCTACGAGCTGATCATCGGGCTCGAGGTCCACGTCGAGCTGGCCACCGCCACCAAGCTGTTCTGCGGCTGTCCCAACCGTTTCGGAGACGAGCCCAACACCAACGTGTGCCCGGTCTGCCTCGGTCTCCCGGGTTCGATGCCGATGCTCAACGCTCGGGCCGTCGACTTCGCCATGTGTCTGGGTCGGGCGTTGCACTGCGAGGTGCGGCCGTCGGAGTTCGCCCGCAAGAACTACTTCTACCCAGACATGCCCAAGGACTACCAGGTCTCCCAGTACGACCAACCGACCAACGTCGACGGTCACCTCGACCTGCCCGACGGCACGCGCATCGGCATCGAGCGGGCCCACATCGAGGAGGACACCGGCAAGTCGACCCACGTCGGGGGAGCCAACTCGTCCACCAAGGGCCGCATCCACGACGCCGGGTACTCGCTGGTCGACTACAACCGCTGCGGCGTCCCGCTGGTGGAGATCGTGTCCCGCCCCGATCTGCGGACCTCCGAGCAGGCCCGGGCGTACGCGTCCGAGCTGCGGGCCGTCCTGCTGGCCACCGGGGTGTCCGACGCCAAGATGGAGGAGGGCTCGATGCGGGTCGACGCCAACGTGTCGGTCCATCGCCCCGGCACCCCCTTCGGGACCCGATGCGAGATCAAGAACCTCAACTCGCTGCGTTCGCTCGGCCGGGCCATCGACTACGAAGCCCGCCGCCAGGTCGATCTGCTCTCGGCCGGCGAGCGGGTCATCCAGCAGACCCGGCACTGGAACGAGGACGACGGTCGTACCCACACGCTGCGTTCCAAGGAGGAGGCCGAGGACTACCGCTACTTCCCCGAGCCCGATCTGGTGCCGCTCGTGCCGGCCGCGGCCGACATCGCCGCCATCGACGATGCCCTGCCCGCCATGCCGGCCGATCGCCGCGCCGCGCTGGCCGCCGCCGCCGGCGTGCCGCTCCCGGACGAGGGGGTGTCGATCATCGTCGACCGGGGCCTCGACACCCTGGCCATCGGCGCCATCGAGGCCGGCGCCGATCCCGAGCGCACCCTCACCCACGTCCAACACGACCTGGCCCACGAGGGGGCCGAGGACATCGCACCGGCCGATCTGGCCGCGCTGGTGGCCATGGTGGGCGATGGTGAGCTCACCGCCAGCCAGGCCAAGCAGGTGCTGGCGGAGATGGCGGCCACCGGCAAGGCGCCCGCCGACATCGCAGCCGAACACGGCTTCGAAGCGGTCGACACCGGCGAGCTCGAGCAGATGGTCGACGAGGTGATCGCGGCCAACCCCGACGAGTGGGCTCGCTTCTGCGACGGCGAGGCCAAGATGCAGGGCTTCTTCGTCGGTCAGATCATGCGCCAGACCGGTGGCCAGGCCGACGGCAAGCAGGTCAACCAGCTCCTGCAGCAGCGCAAGGCGTAGCTCGGTACCGGGGCACGGCCGTGATGAAACTGGACGCGCCCGCGTACCACCCCCGGAGGAAACTGGACGCGCCTGCGTACCGCGTTCCACTCGGTCGGGTGCTGGCTGCGCTCGTCGCGGCCGTCGCGGTCGCCGCCTGCTCGGGCGGGTCGGACGGCCGCGCCGCTCCGGCGGACTCGACCACCACGGCGAGCACCACCTCGACGACCGTGCCCACCTACACCGGCGACCCCGACTCGGAGTTCTGCCAGCTGGTCACCTCGGCCGACGAGCGACCGGTGCTCGATCCCTTCGAGGCCGGCCTCGAAGCCAACGATGTCGAGGTCCGCTTCCGGGCCCTGCAGTTGCGCTTCCAGGAGTTCGACGACGTCGCCCCCCCGGAGCTGGCGCCGGATCTCGACGCGGTGGTGGCGTCGCTCGACCAGCTCGGCGCCCTGCTCGCCAGCGCCGGGTACGACTTCACCGAGCTGGCCCAGTCGGAGGCCGATGTCGCCGCCTTCGACGATCCCGCCTTCGCCGAGACCGCGGCGCGGATCTCCGCCTACCGCGACCAGGTCTGCGCCGTTCGCTCCGCTCACTAACCGAGTTGCTCGCCGGGGGCTCGCAACGTCGTCGCCGCCGCCGTTCGCTCCGCTCACTAACCGAGTTGCTCGCCGGGGGCTCGCAACGTCGTCGCCGCCGCCGTTCGCTCCGCTCACTAACCGAGTTGCTCGCCAGGGCGAATGCTCAGATCCTGAACAGGTGGTGAAGCCGGTGTCGGTGAGCCGCCATCGGGCGGCGTCCCGTCGTAGCGTCCCGGCATGGCAGGGACCCAGATCGAGTGGCCCGGGTGGGTGCGCCGCGGACCGAACCGGGACGGCACGGCGACGAGTCCGCTCCACGACCAACGCCTGGCCGCCATCCTCGGAATCGCCCTGGGCGTCACCTTCACCACGTGCTTCCTGACCGGGCTCTACAGCCACTGGGCCCAGAGCAGCGATCCGTGGTTCGCCTTCCCGGCCCGGCCCGCCGGCCTGTACCGGGTGACGCAGGGCCTCCACGTGATCTCGGGCGTGGCGTCGATCCCGATCCTCATGGCCAAGCTCTGGGTGGTGGTGCCCCGGTTCTTCGAGCCGCCCCCGCTCCGCTCGATCGGCCGCCTGCTGGAGCGGTTGTCCCTGTTCCCCCTGGTCGGTGGCGGTGTGTTCATGCTGGTATCGGGGCTGAACAACATCGCCGCCTGGTACCCGTGGCAGTTCTTCTTCACCACCGTGCACTACCAGGTGGCGTGGATCACCTTCGGCGCCCTGGTCATCCATGTGGGGGCCCGCTACTTCGACACCCGTGACGCCGTCCGCGGCCTGCGCCCGCACCTGCACCGACGGTCCGATGCGGCGGCCGGAGGTTCGCTGTCCCGTCGTGGCTTCCTCGCCGTGGTGGGCTCGTCGTCGGCGGTGGTCGCCGTCTCGGTCGGCGCGCAGACCGTTCGGCCGTTCGAGACCGCAGGGCTGCTCGCCCCCCGGGATCTGGACGCGCCGGCGTCCCCCCAGGGCTTCCCGGTCAACACGTCGGCGGCCCGCCGGCGGGTGGTCGACGCGGCCCGCTCGCCCGACTTCCGGCTCACCGTGACCGGGAACGTGGCGCGCGAGCTGCGCTTCGATTTCGACGCGCTGCGCGGCATGTCTCAGCACGATGCCGAGCTCCCGATCGCCTGCGTGGAGGGATGGAGCAAGTCGGCGCGGTGGACGGGGGTCCGGGTCCGCGACCTGCTGGCCCGGTCGGGTGCGGCCGAGGATGCGGAGTGCCGGGTGATCTCGCTCCAGCGCAGCGGCCTGTACCGCAGCAGCTATCTGAACCAGGCCATTGCCCACGACCGCGACACCCTGCTCGCGCTGCGGATCAACGGCGAGGAGCTGCACATCGACCACGGCTTCCCGGTTCGGCTCATCGCCCCCAACCGGCCCGGCGTCTGGCAGACGAAGTGGGTCACCGAGGTGCGGGTCCTGTGAGCGCGGCGACCCCGTCCCCCACGGTCGCCGAACGCGTCCCGAAGTCGTTCTGGGTCGCGCTGGTTCCCGGCGGGGTGATGATCGCCGTCGGTTGCCGCGGCCTGCTCGAGGTCACCGACGGGATCGCGCTGTGGAGCGCGGCCCGGTGGTTCGTGGGGGGCGCGCTCGCCCACGACCTGCTCGTCTCGCCGGCGGTGTGCCTGGTCGGCCTCCTCGCCGTCCGCTGGCTGCCGGATCGCATCCGCGGGCCGGTACAAGCCGCACTGGTTGCCTCGGGGGCGGTGGCGGTCGTGGCCTACCCGATGGTGCGCGGTTACGGCGTGACACCGGGCGAGCCGTCGTTCCTCTCCCGGAACTACACCGTGTCGTTGCTGATCCTGTGGGGCGCGATCTGGCTGCTGGCGGCGATCGTCGTGACCCTCCGGCTGCGCCGCCACCGAGGCATCGCGGCGCGCCGGTGATCGCCGCTCACACGTCCGAACCCACGACCGCCCATCGGCCCGAGTGCCATCGCAGCGCCAGCACCACCAGCCGGGCGACCATCAAGACGCTGACCGCGCCCCACACCCAGCCGATGCCGAGGTCGAGCACCAACACCGAGAACGCCACGGGTGCGGTGGCCAGAGCGGCGCCGATCATCGCCTTGGCCAGGAACGCCATGTCGCCGGCCCCGATCAGGAGCCCGTCGAGCACGAAGACGGCACCGTTCACCGGTTGGAGCACGGCGACGAACACCAGGAGGAAGCCGGCCAGGGACACCACCGCCGGATCGTTGGTGAACACCTCAGGGAGCACGGGCCGGGCCAGCAGGACGAGTGCCCCGGCGCCCACGCCGGCCGCGGTACCGAGCTCCAGCATCCGCCGGCCGACCTGACGGGCGGTCACCGGGTCAGAAGCCCCGAGGAACCGGCCGATCATCGACTGGCCGGCGATGGCGATGGCGTCGAGCGCGAGGGCGAGCAGGCTCCACACCGCGAACGCCACCTCGTGGGCGCCGACCTCCACGGTGCCGATCCGAGCCGCGACCGCGGTGAACAGCGTCAGCGAGCCCCGCAGCGCCAGCGTGCGGACGAGCAGGTCGCCGCCGACGCGGCCGAGGCGCCGGATCGCGGACCAGTCCGGACGCAACGCCGCGCCGAGGCGCGACGTGGCGGTGGTGATGAGGCGCACGTAGATCAGCGCACCGATCGCCTGGGCCACCACGGTGGACAGCGCCGATGCGCCGATGCCCTGGTCGAAACCGTTGATGAGGACGAGCTCGAGCACCAGGTTGCCGATGGCAGTTCCCACCGCCACCAGCAGCGGCGTGCGGGTGTCCTGCAGGCCCCGCAGGTAACCGGTGCCGGCGAAGGTGACGAGCTGGAACGTGATGCCCACCGAGGAGATGCGCAGGTAGACGATGGCGTTGGCGCGCACGTCGCCGGTCGCGCCGAGGAGCTCGACGATCGGTCCGGCGGCGCCACCCACCACCACCGTGACCGCCAGCCCGATCACCGTCGCCAGCCACAGGCTCTGCACGGCCTGGTGGGCCGCCTCGCCCTCCCGGTCGGCACCGAGGAGCCGCGACACCGCGGCCGTGGTGCCGTAGGCCAGGAAGATGAAGGCGGCGAACCCGGTCAGCAGGGCCGACGACGCCACCGCGAGGCCGGCGAGCTGGTCGGTGCCCAGGTGGCCGACCACGGCCGTGTCGGCCAGCACGTACAGCGGCTCGGCGATGAGGGCCCCGAAGGCGGGAACCGCCAGCCGGGCGATCTCGCGGTCGTGACCGCGCCGCGTCGAGTGCATCCGCTCCCTGGTCACCGGTCGGTCAACCAGCTGGTCAACGGATCGTGCGGCGAACCCAGTCGAGCACCAGGTGCAGGGCGCCCCCCGCCGCGATGTCGAGCATCACGTCGTGTCCCCCGGGAACCAGCTGCAACCGGGTCCCGTACGCCCGGGCCAGATGTCGTTGCGAGCGCACCGAGAAGATGCCGTCCTCCTCGGCCGCCAGCACCATCACCGGCACCCGCACCCGGTCGGGGTGCACGAACCGGACCAGCATCGGCGGAAAGGCCAGGTAGGACTCGTTCTGGAGCCGGGCCCGGCACGCCGCCACCACCGCCGCCGGCGTGGCCTCGGAGAAGAAGGCGGCCCGGACCAACCGGTCGTCGGGAACGAGGCGATACAGATTGGCCGTGGTCAAGGCCCGGATCGTGCGGGCCGGGGAGCGCCGCAGCAGCCGGAGGGTGGCTCCCGCCACGCCCCGCCTCGGGACCGACGCCAGCAGCACGACGCCAGCCACGTCCTCGCCGCCCTCCTCCAGCATCCGCTGGGTCACGTAGCCCCCCATCGAGTGGGCGACCACCACGACCGGGCCGTCGATGGCGTCCACGACGGTCCGCACGTGGGTGACGTACTCGGAGACCCGGGGCCAGATGCGGTCGGGCTCGCCGGGCTGGCCGTGGCCGGGCAGGGTGATGGACGCGGTGGCGAACCCCGCGGCCCGAGCGTCGGCGCTCCACTGCTCCCAGCACCACGGGCCGTGCCAGGCGCCGTGCACGAACACGATCGTGGCTTCGGGCCGGTCGGCGACCGCCGGACCGTTGTGCCCGGCCAGGGTGGCGGGGTCGCTCATCGTCCTCGATCCTGACACGCGCCCCGGCGACGGTGAGTCCTCGCATTCGAAGCGTCGGGTCGGCCGACGTACCCTCTGGCGATGTGAGCGACTCTTCCGACACCACGGCCACCCCTGTCGACGTCAAGTCCCGATCGCGCGAGGTCACCGACGGCATGGAACGGGCACCGGCCCGGGCCATGTTGCGGGCCATCGGCATGACCGACGACGACTGGGGCAAGGCCCAGATCGGGGTGGCGTCCTCGTGGAACGAGGTCACGCCCTGCAACCTGCCGCTCGACCGGCTGGCCAAGCGATCGAAGATCGGTGTCCGCGCCGCCGGCGGCTACCCGATCGAGTTCGTCACCGTGGCGGTCAGCGACGGCATCTCGATGGGCCACGAGGGCATGCGGGCGTCGTTGGTGTCCCGGGAGGTCATCGCCGACTCGGTCGAGACCGTGATGCACGCCGAGCGGCTCGACGGCCTGCTCACCTTTGCCGGCTGCGACAAGTCCCTCCCCGGGATGCTCATGGCCGCGGCCCGCCTCAACGTGCCCAGCGTGTTCCTCTACGGCGGTTCGATCCTGCCCGGCCACCACAACGGCCAGGCCCTCGACATCGTGTCGGTCTTCGAGGCCGTCGGTGCGCGGGCCGCGGGCACCATCGACCAGGCCGAGCTCGACGCCATCGAGCGCAACGCCTGCCCCACCGAGGGCAGCTGCGCCGGCATGTTCACTGCCAACACGATGGCGTCGGTGGCCGAGGCGCTCGGCATGTCGCTGCCGGGATCGTCGTCCCCGCCGGCCCCTGATCGCCGCCGCGACGACTTTGCCTACGCCTCCGGGCAGGCGGTGATGAACCTCATCGAGCAGGGGATCCGCCCCCGCCAGATCATGACCCGGGAGGCGTTCGAGAACGCCATCGCCGTGGTCATGGCCCTCGGCGGCTCCACCAACGCCGTGCTCCACCTGCTGGCCATCGCCTACGAGGCCGAGGTCGAGCTCGACCTGTCCGTCTTCAACGAGGTGGCGGCCCGGGTCCCGCACATCGCCGACACCAAGCCCCACGGCAAGTACCACATGGTCGACATCGACCGCATCGGCGGCGTGCCCGTGGTGATGAAGCACCTCCTCGACGAGGGTCTGCTCCACGGCGACTGCCTCACCGTCACCGGCAAGACGGTGGCCGAGAACCTGGCCGAGATCGACCCGCCGGCCCCCGACGGCGACGTCATCCATCCGGTGTCGGATCCCATCCATCCCATCGGCGGCCTCGCCATCCTCACCGGCTCTCTCGCGCCGAAGGGCTCGGTCGTCAAGGTCGCCGGCATCGACTTCGACCACTTCGAGGGCCCGGCCCGGGTCTTCGACGGCGAGCAGGCGGCCATGGACGCCGTCCTCGGTGGGCACATCAAAGCCGGCGACATCGTCGTGATCCGTTACGAGGGCCCCAAGGGCGGGCCCGGCATGCGCGAGATGCTGGCCATCACCGGGGCCATGAAGGGCGCCGGCCGGGGCGGCGACGCCGCCCTCATCACCGACGGGCGCTTCTCCGGCGGCACCCACGGCTTCTGCATCGGCCACGTGGCCCCCGAGGCCGTCGACGGCGGGCCCATCGCGCTCGTCGCGGAGGGCGATGTCATCCGCATCGACGTGAACGATCACACCATCGACCTCCTCGTCGACGAGGCCGTGCTCGACGAACGCCGCAAATCGCTCAAACACCCTGACCCTCGCTACACCAAGGGCGTGCTGGCCAAGTACGCCCGGCTGGCCGCCGGCGCCGAGAAGGGCGCCGTCACCGAAGCCTGACGGTTCCCCCACCCCGAAGGTCCATTCTTGTCGCCGTTTCGGGGCCCAGGACCCCCAATTCGGTGACAAGAACGGGCATTTGGACCGATTTGTCCTGCATGCTTGTGCATACAGGCACAAGTTGGTAGGTATAGAGGAGTCGTGGCACCCCCAACCGCCAACGCCAATCGCGTCGCGCTCCGCTACCGGTTCGCCCGGTCGGACGACGGCCCGACCCTGTGGGCGCTGGCGAAGGCCAACGGACTCGACGAGAACTCGCCCTACGCCTACCTGCTGTGGACCGAGTACTTCCGCGACACCACCGTCGTCGCCACCACCGACGACAACGACACCCCAGTCGGGTTCGTGACCGCCTTCCGGCCCCCGAACGACGGCGATGCCGTCTTCGTGTGGCAGATCGGCGTCGACGAGTCGCAGCGTCGGCGGGGCATCGCCGGCACGCTGCTCGACGAGCTGGTCGAGCGTTGCGGGGCCACCCACCTCGAGGCGACCGTGACACCGTCCAACACGGCATCCGAGACCCTCTTCCGTCGGTTCGGCGCCCGGCACGGCGCGCCGGTCACCACCGACGAGCTCTTCGGCACCGACCTGTTCCCCCCGGGCCACGAAGCGGAGATCCGCTTCCGGATCGGCCCGATCCGGGACGTGGCCGCCTGAGGAGCCGCACCACGGGTGTGCCCTTCGGCGCGCCCCAAGTCCAGCCGACCGTCCGATCACCCCAGAGGGGACCGACAGACATCATGACCATCTTCGAACGTCTCGAATCCGAGGTCCGTGGCTACTGCCGCTCGTGGCCGACGGTGTTCGCGTCCGCCCACGGCCACACGATGGTGGCCGAGGACGGCACCGAGTACCTCGACTTCTTCGCCGGCGCCGGCGCCCTCAACTACGGGCACAATCACCCCAAGCTCATCGAGGCGCTGCAGGCCCACCTCGCCGAGCAGGGGTTCATCCACGCCCTCGACATCTCCACCACCACCAAGCGCACGTTCATGGAGCGCTTCGAGGCCGTGGTGCTCGAGCCACGGAACCTGGAGTACAAGCTCCAGTTCCCTGGTCCCACCGGCACCAATGCGGTGGAAGCCGCGCTCAAGCTGGCCCGCAAGGTCACCGGCCGCGATCGGGTCGTCGGGTTCACCAACGGCTTCCACGGCATGACGCTCGGTTCGCTGTCGGTGACGGGTAACGCCATGAAGCGTGGCGGTGCCGGCGTCCCCCTCGGCAACGCCACGTCGATGCCCTACGCCAACTTCCTCGGCGACGAGGTCGACAGCCTCCATGTCCTCGAGTCGATGATCACCGGTGACTCCAGCGGGCTCGACGAGCCGGCCGCCGTCATCGTGGAGACCACCCAGGGCGAGGGCGGCATCAACCCGGCCAGCGACCAGTGGATGCGCGGCCTCGACGACATCTGCAAGCGCCACGGCATCATGCTCATCGTCGACGACATCCAGGTGGGCTGCGGACGCACCGGTCCGTTCTTCTCCTGGGAGCGCATGGGCATCGACCCCGACATCGTCACGCTGTCCAAGTCCCTGTCCGGTTCCGGTCTCCCCATGGCTCTCGTCCTGCTCAAGCCCGAGCTCGACGTCTGGGACCCGGGCGAACACAACGGCACCTTCCGCGGCAACAACGCCGCCTTCGTGACCGCCACCGCTGCCCTCGACCACTTCTGGGCCGACGACCGCCTCACCGGCTCGGTCGAGTCGAAGTCCGGTCGCATCCGGGCGGGCCTGGAGGCCCTGCTCGGGAAGCACCCGGGTCTGTTCTCCGACGTTCGCGGCCGTGGCCTCATCCTCGGTATCGAGACCAGCGTGCCCGACATCGCCCCCACCATCGCCAAGGGCGCGTTCGAGCGCGGCCTCATCATCGAGACCGCCGGCGCCGAGGACGAGGTCGTCAAGCTGCTCCCGCCGCTCGTGGTGACCGATGAAGCCATCGACCGCGCCCTCGCCATCCTGGGAGACGTGGCCGACGATTTCGACGAGCAGATGGTCGAGGACCTGCGCCGGGCCCGTGAGGTCGACGACTCCCAGGTGTCGCGATGATCGTCCGGAACCTCGACGACATCGTCGGCACCGACCGCGACGTGAAGGCCGAGACCTGGGAGTCCCGCCGCCTCTCGCTGGCCGAGGACGGCATGGGCTTCTCCATGCACGACACCATCCTCTACGCCGGCACCGAGACCCACATGTGGTACAAGCACCACCTCGAGGCGGTGTACTGCATCGCCGGCAAGGGCACGATCGAGGACAAGGCCACCGGCGAGGTCCACCCGATCGGGCCCGGCACCATCTACCTGCTCGACCAGCACGACCGCCACGTCGTGCGGGCCGAGGAGGACCTGCGCATGGTGTGCGCCTTCAATCCGCCGGTGACCGGGCAGGAAACCCATGACGCCGATGGCGCCTACCCGCTGCCGACCACCGATGACGACCCCGGGACCCCCGCCGCCGTATGACCACCACCGCACCGAGACCCATCGACACCCACGAGGACGCTTACCCGTCCCGCCAGGGCATCGCCCCCGAGCTGCTCCCTCGCCGACACCCCGTGGTGTACGAGGGCGGCACCGGTGTGCTCGACGAGGGCCAGGTCCGCCGTTTCGACGAGCAGGGCTACCTCAACGTGCAGGGCGTCTTCAGCCCCGACGAGGTCGCGGCCCTCGACGACGCGCTCGACGCCTTGGTCGAGTCGATGACCGAGGCCGACGCCCACCGGCTGATCGAGGAGCCGGGCGAGTACGCCATCCGGTCGATCTTCTCGTTCCACACCGACGGCGGACCGCTCGGCGACGTGATCGCCGACGACCGGGTGGCCGGCGTGGCCCGCCAGCTCCTGGCATCCGACGTCTACGTCCACCAGAGCCGGGTGAACCGCAAGCCCGGGTTCCGGGGCAAGGACTTCCAGTGGCACTCGGACTTCGAGACCTGGCACACCGAGGACGGCATGCCGGCGCCGCGCTGTCTGAGCGCCAGCATCGCGCTGACCGACAACCACACCTTCAACGGTCCGCTGATGGTGATGCCCGGGTCGCACCACTGGTTCGTGACCTGCGAGCACCCCACGCCGCCCGCCAACCACGAGTCGTCACTGGAGATCCAGGAGATCGGTGTCCCCGATGACGCCAGCCTCCGGACGCTCTACGACCGCTGCGGCATCGAGCAGTGCACCGGCCCGGCCGGGTCGGTCACCTTCTTCGACTGCAACGTGATGCACGGATCGTCCACCAACATCTCGCCGCTGGCCCGGCGCAACCTGTTCGTGGTCTACAACAGCATCGAGAACACCCTCACCGAGCCCTACAGCGCGCCCCAGCGCCGACCCGAGCACCTGGCGTCGAGGACCTTCGACATCGTCTGAGCAGCCCCCCACTCCCGAAACTGGACGCGGCTCCGTACCGCCCCACCTTCGAAACTGGACGCGGCTCCGTACCGGTCACCGGTGGCAGCCGTCACCGTCATCGGCCACCATGGCCCCATGCAGCAACTCACCGGCGTGGACGCCTCGTTCCTCTACATGGAGAGTCCGACGACGTTCGGGCACGTGTCGAGCCTGATCATCTACGACCCCAAGGACGGTGGCGCCGACTTCGAGAGCGTCAAGGCGCTCTTCGCCGAACGCCTGCCGATCCTGGATCCCATGCGCCGCAAGCTGGTCGAGGTGCCGTTCAACCTCGACCATCCGTACTGGATCGAGGACCCCGACCTCGATCTCGACTTCCACATCCGCCAGACCGCGGTGGCACCTCCGGGCAACGACGAGCAGCTGGCCGAACTGGTCAGCCGGCTCATCGCCCGGCCGCTCGACCGCAGCCGGCCGCTGTGGGAGCTCTACGTCATCTACGGACTCTCCGACGGTCGCATCGCCCAGCTCACCAAGATCCACCACGCGGCCATCGACGGGGTGGGCGGCGCGCAGCTGCTGGCCAACATCCTCGACCTCGAGCCCGACGCCCCGCCCCGCGAGCTGGGCCCGCTGCCACCGTCCGAACCGGTGCCGTCCCAGGAGCAGATGCTGCTGCGCGGTCTCACGTCGCTGGCCACCCGGCCCTACAAGCAGGGCCGTCTCGTGGTGAAGCTGCTCCAGGACCTGCCCCAGCTCGGTCGGGCCATCGACTGGGCCAGCCTGGCGAAGAACCTGCCCGATCCGGTGGCCCGGGCATTCGGACGCGGTGAGCGCCGCCTGGAGGATCCGCCGGTCGAGTTGTCCCACACCGGTGGCTTCACCGTGCCGTCGACCCGGTTCAACAACAAGATCGGTCCCCATCGGCGCTTCGCCTTCACCAGCGTGCCGCTGGACGACGTGAAGGCGGTGAAGACCGCGCTGGGGGTGACGGTGAACGACGTGGTGCTCGGCATGTGCTCGGGCGCGCTGCGGACCTACCTCGACAAGAAGGGCGAGTTGCCGGAGGAGTCGTTGCGCTGCATGATCCCGGTCTCGGTCCGGCACGAGGACCAGACCAACACCTACGGCAACCAGGTGTCGGGCATGCTCGCCGCCCTGGCCACCGACGTGGCCGATCCCATCGCCCGGCTCCAGGTGATCCACCAGGAGACGGTGCGGGCCAAGGAGAGTCTCGGTGCCCTCCCCGCCGATCTGCTCACCGAGGTGGCCGACTTCGCCCCGCCCGCCATCTTCGCCCGGGCATCGCGCGTCATGGCCCGCACCGCCCTCGCCAACCGCATCGACCCCCCGTTCAACCTCATCATCTCCAACGTCCCCGGCCCGCAGTTCCCGCTCTACGCTGGATCCGCCGAGATGCTGACCTACATCCCGGTCTCGGCCGTGGCCGACACGCAGGGTCTGAACATCACGATCATGTCCTACAACGGCCGGTGCGACTTCGGCCTGGTCTCGTGCCGCGACGCGGTCCCCGACCTCTGGGACCTGTGCCACATGCTCACCGACGCCCTCGAGGAGCTGCGCGAGGTGGCTGGCGTCGAGTCGACGCGGACGGCGGGCGAGCAACTCCAGAAGCGGAGCCGGCGGACGAAGTCTGCCGGTGTAGCGGCTCAGCCCGCGAGCACGAACGCCACCACCGCCACGGCGAACCCGATCGTGCACAGCGCCACCCCGGTGACGTTGTCGATGTGCACCAGCCGTGCCGTCCGGGGGTCGGCACCGGGTCGGCGGGCGCCGTTGGCGATGGTGACCGTTCCGGCCGCAGCCACCAGCACCGCGATGAGGGCGAAGATCTGCCACGCCGGGTGATCCGGTGCGTCGGGGTAGGGCCCGAACGAGGCCACGAAGGCGGCGTGGTCGTCGTAGGTCGTCCCGTTCACGGTCCAGGGAACCGGTTTGACCCGCGCCGATGGCAGGACAGCGAGGCGGCCGACGTCGCGGGGGAGCCGGAACCGGGTCACGACGGTACGGGTCTCGCCCCTCGGGATGACGAAGCGGGTGCCGATGACCAGCGACGTTCCGTCGTCGCCGTACTCGGTCACCTGGGCCCCGGGCATCTGGAGGTCCTCGGCGAAGCGAGGCACCTGCACCGTCAGGAGGGCCCGGTGCTCGCCGTCGGGCAGGTAGGGCCCCTCGATGTAGTCGACGGTGAGCGCCCGGTGCGGATGGTGGACCGTGGTGGTGAGCGTGACCTCCCACTCGCCGTCGACCGCCGTGGTCGACACGTCGATGGTGGGGTAGACGTACCAGTCGAGCTTGTTGGCCGCGGTGTTCTGGAGCGAGACGAGGGTCTGGTACGGGCTGACCGCACCGTCGGCCCCGAACGAGGAGAACAGATCCTCGAGCAGGGGGTCGCGGGACCAGGCCATGAGGTGGCGTCCCTCCGCGGCGGTCTGGAGCGCGCCGATCACGTCGAGCAGGTCGACGTCACGGTGCTCGATGGCGTCGAAGAGCGCCTGGGCGAGCCCGCTCTGGGCGTCGCGCCGCAGTGCCCGGGGAACCCCGTCCCAGTCGAGGTAGGTCTGGTTGAGCACCAGCTGCGGCGCGGTCTCGCTGTTGTACTCGACACCGTCGACCACGATGGGGCCGACCACGTCGAGCAACGACGACAGGGCCATGGCGTCGATGTGGATGACCCCCTCGGTGGTCCATCCCTGCGTGTCGGCGGCGATGTCGGCGAATATGGGTGCGGTCCGGGGGAACTCGGGAATCACGGCCGTCTCGGGGAAGTCCTCACCCAGCAACCAGTTGGGGTAGGTGCGGGACAGCTCGGGTGGGATGTGGGCGTTGTAGCGCCCGGTGGGGTGGGTGGTGAACAGGTCGCTCGTTGCCGGCTTGAACTCACCGAGGTGGATGTCGCCACCGTTGATCGACGCCACACCGATCTGCAGGGGCATGCCGGCGCCGGCGCGCATCTCGGCGTTGTTGCCGACCATCACCAGGTACGAGGTGGGTCCGCTGAGCAATCGGCGCAGGGCCCGGACCTGGTCCTTGACCGGTTCGATCTCGTCGGGCACCGACGCCAGTGAGTCGGCGACGTCGGCGCGAGCGCTCCGCAGTGGGCCGACGAGCCGGCCGTCGGCTCCGAGGTCGATGTCGGCGGACACCTGCTCGACCCGGTCGAGCTCGCCGAGCACGGTGTCGAGCAGGTCGATCCGGGCGCCGGGGGAGCCACTGGCCCGGTCGAGGGCGTCGGCGATGCGCCGGCCGCTGACACGGGACTCGCCACCGAGGTCGTCGGCCGCGCCGGTCAGGTCCCGGATGGCATGGACCTGGTCGTCGACGACCGGGAGGGGGCTCAGCGCGGCGAGGAACGGGCTCGTCTCGGCCCGGTGGTGCGCGGCGGCGAGATGGTCGGCGGCGCCGTTGATCGCCCCTTCGAGGCCGACGTCGCGCAGGGTGTCGAGGTCGAGGTGGTCGAGGGTCTGGTGGCCGGCGTCGAGGTCGCCCTTGATCCGGACGAGGTCGACGACGGCTCCCGCCACCACCACGAACGCGAGGGCCCCGAGGGCGAGCAGGATGGGACGCAGGGCGCGACGCACCCTGCCGTTGGCCACCCGCCGCCGGTTGTCGTCGCTCGTGGGGTGCGGATCAGAGGCGCGTCTGGGCCGCACGGCGGGCGGCGTAGGCGAGGGCGATCAGGCCACCGGCGCCGCCCAGGGAGAGCAGGGCGTCGCTGCCGGTGAAGGGGAGCGTCCCGGAGCTGCTCGGGCTGGTGGACGAGCAGTCGACCTGGTACGGCGCCGCGGCGGAGCCGGCGGAGAGACCGGAGACCGACCGGGCGTTGGCGGAACCGCTCGACCCGTTGGATCCGTTGGCACCGCTCGATCCGTTGGATCCATTCGATCCGTTGGACCCGTTCGAGCCGTTCGAGCCGTTGTCGGGCGTCGTGGTCACCGTCGTGGTGGAACTGTTGCAGTCGACCTGCGCATGGGCAGCCGACCCGCCACCGAGAACGATCGCGGCAGCCAGCGCACCAGCTGCGACGAACCTGGTTGGTGCTGAAATCACGTGTGCTCCTCGAGACTGCGAGTGACGCTCGTCACGTCGTTGGGGCCCGCCACAACGTCGTCCGATCTGTACGAACTGTGGCGTATGGGCAATGTTCGACGCCGACGATTCCGAGTCCTGCCCCCAGAACCCACCAATTGTCCCGGGACGCGTGCGACGCGGCGCGGTCCCCGCCGGTGATGCGGCCCGCAACGGAATGGGCGGACCGAGTTGTCGCCGCGGGTTCGCTCTGCAAGGATGGCGCCGATGACCGTCGATCGAATTGTGGTGGTACTCGGCTAGCGCACGTCGATCACCCTTCGCGTGCGCACTCGGCCTCCCGAAATCGGGGGGCCGTCGTGGTTTTCGCCCGCATCCCGCCCCGAGAGGAGCAACAGCAGTGGAACCGAACGAGCCGACCAACGGTGGCACGGCGCTGATCAAGGCGCTGGAGCTGGAGGGTGTCGAGGTGATCTTCGGGTTGCCGGGCGGCGCCATCTTGCCCGTGTACGACCCGATCATCGACTCGTCGATCCGCCACGTACTGGTGCGCCACGAGCAGGGCGCCGGTCACATGGCCGAGGGCTATGCCCACGTCAGCGGCAAGCCCGGCGTGTGCATGGTCACGTCCGGGCCGGCGGCCACCAACGTGGTGACCGCGCTCGCCGATGCCTACCTCGACTCGGTGCCGATGGTCTGCATCACCGGCCAGGTCGCCTACGCCGCCATCGGCACCGACGCGTTCCAGGAGTGCGACACCACCGGCATCACCATGTCGGTCACCAAGCACAACTACCTGGTGTCCGACGCGGCCGACATCCCCCGGATCGTGCGCGAGGCGTTCCACATCGCCACCACCGGCCGGCCCGGCCCGGTGCTGATCGACGTGCCCAAGGACGTGGTCGACCCCAACAACCCGAACTCCTTCCTCGAGTGGTACTGGCCCACCGACGAGGAGGTCGTCGCCGGACTCCCCGGCTACCGGCCCACCACCAAGGGCCACCCCCGCAAGATCCGGGAGGCGGCCGAGCTGATCCTCGCCGCCGAGCGCCCGGTCATCTACGCCGGCGGCGGCATCCTCAAGGCCCGGGCGGCCGATGCGCTCCGCGAGCTGGCCGAGCTCACCGACATCCGTGTCGTCACCACCTTGATGGCCCGGGGTGCGTTCCCCGACGATCATCCCCTCGCCCTCGGCATGCCCGGCATGCACGGCAACTACACCGCGGTGATGTCGTTCCAGCAGACCGACCTGCTCATCACCCTTGGGGCCCGCTTCGACGACCGGGTCACCGGCAAGCTCGACGAGTTCGCCCCCAACGCCAAGGTGATCCACGCCGACATCGATCCCGCCGAGCTGGGCAAGAACCGCCAGCCCGACGTGCCCATCGTCGGCGACGCCCGGCTGGTCATCGAGGAGCTGGTCACGGCCATCCGTGGGCTGCTCGACTCCGGGCGGACCATGGCCGACTCCACGGCGTGGAAGTCGACGCTGAGCGGCTGGCAGGAGCGCTACCCCCTCCACTACGACCAGCCCGAGCCGGGCGCGAGGCTCAAGCCGCAGTTCGTGCTCGAGACGCTGCGGGACAACACCCCCGACGACACCATCGTGTGCTCCGGCGTCGGCCAGCACCAGATGTGGACCAGCCAGTACTGGCACTTCAACCACCCCTACACCTGGGTCAACTCCGGAGGCCTCGGCACCATGGGCTTCGCCGTCCCGGCCGCCATCGGAGCCAAGGCAGCGATGCCCGATCGTCTGGTCTGGGCCATCGACGGCGACGGCTGCTTCCAGATGACCGCCCAGGAGCTGGTGACCGCCACGGTCGAGAAGATCCCGGTCAAGATCGCCATCTTGAACAACAGCTACCTCGGAATGGTCCGCCAGTGGCAGGAGATGTTCTACGACGAGCGCTACTCCGAGGTGTTCCTCTCCCAAGACGTTCCCGACTACAAGATGTGGGCCGAGTCCATGGGGTGCGCCGGGTTCCGGGTCGACTCGCCCGAGGAGGTCCTGCCCACCATCCAGAAGGCCAACGAGATCAACGACCGGCCGGTGGTGATCGACTTCCGCACCGACTCGGCCGAGAAGGTGTTCCCGATGGTGGCCTCGGGCCAGTCCAACTCCACCGTGATGGTCCATCCGAGCATCGCCGACGACAGCAACGCAGAAGGGGAGCAGCCGTGAACCAGCCCAACGGCAACCGCCCGCGCCACCACACGCTGGTCGTGCTGGTGGAGAACAAGTCCGGCGTCCTCACCCGGGTGGCCGGCCTCTTCGCCCGGCGGGGGTTCAACATCTACTCCCTCGCCGTCGCCCCCACCGACGACGACGAGCGGTTCAGCCGCATCACGATCGTGGTCGACGTCGAGTCCTCACCGCTCGAGCAGATCACCAAGCAGCTGTTCAAGCTGATCAACGTGGTGAAGATCTCCGAGCTCGACCCGGCCGATTCGGTCGAGCGCGAGCTGCTGATCGCCACCGTCAAGGCCGACCCGTCGGTCCGCAGCCAGGTGATCGAGCTGGTCGACGTGTTCGAGGGCTCGGTCATCGACGTCGGCTTCGACGAGCTGTCGATGGCGGTCCACGGCGAACCCGACCGCCTCGACGACGTGGAGGCCCTGCTGCGTCCCTACGGGATCGTCGAGCTCCAACGCACCGGCCGGGTCGCCCTCCCCAAGCTCGAACGCACCCCGCCCCGCCTCAAGTCGGTCCCCGCCGCTCGCTCCGCTCGCTGACCGAGTTGCTCGGCTGGGCCTCGCAACTCGCCCCTGACAGACTTCAGATCACTCGAACGAAGGAACCTCCCATGCCCGCAACCGTGTACTACGAAGCCGACGCCGACCCGTCCCTCATCCGGGGCCGCAAGGTGGCCATGCTCGGCTACGGCTCGCAGGGCCACGCCCACGCCCTCAACCTGTCGGACTCGGGCGTCGACGTGCGCGTCGGGCTCCGCGAGGACTCCTCCTCGGTGGCCAAGGCCGAGGCCGCCGGGCTGCGGGTGCTGTCGGTGGCCGACGCCTGCGCCGAGGCCGACCTCATCGTGATGACCCTGCCCGACACGAAGCAGGCCGCCATCTACGAGGCCGAGATCGCCCCCAACCTCTCCGACGGCGACGTGCTCTGCTTCACCCACGGCTTCAACATCCGCTTCGGGCTGGTCAAGCCGCCGGCCGGCGTCGACGTGATCATGATCGCCCCCAAAGGTCCGGGCCACCTGGTGCGTCGCACCTATGTCGAGGGCGGCGGCGTGCCCTGCCTCATCGCCGTCGAGCAGGACGCCTCGGGCAAGGCCAAGGAGCTCGCCCTCAGCTACGCCGACGCCATCGGCGGCGGCCGGGCCGGGATCCTCGAGACCACCTTCACCGAGGAGACCGAGACCGATCTCTTCGGCGAGCAGGTCGTGCTCTGCGGCGGGCTCACCTCCCTGGTCAAGGCCGGGTTCGAGACCCTGGTCGAGGCCGGGTACCAGCCCGAGTCGGCCTACTTCGAGTGCCTCCACGAACTCAAGCTCATCGTCGACCTCATGTACGAGGAAGGCATCGCCGGCATGCGCTACTCGATCTCCGACACCGCCGAGTACGGCGATCTGACCCGGGGCCCGCGCATCATCACGCCGGGCGTGAAGGCCGAGATGCGCAAGGTGCTCGACGAGATCCAGGACGGCCGCTTCGCCGAGGAGTGGGTGGCCGAGGCCAACGGCGACCGGGCCAACTACGACCGACTCCGCAAGGAAGGCGAGGCCCACCCCATCGAGCAGGTCGGCAAGGAGCTGCGGGCCATGATGCCGTTCATCTCCGCCGGCAAGCAGTCGGTCAAGGACGCGGCCGGAGGCTCCCAGGAGTAGGAGGTCGGCGTCGGGAGCGCCAGCGAGCAGCCGGCACGCAGCGCCGCGAAGCGGACCGCCATGTTGCGGACGCCGCCGGCGGCTCCCAGGACTCGTAGTCACGAATGGGTCGGGGGCCGGCGGTCGAGCCAGCCGGTCTCCGACTCCAGCTGGGCGGCGAGGCGGACGAGCACGTCTTCGCGCCCGTGGGCGGCCACGAGCTGGACGCCGATCGGGAGGCCGTCGTGCACCGCACCGGGGACGGCCATGGCCGGCTGGCCCGAGATGTTGAACGGCGCGCAGAACGTGATCAGGGCCACGTCGTCGTGGTGGTCGCCGGTGCGCGGCGGCGGCACCGGCACCACCGGGCACACCAGCACGTCGTGGTCCTGCCACCATCCCAGCAGCCGTCGAGTCCAGGCCTGGGCCAGTTCGCGGGCGTCGAAGAGCTGTGCCGCGGTCACGCCGCGGCCGATCTCGACCAGGGCGGCGGTCATGGGTTCGATCTGATCGGGCGGGATCGGGTGTCCGAGCTTGCGGGGCCAGTGGTGCTCGACGATGTGGGTGGTGCCGGCGGCGTAGTGGGGGAGGGCGATGCCGGTGATGTCCTCCTCGAGGGCGGCCGGATGCGAGTCGTCGACCTGGTGGCCGAGCCGGCCGAGCACGTCGCCGATGGCGCGCACCGTGGCGGCCACGTGATCGTGGACGGCGACGCCGGCTGGGCTGGCCATCACGCCGATCCGCAGCCGGCCGGGGTCGACCCCGACCTCGGCGGCGTACGACGCGCAGGGCGGCCACGTCGGGTACCAGTCGCCGACCTCCGCTCGGGTGGTGAAGGTGTCGAGGGCCGCGGCCGTGTCGCGCACCGAGCGGCTCACGATCAGCTCCTCGTTCAGGCCGCCCATGGCATCGAAGAAGTCGGGTGCCATCGACGATCGGCCTCGTGACGGCTTGAGGCCGACCAGTCCGCAGTGCGACGCGGGGGCGCGTATCGAGCCGCCGATGTCGTTGGCGTGGGCGACGGGCACGATGCCGGCGGCCACCGCGGCCGCGCCGCCGCCGGTGGAGCCCCCGGGGGAGTGGGCCAGGTTCCACGGGTTGTTGGTGGGGCCGTAGGCCACGGGCTCGCACACCGGGCGCATGCCGAACTCGGGTACGTTGGTGCGGCCGAGCGAGACGAGGCCCGCGTCGCGGAACCGCTCGGCGAGGACCTGGTCGTAGTCGGACGTGTAGCCGATCTCCTTGAGGTGGACGTTGCCCTCGTGGAAGGGACGGCCCGCCTCCCGGCAGATGAGATCCTTGGTGAGGAACGGAACGCCCCGGAACGCGCCGTTGGCGCCGGCGCCGGGCGCGTTGCCGGCGTCGAGCGCCGCGGCCCGGGTGCGAGCGCCCTCGAGGTCGAGGTGAATGACGGAGTTCAGGATGCCGTTGAGCGCCTCCAGCCGCTCGATGGCGGCGTCGGTGAGCTCGCCCGCCGTGACCTCGCCCCGGCGAAGGAGATCGGACTGGGCGGTGGCGTCGAGCCGGCTGAGATCGTCCATGCCCCGACGGTAGATGACCCGGAGCGGCCTTAGTTGCGGCGATGCCGGCGCATGCGGTCGCGCCGGTCGATCACGAACACGTGGGCGACCAGGACGAGTCCACCGATGCTGGCGAGGGCGAAGAAGACCACCGCCAGGGCCGGCGCGCCCAGCAGCGTGACCGCGGAGTCGACCCGCATCGCCAGCGCGGCGCCGATCAACATGGCGGCCACGATCACCCCCGCGCTGAGGCGGGTGGCGATCTTCTCGATGCCCCGCAGCAGCTCCTCCTGGTCGATGGCGTCGACGCGGACGCTCAGGTTCCCGTCGGCGAGATCGCCCAGCACCTTGTCGATCCGGCGGGGCAGGGTCTCGACCAGCCGACCGACGTCGAGGGCGGTGCGAGCGGCCCGCAGTCCGGTGGCGTCCTCTTCGACGTGGTGGCGGAGCAGGGTGGCGGCGTGGTCCTCGACCGTGCGGTTGGGCACGAAGTCGGGGTCGAGGCGACGGGTGACCTCGTCGAGGTTGAGCAGTGCCTTGCCCACCATGGCCAGCTCGGCGGGAGGGCGGAGGTCGGCGATCGCACACGCGCGTGACAGCTCGAGCAGCACCGAACCCGTGTCGAGCCGGTGCATCGAGGCGTCGGCGTGCCGACCCAGCAGCTCGGCGAGGTGGGCCTCGAGCTCGTCGGGGTCGAAGTCGGCCAGCGGTGTCCCGGCCCGGCGGAGCACGTCGACCACGTCGTCGGCCCGTTGCTCGGCGATGGCCAGGGTGAGGTCGAGCAGCTGGGCGCGGGCCCGGTGGCCCAGCCGGGTCACCATGCCCAGGTCGATCAGGAAGATGTCGCCGTCGGCGTAGAGCACGTTGCCGGGGTGGGGGTCGGCGTGGACCAGGCCGTGGACCAGGATCTGGTCGATGTAGGCCCGGGTGAGCTCGTCCGCCAGCTCCGAACCGTCGATCTCCTGCAGGGCCAGGGGACCGAGGTCGGTGACCTTGCGGCCCTCGACGCGGCTCATGGTGAGCACGCGACGGGTGACGAGGCGGTCGACCGGGCGAGGCACCCGGACGTGCTCGTAGCCGTCGAGCAGGTCGGCGAAGGCGTGGAGGTTGTCGGCCTCGGTGCGGAAGTCGAGCTCGGCCACGAAGCTGGTGCGGAAGCTGTCGAGGAACTCGGCGAAGCCGAAGCGCCGGCCCACCTCGGTGGTGGCGTCGGCGACCTTGGCCAGATCCTCCAGGACCCGCAGGTCGTTGCGGACCGTCTCGGCGATCCCGGGGCGCTGGACCTTGACCACGACGTCGGCGCCGTCGGCCAGCCGGGCCTGGTGGACCTGGGCCAGCGACGCCGCCGCCATGGGCTCGTCGTCGAACCACTCGTAGACGTCGACGATCCGCGCCCCCAGCTCCGACTCGACGAGTTGGCGGATGTCGTCGGCGGGGACGGGCTCCACCTCGTCCTGGAGCCGCCGTAAGGCCTGCAGGTGGGGCTCGGGCAGCAGGTCGGCCCGGGTCGACAGCATCTGACCCAGCTTCACGAACGTCGGCCCCATCGACTCGAGGTCGGCGGCGAAGCGCTGGGCCTCCTCGTCGAGGTCGGAGTCCGACGAGTCGGTGGCCTCCAGCTCCTGCAGCTCGGCTTCCAGCCCGGCGTGGTCGAGCAGGCCGGTGCTGGCGTGGCGGATCACGAGACGCAGGACGTCGCCGTGCCGCGAGATGCGTTGGGCCGGATGCGCGCCGAGGAGGCTCATGGAGGAGCCTTACCCGGCGGCTGCGGGATCAGTCGGCCGGGGTGTTCATCTTCATGACGGCGAAGAAGGCGCCGTTCGGATCGGCGACCACCGCGAACCGGCCCGGTTCGATGTCCATGGCCGGGACCATGACCGATCCGCCCCGTTCAGTGACCGTGGCCACGGTGGCATCGGTGTCGTCGACCGCGAAATAGGTCAGCCAGTGGGCCGGGATCTGGTCGGGGACGCGGCCCCGCATGTCGATCATGCCGCCGACGGAGCGGCCGTCGAGCTGCCACTCGGTGTAGGTCGAGCCGTCGCCCATGTCGTTGTGGTTCCCGGTCCAGCCGAAGACGGCCCGGTAGAACGACTCGGCGGCCTCCGGGTCGCGGGTGTTGAGCTCGTTCCACGACAGGCTGCCCGGTTCGTTGACGAGGCTGGCGCCGATGTGTTGGTTGGGCTGCCACACCGAGAACGCCGCGCCGGTGGGGTCGAGCGCCACCAGCATGCGGCCGGCCTCCATCACGTCCATCGGCGGCACCAGCACCGTGCCGCCGGCGTCGGTGATCGCTGTCGCGGTGGCGTCGACGTCGGCCACGCTCACGTAGGTGGTCCACGACGGGGGTCCGCTGTTCTCCTGGAGGGGGCCGAGCCCCGCGACGACGCGACCGCCCTTCTCGAACATGCGGTAGCCGCCGGTCTCGGCCGGGTCACCGGCTTCGGTGCAGTCCCACCCGAACAGGCTGCCGTAGAAGGCGGCGCTGGCGTCGAGGTCGGGGCTGGACAGATCCACCCAGCTCGGCGTGCCCGGTGCGTACTCGGCGACGGTGCTCATGGCCGTCCTCCTCTTGTCGTCTCCCGCGAGACGCGAAGCGTACGCACGCGGTTCCTGGACATGTCTTATCCCGGATAGTTACTATCCTGGATATGCGAATGGGTGACGGTGTCGAATGGGCGATCCATTCCTGCTCGGTGCTGGCCTTCCTCGAGGGCGACCAGGCGTTGCCGGCGGCCAAGCTGGCCGAGTTCCACGGGGTGCCGCCCGCCTACCTGGCCAAGCACCTCCAGGCTCTCGTGCGGGCCGGGGTGTGCGAGTCGGTGCCCGGGCCGCAGGGCGGGTTCCGCCTCGCCCGCCCGGCCGACGAGGTCACCCTGCTCGACATCACCCTCGCCGTCGACGGCGACGACACCGCTTTCCGCTGCGGCGAGATCCGCCAGAGGGGTCCGGGGGCGCAGCCGGAGTCGTGCTACCGGCGGCCGTGCGGCATCGCGTCGGCGATGTGGCGGGCCGAAGACGCCTGGCGGCGGGAGCTGCGCGCGGTGACCATCGACGACGTGAACGCCTCGCTCGCCGGGTCGGTGCACCCCGACCAGCTGACGGCTTCGGCCGTGTGGCTCACCGAGACCGTGCAGAACCGTGGCCGCCGAACCAGCGGCGGCCGGAACCGAGGAGGAACGACATGAAATGCTTCGTTGCCGGCGGAACCGGGATCATCGGCCGCCGAGCCGTGCCCGCCCTGGTCGCGGCCGGTCACGACGTGACCGTCATCGCCCGCACCCCCGAGCGCGACCGGCTGGTCGAGGATCTCGGTGCCACGCCCGTGCGCGTCGGCCTGTTCGACGCCGAGGCGCTCGCCGGCGCGGTCGCCGGCCACGACGCGGTGATCAACCTCGCCACCCACATCCCGTCGATGCGGCGTGCTGCAGGGAAGGGGTCGTGGGACGAGAACAACCGGATCCGCACCGAGGGGTCGACCAACCTCGTCTCCGCCGCCCGCCGCAACGACGTCGGTCGGGTGATCCAGGAGTCGATCACCTTCCCGTACGCCGACGGTGGTGCGGGCTGGATCGACGAGGACGCGTCCCGGCCGCCGTCGATGTTCAGCGCGCCGGTGGACCACGCCGAGTCCGAAGTGGCGTCGTTCACCGCCGATGGGGGAGCGGGGGTGGTGCTCCGCTTCGCCCAGTTCTACGCCCCCGATTCGAGCCACACCGCGACCTTCGCTCGGACGCTGCGCTGGCGGATCAGTCCGTTCGTCGGCGAGCCCGACTCGTACACGTCGGTCATCGGGATGCCCTCTGCTGCCGCCGCCGTCGTGGCGGCGCTCGACTGCGAGCCCGGCATCTACAACATCGCCGACGACGACCCGCCCACCCGCCGGGCGCTGGGCGAGGCCGTGGCGGCTGCCATCGGCCGCAGGCCACCGTTCGCCCTGCCGCCCGGGTTGGTGCGCCGGCTCAACCCGGCCGCCGACGTCCTGATGCGCTCGCACCGGATCGACAACCGGCGCTTCCGGGCCGCCACCGGCTGGGCGCCCGAGCACTCCGGCGCCGACGGCATGGCAGCTGCCGTCGCCGAGATCGTCGGCTCGTCCTCGGGGACCTAGGCCAGCCCGCAGGCCCCCAGTGCCGGCCCGAGCAGGCTGTTCGGGTCAACGGCCTCGCCAGCGAACTGGGCCGCGAACAGGTCGTGGAGGTTCTGCTCCGGGATCTTCCGGGCCAGGCAGGCCGCGGTGTCGTCGGGGAGGCCCTGGGCCGCGAACTGGTCCTGGAACACCTGCCGGATGTCGAGGCAGCCGAGGAAGGCGTCGGCGACGGTGTCGACCTCGTCGTCGCTCATCGAGCCGGCGTTGATCGGGTCGGCGCCACCGCTCAGCGCGCCGAGTACCAGAAGTTGGGGCGCACCGAGGCCGTCGACCAAGGCCTGGCCCACGCAGTCGGCGGCGTCCCGGTCGACCGGCAAGGTCTCGTCGGGCCGATCGAGGATGCCCTTGGCGATGGTCGACGTCAGCACCGCGTCGAGCCGGTCGACGCAGCCATCGACGCCGCTGGCCACGCTGGTCAGCGCATCGGTGGGCAGGGCGGTGAAGTCGGGCTCGGTGTCGGGGTCGTCGAGGCCGAGCCCGTGGACCTGTTCCGTGCCGAGGTCGTCCACGATCGCCTGGGCGGCGCAGTGCGATTCGGGCTCGGTGAGGGCGAGTTCGGTGAACGCTCGCCCGGTCCGGAGGTGCTCGGCGAGCCGGTCGGCAGCCGAAGAGTTTTCGCGGCACGCGCCGACCGTGACCCCAACCAAGATACAGACTGCCAAAATTCCGATACATCGTGACGCCATCGCGGTGGCCTTCTTCTCCGTGGGCCCTGTCGGCATCATCGATACCTGTTGAGTGTACGCCCTTGGATCCGAACGCCACCGCACGCGTCCGGACCGGAGCGAGTGCCGGTACGGTGCTCGCTCGTGCGTGTCCTCATCACCGGTGGTGCCGGATTCATCGGAGCGAACTTGGCTCGCCAACTGAGCACCGACGGGTATGACGTGGTCGTCATCGACGACCTGTCGACTGGCGACCGCGGCAACCTCGAGGGCGTGTCCGTGGAATTCATGGAGGGCTCGATCCTCGACGCCGAGGCCCTTGACCTAGTCCTCGACGGGGCCGATGCTGTCGTCCACCTGGCCGCCCGCCCCTCAGTGCCCCGCTCAATCGCCGATCCGGCGGCCTCACATCTGGCGAATGCAACGGGGACCGTGGAGGTCCTCGAGGCCGTGCGACGGGCGGGAAGCCGTCGTGAGCGACCAGCACACGTGATAGTTGCTTCGTCGTCGTCTGTCTATGGCGCGAATCCCACCCTCCCCAAGCACGAGGGTCTCGCACCGAGGCCGTTGAGTCCGTACGCAGCATCGAAGCTGGCCACCGAGTGCTACGCGTTGGCGTGGCAGGCGTCGTTCGGTCTCGATGTTCTGGCGGTTCGTTTCTTCAACGTCTTCGGTCCCCTGCAGGCCGCTGGCCACGCCTACGCTGCGGTGGTGCCGGCCTTTGTCGACGCTGCCCTCGCTGGTCGCCCTCTCCACGTTTACGGAGACGGGACACAGAGCCGGGATTTCACTCACGTCCGATCCGTCTGCAGCGTGCTCGGTGAGGCACTCGCGCGGCGTGTCGCGGATGCCGAGCCGGTGAATCTCGCTTTCGGCTCCCGGGTCACGCTGCTCGAACTCATCGCGCAGCTCGAGACGATCGTGGGGCATCGACTCGAGGTCGAGCAGGGGGCGAGCCGGGCCGGCGATGTCCCTCACTCGCAGGCTGACCCGTCGAGACTTCGGACGCTGTTCCCGGAGGTGGAACCGATCCCGTTGGCGGTGGGCCTGCAGACCACGGTCGACTGGTTCCGATCGCGACCTTGAGGGTCAGGGCCGCTGAGGGCGCGCCGGTGTGCCGACAACGGTCGCGCCGGCCGGAACGTCACGCGTCACGACGGCGCCCGCTCCCACGATGGCTTCGGTAGCGATGGTCAGCCCGGGCAGGACGATCGCCCCGCTACCGATCGTCACCGCTCGTTCGAGATGTACGGCCCCCGCCACATTGGCACCCGGAAGGACGGTGGTGCCCTCCTCGAGGGTGCAGTCGTGGCCGACGGTGGCGTTGTAGTGAACCTGCACGTGCGCGCCGAGAGTTACGGAAGACGAGATGTGTGCTCCACCGGACACGAGGCAGCCGGCGCTCGTCCTCGTGAGCGGGCCGATGATGGCCCGAGGATGCACGAGACTCCGCGGGGTCGCGCCTGCGCTGGTGAGCCGGCGAGCGACATCGAGCCTCGCCTGAGGCTGGCCGATGGCGACGATGAACGACACGCCAATAGTGAGTGTGGACGATGACCGCACCTCGAGGCCGCGAACTGTGGTTCCGAATGTCGCATCGTCGACGAACCCGGCCACGTCAACGTCGGCGGCGAGCGCGACATCGAGAACCTCCCGACCGACGCCGCCCGCACCCGCGATCCACAACTCCACCAGTTCATGTTGGCGCAGTGGAGAGGTGCCAGATGACGATGGTCGGCGAGGCGCCGATGCGGCGGGCGACGACTCCGATCTACCATCGACCGATGTCCCGATCTCGTCGACCGACAGAGCTCACCGGCGCGGCTTTGGCCGAAGGTCTCGTTGAGTCCATCACCAGGAAGAGTGCGCGGGTCGCCGTCGTGGGGCAGGGCTACGTCGGGTTGTCTGTCGCGGCCGCCGCCGCCCGGGCCGGGCTCGTCACAGTCGGGATCGATCTCGATGCCGATCGCGTTGCCGCCCTGCGCTCTGGTGATCAGGTGGTCGCCGGAGTGGACGGTGACCTCTTCGCCGAGGCATTCGCCACCGGACGACTTGGGTTCACGACCGACGCAGTCGTGGTCGCGGACTGCGACGTGGTCCTGGTCTGTGTGCCCACACCGTTGATCGACCACCGGCCTGATCTGGCTGCCATCGAGGGAGCCGGTACAGCCGTCGCCCAGCATCTGCAGCCGGGCACGCTCGTCATCTTGGAGTCGACAACTTACCCGGGCACCACCGAGCAGGTCCTCCGCCCCCTGCTCGAGTCGCACGGCCGGGTCGTGGGTCGCGATGTCTTGTTGGCCTACTCCCCTGAACGCATCAACCCGGGCGACGCCGAACACGGTTTCGCCGCGGTGCCTCGCGTGGTCGGAGGATTCACACCGGCGTGTACCCGGGTCGCAGCGGCCTTCTACGGGCAGATCGTCGACGTGGTCCACGAGGTCACCAGCTGCCGGTCGGCAGAGCTGGCCAAGCTGCTGGAGAACACCTTCCGGCTTGTCAACATCGCCCTCGTGAACGAGTTGGCTCAGCTTTGCGCCGATCAAGGCATTGACACCTGGGAGGTAATCGAGGCCGCGGCAACCAAGCCGTTCGGGTTCATGCCCTTCTATCCCGGTCCTGGCGTCGGTGGACACTGCATCCCGCTCGACCCGGCCTATCTCACGTGGCAGTCCCGGCGAGATACTGGTCGCCCGTTTCGGCTGGTGGAGCTGGCCAAGGACATTAACGACCAGATGCCGATCTATACAGCCCGCCGAATCATGGACGCGCTCAACGAGCAAGGTGTGACGACGAAGGGAGCCAAGCTGCTCGCCCTCGGCGTCACGTACAAGCCGGACGTCGGCGACGTGCGCGAGTCAGCCGCCATTCAGGTGCTGGCCCAGCTTGCCTCTTGGGGTGCGAAGGTCTCGTTCAACGATCCATTCGTCGCGGCAATTGATGAGCACGGCGTGAAGCTCCGCCGCCGTCGTCTCACGGAGGATCTTGTGCGCAGGTCCGATGCCGTGCTGCTCCTCACCCCGCACAGCACCTACGACGTGGGTCGGCTCATCGAGTGGTCGCGGTTGCTGTTCGATGCCCGCAACGCCACCGGTCGGCGGACCGGGGGCAATGTGGTGGTTCTCTGAGCTCTCGACACGATCACACGGCTGCGTGTCCTTCCCTCAGCTGAGGGCGCCCAGCACGTGGTCGATGCAGGCCGTCAGCGCCCGGATGTCCTCGGGATCGATCGCGGGGAACATGGCGATGCGGAGCTGGTTGCGGCCCAGCTTGCGGTAGGGCTCGGTGTCGACGATGCCGTTGGCCCGCAACACGGCCGCGATGAGGGAGGCGTCGATTGAGGCGGCGAAATCGATGGTGGCCACGACGTGCGAGCGGGACTTGGGATCGGACACGAACGGCGACGCCAGCTCGTGGGCGTCGGCCCAGCCATAGAGGATCTCGGCCGAGGCATCGCAGCGGCCGGCGGCGAACTCGAGGCCGCCGTTGTGGCACAGCCACTGGACCTGGTTGTCGGCCATGATCAGCGTGGCCAGCGCCGGCGTGTTCAGTGTTTGGTCCTTGCGGGAGTTGTCCAGCGCGGCGGCCAGGTCGACGAAGGGCGGGACCCAGCGGTCGGCGGCCTCGGCCCGGGCCCCGATGCGCTCGACGGCCGCGGGCGAGACCGCAGCCAGCCACAGCCCACCATCGGAGGCCAGTGCCTTCTGGGGTGAGAAGTAGTAGACGTCGCACTGGTTGAGATCGAATCGCAGCCCGCCGGCGGCAGAGGTGGCGTCCACCACCACCAACCCCCCGCCCTCCGACGGCACGGCGCCATCGGGGCGCTGCACCGGCATCATCACGCCGGTCGACGTCTCGTTGTGGGTGAGAGCGTAGGTGTCGATGCCGTCGACCGCGGTCACGGTGGGATGGGTGCCGACCTCGGATTCGACCAGCACCGGTTCGTCGAGGAACGGCGCCGCGGCGACCCCCTTGGCGAACTTCGACGAGAACTCCCCGAACGTGGCGTGCAGCGAGCGCTGCTCGATGAAGCCGGCGACCAGGCCGTCCCAGAAAGCGTGGGTGCCGCCGTTGCCGAGCATGATCTCGTAGCCGTCGGGGAGCTGGAGCAGTTCGGCCAGGCCGTTGCGCAGCGAGCCGACCACGAACTTGACCGGGCCCTGGCGATGCGAGGTGCCCATCACCTCGGGTGAGGCGTCCCTCACGGCCTGGATCTGCTCCGGTCGCACCTTGGACGGACCGGAGCCGAACCGGCCGTCGGCGGGCTTGATGTCGGCTGGGATCGTGATCTCGGGGGTATGCGTCACCATCGACGTGCAACTATCGCGGAGTACCCCCATCAGGAGCGAAACTGTTGTCTTCCACCTCACGCATCTCGGCCCTCGTCGGTGCCATCGCCCCCTCGGCGACCCTGGCCGTCACCGCCAAGGCCAAGGCCCTCAAGGCCGCCGGTGAGTCGGTCATCGGCTTCGGGGCCGGCGAACCCGACTTCCCGACCCCGGCGCACATCGTCGATGCCGCGGTCGAGGCGTGCAAGGACCCGGCCAACCACAAGTACACGCCGGCCGGCGGCCTCCCCGAGCTCAAGGCTGCAGTCGCGGCCAAGACGGCCCGTGACTCCGGCCTCGACGTCGACCCGGCCAACATCTTGATCACCAACGGTGGCAAGCACGCCGTCTACAACACGTTCCTCACCCTCATCGACCCCGGCGACGAGGTCCTGCTGCCCGCGCCGTACTGGACCACCTACCCCGAGCCGATCAAGCTCGCCGGCGGCATCCCGGTCGAGATCCCCGCCGACGAGACCACCGGGTTCCGGGTCACCATCGACATGCTCGAAGCGGCCCGCACGCCCCAGACCAAGGCCATGGTCTTCGTGTCGCCCTCGAACCCCACCGGGGCGGTCTACCCGCGCGACGAGGTCATCGCCATCGGCCAATGGGCGGTCGAGCACGGCATCTGGATCGTCACCGACGAGATCTACGAGCACCTCACCTACGGCGACCACGAGTTCACGTCGATGCCGGTCGTCGTGCCTGAGCTGGCCGACACCTGCGTCGTCCTCAACGGCGTGGCCAAGACGTACGCCATGACCGGCTG
Source organism: uncultured Acidimicrobiaceae bacterium (assembly GCA_963730345.1). Classification (GTDB taxonomy): domain Bacteria; phylum Actinomycetota; class Acidimicrobiia; order Acidimicrobiales; family Salinilacustritrichaceae; genus Salinilacustrithrix. The sequence goes on from CAVSRP010000025.1 coordinate 198,238, forward strand.
GCGGGTCGGCTGGATGATCGGCCCCGGCGACGTCATCAAGGCGGCCGGCAACCTCCAGAGCCACCAGACCTCGAACGTGGCCAACGTCAGCCAGCGCGCCGCGCTCGCTGCCGTGTCGGGCCCCCTGGACGACGTGGCGATGATGCGCGAGGCGTTCGACCGCCGTCGCCAGACGATGTGGAAGATGCTCGACGCGATTCCCGGCGTCACGTGCCTCGAACCCGAGGGTGCGTTCTACGCCTATCCAAAGTTCACCGAGGTGCTCGGCAAGCCGATCCGGGGCCGCACCGCGTCGACCACGCTGGAGCTGGCCGAGATCATCCTCGAGGAGGCCAAGGTGGCCATCGTCCCCGGCGAGGCATTCGGGACGCCCGGCTTCGCCCGCCTGTCCTTCGCTCTCGGCGACGACGACCTGGTCGAAGGCGTCCAGCGCATCACCGACCTCCTCGCCGAATGACGACGCCGTACGGCGAGTGGCCGTCACCCATCACGCCGGAGCTGGTCGTCGCTGCCGCGGTGTCGCTGGGCGAGGTGCTGCGCGACGGCGCCGACGTCTACTGGAGCGGGCTGCGCCCGGCGGAAGGTGGGCGGACCCAGGTCGTTCGGCGCACCCCGGACGGCACCAACATCGATCTGCTCCCCGAGGGATTCAACGCCCGGACTCGGGTTCACGAGTACGGCGGGGGAGCGTGGCTGGTCGACGGCGGTTGGCTCTACTTCGCCAACTGGACCGATCAGCGGCTGTATCGCATGCCGGTCGATGGCGGGGCCGACCCGGAGCCGATCACGCCGGAGCCGCCGTCACCCGCCGCGTTCCGTTTCGCCGACCTGCGGCGCGTCGGGTCAGTCCTCGTCGGCGTCCGGGAGCGCCACGACACCGGCGGGGAGGCGGTCAACGAGATCGTCGCCATCGCGGCCGACGGCAGCCGCGATCCGGCGGTCCTCGTGACCGGGCCGGATTTCGTGGCCAACCCTCGCGTCTCCCCGGACGGCGACCGTCTGACCTGGATCCAGTGGGACCATCCCAACATGCCGTGGGACTCGACCGAGCTGTGCGTCGCGCCGATCGACATCGGCGAGAACGGGATCGGGCTCAGCGACGCGGCCGTGGTGGCCGGCGGTCCCGGCGAGTCGGTCATCCAGCCGGTCTGGACCGCCGATGGCACGCTCCATTTCCTCTCCGACCGCACCGGCTGGTGGAACGCCTACGCCCTCGGCGTGGACGACGACCCGATGGCGCTCACCGGCCTCGAGGCCGAGATCGGCACGCCGCAGTGGGTCTTCGGCATGTCCCGCTACGGCTTCCTGGCCGACGGCCGCATGGTCTTCGCCTTCGCCCAGGAGGGCCTCGACCACCTCGCCGTCCGGGCCCTCGACGGCACCATCACCACCTTCGGCCTGCCCTACACCGAGATCGCCTCGCTGGCGGTGCGGGACGACTCCGTGGTGTTCGTGGGCGGCGGTTTCGACCGCGAGTCCGAGGTGGTCGAGGTCACCATCGACGACAGCGCCAGTGAGCCGATCACCGGCGAGGTCGACGTCCTGCGCCCGGCCCGAGCCCTCGACCTCGACGCCGGCTGGTTCTCCATCGCTCGCCCGGTGTCGTTCCCGTCCGGCCCCAGCGGCGAGCGAACCGCGCACGGCCTCTACTACCCGCCAGCCAACCCCGACGTCGATCCGCCCGAAGACGGCGCGCCGCCGCTGCTGGTGCTGATCCACGGCGGCCCCACCGGCATGGCCCGGGCCCGACTCGACCTGGCCAAGCAGTACTGGACCTCCCGCGGCTTCGCCCTCGTCGACGTCAACTACGGGGGCTCCACCGGCTTCGGTCGTCCCTACCGCGAGCTGCTGCGAGGACAATGGGGGATCGTCGACGTCGAGGACTGCGTCGCCGCCGTCACCTGGCTCGCTGACCAGGGCCTCGCCGACACTGACCGCCTCTGCATCCGGGGTGGCTCCGCGGGTGGTTTCACGGTGCTCGCTGCCTTGGAGAACACCGACGTGTTCGCCGCCGGTGCCTGCTCGTACGGCGTCGCCGACCTCACCGCCCTTGCCGCGGAGACCCACAAGTTCGAGTCCCGCTACGACAACAGCCTCGTCGGCCCCTACCCCGAGGCCAAGGCGATCTACGAGGAGCGGTCGCCGATCAACCACGTCGACCGGCTCGACTCGCCGCTCATCGTGTTCCAGGGCCTCGAGGACGAGATCGTGCCCCCCAACCAGTCGGAGATGATCGTGGCCGCCCTGCGAGCCAAGGGGGTGCCGGTGGCCTATCTCGCCTTCGAAGGTGAGCAGCACGGCTTCCGGAAGGCGGAAACGGTCATCACCGTGCTCGGCTCCGAGCTGGCTTTCTACGGCCGTGTGCTCGGCTTCACCCCGGCCGGCGACGTCCCCGACGTCGAGATCGAGAACCTCTGAGCCGCAACGATTCAGAGGTGGCGGGCGGCGAGTTCCCCGTATAGCGCTTGCTGGCGAGCGACGGCGTGGCGGATGTCGAAGTCGTGGCTGCGATCGGACGCATGGTTCGCCAGCTCGGCTCGCCGGGCCGGGTCAGCCAGCTCGGTGATGGCGCCGGCGAGCGCGAGAGGATCGCCGGCGGGCACGAGGCGGCCCTCGACCCCGTCGCGTACCACCGACGGCATGCCCCCCACGTCGGTGACCACAGCTGGTAGTCCCATGGCCAGCGCCTCGAGCAGGGCGATGGGGAGCCCCTCGTAACGCGACGACAGGCAGAACACGTCGCCGGCGGCGAGCACCCGGATCGGGTCCTCCTGGTAGCCGAGGAAGCGGAACCAGTCGTGGAGGTCGAGCCCGTCCCTGAGGGTGTGCAGCTCCTCCTCCAATGGACCCTGGCCCACGGTGAGGAACGTCACCGGTACGCCATCGTCGACCAGCCGGTTCGCGGCCGCCAGCATCGTCGGGTAGTCCTTGTTGGCCCGCAGGTTGGCTACGCTGACCACCACCACGTCGTCGTCGGTCAAGCCGTGCTCGGCGCGGGCGTCGGCCCGTTCCGATCGGCGGACGACGATGGCATCGACATCGACCCCGTGGATGAGGACCTCGGCGCCCGCCCGGCGGCGCGGCGACATCGAGTCGCGCACCTGCTCGGACACCGCGAAGACGTGGTCGTCGAGCCCCATGGTCGCTCGGTTCAACGCCCGGCTGAGGCGCTGGTGCGAGCCCCAGACGTTGTGCTCGGTGGTCACCAGTGTGGGCCGCACGGCGGGCGGCAGCGTGCGCAGCGCCAGTCGGGCCTCGGCGGCGACGAGGGGGGAGTGGTCGTGGACCACGTCGATCCGCAGATCCCGGACCAACGCCCGTAGGCGTCGCAGCCACCGCAGGTCGTACGGCCTCGGTGCGTCCAGGCAGTGGACGGTCACCCCGGCGGCTTCGAGCTGGTCGACCAGGTGGTCCTTCCACGGCAGCAGGTAGGCGACGTGAAACTCGAACCGCTCGTGGTCGGCGAGCCGAGCGAACGACAACAGCAGGCGTTCGGCGCCGCCCGGGCCGAGGCCCTTGGTGAGCCAGAGCACCCGGATGCGCTCCCTGCCAGCCTCGGTCACGTCGGCCATGATGGTTGATGCATGGGTGACGAGGAGCTGATGGTCCAGCGCACCACGGCCGACGACGTCGACGGCATCGTGGATCTGGCCAGCCGATCGCTGGGGTGGGCCGGCGACGATCGCGACCGCGCCTTCTTCCGGTGGAAGCACCTCGAAAACCCCTTCGGCCCCTCGCCCGGGTGGGCGGCGTTCGACGGCGACCGGCTGGTGGCGTTCCGCACGCTGCTGCGTTGGGAGCTGGCCGTCGACGGGTCGACGCTCCACCTCGTGCGGGCGGTGGACACCGCCACCGACCCCGACTACCAGGGCCGGGGCCTGTTCCGGCGGCTCACCATGCAGGCGGCGGAGGAGCTCACCGCCGACGGCGTCGACGCGGTGTTCAACACCCCGAACGAGCAGAGCCGGCCTGGCTATCTGAAGATGGGTTGGTCGGTGCTGGGCCGGCCCACCCTGATGGTGCAGCCGACCTCACCGGTGGCGCAGCTACGCATGGCTCGGGCCCGCGTCGCGGCCGAGAAGTGGTCCGAGCCGGTGACCATCGGCTCACCGGTAGGTGACGTGCTCGACGACCTGACCCCGCCGCCCGTCGCGGGCTGGTCGACCGACCGCAGCCGCGCCTACCTCGCCTGGCGCTACGGCTTCGAACCGCTCCACTACCGCGCCGTCGAGGTGCGCGGCGGCCACTGCGTGTTCCGGGTGCGCCGACGCGGACCGCTCCGCGAGGTCGCCCTGGTCGACTGGCTGTCGCCGCTGCCGGATCCGCTCGCCGTCCGCCGGCTGACCCGAGCCGCGGGGGACTACATCGTCGCCCTCGGGCTCACGATCCGCCACGGCTTCGTGCCCATCCCTCGCCAGGGCCCGATCGTCACCTGGCGACCTCTCGCCCGGCCGGCCGTGCCGGCGCTCGCCGACCTCGCGTTCTCCCTCGGCGACATCGAGCTCTTCTGACTGCACCGCCACCTCCGAACAGAGGGAAGAAACTGGACGCGCCTCCGTCCCGCGCCGGCGGGTGCCGATCGTCCGGCACGTGCCCGACGTCACGTCGTAGGATCGGGAGCAAGGGGAGACCACCACCGGTGGTCAGGGACAAACGGGGGTACGGGTATGACCGCGGTGTCGATCGACGGCGGGCAGCATCCGCTGCGCGCGGAGGTGCGATTGCTCCTGCAGGTGGCGATGGCGGTGTTCGTGTGGACGGTCGGCATCGGCATCCTCAACGGCACCGACGTGGTCGACTTCGACCGCAAGGTCGTGCTCTCGCATGTCCACGCCGGCACGCTGGGCTGGATCACCACCTGCGTGATCGCGGCGTCCATCTGGCTGTTCGGCGCCCAGGCCAGCGAGGGTGAGATACGGACGGCGCGTTGGCTGGCTCGGGCGACCGTGGTCGTGCTCCCGATCTTCGCTCTCACCTTCGCCTTCACCTACAACGACCCCCGCCCGATCATCGGGACGTTCGCCTTGGCCGTCATCGTCACCGCCTTCGCCTGGGTCGTCGCCCGAGCTCGCCACGTCGAGCTGAGCGCCGTGCACCTCGGCTTCCTCGCCGCGGTGGCCACGTCGGTGGCCGGCGGCATCATCGGCGTCCTCCTCGCCACTGAGATCGCCACCGGACGCAACGTCCTCCCCGACGGCGGCGACGACGCCCACCCGGGGACGATGGTGGTGGGGTTCCTGATCCCGGTCGGCATGGCCCTGGCCGAGTGGGGGCTCCGGGGCAACAACCTGGGCCGGGCGGGCCGGCTCGGGACGTGGCAGGTGGCGCTGCCCTTCGCCGGAGGCATCGTGTTGATGATCGGCCTGCTGTGGGGCATCGACCCGCTGCCGCCGCTGGCGACGATCATCGAGCTGGCCGGCGTCATCATCTTCTTCAAGCGGTTGTGGGCTCCGCTGCGGGCCGTCGAGTGGGGCGCCCGCACCCCCGGTCGCTACGCCGCCGCCTCGGCCGTTGCCATCATCGTCAACATCCTTTTCCTCAACTACCTCGCCGGCGCCAACGGCGGGGACTTCGACAAGGTGGGCGACCACCAGCTCCTGGCCCTCGACCACACCATGTTCGTGGGGGTGCTGACCAACGCCATCTTCGCCATGCTGCTGGTCGCCACCGCGGGCCGGACCCGCTGGCCCCGCCTCGACAACGCCGTCTTCCTCGGCCTCAACCTCGGCTTGTTCGGCTTCGTCGTCGGCCTGTTGGCCAATCACACCACGTGGCTGATCCGGATATCGACGCCGGTGCTCGGTGCCGCCATCCTGGCCGGTCTCCTCGACCGCACGCTGGCGTTGCAGGCTGGCGCCGCACCGGTACCGGGCACGGCACCTGTCGCCCCCGCCGCCACCTGACCCGCCCTCCCGGGTTCTGGACGCGGCTCCGTACCGGCCGCCTCGATCTGACGCTGCGGCGAGCTGGCAGGCAGTACCCTGCCGGCCGGAGGGGACGGGCATGACGAGCTCGGGTCTGGTGACGCTGGTGTTCACGGATCTGGTGGGCTCGACCGAGCTGGCCGAGTCCATCGGCGACCGCGCTGCCGACGACCTGCGTCGCGAGCACTTCGCTGCGCTCCGCGGTGCCATCGAGGCCACCGGTGGGACCGAGGTCAAGACCATCGGCGACGCCATGATGGCCAGCTATTCCACGGCCAGCGACGCCATCGACGGTGCGGTCGCCATGCAGCAGGCGGTTTCCCGATCGAACCACGGCGGCACCGGCCCGGTGATCTCCATGCGGGTCGGGCTCAGCGCGGGCGATGCCAGTTTCGAGGACGGCGACTGGTTCGGCCGACCCGTGGTCGAGGCGGCCCGGCTGTGCGCCGCCGCCGACGGCGGCCAGATCCTCGCGGCCGACATCGTCCGCACGCTCGCCGGCAATCGTTCCGAGCACGAGATCGAGTCTCGCGGCGAGCGAACCCTGAAGGGGCTTCCCGACCCGCTGACCGTGTGCGAGGTCGCGTGGGCGGCCCCGGCGCGGGACGCCCCGACCGCGGTGGGAGCCGCGCCGCCGCTCCCCGACGCGCTGAACCGCGCCACGGGCGACGGGTTCGGCTTCGTCGCCCGTCAGGAGGAACTGGAGAAGCTGGTCCTGGCCTGGAAGGACGTGGTCACCGGCAACCGGCGCATGGTCTTCGTCACCGGGGAACCCGGCGTGGGCAAGACCCGGCTCACCAGCGAGCTGGCCCAGATCGCCCACGGTGAGGGCGCGGTCGTGCTGTGGGGCGGGTGTGACGAGGATCTCGGCATCCCGTACCAACCCATGGCGGAGGCCATCGGTCACTACGTCCACGCCGTCGACATCGAGTCCCTCCGTTCGGTCCTCGGGCGCTGGGCGGCGAGCTCACCCGGCTGCTCCCCGAGCTGGCCCAGCTGTTGCCCGGCATGGAGGCGATCGAGAGCACCGACGTCGAGGCCGAGCGCCGCCGGCTGGCCGAGGCGGTTGGCGACCTGCTGGCGACGGTGTCCGAGGCCCACCCCGTGCTGCTGGTGCTCGACGACCTCCACTGGGCGGGTAAGCCGACGCTGGTCCTGCTCCGCCAGCTCATGCGCGCCACCCGGCCGATGCGGCTCCTCGTCGTCGGCACCTACCGCGACACCGACCTCGACCGGCGGCACCCGCTGTCGGAGATGCTGGCCGACCTGCGTCGATCGGGCGAGGTCGACCGCATCGCGCTCGGTGGCCTCGGCCCGGGCGGTGTCCAGGCCCTCATGGAGTCGGCGGCCGGGCACGACCTCGACGAACCCGGTCGCCAGCTGGCCATCGCCGTGCACCACGAGACCGAGGGCAACCCCTTCTTCGTTCGGGAGGTGCTGTTCCACCTCGTCGAGTCCGGGTCGCTGATCCAGCGCGACGGCCGGTGGACCAGCGACGTGCAGCCGGACCAGATGGCCATTCCCGAGGGCGTCCGGGAGGTCATCGGACGCCGCCTCTCCCGGCTGCCCGACGCCACCAACGAGCTGCTGGCCGTCGCCAGTGTCGTCGGCCGAGAGTTCGACCTGAGCCTGCTGGCCGCGCTCCACGAGGGTGGGCGCGAGGCGGTGCTCGACGACCTCGAGCCGGCCGAGGCCGCCTCCATCGTGCGTCCCGCCACCGGGCGGCAGGGTGCCTACCTGTTCGGCCACGCGCTCGTACGGTCGACGCTCTACGAGGAGTTGTCCACCAGTCGCCGGCTGCGCCTGCACCGGGAGGCCGGTCGGGCGCTGGAATCGCGCGGCGATGTCGAACGACACCTCGCCGAGCTGGCTCGTCACTTCGGCGAGGCGGCCGCGCTGGGCGAGGTCGAGCGTGCCGTCGAGTACGGGCGCCGGGCCGGCGACCGGGCCGCAGACGAGCTGGCCTTCGAGGAAGCGGCCGCCCACTACGAACGGGCCCTCGGCGCGCTCGACGTCGCCGACGACGACGATCCCGCCGTCCGTTGCGACCTGCTCGTCGCGCTCGGGTCCGCGCAGGTCCACGCCGCCGATCCGCGTCATCGACCCACGCTGTTGCGGGCGATCGAGCTGGCCCGCCGTCTCGACGACACCGATCGCTTCGTCGACGCCGTGCTCGCTCTCGGCTATCAGATGATGAGCCGCAACGTGAACCACTCGGACGAGGAGTACCGGGCACTCGTCGACGAGGCGCTGGACCGCATGCCGCCGGGTGATGACCCGCGCCGGGCCGGGCTGCTCTCCGCCCTGAGCCAGGCCCTCATGTGGACCCCGCAGGATGCTGTGCGGCGGGAGCTGAGCGACGAGGCCGTGGCCATGGCCCGCCGGCTGGACGAGCCGTCGACCCTGGCGCAGGTTCTGAGCGGCCGGGGCGTGGTCCTCGACACCGCCAACCCCGACAGCATCGATCGGTACCTCGAGGAGCTCACCGAGATGATCTCGCTCGTGGAGGGGATCGACGAGGCCCTCGAGTGCGGTGGCCTCCTCCAGCGGGCGCCCGCCCACTTCATCGTCGGTGACCGTGACGGTGCCGATGCCGATCTCGAGCGGGCCCGGACCTTGGCCGAAAGGCTGCGGGAGCCCGCGCTCGTCCTGCGCTCGAAGATGCTCGACAACCTCGTCGTGCTGCTCAGCGGCCGCCTGGCGGAGGCCGAGCGCGGCGTCTTCGACTTCCTCGCCTACGCCGAGGCCCACGGCCAGGAGCTGCTGGACACCGCCGTGACCGGCGCGGGTAGCCAGTTCTTCCGCCTCCGCTACGAGCAGGGCCGGCTGGGGGAGCTGACCGACACCGTCCTCGAGCGAGTCGAGAACTACCCCCAGGTCCCGGCGTGGCGCATCGGCCTGGCCAGCGTCTACCACCAGACCGACCAGATCGAGCTGGCCCGCGAGCACATCCGGTTCCTGGCCGCGGACGACTTCGCTGCCGTGCCTCATGACGGGCTCTGGATCCTCACGATCGCGGGCGTGGCCCGGGTGGCCGCCGCCCTTGGTGAGCTGGAGATCTCGGAGCGGGCGTACGAGCGGGGGAACCGGTTCACAGGCCGGCTCGCGTTCGCCGGCAACAGCATGGAGCAGCCCGTCGATCTGAGCATGGGGGTGGCGGCGCGGGCGCTGGGCCGAATTGGCGTCGCCGAGGACCACTTCCGGACGGCCATCGATGTGAGCGAGCGGGCCGGGGCGCCGACCTTCGTGGCCGTCAGCCGCTACGAGTGGGCCGTGCTCCTCGCCGAGCGCGACGGACCCGGTGACCGCGAACGGGCGGTCGAGCTCGCCGGGCAGGCGCTGGCCACGGCCGAGGAGCTCGGTCTCGGCCGGCTCCAGCACCTGGTGCCCGACCTCCTGGCCACCTGACCCCGCCGAGGCCGACCCCGCCTCCTGCCTCCCGGTTCTGGACGCGCCTACGTACGGCGCCTCCCCGGTTCTGGACGCGCGTGCGTACCGCCGGCCCGGTCACGCCGACGGGTAGACGGCGAGGGTGCGGTCGATGACTCGCTGCTGATCGAAGTCCCGCCTCGCCTTGTCGAGCGCGGCCGCCGACATCCTGGCCCGGAGGTCGGCGTCATCGACGAGCTGGGTGATGTGGGCTCGGAGCGCGGCGGGGGAGCGGACGGTGCCCAGCAGGCCGGTCACGCCGTGATCGACCACCTGCCGGGATCCGCGGATGTCGCAGGCCACGACGGGCAAGCCGGTGGCGGCCGCCTCCATCGCCGATCGGGGGAAGCCCTCCCGGTGGCTGGCCAGGACGTAGACGTCGAAGGCCTGGTACAGCCGCTCGGGGTCGTCGCGGTGGCCGAGGAAGCGGACACCGGCTGTCTCGGCGGCGGCGATGTCGTCGGCGGTGAGCGGGTCGCCCTTGTCGGGGTCGGCCGGTCCGGCGATCACGAACAGCACGTCGTCGCGCTCGGCGAGGATGGCGCGGGCCGCCTCGAACAATTCGGCGTACCCCTTCTCCCACACCAACCGGCCGACCGCGCCGACCACCACCTGGTCGCCGGCGACACCCAGTTCGCCGCGAACCTCGGCGCGGACCTCGGGTTGCGGTCGGAAGCGATCGAGGTCGACGCCGTTGCCCAGGAGGTGCAGCTTCGCCGCCGGCACCCGGAGCCGGCGGAGCGTGACGATGTCCTCCTCGTTCTGGACCAACTCGACGTGGGAGAAGGCAGCGGCGATCCGCTCCAGGACATACACCGGCACGCGGCGGGCGAGGCGGTCGGTGGGCTGGGCGTACAGGCCATGCTGGGTGTTGACCACCAGCGGGACCCGCGCGAGGCGGGCCGCGATCCGCCCGTACACGCCGGGCTTGGGGTTGTGGGTGTGGACGATGTCGGGGTGGAGGCGGCGGAACAGCTGGTACAGCTCGCCGAGGGCGAGCACGTCCTTGTGGGGCGCGCTGGCGCGGGTGGCGTGACGCAGCGGGTGGTGGACGATGCCGTCGGCCTCCAGTTCGGGGACGAACGGTCCCGGGGCCGAGGCCGTGTGGACCTCGAAGCCGGCGTCCCGGAACGCCCGCAGCTGGGGCCCGAGCAGGAGCTCGAGGCTGATGTCGGTGGTGGTGACGTGGAGGAGCCGGGACATGCGGTGTGCAGCGTACGGATCGACGGCGTGGAACTGACTACCGTCGGCAGGTGTCCAACGATGCCCTGAAGCAGGCTTCGCAGCAGGTGGCCAAGCTGGTCGACCGTCTGCGACCCGCGCCGGCGGGCATCACGATCCTCATCTATCACCGAGTCGGGGCGCGCACCTCGACCAGCGTCGACCTGCCCACCGAGCAGTTCGAGGATCAGGTCGCGTACCTGGCCGAGTCATGCCACGTCGTCACCCTCGATCAGGCGGCCGAGCTGCTCGCCGCAGGTATGCCGCCCGACGACGCTCGTCCCGTCGTCGCCCTCACGTTCGACGACGGGACCGCCGACTTCGTCGACGAGGCGCTCCCGGTACTGGCCCGCCACCACGTCCCCGTTACCTACTACCTGGCCACCGACTTCATCGAGCGCCAGCGGCCCTTTCCGAACGGCGGGTTGCCGATGGCGTGGTCGGCCGCCGCCGAGGCCGTTTCGTCCGGGTTGGTCACGATCGGCTCGCACACCGACACCCACGCCCTCCTCGACCGCATCACGGCCGAGGCGACCGCGGTCGAGCTCGACCGGTCGATCGCGCGCATCCGCGATCGGCTCGGTGTCGATCCCCGGCACTTCGCCTACCCGAAAGCGGTGCTCGGTTCCGAGCCGGCGCAGACCGAGGTCCGGGCCCGCTTCCGCACCGCCACCATCGCCCGTACCCGCCCCAACCCCTATGGATCGGCCGACCTCCACCGGCTCACCCGCTCCCCGGTCCAGCGCAGCGACGGCATGGACGTCTTCGTCCGCAAGGTGGCCGGGGGCATGGGTTTCGAGAACGACGTACGTGACCTCCTCAACCGCTGGCGCTACCGGCGGGCGGTCCGGTGACGGGCGGTCCGCCATGAAGCGGGTCGTCGACGTCGTCGGGACCGTCGCCGGTCTCGTCGTGCTGTCGCCCCTCATCGCGGTGGTGGCGGTGCTGGTGCGGGTCAAGCTCGGCTCGCCGGTGCTGTTCCGTCAGGAGCGGGCCGGCCGGTACGGCCAGCCCTTCCTGCTGACCAAGTTCCGCTCGATGACCGACGCCCGGGGACCCGACGGCGCGCTGCTACCGGACGAGGCGCGGCTCACCCCCTTCGGCGCGTTCCTGCGCTCCACCAGCCTCGACGAGCTGCCCGAGCTGGTCCACGTGCTGCGGGGCGAGATGAGCCTGGTCGGTCCCCGCCCGCTGCCCACCGCCTACCTCGAGCGGTACTCGGCCCGGCAGTCCCGGCGCCACGAGGTCCTGCCCGGGCTCACCGGTTGGGCGCAGGTCAACGGCCGCAACGCCACCAGTTGGGCCGACCGGTTCGAGGCCGACGTCTGGTACGTCGAGCACCGTTCGTTGCTCCTCGATCTGCGGATCATCGGGCGCACCCTCCGAGTCGTGTTGGGCCGGGGCGGGATCAACCAGGAAGGCGAGGCCACGATGACGGAGTTCCTGGGCGAGTGACCGCTTCGGCGCCCCGGTGTCGTTCGGCAGGAAGGTGCCGGTTCCGTGACGAAGGTGACGGTCACGTTCCAGGTCGACGTTCGTGCCACCAATCTGGTCTCGCCGAGCGTCAGAGTGGGTAGCGCAGCCACTAGGCAGCGAGTCCGGAGGCACCCTCCATGGTCATCACCGACAGCACCGCAGCACTGGACATCGCTCATCACCGCGTGTCGCTCGTCCCGCAGGGCGAGATCGATGCCGGCAACGTCGAGTCGCTCTCCGCCTGCATCCACGAGGCGCTGCTGTCGGGAGCCCACGAGATCGACCTCGACCTCGCGGACGTCTCGTTCATGGACACGGCGGCGGTCGAGGTGCTCGAGGGGGCCCGCGAGTCGCTCGACGCCGTCGGCGGGCATCTCTGCATCCGCAACGCCACGTCGTCGGTCCAGCGCCTGCTGTCGCTGACCGCCTTCGCCACCGGGGGTTGACGGACTAGCCCGATCGACGGGCGTGTCAATGCCCGTCTGAGGTATTGCGCTCATCCCCAGCATGGGGGATCGTGGCAACCAGTCTTCCGCGGGCGGGACGAGCTGTTGGACGAGCGAGCGAGGCGGACCTCACCACCGATGACGACCGTGGACGTGGATCGTGTGGTCGCCGACCGGTACCGGCCCACCTCCCTCCTCCATCGCGGCCAAGGAGTGGAGACCTACCTGGCCCAGGATCTGCAGCAGCAGTCGGGCCCGCGCGACTCGGAGGGCACACCTGACCGTCCGCACCCCGTCATTCTGAAGCTGGCGTCGGCCACCTCGTTGACCGGGCCGTCGCGTCGACGGGTCGAGCACGAGAGCCTCGTCCTCGGACGGATGGATCATCCCAACCTGGTCGGACTGCTCGATCTGGGCGTCGACGGCGATGCCGTCTTCCTGGTGACGCCGTGGGTGCCGGGCCGCAGCCTGACGGCCCGCCTGCGCGACGGCCCGCTGTCGGTGGACGACACCTTCCGCGTCGCCCGGGACGTGGCGGCGGCGCTGTCCCACGCCCACGACCACGGGATGCTGCATCGGGACGTGAAGCCGGGCAACGTGATGCTCACGGGTGATCCGATCGAGCGTGCCGTGCTCGTCGACTTCGGCCTGGCGCGCCGCGTCCTCCTCGACGTCGATGTTCGCGACGTCCCGGTGGGCAGCGTCCGTTATCTCGCCCCTGAGCAGGCCGGGCTGCTGCCAGGGGTCGCCGACGAACGCTCGGACCTGTACGCGCTCGGGCTCACGATCATCGAGTGCCTGCGCGGTGAGCCCGTGTTCGCCGGTGCGATGGTCGGCGAGGTCCTCAAGCAGCAGATGACCGCCGCGCCTCCGTGTCTCGATGCGCCCGTGCCCAGGACGCTCGGCCACATCGTCGAACGGTTGGTCCGCCGCGATCCCGCCGAGCGCTACCAGCTCGCCGAGGCATTGCTCCACGACCTCGACCTGCTGATCGAGGGGCGAGCGGCCGCGGTGGCCGACCCCACCTTCGTGCTCGGCTCCCGGGACCGTCGCGAGACGTTGGCCGAACCGTCCTTCGTCGGACGTGAGGACGAACTCGCCGTGCTCGAATCCCAACTGGCCCACGCCGGGGCCGGCCAGGGCGGCATCGTCCTCGTCGGGGCCGAGTCGGGCGGAGGAAAGAGCCGGCTGCTCGAGGAGCTCACCCGCCGGGCTGGTGCACACGTCCGCCAGCTGCACGGTCAGGGGCTGGACCAGGCCGCGCAACGACCGTTCCAGGTGCTGTCGGGCGTGGCCCGTGACCTGGTGCGTGCCGCCGCCGAGGACGAGTCGTTCGGCGCTCACCTGCGCCACCGGCTCGGCTCCCACGCGCCGACGGTGGCCGTGGCCTTTCCCGAACTGGCCGGGCTGCTCGGCGCCGAAGGAATCACGGCGCTGGGACCGGACGAGTTCGGCGAGGTGCGGACCGTGCGAGCCCTGTCGGTCCTGCTCGACTCACTGGGCACGGCGGCGCAGCCCGCGTTGGTGGTGCTGGACGACTGCCAGTGGGCCGATGAGTTGAGCGGTCGGCTGCTCGCCCATTGGAACGCGTCGCGGACCTCGCCGGGCCACGTGCTGATCGTGGTCGCCTACCGCAGCGAGGAACTCGGCGTGGAGTCGGTGATCCGCCGGCTCGACGCCCGCGCTCGGCTGTCCCTGTCGCCGCTGTCGGATGACGATGTCTCCGCTCTGGCCTCGTCGATGGCAGGTGCCGTGCCCGAGGCCGCGCTCGAGGTCACCGCCCGGTTGTCGGAGGGGAGCCCGTTCATGGCCGCCGCCGTCCTGCGCGGCCTGGTCGAGTCGCGGGCGCTCGTGTTCGGGCCGGAGGGATGGCAGGTGGAACCGGCCGCGCTGGCCGCGGTCCAGTCCTCCAGCCGCGCCGCCACCGTTCTCGCGCACCGCATCACCCTCCTCTCCGATGAGACGAGGCGTCTGCTGGGCGTCGGTGCCGTGCTGGGCAAGGAGTTCGAGATCGCGGTGGCCGCCGCGCTCGCCGGCGTGGACCCGCTGGACGTGGCCCGGGCAGTGCGCGAAGCGAGCCGGCGCCACCTGGTGTGGCCGGTGGACGGCGGTCGCTGCGGCTTCGTCCACGACAAGATCCGGGAGACACTCCTCGAGCTGATCGAGGCCGACGAACGGCGCTCGCTCCACGAGCGAACCGCCGTGCTGCTCGAGGAACGGTCTCCCACCCGCTTCTTCGACCTCGCCTTCCACTTCGATGCAGCCGGACAAGCCGACCGGGCGCTCCCGTACGCGCTGGCCGCCGCCGACGAGGCTCGCGCCCAGCAGTCGCTCGAGGTGGCCGAGCAGCAGTACCGGATCGCCGAGCGGGGCGCGGGATCCGACCCGGCGACCCGGGGTCGCATCGCCGAGGAGCTCGGGCGCGTGCTGATGCTGCGGGGCCGCTACGCGGAGTCCGCCGAACAGCTCGAACGTGCGAGGGCCTCGGCGCGAGAGCCGATCGCGCTGGCCCGCATCGACGGTGTGCTCGGAGAGCTGGCCTTCAAGCGGGGCGACATGGCGGCCTCCTCGGTGGCGCTGGAGCGGGCCGTGCGAGCCCTCGGGCAGCGCATGCCCAGGCGTCTCTGGCTGCCCTTCACCCTGTGGGAGGTCGTGGTCCAGGCAGTGCACACGATCCTGCCCCGGTTCGTGGTGGGTCGTCGCGCGCTCGAGAGCCCGACGAGCGAGGCCGATCTCCTCGCGGCCCGTCTCTACAGCCGCCTCGCCCACACGTACTGGTTCCAGCGGGGCTCGGTCGCCACCCTGTTCGTCCACCTCCGGGGCATGAACCTGGCGGAGCGCTATCCGCCCACTCCGCAACGGGCCCAGGCGTATTCGGAGCACGCGCCGGTGATGAGCCTGCTGCCCTGGTACCGGCGCGGGATCGAGTACGCCGAGCGCAGCTTCGCCATCCGGCGCGACCTCGGCGACGTGTGGGGCCAGGGGCAGTCGCTGCACTTCCACGGCGTCGTGCTCTACGCCGCCTCGCAGTGGGAGGAGTGCTTGGAACGATGCCGCGAAGCCGTCCGTCTGCTCGACCGCACCGGCGACCGGTGGGAGGTGAACACCGCCCGCTGGCACGTGGCGTACTCGTCGTACCGACTGGGGGACCTGGCCACGGCCGCGAAGGTCGGCGAGCAGGTGTGGCAGGACGGCCGCGACCTCGGCGATCCCCAGGCCCGCGGGATCGGCCTGGCCGTGTGGTCCAAGGCCACCGGCGGTCGGATTCCCGTCGAGGCGATCGAGCCCGAACTGTCCCAGCTCGCCGACGACGTCCACACCGCGGCGGAGGTGCTCACAGCCGAAGCCCTCCGCCTGCTGGCCGAGGGCCGGCCCGGTGATGCGGTCGCCTGCCTGACCCGGGCCGACCGCCTCGTGCGCGATGCCGGGCTCCGCCAGGAGTACGTGGCCCCTGTCCCCTCCTGGCTGCTGACCAGCCTGCGGGCCGAGCGGGAATCGCTCGATGACCACGTCGGGCTCCCCGAGCGCCGTCGTCGGCTCCGCCGCGCTCGCCGAATCGGCCGCCGGGCCCGCCGGCTGGCCGGCTCCTACCGCAACAACCTGCCCCACGCGCTCCGAGAGGCCGCGCTGGTCGAGGCGGCGCTCGGCCGCCGCCGCCGGGCCCGCCGCTGGCTCGACCGGAGCATCGCCGTGGCCGAGGAGCAGGGCGCGTCCCAGGAGGTGGCCGCGAGCCTCGTGGCTCGGGGCGAGCTGGGTCGGACGCTCGGATGGGCGTCGGCCGACGACGACCTCGTCCGGGGAGAGGTGATGCGGGACGACGGCCGCGTCGCCCACCTGACCGATCCTGCGCCGATCACGCTGTCGCTGGCCGACCGGTTCGACTCCCTGCTGACCGCCGGCCGCCGGATCGCCGCCAGCCTCGAGACCGACGGCGTGTTCCGCGCCCTGGGCGATGCGGCCGAGTCACTGCTGCGGCCGCAGGACTGCCTGGTCTTGGCCACGCCGGAGCTGGTCCGCAATCCCGACGGCGACGATCTCGTCGTCGTGGCCGGGACCGGAACCGAGCCCAGCCGTGGTGCGGCCAACGAGGTGTTGAGCAGTGCCGATGCGGTCGTCGTCCACACCTTGGCCGACGCCGACGCCGACGATTCCATGGTGGTGTCGGGCGTGCGCTCGGTCATGTGCGCTCCCATCCGCATGCGAGGTGAACCGGTCGCCTGCCTGTACGCCAGCCATCGGGATGTCGGCGCCATCTTCGGCGACGACGAGATCCGCATCGCCGGGTTCCTCACCACCCTCGCCGGGGCAGCGCTGGAGAACGCCGAGGGTTTCGCCGACATCGAGGCCCTGACCCATTCGCTGGAGCAGCACGTCGCCGATCGGACCGCGGCGCTGACCGACGTCAACCGGGAGCTCGACCGTCGCCTGAGCGAGCTGGGTGAGGCCTACGCACGCGAGCAGGAGATCATCGACCGCTTGCGCCGGCTCGACCAGTTCAAGACCGAGCTCATGGCGATCACGGCCCACGACCTGCGGACCCCGCTGGCCATCATCGTCGGCTTCGCCTCCACCCTCCACGACAACGGCGACCGCCTCGGCCCCGAACAGCAGCAGTCGCTCCTCCAGCGCATCGTCGTCAACACGCGACGGTTGTCGGAGTTCGTCGAGAACCTGCTGCAGTTCACCCGGATCGAGTCCGGCGAGCTGCAGATCGACTTCGAGCCCTTCGACCTCGTCGCGTTGGTTCGCCGGACCGTCTCGGAGTTCGAGGCCAGTGAGCCCCAGCGACGCTTCGATGTCGTGGTGGCCGACGGGGTGCCCCGGGCGACGGGCGAGGAGTCCCGCCAGTGGCAGATCCTGATGAACCTGCTGTCGAACGCGGTCAAGTACGCGCCGGAGGACTCGCCGGTCACCGTCGAGGTCCGCACGACTGCCCGGGATGCGGGGGAGATGATCGAGGTCGCAGTGCGCGACCGCGGGGACGGCATCCCCGCCGCGGAGCTGCCCAAGCTGTTCGCGAAGTTCTCTCGGGTCGACCCGGCAGGCGGGGCGAGCGCGGCGAAGAAGGCGATGGGCACCGGTCTGGGTCTGTACATCTGTCGATCGCTGGTCGAGGCCCACGGGGGTGAGATCGCCGTCCAGAGCACGGTCGGCGAAGGCACGACGTTCACCTACACCGTTCCGGTCGATGCCGTCGGCGACAGCGAGGTCGGGAACGGCGAAATCGTTGGAGGATGAGCCGGCCGATACGCTGCGCCGCCCATGGACACGATCGCGCCGGATCCGGGCGCCTGGGATCTCCCGGCCTCGATCGCAACCCTGATCGTCGACGACGAACCCGATATCCGCATGTTGATGCGGCTCACGCTCGACGAGGCGAACGAGGGATTGTTCGTGTGCGGCGAGGCGGCCGACGGCCAGGAGGCGCTCAGCCTCGCCACCGCGGTACGACCCGATGTCGTGGTGGTCGACCAACGGATGCCGGGCATGAGCGGACTCGAGACCGCGGTCGCCCTGCGAGCCAACCGGCCCGACCAACGGATCGTGCTGTGCTCCGCGTTCCTCGACGGTCAGCTGCGCAGCGAGGGCGAGCAGGTCGGGATCCAGGGGTTCGTCAACAAGCGCGACATCGCCCAGCTGCCGGACGTGATCCGCGAGCTCGTCGCCAGCTGAGCTTTTCCCGCCGGCCGGGGGCACCCGCGAGACTCGGGGTGATGGCACGCATCCTCGTCACCGAAGAGATCGCCGACAACGGCCTGCAGAAGCTGCGCGACGCCGGCCACGACGTCGACATCCAGCTCGGGCTCTCGCCCGAGGAGCTGCTGGCCACGGTGCCGGGAGCCCAGGCGCTCATCATCCGCTCGGCCACGACCGTGACCCGGGAGGTGCTCGCCGCCGGCACGGATCTGGTGGTGGTGGGCCGGGCCGGCATCGGCCTCGACAACGTCGACACCGAGGCCGCCACCGAGCGCGGCGTCATGGTGGTCAACGCCCCGCAGTCGAACACGCTGTCGACCGCCGAGCACACCATGGCGATGCTGCTGGCCCAGGCCCGCAACATCCCGGCGGCCAGCAGTGCCCTCAAGCAGGGGCGCTGGGAACGCAGCAAGTGGACCGGCGTCGAGCTCGCCGACAAGACCCTGGGCATCATCGGCTTCGGTCGGATCGGCACGCTGGTCGCCCAGCGGGCCAACGCCTTCGGGATGAAGCTGCTGGCCTACGACCCGTTCGTGACCGAGGACCGGGCCCGCCGGGCCGGGGTCGAGCTGGTCGACCTCGACACCTTGGCCGCCCAGTCCGACTTCGTGACCCTCCACCTGGTGAAGACGCCCGAGACCATCGGACTGCTGGGCAAGGAGTTCTTCGCCAAGGCCAAGCCCGGCATCCGCATCGTGAACGTCGCCCGGGGTGGCGTCATCGACGAGGTCGCGCTGGCCGACGCCATTCGCGCCGGCCAGGTGGGCGGGGCGGCAATCGACGTCTTCGAGACCGAGCCCACCACCGAGTCGCCGCTGTTCGAACTGGCCGAGGTGGTCGTCACGCCCCACCTCGGGGCGTCCACCCACGAGGCCCAGGACAAGGCGGGCCAGACCATCGCCGAGATGGTCGGTCTCGCCCTCGCCGGCGACTTCGTGCCCTACGCCGTGAACGTGTCCGCCGCCGAGGCGTCGGAGACGATCAAGCCGTTCCTGCCGCTGGCGGAACGGATGGGCGCGCTGTTCGTGTCGATGAACGAGGGCATCCCCGACGTGATCGACATCACCTACGCCGGTGAGATCGCCGACTACGACACCCGCATCCTCACCCTGTCGGTGCTCAAGGGCGCGTTCGGGCGGGTGAGCGAGGAGCCGGTGAGCTTCGTCAACGCCCCCATGCTGGCGAAGGAGCGGGGCGTCGAGGTCCGCGACACGTCGTCGTCGACCTCGCACGACTACGTCAACCTGATCACCATCAGCGGTGGCCACCACGCCATCGGCGGCTCGATCGTGGGCGCCCGGGGCGAGCCGGCCATCGTCAAGATCGACGACCACACCGTCGACGTGCCACCCGCCGATCACATGCTGGTGGTCCGCAACGACGACCGGCCCGGCATGATCGCGGTGGTGGCACAGACCCTGGCCGACGCCGGGATCAACATCGACGACATGCATCTCGGCCGCTCGACCACCAGCGGCGATGCCTCGTTGATGGTCCTGGCCACGTCACCGGCGGTGCCGCGGGAGGTGGCCGACGCGCTGCGCGCCACCGACGGCATCGAGTCCGTTCATGTGATCGGTTAGCTCGTCTGGTCCGGTTCGCCGAGCAGGAACTCGATCATCGGGGGTAGCTCAGCCGGTCCTCCACGAAGAAGCCGTGCCCGCCCTCGAACCACTCGCGCCTGGCGTCCATGGCTTCGATGACCGACAGCACGGCCACGTGGCGGGCGGGATCGGTGTTGCGAGTGTCGAGGGCGTCGACCCAACGAGCGCGACGAGCCTCCGGGTCGAGCCCGACCAGCTCGTGCAACGGGTACGAGGCGCCTCCATCGCCACCGGGGGACGTGCACGCCAGCACCACCCGGTCGAACCGCTCCGGTTCTCTGGTGGCCGCTTCCTGCAGCACCATCCCGCCGAAGCTCACGCCGATCGCATGGCATCGGTCCCAGCCGAGGTGGTCGAGCAGCCCGAGGAGGTCGCCACCGAAGTCGGCCATCGTCGGGGAGCTCGGACCCTGGGTGGAGCGCCCCAGACCCCGGTGGTCGTAGGCCAACAGCCGGAACTGTTCCGGCAGCGACGTGTCGAGGGCGTTGGGCGCCTTGCGCAGGTCCGATCCGGAGCCGCTCACGTAGACGACGCGGGGTGCATCCTCCGGTCCGGCGAGGACGTGACAGAGCTGGACCTCGCCGACGGAGGCGAAGGCCACCGGGTGGGCCATCAGCGCTTGGCGGCTCGCAGCCCGTCGGCCTCGGCGGCCTCGGCGTCGACGTAGCAGCGGTCCGGCGTCGTCCGGTCGTAGTTGAGCTGGCCGGGCGAATGGAAGATCTTCGAGCTCATCTTGGCCTTGATCGGGTGACCAGGCGGGCACGAGCCGTCGGACTCGGGCTCGACCCATGCGGCGGTGGCGGCCGGTGCGGGTTCGTCGGCCACCGGCACGCCGGCGGGCTCTGGCGTGACCGCGGGCGCCGGTGATTCGACGGGCGCGTCGTTGCGGAGCGGCGGCCACGGAGCAGACGGCGCGGTGGCGGGGGCCGGAAGCGGATCGTTGGTGCGGGTGAGCGCCCGGATCAGCGCGCCGACCCCGGCGGCGATCCCGGCGAGGACGACGAGTCGGAAGAGGCGCCTGATCACCCTGCCGACCCTAGCTGGCCCTGCCCGTGGGAGGATTCCGACTGTGAGCCGGGCCGGATCGAGGACGCAGGCGCGACTGCTGGCCGGCCTGGTCCTGCTCCTCTCCACGGCGGGCGCGGTGGTGGGGACGGGGTGCTCGGCGAGCGCCGACGTGTCGTTCGACGCTTCATCGACCACCACGGTGGCCACGACGAGCACCCCCGTCCCGACCGAGCCGGACGGCCCGCCACCGGTGGCCGGTGCGGCCGGAGTCGGGGACCCCTACTTCCCGGGCCTCGGCAACGGCGGTTACGACGTCACCCACTACGACCTGGACATCGACTGGTCGGCCGACACCGGCACCATCGATGCCGTGGCCGAGATCGATCTCACCACCACCGAGGCGCTGTCGTCGTTCAACCTCGACCTGGTGGGCCTGCAGGTCAGCCGGATCACCGTCGACGACACCGATGCCGCGTTCGACCGCGCCGGCCGGGAGCTCACCATCACCCCGGCTCGACCGCTGGATGCGGGCGAGGACGCAGTGGTGGTCGTCCACTACCGCGGGTCGCCGGAACCTGTCTTCGTCGGCACCGACCTGTTCGAGCTGGGCTGGACCACCGACGGTCGCGACGTGTTCGTCGCCTCGGAGCCGGCGGGGGCCGCCACCTGGTTCCCGGCCAACGACCACCCCACCGACAAGGCCACGTTCCGGTTCGAGATCACCGTGCCATCGGACCTGTCGGTGATCGCCAACGGAGTCGAACGATCCGAGCAGACGGCCGACGGCCGGTCGACCTGGGTCTACGAGATGACCGACCCCATGGCCACCTACTTGGCATCGGTGGTCATCGGGAACCTCACCTTCGACCAGTCGGTGGGTCCCACTGGACTGACGATCCGCAACGCGTACGCCTCCGACCTGGCCGACGCGGTCCGAGGGGACTTCGCCCGGACCGGCGAGATGGTGGCGACCTTCGAGCAGTGGTTCGGCCCGTACCCGTTCGACGTGTACGGGCAGGTGGTGGTCGACGAGAACCTCGGCTTCGCGCTCGAGAACCAGACGCTGTCGCTGTTCGGCTCCGACATGGTCACCGACCGGGGCGACGCCGAGGTGGCGGTGGCCCACGAGCTCGCCCACCAGTGGTTCGGTGATGCCGTCAGTGTGGCGACCTGGCGGGACATCTGGCTCAGCGAGGGGTTCGCCACCTACGCGGAGTGGATCTGGCACCAGGAGTCCGGCGGCCCCACCATCGCGGCGTCGGCCGAGGCGGCCTACGCCCGAGCCGACTTCGGGGTTCCGCCCGGGAATCCGGGCTCGGCCGAGCTGTTCCAGCCCACGGTGTACGTGCGTGGCGGGCTTGCCCTGTACGCGCTGTCGCAGGAGATCGGTGAACCCGCGTTCCGCCAGCTCCTGCGCACGTGGGTGGTCCGCCACGGCGGCGGCTCGGCCTCCACGGCCGACCTGCAGGCCCTGGCCGAGGAGCTCTCCGGTCAGGACCTCTCCGACCTCTTCGCCACGTGGGTCTACGGCTCCGCGCTCCCGCCGTTTCCCTGATCGACGGGCGAGGCGGTGAGGTAGATGCGCTCGTTTCCCTCGGCTGGCGGCTTCTCTGGTCTCGCGGTCATGACCACCGGTCCGTCGGCCGTGACGGTGACCAGCGCGGTGGCTGCCTCGAGCTGCTCCGCGTCGTAGGTCTCGTCCGTCACGGCGACCAGGACGCCGCCGCGGGCCATCTGGTCCTCGATGCCGGCCTGGGTGCAGTTGCGTCCGAAGGGCCGGCGGGCGATCACCGCGGTGTGGGCCGACTCCTGGGTCTCGTCGTCGGCGTCGAAACGAGGGAGGAAGTACACATTCGCCCGGCCCACGGTCTCGACCGCGCGATTGATCCCCAGCGTGTTGAGCTCCTGGAATCGCGACGCGGCGATGACGACGGCGACCCCCACGCTCTCGAGCGCGAGCACGAGATCCTCGGACTCGAGCTTGCCGGTGTAGGTCAGCACGCCGCGTGACGAGGCCCGGGAAGCCTCGAGGGGATCGGTGGTGACGATGAGCGATGGCACCTCGTGGTCGGAGAGCCATCCGGCGAGCTCGACCGCCCAGTCCGGACCCCCGATGAAAGCCACGCCCCGCGGTGCCGGCCGAGCGACCCGGAATCGTTTGGCCCCGATCTGTGAGGCCACCGCGGAGAACACGACGGTGACCACGATCACGATGAAGGTCACCGGGACGAGCGCCGGCACCGGCCGGTCGGCCTCGGCCAACTCGAGGGCGAAGAGGGCCGAGACGGCCGCGGCCACGATGCCCCGGGGCGCCATGCAGGTCAGGTAGGCGCGCTCGACGAAGCTGAGGCCGGATCCCACCGTGCTGAGGTAGACGGCGAGGGGTCGGGCCACGACGATGAGCACCACCGAGAGGGCGATGGCCTCGGGGAGGTACTCGATCAGCTGGTCGAGGTCGATCCGTGCCCCGAGGATGATGAACAGTCCGGCCAGGATCAGCGACCCGAGGTTCTCCTCGAACTCGCGGATGTGGGCGATCGGTGCCCAGTGCTGGTTGGCGAGCACGACCCCCATCACCGTGGTGGCGAACAGGCCGGCCTCGGGCTGGACCAGGTCGGCCCCGGCGAACGCCGCCACCACCATGGCGAGGGTGAACGGGTTGTGGAGATTGTCGGCGACGAGGTGGCGGCTGAACAGAACGACGAGCACGCCCGCCCCGACCAGACCGGCGAAGGTCCCGGCACCGGCCGTGGTGAGGACGCGTTGGGCGCTCCAGCCGGTGCCCTCGTTGCCGATCACCGTATCGAGCACCACGATGGCCAGCGTCGCCCCGACGGGGTCGATGAAAATGCCTTCCCAGCGCAGGATCCCGTTGACCGGCTCCCGGACCCGGGCGAAGCGGACGAGGGGAAGGACGACCGTTGGTCCGGACACCACGAGGATCGCCCCGAGCAGCACGGCCTCGTCGCGGTTCAGACCCATGAGGACGAACGCGGCCACGCCGCCGACGATCCAGGTGACCAACACGCCGATGGTGATCAGGCGCAGGATCGGTCCGCGACCGTGCCGTTCCAGCTCGCTGAACCGGAGCCCCAAGCCACCCTCGAACAGCAGGATCCCCACCGCCAGTGACACCGCGGGGAACAGCAGGTCGCCGAGCAGCTCGTCGGGCTTGACGATCTCGAAGACCGGTCCGGCGAGCACGCCACCGACGAGCAGCAACAAGATGGCGGGGAGGCGCACGCGGCTGGCCACCCACTGGAGGCCGACACCGAGCACGACGACCGCAGCCAGCCCGATGCTGAGATTGCTGCTCGTGGCGGCCAGCACGGCGCCAGTGGTCAGGGTCATGTGGCCGAACAGGGTAGAGGTCCGACCCGGGGGTCAGGCGACCTCTTCGTCACCGAGCACGGCAGCCAAGCAGTCCTCGATGGTGGTGTGGCGGAACGTGAAGCCGTCGGCCTCCAACGCCGCGGGCAGGACCCGCTGGGACTGGTACAGCAGCGTCTCGGCGAGCTCGGCCCCGAGCAGCAGCTTCGGACCGAAGCGCGGGATGGGGAAGATGGTGGGTCGGCCGAGCTGATGCCCGAGCGCCTTGGCGTAGTCCTGGTTGCGGACCGGGTTGGGCGCGGTGAGGTTCACCGGCCCCGAGAGCTGCGACGTCAACAGGTGCAGGATGGCCCGGATCTCGTCGTCGATCGAGATCCAGCTCCACCACTGGGTGCCCGGACCGAGGCGGCCGCCGATGCCGACCTTGAACGGCAACAGCGTCTTGGCCAGGGCGCCGCCGTCGGACGACTGGACGATGCCCGTGCGGAGGAAGGCGGTGCGGATGCCAGCGTCGATCGCCGGCTGCGCGGCCGCTTCCCAGGCGACGCACACCTCGCTGAGGAAGCCGTCGCCGGGTCCGCTCTGCTCGGTGAGGACCTCGTTGCCCCGATCGCCGTAGTACCCGATGGCCGAGCCGGACAACAGCACCTGTGGACCGCCGTCGAGCTTCGCCAGGGTGGTGGCCAACAGGGCGGTGGAGGAGGTGCGGGACTCGAGGACGACCTGTTTGCGCTCGTCGGTCCAGCGCTCGTCACCGATCCCGGCCCCGGCCAGGTTGACGACCGCATCGACGCCCTCGAACCCGGACGCGTCGATGGCACCGTCGGCCGGGTCCCAGCCGATCTGACCCGGCCCGGGGGTGGACCGGACAACGGGGATCGCGGTGTGGCCCCCGCCCTGCAGGGCCCCCGTGAGGGCGCTGCCGATGAGCCCGCTCGAGCCGGTGATGGCAACCTTCATCCGGTTTTGGCCTCCTGGATCGTACGTGGATGCGTACGGTACCGGCGTCAGAGGTGGATCAACTCCTGGAGGTCATCGGAGATGCTGGCTGATCTGAAGAAGTTCCTGTTGCGGGGCAACGTCGTCGATCTGGCGGTGGCGGTCGTGATCGGTGTCGCGTTCAAGGCGGTGGTGGACGCGTTCGTCGCCTACATCATCAATCCGATCATCGCCGCCATCTTCGGCAAGCCCGACATCACCGGCGTGCTCAACGTCACGCTGCGGGGGAGTGGGTCCGACGCCACCGTCTTGAGCATCGGCGGCTTCCTGCAGGAGGTGCTGAACTTCTGCATCATCGGCACCGCGCTCTTCCTCGTGGTCCAGGCCTTCAACAAGCTGCAGGCGATGCGGGCCACGACCTCGCCCGAGGAGGCACCGGTTCCCTCCGACGAGGTCGTCCTGCTCACCGAGATCCGCGACGCCCTCCGGGCTCGGGGCTGATCCGCCATGGCGCGACACGAAGATCTCGAGGAGAACCAGGAGCCGGCGGGGCTGACCCTGAGCCCGAGGCTGGTGGTCGGGGGGGTCCTGGCGTTGGCACTTGCCCTGTTCGTGGGTCAGAACACCCGGGAGACCAAGGTCGAGTGGTTGATGTTCGAGACCCGCCAGCCGCTGTGGCTGATCCTGCTGGTGACCGCCGCGGTGACCCTGGTCGTGGCCGAGCTCATCGGCGGCGCCCGCCGTCACCGCAAGCGGAAATCCTGACCCGAATCTCGTTCGGCGGAGGGTCCGGGCGGCGCCGGTAGAGTCCGCCGCATGGCCGACATCGAGATGCCACAGCTCGGAGAGACCGTCACCGAAGGGACGATCACCCGATGGTTCAAGCAGGTGGGGGACTCCGTGGAGGAGGACGAGCCGCTGTTCGAGGTGTCGACCGACAAGGTGGATTCGGAGGTGCCGTCGCCGGTGAGTGGGACGGTGACGGAGATCCTGGTCGAGGAGGGTGACACCGTCGACGTGGGCACCAAGCTGGCCGTGGTCGGCGACGCCGGCGATGCGCCGGCGCAGTCGCCCCCGGCCGAGGACGCCGACCGCTCGGACGACGCAGAGCGGCCGGCCGCCGAGCCCGAGCCCGAGGACCAGGCTGCCGCGCCGGCCACCGCATCGTCGGGAGGCGACCTCGATCGCCAGGACCAGCACTTCGACGTCGTGGTCATCGGCGGTGGGCCGGGCGGCTACGCGACCGCGCTGTACGGCGCGTCGGCCGGGTTGGACATCGCGCTCATCGAGAAGAACAAGATCGGCGGAACCTGCCTCAACGTCGGCTGCATCCCGGCCAAGGAGCTGCTCGAGACCGCCCACGTGTACCGCACCCTCATGGGTGCCGCCGAGTTCGGCTTCACCGTCGGCGACGTCGGCATCGACTGGTCCACCACGCTCGAGCGCAAGCAGAAGGTGGTCGACACGCTGGTCGGCGGCCTCGGCCAGCTGCTCAAGGGCCGCAAGGTCACCGTGTTCGACGGCCACGGCCGCCTCCACGCCGGCCACAAGGTGTCCATCGAGGGTGGCGACTCGGGCTCGATCGCCATCTCCGGCGACTCGGTCGTCATCGCGGCCGGCTCTCTGCCCCGCACGATCCCGGGCTTCGACGTCGACGGCGAGATCGTGCTCACGTCTGACGAGTTCCTCTCCATGCCCGAGCTCCCCAAGACCGCGGCGGTCATCGGCGGCGGGGCCATCGGCTGCGAGTTCGCCTCCACCATGGCCGACATGGGGACCGAGGTCACGGTGCTCGAGGCGTTGCCGAAGATCCTCCCCGGTTGCGACGACGACGTGACCCGCGCCGTCCAGCAGTCGTTCAAGAAGCGCAAGATCGAGGTGAAGGCCGGCGTCCAGGTGTCGGGCCATGAGCCGGGAAGGAAGGGCGGCACCACGATCAGCTACGGCGACGGCGAGACCCTCGAGGTCGACGTCGTCGTGGTGTCGGTGGGTCGCCGTCCGAACACCGACGATCTCGGACTCGACGGCACCGGGGTGCAGCTGTCCGATCGTGGATTCGTCGAGGTCGACCAGTCGTGTCGCACCGGCGAAGCGGGCGTGTGGTCGGTCGGCGACTGCATCGCCACGCCTGCCCTCGCCCACGTCGCCTTCGCCGAGGGGATCGTCGTCGTCAAGGACATCCTCGGGGAGGATCCGATCCCGGTCGACTACGGCAACGTGCCGTGGGCGATCTACTGCCACCCCGAGGTGGCCTTCGCCGGGCTGTCCGAGTCGGCGGCCAAGGAGGCCGGCTACGACGTGGTCACCTCGAGGCACCGCTGGACCGGCAACGGCCGGGCCATGATCGTCGGTGACACCGAGGGCCTGGTGAAGATCATCGCCGAAAAGGATGCCGACGGGAAGGCCGGCCGCATCCTCGGCGTGCACCTGTGCGGCCCGTGGGCCACCGAGCAACTCGGGCAGGGCTACCTGGCCGTGAACTGGGAGGCCACCGTCGACGAGGTCGCCCACTTCATCCAGCCTCACCCGACGCTGTCCGAGCTCTTCGGTGAGTCGGTCCTCGCCATGACCGGTCGTTCCCTCCACGGCTGAGGGGCGCCGATCTTCCGGTCGCTCAGTCGCCCCATGCGCCATCCGGTGACCGGAGTTCGCGTCAGCGCGGGGCCGTAGTCTGAAGGGCCTTCCCCCGGGTCGCAGATCGGGAGGAAGGCATGTCCCGCATCGGAGCGCTGTCGATGCTGGCTCGTTCACGGCACGGCGTGTTCACCGTCGTCCAAGCGACGGAGCTGGGTGTCGACGCCAGTGCCCTCCGTCGTTTGCGCGCAACAGGCATCGTCGAGCGACGTGCACCGCGTGTCTACGCAATGACCGGCGCGCCCCGTACCGCCATGCAGGAGCTCGCCGTCCACGTCTTCACAGCAGGTCACGGCGCACTGGCGACCGGTGACTCCGGGCTCGCGCTGTGGTGCCCCGAGGTGGCTCCCCCCGAGCGGCCCGAGGTCGCCGTCCATGCGTCGCGTCGGTACCGGACCACGGCGGCCACGGTCCGGCGCAGTTCCGATCTCGAGCTGGCGAAGCCCAACGTCCTTGGTGGTATTCCGGTGGTGGGCGTGGCGCGTGCGCTGCTGGATGCCTCGATCGACCGGTCGGTCGAGGAGGTGCTCAGCCGCATCGATGCGTGCCGCCGCCATCGACCGATCTCGATCGGAGCACTGGTGGAGGTACTGGAGACCCACGGTCGTCGGGGGCGCCCCGGCATCGCGACGTTCCGACGCGCGGTGGCCTCGCTCGGCCGGCAGGTGCCCGACTCGGACTTCGAGCGGTTGGTGCTGCGAGATCTCAGGCGCGCCGGCGTCAGCCCGCCGTGCCTTCACCACGTCGTTCGACCCGCAGGCGAAGGCCCGATCGAGCTCGACCTCGGTTGGCCCGACCACCTGCTCGACGTGGAACTCGATGGGCGCGACCACGTAGCTCGGTCCCGAACCGCACGGCGTGACCGCCAGCGCGACCGGTTGCTGCAGGCGCTGGGGTACCGCGTCCTGCGGTACACGTGGAGCGACTACGTCGGCGATCCTGTCCGATGATGGGCGAGATCGAGCGCTTCTTGGCCGACGTGCCGTTCTCCGGTCGCTGAGTGACGCATCTGCAAGTGACGCATCTGCAACGCAATGACCGGAGAACGCGGTCCCGGCCCGGCAGGCGGGCGCTCGGACCGCCGGTAGAGTCCGGTCCATGGCCGATGTCGAGATGCCACAGCTCGGTGAGACCGTCACCGAAGGGACGATCACCCGATGGTTCAAGCAGGTGGGGGACTCCGTGGAGGAGGACGAGCCGCTGTTCGAGGTGTCGACCGACAAGGTGGATTCGGAGGTGCCGTCGCCGGTGAGTGGGACGGTGACGGAGATCCTGGTCGAGGAGGGTGACACCGTCGACGTGGGCACCAAGCTGGCCGTGGTCGGCGACGCCGGCTACGCGCCGGCGCCCTCGTCGGACGGCGAGAAGACGGCCGACCAGGAGCCGGTCGAGCCCGAGCCCGAGCCCGAACCGAAGCAGCCGGCCGCCAAGGCGCCGGAGCAGAAGGCGGAACCCGAGCCCCGACCACGACCGCAGCCGGCGGCCAGCGGCTCGTCGAACGGGAGCGACGGTCGCGCCCGGCTGCTCTCGCCGGTCGTCCGCAAGCTGGTGCACGAGAACGACCTCGACGTCGATGCCATCGATGGCACCGGGCCGGGGGGTCGCATCACCCGTGACGACGTGCTCGACGCCATCGACGCCGGCACCGCCAAGGCGGGAGACCAGCCGGACCAGTCGGCGCAGTCGAACGCCCAGCCGGCGCAGTCGAAGGACCAGTCGGCGCAGTCGAAGGCCCAGCCGGCGCAGTCGAAGGCCCAGCCGGCGCCCGCCGCACCTGCCCCCAAGGCGGCCACGCCGGCCCCGACGCCCCGGGCCGGCGAGCGCGACACCGCTATTCCGCACTCCCGCATCCGCCAGGCCACCGCGGCCCACATGCGCCAGTCGGTCGACACGTCGGCCCACGTGTACGCCTCGATCGAGGTCGACTTCGAGTCGGTCGAGCAGGTCCGCACCGCGCACAAGGCGGCGTTCAAGGAGGCCGAGGGGTTCAGCCTCACCTACCTGCCGTTCATCGCCCGGGCCGTGGTCGACGCCATCCACGAGTACCCCCAGGTCAACGCCAGCTTCGGTGAGACCGAGCTCATCGTCCACAACTACGTGAACCTCGGCGTCGCGGTCGACCTCGACTTCAAGGGCCTCCTGGTCCCGGTGATCGTCGGTGCCGACGGCATGCGGCTGCGCGCCATCGCCCGCACCATCAGCGACCTGGCGGCGCGGACCCGTTCGAAGAAGCTCAGTCCCGACGAGCTCCAGGGCGGGACCTTCACCATCACCAACCCGGGCCCGTTCGGCACCACGATGACGATGCCGATCATCAATCAGCCGCAGGTCGCCATCCTGTCCACCGACGGGGTCAAGCGTCGCCCGGTCGTGATCCCCACCGCCGACGGTGGCGAGGCCATCGCCATCCACTCGGTGGGCAACATCACCCTCACCTGGGACCACCGGTCCTTCGACGGCGCCTACGCCGCCGCGTTCTTGAAGAAGATCAAGGACCTGATCGAGTCGATGGACTGGGAGCAGGAGCTGGGTTAGTGACCTTGCGCATCCGTTGGCTCGGTCGAGTGCCCTATGGCGAGGCCCATGAGCTGCAGAAGGCGCTGTTCGCCGGCAGCCCCGACGACCACCTGCTGCTGCTCGAGCACCCCCACGTCTACACCCTCGGGGTCCGGGCCGATCTGGAGCACGTGTTGGTGCCACCGGCGTCGGTCGGCGCCGAGCTGGTGCGGGCCGACCGGGGCGGCGACGTCACCTACCACGGACCCGGCCAGCTGGTCGGCTACCCGATCCTCTCCGTTCCCGGGAAGCGGGGCGGGGGGATGGCCGACACCGTCGCCTACGTCCGCAGTGTCGAGGACCTGGTCATCGACACCCTCACCGAACTGGGCCTGTCCGACGTCGCGCGCCTCCACGACTACCCCGGCGTGTGGGTCGAGCCGGGGTCCGGGGACCCGCGCAAGATCTGCGCCATCGGCGTGCGGTTGTCGCGGGGCCGGTCGATGCACGGCTTCGCGCTCAACGTCGACCCCGACATGGGGTTCTTCGACCACATCGTCCCGTGCGGCATCGCCGACAAGGCGGTGACGTCGCTCGCACGCGAGGGCATCGACGCCTCCATGCACGACGTGGTCGACGTGGTGGCTCGGCTCGCCGCGGCGCGCTGGGGAGCCAGTGGTCACGAGCGGGCCGACGTGGTGTGGCGCGACACGCCCGCTGACTTGACCCCGTTCAGCCGGGGCGAGGGACCGGGGGAGCCGGTCCGACTGCGCGGCCGCCTCGCCGAGGCGGGCGTGACCGATGGTCTCGCCATCGCCGAGCGCAAACCCGACTACGTCAAGGCACGTTTCGAGATCACCGACGACTACGTGCGGCTGAAGCGGACCATGCGCGACCTCGACCTCGTCACCGTGTGCGAGGAGGCCGGGTGTCCCAACATCTTCGAGTGCTGGTCCGACGGCACCGCCACCTTCATGATCGCCGGCGAGCGCTGCACCCGGAAGTGCGGCTTCTGCCTGGTCGACACCCGCAAGCCCGAACCGCTGGACGCGGACGAGCCGGCCCGCGTCGCCGAGGCGGTCGAGCAGATGGGGTTGAGCTTCGCGGTCGTCACCATGGTGGCCCGCGACGACCTCGCTGACGGTGCCGCCGGCCACGTAGCCGCCACCGTGCGGGCGATCCGGGCCCGCACCCCGCACGTCGGCATCGAGACGCTGATCTCCGACTGCAAGGGCGACCCGGACGCGCTCGACACTGTCTTCGAGTCCCGGCCCGACGTGTTGAACCACAACATCGAATCCGTCGCCCGGCTGCAGCGAGCCGTCCGGCCCAGCGCGGGTTATGCCCGCAGCCTGGCCGTCCTGGCCCGGGCCAAGGCCGCGGGGCTCACCACCAAGTCATCGATCATCGTGGGCATGGGCGAGACCGACGACGAGGTCGTCCAGACGTTGGCCGACCTGCGCGCCGTCGGCGTCGACATCGTCACCATCGGTCAGTACCTGCGTCCCACCACCCACCATCTACCGGTCGCCCGCTGGGTCGAACCCGCCGCGTTCGAGCAGTGGAAGCGGACGGGCGAGGCGATGGGGATCGGGCACGTGGAAGCGTCACCGCTGACGCGATCGAGCTATCACGCCGGCCAAGCGGCCGGATTCGGGGCCAGCTCCGGTACGGAGGCGCGTCCAGTTTCGGTGGAGATCGCCCGCTGACGGTCAGGCCGGGTCGATGGTGATGCCGGCCAGCACCTGGTTGATGGCGCCGACCCGTGATTGCCGAGAGGCGTGGCTGCCCAACACGACGTAGAGCACGAAGGCCCGGCCTTCGGTACTGAAGAACATCTGGGTGCCCGACTGGCCACTGAGCGGTCGCTGCATGGCGTTGGGGGAGAAGTCGTCGGCCCCGATCGTCGGGATCCCGACGTGGTCGTGCAGTCGCGAGCCCACCGCGGCGGAGGACTCCTCGAGTAGGCAGACCAGGACGTCGCCGTCGATCATCTGCTCGACCGCGCCGCTACCGAAGTCACCGCGCACCGGTGGCAGGGGGAAGTTGGCGATGTGGACGCGGGGGGTCGTGACCGGTTCCATGCCAGCTTCGGTGGTGCCGGCGCCGTGGTCGATCTCGGCCTCCCATCCGGGAGGGAGGTCGAGCTGGATGCCGGGCGCGGTGACGTTCATGACAGCTCCTGGACGAAGGCGACCCCGGCGAGAACGGCCGAGACGAGCAGGACGGATGCGGATGCCAGTCGAACCGACGCCGCCGTCCGGTCGAGGCGGCGGTGGAACGACACGAGCGACTGCGGTGTGGTGATGGTGCGGGCCGGGAGCAGGGTCAGCCCGCGAGTGAGGCCGAACGCGACACCGATGCCGACGGCGGCGACGGGGCTCGCCACCAGCACGGCGGCGAGCACCATGACGTAGACGGCCGCCGACGTGATGAAGGTGAGCACGGCGGTCCCGAGCTGGAAGCCGAAGCCGGCGCCGTAGACCCAACCCCGGTACTGGTTGAGCCAGTTCTCGTCCACCTGCCGGGGGACCGAGGGCAGCCCCTGGCCGGTGCGCTCGAAGACGGCCGCGGCCAGTGCGACGGATCCGACCACCATCACCGCGACCGGCTGGGGCACGACCGCCGCGGCTCCCCAGCCGATGACGGCGGCGACGGCGCCCGTGGTGACGCCACCGAGGGTGGCGCCGATGACGAACGCAGTGGCGGTGAGGGCGTATCGGTTTCCCTTGCCCCGCTCACCGAGCGGGTGGATGCTCGAGAGCATCGACTCACCTCACGGTGACCAGGTGGAGCGGACCGCGCCGACCACCGCGGACACCAGCCCGATCACGAGGACGGGTGCGTTCACGACGGTTCGGGGCCCTCGGCGTCGGGTGATTCCTCGGTGGCCGGCGGGTGATGGAGTCGGGGGTCGCCCGGGACGATGCCGGCGTCGCGCAGGTCGCGGTCGACTCGCTCGGTGCGGGCCTTGCCGAGGAGCAGGTCACGTCGCCGGACCTGGCCGCTCTCGTAGCCGGCGTCGGCCAGGGCTCGTTGGAGGAGGTCGTGGACCCGGTCCCAGCTGCTGGCGGCACCTTCACCGACGACCATGCCCCGGCGTCCGTCGACCAGGGCGAAGTAGGGCGCCACCGGCACCGAGTACTGGTCCCACGCCTCGGTGGACGAGATGGTGAGCAGGTGGGGGGCCGACAGGGCGGCGACATCGGCCGGGCTCTCCAGCTCCGGACCCTTGGTGACCACCACGAGGCGGGTGTCGGGCGGCAGCTGGACGCCCTCGGCAAACGCCGACCAGAAGCCGGCGCAGGTGGCGCAGCCCGTGGTGAGGAAGGCGAGCAGGGTGGCGCCGTCGGTGGCCGTGACCGCCACGGTGCGGGTCGCACCGGTGGGGGTGACACCGACCAGGTCATGGGCCCGGCGACCACTGGTACCGGCCGGTTCCGGGACCCCTTCTACGGTCCGGATGGTCGGTGGAGTCGACGACTCGAACGTCGGCGTCACCGTGTCGGACGGTCCGTGGCCGTGATCGGTGCGGTGCTCCGCTCCGTCGGGATCGAGCGAGATGCCGGCGTCGTGGAGGGCGCGGAGGATGTCGGCGTGGCTGCGGAGCAGGCCGATCACGAACAGGGCGAGGACGGCGACCACGACGGTGAGGAGCCAGACGAGCGCGGTCATGGGGAGGTGGTCGAGGTCGTGGAGGTGGTCGAGGTCGTGGAGGTGGTCGAGGTCGTGGAGGTCGTGGAGGTCGTCGTGGTCGGGGGGAACCGGACGATGGCCCGGTTGAAGTACTCGTCGCTACCCGAAAGGACGCTGGCCAGGCGCAGGTCGTCACCGTCGGCGAGGACGGTGGTCCAGGTCTCGAGACCGCCGGCATCCGGCCGACGCTGGAGGAAGTGGTCGTAGAGGCCGGTGACCCGGTGCCGCCGCGACTCGACCGACGCGTGGAACTGCGCGGTGACCGTGCTCCGGGGCACCCCGCCATCGATCTGGGTGATCCAGTTCTGCTTCCCGGACGCGTCGGCCGACCGACCGAGGATCTCCTCGTAGAGCCGTTCGATGAAGTGCTCGACGCTGCCCGAGGCTCGGAAGAACTCGTCGGAGGCGTACAGCAGGGCCGCCACCTCGGAGGGCAGCATCCCGCCCCGGATGGCGTTGGTCCACGTCTGGGCGCCGCCGGCATCGACGTGGCGGCCGAAGACCGACAGGTAGAGGGCGTCGAGGAACGAGGCGATGTACTCGTCGCTGCGGGCGAAGGTGGCCGAGATCGACTGCCGGCTCTGGCCTCGCACCACCATGGCGGCGTGATGCTGCTGGTCGTCCTCGGTGGCCGGTCGACCGAGATAGTCCATGAAGATCGCCCGGACCCAGGCCAGCTCCTCCTCGGTGGGCTCGCGGGGGAGGGGCTCCAGGCACGGGCGGTGGTGGTACCGGGTGTTGTTGTCGGTGCGGGGCACCGTGGTGCACCCGGGATCGATCTCCCACGGCTTCGTGCAGGTCACGACCCGGCACATGATCGGACCCACACAGGCCACGTCGTTGTTGCAGTTCCCGTAGCGGAACACCGTGCAGCCGTCCTTGCGGTTGCCGCAGCTGCGGCACTGGCACGTTGTGTCGGTTCCCCGGCACACACCGGAGGATCCACAGGCGCAGGCCGGGGACTGCTTGTTGCAATCCATGTAGTACCGGGCCGCGCCGTCACAGAAGTCGGAGTTGTCGACCTTCCACCATCCGGCGAGCAGGGTGTTGGGCGGGCAGGTGTTGTCGCCGTAGATGGCACAGCAGAACTCGGTGTAGCCGTCACAGCACAGATCGGTGCAGGTGCAGCTCCGGTTCACGCACGAGCAGACCGCGGCGTAGGCCGTGCCGGGTCGCAACACGTAGGTGGGACCGGCGACGGTGAGCGCGCTGCCGACCAGGGCTGACCGGGTCAGGAACCCGCGCCGGCTCGAGCGCCGATCGAGGAAGGCCGAGGCCCGCTCGGTGAGTGACGCGGTGAGTGCTGGGGTCATGTACTCCTGCCTGCATGCCTTGGTGCGAATGCCCGCGGGAGATCGCCAGATCGTATCCGGCCGAGTTCGGCAGAGAGGGCAGGGCCGACCAGCACGAGGCTGGCGCCGACGGCGAGCAGCGTCACGTAGGGGATCGCCACTCCGAGTCCGTCGTGGAAGATGTCGACGATGTCGGGCACGCCGAGCGCGGCGGTGACGAACGCGGTGGCGGCCGCGACCACGTCAAGCACCAGGTGGGCGGTGCCGGGCGGTGCCGATGCCGCACCGAAGCACCCGCATCCGGCGGTGCCGTCCTGGGCGCGGAGACGCAGCACGAAGAGGGCGAAGGCGACGTAGACGGCGCCGAGGGCCACCGCAGCCCACCAGGTGGGAACGGCCAGGGCCAACAGGCCGACCGAGGCCTCGACGGTCCCGAGTGCGATTCCGGTTGCCGGACGACCCCGGAACGGGATCGGCAGGCCGGCATCACGCATGGCGTCGGCCGCGGGTTGCGGGAGGATCAGCTTCCCGACGCCGCTGACGACGAGCACGAGGGCGAGGAGGTGGAGGGGTCCGGCGAGCGCGATCATGGTCGGTGGTGCTGGGCGGGCACGCGGGGAGAACCTACCGTCCGGAAGCCGTCGCTCCCACGTCGCTCAGCCGGCTCAGCGAGCGATGAGATCGTCGATCCGGCGGTCGATCGCGGCCTCACCGAGCACGCCGAACGACGTGCGCTCCATGGTGCCGTCGTCGTTGACGAAGATGAACGCCGATCGGGTGATGGTTCCGAATCCCTGCCAGATCGAGCCGTCCGGGTCGTAGAGGTGGGGAAAGCCGTCGAGACCGTGGCGGGCGATGAAGTCCCGGACCGCGTCCTGGTCGTCGAGACCGGCCATGCCGACGAAGGCGACCTCGTCGCCTCGTCGTTGCTGCACCGCTGCGACCGCAGGGGCTTCCCGGTTGCACGACGTTCACCAGGGAGCCCAGAACCACAGGACGAGGTCTCGTCCCGCGTAGCTCGACGCGTCGACCGATTCACCGGTGCGGACATCGGCGGCCACGAAGTCGAGCGCGTCCCGCGCCGCGACGTCGGTCGAGGCGTCGCCGCCCGCGCACGCGGCCAGCACGCCGCTCAGCAGGGCAGCGGCGAGCATGCTCACGGCGACGCGACGGGCTCCCACGCCGGTGATGGTACGGGTGCCGGGATGGAGGTCCCGGTCGGGGGCTGGTTAGTTTCGAGTTCCGTGAGCACTCGCCGACTGATCATCGCCGCCCTGCTGTGTGGCCTCGCGATCCTGGTCGCATTCAGCGTGCAGTTGCTGCTCGTGCTCTGAGCAGAACGTGGTCGGCGGGTGGCTCAGGCGATGCGGGCGTGAGCCCGGCGCCCGTAGTGGACGTAGGCCGGGCGGGGCGTCTCGCACTCCTCGTCGGTGGCGATCATGACCACCAGGGAAGCGACTCCGGTGTCCGGGTCGGTGGTGACGAAGCGGTGCTCGTCGACCGGTTCGAGGGTCAGCGTGCGCTCGCGCATCCCGGCGAGAGTGAACAGTTCGTCGGGGATGATCGTCATCCGCAGGGTCCCGTCGTCGCCACCGGCAACCGCCAGCCGCTGGTGCATCCGCTCGTAGATGCCCGATGAGGCGCGGAGATCGGGCCGATCGGCAGGGGCGAGGACCGGCGGCAGCGACGGGGGCTGGAGTGACAGCAGATCGGCACCGATCCGGTCGAACAGGGCATGGGCGACGTGATCACCGCGAGCGGAGTTGGTCAGCACCACCACCGCGGCGTCGGCGTCGGGGATCACCCGGAGGAACGCCCGCTGCCCCACGGTGTCGCCGTCGTGGGCCAGGACCTCGCTGTCGTCCCAATGGGTCAGCTCCCAGCCCAGCCCCCGCTCGTCGCTCGTTCCCGGCACCTCGGCCTGGCCCTCCTGCATCTCGGCCAGGGCCCGGGCGGGCACGACCTGCTTGCCGTCGAGGGACCGGCCCCCGTGGAGGTGGATGGACGCGAACGAGAGCAGGTCGGGGGCGTCGGCGATGACGCCCCCGATGGCCACGTTGAACCGGGCCAGCGACCACGGGTTGACCCGGACCTCGCCGTCCTCGTGGCGATGGCCGGCGGCAACGCGGTGGATGATGGCCTGCTCGGCCAGGGTCACCGTGTGGTGGAGAGCCAGGGGACGGAGCAGGCGACGCTGGAGCGCGCGGGTGAAGTGGTCGCCCGTGGCCTCCTCGACGAGGCGACCCAGCACGCCGAACCCGGCGTTGCAATAGCTGAAGAGGTCGTCGGGCGGGTGGATCTGGCCGACCTCCTCAAGGGTGGAGACGTAGCGCCACAGCGCATCCGGGTTGCGCCCACAGTCGATGAAGTGGTCGCCCTGGATGCCGCTGGTGTGGCTCAGCAGATGGCGGGGCGTGATGGTGAGGGTGGCGGTGTCGTCGGCCACGCGGAACTCCTGCAGGGCGCCGCGGACCGGTTCGTCCAGGGCGACCAGGCCGGCGTGCACCAGCTGCATCACCAAGGTGGCGGTGTAGATCTTCGAGATGGATCCGATCTGGAACAACGTGTCGGGCGTGGCCTCCACGCCGGTGCCCGCGTTGGCCAGACCGGACGCCAGGACGAGCTGCTCGTCGCCTCGCCGGACCCCGACCACCGCACCGGGCACGCCGTGGGCTTCGACCGCGTCGTCGAGCGTCGACTGCAACGTCGGGCGGTAGGCATCGAGTGCGGGCATGACGGCAGCAGGGTAGTGGCTGGTCCGCTCGGCAGCGTCCCTCCCCCACGCGGGATGACCGGCCTGCCGCGACCGGCCTCTAGCCTGCGATCCATGTTCCTGGACCGGGTCGAGCGGGTCAGAGCCCGCATGCGATCAGTCGGCGTCGAGGTCGCGCTCCTCTCGGTCGGACCCGAGCTGCCGTACCTCACCGGCTACGAAGCCATGCCGCTCGAGCGACTCACGATGCTGGTGCTGCCGGTCGACGGGGATGCCGTGCTCGTCGTACCCCGCCTCGAGGCCCCGCGAGTGGTCGAGCGTCCGGAGGTGTTCCGGCTGCGCGCCTGGGACGAGACCACCGATCCCGTCTCGGTCGTCGCCTCTCTGGTGGGCGCGGCACGGTCAGTGGCCATCGGCGACCGGATGTGGGCCCGCTTCCTCGTCCAACTCCTGCCCCACCTCGGCTCGGCCCGCCTGTCGCGTGCCAACGAGGTGGTGGGTCCGGTGCGTGCCGTGAAGGACGCGGCCGAGATCGCCGCACTGCAGGCCGCCGGGGCGGCCGCCGACCGGGTCGCCCGCCAGCTCCAGGGCGGCGACATCCCGCTCGTCGGACGGACCGAGGCCGAGGTGTCCGCCGACGTCGGCCGCCGGCTCATCGACGAGGGCCACCACCGGGTCAACTTCGCCATCGTCGCGGCCGGCGCCAACGCGGCGTCGCCGCACCACGAACCGGGTGACACCGTCATCGCCGAAGGTGACGCCGTGGTGTGCGACTTCGGTGGCACCATGCACGGTCCCGGCGGCGTCGGGTACTGCTCGGACATGACCAGGGTGGTGGCCAGCGGCTCTGCCCCCGACGACCTGGTCGAGGCCTATGCCGCGTTGCACGCCGCCCAGCAGGCTGCCGTGGCCGCGGCCGTCGTCGGCACGACCTGTGAGGCCGTTGACCGCATCGCCCGGCAACACCTCACCGACGCCGGGTGGGGCGAGTGGTTCATCCACCGCACCGGTCACGGGATCGGGATCGAGGAGCACGAGGATCCCTACATCGTCGAAGGCAACACCGAGTCGTTGCAGCCCGGACACGCCTTCTCCGTCGAGCCCGGCGTCTACCTGCCCGGGCGATGGGGGATCCGGCTCGAGGACATCGTCGTCGCCACCGGCGACGGACCGCTGGCGTGCAACGAGGCCGACCACGGCCTCGTCGTCGTCGACGCGTGAGGGACCGCGGCTGATGGGCCTCGACGCCGCCACCTTCTGCCTCCAGTGGGCCACTGGCGGCCTGCTGTTCCTCTGGGTGACCACCCGTGGTCGCCAGGTCGGCATCGGCTACGGCTGGCTGATGCGAGCCACCTACGGCGCCATCGCCGCCATCGGCGTGTTCGTCGGCTTCCGCTACGACGACGCCCTGGTGCGAGAACTCGCCGGCATCGGTGTCGTCGCCGGTGCCATGGCGGCGCTGGTCGTGAGCGTGATCCGGCGCCGGGCCGGCGTCGCCGGCGAACGCGAGCGGATCGCGGTGCGGTCGGCACGAGTGACCGC
Organism: uncultured Acidimicrobiaceae bacterium; assembly: GCA_963730345.1. Taxonomy (GTDB): domain Bacteria; phylum Actinomycetota; class Acidimicrobiia; order Acidimicrobiales; family Salinilacustritrichaceae; genus Salinilacustrithrix. The sequence continues at coordinate 237,685 of CAVSRP010000025.1, forward strand.
CATGACCGGTATCGACCGAGACATCGACGGACCGGTCGACGGCGTGCCCGAGTTCCCGCCGGCCCTCGATCTGATCGCACCCGCCATCGGGATCGTCGGCCTCATCGCGGCCGCCGACGTGTCGGGCGGTCCGTTCGCCCTCTCGCTGCTACGCATCCTGGCCGGCGCCGCCTTCCTCGGCGCGGTCACCGACGCCATGCTGCTGGGGCACTGGTACCTGGTGCAGCCCGGCCTGGCCCGGGGACCCCTGCTCGAACTGGTCCGCTGGACCGGCCTGCTGTGGCCGATCGAGGTCATCGCCATGCTGTTGCCCACCGGGATGTTCTCCGTGTTCAGCGGCTCGATCGACGACGGCTACGGCGGGATCCTCGGCTGGTTCTGGGTGGCCTGCGCCCTCACCACCATCGGTCTCGTCTTCGTGACCCGGGCCGCGCTCAAGGAGCGCTACTACTCCGCCGTCATGGCCGCCACCGGCTTGCTGTACCTGGCCATCCTCACCGCCTTCGGCACCGACCTCGTCGCCCGCGCGGTGCTTTCTTGAGCCAGCTCGGTCGCGCCTCCCTCGCTCCTCTTGCGCCAGCTCAGTCGTGCCTCCTTCGCCGGCGCCCGTTGCACAACGAAATCGACGACGGAGTCGGAGATGAGTTGCAGGACCTGACATGGCTCCGCCAGGAGACATGTCAGACCTACGGAGCCGCGTTGGGTCGGTGCTTCCTCCGGCTTCGCTGGCGCTCAGCCGAACGCGTGCTGCGATCTGAGACGGGCTGACGGGTAGCGAAATTCGCTCGTTCGCGATGTACTGAAGCCATGCCTCGTGCCATGTGGAGCGGATCGATCAGCTTCGGGCTGGTGAACATCCCGGTGAAGCTGTACACCGCGGTCAGTCGCAAGAGCGTGCGGTTCAACCAGATCGACGCCAAGAGCGGCGCCCGGATCCGGTACAAGAAGGTGTCGGGCGAATCGGGCGACGAGGTCGACAACGACGACATCGTCAAGGGCTACGAGCTCCCGTCGGGCGACTACGTCACCGTCAGCGACGACGAGCTCGCCCAGCTCGACCCCAAGGCGAGTCGCACCATCGACATCGAGGAGTTCGTCGACCTCGCCGACATCGACCCCGTCTACTACGACTCCGCCTACTACCTCGCGCCCGACAAGGCGACGACCAAGCCGTACGCGCTGCTGTGCCGCGCCATGGAGGAGTCGGGCAAGGTCGGCATCGCCCGCGTCGTCATGCGGACCAAGCAGTACCTCTGCGCGGTCCGCCCCCGCGACGGCGTGCTGCTGATGTCGACCATGGTCTACGCCGACGAGGTCAACGCCGCCGACCAGATCCCCGAGTTGGCCGAGGTCGCCGAGGTCGAGGTTTCCGACAAGGAGCTCACCATGGCCAACCAGCTGATCGCGTCGCTCAGCGAGCAGTTCGATCCGGCCAAGTACGAGGACACCTATCGCGAACGGGTGCTCGAGGTCATCGAGCGCAAGGCCGCCGGCGAGGAGGACGTCATCGCCACGCCGGAGCCGCAGGAGGACAAGGTCGTCGACCTCATGGCCGCGCTCGAGGCATCGGTGGCCGCGGCCAAGGAAGCCCGCGGGCGACATCCCACGTCGAAGACGGCCTGATCGGATCCCCCGCACCAGATGGTCGACACCGTCGTCGAGCTCGAGGGTGAACGGCTACGCGTCCGGAACCTCGACAAGGTCCTCTATCCCGAGGTCGGCTTCACCAAGGCCGAGGTGATCGACTACTACGTGCGCGTCGCGCCGGCGATGCTGCCCCACATCGCGGGCCGCGGCGTCACCCTGCGCCGGTACCCGGACGGTGTCGACGGATCGTCGTTCTTCGAGAAGCGCTGCCCGGATCACCGCCCCGCCTTCGTGGGGACCGTGCTCGGCCCCGGCGATCGAGACGGCGGCATCGACTACTGCCGGCTCGACTCGGTGCCGTCACTGGCCTGGGCCGCCAACATGGCCGCCCTCGAGATCCACGCGCCCATGGCCACCGGCGACGACATCGAGGCCCCGCGCCTGTGCGTGTTCGACCTCGACCCCGGCGCACCCGCCGGCATCGTCGAGTGTGCCCAGATCGCCCTGGCCATCCGCGCCGTGCTCGCCGGCATCGGCCTCGACTGCGTGACCAAGACCTCGGGTTCGAAGGGGTTGCAGCTCTACGTGCCGCTGAACCGACCGCACACCCACGACCACACCAGCGCCTTCGCCCACGCGGTGGCCCAGGTCCTCGAGAAGCACCACCCCGACGAGGTCACGTCGATCATGGCGAAGCAGGTTCGCCCCGGAAAGGTGTTCATCGACTGGAGCCAGAACAGCCGGCACAAGACCACGGTGGCGGCCTACTCGTTGCGGGCCCGCCCCCGTCCGACGGTCTCGACCCCGATCACCTGGGACGAGGTCAGCGACGCCGCCGATGGCGGGTCCGACCCCCTCCGGTTCGTGGCCGCCGACGTGCTGGCGCGGGTGCAGCGCCACGGGGACCTCTTCGCCGCCGCCGCCACGCTCGAACAGGAGCTGCCTCCCGCATGAGCTCGCGGGGTTCACCGGCGAGCCGCGTGCAGCCAGTCGTCGAGGTCGGCGGCCGGCGCCGGCCGGCCGATCTGGTAGCCCTGCCCCAGTTGGCAGCCGAGCGTGCGCGAGATCTCCAGCTGTTGGTCCGTCTCGATGCCCTCCGCCGCCACCACGACATCGAGCACTTCGGCGACACCGAGGACGGCACCGGCGATGGCCCGGCTCTGCGGTGAGCCACCCAGCCCGGCGAGCAGCGACTGGTCGAGCTTGAGGATGTCGATGGGCAGCGACCGCAGCGTGGCGAGCGACGCCCAGCCCGAGCCGAAGTCGTCGAGCGCGATCCGCACACCGAGGTCGCGGCAGCGGTGCAGCGCGGTCGTCGACAGGACCGGGTCGCGGAGGAAGGCGTCCTCGCTGACCTCGACGATGAGGCGGGTCGGATCGAACCCGGTGCGGCGCAGGGCCTTGTCCACGACGTCGGCCACGTCGCTGTCGAGCACCTGGCTCGGCGAGAGGTTGATCGACACCGCGGTGGACGTCGGCCACGACGCCGCCTCTCGCAGGGCCGCGTCAAGGATCAGTCGTCCGAGCTCGGGCAACAGACCGGTCTCGCCGGCCACGGTCACCACCTCGGGCGGTGCCACGGGACCGATCCCCGGGCTGTCGACCCGCAGGAGCGCCTCGGCGAACACCAGCCCACCCCCGGTTCGCAGATCGATCACCGGTTGGTAGTGGAGGGTCAGCGACCGATCGGCCAGCGACCGGCGCAGGGAGGTCTCCAGCAGCAGCCGGCGATCGGCCGACTTCGTCAGCCGGCCGTCGTAGACGGCGTACCGGGCGCCACCCTCCGCCTTCGCCCGGTACATGGCGACGTCGGCACGGCGGATGAGCTCGTCGGCGCCGTGGTCGGGATCGATGCGCACGACGCCGAGGCTGGCGACGGCGACGACGGACCCCGACGACAGCGCGAACGGCTCGCGCAACGCGTCGAGGATGCCGTCGGCCAGGGCGATGACGGCATCGGAGCCGTCGAGCTCCTCGGCGAGGAGGACGAATTCGTCACCGCCCAGCCGCGCCAGCGTGTCGCCGGCCCGGACGCGTGACCGGAGGCGGTCGGCCAGGGCTCGCAGCAGCTCGTCGCCGGCTCCCTGGCCCAGGCTCTCGTTGACCACGCCGAAGCGGTCGACGTCCACCAGCAGGAGCGCGCTCTGGCGCCGCGACCGGCGGAGCCGCTCGCAGGCGTGGCCGATGTGTTCGACCAGCAGGGCCCGGTTCGGCAGGCCGGTGAGCTCGTCGTGGAGCGCCCCCTGGCCGAGGTGGTCCTCGTACGCCTTGGCGGCGGTGATGTCCCGGGCGAAGAGGGCGTAGCCGACGATCTCGTCACGGTCGTCGTGGTCGGGGACCACCGTGAGCGAGACGGGGACCTCGTGGCCGTCGGCATCGATGAGCACGTGATCCCCGGACCAGCTCGTGCCGTCGGCCACGTGCCGGGCGAGTTGGTCGGCACGGTCCGCGCCGCCGAGCAACACGTCACCGATGGTTGCGGGGGCGTCGTCGCGTGAGGGGAGCAGGAATCGGGCGGCGGCCGGGTTCCACCACCGGAGCACACCCGACAGGGCGGCCAGGATCACGATGTCGTCGCTGTGTTCGAGCGCGTCGCCGAGTTGCTGGTTGCGAAGGATCGACTGGAACTGCCGCGCCGCCACCAGACCGGCCACCATGCCGCTGATGGCGATGACGCCGAGCAGGACGACGACGCCGCGACGGGAGAAGGGCTCGCCGGTGACGGCCAGCGCCGTCGCCAGCGTGGCGGCCGTGGCGGCCGCCGCGATCGCGGTGCCGGGTTGGGCCCGGCGCACGGCGACGAACACCACCGGCACCAGGCACGCGTACAGCGCGTCGACGTGGGAGAGCAGTTGCACGGCGGCGACGGGAACCGCGAGGACCGAGGTGATCTCGATGAGGCCGAGCCAGGAGACGATGCGAGGTCGGGGCACCAGATGGGCGTCGCGCCGGGCCAGCGACACGCCGACGAGGACCGCCGGCGCCACCGACAGCATCCCCAAGACGTCGCCCTCGAACCAGCTTTTCGCGGCCCGCGAGTAGCCGTCGACGAGGATGCCGGCGTCGTCGGCGATCGAGGCCCGCACGAACGCGGCGGCGGCACCGGCCACCACGACGACGCAGACCAGCAGGGCGATGTCGGTGAGGTCGGTCAGCCGGCGATCGATCCGGACCCAGCGGATCGCCAGCCCGGCCACGACGAAGCTTCCACCGACGAGGATGGCGTCGAGCACGGTGCGCCACGTGCCCAGGTCGCCGGCGACGTCGAACACGACCACCGACACGATGAGTTCGGCCACCACGACCGGTACCGCGAAGCGCGGCCCGCCGCCGAGCGCGACGGCCGCCACGGCCAACCCCGGCGCGGGGTACCACAGCATCCTCGTATCAGAGGTGGCCAGCTCGTGACCCCAGAGGCCGAGAGCGACGTAGCCCACCACGACGACCCCGATCTGCACGGCCGGCATGCGGCACAGATTCAGGATCCACCGCCTCACGGTCACGAGCGTACGCATTGCAGTGTGGTCGGGCGCGCGACGGGGGACGCCCGCCTCGCTTCGCTCACCGAGCGACGAAGTACTTGGCGCGGGGGTGGTGGCAGATGATGGCGGAGGTCGACTGCTCGGGCTGGAACTGGTAGCCGGTGTCCTCGCTCACCTCGATGTCGATCCGTCCGGCGCCGAGCAGGTCGGCCACCGTCTCGTTGTCCTCGAGGTCGGGACACGCCGGATAGCCCCAGGAGTAGCGACCACCCTGGTACTGCTGGCGGAACAGGCCGTTGAGGTCGGGACCGTCGTGGCCGGCGATGCCGAGCTCGTCACGGATGCGGCGATGCCACAGCTCGGCGAGCGCCTCGGCCATCTCGACCCCGAGGCCGTGCAACAGCAGGTAGTCCTGGTACTTGTCGGCCGCGAACAGCTCCGCGGTGCGTTCGCTGACCGCGCGGCCCATGGTGACGATGTGGAAGGCGGCGACGTCGACGACGCCGCTGGAGACCGGCCGGAAGAAGTCGGCGATGCACAGGAACGGTTCCTTGCGCTGGCGGGGGAAGTGGAACCGGTACCGCTCCTCGGTGGCGGTTTCGTCGGTCCAGATGACGAGGTCGTCGCCGTCGCCGTTGGCGGGGAAGTACCCGTAGACCACGGCCGGGTTCAGCAGGCCCTGGGCCTTGGCCTCGGCGAGCTGGACCCGGAGCTGCGGGCGGATGCGATCCTTGAACTCGGCGTCGGACTCCTTGGTGCCGTCGGCGGTCTCCTCGGGCCGGAACTGCCACTGGTTGCGGAACAGGGCGGTCTCGTTCACGTAGCCGGCGATGTCGTCGAGCGAGATGCCCTTGACCACCCGACTGCCCCAGAACGGCGGGGTCGGGATCGGGTTGTCGGTGGCTACGTCGGGGGAACGGGCCGGCAGGACGACATCGGGCGTGTCGGTGGGCTCGTCGAGGCCGGCGCGCGCCCGGACCGTCGACGTCGACGGCACCGTGCCCCACTCGGGATCGTCGTCCTCGTCGCCGGCGCGGATTGCTCGCAGGCGGTCCATGGTGTGGAGGCCCTCGAAGGCGTCGCGCCCGTAGAAGAGCCTTCCGTCGTAGACCTCGCGGAGATCACGCTCGACATAGCTCCGGGTCAGCGCGGCGCCGCCGAGGAGGACCGGGATGTCGGCGAGCTCGCGCTGGTTCAGCTCCTCGAGGTTGTCGCGCATGATGAGCGTGGACTTCACCAGCAGACCGGACATCCCGATGGCGTGGGCGCCGACCTCCTGGGCCTTGTGCACCATGTCGCTGACCGGGACCTTGATGCCGAGGTTGTGGACCTCGTAGCCGTTGTTGGTGAGGATGATGTCGACCAGGTTCTTGCCGATGTCGTGGACGTCGCCCTTCACCGTGGCCAGCACGATGCGGCCCTTCGACGTGTCGGTGTCGGAGCGCTCCATGAACTGCTCGAGGTGGGCGACGGCCGCCTTCATCGTCTCGGCCGACTGGAGCACGAACGGCAGCTGCATCTCGCCGGATCCGAACAGGTCGCCGACCACCTTCATCCCGGCCAACAGATGGTCGTTGATGATCGCCAGCGGGTCGATCCCGTCGGCTCGGGCCTCCTCCAGGTCGTCGACCATGCCGTCGCGGTCGCCGTCGATGATCCGCTGCCGAAGCCGGTCGGTCACCGGCCAGTCGGAGTGGTCCTGCTTGACGTCGGCGACGGAATCCACGTCGGCGAACAGCTCGATGATGCGCGACAGCGGGTCGTAGTCGTCGCGCCGGCGGTCGTAGATCAGGTCGAGGCACGCCTCGCGCTGCTCGTCGGGGATGCGGTTGAGCGGCATGATGCGCCCGGCGTGCACGATGGCCGAATCGAGGCCGGCCTCGGCGCACTCGTGGAGGTAGACGGAGTTGATGACGTGGCGGGCCGACGGCTTGAGCCCGAAGGAGATGTTGGACAACCCGAGGGTGGTGTGGACGCCGGGCAGGTGCTCCTTGATGAGCCGGATGCCCTCGACGGTGGCCATGCCGTCGCCCCGCGACTCCTCGAGCCCGGTGCCCAGCGTCAGTGCCAGCGGGTCGAAGATGAGATCGCTGGGTTCGAGGCCGTAGCGCTCGACGGCGATGTCGTGGATCTGGCGTGCCGCCCGCAGCTTCCACTCGGGCGTGCGGGCCTGACCTTCCTCGTCGATGCAGGTGCACACGACTGCGGCGCCGTACTCCTTGGCCAGGCTCAGGAAGCGGTCGAACCGGGTGCCGGGTGCGTCGCCGTCCTCGAGGTTGACCGAGTTGAGGATGGCGCGCCCGCCCAGGTGCTGGAGGGCGGTCTCGACCACGTCGGCCTCGGTGGAGTCGATCATCAGCGGCGCGGTCGACTGCGTCGAGAACCGGGACGCGACCTGCGCCATGTCGAGCGTGCCGTCGCGGCCCACGTAGTCGACGCAGACGTCGATCACGTGAGCGCCGCCGGCGATCTGATCCTTGAGCATCTTGACCGTGGTGTCCCAGTCGCCCTCGATCATCGCCTCGCGGAACGCCTTCGATCCGTTGGCGTTGGTGCGCTCGCCGATGAGCAGCACGGAGGCGTCCTGCTCGATGGGGGTGAAGCTGTAGATCGACGTCGCGCCCGGCTGATGGTCGGGGGTGCGGGCCTTGGGCGTGAGGTCCTTGCAGTGCTCGGCCAGCAGCCGGATGTGCTCGGCGTTGGTGCCGCAGCAGCCGCCGACGACCTGCACGCCGTAGTCGGTGATGAACCGCGTCTGGGCGTCGAGCAGTTCCTGGGGCGTGAGGTCGTAGTGCATCGCCCCGTCGACGACCGACGGCAGGCCGGCATTGGGGAGCGCGGAGATCGGGATGCGGGAGTGCTGGGAGAGGTAGCGGAGGTGTTCGCTCATCTCGCCCGGCCCGGTGGCGCAGTTGAGGCCGAAGATGTCGACCCCGAGGGGATCGACCGCGGCGAGGGCGGCACCGATCTCCGTGCCGGGCAGCATCGTGCCGGTGAGCTCGATGGTCACCTGGGCCTGGATCGGGATGCGGCGGCCGGCGGCGACCATGGCCCGCTTGCAGCCGTTCACTGCCGCCTTGAGGCCGAGGAGGTCGATCTGGGTCTCGATCAGGAACAGGTCGACGCCGCCGTCGAGCAGGCCGCGGGCCTGGATCTCGTAGTGGTCGCGCAGCTCGGCGTAGGTGATGTGGCCGAGGGTGGGCATCTTCGTACCCGGCCCGATGGAACCGGCCACGAAACGGGGGCTGCCGGCCACGTCGCCGCCGGAGGAGAAGTCGGCGGCGACCTCCTTGGCGATGCGGGCCGCCGCCACGTTGATCTCATGGGCGCGATCGGCGATGCCGTACTCGGCGAGCGGGACGCCGAAGGCGCCGAACGTGGCCGTCTCGGTGACGTCGCAGCCGGCCGCGAAGTACGCCTCGTGCAACCCGCGGATGACGTCGGGTCGGGTGATGGCCAGGATCTCGTTGCACCCCTCGAGGTCCTCGCCGTTGTTCCCGTCGGTGGCGAAGTCGTCGGCGGTCAGCCCGGGAAGGGTCTGTACGTAGGTGCCGAAGGCGCCGTCGTAGACGACGACTCGCTCGTGCACCAGGTCGAGGAAGGGCGAATCCATGAGGGTCCGAGCCTACCGAGCTGGCCTGATTCGACCCTTGCCCGTTGTTGTAGCGTCGCTCGGCGATGGGACACGCTCGATGAGCAAGCTCTACACCGGCCGGGGAGACGATGGGACCACCGGGCTCTACTTCGGCGGTCGGGTGCCGAAGGACGATGTCCGACCCGAGGCGTACGGCACGGTCGACGAGGCCCAGGCCGCCATCGGTCTGGCCCGTGCCGCGGCCCGGCGGGGGAGCGAGCTCGACGAGATGCTCATCGGCATCGAGCGCGACCTCTACGTGCTGATGGCCGAGCTCGCCACCGGGCCCGAGAACCAGCACAAGCTCACGGCCGGTCAGACCGCGGTGACCGACGAGATGGTCGCCCACCTCGAGGCGCTCACCGACGACCTCGGCGCGCGCTTCGAGTTTCCCACCGAGTTCGTCGTGCCCGGCCAATCCGAGCTGGCCGCTCGGCTCGACGTCGCCCGGGCCACCAGCCGTCGGGCCGAGCGCCGGGCCGTCCCGGTGGCGGCCACCGATTCCCACGTCGTGCCGTACCTCAATCGCTTGTCGTCCGTCCTGTGGACCATCGCCCGCTGGGTCGATGCCGACGACACGCTGCTCTCTCGCGTTGACCAGGAGGATCGATGACCGCAGCCGTCACGCTCACCAAGGAAGCCCCCGACGGGGCCGTTGTCGTCGCCGGGGTGACCAGCGACGCGCTCGAGGAACACCCCATGCAGGTGTATCTGGCGGCCGACGGCTTCACGGCCGATGCCGGCACGAGCCGCCAGGTCCCCACGCCGGACGGCGGCGTGTCGATCATCGTCGGTCTCGGCCCCGATGCCGACCGCAGTCCTGACACGTTCCGCACGGTCGGTGGGGCCATCGCCCGAGCCGCGTCGAAGCACGCCGCGGTGGTGGTCGACGCCAGCGTGCTCGAGGCGGCCGGTGAGTCGAGCCCGGTGGCGGTGGCCCAGGCGCTGGCCGAGGGCATCGGGCTGGGGAACTATCGCTACACCGCCCTCAAGAGCGAACCCGAACCGCCCGCGCTGGCCGAGGTCCACGTGATCGGCAAGGGCGGCAAGCGGGTGCAGGGCGCGCTGGACCTGGGCTCGGTCATCGCCGAGGCGGTCGGGGTCACCCGCGACCTGGTCAACGAGCCCGGGGGCACGCTGACCGCGCCGTCGTACGCGTCCGAGATCGAGTCGTTGGGCGCGACCTACGGCTTCGAGGCGACCGTGCTCGACGAGAAGGCCATCGAAGCGGCGGGGATGGGCGGGCTCCTCGGCGTCAACCGCGGGTCGGACATCCCGGCCCGGTTCGTGGAGCTGCGATGGGCGCCGGCCGGCCGGGCGCGCGGATCGGTCGCCCTGGTGGGCAAGGGCGTGACGTTCGACTCCGGGGGGCTCAGCATCAAGCCCAGCGAAGGCATGCTCACCATGAAGGGCGACATGGGCGGGAGCGCGGCCGTGGTCGGCGCCTTCTGCGCCCTCGGCGCGGTGTCGCCCAACGTCGAGGTGCGCGGCTACGTGCCGCTGACCGACAACATGACCGGGGGCGATGCCACCCGCCTCGGCGACGTGCTGCGCATCAGCAACGGCAAGACGGTGGAGGTCCTCAACACCGACGCCGAGGGTCGGCTCATCCTCGCCGACGCCCTGTCGCGGGCCAGCGCCGACCAGCCCGATGCCATCGTGGACCTCGCCACCCTCACCGGGGCGTGCATGATCGCGCTCGGCAACACCCACGCCGGCGTGATGGGCACCAACCAGGACTGGATCGACCAGGTGCTGGCCGCCGGGGCGGCATCGGGGGAGAAGTCGTGGCCCCTCCCCATGCCCGAGGAGTGGCGCAAGAGCCTCGACTCCGACGTGGCCGACGTGAAGAACGTCGGCAACCGCTACGGCGGGGCGTCGGTCGCGGCCCTGTTCCTCCGGGAGTTCGTCGGCGAGGGGATCCCCTGGGCGCACCTCGACATCGCCGGTCCCGCCTTCGTCGACACCGAGACCTCGACGGAGGCCAAGGGCGGCACGGGCTACGGCGTGCGCACGCTGCTGGCCCTGCTCAAGGGCTATCGCAAGCCGCGCTGATCGCCCGCCGGGACGCCTGCTCGTCGAAGTTCCACCGCCGCAGCTGATCCTCGACCTCGGCCGGGGAGGCGCCGATGTCGAGCAGGCTGCGGGCCAGCCGTGATGCGTGCATGTCGCTGGACGGGTGCGTGCTGCGCCGCAGCTGGTCCTCCTGCCACCGCTGGTGCGCACCGCGGAGGTGGCGGGGGAGCCGGCCGACCTGGGCACGGGTCAACGGTGGGACACGGGTCCGCACGGCGAGGATGTCGTGGTCGTCGGGTCGGGCCAGGTTGAACCGGACGCAACGGTCGATCGAACGCTGGAACGGGTTGCTGCGCCCGCCCCGATTGCCGATGCCGATGGAGCGGGCGCAGTCGGCGGCATCGAGGCTGAACCCGTCGGGTTGATGGTCGAACTCCGCCGCGAACCGGCGCAGCAGCCAGGTGCTGGTGGGGCCGAGCAGCGGGAGCCAGAAGCGCTCCACGTAGTTCGACCGCGGGTCGAATCCCAACGCGTCGACCACGGGGTCGTGCCACGCGACCACGAGCAACGGTGGAAGATCGGTGGCAGCGGGGGCGGTGGTTCGGGTGGGGGCCACGGGAGTCTCCTTCAGGACGACTGATCCGGGGAAGTCATGCATTTTCAGTATGTTCTGATGAGATCAGACGAAGCACGGGGCTGTCAACCGCGCCGGTGTGCTCCCCACTGGTGCCGCCGGGTACGGGTGGGGCATGGCACCGCTCCCGAAGGCCCGATCCGTCACCGAGAATCCGAGCCAGCAGCAGCTCCGGGCCTGGGTACTCGACAAGATGTCGCGGGTCCAGGTCACCGAGTACGACAACGTCGGCTACACCAGCGTGGTCACGGCCCGGCTCGCGCCCTCCACCTACTTCGTCTCGGACGAGCCCGTCGGCAAGCCCACCATGGCCCGGGCCGAGTACGAGCGGTGGGCGGCGACCCAGGACGCCTTCATCGCCGACCAGGACATGGTGCTGATCGAGGGCTACATCGGCCCCGACCCCGGCTTCCGGACGCCGGCCCGGCTGTTCATCGAGGAGAAGAACGCCAACATCGCCGCCATGCAGCAACAGCTGTACTTCCCGCCGGACGATGATTCGTTCGAGGCGGCCGGCTTCACCGTGATCTACACCCCCGGCCTGCTCGCCCCGGGCCAGCCAAACCACCGGCTCATCGCCGTCGACCTCGACAACTACGTCACGCGCGTGTTCGGGTCCGACTACTTCGGCGAGTCGAAGATGGGCGGTCTACGCATGTGGAACCACCTCGTGTACCAGCGGGGCGGGCTCGCCATGCACTCCGGCGCCAAGACCTTCCCCGCCGAGGAGACCGCTTCCGGCGAGGAGGAGCTGGCCCTGGTGATCGGGCTCTCAGGTACCGGCAAGACCACCACCACCTTCCGCCAGGTGAAGGGGTCGCTCCCGGTCCAGGACGACTTCATCGGCCTGATGCCGGACGGAACCGTGCACGCCACCGAGAACGGCTGCTTCGCCAAGACCTTCGGGCTCGACCCCGACGACGAACCAACCATCCACGGCGGCGCGACCGCGCCCGACGCCTGGCTCGAGAACACCGCCATCGACACCGACGGTGGCACGGTCGACTTCTTCGACGACCGCTACACGCGCAACGGGCGCTGCACGTTCGGTCTCGACCACATCCGCCACCGGGATCCCGCCCGGCTTCCCAAGGCGAAGTACCTCTTCATCCTCAACCGCAACGAGAACATCATCCCGGCCGTGGCCAAGCTCAAGCCGGAACAGGCCGCCCACTACTTCATGCTGGGCGAGACGAAGGGGACGAGCGCCGGAGGGGCGGCCGAGGCGGGCAAGAACCTGCGCGTACCGGGCACCAACCCGTTCTGGTTCGAGGACGACGCATCCCAGGCCAACCGGCTGCTGGAGATCCTGGATCAGCATCCGCTCGAGGTCTACCTGTTCAACACCGGCCGGGTGGGGGGCCCGGACGACGACGAGCGTTCGGTGAAGGTGGGCATCGGCCACTCGGCGGCGGTGCAGGCCGGCATCGTCGACGGCACGATCGAGTGGGAGACCGATCCCGACTTCGGCTACGAGGTCGCCACCGCCATCCCCGGCTTCGACGACCCACGGCTCCTGCGGCCCCGCACGCTCTACGAGGAGCAGGGACGAGGCGACGAGTACCGCGACTCGGTCGAACGGCTCATCGACGAGCGGCGCCGGTACTTCGACAGCTATCCCGACCTCGACCCGCGGGTGCGCGAGGGACACTGACCCCGCTCTGGCCTTAGCCTGGAGGCGTGGAGGGGACACCGAACCAGCGTCACGACCACGATCGTGCCACGGAGCTCGCCACCGTGGCTCGGGAGATGATCGCCGCCGCAGAACGCGTCGTGGTGCTGACCGGAGCCGGGATCAGCACCGACAGCGGGATCCCCGACTTCCGCGGGCCCAACGGGCTGTGGACCAAGGACCCCGAGGCCGAGAAGCTGTCCACGCTCCAGCACTACCTCTCCGACCCGGAGGTACGCCGCCGGGCATGGCGCCGGCGGCTCGACACGCTGTCGCAGAGCTACGAACCGAACGGCGGCCACCGCGCCCTGGTCGAGCTCGAGCGTTGGGGGAACCTCGAGCTGCTCATCACCCAGAACATCGACGGTCTCCACCTCGACGCCGGCACCAGCCCGGACAAGCTGGTGGAGATCCACGGCACCACCCGCGACGTCGTCTGCCTGTCCTGCGAGGAGCGGGCGCCGATCGAGCGGGCGCTCGATCGGATCCGCGCCGGCGAGGAGGACCCCGCCTGCCGCACGTGCGGCGGGATCCTGAAGTCGGCCACCATCTCGTTCGGACAGGGCCTGATCGAGCACGACCTGCGCCGGGCCGACAACGCGGCCCGCGTCGCCGACCTGCTACTCGCGGTCGGCTCCACGCTCGGCGTCTACCCGATCGCCAACGTGGTGCCCCTGGCCAAGGCCCACGGAGCCGAGGTGATCATCGTCAACGGCGGACCCACCGAGATGGACGATCTCGCCGACGTGCGGCTCCAGGGGTCGATCTCGGCGCTGCTGCCGGCCATCGTGCCGGCGGGCTGAGCGGGCCTCATCCGCCCCTGCCGGGGGCGCAGCGAGGTACGGTTCGCAAAACGACTCACGCACCATGAACGAGGAGCGGGCGCCATGGACCTCAGCAAGCTCAGTCTGTCGGACAAGATCATCGGCGGGACGGGGATCGTTCTGATCATCGATCTGCTGTTCCTGCCCTGGCACAACGTCGATGTTCCCTTCCTGGGGAACTACAGCCGTACCGCGATCCAGTCGCCCGATTCGTTCTGGGGCATCCTCGCCCTGCTGTTGACCATCGCGGTCGTGGCGGTGGTGGCGTTGCGGGTGTTCAGCCCCGACACCAAACTGCCCGAGCTCCCCGTCTCGTGGGACCGGGCCACCTTCTTCGCCACCGCCGCGGTGGGAGTGCTGTTGCTGCTCAAGCTGATCGTGAACACCGACTACCTCGGCTTCGGCGCCTGGCTCGGCATCCTGCTCGCCGCCGGCATGGCCTACGGCGGATTCCTCAAGTTCCAGCAGGACAAGGGCGCCGCCCCCGCCACCTGAGTCGCTGCCCCCGCAGACTTCGTCTGCCGGCTCCGCACCGGTCACACCGGCGCGGGCACCTCGGTCTCGGCGAAGCTCTCCCGTACCGCCGCCAGCTCGTCCACGTCGGGGAAGAACGCGTCGAGCAGGTCGGGGTCGAAGTGCGTGCGGCGATGGCCACGATCCGATTCTCGATCGGGATGGCCGTGCCGGCGAGATACCCGCGGCCGTCCCACCACTCGTGGTGGGAGACCGCGATCACCGCCGCCGTCTCCAGCAAGGCCGAGTCCGAGCCGTGGAGGATCTCCCAGCCGTAGGTGGTGTGCTGGTTCATGACCGCGCGCTGGTCGGCATCGAACAGGCCCGGGTGGGTGAGGACGGCGTCGGGGATGCCGAGCTTGCCGATGTCGTGCATCGGGCTGGCGAGGCGGATCTCCTCGCAGCGGGCCTCGGGCAGGCCCGCCCGGGCGGCGAGGATGGCGCTGTAGGAGCTCATCCGCTCGATGTGGTTGGCCGTTTCGGAGTCGCGGTATTCGGCGGCGATGGCGAGGCGCCGGATCGTCTCCCCAGCGGCTGGTCCGGACCTCCTCGGTTCGGATCTGGACCAGCCGGATGAGATCCTCCCGGTGGCGGCGATGGTCGATCTCGAGCTCGCGCCGCCGAGCCGCGTTGGCGATGCTGACCTCGAGTTCGGTGTGCGCCGACGACTACGTGGTGAAGCCGTTCCTCAATCGCGAGTTGGTGGCGCGTGTCCGGGCGCGGCTGCGCCGCCACCCGCGATGGCCGCTGACGCCCCCGCACCGCTGGGCGATCACGGCCTGCGGGTCGACTCGGTGAGCCGCGAGGTGCTCCTCGAGGGCGACGTCGTCGCCCTCACGGCGAAGGAGTTCGATCTGCTCGAGTTCCTGGCCACCTCGCCCCGCCAGGTCTTCAGCCGCGCGCAGCTGCTCGACGCCGTGTGGCGGTCCTCACCGGAGTGGCAGACCGAGAACACCGTCACCGAGCACATCCACCGGCTCCGCCAGAAGGTCGGCAGCCACCGGATCGTCACCGTCCGAGGCGTCGGGTACCGGTTCGATCCCGAGGGTGTGGATGGGTCCGCAGTGGCCTCGGGAGCGCAGTGAGGACCGCGGAATAGCGTCCGGCTAGAATTGTTGACCTCCTGAGTAGGGATTACCGCCACAACCCCCGGAGCGCATCGCACATGGCCAACTTCCGCGAACTCCTCGCCGCCACCAAGGCCCAGGTGGTCGAGGTCGACACCGCCGAGACCGACGAGCTGCGCACGAGCGGCGACGGCGTCGTGATCCTCGACGTCCGCGAGCCGGACGAAAATGCCCAGGGCTCGATTCCCGGAGCCATCTTCATCCCGCGCGGCCAGCTCGAGTCGAACATCGAGAACAAGATCCCCGACAAGAGCGCCAAGGTCCTCATCCACTGCGCGTCGGGGATCCGGTCGGTGTTCGCGGCGAAGACCCTGGCCGAGCTCGGCTACACCGATGTCGCCTCTGTAGCGGGCGGGTTCAACAAGTGGAAGGACGAAGGCCGCGAGTGGGGGGTCCCGAAGAACCTCACCGCCGAGCAACGGAACCGCTACCAGCGTCATCTCCTGTTGCCCGAGGTCGATCTCGAGGGACAGATCAAACTGCTCGAGGCCAAGGTGCTGCTGCTCGGCGCCGGCGGCCTCGGGTCACCTGCTGCCCTGTACCTGGCCGCCGCCGGTGTCGGCACGTTGGGCATCATCGACATGGACGTGGTCGACGAATCGAACCTGCAGCGCCAGATCCTCCACAACATGGACCGCGTCGGCGATCGCAAGGTCGACTCGGCCAAGAAGACGCTCACGCTGTTGAACCCCGACGTCAACGTGGTGACCCACGACCTGCGCCTCGATGCCAGCAACGTGCTCGACATCATCAAGGACTACGACATCATCGTCGACGGCACCGACAACTTCCCGACCCGGTTCATGGTCAACGACGCTTCGGTGAAGCTCGGCATTCCCGTTGTCCACGGCTCGATCTTCCGGTTCGAGGGCATGGTCACCGTGTTCGACCCCAAGAACGGCCCGACCTACCGCGACATGGTTCCCGAGCCGCCGCCCGCCGAGCTGGCGCCGAGCTGCGCCGAAGCCGGTGTCCTCGGCGTGCTGCCCGGCATCATCGGGTCGCTGCAGGCCATCGAGACCATCAAGTTGATCCTCGGCCTGGGCGATTCGCTCCGGGGCCGGTTGCTCGCCTACGACTCGCTCGAGGTCTCGTTCCGGGAGTACAAGATCCGCAAGGACCCCGCCAACGAGATCACCTGGGAGAACCGTGACCGCATCGTGGTCACCGAGCTCGACGGCCTCTGCATGCCCGCTCCGCTCGCCGGTTGAGGGGCGGGTTCGGGGCCGGCGGGCCATCCCGGACCGATCGCCCTGAATCGGCACACACCGTGACAGAGAAGATGTCGGGGAATGGGTAAAGAACCGGCCCCGAAGCGCCGATCTCTGCAGTGTGCAGGGAGACGAGTCGGAGAGTTGGGCCGACGGGTCCATGGGAAGCGGTGCACGGGCAACCGATCGACCGCGGCGCCGCCGCCTGATCCGCGCGCTGGTCGCAGCCGTGACCGTGGTGTCCGCGCTCGGCCTGGTCGGTGTCACCGGGCCCCCGGTGTCGGCCGGTGTCACGACACTCACCGCGTCCACGGCGGGGTGCAGCGGCAGCGCCAGCTCCTACGTCGCTGACTCGGAGAACAGCTTTGTCGCCAAGCTCAACGGCCTGCGCCAGTCCAAGGGCCTGTCGGCTCTGGCGGTCAACTCGGCAATGATCAACCCGGCCCGGGGCTGGTCGCACACCATGTCGATCCAGATCCCACCCGGTGGATCGAGCGCCGATCCCGGATGGCTGCACCACGCCCGGGACACGGGCGCCGGTGACGGGGTCGAGCCGACCCAGGACTACGTCTACCTGGTCGGCCAGACGGTGCCGCACTGGACCAGGGCGGCCGAGAACGTCGGGGTGAGCACCCTCCGGTCGGGCTGCACCGCCGCCGAGATCCGCGACAGCGTGCTCGCGGCCACCTCCGGCCTCCACGATGCCTTCGTCCGTTCCGCCGGCCACTACGCCAACATGGTCGGCGACTACAACCAGGTGGGAATCGGGGTCGAGATCACCGGCACCAAGCTGTGGGTCACCGTTCGCTTCGCCAAGGGCGACCTTCCGAAGGCACCGGTCCCGGCCTACTCGACGGCCCAGCTCGGTGCAGCCGGCCGCTACGTCGATGCCGCCTACCGGCTGTTCCTGTCCCGCCCGGCCAGCTCCAGCGAGAAGGCGTTGTGGTCCACCACCATCGCCGCCGGCAATCGCGTCGCACTGACCCGCGCCCTTGCGGTGAGCAACGAGTGGGCCGGATCGAGGGTGAACGAGCTGTACCAGATCGTGCTCGGCCGCGATGCCGACGCCGCTGGCCGGGCCAACTGGGTCCGGGCCGTGGCCGCAGGGATGCGGCTCGAGGACGTGGCCGCCGGGTTCTACGGCTCGACGGAGCGCTACCTCGCCTCCGGGGGCACCAACACCGGGTACGTGAAGGGTCTCTACCGGGACATCCTCGGCCGGCCCGCGGACGGCCCCGGCCTCACCAGCTGGGTCAGCCTGTTGAATCGACGAGCGATGAGCCGTGCCCAGGTCGCCGCCGGCTTCTACGGCTCGATCGAGTCCCGGCTGGACCGGGTGCGCACGCTCTACGCCGACATCCTGGACCGGGCGCCGGATTCGGCGGGCCTGCGGTACTGGGCCGGTCGGCTGTCCACGATGGGTGATGTCGTGCTGGCCGGCACCCTGGCCTCCTCCGAGGAGTTCTGGCTCGAGTCGACCCGGTAGCGCGGCCGGCTGCATCCCAGAACCACGATCGCGTGGATGGCACGTCCTACTGTGAACGCGCCATGGGCGCCCCGACGACGATCTGCGTGTTCGGCACGTTCGACGAGCGGGTGCACCCCAGGGTTCGCGTCCTGCGCGAGGGGCTGGCCGCCCGGGGTTGCCACATCGACGTGTGCAACGTGCGCCTCGGCATCGACACCCACGACCGGGTGCGCATCGCCCAGGCGCCGTGGCGAGCTCCGGCGCTCGTGGCGCGCATCCTCCTCGCCTGGCTGTTGCTGCTGTGGCGGAGCCGGCGCATCCACGAGCCCGATGTCGTCCTCGTCGGCTACCTGGGCCACTTCGACGTGCACCTGGCCCGGCGCCGCTTTCCCGGGTCTCGCATCGTGCTCGACCACCTCATCGGCCTGGCCGACACCGCGGCCGACCGCCGGATCGCGCCCGAACGCCTGGTGAGCCGGATCCTGGCCGCGCTGGACCGAGCAGCGGTTCGAGCAGCCGATGTCGTCGTGTGCGACACCAGCGAGCAGGCCCGGACGCTCGCCCTGCCCCCGACCCGCACGGTCGTCGTCCCGGTCGGGGCCCACGAGGCGTGGTTCGCCGCCGGCGACGCCGCTGCGGCCCGCGTCGACTCGGCCGGGCCGGCCCAGCCCCTCCGGGTCGTCTTCTTCGGATTGTTCACCCCGCTACAAGGGACCCCGGTCATCGGTGCGGCCGCCGCGTTGCTGCGTCGCCGCAACGTGCCGGTCACCTTCACCTTCATCGGTCGTGGCCAGGACGCCGAGACGACCTTCGCCCTCATCGGCGACGATCCCAACATCCGTCGGATCGACTGGATCGACGCCGACGCCCTCCCCGTGGTGGTGGCCGATCACGATGTCTGTCTCGGCGTGTTCGGCACGACGCCGAAGGCCCAACGCGTCGTCCCCAACAAGGTGTACCAGGGCGCGGCGGCCGGCACCGTGGTGGTCACCGGCGACACACCGTGCCAGCGCGAGGCGCTCGACGGCTTCGGGGTGCTGGTCCCACCCGGTGATCCCGACGCCCTGGCCGCCGCGTTGGCCGAGTTGGCCTCCGATCTCCCCGCCACCCATCGACGGCGCGAGCAGACCCGACGCGAGGCGAGGAAGCGGTTTGCGCCGGCCGTGGTCGTCGAGCCGCTGTTCGCTCGACTCGCCCCGCTCATGGATTCCGCACCGTGAGGCCAACCGCGCTCAGTCCTGGTGCCTGGTTGCGCTGGGACGTCATCGAGGAGCATGTGACCCGCCTGGGCCCCACGTCGATCCTCGAGGTGGGGATGGGCGGGGGTGCCGCGGGGTCCCGACTCGCCGCCATGACTCCTACTTACGTGGGCTTCGAGCCTGATCCCGCCGCCCGAGCCCTGGCTGGCACTCGCATGCCGGGCGGAACCGAGCTCCTCGAGGCGGCCGCCGCCATCGGCGAGCGCCGCTTCGACCTCGTGTGCGCCTTCGAGGTGCTGGAGCACATCGAGGACGATCGCGCCGCCGTGGACCAATGGATGGCGTGGACATCCACCGGGGGGCACTTGCTGCTCTCCGTTCCGGCATTCGCGTCTCGGATGGGGCACTGGGACCACCGGGTCGGGCACCACCGACGCTATGACCCCGACGCGCTGCGGGCCCTGTTGGCCGACGCCGGGCTGGTCGACATCGATCTGCGGTTGATCGGCTTCCCGCTCGGGTACGTGCTCGAGGCGGCTCGCAACGCCATCGCCCGTGTCCGCCCCGATCCGGAGACGTCGATGTCCGAGCGCACCGCCGAGAGCAGCCGGATGCTGCAACCGCCGGACGTGCCCCGGCTGACCGAACTCGCCACCGCCCCGTTCCGGGCCGCGCAGCGCCGCTTCCCCGAGCGGGGCACGGGCATCGTGGTGCTCGCCCGCCGACCCCGTTGACCCCGGTGGCCCAGCCGACGCGGCGACGCATCCGGGCCGCAGGGTTCGTGCTCGGGGTGGCCGGCCTGGTCTTTGCAGTCGTGAAGACGGCCGGTGACTACGACGGGAAGCTCCGCCCCGGCGCGGCCGCCCTCGGCATCGCCGCCGTGCTGGCGCTCGTCTCCCTGCTCGCCTCCGGGCGGTCGTGGGCCACGCTGCTCGGGGTCCGGGGTGCGGACCGCCGTGACGCGGTGGGTGCGCTCTATCTGTCCCAGCTCAGCAAGTATCTACCGGCCGGGGGTCTCCTCCAGGCGGTCGGGCAGGTGTCGATGTCCGCCGGTCGCTCCGTGCCGGTGTCGCGGGCGGCCGTGGCCTACCCGGTGGCGGCCCTCGAGGTCGTCGTCAGCGGCGCGATCCTGTCCGCCGGGCTGGCCCTTCGGTCCGACCTGCCGACCTGGGCCCGCGTCCTCGCCGCCGCGGCACCCCTCGCGGTCGTCTCCTTGCATCCCCGGGTGCTCCGCACCGTGCTCGCCCTCGCCGGAGGGATCAGCCGTCGAGTCCCCGACGCCACCCACCTGCCGACGACCGCCACCATCGGGCGCTCGGCGATCTGGGCGATGCTGAACATGGCAGCGACGTCGATGGTCTTCACCGTTGTCGTCCGCAGCGTGGCTCCGGGCACCGCGGTGCTCGCCGTCTTCTCCGCCTTCGCGGCTGCGTGGGTCATCGGGTTCCTCCTCGTGCCCTTCCCGTCCGGTCTGGGGGTCCGCGAGGCCGTGCTCCTGGTGGCGGTTCCGAGCCTGTCTCCGGCCGAGCTGCTGGCCGCCTCCCTCGCCCACCGGGTGGTCACGGTCCTGGCCGAGGTGGTCGTCACCGTGGCCAACGCGGTCGTTCGCCGGCGCGCGGCCCGCGGTGCCGCCCGGGCGGAATCGTGATCCCGCTCCTCGGAGCCGCCGCCCTGCTCGGGCTGATCGTCGGCGTCGGCCTCCCCGGCGCATGGCTGATCACGGCGCGATGGGAGCGTCCCACCATCGCCGAGCTGGCTGCGGTGGCCGGCACCGTCGGACTCATCGTGTTGATGGCGGTGTCCATCGGTCTCGGACAACTCGACGCGTTCACCACCGCGACGCTCGACATCGTCGTTTCCCTCCTGGTCGTCGCCGCGGCCGCGGTGTCGTGGCGCGGCGGGGTGGTGCGCGTGCCCGTCGTCGACCGCGCCGCCGTGGCCGTCAGCGCCCTCGGCGCCGGCTGCCTGGTGCCCAGCGCGCGGGCCTCCTCGTTCATCTTCCAGACCGGCGACATGGGCGCGTACGTGAACTCCGCCAACGTGCTGGCCGACCGCGGCTCGATCGGCGAGGGCTTCCCCCATGGCTTCACCGTCTTGCTGGCCGACGCGCATCTCGTGATCGGCGAGGCCAACGTGCGCCTGCTCATGCCCGCCCTCGGGGCTCTCCTCGTGGTGACCGCGTCGGTGCTGGTGCGCCGGCTGAGTGGATCGGACCTCGCGTCGGTGGGCACGGCCGCCGTCTTGCTCGTGCATCCCACGGCCCGCTGGTTCTCGCTGATCCCGGTGTCGGAGACGTTGTTCGCGGTCGTCCTCGCCGCCACCTTCCTCCTGCTGGCCGCCGCCCGGCAGCACCAGGATCGGTGGACCGCGGCGGCCGCCGGCGTGGCCGGCGCCTCGTTGTTGATCATCCGCGCCAACGCGGTGGCCATGGCGGTGGTGGTCGTCGTCGGTCTCGTGCTCTCCGCCGTCAGCGACGACCGGCGGACCCGTGCGGTCCAGGCCTGGTTCAACGTCACGATCACGTTCGGGCTGCTGGTGGCCTACGGCTACGACGTCCGCTACGTGCGGGCGTACTTCGTGGACTCCCAGTTGCGGGTCGAGCTGCCCGAGGGCGTGGTCGATCTCCTCGACCGCTTCGACCTGCTCCGCGTGTCCCCGGCGCTCCTGGTCACGGCCGTGGCCGCCACGGCCGCGGCGGGCGTGATCTCGGCGGTGGCGCTGCCCGGTCGCGATGTGACGCGCGATGGCCGTCGACGGTGGCTGGCACCGGCCACGTACAGCACGGTGATCGCGGTGGTCATCACGGCCACGGTGGCGCTCGGATCGGCGTCGACGACCGACGCACTCGTCCGCTGGCACGCCGTCTTCCTGGTGCTGGCCGTCCTGGGCGTGGTGATGATGCTGGCGCGTGCGCCGCGTGACACCGATCTGGTGGTGGTCGCCATGCTCCTCACCGTGGGGGCCAGCGGGATCATCCTCTACGCCGTTCGACTCGACGAGCCGATGAGCCACGCCTACCACCTCTACTGGGACCGCTACCTGTACGGCGATGCGTTCGTGGTGGCCGCCCTGCTGGCCGGGGTCGGTGCCGCCGCCCTGGTGACGTGGGTCGGCCAGCTGCGCCACCGCGACGGGCGGGTGGCGCTGGCCGTCGGCGGTCTCGCCGTGGTCGCCACCGCGATCGGCACGATCCCGATGCTCTCGGAGACGGATCTGGTCACCCAGCACGAGCTGTTCGGGGATGCCTACGGGGCCCTCGATGCGGTGGCCGACGTCGTCCCCACCGATCGCAGCGCGCCGATCGTCTACACCGGCGCGCCGCAACCGCCCGACGGGTGGTTCTTCCCCAACACGTTCCGCGCCTACGGGCTGCCGCTGCGCCACAGTTTCGAACGGCCGATGCTGAACATCCCGGCGAATCCGTTCGCTCCCGACCCCACCGTCTCGGTGGCACGCGCCCGGTTTCTCATCGCCCGTTTCGGCACCACCCGCGGCTTCTTGCTCCGCGTGCGGGGTGCCGACCAGCGGCTCCCGGGGGTGGGGGCGGGCGCGACCCTCGTCCGCAGCGTCCACCAGCGGGTCTGGATCCTGCCCCGGTTGCTCGACCGCAGCGAGGAGCGGTACCGCGCCGTCGACGTCGTCCTGGAGTTGTACCGCGTCGACGTCGGCTGACGGCCCGGGGTCGTCAGCTCCCGTGAGCTCGGCAGCGAGTTGACACATGCACGGAGATGGAAACCAGCGCCTCTCGCCCAGTTCGGTTGGAGCCGAGGCATCACCGACGCGCCGTAGAACGGCACCTCGGCGCGGCTGACAGTGCGGGGCTGGCATGTTGCACCAGCGCAACGTGACAGCCCGAGACCTCGGGCGAGTCAGTTGCTCCGCACTCCGGGGGCTGTGGTGTTGCGCCAGCGCAACAGTTGCGCCAGCGCAACATGATGACCCAAGAGTCCGAGCCACACCGAGTGCCGGATGAGCAGCAGCTGCGCCACCAGCTATCTGGATGGTCGGTCCGGCTATTCGGCTGTCCGCTCGACAATGCGCTTCACGGTCATGTGCGAGATGCCGCTTGCATCGGCGATCTCACGCAGGGACGACCCAGCGCGATGCGCTTCGCGGATTGCTGCGTCGCGCTTGTTTGACGCGACGTCAGCGTTCTCGGCCGCATAGCGGACCAACTTCAGGAGGTTCTCCTGCTTCGATTCGGGCTTGGTGGTCGTCGCCATCGTGGCTGCTCTCAGTCGTCGGTCCGGTTCAGGACGAGTTCGATCATGAGCCGAGCTTCCTCAGCCCAGGTGTCTCGGAGCTGGTCTTCCTCGGTCACCGCATCCGCGGCCTCGGCGAGGAGCAAGCAGATTGCCATGGCCTCGTCGTAAGGTGAGGGTGACATCGCTTCGAGGCACACCCCGACTGTATCAACCTGTTACACCCATCGCGCCCATGCGCCGGATGACCGGCGCCCATGTCACCACGTATGTGGGCGATCGGTTCGGTGTTGTCGCTACGACGTGGCGCTCTGCGCTCCGCCGGCTACCGGCACGTATCCTGCACCATCCGGTAGCCCAACCGGTCCAGTCGTGTGACAATGGCTGCGTGGGGGCGACGCGACATGAAGGGCTACCGGACGTCCTCGGGCGGCACATTGTGCTCGACGAGCGAGGCGTTGGTCTCCGCGCGACCTGGCGACCAGCGCACGGGTTTATCAACGTGAGTCTGTGGCGAGACGATGTGTGTGTGGAGACGTTTCATCTCGACCCTGATGCAGCCAGCGAACTGATCGCCTTCCTTGCTCGCAGCCTTGCAATGGGAACACCTCGCCCGGTGACACCTGATCTGAAGGTCGTTCAGCCGTCGGTCTTCGGCCCCGACGAGCAACCTGGACCGATGTCAACTCTTGAACGGCTGAGGGAACGGGTGCGAGTCGTTGTATCTGGCTGGCTCGCGGCAGCCTCCATTCGCCTTCGCCCGTAGCGTCCTGAACAAAGCAAGGACCCGAGCAACCTGGCCGCCAGGTGCGTGCTGTTCCGAGTGCGGGCTCGCGCGGGTCGTTGTCATGCCTACTGGGATTCGCGAGCGGCTCGAGGCCTTGAACGAATGTGTGGTCGACCCCGCCGGGCAACCCGGTTCAGAGCTGGCGGTCAACCGGGCAGCGGAGCGCGTGCGGAGGCACGCGGATGGCTGCCCAGTTCAGATGACGGGATCCCGATTGCCGGCTCGCGCGGGTCAGGCGCAACGAAGAAGAGGGAGATTGGTCGCGTAGGCGTCCTCGGGAAGAGCACTTGTCGACCCACTGTGGATTCGGCACCTCGGTTTGGCCCAATCAGTCAAGAACGTTGCATAGTTCAGGAATACCTGTACAGACTCGGACGTGGCCGTCGACACCACTGTCAACGTCGAGGTTCTGTCCCGGGTCGGCGAAGCGTTGGCCGACGCGACCCGTCGAGCAGTCCTCGTGCAGCTGATGTCTGGCTGCAGCTATCCGGCCGAACTCGCAGCGACGGTCGGCGTCAGTCGGACGGTGATGTCGAACCACCTCGCATGCCTGCGAGGGTGCGGCTTCGTCACCGCGACCTACGAGGGACGCCGGGTGCGCTACTGCCTCAGCGACCCAGGCATCGCCGATGCATTGGCCTCGTTGTCGTCACTGCCACTCGGCCCCTGTCCCGAGGACCGCGAGCCATGACCACGCGGGTTCTCGATCGAGCATCGCTGGTCCGACGAGGGACGGTTCTCGCCTGGTTCACGATCGCCTGGAACAGCATCGAAGGCATCGCCGGGATCGCGTCGGGCATCGCTGCCGGCTCGGTTGCGCTCGTTGGCTTCGGCGTCGACTCCTACGTCGAGGTGATCTCAGGCATCGTGATCGTCTGGCGGCTGAGCCGTGAACGCCACGGGCACGAGTTGTCTGAGGCAGCCGAACGTCGTGCCGTCCGTCTCATCGCGTTCACGTTCCTCGTTCTCGCTGTAGGTGTTGGTGTCGAGTCCGTACGCAAGCTCGCCATCGGCGCGCACCCTGACGAGAGCCTGTTCGGCATCGGACTGGCTGTCGTCTCCCTGATCGTGATGCCCGTGCTCGCACGAGCGAAGCGCCGCGTCGGTGAACAACTCGGCAGCCGTGCCGTCACCGCTGACGCGACGGAGACGACCCTGTGCGTTTGGCTCTCGGCAATCCTGCTGATCGGGCTCGGCGCCAATGCGTTGTTCGGTTGGTGGTGGGCCGACCCGCTTGCCGGCCTTGGGATCGTCTACATCGCAGCCCGCGAAGGCATCGAACACCTTCGCGCAGACGAACTCGACGACTGCTGCTGACACCCGCATCTTCAACAAGAGGCCGGATTGGTGGCACCGCCGCCACCGGCGAATGGTTGATCGGTCTTGCCACTCGGCCGTGCTTCAGGAGGTTGGTCTGCTTCGATTCGGTCGTGGTGGTCGCGATGGCGAGGGCTTTCAGTCGTCGGTTCGGTTGAGGACGAGTTCGATCATGAGCCGAGCTCAGCGGCCGGGGAGGCCGAGGGCCTGCTCCCAGCGGTCGAGCACCGGTTCCCACCGGTAGTGCTCGGTGACGTAGGCCTCGCCGACCGCACCGAGGGCGTCGGCCAGACCGGGCCGGTGGGCCAGAGCGGTCACCGCGACGTCGTAGGTGTCGAGCCCGTCGAAGGTGAGACCACCGCCGCTGCGGCCCACCTGACCGGCCAGGACGGGAGAGTCGTGATGGACCAGCACCGGGCGCCCCAGACCCCACGCCTCGATCAGCGTGAGGGCGAAGCTCTCGTACGGCGACGGGTGCACCAGGGCCAGCGAGCCGGAGATGGCGGCTTCCCGGGCCTCGGCCGACACGAATCCGGTCACGATCAGGTCGGGCGAGGCCGGTAGGGGATGCACCGGATCCCCGACGAAGACCAGCGGGATGTCGGCACTGCCGGCGAGGCGACGCCAGGCGATGTGCATGTCGGCGAGCCAGTCGCTGCCCTTGTTGGGGTCGACCCGCCCCACCGAGACGAGATACGGCCGATCGCCCAGACCGTGTTCCCGGCGGAACGCGGCGACCGCGGCCGCGTCCGGCGCCTGCAGGCCGACGTCGGTGCCGAGCCCGACGGTGTGGGACGGCACCCGGTCGGGGAACGTGGCGCTCACCAGCTCCGCCTCTTCCGTGGTGAGGAACAGACGCCGGTCGGCCAGTTCGAACGTCCGGCGGTTGATCCGCCAGCGCAGGGGTGGCTCGGCGTGGGCGCACGGCACGAGGGCGGTGGGCACGAGCCCGGCGGCGGCGGCGATCCCGACCCGGGTGGTGGCGTAGAGGTAGGTGAAGAAGACCGCGGCGTCGTGGTGGGGCGCGTGGCGCTCGATCGCGGCCGGGAGGTCGGGGACATCGGGCCCCTGGAGCCAGGCCCATGAGTGCTGGAGCGAGTCGGTGGCCCGGTTGCCGAGACCGTCGAGCCGGCTGTCGACCTCGGCGAACAGGTCCGGATCCCGGGGGTTCCGCACCGACAGTCGTTCGACCACCACGCCCTCGAGCTCGGTCTCGCCCGGAGGGTATTCGTCCTCCCAGGTCGTGTAGGTCCGGGCGCAGGTGGTCAGTACACGGACATGATGGCCCCGGGCAGCCAAGCGGGTGGCCACGTCGCGGCAGGCCGCCTCGGCGCCGCCGGCGACATCGTGCCCGTAACGCTGGACCACGAAGAGCAGGCGCATCACCGGTACGCGGACAGGAGCGGGAGGAGGCGGGCCGGGTCGGTGCGCTCCTCCAGCTCGGCGGCCCGGGCCAGGCCGCGCGCCCGGAGATCGGCGGCGAGGGCGTCGTTGGTGATGATCTCGCGGAAGGCCTCGGCCACGGTGCTGGGCGGGGCATCGGGGGGCAACAGCAGGGCAGCCCCTCCGGCCGTCTCCGGGATCGCCCCGGCGGCGGACGCCACCACGGGGATGCCGGCGGCCATGGCCTCCACCACCGGGACGCAGAACCCTTCGTGGATGCTCATTGTCACCAGCGCCCGGGCCCGTCGCAGGCGAGTGGCCAGCTCGGTGTCGGACAGCGGGCCGAGCATCTTGGCCCGGTGGAGGGCGAGCAGCTCGATGGTGCGCGACATCACGTCGTCGTAGGCGAGGACGGGCGACGCACCGATCAGGGTCAGTGTGGCGTCGATGCCGAGGTGGGTGACGAGCAGGTGATGGGCGAAGAGCAGCTCGTGGGGGCGCTTGTGCGGTGCCATCTGACCGATCGAGATGAGGTCGGGCTCGTCGCGTTCGTCGAGGGCGCGGGCCAACGTCGGGTCGTCGGGGACGGCGGCCAGACGGCGGGTGGTGGCGATCGGTGGCTGGATGAAGTCGACCGTGCCTCCCAGCGCCTCGATCTCGGCCGCGTTGTACGCCGAGTCGGCGATGATCAGCGAGGCGGCCGGGACGAGCTGGGCCAGCTCCGAACGGCCCTGGGCGGTGAGGCGGGCGTGGTCGTGGGAGAGCCCCTCGAAGAACTCGCTCGGCGTGATGTTGTGGTACACGAGACCGAAGGGTCCGGGCCGTTGCTCGAGCCAGGCCACGGTCTGCTCGCACCCGATGGTGACGTGGTACAGGACCATGTCGTCATCGTCGACCGCATCGGGTGACAGCGAGGCGAGGGCGACGACGTCGTCCTCGACCGAGTCGTCGAAGGCGTGGGCGATCAGCCAGGAGCCGGCGCCGAGGACGGCGTCGAGAGCGAGGGCCTGGTTGGTGACCGCGTCTCCCCGCCGGGCGTACGACAGGAGCTGGTGGACGGCCATCAGCGGCGGGCAGTGACGGCGTAGTCCTGCGGGCCGTACAGGAGCCCGTTGAGCTGCTCGACGATCTGGCGGAGCCGAGCGGTGACCTCGGTGCCGTCGTCGTCGATCTGGGGGAGCCGGGCGTCGTCGGGGACCGGTGATCGCCACTCGACGGCCACATCCGAGAACCCGGCCTCGCCGAAGAGGAACTGGAGGTAGTCGGGGTGGATGGGTTGCGTGTGGGTCGGATCGACGTACATGGCGTTGGCGAAGACGCACAGGGAGCGGGGGTTCACGGTCTCGACGTAGACGAGCCCGCCGGGCCGCAGCTTGGTGCGGCACAGCTCGACGAAATCGAGGACGCCCTGGGGCCCGAGGTGTTCGACCACCTGCACGCACACCACCCCGCCGAGCGAGGCATCGGCGACGCCCCCCATGATCTCGAGCCCGTCACCGGAGCGGGCGTCGAATCCGGCGTGGATGGCGTCGGCGACTGCATCGGGGTCGAGGTCGACGCCCCAGGCCGGCACCTCGAAGCGTTGGAGCACCTCGAGCAGTTCGCCGCGCCCGCACCCCATGTCGAGGACGGGATCGTGGCCCTGGAAGCGGCGGGCGACATCGTCGTACCGGGAGCCGAGCGGACCGCGGAACTCCTCCTCGAAGCGGGCCCCGTCGTAGAACGGCGAGAAGCCACGGCGGTCGACCCGCCGGCCCAGCTCCTCGAGTCGGGCCAGCACGTCGGTGCTGCCGGCGGACCGGGCCCGGCGTTCCATCGCGGTCACCCGCTCGCGCAGCTCGGCCACGTCGTGATCCAGGGCACTGGCCTGCGGCTCGACCCGATCGATGAGGGCGTCGAAGAGCCGGTCGAGTCCGGCGCGGTAGGAGTTGAGCTGCCCGATGATGTCGATGAGGGCGTATCCCACGGCCTTCTCGACCGCCTTGGACAGGGCGGACTTGATCCGGCTCTCACCGGTGTAGGGGCGCAGCTCGAACATCCCGGCGGCGTGGGCGTGCTGTTGGGCGGCCCGCAGCTCGGTGGTCTGTGTCGCGGCAGCCCGCAGACGGCGGTTGAACTCCTGGCGCAGCTCCTCGTCGATGCCCGGCGGGTACACGCCGGCGGCGCGACGCTCCTC
Organism: uncultured Acidimicrobiaceae bacterium; assembly: GCA_963730345.1. GTDB lineage: Bacteria > Actinomycetota > Acidimicrobiia > Acidimicrobiales > Salinilacustritrichaceae > Salinilacustrithrix. Next base: position 266,917 of record CAVSRP010000025.1, read on the forward strand.
GGCGCTCTGGGCCAACTGGGCCACGAGGGCGTCGAGGTCGTACGGCGGGGCGTCGGCTCGCGGGACGTCGGTCACGGCGAGCGATGCTATCCAGCGACCTGCGGCCGCCCTGTGTTGCCGCCGGTCGAGTCTCGTAGGGTTCGACTCCATGGCGCCCTCCTCCCCGTCGGGTTCGATCGCGTTCGTCCCGCCCCGGTTCGGGGTCGACGTGGTCGGTGGATCGGAGGCCGTGATGCGGGAGGCGGCCACCGGATTGGCGGCGCGGGGCTGGCAGGTCGAGGTCCTCACCACCTGCGCCCGCGATCACTACACCTGGGCCAACGAGCTGCCCGAAGGCGTCTCCGAGGTGGACGGCGTCACCGTCCGCCGGTTCCCGGTGGTGCGGGGCGAGGACCCGGCGGACCACGCCGCGCTCGAACACCGGCTCCAGGCGGGCGAGTCGCTGTCCGCCGCGGAGCAGATCCGCTGGGTCAACGGCCTGTTCCGGGTGCCCGACCTCTACCACCACCTCCTGGGACACAGCTCGGCGTTCGATGCGGTCGTCTACTCGCCGTACCTGTTCTGGACCACGATCGCCGGGGTCGACGTGGCCCCGGAGCGGTCGATCGTGATGCCCTGCCTGCACGACGAGCCCTACGCCACCGTCGATGTGGTGCGGGCCGCCATCGCCTCGGCCCGGGGCCAGTGGTATCTCTCCGAGCCGGAGCGGGCGCTCGCCGGCCGGCGAGGGATGCTCGCCGAGCAGGCCGATGTCGTCGGTGCCGGGGTGGACATCCCCGAGCGGTACCAGCCGGCGCGGGCTCGGGAGGTCCTCGGAACCGACCGGCGATTCGTCCTCTTCGCCGGCCGGCGGGAGGGCGGCAAGGGCTGGGACGATCTCGTCGCGGCCTGGGTCGCCGCCGTCGACCGGGGCGCCGACATCGATCTGGTCACCATGGGCGTGGGAACGGCGGTCGTGCCCGACCGGCTCGGCGACCGCTTCCACGACGTCGGCTTCGTCCCCGACGCGGCTGCCCCCGACTACTTCGCGGCGGCCGCCGCCTACGTGCAACCGAGTCGCAACGAGAGCTTCTCCCGCACCGTCATGGAGGCGTGGCTCGCCGGTACCCCGGTCCTGGCCAACGGCGCCAGCGACGTGGTGGCGTGGCACTGCGAGCGGTCGGGGGCCGGGCTGGTGTGGACCGGCCGGGCCGAGCTCGCCGCCGCCATCGAGCTGGTGGCCGGGTTGGACCGGACACAACTCGACGACCTCGCCGCCGGCGGCCGGCCCTACGTGCTCGACCACTACCGCTGGGCCACGGTGCTCGACGCCATGGAGTCCAGCCTGGGGGCCTTCACGTGCGCTGGTTGATCATCGGCCCCTATCCACCCTCGATCGACCCGGCGGCGGCGGTCACCCGGTCGGTGGTGGCCGAGCACCTCGCCGCCGGCGACGAGGCCCGCGTGTCGTCCCCGGAGCCGTCGGCGGCCCACGAGACCGCACCGATGGCCGGCGTGGCGGCGCTGGTTCGTGTGCTCCGGCGGGGTCGTGGGTACGACGGCGCGTGGGTGCACATCGGCACCGGGGTCGGCCTGTCCGCACATCCCGGTCGAATCCGCGCCCTGGCGGAGCGCGCCGCTCTGGCTGCCGCGCTGCGGGCGGTGGCGCCGGTGATCGTCCACGTCGGCGACGTGGATCTGTTCCCTGGCGGTCGGGCCGGCCAGCTCGTGCTCCGGTCGGGTGCCACCTTCGAGTGTGCTGACGAGGCGGCGCGGATCGCCCTGGTCGAGCGGGGCGCGCCGGCCGACGCGGTACGGGTCAGGCCCGGCGCGTGGCCGACCAGCGCGCCCGGCATCGCGCCGGCGTCCGACGGAAGCGGAGAACCGACGCCTGCCGACGTTCCCGAACCCGCGCCGCTTCCGTCGGGTGCCGATCGCGCATCGCTCGAGCAGTGGATCCGCGACCGGGCCGCGGCGGCAGCGCTCTGACTCGGGCCTTCGGGCCGCGTGGCCCGCCGCTCCTCCGAACTGGGCTGCCGTCCGCGTTGTCCGCCACGTTCTCGGCTGCCCGGTTTGCCGGAGTAGGGCGCTCCGACGAACTCAGTCGAAGCTGAGCGTGGCCGACAGGTCGGCGATGCCCTGGACCCGCTTGGCCCCCAGGACCTCGAACGACGCCACCTCGTCGGCCTGGTCGTAGTGCTCGACCACCTCGTGGTCGTGGATGCCGATCGACACCTTGTAGTGGCCGTCGAGCAGCGGCAGCCGATGCAGGTCGAAGTGCACGGTGCCGTCGTGGTCGAGCGCGGACGGGCCGCCCAGCAGGATCTCGGAGTTCACGCCGTAGACCAACCGCCCCGACGTGTCGAGCACGTGGAGGGCGAAGACCACGTCGTCGAGCGGCTCTTGCACCTCGTAGGACACCGAGATGCACAGCTCGTCGTCGGGCGTGACCGGCGAGGTGTTGGCGGCACCGAGATCGACGTGGCGGATGCGGATCCGGTGGCTGTGCCCCGATGCCTGGTCGGGCACCACCTCGCCGTGGGCATCGCGGGAGCCGTGGAGGTAGCGCCGGAAGGATCGGATGGCCTCGGTCGGTTCGGCCACGTCGACCTGGCGGCCGTGGTCCAGCACGACGATGCGGTCGGCGATCTGGCGCACCAGGTCGGTGGAGTGCGACACCACCACGATGGTGCGACCGTCGTGCTGGAAGTCGCGGATCCGGGCCAGGCACTTCTGCTGGAACAGCTCGTCGCCGACGGCGAGGACCTCGTCGACCAGGAGGATGTCGGGTTCGACGTTGACCGCCACCGCGAACCCGAGCCGGATGTACATACCGGAGGAGTAGTGCTTCACCTGGTTGTCGATGAACTGCTCGAGCTCGGCGAAGCCGACGATCTCGTCGAAGCGGGCGTCGATGTCCTTGCGGGACATGCCGAGGATCATGCCGTTGAGGTACACGTTCTCGCGACCGCTGAGATCGGGATGGAAGCCGGCGCCCAGCTCCAGCAGGCTGGCGACGCGGCCCCGCGTCCTGATCTCGCCGGCGGTGGGGCGAAGGATGCCGCCCACGCACTTGAGCAGGGTCGACTTCCCCGAGCCGTTGTGACCGAGCAGAGCCATCGTCTCGCCGGTGCCGACGGAGAAGTCGATGTTGCGCAGTGCGTAGAACTCCTCGACGCCCTTGCGCTTGCCGATCTTCAACAAGCGCTCCTTGAGCGAGTCGTGCTTGTCGAGACTGATCTTGAACCGCTTCGAGACGTCGTGGACCTCGATGGCGGCCGTCATCGGCGAGCCCGCATCTACAGCTCCTCGGCGAACGAGGATTCGAGCTTGCCGAAGATCCGGACCGCGACCAGCAACAACGCCGACGACACGGCGAGGACGATGAGGACGTTGCGCAGGTACCAGAGCGCGCTGGCGTCCGGGAGGACCTGGGTCGGTGGGGTCCCACCGACCACCACCCCGTAGATGGCGCGCTGGAACACGAGGATGGGCGACACCATCGGATTGAGCAACAGCAGCGAGGAGGAGACCCCCCGGGCGTCGAGCTGGTTGGCCGCCAGGCCCCACGGGTACACGACCGGCGTCAACCAGAACCAGGCCAGCATCACCAGCTCGAGCAGGTGTTGGAGGTCGCGGGCGTAGACGTTGAGGGCCGAGAACAGGATCGCCAGCGCGCTGGTGAACACCACCACGGTGACGATGGCGAAGGGGATCAGTGCGAGGTAGCCGATCCCGCCGAAGTCGTACCGGAAGGCGACCAGCGCGGCGACCAACACGCCCGACTGGAGGAAGAAGTGGATCAGGTTCGCCCCCACGGTGGCCAGGGGGAGGATCTCGCGGGGGAAGTACACCTTGTTGACCAGGGACCCGTTGCCGACGATGACGGTGACGGCGGTGGACACCGAGATCGAGAACACGTTCCACAGCAGCAGCCCGGAGAGCAGGTAGACGGCGAAGTTCGGGATGCCGCTGTCGAGGATGACGGCGAACACGATGTAGAAGACGGCCAGGTACATGGCCGGGTTGAGCATCGACCACAGGAACCCGAGCGAGCTGTCCTGGTACTTGACCTTGAGCTCCTTTCGGACCAGGCCGGTGAGCAGCTCTCGGTACTGCCAGATGGCGCGCAGGTGCTCGAACACCGAGCGATCGGCGGCGATGACCTTGAGGGTCGGATCGGATTCCATGGGTCGCGAAACCCTAGTGGTGGTGTGTTCTCACGGCGCCACTGCCGGCGCAGCGGAGTTGACGAGCTGGCCGGCCGGAGGACGGCGAGCGAGCAACTCCAGAAGCGGAGCCGGCGGACGAAGTCCGCCGGCGCAGCGGCTAGGTCGTCACCCGGTTGTAGTACTCCTGCGAGGCGGCCAGCTGGGCGGCGAGGACGATGTCGCCGATGGTGAGCAGCTGCTGCTTCCAGGTCTCGAGGCCCCCGGCCTCTGGATTGCGGCCCAGGATCGTCTGGTACAGGGCGGTCACCCGGTCCCGTCGGGACTCGACCGACGCGTAGAACTGGGCGGCGACCTGGCGCCGGCTCATCCGTCGCGAGCCGAGCTCGCGGGTCCAGGTCGCCTCGCCGCCGGCATCGGCCGGCCGGCCGAGCAGGTCGACGTAGAGGTGGTCGACGTAGCCGGCGTTGGTGGACCCGGCCGCCGTGAAGTACTCCTCGCTGCCGTAGAACCCGGTGGCGATGTCCTCGATCCGCACCCCGCTGCGCACCTGATCGAGCCAGTACGCCCGTCCCTGCGGGTCGGGGCCGCGGCCGAGGATCTTGTGGTACAGGTCGTCGATCTGCACACCGGCCCACTCGTCGGAGACCGACAGGGCGCTGGTCAGCGACTTGCGGCCGTCGCTCACCACGGTGTCGCACCAGGTGATGAGCTCGGCCGAGGTGGCGGGTCGCTGGAGGAAGAGCTGGTGGACGGCGTCGACGTAGGTGCCGATGGGGGTCCCGGTGCAGTCGGACGTCGAGACGGTGAACCAGTCGGACTTCAGGCCGAGCTTGGACCGGACCGTCTCGCCGCTGACCAGCTCGCTCGTGCCGTCGGCGTAGGTGAGTCGCACCTCGACCACGCGCCCGCCGTCCTCGCCGAGCCCGTTGCGCTGGGTGACGAACATCTTGGTCAGCGTGCCGTGGGTGGTGCTGTTGAGGGGGGCGAGTGAAACCCCGGTGGCGGTCCAGTTGTGGAGTGGACTGATGACGTCGCCCAGGTCCTCGACCGCGGGGAAGTTGCCGCCCGCCGTCCATCCACCGGAGGTGGAGGAGAACTCGGTGCGGGCGATGGTGCCGGTGCTGTATCCCTTCGGATTGCCGGCGATGTAGGCGCGGACCACGTCGACGGTGGCGGTGATCGCCGCGTCGCTGCGGGGATCGGTCATCGAGACCTTCGATCCGGTCCCGAGCTGTTGGGCGCTGCCCTTGTAGACCTGGCACAGCGTCGAATCGCAGGTGTCGGCGTAGAAGCCGCCCGCCGGATCGGTCCAGCGGTTGTCGCCGGCCATCACGTACGAGCGGGCGGCGATGGCCTGGGCCTGCAATGCGGCCGAGGACCACGCGGCCGGCATCTCGTGGGGGACGACACCGCGCAGGTACTCGCCGAGCGTCGTGATGTTGATGGTCCGGGTGCCCGAGCCCACGATCTTCGCCCGCAGCGAGCCGGGGTAGGAGAACTTGCCCTCGGGCCGGCAGATGAACAGGTCGTCGGTGCCCTGCCGGCCGACGGTGACGGTGGTGCCGGTGCTGGCACCGAGCGGTGTCCACGGGCCCCCGCAGTCCGGCGCGGTGTCGATGGTCCAGCCGGTGTGGTCGTCCTTCAGCACGGTGCGGACGGCCTTGGCGGTGGGCGGGATGGTGAACGTGCCGCCCTCGGTGATCTCCAGGGTCGACCCGGCCGAGGTGCCGAACATCTGCACGGTGGTGTCGTTCATCGCCGTCAGGCGGATACGGAGAGACGACGGGTCGATGGTGATGCCGGAGGTGTCGGCGATCTTCCGGCTCTGGGTCCCGCCGTAGTACTGATCGAGGATCTGTTCGACGGTCCAGCCGTCGTTCTTGGCGTAGCCGTAGGCGCCGTACTGGCTCATGCCCCGGCCGTGGCCCCAGCCGTGACCGGCGAAGTCGGCGGTGCCGTCACCGACGGCCGCCGAGGCCGGCGACGCGGCGGCCACGATGGGGACGAGGGTGGCGGCCAGCGTCAGGAGGGCCACCGCGACGGTGGCGGCTCGCCCCCGGAACAGGGATGGCGAGGAGGGCACGGATGGCGTGGGGGCGGTCATCGGGTTCCTTGCAGCACTCGAAGGTAGAACTCTCGGGAGCCGGCCAGTTCGGCGGCGAGGACGAGGTCGTCGTGGGTGATCAGTTGCTCGGCCCAGGTGGCCAGGCCGCCGGGATCGGGGTCCCGGAGCAGCACCTGACGGTACAACCGGGTGACCCGGTCCCTGCGTGATTCGATCGAGCCGTAGAAGCCGGCCGCGACCTGCTTCGGGGTCAACCGGCCCTCGCGCAGAGCACTGGTCCAGGTCTCGAATCCTCCGGGATCGGGGGTCCGGTGCAACAGCTCCTGGTAGAGCAACTCGACGTAGTGGTCGATCGATCCGGCTCGCTGGAAGTACTCGGCGCTGCCGTAGAACTCGACGCCGACCTGTTCGATGCGCATGCCGTTGCGGATGGCGTTGAGCCAGTTGGCCCGGCCGCCCGCGTCGGGTTCGCGGTTGAGTACCCGGCGGTAGAGGTCGTCGATGATGAGGCCGGCGTACTGGTCGGACTGGGCCATCCCCAGCGCGGCGTCGACCCGGCCGTTGTGCTCGGTCCGGAAGAACCAGCGGTCGAAGTCGGCCCCGGTGGGGGTCGACTGCAGGAAGAACTGGTGCTCGGCGATCACCACGCGACCCAGATCGGACTCGGGGAGCCCGGGTCGGCCGAGGCGTCCGGCGTCGATGGCGTTGGGGACGCCGACGTGGCTGGCGAGGGGGAACACGGTGGGGGCGCCGCCGAGCGGCCAGAGCCGACCGTCGGCGTCGAGCACCGACACGCCCGACTCGTCGCCGGCGAGGATCAGGGCGCGGGGCGCCGAGGAACCGCTGGCCCGGTCGAAGGTGGGCGCCCCGCCGAACCCTCGTGCCGCGCCGTCCGCGGTGAGGACCCAGCCGCTGGTGCCGTCCTGGCGGGTGACCATGTCCAGCGCCGATGATCCCGACGCGATGATCGACCGCGCCGGCGCCCCGCCCACCGACAGGAGCGTGCCCGAGGCGAGCAGGACGTAGCCGCGACCGCTGTCGTCGAGCTGGGCTGCGACCGCTTGGCCGGCGGTGGATCCCGACTGCATCGAGGACGCCCCACCGAAGCCGGTGAGGCGGCCGTCGGCCGTGAGGATCCAGCCGCTGGTGCCGTCGCGGCGCACGATCAGGTCGACCGGCGTGCCGACCACGACCGGGGTCTGGGCCGGTGCTCCGGAGAACGGCGTGAGTCGTCCGTCGGTGGTGAGCACGTAGCCGTCGCCGTTGCCGCCGTCGATGGCCACCGGCGTGCCGGTGACGGTGACGTTCGTCTGGGCGGCGGCGCCGGCGACGCGGATGCCGCCACGGGCGTCGATCGACGCCAGGGCGATGCCGGTGGGGGAGGGCTTCCAGCGGTCGAACACGTACGGCGGGCTCCCGACGCGGTCGGGCGTGCCGAGGTCCCTTCGCATGGCCGGCAGCGTGTTGTGCACGTTGGTGCCCGGACACGACGTGAGGCCGAGATCCCGGTGTCCGATGACGGTCGGCACCCGCACCAGCGCGCCGTGGGCGAACTTCATCGGCGGATCGGACGCCCGGTTCTGCAGCTCTGTCCAGCCCAGGGGGTCGACGCCGTGGAGCCAGAGCTTCCAGCCGATGAGTTGCTCGGTGGCATGGATCATGTTGCTGTAGGCCGGGGCCGAGCCGAACTCGCCGATCAGGGCCACGCCGACCGTCGAGGTGTTGAAGCCCTTGGCGTGGCCGCCGATGACCGGGCGGTCGACACCGCCGAGACGGCCCTCCCAGATGGTGCCGAAGCGGTCGACCAGGAAGTTGTAGGCGATGTCGCACCAGCCGCGGGTCTGGGTGTGGAAGCGCCAGAACCCCCGGAGGATCTCGGGGACGTCGGCGGCGGCGTAGTCGGTGGTGGTTGCCGTGTGGTGGACGACCGCGGCGCGCAGGTCGTTCGAGTACTCGGGCCCGCTGGTGCACTGGTAGGTCATGGATGGGGTCGCCCAGTCCGACCGCGGTCGGATCACGGGCTTGACCGTCGTGGCCGACGTGGTGGCTGACGCCTGGCCCGGCCCCGGCGCCGCGGTCGCGTCGCTGGTGGTGAGGGCGTCCCGGCGGGCGGCGTCGGCGGTGACGTCGAGCTCCTGGACGGCGAGCTGAGACACCGAACCGTCGATCACCGCCACTTCGGTGCGGTCGGCGTCGTGACCGATCCACACCGGCCCGATGCCGGTGGCGGGCGCGCCGTCGCCCTCCTCGCCGGGCAGGCCGTCGGGGGCCTCGTCAGGACTGGTGCTGAGCTCGGTCCAGTCGCTCCAGATCCCTCGGTTGTGACTCCGCACGGCCAGGGTCGTCCCGGCGGCCACGTCGGGGAAGACCAACAGCTCGGGCTGCTCGGGATGGACGATGACCGCGCTGCCCGTGGCGGTGGCCGTCTCGGTCCCGCCGCCGGCGGTGGGACCGGCGCCGGTTCGTGCCAGTGACAGGGCGAGCGGCCTCTGCTGGTCGATGGTCACGGTGCGCTCGGTGACGGTGAAGCCGTCGTCCACGGTTGTCCCACCCGACGCGGCCGGGCCGGCCAGGACCGGTGACGCTCCTGCGACCATGGCCGAGACCACGGTCACGATTCCCACCAGCCGGCGAGCATTGCTGCCCACGAACATCGCTGACACTCCCATTTGCGTTCGACCTGCCGCCCGCCGGCGTCGGAGTGTAGGGCTCAGACGTCGCTCGGTGGTCGCGCCTGCACAACTCGTTCGTAGTGCGACGGTTCGACCCCGACCTGGAGCTCGATTCGTCGGATGCGTTCGAGGGCGCGTTGCGACACGATCCGGTGGGCCGCGACGAGATCGGCGATGACGCCGAGGGCGAACAGCTGGACGGACGTGAGGAACAGGACACCGCCGAGCACGAGGGACTGCAGGTGTCCGGTGCGATCGCCGTTGACCAACCAATCCCACAGGAACGGGCTGAGGCTGATCAGGGCCCCGACGAAGAGCGTCCCGGCCAGCACGGAGAAGACCAGCAGTGGCTCCCAGCTGGTGTAGATGCGGAAGATGGCCACCACGTTGCGTCGGATGTAGCCCCAGGTGGACCCGAACAGCCGGGACTCCCGCGTCTTGGCGTTGGTCCGCACCTTGGTGTGGCCCACCGCCGTGAGCGACTTTCCGGCCTGGATGAGCGACTCGAGCGTGTAGGTGAACCGCGAGACGACCACCAGTCCGAGCGCCGCCTCGCGGTTGTAGGCCCGGAAGCCCGACGTGGCGTCGGGGACCTCGGTCTCCGACGCCTGGCGCACGACCCAGGAACCGATCTTCTGCAGCTGTTTCTTCGACCGGGAGAAGTGCTCGATGGACATGACGTCCCGATCGCCGATGACCATGTCGGCGGTGCCGTCGAGAATGGGCTGAACGAGGGCGGGGAGGTCGGCGGCCGAGTACTGGTTGTCGGCGTCGGTGTTGACGATGACGTCGGCACCGATCTTCAGGGCGGCGTCCAGACCAGCCTGGAACGCCGACGCCAGGCCCTTGTTGTTGGTGAGCTTCACGATGTGGTGGGCGCCGTGGGCTCGGGCCACCTCGAGCGTGCGGTCGGTGGAACCGTCGTCGATGATCAGGATCTCGACCTCGTCGAAGCCCTCGACCGTGCGAGGGAGGTCGGCCAGGGTCGCGGGGAGCTGGTCCTGCTCGTTGAGGCACGGGATCTGGATGACGAGCTTCACCACCGGCACCGTAACCCAGCCTCCGATGGTGGCTCCGAGAGCGGCTCAGCGGGTGGCGGCGTCCTCGACCGCGCGCACGAGCTCGTCGACCGCGTCGGCTTGTCGGGGGCAGCGCCCGTCGGCCCCCGCCGCCTCGGCCAGGGCGCGGGCCCGGTGGGGGTCGTCGCGCAGCTCCTGCACGGCCGCGGCGATGGCCACGCCCGTCGGCTCCACCACGAGGCCGGCACCGGTGTCGGCCACCAGCTCGACCAGCCCGCCCCCGTCCCGGCACACGATGACCGGGCGACCCCGGGCGAACGCCTCCAGGACGGTCAGGCCGTAGTCCTCCCGGAACGCCGGCGCCACGATGACGCCGGCCCGCTCGTACGCCGCGTCACGTTCCGGGTCGTCGACCTCGCCGCGGACCGCCAGGTTGTCGGCACCGGAGCCGTGCCGTCGGACGCTCCCGAGCAGCTGCGGCCCGGTGTTGCGCCACGTCTGGAGCGGATCGTCGTCGCGGGCGGCCGCGGGATCCTCGGTGCAGTGGGCGTCGACCGCCCGGATCCACGGAAGGCGTTCGCCGCCACCGATCAGCTCGTAACGGCCGGCCGGGTCGAGGTGGGCGGCCTGCACGACCAACTCGGTGCGCTTGGTCCACGTGTGGCGGCTGACGCAGACGGCGGGACCGGCCGGGTCGTAGGGCCCCGGGGGACGGGACGGTGGAACCGGCGCGGCCCGGAACGCCCGGACCCCGTCGGTGATGCCCCAGTACCGGGCGAGACGGCCGGCCACCTCGTCCGACCCGGCGAGCCAGGTGCGGACGTTGCCGACCCGCGAACGGTCCAGCCGGCGGATCTCGTCGACCGCGGCGGCGTGCACGTCGGGGTGCACGACTCCCGACTCGACCACCGTGTCGGACAGGTCGTAGAAGGCCCGGGCCTGGTGGTAGAAGACAGCCACCACCCGGGGGTGCTCGACGAGGTAGGTGGGCGGCTGGGAGGCGACGACCACGTCGTAGGCAGCCAGGTCGAGGCGGTCCATGCGCTCCATCAAGGTGAGGTACTGGAAGTACTCGTGGTGCTGGTCGCGCACGCCGGCCGGGACCCGAATCCCGAAGATCACGTCGGACCGCTCGGTGGCGTCGAAGCCCACGGCCTCGGCCTCGATGCCCCGGCCGGCGAGCGATGCCCGCAGGCCGGCGAAGAGACGCTCGAAGCCACCGTTCGAGCCGTAGTCGGGTTTGAGCAGCGCGACGCGCACCGGTCAACCGTCCCGGCCGGCGGCCCGGGCCGCGGCCAGCTGCCTCTCGAGCTCCTCGACCCGCTGCTCGAGCTCGAAGCACCGGTGGTCCAAGCGGTGCACGAGCCGGACCGCCTCGGACCCCCCGCCACGCCACCGCAGCAGCAGACCACCGATCCGGTTGACGACGAGCCGGTTGAGGCGTCCGAGGCCGCGGCGAGCAATGTTTCGGGGCACCCGGTCGAGCAGCGTCCACCGAGCCGTCCGCCCCGTCGGGGGGTGGAGCTCCGCGGCGAACGGGCGCCGGGCCGCCCGGGCACCCGTCTCGCCGATGATGCGGATGGCGAGCTGGCGACGCCCCGCTCGTTCGCCCGCGAACGACCGCGGCGTGACGGGGAACGGGTCGGGCACGGCCGCAGCGTACCGAGCCATCTCGACCGGTCGATCGACCGGGCCCCACCCGACGCGCTCTAGGTTGCCCATCCATGCAGGACGGCGGAGCGCGGGACATCGGCACCACGGTGGGGGAGTCGGTCCCGCACTGGCCGGCGTCCACCTCGGTCGCTCCCGGGAGCACCCCGAACATCCTGGTGGTGCTGTTCGACGACGTGGGGTTCTCCGACTTCGGCTGCTACGGATCGGAGATCGCCACCCCGGCCATCGACGCGATCGCGGCGAGAGGTCTGCGCTACTCGGGGTTCCACACCACCGCGATGTGCTCCACGACCCGAGCGGCGCTGCTGACCGGGCGGAACCACCACAACGTGGGCGTGGGTTGCCTGGCGAACTTCGACAGCGGGTTCCCCGGCTACCGGGGCAAGATCGCCCGCTCGGCCGGCACCGTCGCCGAGATGCTGGCGCCCTACGGGTACCGGTCGTATCTCACCGGCAAGTGGCACGTCACCCCGCTCACCGAGACCGGACCGACCGGGCCCTACGACGGGTGGCCACTGCAACGCGGCTTCGACCGCTTCTACGGGTTCCTCGACGCCGAGACCGACCAGTACGCGCCAGAGCTCGTGTACGACAACCACCACGTCGACCCGCCCGGCACCTTCGAGGACGGCTATCACCTCTCGATCGACATCGCCGACAAGGCGATCGAGTTCCTCAAGGACCACCGGGCCGGCGTCCCCGACGTGCCGTGGCTCACCTGGATCGCGTTCGGTGCATGCCACGCTCCGCACCAGGCGCCGAAGGACATCATCGACCACTACGAGTCCCTCTTCGCCGGCGGTTGGGACGACACTCGTGAGGCGCGCCTCGCCCGCCAGATCGAGCTCGGCATCGTGCCGGCGGGCACCGAGCTGCCGCCCCGGAACGATCGGGTCCAGGCCTGGGACGACCACTCGGCCGACGAGCAGAAGGTCTTCGTGCGGCTGCAGGCGGCGTATGCCGCCATGCTCGATCACGCCGATCGTCAGGTCGCCCGGGTCATGGCCTTCCTCGACGATTCCGGGATGGCCGACGACACCCTCGTCATGGTCCTCTCCGACAACGGCGCCAGCCAGGAGGGGGGACCGTCGGGATTCGTGAACGCCATGGGGCCGTTCAACGCCCAGCCCGAATCGATGGCCGAAAAGCTCGCCCGGCTCGACGACATCGGCGGGCCCGGCACCCATGCCAACTTCCCGTGGGGCTGGTCGATGGCGGCGAACACCCCGCTGAAGCGCTACAAGCAGAACACCCACGGTGGCGGGATCCGCGATCCCTTGGTGATCTCGTGGCCGTCGCACATCACGGCCCGAGGGGAGATCCGGTCCCAGTTCTGTCACGCCACCGACGTGATTCCCACCCTCCTCGACGTGCTCGGGCTCGAGGCCCCCGAGGAGATCGGCGGCGTCGCGCAGCAGCCGCTCGACGGCGCATCGTTCCGGTCCACGTTCGCCGACGCCGATGCCCCGCCACCCAAGTCGACGCAGTACTTCGAGATGTTCGGCCACCGTGGCATCTGGAACGAGGGATGGAAGGCGGTGGCGTACCACCCGCCCTACACGCCCTTCGACGACGACGTCTGGGAGCTGTACCACCTCGACGAGGACTTCTCCGAGGTGCACGACCTGGCGAGCCGCGATCCGGCGAAGCTGGAGGAGCTCCAGGCACTGTGGTGGCGCGAGGCGGCGGACAACCAGGTGCTGCCGCTCGACGACCGATTCGCCGAGCGGTTCGCCGAGAACGCGGACCGCCACCGCGGCGGTCGGACGCACTACGAGTTCTGGGCCGGCATGGGTCATGTGCCGACCGACGCGGCGCCGGATCTCCGCAGCCGGTCGTACACCATCACCGCCGAGGTCCTCGAAAGTGGTGACGGCGTGCTGGTGGCCCACGGCGACGCCACCTCCGGGTACTCGCTGTACGTGCAGGACGGCCACCTGGTGCACGACCTGTCGGTGGGCGGAAACCACCAGGTGGTCCGATCCGACCGGTCGATTCCGACCGGAGCGTCGAGTCTGCAGTTCCGCATGCGCCGCGACGGGCGCCGGGGCCGAGGCACGCTGGTGATCGATGGCGCGCAGTGCGGCAGCTTCGAAACCGATCGCATCTTCGTGGTGACCATCTCGTGGAGCGGTCTCGACGTGGGACGAGACCGCGTGTCACCGGTGTCGGACTACGACCCGCCGTTCGCGTTCACCGGTCGCATCCGCCGGGTCGTCGTCGACCTCGACGACGACCAGGACCTCGACCACGAGGCGGTCGGACGCGCCGAGGCCGCTCGCGACTGATCGCGAGCGGCCTCGGCGGGGGGACCGACCGACCCCGGGGGGGAGGAGGTCGGTCGGGGGCTGGGGGTCAGTACCAGTGCCGGCGGCCGCCGATGGCACGGCCGGTGCCGCCGAGCACGGCGAGGACGGCGCCGACGATCACGAGGATGACGCCGATGGTGGTGAGGATCGGGATGCCGACGAGCACGCCGAGCAGGACGAGGATGATGCCGAGGATGATCATGGGCGACTCTCTGCCCGGGTGGGCACACTTCCAGACCCACCGACCAGGCAGAATCTCGCCCTGATGTCGACCCCGAACACGGATGAATCACCCATCGACGACGTTTCCGGCATCGGAGGGCGCCCGAATCCCCTACCCGACCGCCGGCGCGAGATCCGGACCGCCAAGCTCCGGGCCACCGGCCTGCTGGTCGTGGTGGCGGTCGCGTTCGTGATCGTCGTGCTCACCACCGACGACCGGGGAGGCGGCGGTTACCTGCGGGCCGGACTGGAGGCCGCCATGGTGGGCGGGCTGGCCGACTGGTTCGCAGTGGTGGCCATCTTCCGACGCCCGCTCGGGCTGCCCATCCCGCACACGGCGGTGATCGTCGCCCGCAAGGACGCCTTCGGGGAGACACTCGGGCAGTTCGTGCAGGAGCACTTCCTCAACGCCGCCACCGTGGGGGAACGGATTCGCCAGGTGGGTGCCGCCGACCGGGCATCGGCCTGGGTGGTCGAACCGGTCAACGCCGACAAGGTCGCCGGCTACGGTGCCCAGCTCGTGGTCCGCCTCGCCGACGTGGTGAAGGATGACGACCTCGTCCACGTCGCCGAGACCGAGGTGCGCAAGCGCCTGGCCCGGGTCGACGTGGCCCCCCTGGCCGGTCGCCTGCTCGAGATCGTCACCGAGGAGGGACGGCACCGGGAGCTGGTCGACGCGGTGCTCACCGGGCTCGACGCCTTCCTGGCCGAGAACGAGATGTTGCTGCGCTCCCGGTTCGGGGAGGAGTCCCCGTGGTGGATCCCGGAGGTCATCGATGACCGCATCTTCGCCCGGTTGCTCAGCGGGGTGCGCGCCATCATCCGGGGCGACACCGTGGGTGGGTCCGACGAGCTGCGGCAGCGCATCGACTCGGTCGTGGTCCGGGTCGTCGACCGGCTCGAACACGACGACGTCTGGCGGGCCCGGGCCGAGGAGCTCAAGGACGAGCTCCTCGATCACCCCTCGCTCCGCACGTTCCTCGATTCGCTGTGGACCGATCTCAAGGAGACGCTGCGGATCCAGGCCGAGACCGACGAGTCGACGCTGCGCCGCCGCCTGGCGGAGATGACCCTGTCGACCGCCCAGCGCTTCCGGGCGGATCCCGCGCTCATGACCCGGGTGGACGAGGTGGTCGAGGCCGTCGTCCGTTCCGTGCTCGACACGTTCGGCGACGAGATCACCGGCATCATCAGCACCACGATCGAGCAGTGGGACGCCGAGGAGACCGCCGATCGGCTCGAGCTGCTGCTCGGCCGTGACCTCCAGTTCATCCGCATCAACGGGACCGTGGTCGGCGGGCTGGCCGGCCTCGCCATCCACGCGGTGGCCGCGCTCCTCGGCTGAGCCGGCCGTCAGGGCAGGAGGCGGTCGGCGGCCACGGTCGGGAGGACCCGGCCGGCCACCACGTCGAGCTCGGCCTGGGTCACGGCGTCGCCGGCCGAGGCCACGAAGTGCTCGACCAACCCCTCCCGGATCTCGGTCCACAGCCAGCGGCGGAGCTGCTCGGCGCGCTGAGCCGCCAACTCGCCCGACTCGGAGAGGGCGGCGCGGTGTTCGAGCATTGCGTCCCAGACCTCGGCGAGGCCCGTTCCGGACAGGGCCGAGGTGAGCAGTACGCGGGGCGTCCACGAATGATGCAGCGGCCGGAGCAGGTGCAGCGCGTGGGCGAGGTCGGCGGCGGCCCGCCGAGCCGCGGGTTCGAGGTCGCCGTCGGCCTTGGTGACCACCACCAGCTCGGCCAGCTCCATGACGCCGCGCTTGATGCCCTGGAGGTCGTCCCCGCCGCCGGGAGAGGCGAGCAGGCAGAACAGGTCGACCATGTCGGCGACCGCGGTCTCCGATTGGCCCACGCCGACTGTCTCCACCAGGACGGCGTCGTAGCCGGCGGCTTCGCAGAGCAGCATCGCCTCCCGGGTCCGTCGGGCGACGCCCCCCAACGTCCGGCCGGCGGGGGAGGGGCGGATGAACGCCTCGGGCCGGCGGGCCAGGTCCTCCATGCGGGTCTTGTCGCCGAGGATCGAACCGCCGGACCGGCTCGACGACGGGTCCACCGCCAGGACGGCGAGGCGCAGGCTCCGGTCGACCAGTTGGTTGCCGAACGCGTCGATGAACGTGGACTTGCCCGAGCCCGGAGCGCCCGAGATGCCGAGACGGATCGCGTCGCCGGTGTGGGGCAACACGGCTTGGAGCAGCTCGATGGCTTCGGCGCGATGATCGGGCCGCGCCGACTCCACCAGGGTGATCGCCTTGCCGAGCGCCCGTCGGTCGCCGGCGAGGACATCGTCGGCGAGGGCGGTCACGTCTCGAGCAGGTCGAGCACGCGGGTGGCGGCGTCGAGGATGTTGGTGCCGGGCCCGAAGACGGCGGCGACGCCCGCATCGTGGAGGAAGTCGTAGTCCTGGGGCGGGATGACGCCACCGCAGATGACCACCACGTCGCCGGCGCCCGCGCCGCGCAGGTCCTCGATGAGCTGCGGAACCAGGGTCTTGTGCCCGGCGGCCTGGGACGAGATGCCGACCACGTGCACGTCCTGCTCCACGGCGTCTCGGGCCACCTCCTCCGGGGTCTGGAACAGGGGTCCGATGTCGACGTCGAATCCGAAGTCGGCGAAGGCAGTGGCGATCACCTTGGCCCCCCGGTCGTGGCCGTCCTGGCCCATCTTCGCCACCAACATCCTCGGGCGGCGTCCGTGGGCCTCGGCGAATCCGTCCACGCGGGCGAGGAGATCGGCGTAGCGCTGGTCGTCCTGGTAGGCGGCGCCGTACACGCCGTGGATGCTACGGACCTCGGCCTTGTGGCGGCCGAAGACCGCCTCCATGGCGTCGCTCATCTCGCCGACCGTGGCCCGGGCCCGGGCGGCGTCGACGCACAGGGCGAGCAGGTTCTCGTCTCCTGCGGCGCCTTCCTTGAGGGCGAGCAGGGCGGCGTCGCAGGCCGCCTGGTCGCGGTTGGCCCGGACCTGCTCCAAGCGGCCGATCTGGCTCTCCCGGACCTTGGTGTTGTCGATGTCGAGCACGTCGACCATCTCGGCGTCGTCGGGGACGTACTTGTTGACGCCGACGATCACGTCCTCGCCCCGATCGACCCGGGCCTGGCGCTTGGCCGCCGACTCCTCGATGCGCAGCTTGGGCATGCCGGCCTCGATGGCCTTGGTCATGCCGCCCATCGACTCGACCTCCTCGATGAGCTCCCAGGCGGCGTCGGCCAGGCCGCCGGTGAGCGACTCGACGTAGTACGAGCCGGCGAGGGGATCGATCACGCGGGTGACGTCGGTCTCCTCGCCGAGGATGAGCTGGGTGTTGCGGGCGATCCGGGCCGAGAAGTCGGTGGGCAGGCCCAGGGCCTCGTCGAAGGCGTTGGTGTGCAGCGACTGCGTGCCGCCGAGCACCGCCGACATCGCCTCGTAGGCGGTCCGGACGATGTTGTTGTACGGGTCCTGCTCGGTGAGCGACACGCCCGACGTCTGGCAATGGGTGCGCAGCATCATCGACTTGTCGGCCGCGGCTCCGAGGCCTTTCATGACCTTGGCCCACAACAGTCGGGCGGCCCGGAGCTTGGCGATCTCGCCGAAGAAGTTCTGGCCGATGCAGAAGAAGAACGAGAGCCGGGGGGCGAAGGCGTCGATGTCGAGGCCGGCGGCCTGGGCGGCCCGGACGTATTCCATGCCGTCGGCGATGGTGAAGGCCAGCTCCTGCTCGAGCGTGGCCCCCGCCTCCTGCATGTGGTAGCCGGAGATCGAGATCGAGTTGAACTTCGGCATGTGTTCGGCCGTGTAGCCGATGATGTCGGCCACGATCCGCATCGACGGCGCCGGCGGGTAGATGTAGGTGTTCCGGACCATGAACTCCTTGAGGATGTCGTTCTGGATGGTCCCGGCCAGCTGGTCGGGCGTCACGCCCTGCTCCTCGGCGGCGACGATGTAGTTGGCCATCGTCGGGAGCACCGCGCCGTTCATGGTCATCGAGACCGACATCTGGTCCAGCGGGATGCCGTCGAAGAGGATCTTGGCGTCCTCGACCGAGTCGATGGCCACGCCGGCCTTGCCCACGTCGCCCACCACGCGGGGGTGGTCGGAGTCGTAGCCCCGATGGGTGGCCAGGTCGAACGCCACGGAGAGGCCCCGCTGGCCGGCGGCCAGGTTGCGGCGGTAGAAGGCGTTGGACTCCTCGGCGGTGGAGAACCCGGCGTACTGGCGCAGCGTCCATGCCCGATTCGTGTACATGGTGGCGTACGGGCCCCGGACGTACGGCGCCTGGCCGGGCAGGCCGCCCACGTGGGTGAGACCGTCGAGGTCGTCCTCGGTGTAGAGCGGCTTGACGTCGATGCCCTCGGGCGTGTGCCAGGTGCGGGAGCTGGGCGGATCGCCCTTGAGCTCCTTGGTCGCCGCCTCCTCCCACGTGTCGAGGTCGGGGGCATCGAAGTCAGCGGCGTGATCGACCATGCCGGCACGTTACGGCCCGATCCGGCATGTCGACCAACGCCGTGGCCTCACGTCGCGAGCCATGCGCGCCGGTCCTGGTCACGAGTTCGCCCCGGTCAGCTCCCCCGACAGCAGGCGACGGAGCTGGGTCCGGATCTCGTCGGTGAACAGGAGGGTGGCGCGTGGCGTGAGGTGGTTCCCGTCGAAATAGCGCCAGGAGCCGTCGACGAACGCTGGGCAGGTGTCGTCGGTGCACAACACGCTGGCGGGGTCGAACACGCTGACCTCGGGGAAGGCGTCGGCGACGCGCCGCTCCGCGTTGTCGATCGCTCCCGAACGGGCCTCGTGGGCGTCGAGGCTCAGCGCGGGCACGTCGTCGTCGGTGACGGCCGTTCCGATCAGGTCGACGACCGCGGTTGGCTGCTCGGGGAAGGTCTGGACCAGCAACGTCGGTGTATCGAGCCGTTCGAACAGGTCGCGAAGCCCCCCGGTCCACAGCTTGATGGCCTCGTCGGGCGTTGCTGCGATAGGTCGGCGGCTGGACGCGTCGTTCTCCCGGCCGAGCACGTAGAGCGGTGAGCGGCTGGAGACTACGACCACGTCGGGTTCGAGGTCCCGCACGGTGTCGAGCGTGGATGCCAGCCACGGCGCGCATCCGCCGGTGTCCGTGGGGCGGGGCGGCACGAGTGATGCGGGGCAGCCGGCCTTGGTGAAGGCGACGGTCCGCATGCCGAGCTGGTCACCGACCTCGGTGATCACGTCGCCCAGCACCGAGGCGTGGGAGTCGCCGATGAGGGCGATCGTGCCCCGGGGGTCTGGTGGTCCGAAGGAGCACCGGTCCGCGGGCCACGGCAGTTCGTCACAGCCACTCACCCACACCTTGGTCAGTTCGGCGAGCTCGGGGGCACGACGGGCGAGCTCCCGGTCTGCCGACCGTTCGACGACCACGGAGGTTGCCATCGGCACGAGGATGACGGAGCACGCGAGGGCGACCGCCGCGAGCCCGACGATGCGCCGCTCGGCCCGGATGGGACGCTCGACCAGCGCGTACGACGCGGCCGCCGGTGCGATGGCCACCGCGCACGCGGCCAGCCGGACCCAGCTGGCCTCGGGCCAGCGAATGGCGGCGAAGGTCAGGAGCGGCCAGTGCCACAGGTACCAGCTGTACGAGCGGTCCCCCAGCCACACGAGCCAACCCGACCGCAGTCCGGGGGCCGTGGGGCCACTGGTCCCGCCGGCGATCATCAGCGCGGCACCGGCAACCGGCGCCAGGGCGGTCGGCCCCGGGAAGGTGGCGGCCCCGGTCAGGACCAGCGCCGAGCCCACGGTCAGCACGGCGCCAGCACCGGCGACGAGGTACGCAGCGCCGGCCCGCAGACGGGCGAGTCGCGACGCGTGCATGGCCAGCAGCGCGCCCACGCAGAACTCCCAGGCCCGCAACTGGGGCAGGTAGAACGCCGCCCGTAGTTCGCCGCGATGAACGACGATCGCGGCCCAGCCGAAGGACACGAGCGTCACCGCGACGAGGGCGCCGTGCATCCAGCGCTCCGAACGGCCGCGTCGCCGGCCGAGCGCCCACGCGGCCATCATCACCGGGGGGAGGAAGGCGTAGAACTGCTCCTCGATCGACAACGACCACGTGTGAAGTAGGGGGTTGCGGTCGACAGCCCGCGCGAAGTACCCGCCACCGACGTGTTCCAGGTGGAGGTTGGCGAAGAAGAGCGATGCCGCTCGTGCCGTGGCCGTTGCCGCCTGACGGCCGCCGGCCGGGTCGAGCTCGGTGACCGAGATGAGCACCACGACGAGGATCACGAGGCCGAGTGCCGGCAACAGGCGTCGGATTCGTCGGGCGTAGAAGGCCGGGAGGTCGATGGTGTCCGACCGTCGCAGTTCCCGGAGCAGGCTGGTCGTGATCACGAATCCGGAGATGACGAAGAACACGTCGACGCCGACGAAGCCACCCCGGACGAGGGTGCCGGCGTGGAACGCGACGACGAGTAGCACGGCCAGGCCGCGCAGACCCTGGATGTCCCGGCGGTGGCGCGTCGTGGGCGTCTCACCGGGCCACTGCACGCTGCCGGATGGTACCGGTGGTCCCCGACCCGGTCGGTTCCGGCGATACTCGTGGCGTGACGCCTCTGTTCGACTTCGACGACGTCGTGGTCCGGTTCGGGGATTCGGTCGTGCTCGACCACATCACCACGTCGGTCGACGACGGCGGTTCGATCACCTGCCTGCTGGGCCCGTCCGGGGCGGGGAAGTCGACCCTGCTGCGGCTGTGCAACCGCCTCGACGTCCCGGCGGCCGGGACGATCCGGTTCCGCGGCACCGACCTGTCGACCATCGACCCCCTCGTCCTGCGCCGTGACGTGGGCATGGTGTTCCAGCGGCCGACCCTGTTCCCCGGCACCGTGCGAGACAACCTGCACGTGGCCGAGCCCGCGGGCACCGACGCGCAGTTCGTCGCCGCGCTCGAGCGGGCGCGTCTCGACGGTGGGTTCCTGGACCGGGTCGGCGACTCGCTCTCCGGCGGAGAGGCGCAGCGGGTCTGCCTGGCCCGCACGCTGGTGACCGAACCAGAGGTACTGTTGATGGACGAGCCGACCTCGGCCCTGGATCCCACCGCGACCCGGGGCCTCGAACAGCTCGGACGGGCGCTCGCCGGCGACGGCATGCCCATCCTGTGGGTGACCCACGATCTCGCCCAGGCCGATCGCATCGCCGACGAACGCATCGTCCTGGTCGGGGGTCGCCTGGCCGACGAGCACCAGATCGAGCACTATCTGTCGTCGGAGGAGGCGTGGCACCACCATCACGCCGACCGCGGTGAGACCCACGAGGGTCACGCCCACGAGGAGGAGTCATGAGCCAGGGCGACGTCGGCTGGTGGGGCCTGGCAGCCTCCCTGCTCCTGATCGCGGTCACCATCGGCATCTCGTTGTGGCGCCGGCTCGACCTCGAGCGGGACGTGATCGTGGCGACGCTGCGGGCGCTCGCGCAGCTGCTGGGCGTGGGCTATGTGCTGACCCTGGTGATCGACCCCGACCAGCCGATCGTGTTGGCCTGGGCCTGGCTGGTCTTCATGGTGGGCTTCGCGGCGTGGACCGTGTCGCGTCGGGCTCCGGAGGTCCCCGGCGTGCTCGGCTTGGCCCTGCTCTCGCTCGCCATCTCCACCGCCGCCACCGTGGCGGTGATCTTCGGCCTGGGCATCTTCCCGGCCGAGGCGCGGGCGATCGTCCCCGTGGGCGGGATGATGGTGGGGAACGCCATGACGTCCACGGTGGTGGCGGGGCGTCGGATCGTGGCCGAGTTCTCGGAGAAGCGAGCCGACGTGGAGGCCCGTCTCGCGCTCGGTCAGCCCTGGCAGGAGGCGTCGCGGCCGTCGCTACGGTCGGCCCTGCGGACCGGGATGACGAGCCAGATCGAGACCACGAAGGCAGTCGGCCTGGTGTTCCTGCCCGGCGCCATGACCGGCCTCATCCTCGCGGGCGTCGACCCGGTCGACGCGGTGCGGGTCCAGGCCGCCATCATGTTCCTGATCCTCGGTGCGGTGTCCATCAACGTCGTCGTCATCGGGACGGGGGTGACCTCCCGCCTGTTCACCGACGATCACCGCCTCGTCCGCGTCGCCCGCCCGGTCACCTGACCGCCGCAACCCGGTCACCTGACCGCCGCAACCCGGTCACCCTGACCCTCGAGACCCGTTCTGGCACCACGATCGTCGGTCGACGCGTGGACGACGTGGTACCAGAAGCGATGTCGGTAGCCTCTCGCCATGGCGCTGAAGCTCGTGATCATCGGAGGTGGCCCCGGCGGGAACGCGACGGCGACGCACGCGGCCAAGCTCGGTGCCGACGTCACGATGATCGAGCGCGACATCGTCGGTGGTGCCGCGCACCTGTGGGACTGCATCCCGTCCAAGGCGATGATCGCCACCGGCTCGGCACTCGGCGCCATCAACGCCAGCGAGCAGATGGGCCTGACCGACGTCACCGCCCACCTCGACTTCGACGCTCTCCGGGACCGCATCAGCTCCATCGAGGATCGGCTGCGCTCGTCGGTGACCACCCTCCTCGAGAGCCAGGGCGTACGGGTGATCCGGGGTACCGGCCGCCTCGTCGGGTCGTACGAGGTCGTGGCGGAGACGGCCGACGGTGCGGAACGGCTCCACGCCGACGCCATCCTGTTGTCCACCGGTTCGCGGCCACGGATCCCGGAGTGGGCCGAGCCGGACGGCGACCGGGTGCTCACCACCCGCGACGCCTATCCCCCCAATGAGCTGCCCGAGCACCTCGTGGTGATCGGTTCCGGCGTCACCGGCGTGGAGTTCGTCCACATGTTCTCGGCCTTCGGGTGCCCCGTCTCGTTGGTGGTGTCACGCCAGCAGGTGCTCCCCAACAAGGACCCCGAGGTGGCGGCGGCGCTCGAGGACGAGTTCCTGAACCGGGGTGTCAAGCTGCTCATGGGGGCCCGGGCCGAGGCGATCGAGCGCACCGACGACGGAGGCGTCCGCGTCCTGTGCGACGACGGCCGCGCCGCCACCGGCAGCCACGCCCTGCTCGCCATCGGGTCGCTGCCCAACAGCGAGGGCCTCGGATGCGAGAACGCCGGCGTCGAGGTCAACCGCTGGGGCTACATCGACATCAACCACCACTGCCAGACCAACGTCCCGCATATCTACGCCGCCGGCGACCTGTCGGGGAAGCTGCCGCTGTCTTCGGTGGCGTCGATGCAGGGGCGCAAGATCGCCGAGCACGTGATGGGCCTGCACACCCGCGAGCACCGGCACCTGGACTACGACAAGGCGGCGTCGGCGATCTTCACCGACCCCGAGATCGCCGACGTGGGCCTGGCCGAGGCCGACGCCTTCGCCGAGGGCCGCAAGATCCGGGTCACCAAGGTCCCGTTCTCCACCACGGCCAAAGCGCTGATCAACGCCGCGCCCCGGGGCTTCGTGAAGATCCTCTCCGACCCGGCCACCGGCGTGGTGCTGGGTGGTTCCATCGTCGGTCGCCATGCCGCCGAGCTCATCTCGGTCATCGCGCTGGCGGTCACCGCCGGCCTGAAGGTCGAGGACATCGTCGACAGCCTGATGGTGCACCCCAGCCTCGCCGAAGCTCTCGCCGACGCCGCCGATTAGCCCGCTATCTCGGCCTCGAGCCCCAGGGGGCTCTTCGAGCCTCGAAACGCTGTCGGCTGCTCGCTGGCGCTCCCGACGCCGACCGTGTGTAGGGCCTGCGGCGGGCTCGAGGCCGAGATCGCTAGGAAATCGTGATGATGATGTCGCCGGAGCCGACCGACGCGCCCTCGGTGACGTTCACGGCCGAGATGGTGCCGTCCTTGTCGGCGACGATGTTGTTCTCCATCTTCATCGCCTCCAACACGCAGATGACCTGACCTTCGGTGACGGTGTCGCCCTCGGCGACGTTCAGCTTGGTGATGGTCCCCTGCATCGGCACCGCGATCTGACCGGAACCGGCAGCGGGGGCCGCCCCCTTGGAGGCGCTGCGCTTCCGGGCCTTGGGCAGTGACCGGCCGCCACCGCCGGCAGCCACGCTGCCCACCTGGTCGGCGGGGATGAACATCTTCACCGAGAACCGCTTGCCGTTGACCTCCACGTCGACGTTGCGCTCGACCTTCTCGGCGTCGTCGTCGGCCCCGGTGGCCGAGGAACCCACGCCGGTGAGGTCGAGACGGTCCTCGACCCACTTGGTCGAGTGCTCGCCCTTGGCGAAGTCCTCGTGCGACAGGATGGCGATGTCCGCCGGGATGGTGGTTGCCGGGCCCTCGAGGATCATCTCGTCGAGCGCCCGTAGCATGCGGGCGATGGCCTTGGGCCGATCGCTGGCCCACACGCACAGCTTGCCGATGAGGTTGTCGTAGTACTGGCTGACCTCGTCGCCGGACTCGAAGCCGCCGTCCCAGCGGATGCCGATGCCCTGGGGCGGCGTCAGCTTGGCGATCGGACCGGGCGACGGTACGAACCGGCCCTCGGCCGGGTCCTCGGCGTTGATCCGGACCTCGATGGCGTGGCCTCGCAGCGAGATGTCGTCCTGGGAGAAGCTGAGTGGCTCGCCCGACGCCACCCGCAGCTGCTCGGCCACCAGGTCGAGGCCCGACACCAGCTCGGTGACCGGGTGTTCGACCTGGAGCCGGGTGTTCATCTCGAGGAAGAAGAAGTCGCCGTCCTGGTAGAGGAACTCGACGGTGCCGGCGTTGACGTAGTCGCACGCCTTGGCGACCTTGACCGCGGCCTCACCCATCGCCTGGCGGATCTCGGGCGGGAAGTTCGGGGCCGGCGATTCTTCGACCAGCTTCTGGTGCCGGCGCTGGGCCGAGCAGTCGCGCTCGCCGATCCACACGCAGTTGCCGTGGGTGTCGGCGATGATCTGCATCTCGACGTGACGGGGCCAGGTCAGGTACCGCTCGACGTAGCACTCGCTGCGACCGAAGCCCTTGAGGGCCTCGGACTGGGCGGATTCGAGGGCTTCGTGGGCCTCGCCGGCGGAGCGAACGACGCGCATGCCGCGCCCGCCGCCGCCGTAAGCGGCCTTGATGGCGACCGGCCACCCGTGCTCGTCGCCGAAGGTCACCACCTCATCGCCGCTCTGGAGGAACTCGGTGGTGCCGGGCACGCCCTGCACACCGGCCTCCTGGGCGGCGATGCGGCTGGACACCTTGTCGCCCATCACCTCGATCGCTTCGGCCGGGGGCCCGATGAACACCACGCCGTTGTCGCGGATCGTCCGGGCGAAGTCGGCGTTCTCGGAGAAGAACCCGTAGCCGGGATGCACGGCTTCGGCGCCGGAGCGCTCGATGATGTCGAGGATGGCCTCGGTGTTGAGATACGACTCGGCGGCGGTCATACCGCCGAGGGCGTACGCCTCGTCGGCGAGTCGGACGTGCAGTGCATCACGGTCGAGGTCGGAGTAGACGGCCACCGAGGTCACGCCGAGCTCCTTGCAGGCTCGGATGACCCTGACGGCGATCTCGCCACGATTTGCGATCAGTACCTTGGAAAACACCCCGTATGGTTACCGCGGTGGAGGGTCACGACGCCATTGCAGGCTCATCCGAGCCGCGATCGAGGCGTCGTTTCGCCGATGTTCGTCGGGTCGCGGTCACCGGATCGACCAACGTCGACGTGATGGAGTTGGCCCGCCAGGGCGAGGCGGAGGGCGTGGTCCTCGTGGCCGATGCCCAGACCGCGGGCCGAGGACGAGCGGGACGGTCCTGGACGGCGCCACCGGGTTCGTCGCTGCTGTGCACGATCTTGCTCCGACCTCCGGCCACGGTCGCACCGCTGGTCACCTTCGCCCTCGCGGTGGCCGCGTCCGAGATGGTCGAGGAGCTGGCCGGCTTCTCGCCCGGGCTCAAGTGGCCCAACGACCTGGTCGTCGACGACGAGCGGGGCACGAGGAAGCTGGCCGGCATCCTGGCCGAGGCCGAGTGGCCCCCCAGCGCCCATCACTCGGGGGGCTACCGGGCGCCGGCGCCCCACGAACGAGCCACCGTTGCAGCCGGCATCGGCTGCAACGTCGACTGGCCGGTCGAGCTTCCCGACGAGCTCGCCGACGTGGCGGTGGCGATGAACCACATCTGTGGACGATCCATCGACCGTGACGATGCGCTCGAGATCCTGCTCGACCGGCTCGATGTGCACTACGACAAGCTGGTCACCGGGGCCGGCGCGGTCGTGCTCGACGACTGGCGGGCCCGATCGGCCACGCTCGGTCGCCGGGTGCGCGTCGACCTCGGAGCCGACGACGTGACCGGCACGGCGATCGACGTGACCGATCAGGGCCACCTCGTCGTCGAGGCCAACGGCGGCCGGCGCCGCACGCTGGCGGTGGGCGACGTCGTCCACCTCCGGTCTGCCCCCTGAGATCGGGGCTCAACGCAGCAGTTCGACGCCCTCGTCGTCGTGCCAGATCCCGAGCTGCACTCCCACGTCCGAGGCCCACGACACCACTGCGTCGACGATCTGCGCCTCTGCCCGGCGGTCGGCGCCCTCGAACAGCTCGTCAGCCGATCCCAGCCACTCCGGGACCACGCCGTCGAGGTGGTCGAACCGGCACGACCCCGACGCCGCGCCGTCGGTCCAGTGGACCAGCAGGTGGTCCGGATGGCGGGTGACCTCGACCGTGACCCGGTTCACGAACCGGCGTCCAGGTTCACGGATCGAGGTCCCGGGCGACGAGCGCCGCGAACGCGACCGCGGCGCGCTCGGTGAGCGGTCCAGGAGCCGCCAGCTCGCGATCGTCGATGCGGTGGAGGCCCTGGACATCCCGGGTCGACGACGTGAGGAAGACCTCGTCGGCCGACGCGAGCTGCGCCATCGACACTGGTTCCTCGACGATCCGGTGGCCACCGAGGGCAGCGACATGCTCGACGAGCAGCTCGCGGGTGACGCCGGCCAGGCAGCCGGACGACAGCGGTGGCGTCCGGACGATCCCGTCGTGCACCACGAACACGTTCGAGCCGGTGCCCTCGCACAGGTCGCCGGCGGTGTTGGCGAAGATGGCCTCCGAGGCCCCGAGCTCCCGGGCGTGACCCAGGGCGACGACGTTCTCGGCATAGGAGGTCGTTTTGAGCCCGGCGACCGCCGAGTGCTCGTTGCGCCGCCACGGGACGGTGACCGCCGCTCCCGTTGCCGGCCACGGTTCGAGCCGGTCACCGGCCACGTACACGGTGAGCGCCCCGGGGTCACGGCCCGAGCCGAGCGGTCCGGGGCCACCGGTGACGGTGAGCCGCACCTTGGCCGGTCCGCCCACCGCGGCCGCGACCGCTCGCATGGCGTCGCGCAGCTCGTCGTCGGTGCGGTCCAGCTCGAGGCCGAGGCCGACGAGGCTGCGGCGGAGGCGGGCGAGGTGCCGGCCCATGGCGAAGGGGACGCCGCCTTCGGTGCGCAGCGTCTCGAACACCCCGTCCCCGACAGTGAGGCCGTGATCGAAGACCGGGACGGACGCATCGGACGGGTCGACGAGCGAGCCGTTGAGCCACACCGGGAACACGCCGGCACGCTAGCGGCGGTCCCTGCGGCGCCCCATTCCCGTCCCGCAACCGTCCCGGATGCACCGTTTCCCCGTTCCGGGCGGTATCGTGCGTGCACCGCACCCGGGTCGAGCTTGCTCCCCGGATGAAGCGGGAGGGCCAGCCGGCCCGACGCCTCTCGATCTTCGTTGCCCCGCACCTGAGCTCGAGCGCCGCCGCCAGCAACGAAGCCGAATCGAGAACACACCGCAATGTCACAGACCTTCACCGACCTGGGCGTGCCCGCGCGCCTGGCCGATGTACTGGCCGCCAACGGGATGACCGACGCGTTCCCCGTCCAGGCCGCCACCATCCCCGATGCCCTCGCGGGCAAGGACGTGTGCGGCCGAGCGCCCACCGGATCGGGCAAGACCATCGCCTTCGGGATCCCCGTCGTCCTCCGCACCGCCAAGGCCGCTCCGAAGCGCCCCACCGCGCTGATCCTCTCACCGACCCGCGAGCTGGCCGACCAGATCCGCACCGAGATCCTGCCGATCGCCCGGGCGAACCAGCGCGATGTCGCGGCCGTCTACGGCGGGGTCGGCTACGGCGCCCAGCTCAACGCGCTGCGCAAGGGCGTCGACATCCTCGTCGCCTGCCCCGGCCGGCTCGTGGATCTCATCCAGAGCCGAGAGGTGACGCTGGCCGATGTCGGCATCGTCGTCGTCGACGAGGCGGACCGCATGGCCGACATGGGCTTCCTGCCCACGGTCAAGAAGCTGCTCGACCAGACGAAGTCCGACCGCCAGACGCTGCTCTTCTCCGCCACGCTCGACGGTGACATCGCCGAGCTGACCAAGCGGTACCAGCGCAACCCGGTCCGTCACGAGATCGGCGAAGCCGAGCCCGACGTGCACGCCATGACGCACCACTTCTGGACGATCGACCACGAAAAGCGCGTCGACCACACCCGCGACGTCATCACCGCTGCTGGGCCCACCATCGTGTTCACCCGCACCCGGCACGGCGCCGACCGCCTGGCAAAGCAGCTCGACCGCGCCGGGGTGAAGACCGCCGCCATCCACGGCGGTCGGAGCCAGAACCAGCGGACCCGGGCCCTCGATGCGTTCAGCCGGGGTCACGTCTGGGCGATGATCGCCACCGACGTGGCCGCCCGCGGCATCCACGTCGACGGCGTGGCCTGCGTGGTCCACTTCGATCCCCCCGAGGACGACAAGACCTACCTCCACCGCTCGGGCCGCACCGCCCGCGCCGGCGCCGAGGGCACGGTGGTCAGCTTCGTGCGCCCCGCCAACCGCGACGACGTGCGCAAGCTCCAGCGCGATCTCGGCCTGCCCCAGCAGGTCACGGTGCCCGCCCCAGCCCAGCTGGGCGACGGCAGCGCGCACGTGCACACCTCGCCCCCGGGTGAGGGCAGCGGGGGAGCAGGTGGCCAGTCCTCCAAGTCACGGGGTGGTGGGTCCCGGTCGCAGTCGGGCCGGGGTTCCGGTGCGCCGCGCAACGGTCGACCCCGGAACGGGTCGGCCCGCAACAAGCAGCGGTCGCGCAACGCCTCCGGCTCGGGTGGTCGCGGCGGGCGCTGATCAGCCCGCGGCCACGGCCAGGAGCGTCCGGGCCTTGAGGACGGTCTCGTCCCACTCCCCGGCCGGATCGCTGTCGTGGGTGATGCCCCCGCCGGTCCCGAACCGCAGCGTCGGGACGGGTCCGTCGGTGGTGATCCAGAACGTCCGGATGGCCACGTTGAGCTCACCGATGCCCCGGTCGGCATCGACCCACCCCACCGCACCGCAGTAGACGTCGCGGGTGGTCGGTTCGAGCCGGTCGATCATCGTCATGGCCGCCAGCTTCGGCGCGCCGGTGATCGAACCGGGTGGGAACGTGGCGGCGAGCAACTCCGGCCAGCCCAGCCCCGGTCGGAGCTCACCGGCCACGGTGGAGACGAGGTGGGCGAGCCCGGGGTGGTGCTCGACCGAGAGCAGGGCGGGCACGCAGATCGACCCGACCTGGCACACCCGGCCGAGGTCGTTGCGCACCAGGTCCACGATCATGACGTTCTCCGCCCGGTCCTTGGCCAGGAAGCCGTCGGGCGTGGCCGCGGTGCCCTTGATGGGCGACGACCACACCAACGGCCCCTCGCGGCGCAAGAAGCGTTCCGGTGAGGCCGAGGCCACGTGGAGCCCAGCCGACGGGACGCGGACGACGGCGGCGTAGGGCGCCGGGTTGCCGACGGCCAGAGCGGCGCCGAGCGCGGCGACGTCGGCACCAGCGGACGCGGTCGCCGACAGCACGCGGGTGAGGTTGACCTGGTACACGTCGCCGGCCTCGATGGCCGCCCGGATGGTCCGGACCCCGCACTCGAACTCGGTGCGATCCAACGAGGACATCCACCCGTCGACCGGGGGACCGCTCCAGCGGGGACCGCGCCATGGCCGCGCCGGCCGAATCGACGCGAACCGGGCGAAGGTGGACGGACCCTCGTAGGGAATCACCGCGGCCCAGAAGCCGGTGCCGTCGAGGCACGCCGGATCGTCGGTGACGTCGACCAGGTCGGTGCACAGCCGTTCGCCCACCACGGCGAGCGCACTCTGATCGGCGAGGGGCGGCACGACCGCGACCGTAGGCCGTGGGGTGATGCGGCGGGCCGGGGGCGGAGGGTTAGCATCGCCGAATGCCCGGCTCGACCACTCGCCGGGCGCGGCGAACGGTCTTCCAGCGTCTGGTCATCGCGGGCAACATCCTTGCGATCATCGGGTTCCTGATCGCGGCTGCCGTGCTCGGCTACGGATACGAGAAGTTCGGCCAGATCCCTCGAGTGGAGATCGCCGACTACCTCAGCACCCCGTCCGAGACGGCCAACGGCGTGATCGCGCAGAACTACCTGCTCGTCGGGGTCGACTCGGCGGCCGGGCTCGATCCGAACGACCCGGTGCGCTCGAGCCGGGCTGCGATCGGCGGGCTCCGCAGCGACACCGTGATGATCCTGCGCGTCGATCCCGCCTCCACCCGCGCCGCGTTGCTGTCGATCCCGCGCGATCTCTACGTCCCGATCTCCGGTACCAGGGGCAGCGCCAAGATCAACAGCGCCGTGCAGGTGGGCGGGCCCGAGGGCCTGATCGCCACGATCAAGAACTACTTCGGCATCCCGATCAACCACTACGTCCAGGTCGACTTCTTCGGCTTCGGCAAGCTGGTCGACGCGCTCGACGGGGTCCCGGTGTACTTCCCGCACCCGGTTCGCGATCTCAAGAGCGGTCTGAGCATCCCCGAAGCGGGGTGCATCACGCTCGACTCGCACAACGCGCTCGGATTCGTGCGGTCGCGCGCGTACCAGGAGTACATCGATGGGCGGTGGCGCACCGACGGAACGGGTGATCTGGGTCGCATCAAGCGCCAGCAGGCCTTCATCGTCGAGGCCCTGAACCGGGCCTTCGACCGCGGATTACGCAATCCGGTGACGCTCGACGCCCTGATCAACAGCGCCCTCGATGCGGTGACGCTCGACAACACGCTCAACGGCAACGACATCATCGATCTGGCGTCGGAGTTCCGGAAGTTCCGGCCCGATGCCCTCGACATCTACGACCTCCCGGTCACCCCCGACGTGGTCGGTGGGGCCGACATCCTGCGCCTGCAGACCAGAGCGGCCGAGCCGGTGCTCGACGTGTTCCGCAACCGCGACCCCAACGCGGTGGTGGAGTCCGCGGTCCGGGTGCAGGTCCTCAACGGCACCGGGAACCCGGGCGAGGCGTCGGCGACGGCGCGGGCGCTGCGGGCGGCGGGCTTCGCCATCGCCGGTACGGGCGACGCCGACCAACTCGGCACGTCTCGCACGGTGATCCGGTACCCGCCAGGTGCCGAGGCCGAGGCCGACCTCGTCGCCCGGTGGTTGGTGAACGGTGCCCGCCTGGTCGAGGATCCCGATGTCGACGACGTCACGCTGGTGACCGGGGCGGACTTCACCGGACTCCGTGAGACGCCCGAGCCGTCGACCTCGACGGCCTCGTCGTCCACCACGCTCCCGCGCCCCACGACCACCACCACCGTGGCCGGCCGCTCGACCACCACGGTGCTCGGCACCATCCCGACCGAGGTCCCGCCCGACGCGTCGTGCGGGTGATCGCTCCGGTGCGGGATGGCTCCGGTGAGGACTGCTAGAAACGCCGGCATGAAGGGTCGCCATCGGGGAGGAATCGGGTGAAGGGCATCGTGCTCGCCGGGGGGCGCGCCACCCGGCTCGGTCCCGCCAGCCGGGCCACGTCGAAGCAGTTGATGCACGTCTACGACAAGCCGCTCGTCTACTACCCGATCACCACCCTCATCCACGCAAGGATCAACGAGATCCTCGTCATCTCCACGCCCGAACAGTTGCCGCAGTTCCGGGCCCTGCTCGGCGACGGGGCGCAGTGGGGCTGCGCGTTCCGCTACGCCGAGCAGACCGAGCCGCGGGGACTGGCCGACGCGTTCGTGGTCGGCGCCGACTTCATCGGCGACGACGACGTGGCCCTCATCCTCGGCGACAACATCTTCTACGGCGCAGGGTTGGGCGAGCAGCTCCAGCGTTTCACCCATCCCGACGGTGCGGTCGTGTTCGGCCTGTGGGTCCCCGACCCCGAGCGCTACGGCGTGCTCGAGTTCGAC
This sequence comes from uncultured Acidimicrobiaceae bacterium, assembly GCA_963730345.1. GTDB lineage: Bacteria > Actinomycetota > Acidimicrobiia > Acidimicrobiales > Salinilacustritrichaceae > Salinilacustrithrix. The sequence goes on from CAVSRP010000025.1 coordinate 299,082, forward strand.
GATGACGGCATCACTGTTCGGGCCCTCCACGAGAAGCCGTCGCAGCCAACGTCGAACTACATGGTGCCCGGCCTCTACTTCTACGACAACAGCGTCGTCGAGGTGGCTCGGCACATCGAGCCCAGCGCGCGGGGCGAGATCGAGATCACCGACGTCAACAACCACTTCCTCGAGCGTGGCCGGCTCCGGGTCTCGAAGCTGCCCTTCGCCACCGACTGGTTCGACGTCGGCACCTTCGACGCCATGCTCGACGCCCAGTCATGGGTGGCCGGCCAGCAGCGGCGCAAGGGTCTGCTCATCGGTGCCCCCGAGGCCGCCGCCTGCCGGGAGGGCTTCATCACCCCGGCCCAGCTGCGCGACCTGGCCGAGGCCGAGGCCCACGGTGGGGACCTGACCAAGAGTGGGTACGCCGACCACCTCTTCCGGTTCCTCGAGTTCGAGGCCGCGGCCGAAGCGGAGGAGGGGTGATGGTCGGGATCGAGCCGTTCGCGGTCGAGGGCACCGCCATCGACGGTCTGGCCATCCTCACCATGAAGCAGGTCACCGACGGCCGCGGCACCGTGCGGGAGTTCTACCGCGAGTCGGCCTTCGTCGCCGCCGGGTTGCCGTCCCTCGGGCCCTGGGTGCAGGTCAACGTGACCGAGACCCGACGCGGTGCCATCCGCGGCATGCACGGCGAAGCGATGCACAAGTTGGTCGCCGTGGCCGCCGGTGAGGCCTTCGGGGCTTACGTGGACACCCGGCCCGACTCGCCGACTGCCGGCCTGGTGGTGACCGCCACGCTCTCGCCCGGCATCCAGGTGCTGGTGCCGCCCGGCGTCTGCAACGGCTTCCAGGCCACGTCGGAGACCATGCAGTACCTCTACTGCTTCGACACCGAATGGCAGCCCGGGATGCCCGGTGTGGCGATCTCGCCCCTCGATCCCGAGCTGGCCATCCCGTGGCCGGTCGCCATCGACGTGGACGATGTCGCGTTCGTGTCGGCCAAGGACCGGAGCGCGCCGACGCTCGCCGAGGCCCTCTCGTCCGAGGCGAGGCAGGGATGAGGATCCTCGTCACCGGGGCGGCGGGCTTCATCGGCTCGAACTACGTGCGGTACGTGCTCGCCCACACCGACGACGACGTGGTGGCCTACGACGCCTTGACCTACGCGGGGAACCTGTCGACCCTGCGGGACGTCGACGACGATCCTCGGTTCCGGTTCGTCCACGCCAACATCTGTGATCCGGCACCGCTGACCGAGGCCATGGCCGGTTGCGACGCCGTGGTGCACTTCGCCGCCGAGAGCCACGTCGACCGGTCGATCCTCGGGTCCGACGACTTCGTCCACACCAACTGCTTCGGCACCAACGTGGTGATGGACACCGCCCGCCGGCTCGAGGTCGAGCGGGTCGTGCACATCGGCACCGACGAGGTCTACGGCTCCGTCGAGGTGGGGTCGTCGCGCGAGACCGATCCCCTCGAACCCCGGTCGCCCTACTCGGCCTCCAAGGCGAGCTCGGACCTCATCGCGCTCAGCTACCACCACACCCACGACGTCCCGGTGTCGGTCACGCGGTGCACGAACAACTTCGGGCCCTACCAGTACCCCGAGAAGGCCATCCCGCTGTTCACCACCAACCTGATCGACGGGATCCCGATCCCGCTCTACGGCGACGGCCTCAACGAGCGCGACTGGCTCTACGTCGACGACCACTGCGCCGGGGTCCACCTCGTCCTCACCCGGGGTGAGCCCGGGCAGATCTACAACATCGGGGCCGGGAACGAGACGCCCAACCGGGTGCTGGTCGACGCGCTGCTCGCCGCCTTCGGGGTGGGGGAGGAACTGGTCTCCTACGTCGAGGACCGTCTCGGTCACGACCGTCGCTACTCGGTCGACATCACCAAGATCACCGCACTCGGCTGGCGGAAGCAGCGGTCGCTCGACGAGGCGCTGGCCGAGACGATCGACTGGTACCGGGCCAACGAGTGGTGGTGGCGGCCACTCAAGTCGTAGCCGAGCCCCGGTCGGCCGGTACCGTCTCGGGCCGTGCGTGTCCTCATCACCGGTGCCGGCGGCCAGCTCGGTACCGACCTGACGTTGCACTGCCGGGCCAGCGGCGACGACCTGGTGGCCCTGACCCACGACCAACTCGACGTCGGAGATCGTGACGCGGTCCTGTCCGCGGTGTTGACCGCGCGTCCGGATGTGGTGTTCCACACCGCGGCGTGGACCGCAGTCGACGCCTGCGAGGACGACGCCGCTCGGGCGTTCCGCGACAACGCGCTGGCCGTGCGATGGGTGGCCGACGCCGCTCGCCGCTGCGGGGCCCACCTACTGCAGATCTCGACCGACTACGTGTTCGACGGCACCAAGGTCGGGGCCTACCACGAGTGGGACCGGCCCGACCCGCTGTCCGTGTACGGCGCGTCGAAACTGGCCGGGGAGCAGGAGGCGCTGACGAGTGGTGCCTCGTGCTCGGTGGTCCGTACCGCGTGGGTCATGGGGATCCACGGCCGGAACATGCTCAAGACCGTCCTCGACCTGCGGGAACGCGACGAACTGGCCTTTGTCGACGATCAGATCGGGTGCCCGTCGTTCACGTCGGATCTCGCGGTCGGCCTGCGCCGGCTTGCCGCCGCCCGCATCCCTGGCGTGTTCCACCTCACCAACCGCGGTGCGGTCAGCTGGCACGGGTTCGCATGCGAGGTGTTGGAGGCGGCCGGCGCCGATCCGGGCATCGTCCGGGCCATCAGCACCGACGAGCTCGATCCGCCCCGGCGGGCCCCCCGACCGGCCAACTCGGTCCTCGACGACGTCGCGTGGAGGGGTTCGCGGCTGCCCCCGATGCCCCACTACCGTGACAGCCTCCGCGTCGCGGTCGACGCGCTGCTGGGCAGCGGAGCTGCAGAGGAGTCATCGTGAGCAGGATCGCAGTGATCGGTACGGGTTACGTCGGGCTCACCACGGGCGCCTGCTTCTCCAAGCTCGGCCACGACGTGGTCTGTGCCGACATCGACGAGGCCAAGGTGGCCGCGTTGCAGCGGGGTGAGGTCCCGATCCTCGAGGCCGGGCTGGACGCCCTGGTCCACGAGGGGATCGAAGCCGGCCGCCTCAGTTTCGTGGTCGGCGCCGCCACGGCTGCGGCCGACTGCGAGTTCGCCTACCTGTGCGTGCCGACTCCCCAGGGCGCCGACGGCTCCGCCGACCTCAGCTACATCCAGGAGGCCGCCACCCAGATCGCGCCGGTGCTGCCGGCCGAGTCGGTGGTGGTCAACAAGTCCACCGTGCCGGTCGGTTCGACCCGGGTGGTCGAGCGGGCCCTCGGTCGCGACGACGTCTCGGTCGTGTCCAACCCCGAATTCCTGCGGGAGGGCTCGGCGGTGCACGACTTCATGAACCCCGATCGGATCGTCATCGGTGCCGACGACCAGTCGGCGGCGATCAAGGTGGCGTCGCTGTACCTGGGGGTCACCGCCCCCCTCGTGGTGACCGACCCGGCTTCGGCCGAGACGATCAAGTACGCCGCCAACTCCTTCCTCGCCACCAAGATCAGCTTCATCAATGCGGTGGCCGCCATCTGCGAGGCAGTGGGCGCCGACATCAACGACGTCGTGCTCGGCATCGGGTACGACAAGCGGATCGGTCACGAGTTCCTGCGCCCGGGTCCCGGCTACGGAGGTTCGTGCTTCCCGAAGGACACCCGGGCGATGGTCAAGATCGCCGAGGAGGCCGGGTACGACTTCGACCTGCTCAAGGGCGTGATCGAGGTGAACGACGAGCAGTTCGACCGGACCGCGCACAAGGCGGTCGAGCTGGCTGGCGGTTCGATCGACGGGAAGCAGGTGGCAGCCTGGGGCCTGACCTTCAAAGCCCGCACCGACGACCTGCGGGAATCACCGTCCCTCGAGGTGCTGCACCGCCTCACCGCCGCCGGCGCCAAGGTCCGGGCATACGACCCCGCCGTCTCGCACCAGCTCGACGACATCGAGGTGGTCGACGATCCCTACGACGCCTGCGACGGTGCCGACGTGCTCCTCGTGCTCACCGAGTGGGACGAGTTCAAATGGCTCGACCTGGATCAGGTCAAGGAGCGCATGGCGTCTCCCGCCGTGGTCGACGCCCGCAACCTGCTCGACCGCTCGGCCCTGCGCCGCCGGGGTTTCGCCTTCCGCGGCGTCGGCTGCAACTGATCATGGCGCGCGTAGTCGTGACCGGCGGTGCCGGCTTCCTGGGTTCGCACCTGTGCGAGCGCCTGCTCGACCGGGGCGACGAGGTCATCGCCATCGACAACCTCGTCACCGGCAACGTGCACAACGTCGAGCATCTCTTCGGCGCCCCGGGATTCACCTACGTGGAGCTCGACGTCTCGACCTACATCTGGGTGCCGGGGCCGGTCGACGTGGTCATGCACTTCGCGTCGCCGGCATCGCCCAAGGACTACCTCGAGATGCCGATCCAGACGCTGAAGGTCGGCAGCCTCGGCACCCACAACTGCCTCGGTCTGGCCCGGGCCAAGTCGGCCCGCTTCTTCCTGGCCTCCACCAGTGAGGTCTACGGCGACCCCGAGGTCCACCCGCAGACCGAGGACTACTGGGGGCACGTGAATCCGGTGGGACCCCGTGGCGTCTACGACGAGGCCAAGCGCTTCGCCGAGGCGATGACGATGGCCTATCACTCCCACCACGGCCTCGATGTGAGGATCGTGCGGATCTTCAACACCTACGGGCCCCGGATGCGACCCGAGGACGGCCGGGTCATCTCCAACTTCTTGGTCCAGGCGCTCCAGGGCAAGCCGATCACCATCTACGGCGACGGCTCCCAGAGCCGCTCGTTCTGCTACATCGACGACGAGGTCAGCGGTTTCCTCCGCCTCCTCGACGGCGACATCACCGGCCCGTGCAACATCGGCAACCCCAACGAGTTCACCATCGCCGAACTGGCGGAGCTCGTCATCGAGGTTACCGGGTCGACGTCAGAGATCGTCCACGAGCCGCTTCCGGTCGACGACCCGACCCAGCGCCAGCCCGACATCTCGCTGGCCCGGTCGGCGCTCGGGTGGGAGCCGGCGGTGCAGCTCCGTGAAGGGCTCCAGCGCACCGCAGCGTATTTCGCCGCCGTTCTCTGAGCGCTCTAGTCGACCGCGAAGTCGACGCGGTAGATCTGCCAGCCGTCGATCGCACCGAAGCGCATCGAGAAGAACGCGGCCCCACCTTCGTAGGAGTAGGTGCACTCGGTGTGGGCATCGGGCGGGTCGGTCTGCGAGCAACCCTCGAAGATCCAGTTCGCGTCGTGGCCGTCGAGGACGAAGAGCGTGTTGACGGCGTCGCTGGTCGCGATCTGGTTCGCGCAGTGGCGGTCGGCGACCGTCCAGGCCTCGTAGAACACCTCGGCGACCGGGTCGGGGTGGCTCGGCCCGGTGTTGCCGGTGCAGCGCTGGGGGGCGATGGTGACCGCGGGCGCGGAGGTGGTCGTCGTGGTGGTGGTGGTGGGAGCAGTCGTGGTCGACGAGGTGGTCGTGGTCGAGGATGTCGTCGTCGAGGACGATGAGGTGGTCGTGGTCGATTCCGTCGTCGTGGTGGTGCTGGCCGTGGTCGTGGACTCGGTGGTCGTGGAGGCGGTGGTCGTGGTGGAGTCGTTCCCACCACCGACGGCGCGGATGACGACGAGCAGCAGGATGAGGGCGACGATGACCGCCAGCAGGATGGCGATGACCACGATGCGCCGGTCCGGTCCGCCATCACCCGGCGGTCCGCCGTCGGCCGCGGGCATCATCCGCGTGGTGTCGCTCATGGCTGGGCCCCATCGAGGAGCTCGTCCCACTTCGGGAGCGTGGCCGAGTCGCAGTAGGCGCTCTCGAACGCATGTCGCGCACGATCGGAGACCTTCTCCCGCACCGCGGGGTCCTGCTGCCAGGCCCGGATGGCGGCGACGAGTCCGTCGACGTCACCGTGGCGAACCGACACGCCGCAACCGTAGGTGTCGATGGCCTCCGAGATGTTCGACCCCTGAGGTCCGATGTAGGTGATCGGGAGGCCCATGCCGAGGCTGCCGTGGAGCTTGGAGGGGCTCATGACGCCGAGGGCACGGTCCTCGAGACAGATCAGTGAGGTGTCTGCGCCCGCCAGCACCGACGGCGTGACGTGCTTGTCCACATAGGGGTGCATCACCACGCCGGCGAGCCGTCGCGTCTCGGCTTCGAGCTCGCTCCAGCGGGGCCCACCCCCGATGAACAGGAACGTCACGTCGTCATCGGCGAGGCGCTCGGCCGCGGCGATCACGGTGTCGAAGCGGTGACCGAGCCCGACGTTGCCCAGGTAGAGGACGACGAACCGGCCGGCGAGGCCCAACCGCTCGTAGCCCTCCCACAGCTCGGGAGCCTCACCGGTGTAGAGGTCGGCCCGCTCCCAGTTGGGGATGATGTGGACCCGCTCGGCCGGCGCCCCGGCCGCGGTGAGCAGGTCGGCCATGGCGCCGTCGAGAACGACGACGGAATCGAGCTTGGGGAGAGCCCACTCGTTGACTCGCCGGAGCAGCCGGGAGAGCCAGTTCGTCTCGCTGACCGCCCGCAGCCGCTCGGCCACCTCCGGGTACACGTCCATGCTCCACAGGATGACCCGGGTCTCGCGGCGGCGCAGCTTGTGCGCCATGGCCACCAGGTACACGAACGGGGGCGTGGTCATGGCGATGATCACGTCCTGGCGAGGCATGCGCAGCAGGGTCCAGATGGCGGCAACCACGTAGGTGCTGTACGTCCAGGCCCGGGCGACGAGGGAGCTGCGACCCAGCCCGGGTGCCCACACTCGCCGGATCCGTACGTCGGCGGCCAGCGGACGATTGTCGTGGGCATCGGCGTAGCCGCCCGAGCCGCACACGACCGTGCAGTCGTCGCCGCGTGCTGCCCGGTGCTCGATCAGCGAGGTGGCGAGCTGCGCCGTGGGCGAGATGTCGGGGGCGTAGAACTGGTTCAGGAGGCAGAGCCGCACGGCTATCCGCGTCGGTTGGCGACCGCCGCGATCATCTCGTCGACGATCGCGTCGAGGGAGTGCTCGATCTCCCAGCCGGGGTGGTGACGGCGGAACTTCGCCATGTCGGTGTAGTAGCAGATGTGGTCGCCCACCCGGTTGGTCTCGTCGTAGGTGAGCACGGGACGTTTGTCCGTCCGCTCGGCGATCATGTCGACGCACTCGATGAGGCTGGCGGCGTTGGCCTTGCCCCCGCCGAGGTTGTACACCTCGCCGGGCCGGGGGTTCTGGGCGAAGGCCCAGAAGGCGCTGATCACGTCGTGGCTGTGGATCTGGTCCCGGACCTGCTTCCCCTTGTAGCCGTAGATCGTGTACGGGCCTTCTCGCAGCGCAGTGGTGACCAGGTACGACAGGAAGCCGTGGAGCTCCACGCCCGAGTGGTGGGGTCCGGTGAGGCATCCGCCGCGGAACACCCCGGTCTTCATCCCGAAGTAGCGGCCGTACTCCTGGCAGAGCAGGTCGGCGCTCAGCTTGGACACCCCGAACAGCGAGTGCAGGCAGCCCTCGACCGACATCGACTCGTCGATCCCCTGCTCGTAGGCCGGATCGGCGTAGTCCCAGCGCGTGTCCAGCTCGACCAGTTCGACCCGATTGGGATTGTCGCCGTAGACCTTGTTGGTCGACACCAACACGAACACCGCATCGGGGGTGTGCCGTCGGCAGGCCTCGAGCAGGTGGAGGGTGCCGTTGGCATTGGTGGTGAAGTCGTCGACCGGCCGGCTGGCGGCGAGGTCGTGGCTGGGCTGGGCCGCGGTGTGGATGACCAGGTCGTAGCCCCGTCGGGCGAACACCTGGTCGACGGCCTCTGCGTCGCGGATGTCGATGTCGTGGTGGGTGTAGTCCCGGCTGATGGCCTCGAGCCGCTGGCGGTTCCACGTCGTGTCGCCCTGCGGCCCGAAGAAGTCGGCCCGGCCGTTGTTGTCGATGCCGTCGACTCGGAAGCCGAGGTCGTCGAAGAAGGTGACCGCCTCGGAACCGATGAGACCGGCGCTCCCGGTGACCAGGACCTTCATCGGCGGACGGCGATCCGGCACCGGGCCGGCGCGGCGGGGAACAGGCGATGCACGACGAGCGAGCATACCCGTGGTCTTCGGCCGGACCGAGATGCCGGGAGTGTCGTGCGAGACTCGCCGGATGCGCGTCGCCGTTCCCATGGAGCAGTGCTGGCACGAGGTGCCGGGTGGGACGGCTCGCGCCACCGTCGACCTCGTGGCCGAGCTCGATCGACGCTCCCTCGTCGAGGTGGTGGGTGTGGCCGCCCGTCACCGCCGACCGCCGGCGCCGCCGTGGCGACCGCCCGTCGCGGTGCATCAGCTCCCCTTGCCCCGGCTCGCCCTGTACGAGGCCTGGCACCGGCTGCGGCGACCGCGGGTGGAGCGCGCCACCGGTCCGGTCGACGTCGTCCACTGCATGGGCGGCGCGATCGCGGCCGGCCGGGCTCCGCTCGTCGTCACGGTGCACGATCTCGCCTTCGTCCATCATCCGGAGATGTTCACCCACCACGGGCGGCGGTTCTTCGATCGGGCGCTCGCCCTGACCCGGGCCGAGGCCGCAGCGGTCATCGTGCCGTCTCGGGCCACGCTCGAGGACTGCACCCGGGTGGGAATCGACCGGGCACGGCTCCATCTCGTCCCGTGGGGGATCGCCGTCGAACCGGTCGACACCGCGGCGGTCGACGCGGTCCGCTCCCGGTTCGGACTCCACGGTGGGTACGTGGTGGTGGTGGGAACACTCGAACCCCGCAAGAACCTCCACCGCCTGCTCGAGGCGTGGGCCCGGCTCGACCGGTCGGAGCTGACCCTGGTGGTGGTCGGTCCGGCCGGCTGGGGCGACGCCTTCGATGCGTCCGCTGTGCCCGCCAACGTGACCCTGACCGGCTTCGTCGACGACGGCACCCGGGACGCGCTGTACGCCGGCGCGCTGGCATCGGTGTACCCCAGCGTGTTCGAGGGCTTCGGCCTGCCGGTGCTCGAATCGATGGCCCTCGGGTGCCCGGTGGTGACGTCGTCGGGGACCGCGACCGAGGAGCTGATCACCGGGGGTGCCGGCGTGGCCGTCGATCCCCTCGATCCCGATGCCATCGCCGCCGGCCTCGCCGAGCTGCTCGACGACCCGGAACGGCAGTCCCGGATCCGCGACGCCGGGCTGGCGCGGGCCGCGGCGTACACCTGGGCCCGCACCGCGGATCGGACGATGGCCGTGTACGACGAGGTGGTGGGGTGAAGGTCGGCATCAACCTCTGCTGGCTGGTCCCCGGCGTCGTGGGTGGCTCGGAGGAGGCCACCACTCGGGCGTTGCACGCCATGGGCGAGTTCGCCCACGACGACGTCGAGATCGTGCTGTTCGGCCTCGACGTGCTCCGCGATGCGCATCCGGAGCTGACCGACCGCTTCGAGACGCACACCGTGGCGGTGCCCGGTCGGCTCAAGCCCGTCCGGGTGCTGGCTGAGCACACCTGGCTGCCCGCCATGGCCCACCGGACACGGATCGACGTCCTCCACGACGCGGGCGGCACGTCGCCGGGTCCAGTGTGGGCGGCCCGCGTGCTCACGATCCACGACATCCAGCCGCTCGAGCTCCCGGGCAACTTCAGCCCGGTGAAGGTCGCGTACCTCCGCTTCGCCGTGCCGCGAGCGATTGCCGCCGCCCGCCGGGTGCTGGTGCCGTCCGCGTTCGTGCGCGAACGGCTGGTTGCCCGGCTCGGAGCCGACCCCGCGAAGATCGACGTGGTCCCATGGTCGTCGCCGCCCGCCACCGGGCCGGCCCCCATCGACGCCGTACGGGCCGCGTACGGCATCACCGGACCCATCGTGTTGCTGTCCGGGATCACCTATCCCCACAAGGACCACGTCGTCGCCATCCGGGCCATGAAGCACCTCGCGGCCCGCCACCCCGACGCCACGCTCGTCCTCACCGGCGGCGAGGGACCAGCCGAGCGTGCCGTCCTCGACGAGATCGCCACGCAGGATCTGGGGGGTCGTGTCGTCCGGACGGGGCGGGTCCCGGCCGCGACGATGGCGAGCCTGTTCGAGCACGCCGCGGTGGTGGTGGTGCCGTCGCGCTACGAGGGCTTCGGAATCCCCGCGCTCGAGGCCATGGCGGCCGGGACGGCCGTGGTCGTCGCCGACGCCGGCGCGTTGCCCGAGATCGTCGGCGATGCCGGCGTCGTCTTTCCCTCCGGCGACGACGCCCAGCTCGCGGTGGAGCTGCACCGGATCCTCGACGACGAGGACCGTCGCCGGGCGCTCGGCGCCGCCGGTCTGCTCCGCGCCGAGCTGTTCTCGCCCCGGCGGACGGCCGAGGCGATGGTCGTCGCCTACCGATCCGCAGTGGCTGACCTGTAGCCTCGTTCCGCTATGGGTAAGGCCTCCTCCAACAAGAAAGTCGCCCGCGCTGCGAAGGCAGGCGGTAGCCGGGCGCGAGCTGCCGGCGAGCGGAACCTGTTGTTCCCCGTCGCGCTCGCCGCGGTCGTGATCCTCGGCACGCTGCTGGTGTTCTACACACGCGACAACCGCCAGGCGACCGCACAGCAAGCGCCGACGGTCACCGACCACTGGCACTCCGCGTACGGCATCTACGTCTGCGGCGAGTTCCTGCCCGATCTGCCCGAGTTCGAGGCTCCCCAGAACGGGGGTACCCACACCCACGGCGACGGTCTGCTCCACATCCACCCGTTCTCACCTTCCCGGGCCGGCGAAAACGCCACCCTCGAGCACTGGTTCGAGGATGCGGCCAGCCAGCTCGGCAACGCGGGCGGGATCCAGAACGACTCGCTCGCCGTGCCGGGCGGCAAGACCTACGTCGAGGGAAAGGACACCTGCGACGGGATCGACGGCGATCCCATCGTGCAGGTCGCGGTCTGGGACGTGGTCCAAGACGCCCTCGACGGCAAGGCCCCCGACCGCATCGTGACCAAGGACTTCGACAAGATCCGGCTGGCCCAGAACGGCCAGGCGTTCACCGTCGCATTCATGCCCGAGGGCGCCGACATCCCGCCCCCGCCCAGCGCGGACAAGGTCGCGGCGGCCACCGGTGTCCCCGACTCCAGCGCACCCGCCGACACCAGCTCGACGGTTCCAGACTCGACGGGCTCGTCGACCACCTCGACGAGCGCTCCGGCGTCGTCGGATTCGTCGACGACCACGACCGAGGCAGTTGCCGGCAAGTGAAGGCCGTGATCCTCGTGGGAGGGTTCGGCACCAGACTGCAGCCGCTGACCTTCACCACGCCGAAGAACCTGTTGCCGGTCGTGCACGTCCCGATGGTCGAGCGCGTCGTGGGCCACCTCGGCCAGCACGGCGTGACCGAGGCCGTCCTGTCGCTCGGCTACAAGCCCGACTCGTTCCTCGCCGCCTACCCGGACGGCACGTGTGCCGGGGTGAAGTTGACGTACGCGGTTGAGGACGAGCCGCTCGACACCGCGGGCGCCATACGCTTCGCGGCCGGTGAGGCCGGGATCGACCAGCGTTTCGTGGTGGTCAACGGTGATGTCCTCACCGACCTCGACGTCACCCGGCTGGTCCGCTTCCACGATGCCTCCAGCGCCGAGGGAACCATCGCGCTCCACTCGGTCGACGATCCGTCCCGCTACGGCGTCGTGGTCACCGATGTGGCCGGCCAGGTCGAGGCGTTCGTCGAGAAGCCCGACCGCGACGAGGCCCCGAGCACGTCGATCAACGCCGGGACCTACGTGTTCGAGCCCAGCGTGTTGGGCCGCATCCCGGTCGGTCGCCGCGTGTCGGTCGAGCGGGAGACGTTCCCGGCCATGGTCGCGGCCGGGTCCCTCTACGCCCTCGACGGCAACGCCTACTGGGTCGATGCCGGCACCCCCGAGACGTATCTGCAGGCGAACCTCGACCTGCTCCCGCCCGACGAGTCGTCGGTGCATCCCGACGCGGTCGTGGCCGACAGTGCCCACATCGAACGATCGGTGATCGGCGCGGGGGCCACGGTGGGCGACGAGGCCACCCTCACCGAGGCCGTGGTGCTCGAGGGGGCCACGGTCGAATCCGGCGCCCGCATCCACCGCTCGATCGTGGGGGCGGGCGCGATCGTCCGCACGGGGGCCGAGCTCATCGACCTCACGGTGATCGGCGACCACGTCGACATCGAGCCCAACGCCCGCCTCACCGGCGAGCGGATCCCCGAGGACGTCGGATGACGAGTTCGAGGTCGTCGCGACGGTGAACATCGTGGTCACCGGCGGCGCCGGGTTCATCGGCTCGATGCTGGTGGATCGCCTGCTGGCGGTGGGCCATCACGTCGAGGTCGTCGACGATCTCTCCACCGGGTCCCTCGCCAACCTCGCATCCGCCCGCCACGACTCGGGCGGGCGGCTCAAGATCCACCAGTGCGACATCCGTGACGATGCCTTCGTCGAGCTGGTCGTCCGCCACCGCCCGGAGCTGGTCTTCCACCTCGCCACCTGCACCGCCCGGGGTGACGCCCTCCCGTCGGCGCGCAGCGCCGAGATCGACGTGGTGGGCACCGTGCAGTTGCTCGAGGGCGTCCGGGCCGCCGGCGTGCGGAAGGTGGTCACCACCGGGAGCCTGCGAGCCGCGTTCTCGGACTCGTTGCGGGCGGCCACCCGCCAGATGGCCGTCGAGCTGGTGCTGCGCGAGCGGGAGGTGCGCGGTACCGAGTGCACCGTGATCGACCTGCCCACCGTCTTCGGCCCCCGTCAGCGGCGCGGGCACGAGAGCTCGGTGGTGGCCACCTTCGCCGAGCGTCTCGTGCACGAGCAGCCCTGCGTGGTGCACGGCACCGGGGAGCAGACCCGCGACCTGCTCTTCGTCGACGACGCGGTCGACGCGTTGGTGAAGGCCATCGATCGCGGCGACGGTCTGCGGATCGCGGTCGGCACCGGGACCCAGACGTCGATCCGGAGCTTGTACCGGGCGATGGCCGCGGTGGCCGGCGTGACGGCCGAACCCGTGCCGGGGGCGGCTCGATCCGACGAGCCCGGCGCGGTACCCGCGGATCCGTCGCGAGCGAAGATGTACCTGGGCTGGGCGCCGTTCACGCCCCTGGCCGAGGGGCTCACCGACACGCTGGTCAGCGCGACCCCGTGACCCGCGATCCGCGCAGCCGTGGCACCAGGCCGTATCGCACGATGCACACGATGGCCCACACGCCGTCGCGCCAGCCGATCTTCTTGCCCTCGTCGTAGGTGCGGCCGTCGTAGGAGATCCCCACCTCGTAGATCCGGACACCGGCGTGGGCGAGCTTGGCGGTGATCTCCGGCTCGAACCCGAAGCGGTCCTCCTCGATCTCGATCGACTGGATCACCTCGCGGCGGAAGACCTTGTAACAGGTCTCCATGTCGGTGAGGTTGAGGTTGGTCACCATGTTCGACGCCACGGTGAGGGCCTTGTTGCCGACCGAGTGCCAGAAGTACAGCACCCGGTGGGACTCACCGCCGGCGAAGCGCGAGCCGTAGACGGCATCGGCCCGGTCGTCGAGCAGCGGACCGAGCAGCTTCCCGTACTCGTTGGCGTCGTACTCGAGGTCGGCATCCTGCACGATCACGTACTCGAGGGTGGCGGCGGCGAAACCGGTGCGCAGGGCGGCGCCCTTGCCCTGGTTCACCGCGTGGTGCAGGACTCGCAAGCGGGGCTCGTCGAGCGACGCGAGCAGTGGCGCGGTGGCATCGGTGGAGCAGTCGTCGACCACGATGAGCTCGCCCACCCAGGGGGAGGCGAGCACCGCTTCGACGGCGGCCAGGACGGTGGTCTCCTCGTTGTAGGCCGGCATCACGACGGACAGGCAGGGGGTGGGTGCGTTCAACGGAACAGGTCCTCGCTCGGATGGCGGACGAGATCGTGCTGGGCGCCGCCCTCGCCCAGCCAGGAGGGATCGACGCCGCGACACACTGCCACGGGGATGCCGGCGGCCTTGCCGCACACCAGGTCGGCGGCGCCGGCCAACTCGTCGACGATGCACACCTCGGTGACCTGCAGCTCGCGGCCGAGCGAATCGGTGGTGCCGCGGAGATCGGCGATGGGCTTGATGCCGGCCGAGCCGATCGCCACGTCGGTGAGGCCCCGTCGCCATGGGCGGCCGAAGGTGTCCGACACGATCACGGCGACATCCACGCCGTGGCGGTGACGGATGGCGTCACGGATGCGGCGGGCGGAGCGATCCGAGTCGACCGGCAGCAGGGCGACGTGGCCCTCGACGATGTTGGAGAGGTCGACGCCGGCGTTGGCGCACACCCAACCGTGCTCGGTCTCGGCGATGATGAGGTCGCCTCGCCGTCGGATGATCCGGACCGACTCGCGCTCGACGATCGCCTTGTGCTGGCGCGGATCGTCGAAGTCGATCGCCTCGATGCGGCCCTCGGCCTTGGACACCACCTTCTGGGTCACGACCAGGACGTCGCCGTCGACCAGGGCGGTGTCGGGGGTGGCCGCACACGCCTCGAAGACGATGCCGGCCAGGTCGGCGCCCTCGTGGATCTCGCCGATCCCGCGGACCGGCATGACCCGCAGCTCACCCTGGATGGAGGTCATGCCAGCACCCGTTCGGCGAGACGGGCGGCCCGCTCCGTCGTCGACATGATCGTGTCGGTGACGACGCAGGTGATTCCCTCGGCCTCCACGGCCGCGGCCAGGTCGGCGTCGGTTCGATCGACGAGCAGGGTGGCGGCCAGCGGGGCGTAGAGGCGGGCGATCCCCACCACCGAGGCCTCCTGGCCCAGATCGCGGAGCATGCGGTCGGCCGGGCCCTTGAGAGCGGCGCCGCCCACGATGGGAGAGACGGCCACCGTGTCGGCCCGGCGGGCGCTGACGGCGTCGCGGATCCCGGTCACGGCGAGCACCGGACCGATCGACACGACGGGGTTCGACGGCGCGATCACCACCCGGTCGGCACCGGTGATGGCATCGATCACGCCGGGTGATGCCACTGCGTGGTCGATGCCGTCGAAGCGGACGGCCCGGACGCCGACGTCGTGGTGGTGCCCGACGAAGTAGTCCTGGAAGCCGATCTCGGATCCGTGCTCGCTCCCGTCGTCGATGGTGACCATGGTGCGCACCGGATCATCGGTGACCGGCACGACGCGGCACTCGAGGTCCCACGACCCGGCCTGGTGCGCCGTCACCTCCGAGAGCGTGGCTCCGGCCCCGAGTCGCTGCGACCGCATGATGTGGGTGGCGAGATCGCGGTCACCCAGGTTGAACCAGGTCGGGTTGCCGTAGCGGGCGAGCAGCTCCATGGCCTGCCACGTCTCGCCGACGAGCCCCCATCCCCGCTCGTCGTCGATGGCTCCGGCGAGGGTGTACACGACGGTGTCGATGTCGGGACTGATGTGGAGGCCGTGCAGCACGGTGTCGTCGCCCACGTTGACGATCGCCGTCACCTCTGCCGGCTCGACCACCCGCACCAGCCCGCGCAGGAACCGGGCCGCGCCCACGCCCCCGCACAGCACGGCTACAGACATGGCGGTCGCCGGTCCGAGTCGAGCGCCCGCGAGACGTCAGGAGAGACGGGCAACGAATCTCCGTTGTACGGGCTGCGGAGGAGCTTGCGACGGAGCAGCAGGAGTCATCGCGAGATGTCGCGCAGTTCGCCCTTGAGCAGGGCGAGGTCGGCGTCGACCATCATCTGCACCAGCTCGGCGAACGACGTGCGCGGCGACCACCCGAGCTTGGTCTT
>CAVSRP010000026.1:0-124098 GCA_963730345.1 uncultured Acidimicrobiaceae bacterium
CGCCGATACACCACTTGGCTCTCATAATGCGGGAAACTCTTCAAACGACACCCTCTTCCGGGAGAAGAAGACTGTGAACAAGAAAGTGGTGGGAATCATCGCCGCGGTGGCGATGGCGGTGGTTGGCACGATCGTGCTCATCGTCTTCGTCAGAGGCGCGGAGGACCGAGCATTGAAGGGCGAGACCCTCGTCACCGTGCTGGTCGCCGACCAACAGATCCCTGCGGGCACCCCGGTGTCGCAGATGGAGAACCTGGTCCACACCGAGCAGATCCCCGAGAAGATCGCTCCCATCGGCGTCATCGCCGATCTGGTGCAGGTCCAGGGCAAGGTCGCCGACGTCGACATCGTCACCGGGGAGACCCTGCTGGCCAGCCGGTTCGTCGAGCCCGACTCCTTCTCGGCCCGGAAGACCGCGGTCGACGTTCCCGACGGGTTGCTCGAGGTCACCGTGGCCATGTCGCAGGAGCAGTTCGTCGGCGGCGTGCCGGTGCCCGGCGACCATGTCGCGGTCATCGCCAACTCGCCCCGGTCGCAGTTCATCCCGTTCAACAACGACCCGCTGCAGCAGAACCCGCCGCCCAACGTCACCACCACCGGCACCGTCGACGTGTCCGGCTTCACGATCACCAAGATCATCATCCAGCAGGCCCTGGTGACCAACGTCCAGGGCAACCCGCTGCCGGCCGATGCCGTGGCCCAGTCCGCCACCGAGCGGATCGCACCGGCGCAGGGCTCGCTGTTCGTCACGCTCGCCCTCACCGGGCCGGATGCCGAGCGACTGCTGTATGTTCGTAACGGACAATCGCTCAACGCCAACCTCCACATGGCCCTCCAGCACGGCGACGCCTTGGTGCCCAGCACCGGCATCAGCGTGGAGAACGTCATCAACCCAGAGGCGCCAGTCGGATGATCCTCGTTCTCTCCGATGCCCAGACCCTCGAGGAGACGGTCCGGAACGCGGTCGGCGACGGGATCCCCGTACGCACGATCCCGCTGAGCACCGGAGCGCGGGCCGAGACCCAGGGTCTGGCCGTCGTCCTCATCGACGGGACGGGTGACGTCAACGACGCCATCCAGATCGCCCAGGACTTCGACGACCTCCGCCCCGAGGTGACCCTGGTCCTCTATGCCTCGCCCTCGCCCGAGGCCGTGGCCCATGCCATGCAGGCCGGCGTCCGCGACGTCCTCGCTCCCGGCGCCGACGGCGACCGGGTCCGTGAGGCGGTCAAGCGGGCGCTGGAGGTGGCCGACCGGCGCCAGACCCTGCGGAACACCAGCCTCGAGTCCCGCAACCGCCTCATCATGGTGCTGTCGCCGAAAGGCGGGGCGGGCAAGACGACGGTGTCCACCAACCTGGCGGTTGGGCTGGCCAAGCGCGCGCCGAAGCAGGTCGTACTCGTCGACGCCGACCTCCAGTTCGGCGACGTGGGCAACGCCCTGCGCCTGCTGGCCGAGACCAGCGTGCGCGACGCGATCGCCGGCGGCCTGCACGACGTCACCGAGGTCAAGGTCCACCTCACGCCCCACCGGTCGGGTCTGTTCGCGCTGTGCGCGCCCGACCTGCCCGGCGTGGCCGACGAGATCAACGCCCAGGCCTTCACCAAGGCGGTGACGATGCTGGCCGAGGAGTTCCGCTTCGTGGTGGTCGACACCGATCCCGGCCTCGGCGAGCGCACCCTGGCAGTCATGGACCACGCCACCGACCTGGTGTTCGTCGCCGCCACCGACGTTGCCAGCGTGCGCGGCCTGCACAAGACCATCGACGCCCTCGACCGCATCGGCATGACCAAGCAGGAGCGCCACTTCGTGCTCAACCGCTCCGATGCCAAGGTCGGCCTCGAGATCGGCGACATCGCCGCCACCATCGGCATGCAGCCGGACGTGCTCGTCCCCAGTCACGTCTCGCTGCCGGTCTCGATGAACCAGGGCATGCCGGTCCTCGAAGCCGACGACGGATCGCCGGCCATCGCGCCGCTGTGGCAGCTCGTCGACCGCTTCATGCCCGATCCGAACGCCGACCAGCACGACGAGCACGAAGCTCGGCGAGCCGGCGGACTCCTCCGGAGGAGGAACTGATGAAACTGGGCGACCGACTCAAGACCGCGGACGGCGAGGAAGGGTGGGACAGCCGGGTACAACCCACCGTCGAGCACCGCACTGATCCCTACGGCCACATCAAGCAGGTGGTGTCGGCGGCGCTGATGGAGCGCATCGCGGCCCGGCCCACCACGGCCGACATGTCCGACGAGCAGTTGCTCGACATGGCCCGGGACTCGCTCGCCGACATCCTCAACTCCGAGGACACTGCGCTCAGCGCCGACGAGAAGGCCCGCCTGGTCGACGAGATCAGCGCCGACGTCATCGGCTACGGACCGATCACCCCGTTCCTCGACGACCCCGACGTCACCGAGATCATGGTCAACAACACCGACGGGATCTGGGTCGAGCGCCGTGGCCTGCTCGAGGACACCGGGGTCAGCTTCCCCAGTGACGAGTCGCTCCGCCGCGTCATCGACCGGATCGTGAGCGCGGTGGGCCGGCGCATCGACGAATCGTCGCCCATGGTCGACGCCCGCCTGCCCGACGGCTCCCGCGTGAACGCGGTGATCGCGCCGCTCTCGGTCGACGGACCCACCCTGACGGTGCGCAAGTTCGCCAAGACCGTGCTGCTGGCCGAGGACTACATCCACACCGGTGCTGCCACGCCGGTGCTGGTCGACTTCCTGTCCACGTGTGTCGAGGCCAAGCTCAACATCCTGGTCAGCGGCGGTACCGGCACCGGTAAGACGACGCTGCTCAACGTCCTGTCCAACTTCATCCCCGAGGGCGAGCGCATCGTCAGCATCGAGGACGCGGTCGAGCTCCAGCTCGCCCAGCGTCACGTGGTCCGCCTCGAGGCCCGACCGCAGAACATCGAGGGTCGGGGCGAGGTCACCATCCGCGACCTGGTCCGCAATGCCCTGCGCATGCGCCCCGACCGCATCATCGTCGGTGAGTGCCGTGGCGGCGAGGCCCTCGACATGCTCCAGGCCATGAACACCGGCCACGAGGGCTCGCTCGGCACGTTGCACGCCAACACCCCCCGAGACGCGCTGTCCCGCCTGGAGACGATGGTCCTGATGGCCGGCCTCGACCTACCGATGCGCGCCATCCGCGAACAGATCGCCAGTGCCATCGACCTCATCGTCCACATCAGCCGCCTCCGCGACGGTTCCCGACGCATCACCCAGGTGGTCGAGATCATCGGCATGGAGAGCGACACCATCACCGCCAACACGCTGTTCGACTTCGACTACGGGGCCGGCATGGACGAGAACGGGCACTTCCGGGGCGTTCCCCAACCGACCGGGATCCGGCCCATGTTCTCCGACCGCCTCGCCGACCAGGGCTTCAAGCTCCCGGCCGAGTTGTTCGCCGACTCGAACGTGGTGGCGGACGCGCTGTCCGCCAACCGGAGGCACAAGTGACGAACCGCGTGCGGCGGAGCGCATCGCTCGTCGCCGTCGTCTTCCTGTCGTTGCTCGTGCTCGCAGGGACGGCCGCGGCGCAGTCCGTGTCGCCGGTGAAGATCGTTCGCACCGATCTCACCGACTTCCCCACCGTGCGGCTGGCGGTGGCGGTGTCCGGCGATGCTGCGGTCACCGCGCTCGGCCCCGGTGACATCGGGGTCACCGAGAACGGTGATCCGGTCGATGCCCAGATCACCGCGCTCTCCGATCAGCAGATCGACGTGGTGCTCACCATCGACGTCTCCACGTCCATGGCCGGCGACCCGCTGGCCAAGGCCAAGGTGGCCGCGCTCGACCTCCTCGACACCCTTCCGTCGTCGGCGCGGGTCGCGGTGGTGAGCTTCTCGACGACGGCCGATCTGCGGTCCGGCTTCACGCGTGACCGCAACGCCAGCCGCGACGCCATCAACGCCCTCGCCGCCGAGGGCGGCACCGCCATCTACGACGCCGTCGCCCTGTCGGCCCAGCAGGCCGCATCGGCGGACGGCGACCGGGCAGCCATCGTCTTGCTGACCGACGGCGCCGACACCTCCTCCACTCGCTCCATCGACAACGCGGTCAGCGCGCTCGGCAGCGGGGATGCCCTGCTCTACGCCGTCTCGTTGCAGACCGGCGACGCCGACAACGCAACCCTGGGCCAGCTCGCCGATCCCACTGGGGGCGAGGTCGTCTCGGCCAGCGACCCCAATGCGCTGACCGACGTCTACGTGAGCATCGGCGAGCGCATCTCGAACCAGTACGAGGTCGTCTTCGAGTCCGCCACCGCGGATCCCACCGCGACCTTCGCGGTCACGGTCGACAAGACCGGCGACACCGCGTCGATCGACATCGCGCTGCCCAACCGCGCCGGACCGACCACCACCGAGGTGGCCGGCCCCACCGCCGCGCCGCCGCGGCTGACCACCGAGGTGAGCCCGGCCGGGCTCGAGCAGCCCTGGATCCTGTGGTTCGGCGCGTTGCTGATCGCCGTGGCCCTGGCCATCACTGCCTACGTGGTCGCCCCCGCGGCCAGTGATCGACCCAAGCGTCGGTCGTTGCGCAGCGACCGGGTGGTCGATCCCGAGGCCGGCCCCGTCCAACGCGTCGTCACCTCGGTGCGCAACACCGCCACCCGGATCACGTCCCGAGCGGTCGAGCGGAGCGAGCGGGAAGGCGTCATCGACGCCAGTCTCGATCGGGCCGGTCTCATCATGCGGGCCGGCGAGTTCGTGGCCCTCGTCATCGGCATCGCCATCGCCGCCGGCTTCGTCCTCTACCTCGTGATGGGGCCGATCGGCATCGCCATCGGCGTCGCGGTTCCGATCCTCGGAGCGCCCACCGCGCTGCGTTTCCTCGCCTCACGCCGGAACGCCAAATTCGCCGACCAGCTCAGCGACACGCTCATCATGATGGCGGGCTCGTTGCGGTCAGGCTTCGGCCTCGGGGCCACCATCGACAGCGTCGCCCAGGAGATGGAGGCGCCGATCGGCGTCGAGTTCCAGCGGGCGATCCTCGAGACCCGCCTCGGCCGCGACATGGAGGACGCCCTCCAGGGCATCGCCAAGCGGGTCCAGAACGAGGACTTCGAGTGGGTGGTCGATGCCATGCGCATCCACCGCCAGGTCGGCGGCGATCTGGCCCAGATTCTCGACCAGGTGTCGGAGACCATCCGGGCCCGCAACCGGCTCCGCCGACAGATCTCCGCCCTCACGGCCGAGGGTCGGCTGTCGGGGATCGTGCTGGGGTGCCTTCCCCTCGGCATGGCGCTCATCCTGTGGTCGACCAACCCCGACTATCTCCGGCCCATGTTCCACCGCACCGCGGGCTTGATCATGCTCGCCGGCGGCGTGGTCCTGCTGGCGGCCGGCGCCGCGTGGCTCAAGAAACTCGTCGACGTGGAGCTCTAGGAGACACGAGATGCCGTTCTACGTCTACATCGCCGCTGCACTCGTGGCCGGTTCCATCATCGTCCTCATCTGGGCCCTCGCCGCCGAGCAGCCCTTCGACACCGTGCAGCAGAACCTGGCCCGGGGCGGTCGCGTCGGTGACAGCCGCCAGATCGCGCTGAGCGCGTCGGCTCGCACCCGGCTGCTCGACCCCGTCTTCGCCACCATCGCCCGGGGCGGCAAGCGCCTCTCGGGTGCCGAGGCCGGCGATCGGACGCAGCGCAAGCTCGAGCTCGCTGGGTTGTGGGACACCGGGTGGACGGTCGAGCGGGTGCTCGTGCTGCGCGTCCTGTCCATCGGCATCAGCCTGTTCCTCGCCTTCGCCATCGTCAGCGGCAACGGCGTCGACCGCAACACGGTCCTGCTCGCCCTCGTCATCGTCCTCATCGGCTTCCTGGGACCGAACGCCTGGCTCGATCGCAAGGTCGACGACCGCCAGAAGCTGATCGAGAAGGCGCTGCCCGACGTGATCGACCAGCTCACCGTCAGCGTCGAGGCCGGTCTCGGCTTCGACGCCGCCATGGCCCGGTCGGCCGAGGGGCGCGCCGGACCGCTGGCCGACGAGTTCAAGCGGGTGCTCCAGGACCTGCAGGTGGGCATGCCCCGCCAGGATGCGCTCGAGCGGATGGTCGAACGCACCGAGGTGGCCGACCTGCGCCAGTTCGTCGTCTCGATCCGCCAGTCGACCAAGCACGGTCTGCCGATCGCCAACGTCTTGCGGATCCAGTCCCAGGAGCTGCGGGAGAAGCGGCGGGCCCGGGTCGAGGAGAAGGCGGCGTCGCTGCCAGTGAAGATCGTCTTCCCGCTGGTGTTCTGCATCCTGCCGGCACTGTTCGTGGTCGTCCTCGGCCCGGCTGCGCTCAGCATCTCCGACTCGTTCTGAGCCACGATCCGTCTCCTGGCACCTGGGCTTCCGGTTTCCGGCGCTCTCACCGCGGCCGTAGCCTCGGCACCGTGCAGATCGTTCGCGACACCGCCGCCTGTCCCGATCCCGGCGCCGGGTCGGTGGTGACCATCGGGGCCTACGACGGCCTGCACCTCGGCCACCGGGCGGTGATCGAGCGGGTCCGAGCCGTCGCAGCCGAGCGCGGCCTCACCTCCGCCGTCGTCACCTTCGACCGTCACCCCGCGTCCATCGTCCGGCCCGAGTCGGCCCCGAAGCTGCTCTGCGACCTCGAGCAGAAGCTGGAGCTGCTGGCGTCCACCGGCGTGGACCTCACCGTGGTCCTCACCTTCGACGAGGCCCGTGCCGCGGAGACGGCCGAGGACTTCGTGGAAACCGTCCTGGTCGGTTGCCTCCGGGCCAAGTCGGTGATCGTCGGTGCTGACTTCCACTTCGGCAAGGGTCGGGCCGGCAACGTCGCCATGCTTCGCCGTCTCGGCCCCGACGCCGGCTTCGACGTACTGGGCATGGAGCTGGTCGACGCGTCCGGCAACCCCGCGCTGGATGGTGATCGGGTGTCGTCCACCGCCATCCGGCGGGCCCTGGCCGACGGCGACATGGACGCCGCCCGCGCCATGCTCGGCCGGTACCACGAGGTCCGCGGGGTCGTGGCCCACGGCGACGCCCGGGGCCGCGAACTGGGCTTTCCCACCGCCAACGTGTCGGTCCCGGGGTCGATCCTGTTGCCCGCCGACGGCATCTACGCCGGCTGGTTCGAACGTCCCGACGGCAGCGAACACCCGGCGGCGCTCTCCCTCGGCCGCCGCCCCACCTTCTACGAGACCGCCGACGCCAGCCTGTTGGAGGCACACCTCCTCGACTTCGCCGGCGACCTCTACGGCGAATCGGTCGGGGTCCGCTTCGTCGAGCGGCTCCGAGGCGAGATCAAGTTCGACACAGTTGACGACCTGATCGAGCAGATGGGCCGGGACTGCGACGCAGCGCGCGCCGTCCTGCACGTCGGCGGTCACGGGTCGTGAAGGACCCGGCTGGCATACTCGATTCGATGGGCCGACGAGGACGGAAGGCGTGAGTTCGGCCGAAGAGGCACTCCCGTCCGACGCCGTCGTGATCCCGATCCGCCGGGAGGCCGGCGCCGATCGCTCGCCCCGTCGGGGTGCGGATCTGGCCACCGAGACGTTGCTCACCCTGCTCCCGGAGGCCGAGACACCCGTTGTCGGCCCTGAGTCCGACGGCACGCCCGAGCGTGGCGTGGTCGTCGCGCCCCGGCTCGCCCGTCACGTGATCACGCTCTCCGACGGGCACCGCGTCGGGGTCGCGGTGTCCGGTGTCGGGATCCCGCTCGTGCTGGTCCACGGGTTCACCGCCGAGGGGTTCCTGTACGCCCAGACCCTGTCCCGGCTGGTGTCGATGGGCTTCAAGGTCATCGCCATCGACACCGCCAACCACGGCAGCACCCAGGGCCTACCGGCCGGCGGCGCCAACTTCGGCGAGTACGCCGACCTGCTCGGCCGCGTCCTCGACGAGCTCGGCATCAAGCGGGCGTTCTTCGCCGGCCACTCCATGGGGGGCCGGGTCATCACCCAGCTGTGCGGGAACGAGCCGGAACGAGCGCTCGGCGTGATACTCATCGATGCCATCGTCGGCGACACGTGGGACCGGCTGGTGAACCTCGGTCGCGTGTTCCCCCCCGCCATGGCCGGCGTGGTCGTGCTGCTGGCGGTCGACGTCATCGCCACACCCCCGGTGCTCAAGAACCCGGAACAGGCCCGCAAGCTGGGCCGGCTGTTCCTGCCCACGCTGGCCGGGCACGTGACCCGGCCCTGGCGGCTGCTGGGGCCGGCGGTCTCGATCCTGCGCAGCCGCGGGAGCCGGTGGATGCTGCAGCGGCTCGCCCAGGAACAGGTGCCTGTGGTCGCCATCCACGGCACGCGTGACTTCGCCGTGCCGGTCCAGACCGCCAAGGACGCGGCTCGGCGGAGCAACGGCGAGTTCGTCGTCGTCGAGGGAGCAGGCCACGCCTGGCCTCTGCGCGACCCCGAGACGCTGCCGGCCATCGTCGCCGACCTGCTCCAGGGCCCGTTCGGCACGGCGTATCGCAACGCGGTCCGTGACCTCGGTCTCGACCCCGACACCGCCACCCTGGCCGAGGTCGACAGCGCCTCCTTCGTCCCGCACGCCGCGATCCGGGACATGACGCCGCCGCTGGAGTTCGCCCGGCTCACCGCCCGGCGCCGCAGGCCGTCCTACGCCTACACCATCCACCCGGCGCGCGAATCCTGAGTTCCGGCCCGTTTGGCCCGATCAGGGCGGGCTCCTGGTAGAGTGCCGGAAGGCCTCGTGCCGTTTCTGCCGCGTGCAGAGGCGAACGACGCCACCGCTGCCCCTCCCCGTCTCGCACGGTTGGGGCAGCCGGGTCCCATACCCAAGCAATCCCGAGGTTTCTTCACGTATGTCCGAACAGATCGATGCGCAGAAGGCCGGCATCATCGCCGAACACCGACTGCACGACACCGACACCGGCTCACCCGAGGTCCAGATCGCCCTTCTCACGAAGCGCATCAACCACCTCAACGAGCACCTGTCGACACACAAGAAGGACCACCACACCCGACGCGGCCTGCTCAAAATGGTCGGTCGTCGCCGGCGGCTCCTCGACTACGTCCGCAAGAACGACGTCGAGCGCTACCGGTCGATCATCGCCCAGCACGGCCTGCGCCGCTAGGGAGGAACGGACGAGCTGCCCCCGTGGCAGCTCTCCGTCGTTTTTCACCCCATCACAACCGGTGGCAGTACCGATCACGGCCAGCTGCCAGTACGCCGATCTCCCGAGAGTTCCGTTGTCACGGAGTCGTCTCGGGGGAGCGCCGACTGGGAACTGGCCCTGCCACCACCGAACCGGCCCACGGGAACGCCCCGTGACGGCCACACAGGAGCATTCCCAATGACCACCGAACCCACACGGGTTTCCGCGCCGATCCCGGGCACCGACAAGGAGCTCGTCTTCGAAACCGGCAAGCTCGCCCAGCAGAGCCAGGGCGCCGTCCTGACCAGCATCGGCGGCACCAAGGCCCTCGTCACCGCCAACGGCGCCAAGTCCGTTCGCGAAGGCATGGACTTCTTCCCCCTCACCGTCGACGTCGAGGAGCGCATGTACGCCGCGGGTCGCATCCCCGGCTCGTTCTTCCGCCGTGAGGGTCGTCCCACCGACCTCGCCATCCTCACCTGCCGCCTCACCGACCGGCCCCTGCGGCCGAGCTTCGCCGACGGCTACCGCAACGAGACCCAGGTCGTGTCCACGATCATGGGCTCCGACGGCAAGAACCCCTACGACGTCCTCACCATCAACGGCGCCTCCGCCGCTCTGATGCTGTCCGGCCTGCCCTTCGAGGGCCCCATCGGCGCCGTGCGCATGGCGTTCGACACCGATGGCGAGTGGGTCGCCCACCCCGAGCACGAGGAGATCGAGCAATCCACCTTCGACCTCGTGGTCGCCGGCCGCGAGGCCGACGACGGTTCCATCGCCATCATGATGGTCGAGGCCAACGGCACCGAGCGGGCCTGGGAGCATTACCAGAACGGGGCCCCGTTCGTGACCGAGGCGGCCATCGCCCAGGGTCTCGAGGACGCCAAGCAGTCCATCAAGGACTCCATCGACGCCCAGCGCGAGCTGGTCAAGGCCTACGGCGCTCGCCCTCCGCTGGAGTGGACGCCGGCCAACGACTACGAGGACGACGTGCTCGCCCGGGTCCGCGAGGTCGCCACCGACCGCCTCCGCGAGGTTGCGTCCATCGCGGTCAAGGCCGAGCGCGAAGATGCCGAGCGCGAGGTCAAGGCCGCCATCCGCGAGGAGCTGGCCTCCGAGTTCGAGGGCCGCGAGAAGGAGATCGGCAACGCCATCAAGACCGTTCTCAAGGGGGTCGTGCGTTCCCGGATCGTGAACGACGGCGTCCGCATCGACGGTCGTGGCCCGGCCGACATCCGGCCGCTGTCGGCCGAGGTCGGCATCCTCGACACCGCCCATGGCTCCGGTCTGTTCCAGCGGGGCGAGACCCAGGTGCTCAACGTCCTCACCCTCGGCATGCCGAAGATGGACCAGCTCCTGGACAACCTCGGGCCGCAGGAGAAGAAGCGGTACATGCACCACTACAACATGCCGCCGCACGCCAATGGCGAGACCGGCCGCGTGGGCAGCCCCAAGCGCCGCGAGGTCGGCCACGGCCTCCTCGCCGAACGCGCCCTGCTGCCGGTGATCCCCAACATGGAGGAGTGGCCCTACACGTTCCGCCTCGTCTCCGAGGTGCTGGCCTCCAACGGTTCCACCTCGATGGCATCGGTGTGCGCCTCGACCCTGTCGCTGATGGATGGTGGCGTGCCGATCAAGGCGCCGGTCGCCGGCATCGCCATGGGCCTGGTCTACGCCGACGGCAAGTACACCACCCTCACCGACATCCTCGGCGCGGAGGACGCCTTCGGCGACATGGACTTCAAGGTCGCCGGCACCCGTGACTTCGTCACCGCCCTCCAGCTCGACACCAAGATCGACGGCTTGCCCGCCGACGTGCTGGCCGACGCCCTCCAGCAGGCCAAGCAAGCCCGCGACACGATCCTCGACGTGATGCACGACTGCATCGCCGAGCCGCGGCCCGACGTTCAGGGCACGGCCCCGAAGATCATCAGCTTCGAGATCCCCGTCGACAAGATCGGCGAGGTCATCGGGCCCAAGGGCAAGGTCATCAACCAGATCTCCGGCGAGACCGGCGCCGACATCGGCGTCGACGACGACGGCGTGATCGGCACGGTCACCATCGGCGGCACCGACAAGGACGCCGTCGAGGAAGCCCGTCGCCAGATCGAGCTGATCGTCAACCCGCCGGCCGCCGACGTGGGTGCCATCTACATGGGTCGGGTGGTGAACATCACCAAGTTCGGGGCGTTCATCAACATCCTCCCCGGCCGTGACGGCCTGCTCCACATCTCCAAGATCGGGGGCAAGCGTCGCATCGACAAGGTCGAGGACGAGCTCGAGCTCGGTCAGGAGATCGAGGTCCGGGTCGACGACATCGACCCCAACGGCAAGGTCAGCCTGTCCATGGCTTCCGAGCCCGCCGACGACGGCGACTCCGGTGGCGACCGCGATCGGGGTCGCTCCGGCGGCCGCGACCGCGGCGACCGCGGTGACCGCGGCCGGGACCGTGGCGGACGCGACCGCGACCGTGGCCCGAAGCGGGAGTCGTCCTCGTCGGACACCCCCGGCAACGGCTCCGACAGTGGCGCCGAGTTCGTCTCCTTCGAGGAAGCGTTCGACGAAGAGCTCAAGGAGGAGTTCGGCGACCTCGGTCCCGAGAACAAGCCCAGCGGTGGGGGCGACGGCGGCGGCCGGAGCCGAGGCCGCCGGCGCTGATCCGCCCACATCCGCTTCTGGCACCACGATCTGCGGTCCACGACCGCGGATCGTGGTACCGGAACGGGTGGTTGGATCTCGCGTGACGATGGCTGAACCGCGCATCACCACCCTCGACAACGGCATCCGCGTCGTCACCGACGCGATGGCCCATGCCCGTTCGGTCACCACCGGGGTCTGGGTCGCCGTCGGCGGCCGGGACGAGACGCCCGGGATCGCCGGCGCCAGCCACTTCCTCGAGCACCTGTTCTTCAAGGGGACCGAGACGCGCTCGGCGCGCGCCATCGCCGAGTCGGTCGACGCGGTGGGCGGGGATCTCAACGCCTACACCTCCCGCGAGCACACCGCGTTCCACACCCGGCTCCCCGCCGCCCACTGGCGCCTCGGCGTCGAGCTGATCGGCGACATCCTGTCGGCGCCGGCCCTGCGTCCGGCCGACATCGATGCCGAGCGGGAGGTCATCCTCGAGGAGCTGTGGGCCGCGCTCGACACCCCCGACGACCGAGTGCACATGCTGTCGATGGAGGGCCTGTTCCCCGGGCATCCGCTCGGTCGCGAGGTGCTGGGCGACGCCGACACCGTGCGAGCCATGCACCGCGACGACATCGTCGGGTTCTTCGACACCCACTACCGGCCGGCCAACCTGGTGGTCGCGGCCGCCGGCCTCGTCGACCACGACGAGTACTGCGCCGCGGTGGCCGAGCGCCTCGACCTGCCGGCCGGGGGCCAGGTGCCCGGGCGAACGCCGCCGACCCCCGACGTCGTCCCGCTGTCGACCCACACCCGCGACGGTGAACAGGTCCACGTGGTGCTCGGCTGGCGGGGTCTGACCCAGTCGCACGACGACCGCTACGCCCTGCACGTGGCCAACCAGATCCTCGGCGGTGGGTCCTCGTCCCGCCTCTTCCAGGCCATCCGCGAAGAACGCGGCCTGGCCTATTCGGTGTACTCGTGGATCAGCTCCTACTCCGACGCCGGACTGCTCGGCGTCTACGTCGGAACCTCACCGGGCCGGTCGGCCGAGCTGCTCGACACCCTCGACGTCGAGCTACGGACCATCGTCGATCGGGGTGTCACCGAAGAGGAGCTCCGGGTCGCCATCGGGTTCCTGTGCGGAGCCACCGAGTTGGGTCTCGAGGACTCCGGCAGCCGCATGGCCCGCCTCGGGCGGTCCCTGCTGTCCACCGGCTCGGTCACCAGCATCGACGAGCAGCTCGAACGGGTCCGGGCCGTCACCACCGACGACGTCGACCGTCTCCTCCGCGCGCTGCTCCTCGCCCCCCGGTCGGTGGCCGCGGTGGGGCCGGTCGACACCCGGGCGCTGGCCGCCGCGGTCTGAGCCGCTGCACCCGCAGACTTCGTCTGCCGGCTCCGCTTGTGGAGTTGCTGTCGAACCCGAAGGGTTCGCCCCGCCGTCCTCCGGCCGGCCGGCTCGTCGACTCCGGCGCCGACAGCGCGGACGGATTCCTCGTCCCGCGGGACGGATCAGGCATCGGCGACGTCGGGTCATCACCGGACGGTACCGAGGCCGACGGTTGGCCGGGAGGTCGTGATCGGGTCCCGAACTGCCGCGGTTGCCTACTCTGCTGACCGTGACGATTCGCGTGGGTGTGTTCGGAGCTGGTGGCCGCATGGGCAGCACGGTCTGTGCTGCTGTCGCTTCGGATCGTGCGACCGAGCTGGTCGCGGCGGTCGATCCGCATCATGAGGGCCTCGACCTCCATCTGGTGGCCAAGGGGGCCGATGTCCCGGACCTCACCGTGGCCGCCGACGCCACCGCGTTCGAGCGCGAGCGGGTCGACGTCGTCGTCGACTTCACCCGGCTCGACGCGGCCTGCGAGAACCTGAGCTGGGCGGCCGAGGCCGGGGTGCACGCGGTGGTCGGGACCACCGGCTTCGGTGCCGACGACCTCGAACGCTTCCAGGCCACGTTCACCCGATCGAACTGCATCATCGCCCCCAACTTCGCGGTCGGGGCGGTGCTGATGATGCGCTTCGCCGAGATGGCGGCGCCGTGGTTCGACACCGCCGAGGTGCTCGAGTACCACCACGACGCCAAGGTGGACGCGCCGTCGGGCACCGCGATGCTGACCGCCGAGCGCATGGCGGCCGCCTCGGCGGAGTGGGCCCCGGACCCGACCGAGAAGGAAGTGGTGGCGTCGGCCCGGGGTGGGAAGGGCCCGGCCGGCATCCCGATCCACTCGGTCCGGATGCGGGGGATGGTCGCCCACCAGGAGGTGCTGCTCGGTACCACGGGCCAGACGCTCACCATCCGCCACGACTCCTACGACCGGGTGTCGTTCATGCCCGGGGTGCTCATCGCCATCAAGGCGGTGGCCGATCTACCCGGCGTCACGGTCGGGCTCGACACCGTGCTCGGCCTCTGAAAACCGGACGCCTCGCGCCCCTCGCCCTCTGATTCTGGACGCGCCTGCGTACCGATTCTTGTCCCGACTGGTACGGAGGCGCGTCCAGTTTCTTTCAGCCGGGGGTGGTCGGGTCGGCGGGTCCATCGCTGCTGTCGTCGGTGTCGGAAGATGCTGGCTCGTCGAGCAGGTCCTCTTCGAGGTGGCGCAGCTGGTCGATCTCACCGCCACCGGAGAACTCGTTGCGCAGGCTCCAGGCCACGGCGACCGCGCTCAGCCCGATGAACCACCACCGGTACTGGCTCACGAACGACTGCACGCTGTCGATCGGGGAGGAGAACGCCGTCCCGAGGACGCGGATCAGGTACAGGCGCCCGACGGTGCCGATGACGTTCACCGTGTAGAAGATCCAGACCCGCATCCCGGCCGCACCGGCGAAGAGGCAGATGAAGTTGTTGGGGGCGATGAGCACCAGCGGCCACGCCGCCTTCCCGAACAGGTCCTGGAAGCGGCGCAGCATCGGGCCGTAGTTGGGGGCCCGGGCGTCCATCCACTCCAGCGCTCGGTCCCCGTACCAGTACCCGAGCAGGAAGAACAGCGGGTCGCTCACCAGCAGCCGCATGGTGCCGACCGTGTAGTAGCTGACGGCGTCGAGCTGGTCGGACACCAAGATGAGGTACCGGTTGATGCTGCTCAGGGCGATGAGCAGGAGGGGATGGGTGTCCTGGAGGCTGGCCCACATGACGTTGGCCACGTTCGTGCAGATCACCAGGAAGATCACCGGCCCGACCAGCCACCGCAGCGTGTGGGGACCGGGCGGCGTCCGGGCCGGGCGGTGGGCATCGGGCACGGCCGGAGTCTGTCAGGTCAGGCGCGCCTGACCCGGACGGAGCAGTCCCGGCGCCGACCGGGAGGAGTTCAAAACCACCCGATCGGGCCATGGTCAGCCATCGTCAATCATGTGACCCTCGGTGGCGGAGAGCACACGGAGGGGGAGTTCGGGCATGCGGGCATTCACGAAGGTCCTGGTGGGCGCGACGGCTGCGATCGCCACGTTGGCGATGTCGGTGGCGTTCGTCACCCCCGCGGGCGCCACCGACTACGAGGATCCCTTCTTCCTCGACTGGCCGACCTTCCTCCCGGCCACCACCGCGACGGAGTACGTCGTCTCCACCAGCGATGACTGCAAGAACGGGAAGGTGCAGTGCGTCGACCACACCATTCGTGAGATGACGCGGCGCTACGACGATCTCGCCTGCGATCACGACTCGATGTTCGCCTTCACCTACCTCGTGACCACCCAGGAGTACCGCAACGCGGTCGAGGATCCGAACTTCTTCGAGGACAACGCCTTCGTGAACCACGAGGACGCCACCTTCGCCGACTATTACTTCTCGGCCTTCGACGACTGGGCGGCGGGTCGGATCGACCAGGTCTCGCCGGCGTGGCGGATCGCCTTCCAGACCGCCCAGGACCAGGCCGTGTCCGGCATGGGCAACGTCTTCCTCGGCATGAACGCCCACGTGAACCGCGATCTGCCGTTCGTGCTCGCCGAGATCGGCCTGGTCAAGCCGGACGGCACCAGCCGCAAAGCCGACCACGACCGGGTCAACGACTTCCTCGACGCCACCAACCAGTACCTGCTGACCGAGGCGGCCAAGTACCTCGACAGCACGGTCGACGACGGCGACATCCCCGGCATCACCGTCGACAACTCGGTGATGGTGCAGGCCCTGGTGGCCTGGCGGGAGGAGGCGTGGCGCAACGCCGAGCGGCTGGTGTCGGCCCCCACCCCCGAGGATCGGGCCCAGGTCGCCCAGGAGATCGAGCAGGCCGCCGCCCTCGAGGCGCTCACGATCCGGGACACGTACAGCTACACGCCGCTGCACGATCTGCTCGGCATGGGCCGGACCAACCGCAACTCGTTCTGCAGCACGCACTTCGTCGCCCGGTAGCGACTGCGTCCGGGACCCATCGGGTCCCTAGGATCCCGGAGCGGTGTACCGCTTCGCCTTCCGACCGATCTGGCTGCTCTCGCACCTGTTCTCGATCTTCCTGGTCGTGTTGTTCGTGAACCTCGGCTTCTGGCAGCTCCGCCGCCTCGACGAGAAGGTGCAGCGCCGGGACACGATCACCGCCCGGGCCGCCGAGCCGGCCGTGCCCCTCGAGCAGCTGCTGGCCAAGACCGATCCCGCCGACGTCGAGGGTCTGCGGTACCGCAGCGCCACCGTCGAGGGCACGTACGTCACCGGCGCCGACGTCATGATCGACAACCGGTCGAAGGACGGCCTGCCGGGCGCCTGGATCGTGACCCCCCTTCGGCTCGCCGACGGCACCGTCGTGGCGGTGAGCCGAGGCTTCCAGGGCTTCGACTCCGGTCGGATCGATCCACCGCCCGCGCCGTCGGGGACGGTCGAGGTCGTCGGCACGATCCTGCCGTGGGATGGTCGCCACTGCGGCATCCGGCGGGACGACTCCGGGACCCCGGCCGGCGCCGCCTGCCTGCGTCGGGACGCGGTCGAAGGGGCGCTGGGCTCCTCGGTGGACCCCGTGGCGCTGCAGCGGATCTCGTCGACGCCGCCCGATGCCGACGTGATCTACCCCGTTCCGCTGCCCGAGATCGGGCTCGGCCCCCACAAGAGCTACGCCGTGCAGTGGTTCATCTTCGCCACCATCGGGGTGATCGGGTATCCGCTCATCCTCCGGCGGGTTGCCCGGGACAAGGCGCGGGAGGCGTCCGACGACCCCACCGATGAGCCTCATGACGGTCCCGCCGGCGAGGCGAGCGACGCACCGGCGCCGTCGGTGAGCTGACCGTGGCGGGCTCCGGCGACGACCTCCGGGCTCGGGTGCTCGACGCCACCTACGCCGAGGTCGACGAGCACGGCCTGCGGGGTTTGGCGGTCGAGGCCGTCGCGAACCGGGCCGGGACGTCGCGCGCCACCGTCTACCGCCACTTCCCCGGCGGCCGGGAGGAGTTGATCGAGACCACCCTGCGGCGGGAGGTCGCCCGCTTCTTCGCCGTGGTCGGCTCCGAGGTCGACGACGGGGCCGGCGCGGTGGACCACGTCGCCGCGCTGGTGGCCGCCGCCCACCGTCTGCTGGGCGAGCACCGGGTGTTCCAGCGGCTGCTCACCGCCGAGGCCGAGGTTCTCGCCCCGCCGCTCGCCACCGTGCACCCCATGGTCCACGACGCGTTGTGTGCCCACCTGCGCTCGATCCTCGCCCGCTCCGGCGAGGTCCGCCAGGGGGTCGACCTCGACCGGGCGGCGGACCACGGCGCTCGGATGGTGCTGTCGTACGTCGGCACATCGGGTTCGTGGGACCTCACGGATCGGGCCCAGGTCGATGCCGTGGTCCGCACCCGGATCCTGGCCGGCGTGCTGGGCGACTGATCGGCTGCCGGGTTGGTCGAGGGCCCGGTCAATGGGTGTGACCCATGGCACACATCGCCGCCTGGACGCTGAGACAGATCTGGCCTTAGTGTCTCACCGAGATGGGGGCAATCCTGACGAGCGCGCCGGAAGTGCATGGAACGGACAGCACCGGGGCGCGCGTGCGGTCGGCGACGTTGACCTGCATCGGCCGGTTCGGTCTGACCAAGACCACCCTCGACGACGTCGCCCGCGAGTCCGGTGTGTCCCGGGCCACCATCTACCGGGCGTTCCCCGGCGGGCGCGAGACGCTGTTCGACTCCGTGCTCACCGCGGAGGTCGGGCGGTTCTTCGAGGACCTGGCGGCCGAGCTCGATCGCCACGACGACCTCGAGGAATTGCTGGTGGCCGGTCTCACCGCATCGATGCGCTTCCTCGCCGAGCACGAAGCGCTCCACGCCATCGCCACTCTCGAACCCGGCTTGCTCCTGCCCCAGCTCGCCTTCCACCGGCTGGGTGGCGTCCTCACCATGGCCACCGCATTCGCCGCCCCCTACCTCGAACCTCACCTCGACTCGCCCGAGGACGCCTTCCGCGCCGCCGAGCACATCGTTCGCATCGTCCTCTCCTACACGCTGTACCCGAGCGACGCGGTCGATCCGCTCGATCCCCCCACGATCCGCCGGCTCGTCTGGCACCACCTCCTCCCCGGCCTGCACCCCGCGGCGCCGGGGCCCCGTCCTGTCCGCCAGCCCATCTCCCACGAAGGAACCCACCGATGACCAGCACCGATCCCGCCACCGCCGCCACGGAGAACCAGACCATCGTCGGCCGCGCCGACCTCCACGACGTCGAGGCCATCCTCTCCGTCGTGGGCACCGACGAGGGCGAGACCATCCGCGCCGTCCAGGACAACGCCGACGCCCTGTTCACCTGGAACTACGAGAAGGGGGAACGGCCGGCCCTGAACCGTCTGTACGAGAAGGCCAAGACCTCGCAGTGGAACGGCGAGACCGATCTCGACTGGTCGATCGAGGTCGACCAGGAGGCCGTGGTGATGGCCAACCAGGCCGGCTCCGCCGGCATCGGGCCGGAGATGGACCTGGCCGGCACGCCCTTCGAGAAGTGGGGCGACAAGGAGTGGCTCCAGGTCGGCATCGAGTCCCAGAACTGGATGCTGTCGCAGTTCATGCACGGTGAGCAGGGCGCCCTGCTCTGCACGGCCAAGATCGTCGAGACGGTGCCGTGGATCGATGCCAAGTACTACGCCGCCACCCAGGTGATGGACGAGGCCCGCCACGTCGAGGTCTTCGCCAAGTACCTCGACGACAAGCTGTCGGGCCACTACCCGCTCAACGCCCACCTCGGCCTGTTGCTCGACGACATCATCCAGGACAGCCGGTGGGACATGACCTACCTCGGCATGCAGATCATGGTCGAGGGTCTCGCCCTGGCCGCCTTCGGCTTCATCCACGGGATGACCACCGAGCCGCTGCTCAAGAAGCTGCTGCGCTACGTCATGTCCGACGAGGCCCGTCACGTGGCCTTCGGCGTCCTGTCGCTGAAGGAGTACTACGCCGAGCTCAGCGACGCCGAGATGCTCGAGCGCCAGGAGTTCGCCTTCGAAGCCGCCGTCCGCATGCGCGACCGCTTCCTCCAGCAGGAGGTGTGGGCCCGCATGGGCCTCGACGTCAAGGAGGTCCTGCCCCTGGTGATGGCCGCGCCCGAGCGCGAGATGTTCCAGTCGATGCTGTTCGCCAAGATCGTGCCCAACTGCAAGAAGCTCGGGCTGCTCGAGCGCAACGACGGCTGGTTGCGGACCAAGTTCACCGAGCTGGGCGTGATCCAGTTCGAGGACTGGGCCGACACCGAGGAGGAGTACGAGATGTTCGCCCTGGCCGAGGGCGAGACCTCCGCCGGCTGACGATTCCGTGGACGGCAGCTGTGCGCGACGCACGGTTGCCGTCAGGAGAACATCCGCCGACGATTCCGCGGACCCATGGGGTGCGCGACGCACCTGCATGGTCACCGGAGATCGCAAGCCCTCACGCCCTGCGGGCATCGGTCGGGGCCGCAGCCAGCACACCGGTGAGCTCGGCGAGCACCTCGGCCGGGTGGCGGAGCCACCGGCGGTAGGTCACGCGCACGACCGTGTAGCCGGCGAGGACCAGCCGGTTCTGCCGGGCGGTGTCGCGATCGTGGACGGTGGTCCGGTCCCGGTGGTCGGCACCTTCGAGCTCCAGGGCCACGCATCGGTCGGGCCAGGCGAAGTCCAGCTCCACCGGACCGAAACCGGGCACGACGATGCGGTGGTGCAGCTCCCAGCCGGTCACGCGGTGATCTCGCAGCCACCGCCCCACCAGCCGTTCGAAGTCCGACGCGGGCAGCTCGGCTGCGATCACCAGGTCCCGTAGGCGAGTGATACCCGGTCGCCCGGACCGGGCGTGCGCGACGACGGTCGCTGGCAGGAGCGTGCGGGAGATGTCGAGCGTGCGCCGGGCCTCGTCGACGAGCAGGTCGAGGTCGATGTCCGCGTCGCCGGCGCAGTCGAGGATGGTCCTGCCGACGCCTGTGACCGGGAGGCCCCGGACCGCCCCGATGATCGCCCGATCGAGGTCGGTCGACCGGTGGACCTCCAGATCGCGGGCGCGGGGACGACAGCGCCAGGGGACGGACACCGCATGGCGGCGCGGCGGTGGGAGAAGACCCCAGAGCCAGGCGGCGGACCGGTGCGAGAGCACAGCGTCCTCCCCGGCCGCGAGGACGCGAGCGAGCAGTCGGTTGTCCGTCGTGTCGGGTGTACCCGGCAGGCGGTACACGCCGGGTGCCATCCGGTGCAGCTGCCCGCGCCGCGCCCCCGCCGCGATGGTGTTCGGCGAGACGCCGGCGGCGACCAGCTGGCGGCGGGTGACGAGGCCGAGCTGGCGCTCGGCGAACTGGCTGGCGACCACGGACAGGCGCACGGCTTCCTCCGATGGGGTCTCGCTCGGGGGAAGTGGGGGCGACCGTACCGACCGGCACCGACAGGAACGGTGGACCGGCGTTCGCGGACCACAGGGGTGCATGGCGCACCCTTGGCGTCACTGGAACCGGGTCGCAGGACTTCTGGGACTGGAGGTGTGCGCTGGGCACACCTGCGGTCCCCGTACTGTGTTGTGACGCCCCCTGCGGGCGGGGGTTTCGGCCGGTGAAGGCGGGGAACGCCTGGGCCGGGGTGGCGTCTGCTGGAGCGTCGACCCCGGCGTCGAATCCGTGCACGGCCTCGGTGAAGTCACGGAGGGTCCTGCTCACGGACGAACGGTAATCCCGGCGGCGCCGTGGCGTCCCGGGCGTCACAATCGCGTATGCCCGCGATCATCCGTCCGGCGACGCCCGACGACCTCGACGCCATCCTGGAACTGCGAGCCGCCGTGGCCGCCGAGGGCATCTGGATCGCCACCGAGGCGCCGATCGATGTCGAGGGTGATCGGGTCAAGTTCCGCAGGAGCATCGACGAGGCGGCCGCCGGGCAGCCGATCGTGTTCCTCGTGGCCGAGCTCGACGGCGCCATCGTGGGATCGCTCGGCGTGTTCGGCGAAGGTGGGCTCGCCCACCTGGGGATGAACCTGGCCGCCGGGTACCGCGGGCAGGGGATCGGCTCCCAGCTCATGGCGGCCGCGATCGAGTGGGCGAACGGTCAGCCGATCCACAAGATCGAGCTGGAGCACTGGTCGTGGAACCATGCCGCACGCGCGCTCTACGAGCGGCACGGCTTCGTGGAGGAGGGTTACCGGCGGCGCCAGTACCGCCGTCGGGACGGCTCCCTGTGGGACACGGTGCTCATGGCGCTGGTGCTCGACCACGAATCCCCTGGTCACGCCGTACGGGCGGACGACCCGCCCGTCTGAGACCGCAGGGTCACGGTTCCTGTCACCACCCGTCGCTACCGTCGGATCAGATGACCGACGTCGATCCTGTTGCCGAACCGGCCGGCCCCGTCGGGCGGGTGATCGGTACCGAGGACGCCACCCCGCTCGAGTACTGGGTCGCCATCGCCGACGACCAGTACCTCCAGCTCGATGATGTCGTCGCCGCCGAGCGCGTGCTGCCCGACGGGCAGCGAGTCGAGCTCTACGGGATGGTCGAGCAGGTCCGGGCCCGCCACGAGGGCGCCCAGTACGACTCCGACGTGTTCCTCATCACCGACGGTGTGCTCCCCGCCCAGGTGACCCGGGCGGCCCGGGTGATGACCACGCGGGTCGAACCGGAGGTCTTCGTCCCACCACTCCCGGGCACGGCGGTGCGCAAGGCCACCGGCGAAGAGCGGGGCCGAGCTCTGTACTTCGACGACATGGGCGAGAAGGTGCCCGCCGGGTTGTCGCGCGACGACGAGCCGTTCTTCCTCGACGCCGAGTTCCTCGACGGCACCCGCGGCGCCCACGTCAACATCTCCGGCGTCTCGGGGGTGGCGACCAAGACCACCTACGCCACCTTCCTGCTCTACTCGCTGTTCCACTCCGGCGTCCTCGGCGCGGCCCAGGCCAACACCAAGGCGCTCATCTTCAACGTCAAGGGCGAGGACCTCCTCTTCCTCGATCATCACAACACCCAGCTCGACGACACTCAGCGGGCGCGCTACACCGCCCTCGGTCTGCCGTCCGGGCCGTTCACCAGCGTCGGCATCGTGGCGCCGCCCCGTCCCGGCGACCGCTCGGCCCAACCGTTCGTCGGCGCCCGGGCGTCGGGGGTCAAGCCGTTCTTCTGGACCATCGAGGAGTTCTGCCGCCAGCGGCTCCTCCCGTTCCTGTTCGCCGACGCCGAGGACGATCGCCAGCAGTACACGATGGTCGTGCACAACGTCGCCCGCCGGCTGGAGGATGCCGTGCCCACCGGCAGCGGCGGCGTGAGCATCGACGGGGTGTCGATCCGCAGCTTCCGCGACCTGGTCGACCTCATCGACGACCGCCTGAACGACGACCTGACGGTCACCGAGTGGGCCGGTCGAGCCATCGGGAGCGGCACCGTGGGGGCCTTCGTCCGGCGGCTGTTCGGCTCGATCGACCACCTCGAACACCTGGTGCGGGCCGACGTCGACCGGCGCAGCAGCCATCCGGTCGATCTCGACGCCAACCAGGTCACCGTCGTCGACCTCCACAACCTCAACGACCGGGCCAAGCGGTTCGTGGTCGGGGTGGTGCTGCGCCAGGCGTTCGAGGCCAAGGAGCGGTCGGGCACGGCCGAGCCGCTCCAGTTCGTCGTCCTCGACGAGCTCAACAAGTACGCGCCCCGTGAGGGGTCGTCGCCGATCAAGGAGCTCCTGCTCGACGTGGCCGAGCGGGGCCGGTCGCTCGGCATCATCCTCATCGGGGCCCAACAGACGGCCAGCGAGGTCGAGCGACGCATCGTGGCCAACTCCGCCATCCGCGTCGTCGGCCGGCTCGACTCGGCCGAGGCCGGCCGGGGCGAATACGGCTGGCTGCCCCCGGTTCAGCGCCAGCGCGCCACCATCATCAAGCCCGGCACCATGATCGTGAGCCAGCCCCAGCTGCCCGTGCCCGTGGTCATCGAGTTCCCGTTCCCCGCCTGGGCCACCCGGGTGTCCGAGACCGGCGGCCGGGTCGGCGACACCGGGGGCACCACCGTGCCCGACGACCCGTTCGAGGGACTGTCGTGAGCGGCAGCGAGCGACCCGGTCGCGCGAGCGCCAGCGAGCCGAACGGCGATGGGGCCCGGGGGCGCAGCCCCCGCAAGAGTACGGCAGTGCGTGTGCTCCACACCTCCGACTGGCACGTGGGCAAGCTCCTGCGGGGCCAGAGCCGAGCCGACGAGCACGTCGCCGTCCTGGCCGAGATCGCCGACATCGCGGGTCGCGAGTCGGTGGACCTCGTGTTGGTGGCCGGCGATGTGTTCGAGACCTCGGCACCCGGTGCCGAGTCGGAGCAGATCGTCTACCGGGCACTGCTCCAGCTCGCCGAGGTGGCGCCGGTGGTCGTCATCAGTGGTAACCACGACAATCCCCGTCGCCTGCAGGCGGTCGCCCCGCTCCTGTCGTTGGGTCGGGTCACGGTGCTCGGCCAGGTCGCCCGACCCGACGAGGGCGGCGTGGTCGAGCGCGACGTGGCCGGGGTGCCGGTCCGGCTCGCCCTGCTCCCGTTCGTCTCCAAGCGCGGGATCGTGCGCGCCGATGCCCTCATGCGCGACGACGCGTTCGAGCTGCACCAGGCCTACGACGAGCGGGTGCGGGCCATCGTCACCAGCCTGGTCGCGGGATTCTCGGCCGACACCGTCAACCTGGTGTGCGGTCACCTGTTCGCCGCCGGCGGAACCATGGGCGGCGGCGAGCGGTCGGCCCACACCGTCATGGACTACAGCGTCGGGGCCCTCGCCTTCCCGGTCACCGCCCAGTACGTGGCGCTCGGGCACCTCCATCGGGCGCAGGACATTCCCGGGCCCACCCGTATCCGCTACTGCGGTTCGCCCCTGCAGCTCGACTTCGGCGAGACGGCCGACCCCAAGTCGGTCACGGTGGTCGATCTCGAACCCGGCGCCCCGGCTGCCGCTCGTGAGGTCGCCCTCACCGCGGGGCGCACGCTGCGCACGCTCACCGGCACCGCCGCCGAGCTCGAGGCAGCCCGGGGCACCATGGGCGACGACTTCCTCCGGGTGGTGGTCACCGACACCCGGCGGGCCGGCCTCGCCGATGACGTGCGCGGATGGTTCGAACACGCCGTCGACGTGGTCGTCCGGGCACCCGACGCCGACCAGCGGGATCGGCCCGCTCGTCCCGAGGACGCGACACCGTCGCAGCTGTTCGGCGCCTACCTCGCCGAGGCCGGGATCGACGATCCGCGCCTGGTGCCGGCGTTCGAGTCGTTGCTCGACGAGGTCACCGCATGAGGCCGCGCCGTCTCGAGCTCGAGGGCTTCTCCGCCTTTCGTGAGCGGGCCGAGGTCGACTTCTCGGATGCCGAGCTGTTCGCGCTCGTCGGGCCCACCGGCGCCGGCAAGTCGAGCGTCATCGACGCCATGGTCTTCGCCCTGTACGGCTCGGTGCCCCGCTACGAGAGCGAGAACCTGGTCCATCCGGTCATCACCCAGGGCGCGCTCGAGGCGCGCGTCCGGCTCGACTTCACCGTTCGCGGCGTCCATCACAGCGCCACCCGGGTGGTGCGGCGGACCAAGACGGGGGCCAGCACCAAGGAGGCCCGGCTCGAACGGTTCGATGCCGACGGCACCGGTACCGTCCTCGCCGACGACGCCAAAGGGCTCACCGCCGCGGTCACCGCCCTGCTGGGTCTCGACCTCGAGCAGTTCACCAAGTGCGTCGTCCTTCCCCAGGGCGCGTTCGCCGCCCTGCTGCACGACACCAAGGCGAAGCGCCAGGATCTGCTGGTCAAGCTGCTCGACCTCGGCATCTACGAGCAGGTCGCCGGGGCGGCCCGCGCCGAGGCCAAGCGGGTCGGGTTCCGCATCGAAGCGCTCGACGAGCAGCTCCAGCGGGCCGGTCACGCCACCGACGAAGCCGTCGATGCCGCGTCGCGGCACGTGATCGCGGTCGACACCGTGGTGGCCGAGCTGGACCGGGCCGCGCCGGAGCTGGCCGAGATCGACGAGCAGGTCCGCACCGCAGATCTCACGCTCCGCGACCTCGACGACTCCATGGCGCGGCTCCGAGGCGTCGAGATCCCCGCCGGCGTGTCCGACGTCGTGGCCCGGGCGGCCGAGGCCGCCGAGGCGCTGTCGGCGGCGCACGCCGCCGAGGTGGCGACGGCGCGCGCCGTGGCCGAGGCCGAGACGGCGCGGGCATCGCTCCCGGACGCTGCCCTGCTCGCGGCCCAACAACGCGACCACGAAACGCTGGTCGGCTTGCGGGCCAAGGTCGACACCGGGTCGGCCATGGTCGCCGATCTCGACTCGCAGACCGAGGCGATCCGGACCCGGGTCGCGGCCGCTCGATCGGCGCGAGACGCCGCCGCCGCCGACCTCGAACGGGCCCGGCTCGACAACGCCGCCGCCGATCTCGCCCGCCACCTCCACGTCGGCGACGATTGTCCGGTGTGCGGACACCAGATCACGGCGCTGGCCGCGGCGGGCGCCGAGGGCCTCGAGGCCACTGAGGTCCGATGGACGGAGGCATCCCACGCCGAGCGTGAGGCGGCGGCCGCGGTCTCGGCCCACGAGACGCGCCTGGCCGAGTACCGGGCTCGCCTCGAGCTCCGGACGAGCGAGCGCGACGCGGCAGCCGCCCGGGTGGCGGGCGCTCCGGCCCTCGACGAGATCGAGCGGTTGCTGGCCGCGATCGAGGCCGCCGAGCGGTCGCTGGCCGAGGCCCGGCGGTGCGACGCCGCGGCCCGGGCCGCGTCCCACGACGCCCGCCAGGAATCGGAGGCGCTCGCCCGCCAGGTGTCCACCGCTCGGGCTCGGTTCACCACGGTGCGCGACGGCGTCGCCGCCCTCGGCCCCCCGTCCGCCACCGATGACCTCGCGGCCGATTGGCGCGCCCTGGTGGACTGGGCGCGCCAGACCAGCGAGGCGGTTGCCGACCGGGCCACCGCGATCCGATCCGACCGCGACGGGCTCCGCAAAGGCCGGGCGGAACAACTCGATGTCCTCGCCGACCACGCCCGAGGCGCCGGCGTCGAGGTCACCGACATCGATCGACTGCGCGACGCGTGTGTCACCGAGGCCGCCAACGCGCGGGCAGCGCGGGCGCAGCTCCAGGCCGAGCGCGACCAGGCCGCCGCCTGGCGCGACGAGCGCGCCGGGCTCGACGAACGGCGACAGGTCCACGAGTTGCTGGCCGAGCAGCTCGGGGCGCGCGGATTCGAAGCGTGGCTGCTCGACGAGGCGCTCGACGCCCTGCTCGTCGGAGCCTCGACGTGGCTGGAGCAGCTGTCGTCGGGTCGCTACGCCATGACGGTCGACGACAAGAACCAGTTCGCGGTCGTCGACCACGCCAACGCCGACGAGCGCCGGCTGGCCCGCACGCTGTCCGGTGGCGAGACATTCCTCGCCTCGCTGGCGCTCGCCCTGGCGCTGGCCGAGCGGGTCGGCGAGCTGTCGGCCACCGGTGGCACCCGCCTCGATGCCATCTTCCTCGACGAGGGCTTCGGGACCCTGGATCCCGCCACGCTCGACGTGGTCGCCACCGCCATCGAGGAGCTCGGTGCCACCGGGCGCATGGTCGGCGTCATCTCCCATGTGCCCGAGCTGGCCGAGCGGGTCCCCGTCCGGTTCGAGATCGCCAAGGCGCCGGGCACCAGCACGGTTCGACGGGTCGAGACATGAGGTCACGCTCATGAGATTCGTGGTCGAGCAGTGGGCGCCCGACTACGGCAGCTCGGTGGAGGCCGCCGCGCTCGAGGAGTCGCAGGCCACCGTCGACGTCAGCGTCGAGCTGGCCGCGGAGCAGTGGCGGCCACTGCGTCCCGCCCCGACGGCCACCGCGCCGGCCGAGCTGGCCTTCGTCGACGGGGTCCGGCGGGTCGAGGCCCGGGTGTGGGTCACCGACGGAGGCGACGACCTCCACCGCACGGCGGCCCGACCGGGTATCTGCGCCAGCTACGCCGCCGGCGTGGTGCGCTGCAACGGCGGTGCCACCGTGGTCGATGCCGAGGTGCAGCGCAGCCTGTTCTGCGATGGTCCCGAATTGGCGCCGATCGTCACCCGCCACGGTCGTTTCGGGGTCCGCCAGGTGGCGTCGGGTTCCCCCGATGCGCTCTCGCTCGGGTTGCAGGCGGCGATGGGCGAGCTCGAACACCTCGTGTCCACCCGGGTCGCCCCCGA
The DNA here is from genome assembly GCA_963730345.1 of uncultured Acidimicrobiaceae bacterium. GTDB lineage: Bacteria > Actinomycetota > Acidimicrobiia > Acidimicrobiales > Salinilacustritrichaceae > Salinilacustrithrix. Next base: position 27,250 of record CAVSRP010000026.1, read on the forward strand.
CTGCCTCCTGGTGGTCGATGGGCCGCTGCACGAGCGCCGCAGCATGCAGCACGCCGTCGGCTACGTGAAGACCCACCACGTCGCCTACCTCCCGGCCGTCGTCAGCGACGTGGTCGTGACCCTCGGCGCGGGCGAACGGACACCGGTGTTCCTGGTCGGCGACCGGTTCCGGCGATGGTCGTGGTACCTGCGGCTTCCGGGTGACCTGTCGCACGGCTGGGCCGGAGTCGTCCGGTGCGAGGCGAGCCCCGGCCGCACCGTCGACGAGGTCCGCCAGCTGGCCGACAGCTGCGCGCTCGCCCTGCCTCGCTTCGCGTCCGAGGCCCACAAGGACACCCGGGCACCACAGAACCTCTACCCGATCGCCGGACTCGAGCGCGAGTTGCGTCGCCGGCTCGGGGATCCTCGCCTGCTCTACCGGGCGCTCCGCGCCTCGGCCTGAGCCGGGGAGAGGGCCGAGACGGTCCCCGCGTACGATCACGGCATGCACGATCTGGTGATCCGAGGAGGAACGGTGGTCGACGGGTCCGGCGGTCCCGCCCGGACCGCGGACGTGGCCATCGACGGTGACCGGATCGTGGCCGTCGGGGATGACGTCGGCCCGGCCCGCCGGGAGATCGACGCCGAAGGGCTCCTGGTCACCCCGGGATGGGTCGACATCCACACCCATTACGACGCCCAGGCGACGTGGGATCCGTACCTCACCCCATCGGGGTTCCACGGCGTCACCACGGTGGTGATGGGCAACTGCGGGGTCGGGTTCGCGCCGGTCGCGCCCGAACGGCGCGACTGGCTCATCGGCCTCATGGAAGGGGTCGAGGACATCCCGGGCGCGGCGATGAGCGACGGGATCGAGTGGGAGTGGGAGACCTTCGAGGGCTACCTCGACGCCCTCGACCGCCGCCGCTACGTGTGCGACGTCGGTACCCAGATCCCCCACGGCGCGATCCGCACCTACGTCATGGGCGAGCGGGGGGCGGCCAACGAGCCCGCCACCGCCGACGACATCGCCCGCATGGCCGCGCTGGTCGAATCGGGCCTGCGAGCCGGAGCCCTCGGGTTCTCCACCAGCCGCACCCCGATCCACCGCTCGGTCGAGGGTGAGCTGGTACCGGGCACCAACGCCGGCGACGACGAGCTGGTCGGCATCGGCCGGGCCATCGCGGCCGCCGGGCACGGTGTCTTCGAGTACAGCCCCGACCACATCCGGGTTGCCGACGAGTTCGGGTGGATGCGGAAGGTGGCGGCCATCACCGGTCAGCCGGTCAGCTTCAACCTCAACCAGCCCGACACCGATCCGGACTACTGGAAGACGTCGCTGCGGCTCCTCGACGAGGCGGCGGCCGACGGCCTCCCGGTCTTCTGCCAGGTGGCGGGGCGCGCCATCGGCATCCTGTTCGCCTTCGACCTCACCTTGCACCCGTTCCTGTTCAAGCCCGCCTGGGGCGACCTCGCCATGCTTCCGCCCGACGAGCGCCGGGCCAAGGCGCTCACCGAGGAGTACCGGCGCCGGTTCATCGACGAGGAGCCCATCGACCTGGGGGGCGACTTCGCCCGCTTCGTCAGCACCACCTGGGGCCGCATGTTCCCGTTCAAGGGCGACGCCAGCTACGAGCCGGGATACGAGGAATCGGTGGCCGGGATCGCCGAGGCCACCGGTCGGCGGCCGGAGGATGTCGCCTACGACGTGCTCGCCGAGGACGGCGGCGGCGGCCCGGGCACCGGGATGTTGTACTTCCCGCTGTTCAACTACGCGTACGGCGATCTGGAGCTGACCAAGACGCTCCAGACTCATCCCCGCACCCGGATGGGGCTCTCCGACGGAGGTGCCCACTGCGGCGCGGTGTGCGACGGCGGTATGCCGACCTTCATGCTCAGCTACTGGAGTCGCGATCGCACCGCGGGATCGGGCACGCTGCCGCTCGAGTTCGTCGTCCGCCGCCAGACCCGGGAGACGGCCGAGTTCTACGGCCTCCGCGACCGCGGCCTGGTGGCACCCGGTCTGCGGGCCGATCTCAACGTGATCGACTACGACGCGCTCGGCGCCGATCAGCCGCAGATCGTGCACGATCTGCCGTCCGGTGCCCGTCGTCTCCTCCAGCGGGCCCACGGGTACCGATACACGGTCTGCGGCGGCGAGATCACCGTCGAGGACGATCGGTTCACCGGGGCGCTGCCCGGCCGGCTGCTGCGCGGCCCCCGGTAGGGCGGGCCGCCCACCGGACGCCGAGCCCGGCGCCCGGAACTACCCTGCGCCCGTGGCCCACACGTCGTCGCTGCGTCTGCTGACCCTCCACGCCCTGCGGCTCAAGGGCATCGCTGAGGCCGACGTGGTGGCCGAGCTGATCGGTCGTGACGTCGATGCGGTCCGTGACGAGCTGGCCTCCTTGCAGGCCCTCGACCTGGTCACGTACCGCCACGGCCGCATGCCCGGCTACCTGCACACGCCGGAGGGGCGCTCGGTCGGGGCCCGCCTCCTGGCCGAAGAGGTCGAAGCGGCCGGCACCCGGGACGAGATCGCCGCGGCCTACGGCGAGTTCGGCCCGTGCAACGACGAACTGCTCCGCGTGTGCACCGCGTGGCAGCTCCGGCCCGTCGACGGCACGCAGGCCGTGAACGACCACGCCGACGCCGACTACGACGTCCGGGTCATCGACCGGCTCGCCGCGGTGCACGATCGGGTCGATCCGGTCCTCGAACGGCTCACCGCGGCGCTGGCTCGCTTCGCCGGGCACCGGCGGCGGCTGCGAACTGCGTTGGACCGGGTGCTCGCCGGCGACCACGATTACTTCACCAAGCCGATGTTCCCGAGTTACCACTCGCACTGGTTCGAGCTACACGAAGACCTGCTCGCGACCCTCGGCACCGAACGCGTCACAGAAGGGAACCGATGATGGGAATGCTTCCCGCCGCCCGGTTCGGTCAGGTCCTGACCGCCATGGTCACCCCGTTCGAACGAGACGGGAGCCTCGACCTCGACGGTGCCCAGCGTCTGGCCCGGTGGCTGACCGACCACGGCAGCGACGGACTGGTGGTGAACGGCACCACCGGCGAGTCGCCGACCCTGTCGGCCACCGAGTCGGTCGATCTGTTCCGGGCCGTCCGCCAGGCGGTGGACGTCCCCGTCCTGGCCGGCACCGGCTCCAACGACACCGCCCACGCCATCCGCCAGTCCGAATCGGCGGCCGGCATCGGTGTCGACGGTCTCCTGGTGGTGGCGCCGTACTACAACAAGCCGTCGCAGGCCGGTCTCGACCGGCACTTCCGGATGATCGCCTCCGCCACCGAATTGCCGATCATCCTCTACGACATCCCGGGTCGCACGGGACGCAAGGTCGACACGTCGACCATCGTGCGTCTCGCCGAGGAGGTCCCGACGATCGTCGGGCTCAAGGACGCCGCCGGCAGTCCGGCCGAGACGGCGGGTCTGATCGCCGCCGCGCCCGATGACTTCGAGGTCTATTCCGGCGACGACAACCTGACCCTGCCCCTGCTGGCGGTGGGTGCCCGGGGCGCGATCAGCGTGTCGTCGCACTGGGCCGGCCCCCAGCTGAAGGCGATGTTCGAGGCGTTCGATGCCGGTGACGTGGCCGAGGCGTGTCGCATCAACCAGCGCCTGCTGCCGTCGTACCGGTTCGAGACCACGCTCGATGCGCCCAACCCCGTGCCCACCAAGGCCATGCTGCGGTCACTCGACCTCCCGGCAGGGGAGTGTCGCCCGCCGATGGGTCCCACGCCCGACGGCCTGGAGGCCGAGGCCAAGGAGATCTGGGGCGCGTTGAACGACTGACCGAGGGGGCGGTGCCGGTACGGTGCGCACATGCCTGCACCGGTGAAGATCACGTTCCTGGGCGGTCTCGGCGAGATCGGCCGCAACTGCGCCTGCATCGAGCTCGACGATCGCATCATGCTCATCGACTGCGGATTGATGTTCCCCGATCTCGACATGCTCGGCGTCGACCTGGTGCTCCCGGACTTCTCCTACCTCTACGACAACGCCGATCGCATCGAGGGCTGCATCGCCACCCACGGGCACGAGGACCACACCGGCGGCCTGTCGTTCCTCCTCCGTGACATCAGCTTCCCCCTCTACGGCTCCGAGCTCACGCTCGGTCTGGCCCGGAACCGGATCGAGGAGGCGGGGCTGGTCGATCGCACCGAGTTCATCCCGGTGACCGACGGCGAGCGCCGCCAGATCGGGCCGTTCGACTGCGAGTTCATCCCCGTGACCCACTCGGTGCCCCACGGGTTCGCCACCGCCATCCACACCCCGCAGGGCGTCATCCTCCACTCCGGGGACTTCAAGATCGACCTCACCCCGGTCGACGGCCGGCTCACCGACCTGAGCCGGATCGGCTCGATCGCCCACGACCCGGGCGTCCGGTTGTTGCTGGCCGATTCGACCAACGCGGAGGAACACGGCCACTCGGCCAGCGAGACCACGGTGGGACAGGTGCTCTACGACCTGTTCCACGCCCACGAGGGCCGCCGCATCATCACCGCCTGCTTCGCCTCGCACGTGCACCGCGTGCAGCAGATCGCCAACGCGGCCCGGGCCTTCGACCGCAAGGTCGCCACCCTCGGGATGTCCATGAAGAAGAACGTGCGCCTCGCCCGTTCGATGGGGCTGCTCGACATCCCCGAGGACACCTTGATCGACATCGAGGACATCGACAAGCACGAGCCCGGCAAGGTCTGCATCATCTCCACCGGCAGCCAGGGCGAGCCGATGTCGGCCCTCGCGCTGATGGCCGCCACCGAGAGCCGGTGGCTGACGCTGTCTCCCGACGACACGGTGATCCTGAGCTCGCACCCCATCCCCGGCAACGAGATGAACGTGTCGAAGGTGATCGACGGCCTCGTCCGCCAGGGGGTCGAGGTCGTGTACTCAGGCATCGCCGACGTGCACGCCACCGGCCACGCCAAGGCGGAGGAGCTCAAGACGTACCACTCGATAGTGCGTCCCGAGTGGTTCATCCCGGTCCACGGCGAGTACCGGCACCTGGTCGCCCACGCCAAGCTCGCCCGGCAGATGGGCATCGCCTCGGATCACGTGTGGGTCTGCGAGGACGGCCACCAGCTCGAGTTGAACGACGACGGGCTCAAGGCGGTGGGCAAGGTGCCGGCCGGCTACCTCTACGTCGACGGCACCATCGGCGACGTCGGCCAGGGGGTCCTGCGCGATCGGCGGGTGCTGGCCGAGGAGGGTGTCGTCGTGGTCATCGTCACCGTCGATGTCGAGACCGGCGCGATGATCACCGGCCCGGAGATCGTGACCCGGGGCTGGGTCTACGAGGCCGAGGCCGAGGGGCTGCTGGCCGATTGCGCCGCCGCGGTCGAAAAGGGCGTGGGTGAGGTCAAGGATCTCTCCGACATCGAGGCGGTGCAGCGGGCGGTGCGCCGGGCCGCGGGTCGATTCGTCAACAAGGAGACCAAGCGCCGGCCGATGATCGTGCCGGTGGTGCTCGAGGCCTGACCCGGCGCCGGGACTCCGGAGCCCGGCGCTTCGCCCGCCTCGTTCGGGGCCGATTCTGCGCAGATTCGTTCCCGATGGCCGGCTGATCGTTGGGCGACGAATCGCCGACGAATCGTCCCCCAATGGCGTGGTCGTGGGGTCCGACGGGGCTCGTGTGGCTGGTGTTAGCGTTGTGGGCACTGTGGCAGGCACGCGCGCCAACTCGAAGAAGAAGGCCCCGACCAGGAGGCGCTCGTCGTCCCGGTCCAAATCGAAGCCGAAATCGACCGGGCGCGTCACCGCGACGGTGGGGTCCGCCCTCGAGGGCCGGTACGCCGACGTGGCCGGGTTGGCGCTGATCGGCATCGCCGTCATCGTCGGTGCCGGCCTCTACGCCGACATCGCCGGCCCGGTCGGGCGGCTGTTCGCCGCCGCGGCGAGCGGTCTCGCCGGTCTCGCCGGCGTGCTGGTCCCCCCGGTGCTGCTGCTCATCGGCATCGCCCTGATCCGTGACAACGACCCGATCACCGGCTCCGGGGCCATCGGCCGAGCCCACCTCGCGGTCGGTGGCGTGCTCCTCGGCCTCTCCGGCACCGGGCTGCTCCACGTCGGCCGGGGGGCACCGGCACTCTCCGACGGGATCGATGCGTGGGGCCGCGCCGGCGGACTGATCGGCATGGCCGTCGGCGCGCCACTGCTCGCGGTGGCTGCCACCTGGGGCGCGGTCGTCGTGCTGGTCACGCTGGCCGTCATCGCCTTCTTCGTCATCACCCGCATCCCGGTCCGGGTCGCCGCCGAGGGCGCGGTCGCCACCTTCCGCCCCCTCCACGAGGCCGTACGAGGCGCGTTCGGGTCCCTGTTCCACCTCGACTCCGCGGACACCGGCGCCGGCTCCGGCTCGATCGACCCCGACGGGCGGATCGACATCACGGTGGGCGGCGAGCCGCTGCCTGCGGACGGGCCCTACGACGGCGGCGCCGATCTCGACGAACCGCTCCCCGAACCGTCCGACGAGGAGCGGCGCCCGGTCAAGCTCTCACTGCCGACACCCGACCACGTCGAACCCGAGCAGCTCGGCCTCCGTCTCGCCCCCACCTCGGGGTCGTGGGTGCTGCCCCCCGCGAAGCTGCTGGTCCGCAGCGGCAGCCAGGAGATCGACCGCAACGCCATCGAGGAGGACGGCCGACGGCTGGAGGCGTCGTTGTCCCAGCACGGCGTCGAGACCCGGCTCGTCGGCATGGTGGTCGGCCCCACCGTCACCCGCTACGAGCTCGAGCTCGGCCCCGGGGTCAAGGTCAACAAGGTGACCAGCCTGGCCAAGGACATCGCCTACAACATGGCGACTCCCGATGTCCGCATCCTCGCCCCCATCCCGGGCAAGCAGGCCATCGGCATCGAGGTGCCCAACGCCCGGCGCCAGCTGGTGGCGGTCGGCGACATCCTGGCCTCCCCCGAGGCGGCCAAGGCGAAGCACCCGCTCGAGGTCGCGGTCGGACGCGACATCAACGGCAAGTCCCACATGATGAACCTGGCCGCCATGCCACACATCCTCATCGCCGGGGCCACGGGTGCGGGCAAGTCCAGCTGCCTCAACTCGATCCTCACCTCGATCCTGATGCGGTCGACGCCGGATCAGGTCCGGATGATCCTCGTCGATCCCAAGCGCGTCGAGATGGGCCAGTACGACGGGTTGCCGCACCTGCTCACCCAGGTGGTCACCAACCCCAAGAAGGCGGCCAACGCCCTGTCGTGGGCGGTGAAGGAGATGGAGCGGCGCTACGACCTGCTCTCCGAGATCGGCGTCCGCGACATCACCGGATACAACGAGGCCTACGACCGGGGTGACCTGGCCGAGCTCGAGGACGACACCGTGCGCAGTTCGTCCGCGCCCGACGAGTCGCCGACGGAGAAGTACTCGCGGTTGCCGTTCGTCATCGTCGTGGTCGACGAGCTGGCCGACCTGATGATGGTCGCCGCCCGCGACGTCGAGGAGTCGATCTGCCGCATCGCCCAGATGGCCCGGGCGGTGGGCATCCACCTCATCATCGCGACCCAGCGGCCATCGGTGAACGTCATCACCGGCGTGATCAAGGCCAACGTGCCCGCCCGCCTGGCCTTCGCCGTCTCCAGCGCCACCGACTCGCGCGTCATCCTCGACCAGACCGGTGCCGAGCGGCTGGTCGGCAAGGGCGACATGTTGTTCCTGGGGCCCACCAGTTCGAGCCCGCACCGCATCCAGGGCTCGTGGGTCACCGAGGACGAGGTCCGCGGCATCGTGGCGCACTGGAAGCGGCAGGCGCCCCAGGTGAGCTACGTCGAGGAGGTGCAGGGCGAGACCGGCACCGACGCCGGTGCCATCCTCCCCGGTGGCGGCACGGGCGACGAGGACGACGACGACCTCGCCCTGCAGGCCATGGAGCTCATCGTGCGCAGCCAACTCGGCTCCACCTCGATGCTCCAGCGCAAGCTCAAGGTGGGCTTCGCCCGGGCCGGCCGGCTGATGGACATCCTCGAACAGCGCGGCGTCGTCGGACCCTCGGTCGGGTCCAAGGCCCGCGACGTGCTGATGACCGAAGCCGAGCTGGACGACCTGTTGTCGAGGACCTGAGTCCCGAGCTCGCGCCTCGCTGGGCGGTCAGGGGAGGAGCACGGTCGAGCCGGTGGTGCGCCCCGCCTCGAGATCGACGTGGGCTCGGGCGGCCTCGGCGAGCGGATAGGTCTGGCCGATACGGATGCGCACGGCGCCCGAGTCGATGGCGGCGAAGAGGTCGTCGGCCATGGCCTGGGTGTGTTCGGGCGTGTCGGCGTAGCTCCCGAGTGTCGGGCGGGTCACGAACAGCGACCCCTTGGTCGCCAGGATGGCGGGGGAGAAGGGCGCCACGGGTCCGGAGGCGTTGCCGTAGGTCACGAGCAGACCCTTGGGGCAGAGGCAGTCCAGTGATGTCATGAACGTGTCGGCCCCCACCCCGTCGTAGACCACGTCCACCCCTCGTCCGCCGGTCAGCTCGGCGACCTCGGCGACCACATCGACGCCCTCGTCGCGATACGCGATGAGGTGGTCGTACCCGTTGGCCGCGGCCAGCTCCCGCTTCTCCGGCGTGCTGGCCGTGCCGATGACGGTGGCGCCCAGCGACTTCGCCCACTGGCCGAGGATGAGACCGACACCGCCGGCCGCGGCGTGGCCGAGGAGCACGGTGTCGGGGCCGACGTGGTGGATCTGGCGGATGAGGTATTGGACGGTGAGACCCTTGAGCAACGCGGCCGCGGCGGTCCGATCGTCGATGCTGTCGGGCACGCGGACCACGGTCCGCGCCGGCACCACCACGGCTTCGGCGTACGCCCCCAGCGGGCCGGTGCCGTACGCGACCCGATCACCCACCGACCAGCCCTTGGTGTCGGGGCCCACCGCCTCCACCACGCCGGCGGCCTCGTTGCCGAGTCCGCTCGGGGTGCGGGCCGGGTACAGGCCCGACCGGAAGTAGGTGTCGACGAAGTTCAGCCCGACGGCGGTCTGTCGCAGGCGCAGCTGTCCCGGCCCCGGCGGGGCCAGCTCGGCCTCCTCCCAGCGCAGCACCTCGGGGCCGCCCGTCTGGTGGAACCGGATCGCTCGCGTGCGGGTCGTGTCCTCGGCCATGTCCGGCCCAACCGACGGGACGGGAAGGTTGTTCCGCTGACTCGTACCCGTCCCCCTCCGTGCGACATCCTGACGGCGTGCTGCTCGCCCTCCTCGCCGTCGCCGTCGGGCTCGGGATGCTCACGGTGGCGGCTGATGGGTTCGTCGCCGGGGCGGCGCGATTGTCCGCGGCGCTGAACGTCCCGCCGGTGGTGATCGGCGCCGTCATCGTCGGATTCGGGACCAGCGCGCCCGAACTGGTCGTGTCCACCATCGCGTCGTCCCAGGGCAAGGAGGACATCGCGGTCGGGAACATCATCGGGTCGAACGCCGCCAACCTCACCCTGGTCCTCGGCATCGCCGGCCTGCTGTGCACCATGACGGTCGGCTCCTCGATACTCCGTCGGGAGGCGCCCCTGTCGGCCGGTGCCGTGGTCCTCTTCGCCGTGCTCGTCCAGGGTGGGGTGCAGCGCTGGGAGGGTGTCGTCCTCTTCGTCGCCCTCGTCGCCGCGCTGGCGTTCATGTTCTTCGGTCCCTCGGGGAACAGCGATGAACTGGTGACCGAGGTCGATGAGTACCTCGACGACGACGCCGGCATCTCCCTCCGCCGGGAATCGATCCGCACGCTGCTCGGCCTGGTCGGGGTCGTCGCCGGCGCCCAGCTGACCGTGGTCGGAGCCTCCGACATCGCCGAGCGCCTGGGTCTGGCCGAGGGATTCATCGGCCTCACGCTGATCGCACTGGGCACGTCGCTGCCGGAGCTGGTCACCAGCATCACCGCGGCCCGCAAGGGCGAGGACGAGCTCATCATCGGGAACCTGCTCGGCTCGAACCTGTTCAACAGCCTGGCGGTGGGGGCCAGCGTCGGTCTGCTCGGCACCGGGACGCTCGACGACCCCGCCCTGGCCGGCTTCGGCACGATCGTGATGGTCACGATCGCGTTCGCGGCGTGGCTCTTCCTCTACACCGGACGCCGTCTCCAGCGGATCGAGGCCGCAATGCTCGTGGTGGCGTACCTGATCGTGGTGCCGCTCCTCGCCTGAGGAGTCCGTCGGCGCAGCGATTCAGACCCGTCGCTCGGGAACCCACTCCTCGGGTGCCGGCCGCCGGTGGTAGTACTGCCCGGCCCACACTCCGGCCGGGTCCTCGCCTCGCTGTGGCATGCGCCAGGTGGTGACCGCCGCCGGGTCCAGCGGCAGCGACAGCAGGGCCCGCGGTTCCTCGACGGTGGCGTTGATGTAGGCGTCGGCAAAGGCCTCCGGCGTGTACCGGATGGCGATGTCACGGTACGTGGACCGCCACTCGTCGTCCTGGCCGGGCTCGAACTCGACGGTGACGGCGCCGGCCACGAAGACCTTGCGGAACGGCGCCACGTCCTCGTCGATGGTCATCGCCACCCGGGGCTCGTGGCGGATGTTGCGCCACCACGACGACCGCTCGCGAGGCGTGAACCAGATCCGACCGTCGCGGTGCAGGAACCAGATCGGTGCCACCGACGGCGCCCCGTCGGGCGCCACGGTGGCGATGCGGACCAGGTGGCCGGGTTCGTCCAGGAACTCGGTGACCTGGTCGGGCGTCAGGCGGGGCATGGCCGGAACCTACGCGAGGCCGACGGCGATCCGCTCTGGCAGGATGCGGCCCCATGGCCGACATCACTCAGATCGCGTCCGACCTGCAGTTCCCAGAGGGCCCGGTCGCCTTGGACGACGGCTCGATCCTCATCGTGGAGATCAAGCGGGGGACGTTGACCTGGCTGGAAGCCGACGGTGCCGTCCGGCGACGGTTCGAGCTCGGTGGCGGCCCGAACGGTGCCGCGATCGGCCCGGACGGCAAGGCCTACGTGTGCAACAACGGCGCCTGCTTCGACTGGATCGAGGTCATGGGATTCACCTTGCCGGGGCCGCTGCCGGCCGGCTGGACCGGTGGTTCGATCCAGCGGGTCGACCTCGACACCGGCGACGTCGACGTGCTCTACACCGAGTCGACGACCCCCGCGGGCGAGACCATCCCGCTGCGGGCGCCCAACGACATCGTCTTCGATGCCGCCGGAGGGTTCTGGTTCACCGACCACGGCGTGCGCCAGGAGCGATCGTCCGACCGCACCGGCCTGCACTACGCCAGCGTCGACGGATCGTCGTGCGTCGAGAAGATGTTCCCCGTCGATGCGCCCAACGGGGTCGGCCTCTCGCCCGACGGCTCGACGCTGTACGCCGCCGAGACCCACACCGGGCGCGTCTGGCGCTGGGCGCTGTCGGGACCGGGCACGGTCGACGAGTCGCAGGGCAACCCGTCCGGTGCCGGCGGGGGTCAGCTCCTGGCCGGGCTCGCCGGTCACCAGCTCCTCGACTCGCTCGCCGTCGATGGCGACGGCTGGGTCTGCGTGGGGACGCTGATCAACGGGGGCATCACGTCGATCTCGCCGGATGGCGCCACCGTCGAGCACCTCGGTCTCGACGACCCGCTCGTGACCAACATCTGCTTCGGCGGCGAGGACCTGGGCACGGCGTACGTGACCCTGTCGGCGAACGGGGCGACTCGTCCGGCTGCCGTGGCCCCGACCCGGTCTCCGGCTGGCGTTCGGTCGGTAGCCGTCGCACGGCACTGATCGGCGTGGCCGGGCTCGACGCGAGTCGGTCGGCCGGCCGGCACCCCAGTACCCTCGGGGCGATGGCCCCTCGCCGATTCTGGGTGGAGACGCTCGGATGTCCGAAGAACGCGGTCGACTCCGACCGGGTCACCGGCTCGCTGCTGGCCGACGGGTACCTCCCCGCCGACACCGCTGACGTCGCCGACCTGGTCGTGGTCAACACCTGCGCGTTCGTGGAGGAGGCCCGTCAGGAGTCCATCGACACCATCCTCGGGTTGAGCGACAACCGGCGGGCCGGCGCCGAGCTCGTGGTCACCGGTTGCATGGCCGAGCGCTACGGCGCCGAGCTGGCCGACGCCCTCCCCGAGGTCGACCGGGTGGTCGGCTTCGGCGGCCCCATCGTCTCCGACCAGCACGGTTGGGTGCCGGTGACGATCGCCGGCTCGCGTGGGTCGGAGGGGACGGTGCCCGCCTTCGACCTGCTCAACATGCCCCGTCCCGCGCCCACCGCCCCCTGGGCCTACATCAAGGTGGCCGAGGGTTGCGACCGGGCGTGCGGCTTCTGCGCCATCCCGTCGTTCCGGGGCAAGCAGCGGTCACGGGACCGCGCCGCACTCGTCGACGAGGCCCGGCTGCTCGCCGAGGGGGGCGTGCGCGAGATCGTCCTCGTCGCCCAGGACCTGGCCAGCTACGGCCGCGACCAGGGGGTCGGCACCCGCCAGATCGTGCCGTTGGTCGACGACATCGCCGCCATCGTCGATCGGGTGCGGTTGCTGTACCTGTACCCGTCCGAGCTCACCGACGAACTGATCGACGCCATCTGCCGCACCGGTGTCCCGTACTTCGATCTGTCGCTGCAGCACGTCTCCCGCCCGCTCATCCGGCGCATGCGCCGTTGGGGCGACGGCCAGCGCTACCTCGGGCGGATCCGGACCATCCGCCGGCGGGAGCCCGACGCCGTGTTCCGGTCCAACTTCATCGTCGGCTACCCCGGCGAGACCGAGGCCGATCACGACGCGCTGCTCGACTTCGTCGAGGAGGCCGAGCTCGACTGGTGCGGCTTCTTCTCCTACTCCGAGGAGGACGGCACCTACGCAGCCGACCTCGACGGAGCGGTGCCCGAGTCCGTCGTGGCCGACCGACTCGGCGAGCTCCGGGGCATGCAGGACGACATCACCGCCGCACGGCGCGACCAGCTGGTGGGCCGCACGGTGTCGGTCCTGGTCGACGAGCCCGGCATCGGTCGATCGCACCGGGAGGCGCCGGAGATCGACGGCGTGGTCCACCTCCCGAACACGTGCGAGGTCGGCACCTTCGTCGACGTGGTGGTCCGCTCCGCCGAGGGTCCCGACGTCCACGCCGTCCGCGCCGGCGAAGCGGCGCCGCGCCACCTCCACCTGGTGCGATGAGCGACACCGCCACCAATCGCTACGGGGCCTCGGCGCTGGCCACACCGGCCAACGCCATCACCATCACCCGCATGATCCTCGCCCTGCCGTTGCTCGCCTTCGTCGCCCGCGACGGTGAGGCCTACGGAGCGCTCGCCGCCTGGGTCGTGCTCGCCGGCAGCGACGGGCTCGACGGCTATCTCGCCCGGCGCCACGGAACCACCCGGTCCGGAGCGTTCCTCGATCCCCTCGCCGACAAGGTGCTGGTCCTGGGCGCGGCGTGGGCGCTGGTCGCCGCCGGCACGTTCTGGTGGCTCCCCGTGGTGCTCATCACCGCTCGCGAGCTGGTCATCTCCATCCTCCGCAGCGTCTACGGCCGGCGGGGCATCGCCATCCCGGCTCGCTACGCGGCCAAGGTCAAGACGGTGGTCCAGGAGGTGGCCATCGGCTTCGCTCTCCTCCCCCTGTCGATGGACCACGTCTCGTGGCTCGCCAGCGCCGTCTTGTGGGTCGCCGTCGTCCTCACCCTCGCCACCGGCGTGAGCTACGTGACCGACGGCGCCCGGGCCCTCAGCCTCACCGGCGACCGCCGCCACCACTGAGCTGGGCCCGCCATGCGCTGCGAGGTGGTCGCCATCGGAACCGAGCTGCTCCTCGGGACGGTGGTCGATTCCAACTCGGCCTGGATCGGCCAGCAGCTGGCCATCGTGGGCATCGACTGCCTCCGCTCGGTTCGCGTCGGCGACAACCACGACCGCATGGTCGCCTGCATCCGCGAATCGCTCGACCGGGCCGATGCGGTGATCTGCTGCGGTGGCCTCGGTCCCACCCAGGACGACGTCACCCGTGAGGCCATCGCCGACGTGATGGGCGTCGAGCTCGTGCGCGACGACTCCCTGGTCGGCGCGATCCGCTCGATGTTCGAGGCCCGGGGCCGGCGCATGAGCGACAACAACCTCCGCCAGGCCGAGGTACCCGTGGGCGCGACCCCGATTCCCCAGACCAGGGGGACCGCACCGGGCCTGATCTGCCCGGTGGGCGACCAGGTCGTCTACGCGGTGCCCGGCGTGCCGCACGAGATGCGAGACATGATCGAGCGCGCCGTCGTTCCCGACCTGCGCCAGCGGTCCGGCGACACCTCCACCATCGTGTCGCGGACCTTGCGGACCTGGGGTGAGTCCGAGTCGGGCCTCGCCGAACGGCTCGACGAGCGCATGCGCGCCCTCGACGAGTCGGGAGGCGCGACGATCGCCTTCAACGCGTCGGGCATCGAGGGCATCAAGGTGCGGATCACCGCCAAGGGCGACGATCCCGCGTCGGCCTGGACGGCGGTCGAGGCCGAGGAGGTCGGCCTGCGGGCCCTGCTGGGCGATCTGGTGTTCGGCACGGACGAGGAGACGATGGAGCACGCCGTCGGCGAACTGCTGGTGGCCCGGGGATGGACGCTCGGGCTGGCCGAATCGGTCACCGGCGGTCTGGTGGCGTCACGCATCGTGGCCGTGCCGGGCGCCAGCCGCTGGTTCCGGGGTTCGGTCGTGTCGTACGCGTCGGACGTCAAGTTCGGCGTGTTGGGCGTGACCGAGGGACCGGTGGTCTCGGCGTCGGCCGCCGGCGAGATGGCGGCGGGGGCGCGTCGAGTGCTCGGCGCCGACGTGGGCCTGGCGGTGACGGGGGTGGCCGGGCCCGACACCCAGGACGGCGAGCCGGTGGGCACCGTGTACCTGGCCTCCGACATCCACGGCGACATCGACGTGCGCCACATCCGGCTGCCCGGCGATCGCGACCGGATCCGCCAGTTCGCCACCATCTCGCTGCTCGACGCCCTCCGCCACCGCCTCCTCGCCGACCATCCTTGATCGAACGGCTGTTCGAAGTTACGCTGCTGTCGTTCGGCGCCGGTCAGACTCTGCGTCGGAGTTCCTGTCAGACCCGCTTCGTACCGTCGGGACACGTGCAGTCCTGAGGCACACCTCGCTGCGACGCAGCCCACCACAGATCGACCACTCAAGATCGACCGTTCGGAAGGAACAGCAATGGACCGTGACAAGGCACTCGACATGGCGCTCGGCAGCATCGAGAAGCAGTTCGGCAAGGGCGCCGTCATGAAGATGGGCGAGAAGGCCTCGATGAACATCGAGTCCATCTCCACCGGTGCCCTGGCCCTCGATCTCGCCCTCGGCATCGGCGGCCTGCCCCGGGGCCGGGTCACCGAGATCTACGGGCCCGAGTCCTCGGGCAAGTCCACCCTGGCCATGCACGTCGTGGCCGAAGCCCAGCGCAACGGCGGCATCTGCGCCTACATCGACGCCGAGCACGCCATGGACCCGGTGTACGCCCGGGCCATCGGCGTCGACGTCGACGAGTTGCTCATCTCCCAGCCCGACACCGGCGAGCAGGCGCTCGAGATCACCGACATGCTGATCCGCTCGTCGGCCATCGACGTCATCGTGATCGACTCGGTCGCCGCCCTCACCCCCCGGGCCGAGATCGAGGGCGACATGGGCGACACCCACGTCGGCCTCCAGGCCCGGCTCATGTCCCAGGCCCTGCGCAAGCTCACCGGCAACCTGTCGAAGTCGCAGACCATCTGCATCTTCATCAACCAGCTGCGCGAGAAGATCGGCGTGATGTTCGGTTCCCCGGAGACCACCCCCGGTGGCCGGGCGCTGAAGTTCTACAGCTCGGTCCGGCTCGACATCCGTCGCATCGAGGCGCTCAAGGACGGCGTCGAGGTGGTCGGCAACCGCACCCGGGTCAAGGTGGTCAAGAACAAGGTGGCCCCGCCGTTCAAGCAGGCCGAGTTCGACATCATGTACGGCAAGGGCATCAGCCGCGAGGGATCGCTGGTCGACATCGGCGTGGACCTCGGTCTGGTGAAGAAGTCGGGTGCTTGGTACACCTACGACGGCGAGCAGCTCGGTCAGGGTCGGGAGAATGCCAAGACCTTCCTGGCCGAGAACCCCGAGATCATGGTCGAGATCTCCGAGCGGATCCGGACCCAGGTCGGTATCGGCGTGGTCGACGAGGACGAGGTCGCCGCTGACGACATCGATCTCGACGCCCCCATCTCGCTCGACGACTGAGGCCGGCCGTTCCTGCGGCCCGGCCAACCCGATCGGTCGGGCCGCAGGAACGAGGTGAACACATGTCGAAGTGAACCGGAAAGGCGCGTACATCTGCTGGCCGGGGGCAATCGCCATGGAGCAACTCAAGGTCTCGACTCGGTCAAACCCGAACTCGGTCGCCGGGGCGATGGCCGGGGTGGTGCGCAGCCACGGGTCCGTCGAGGTCCAGGTGGTCGGGGCCGGCGCGCTGAACCAAGCCGTCAAGGCGATCGCCATCGCCCGCGGTTACGTGGCAGCCAGCGGCATCGACCTGGTGTGCGTGCCGGCCTTCGCCGACATCACCATCGACGGGCAGGACCGCACGGCCATCCGACTCCGCATCGAGCACCGGACCCCGGACCACGATCTCGGTCATGAACATGACACCGCGCCGGTCGATTCGACCGTGGCGGGCGAACCCCTCCGATAGCACCCGGTCCGGCTGCCCGGGCCGACGCCGGGCCGCGTAGCCTGGGAAGCCGTGTCTGCCCGCACCTACCGCGTTCGAACCTACGGCTGTCAGATGAACGAGCACGACAGCGAACGGATCGCCGGTCTGCTCGAGGCCGACGGTCTGGTTCCGGCGGCCGGCGACGACGTCCCCGACGTGATGGTGCTCAACACCTGTTGCATCCGGGAGAACGCCGACAACAAGTTCTACGGCAACCTCGGCCACCTCAAATCGGTGAAGGACGCCAACCCCGGCATGGAGATCGTCGTCGCCGGGTGCCTGGCCCAGAAGGACCGGGACCAGGTCCGGGCCCGGGCGCCCTACGTCGACGTCGTGGTCGGTACCCACAACGTGGGCCGGACCGTCGAACTGCTCCACAGCGCCCGCGTCGAGGGGCCGGTCACCGAGATCCTCGAGGCGGCGACGGCCGAGGACCATGCCGAGTTCCCCAGTGCCCTGCCCACCAAGCGGGAACTGCCCTACGCCGCCTGGGTCACGATCCAGATCGGCTGTGACAACTCGTGCGCGTTCTGCATCGTGCCGGCGGTGCGCGGCCCCGAGGTCAGTCGATCGGTGGACGACATCGTGGCCGAGGTCGAGCGACTGGCCATCGACGGCGTCACCGAGGTGACCCTCCTCGGCCAGAACGTCAACTCCTACGGCCGTGATCTCACCCTGGCGGCGCGCCAGGCCGGGGGCGACGTCCGCATCCGGCCCCTGTTCGCCGACCTGCTCGGGGCGGTGTCGGCCATCGACGGCATCCGCCGCGTGCGCTACACGAGCCCGCACCCCAAGGACCTGCGCGACGAGACCATCGCGGCCATGGCAGCCAACGACGAGGTGTGCAACCACCTCCACCTGCCACTGCAGGCCGGCTCCGACCGGGTGCTGGCCGCCATGCACCGGGGCTACACCGCCGAGCGCTACCTGGCCCGGCTGGCGGCCGCTCGCCACCACGTCGCCGACCTCGCCGTCACCACCGACATCATCGTCGGCTTCCCCGGCGAGACCGACGCCGACTTCGAGGCGACCCTGGCGGTCGCGGCCGAAGCCGAATACGACTCGGCCTACACCTTCATCTTCTCGCCCCGACCCGGCACCGAGGCCGCGGCGCGGGTCGACGAGTTCGTGGACGCCGGGGTGGTGGCCGAGCGCTTCGACCGGCTCCGTCACGTGGTCGAGCGCAGCGCGCTGCGCCGGCACGAGGCTCGCGTGGGACGGACCGAGGAGGTGCTGGTCGAGGGGCCGAGCCGGAAGGACGATGGTGTGCTGACCGGGCGCACGGGCCAGAACAAGCTGGTCCATTTCGCATCGGTGGCTCCGATCCGTCCCGGCTCCTACGCCACCGTCGAGATCACCGGAGCAGCCCCGCACCACCTCCGCGGCGAGCTGCGCGACATCGTCCACGTCGCCACCCACCGCACGCGGATACCCGTCGCGGCCGGCTGAGCCGGTGCCTCCCGCACCCCGTCCGGCACCACGATGAGCGGGCACGCGGCCCTGGTCGGGAGCACGGCCGGCGGCAAGTCCGCGGTCGCCATGGCCGTGGCCGAGGCGGATCCGTCGTGGGAGATCGTCTCCGTCGACTCGATGCAGGTCTACCGCGGCATGGACATCGGTACGGCCAAGCCGACGCCGGCCGAGCGGGCGGCCGTGCCGCACCACCTCCTCGACCTCGTCGACCCGTGGGACGACTACGACCTCGCCACGTTCCAGTCCGACGCCCGGGCCGCCATCGCCGCCATCGAGGACCGGGGACACCGGGCGCTGCTGGTGGGAGGGACGGCCCTGTACCTCCGGGCGGTCGTCGACGATCTCGTCCTCCCGGGGCAGTACCCGGAGGTTCGAGCCGAGCTCGATGCCGAGCCCGACACCGGCGCGCTCCATGCCCGCCTCGCCGAGCTCGACTCGCCGGCCGCCCGCCGGATGGAGCCGAGCAACCGCCGGCGCGTCCTGCGAGCGCTCGAGGTCGTGCTCGGCAGCGGCCGGCCCTTCTCGTCCTTCGGTCCCGGCCTCGACCGGCATCCGCCGACCCGGTTCGCCCTGATCGGCCTGCGCTGGGACCGCCAGGAGTTGGACGAGCGCATCGCCAGCCGCTTCGCAGCCCAGCTCGACGCCGGCTTCCTCGACGAGGTCGACCGGCTCCTCGCCGCCGGCCGACCGCTCTCCCGGACGGCGGCGCAGGCCCTCGGCTACAAGGAGCTGGCCTCCCATCTCGCCGGTGGCTGCGGGCTGGACGAGGCAGTCGAGCTCGCCGTCCGGCGCACGAGGCGGTTCTCCCGCCGCCAGGACAAGTGGTTCCGGCGCGACCCGCGCATCTCGTGGGTGGATGTCGCCGATGACCCGCTCGCGGTGGTGCGGGCGGTGCAGGCTCAGCTGGCCTGACGTGATCGAGGGGAGCGGCTCGGTCCGTGGCTCCGCCCCGACGCGCCGGTCCCGGGAGCTTCGAGGGCACAATGGTGTGGTCATGCACCTCACCAAGCACCACGGCCTCGGGAACGACTTCCTCGTGCTGGTCGACCCTGACGACGAGCACCGCGTCGACGCCGAGTCGGCGGCCGCGGTGTGCGACCGCCACCGGGGCGTGGGTGCCGACGGCCTGATCCGGGCCACCCGGTCCGGCGACACCGGCTTCCGCATGGAGTTGCGCAACGAGGATGGCTCGCGGGCCGAGATCAGCGGCAACGGCATCTCGTGCCTCGCCCAGGCCTTGGTGCGGGGCGGCTTCGCCACCGGTGACGTCGTCGAGATCGACACCGACGCCGGGCCGCGGACCGTCGAGGTGGTCGAACGGCGCTCGGCCACGCAGCATCGCATGCGGGTGACGATGGGCACCCCGGCCATCGGCCAGCGGCTCAGTGAGTGGGAGTCGGACGCGATTCTGCGGACCGTGGCCGTCGACGTGGGCAACCCCCACGTGGTCTGCCACGTCCCCGACCCCGGGGCCGATCTCGACCTGGTCACCCTGGGCGAGAAGATGAACGCTTCCATCCCGGGCGGCGTCAACGTGGAGCTCATCCGGCCGGGCGGCCCGGGCGAGCTGACCATGACCGTCTACGAGCGGGGAGTCGGCCTCACCGAGGCCTGCGGCAGTGGGGCCGTCGCTGCCGCGGTCGCGGCCCACCACTGGGGTCTGGCGCCGGCGTCTGTCACCGTGAACCAGCCAGGCGGGCCGGCAACCGTCGACGTCGGCGATCCCGCGTACCTCACCGTGCCCGTCGAGGCCGTCGCCGTGGTCATCTGGCCGCTGTGAGCCCGTCGCCCGACGCCAGAGGACGAAAGGCGCTTCGCCATCGGTCGCGCCGTGGGGGAGGATCTCGGCCGTGGCGCTGATCGACCGGTCCTTCCGGGAGAAGATCGTGCTCGTCGGCGTCACCCTGCCGCCCGACGACGCCGAGGAGACCGAGCGAGGGCTCGACGAGCTCAGCGCGCTCGTCGACACCGCCGGCGCCGACGAGGTGGCCCGGGTCGTCCAGCGCCGCCAGACGCCCGATCCGCCCACCTACATCGGCAAGGGCAAGGCCGAGGAGCTCAAGGAGGTGGCCCTGGCCACCGACTGCGACACGGTCGTCTTCGACAACGAGCTCAGCCCCGCCCAGCAGTTCAACCTCGAGAAGATGCTGGGCCGCACCGCCATCGATCGCACCGCGGTGATCCTCGACATCTTCGCCCAGAACGCGGCCAGCGTGGAGGGCAAGGCCCAGGTCGAGCTGGCCCAGCTGCGCTACCGGCTGCCCCGGCTACGCAAGAAGGGCGGCGCATTCTCCCAGCAGGCCGGCGGCATGTCGGCGGGGGGCGCCCGCATCGGGACCCGTGGGCCGGGCGAGACCCAGCTCGAAACCGACCGCCGTCGGCTCGTGCGGCGCATCCACAAGCTCGAGGCCGACCTGCGCGACATCCAACGGCACCGCGACACCCAACGCAAGCAGCGCCGGGCCAGCCGGATCCAGCGGGTCGCCATCGTCGGCTACACCAATGCGGGAAAATCCACCCTGCTCAACCGGCTCACCGACGCCGGCGTCCTGGTCGAGGACAGCCTGTTCGCCACCCTCGACGCCACCACCCGTCGCCTCGCGCTTCCCGGCGGCGAATCGGTGCTGTGCACCGACACGGTGGGTTTCGTGCGCAAGCTTCCCCACCAGCTGGTCGAGGCGTTCCGGTCCACGCTGCAGGTCGCAGCCGACGCCCATCTGCTCGTCCACGTGGTCGATGTCACCGCTCCCGACGTCGCCGGCAACATCGAGGCCGTGCACACCGTGCTGCGCGAGATCGACGCCGGGAGCGTTCCCCAACTCCTCGCCTTCAACAAGGTCGATCTCGATCCCGAGACCGCGGCCCTGCTCACCAAGCGCCACCCCGGCTCGGTGGCGTTCTCGGCCCGCACCGGCGCGGGCATCGACGAGCTGCTCGAGTCCATCAGCACCCACCTGCGCGCCATGCAGCCGGTGGTCGAGCTGGTCATTCCCTACGAGCGGGGCGACCTGCTCGCTGCCGTCCACCGCGAGGGCGAGGTGCTGGTCGAGACCCACGGCGAGACGGGCACCACCGTCCAGGCCCGACTCGATCCCGGATCCCGGGCCCAGTTCCGGGCCTTCGAGGTGCTGAACGAGCCGGCGCCCGGCGCGTGGACATGACCGGTTTCCGGCCACCGCCGTACCCCTACGACCGGCTCGATCCGCTCCGGGCCCAGGCCGCGCGCCTCGACGGTGGGCTGGTCGACCTGTCGATCGGCACACCGTTCGATCCCCCGCCGGCGGTGGTGACCGCCGCGCTCGGTTCGACCGATGCCCGGGGTTACCCACCGTCGATCGGCACGGTGGCCTTCCGCGAGGCGGTCTGCGGCTGGCTCGGCCGGTACCTCGACGTCGACATCGGGGTCGACGCGGTGGCCGCTTGCATCGGCACCAAGGAGCTGGTGGCCGGGATGCCGCAGTGGCTCCGGCTTCGCACCCCCGACCGCGACACCGTCCTCTATCCCGCCATCAGCTATCCGACCTACGAGATGGGCGCCACGCTGGCCGGCTGCCGCGCCGTCCCGGTGGCCGTCCGCCCCGATTGGACGATCGACCTCGACAGCATCGATCCTGCCGACGCCGAACGGGCGCTGTGCCTGTGGGTCAACACGCCCGGCAACCCGGCGGGCGGGCTCGACGACCTCGGCGCGGCTGCGGCCTGGGGGCGGGCCCATGGCGTGCCGGTGCTGTCCGACGAGTGCTACGTGGCCTACACCTGGGAGGGACCGCCGCGCACGATCCTGCATCACGGATTCGATGGCGTGGTCGCGGTCCATTCGCTGTCGAAGCGGTCGAACCTCGCCGGCGGCCGGGCCGGCTTCTACGCCGGCGACCCGGAGCTGGTCGGGTACCTGGCCGAGGTCCGCAAGCACGCCGGGTTCATGGTTCCGGCCCCGATCCAGGCCGCGGCGGTCGCCGCGCTGGGCGACGAATCGCACGTCGACGTCCAGCGCGAGCGGTACCGCAGCCGCCTCGAGGCGCTCCGGGGCGTGTTCGCCGAGGCGTTCGACATCGACGTCGCCATGCCCGGCGGCGGGTTCTACCTGTGGATCCCGGCCCCCGACGGCGACGCCTGGGCCCTCACCGAATCGCTGGCCGTCTCCGGCGGGGCGATCGTGTCGCCGGGCGAGTTCTACGGCGAGGCCGGTGCCGGCCACGTCCGGGTTGCCGCGGTCCAACCCGACGACCGCATCGCCCTCGTGGTCGAGCGCCTCCGCGCCGTGGCGGCCTCCGCGTAGAAAATCGCTGCCGATCGCGATCGGTTCCCGATCGTGTTCCGCTGCGATTTTTCGGTGCCACTAGATTCGCCCGCCATGTCGACACTGCCCGAACAGATCACCGAGCTGTGGAACCGGCGGGACGAGCTCAGCCCGGCCGACACCGGCGCCATGGCCATCGTGCGCCAGGCCATCGACCTGCTCGACCGGGGCGAGGCGCGGGTGGCCGACGTCGACGGTGACCCATCCAGCGACGGCGCAGTCACCGTCAACGAGTGGCTCAAGCACGCCATCCTCCTGCTGTTCCGGCTGTCGTCGATGGAGACGATCGAGCTCGGCCCGTTCGAGTACGCCGACAAGATCCCCCTGAAGTCCGACTTCCAGGCGGCGGGCGTGCGGGTCGTCCCGGGCGCCTCGGCCCGGTGGGGGAGCCATCTCTCCCGCGGCGTCGTGATGATGCCGTCGTACGTGAACATCGGCGCCCACGTCGGCGAGAACTCGATGGTCGACACCTGGGCCACGGTCGGTTCGTGCGCCCAGATCGGCCGCAACGTGCACCTCTCCGGTGGGGTGGGCATCGGCGGCGTGCTCGAACCGGCCAACGCTGTGCCGGTGGTCATCGGCGACGAGTGCTACATCGGTAGCCGCTGCATCGTGGCCGAGGGAGCGCGGGTCGGCGAGGGGACCACGCTCGGCGCGGGTTCCATCCTGACCGCGTCCATCCCGGTGATCGATGCCGCGACCGGGGAGGAGCTGAGCCGCGGCGTGGTGCCCCCGTGGAGCGTCGCAGTGTCGGCCACCCGGCCCCGCTCGTTCCCGGGCGGCGAGTTCGGACTCGCCTGCGTGTTGGTCATCAAGCGCCTCGAGCCGGGCGAGCGGCACGACAAGTCCAAGCTCACCGACATCCTGCGCGACCACGGCGTCACCACCTGAGGTGGCCAGTGACGGCTGATCTGCTGGCGGCCACGGCCGAGCTCGTCGACATCGCGTCGCCGAGCCTGGGGGAGAGCGCGTTCGCCGACGTGGTCGAGGCCCGCCTGGCCGCCGTCCCGTGGCTCACCGTCGATCGCGTCGGTGACAACGTGGTGGCCCGCACCCGGCTGGGTCGCGGTTCGCGCCTGATCCTCGCCGGCCACCTCGACACCGTGCCGGCCAACGGCAATGAACGGGCCCGCATCGAGGGCGACACGCTGTGGGGGCTCGGTTCGGCCGACATGAAGAGCGGGTTGGCCGTGTTCCTCGAGCTGGCCACCACCGTGTCCGAGCCGGTGGTCGACGTCACCTACGTGTTCTACGTGGCCGAGGAGATCGCCGCCGAGCACAGCGGCCTGCTGCAGCTGCTGGAGGATCGGCCCGACCTGCTCGAGGCCGACGCGGCCATCCTCGGCGAGCCCACGGATGGCGCCATCGAGGCCGGCTGCCAGGGCACGGTGCGGATCCGCCTGAGTTTGGCCGGTGCCCGGGCCCACACCGCCCGCCCCTGGATGGGACGCAATGCCATCCACCGGGCAGGGCGGGTGCTGGCCCGCATCGACGGCCACGAGGCCCGTCAACCGACCATCGACGGTTGCACCTACCGAGAGGCCATCCAGGCGGTGGCCATCGAGGGCGGGGTGGCCGGCAACGTCGTCCCCGATCGGGCCACGCTCACCGTGAACCTGCGGATCGCGCCCGATCGCAGCCTCGACGAGGGCATCGACGCCTTTCGTACCCTGATCGACGACCTGGTCGAGGACGACGACGGTTTCGAGATCACCGACTCGGCGGCGCCGGCCGCACCGGCACTCACCCACCCGCTCTTCGCCGGGCTGGTCGATGCCGGCTTGGAGGTCCGGGCGAAGCTCGGCTGGACCGACGTGGCCCGCTTCGCCGCCGCCGGCATCCCCGCCCTGAACTTCGGTCCCGGTGATGCCACCGTGGCGCACACCGCGGACGAGCACGTGCGGCGGGAGTCGATCGAGCGCGTCCATCGCGCCCTGTTGCGGCTCCTCACCGGGTGAGCGGCGGGCTCAGAGCAGGCGGCGCCGGCGAAGTTCGAAGGCGGCGGTGCTGACGATGACCGCCAGCAGGGCGGCGATGGCGGCGGGCAGCGTGGCATCGGGGGAGTGGCCGGGCACCACGTAGGGCTGGGGCGCGGCGGTGTCGCCGTCGGACCCCCCATCCGGGGTGGCTCCCGGGCGAGCGGTGGTCGCGGTGGACGGGGGCGTGGTGTCGGTCGGCGGGGTGCTCGGGTCGGGATTGGAGAGCGGTGCGGTGGAGGCCTGGGTGGGGGCGGTGCCCGACACGGCGAGCGCCACCGCGGCGGCCAGGTCGATCCGGCCGCTGCCGAAGACGGCGTCCCGGCCCGGGGCGCCCAGGTCGGTGGTGGTGGCGAGCAGGGTGGCCACCGCCCCCTCGGGTGCCAGGCCCGTCGCCAGGAGGACGGCCAGCGCCCCGCTGACGTGGGGGGCAGCCATCGAGGTGCCCGACAGGCAGGCGTAGGCCGCGTCGTCGTCCGGCGCCCAGTAGGTGGACAGGATCCCGAGCGGCGCACCGCCCTGCGAGCAGGTGGCCGCGGTGTCGCCGGCTTCGCCGCCCGGTGCCGACACGGCCCACCGGGCGTCGCCGACGCCGTTCGAGTAGCTGGGCGCCCGGTCGTCACGGTCGGTGGCCGACACCACCACCGCGGGAGCGTCGCCGAAGTCGGCGGTGAGGACGAACTGGTTGCCGGCGGCGACGACGGGGATGACGCCGTGGTCCCACGCATAGTGGACCGCGTCCACGAAACCGGGGCCGAACACCGAACTGGACGTGGAGCCGAGGGACAGGTTGACCACGTCGGCCCCGTGGTCGACCGCCCAGCGAACGCCCGCGGCCACGTCGGACGCAGTGCCCGAGGCCTCGCAGGTGGGACAGTCCTTGAACAGCACCTTGACCGGCATGAGCATGGCGTCGGGGGCGACCCCGGCGATGCCGACGTCGTTTCCGGTGGCCGCGGCGGCGATACCGGCCACGTGGCTGCCGTGGCCGTCGTCGTCGAGGGGCGACCCCTCGCACGCTCGCGGATCACCGTCGGTACGGCGGCACGCCACGCCGGGCACCAGCTTGGCGGCCAGGTCCTCGTGGTGGAGCGACACGCCGGAGTCGACGATGGCGATGACGACCCCGTCCCCGGTGCTCTCGGACCACGAGTCCACCGCCCCGATGCGGTCGAGGCCCCACTGCAGGCCGGCGTCGTGGGCCACGTCGCCAGTGGTCGGTGCATCACCCACCACCGCGGCGACGGGCGGGGCACCGACCCAGACGGCGACCGCGAGGGCCAGTGCCACGGCGCAGACGATGGAGGGAGCGGCGCGGGGCACGTACCGCATTGTGGTGGACGCGTCGACCGGGAACCGGCCAGGTCGGGTGGGGTCGACTACAGCTTGCGCATGACGGTGACCACCACGCCGAACACCTCGACCTCGTCGGCCGGGAAGTGCATCGGTTCGAGCGCGGGGTTGGCCGGCACGAGGACGATCTCGCCGTCGGCGGTGTCGAAGTGCTTCACCGTGGCCTCCTCGCCGGGGATGCCGGCCACCACGATGTCGCCCTTGGCCGCGGTCGGTTGGGAGCGGACCACGACGTAGTCGCCGTCGAGGATGCCGGCCTCGATCATCGAATCGCCGCGGACCCGGAGCATGAACAGCTCGCCGTCACCGGTGAGGTCCGAGGGCAGGGGCATGGTCTCGGTGATGTTCTCGTGGGCGAGGACGTCGGTGCCTGCCGCCACCTCGCCGACGAGCGGCACGTGGCGGACCGGGCGCCGCTCGACGGCGGCCCCCGAATTGGGGTCCCAATGCACCTCGATGGCACGAGGCTTGGTGGGATCGCGAACCAGGTACCCGAGGCGCTGCAGGGTGGCGAGGTGGGCGTGCACCGACGACGGCGAGGTGAGCCCGACCTCTTCACCGATCTCTCGCACCGAGGGCGGGAAGCCGCGCGTGCGCTGGTGCTCCTCGATGACGGCGAGGATCTGTCGCTGGCGGTTGGTGATGTCCTCGGACATTGGTCCCCCCGGGAGAGGTGGTGGTGGGCTGGTGGACCGGAACCCACGGTCCCGATCGAACAGATGTTTGCACCATACGGCAGCTTCCGAGGGAAGGCAAACACCCGTTCGATCCGATGGTTGACTCGAACGACTGTTCGTGCCAGGCTACGAACAGCTGTTCGGCGAACGTCCGTTCGTTGCCCACGCCGGCGTGCCGCCGGCCCGGAGCCAGTGCTCCCGAGTTCTTGTCAGACCCCCTCTGGAGAATGTCCACCATGGTCGCCATCGCCTACCCCGCCCGCCCACTCGCCACCCCCGCCCCGGCCGGGGGATCGCCGTCGCTCCGTCTGGTCGCGCCGGGTCGTCACCCCGTCAACCTCGGCCCTCGCCAGCTGGCCCATCTGCTGCTGGCGGTCGTCCTCGTCGTGGTGGCGGCCCTGTCCGTGGCCTATCTCGTACGCAGCGATCCGCTGGTCCCGTCCGACACCGTGCCGGTCCTCGACCAGACCCATGTGGTCCGGGCCGGCGAGACGATGTGGTCGATCGCCACCGAGGTGGCCCCGGCCGGTGAGGCCGCCATCTACGTCGAACGGCTGGTCGACGCCAACGGCACCGCCACGGCGACGCCGGGTCAGGTCCTGGCGCTCCCCGTCCCCTGATCCCGGGCCGCGGTCAGGCCACCTCGCGTGTCCCGGTACCGTGGGGGGATGCGCTGTCCAGCCTGTGGTGGCCTGCGGGACAAGGTCGTCGATTCCCGCCAGGCCGACGACGGTGACTCGATCCGCCGTCGACGCCAGTGCGAGGGGTGTGGCCGCCGGTTCACCACCTTCGAGCGGCTGGAGGAGGTGCCGCTCCAGGTCCGCAAGCGCAGCGGTGCTCTCGAGCCGTTCGACGCGTCCAAGGTGGCCGCCGGGGTCAGCGCGGCGTGCAAGTCACGGCCGGTCGATCCGGGCCAGATCGCCGAGCTCGTCGGCGCGGTCGAGGACGCGCTGCGGGTGCAGGGCCGGGAAGTGGACACCGACCAGGTCGGCCTCGAGGTCCTGACCCGACTGCGAGCCCTCGACGAGGTCGCCACCGTCCGGTTCGCATCGGTGTACAAGAGCTTCGACACCATCAGCGACTTCGAACGAGAGATCAGCCTTCTCCAGCAGACCGCGCCGGAGTGACGTCGCCGGCCGTCGTCACGCCCCGGCAGGCGACTGCCGTACCCAGCGACCGAACAGCAGATCGTCCTCGGTGAGCAGCGAGGCGAGCCGGTAGCGGTCGTGCCGGGGCGCGGCCCCGGACACGATGCGTCGGCTGTCACCGCCGGCCAGCACCGGGCCGGTGCTGAGGCACAGCTCGTCGACGACATCGGCGTCCACCAGCGAACCGTTGAAGCTCGGCCCACCCTCGGCCACGACCACGGCGGCCCCGTCGGCGGCCAGGGAGGCGAGCGCGGCCCGGAGGTCGACCTGGCCGGTTCCGAACCGGCGCACCTCGCAGACCGCCCCGGTGGCCGCCACCCGGTCCGGGTCGGCGTCGGTGGTCGTCAGCACGACCGGTCGATCGTGGTCGTCGGTGAACAGGTCCGATTCGAGGTCGAGGTCCAGCCGGGCGGTGACGATGGCCAGCCGGGGCGGATCGGTCGAGCGTCCGGCGTCGGCCCGTGCGGCGCGGACGTCGTCGCCGAAGCGGACCGGTCGGTACCGCTCGGCCCGGACCGTGCCGGCCGCGACCAGGATCACGTCGGCGATGGCCCGTACCGCTCGGAAGACGGCCTGGTCGGCCGGGCCGCCGAGCCCGCCCGACGTCCCGGTCACCGCGGTGGCGCCGTCGAGACTGGCGATCATGCCCAGCGCCACCCAGGGGCGGCCCGGGGGTGCGGGGCGCTCGGCGGCCAGGTAGCTGCGGACGGGATCGACGTCGGCCGCGACGGGAACGAGCTGGCGCATCGGGCCGACGGTAGCGATCGGGTGCCACCATGGGAGCGCCCGGGCGAACGCGCGGGTGCCGCACAGGCGGGCAATCCACCCAGGGGCCACCATGACCATGACGCCGACCGATCCGGCCACGACCGCGAGGACCGCGGCACCGGACGAGGCGAGCACCACCGTCGCCCGGACTTGTCCGCTGTGCGAGGCGGGATGCGGGCTGGCGGTCACCGTCAGCGACGGGGTGGTGACGAGGATCCGGGGTGACATGGAGGATGTCTTCAGCCACGGTTACCTGTGTCCAAAGGGCTCCACGCTCCGCCAACTCCACGACGACCCCGACCGCCTCCGCCAGCCCATGATCCGTCGGGGCGACCGGTTCGAGCCGGCGACGTGGGAGGAGGCCTGGCAGGCGGTGGCCGACGGTCTGGGTGGGGTGATCGAGCGCCACGGCCGGGAGAGCCTGGCGGCCTACGTCGGCAATCCCAACGCCCACAACCTCGGCGCTCTCCTCTACAACCGCGTGTTCCTGAAGGCGCTCGGGACCCCCCAGGTGTACTCGGCGTCCACCGTCGACCAGCGTCCGAAGGAGATCTCGTCCGGGCTGATGTTCGGCAACGCCCTCACCAACCCGGTGCCCGACATCGACCGTACGGACCACCTCCTCGTCCTCGGGGCCAATCCGTATGCCTCCAACGGCAGCTTCGCCACCGCCCCCGACTGGCCCGGTCGGTTGGAGGCGCTCACCGCCCGGGGAGGTCGGCTGGTGGTGATCGATCCGCGCCGCACCCGCACGGCGGAGGCCGCCACCGAGTACGTGCCGATCCGGCCCGGCACCGATCCCCATCTGCTCGCCGCCATGCTCCAGGTGCTCTTCGCCGAGGAGCTGGTCGATCTCGGGGCCGTCGCGCCCTACGTCAGCCGGCTCGACGAGCTGGCGGAAGCGGTTGCTCCGTTCACCCCGGAGGCCGTCGCCGGCCGGACCGGCATCGAGGCCGGCACCATCGAGCGGATGGCCCGGGAGCTCGCCGGCGCCCGATCGGCGGCCGTCTACGCCCGCATCGGCACCACGGTCGCTTCCTTCGGCACCGTCACGTCGTGGTTGGTCGATGCCCTCAACATCTGCACCGGCAATCTCGATCGCCCCGGTGGGGCCATGTTCACCACCGCCGCGGCCGGCGCGAGCAACACCCGCGGCACGCCACGCTATGGCCGGGGCATTCGGCTGGGTCGCCGCCACAGCCGGGTGCGCGGCCTGCCCGAGACCTTCGGTGAGCTGCCGGCGGTCTGCATGGCCGAGGAGATCGAGACCCCCGGTGAGGGTCAGGTCCGCGCCATGATCACCGTGGCGGGCAACCCGGTGCTCTCCACCCCCGACAGCACCCGGCTCGATGCTGCCCTCGGGTCACTCGAGTTCATGGTGGCCATCGACATCTACCTGAACGAGACCACCCGCCACGCCGACGTCATCCTGCCGGCGCCCTCGGCCCTGCAGAAGAGCCACTACGACGTGGCGCTGTTGCAGCTCGCCATCCGCAACGTGGCCAACTACAGCCCGCCGGTGCTGCCCCTCGACGAGGGCGCGCCCGACGAATGGGAGATCCTGTGCCGGCTGGCCATGATCCTCCAGGGGGCGGGGCCCGATGCCGATCCGGCCGTGGTCGACGACCTCACCATCACCTCGATGGTCGAGTCCGCCATCGCCGACGAGCACGGCCCGCTCCACGGCCGCGACTCGGACGAGATCCTCCGGGCGCTGGCGCCCCGGGTCGGCCCCGAGCGGATCCTCGACTTCATGCTCCGCAGTGGCCCGTACGGCGACGGCTTCGGCCGCGTCCCCGACGGTCTGAGCCTCGATGCCCTGATCGACCATCCCCACGGCATCGACCTCGGACCGCTGCAGCCGCGCATGCCCGAGGCCCTGCGGACCGCCGACGGCATGATCGACCTCGCCCCCGAGATCCTCGTCGGCGACGTCGCCGACCGCCTTCGTCCCGGCCTCGACGACGCGGCCGACGGGCTCGTCCTGATCGGCCGCCGTCACCTCCGCTCCAACAACTCCTGGATGCACAACATCCGGGTCCTGGTCAAGGGCGCACCCCGGTGCACCCTCCAGGTCCACCCCGACGATGCCCGGGCCCGGGGTCTCGTCGACGGGGGAGCGGCCGAGGTCCGATCCCGGTCCGGGGCGGTCGTCGCCCCGGTGGAGATCACCGACGTGGTGATGCCCGGCGTGGTCAGCCTGCCGCACGGCTGGGGCCACGACATCGAGGGAGCCCGTCTCTCCGTCGCCGCGGAGCACGCCGGGGTCAACTCCAACACGCTGGCCGACACCGAGGCCTTCGACCCCATCTCCGGCACCGCGGTGCTCAACGGCATCCCGGTCGAGGTCAGCCCTGCGGGCTGAGACGCTGCGCCGGCGGACTTCGTCCGCCGGCTCCGCTTCTGGAGTTGCTCGCCCGCCGTCCTCCGGACGGCCGGCTCGTCAACTCCGCCGCATGTCTTGGTCACCGGGAACGCGCCGGTGGCCGCGTACACAGGCTGTGGAGAACCTGGCCGTGAATGCACCGGTAATTCACAGGGTTGTTCCCCTTCCGTTCCACAACCTGTCATCTCTACGTTGTCTCCAGTGCTCGGGTACCGCAGTGCGAAACGCGGACGGTGGTTCACACGTCGTGTCTGTGGTGGGCTGGACGAAACCTTGGGGGTGAAACGTGGTTGTGCACGTAAGCACGAGTGCAAATGATCGCGAACGCCCCCTGACCTGCAGTTTCGCACCGCGGTACCCGTTGACACCGATGTAATTTCAGTGCTGTAATGCCTACCTACATCTTGTGGTGCTCGGCCCGATCTGGGGCAGGAGACCACAAGACCTAGTGGCAGGGGCCTGGAAGGTCTGCGACCGACACGGCGTTGAACCGATGTCCGGCGCGTGCTCTGTCGTTTCCCGACCGTCAACTCGAAAATCGCAACTCACCGTGTGGAGAGACACTCATGGCCATCGCCCCTGAACGAACCGGCATCGGCATCAAGCGCTTGTTCACCCGTCCCGGGGCGCACCCCTACGACGACCTGACCTGGGAACGCCGTGACGCACGGTTGACCAACTACCAGGACGGCTCCGTCGCCTTCGAGCAGCTCGGCGTGGAGTTCCCCACCACCTGGTCGCTCAATGCCACCAACATCGTCGCCCAGAAGTACTTCCGGGGCACCCCAGGGACCAGCGAGCGCGAGGACAGCCTCCGCCAGGTCGTCGACCGGGTGTGCGACACCATCGCCGACTGGGGCATCGACGGTGGCTACTTCCTCGACGACGAGGAGGCCGACGCCTTCCGCAACGAGCTCAAGTACCTCATGGTCACCCAACGGGCCGCGTTCAACTCGCCGGTGTGGTTCAACATCGGCGTGCCCGGCGTCCCGCAGCAGGCCAGCGCGTGCTTCATCCTCAAGGTCGACGACGAGATGGACTCGATCCTCAACTGGTACGTGGAGGAGGGGACGATCTTCAAGGGCGGCTCCGGTGCCGGCATCAACCTGTCGAAGATCCGTTCCTCCAAGGAGCTGCTCAAGGGCGGCGGCACCGCCTCGGGCCCGGTGAGCTTCATGCGGGGGGCCGACGCATCGGCCGGCACCATCAAGTCCGGGGGCAAGACCCGCCGGGCCGCCAAGATGGTCATCCTCGACGTGAACCATCCCGACATCGAGGACTTCATCTGGGTCAAGGCGCGCGAGGAACGCAAGATCCGCGTTCTCGCCGATGCCGGGTTCGACATGAGCCTCGACGGGGCCGACATGGCCTCGGTGCAGTACCAGAACGCCAACAACTCGGTTCGTGTCACCGACGAGTTCATGCAGGCCGTGGTCGACGACGCCGACTGGCACCTGCGGGCGGTCACCACCGGCGAGGTGGTCAAGACCGTGCGGGCTCGTGACCTGATGCGCCAGATCGCCCAGTCGGCCTGGGAGTGCGCCGATCCCGGCATGCAGTTCGACACCACGATCAACCACTGGCACACCGCGGCGAACACCGACCGGATCAACGGCTCGAACCCGTGCTCGGAGTACATGCACATTGACAACTCGGCCTGCAACCTGGCGTCGATCAACCTGCTCAAGTACCTCCAGGCCAAGGACGGCGCGTCGGGCGACTTCGACGTCGAGGCGTTCAAGCACACCGTCGATGTGGTCTTCACCGCCCAGGAGATCCTCGTCGGCCGAGCCGACTACCCCACCGAGGCCATCGCCGAGAACAGCCGCCGGTTCCGTCAGCTCGGGCTCGGCTTCGCCAACCTCGGCGCCATGCTGATGGCCATGGGCATGCCCTACGACTCCGACGAGGGTCGCACCGTGGCTGCGGCCGTCACCGCCCTGATGACCGGGCGGGCCTATGAGACGTCAGCCCGCACGGCCGCCCGGATGGGGCCGTTCTCCGGCTACGCCGAGAACCGTGAACCGACCCTGCGTGTGCTCGAGCAGCACCGGGCGGCCGCCGCGGAGATCGACGAGACCCAGGTCCAGGAGTCGCTGCTGTCGGCGGCCCAGGAGGCGTGGGACAACGCGTGCGAGATGGCGGCCGAGGTCGGCGTGCGCAACTCGCAGGCGTCGGTCCTGGCCCCCACCGGCACCATCGGACTGATGATGGACTGCGACACCACCGGCATCGAGCCCGACCTCGGCCTGGTCAAGATGAAGAAGCTGGTCGGTGGCGGCACCATGTCGATCGTCAACCAGACGATCCCCCGAGCGCTCGTCCGCCTCGGCTACACCGCGCCGCAGATCGACGCCATCGTCGCCTACATCGACGAGAACAAGTCGTTGCTCGGTTGCCCCGATCTCGATCCTGCCCACCTACCGGTCTTCGCCTGCTCCATGGGCGACAACACGATCCACTACCTGGGGCACGTGAAGATGATGGCTGCGGTCCAGCCGTTCATCTCCGGGGCCATCTCCAAGACGGTGAACATGCCCGAGGAGGCCTCGGTCACCGACGTCGAGCAGCTCCACATCGACGCCTGGCAGATGGGGGTCAAGGCCATCGCCATCTACCGCGACAACTGCAAGGTGGCCCAGCCACTGTCCACGGTGAAGGCCGACAAGTCGGTGGAGGCCGTGGGGGCGCCGGTCGCGGCGGCCACCGAGATCGTGGAGAAGGTGGTCGAGAAGATCGTTCACAAGCCCCAGCGGGTCAAGCTGCCCCGCAATCGCACCAGCCGAACCTTCGAGTTCCGGGTGGCCGACTGCAAGGGCTTCGTGACCGTCGGCGAGTACGAGGACGGCCGGCCCGGCGAGATCTGGATGAACGTGTCCAAGCAGGGCTCCACGCTGGCCGGCATCATGGACGCCTTCGCCATCTCGATCAGCTACGGCCTCCAGTACGGGGTGCCGTTGCGGGCCTACGTCGAGACGCTGACCAACATGCGTTTCGAGCCGGCCGGCATGACCGACGATCCCGACATCCGGTTCGCCTCCAGCCTGGTCGACTACATCTTCCGC
The DNA here is from genome assembly GCA_963730345.1 of uncultured Acidimicrobiaceae bacterium. Classification (GTDB taxonomy): domain Bacteria; phylum Actinomycetota; class Acidimicrobiia; order Acidimicrobiales; family Salinilacustritrichaceae; genus Salinilacustrithrix. The sequence continues at coordinate 60,994 of CAVSRP010000026.1, forward strand.
CGCTTGGCGGTCGACTACCTGTCGTACGAGGAGCGGGTCGAGCTCGGCATCCTCACCATCGGCGAGCGGACCCAACCCACCCTTCCCGGCGTGGCCGAGTCGGTGGCCGAGACGGTGCAGGGCCACGACGTCGCCGCCGACCCGGTGTCGGTCGAGTCGGCCTCGTCGCTGCTCGATCTCTCCGACACGGCTGCCGACGCGCCCGCGGCCCCGAAGGCCTCGGCCACCGGCCACGACGTCGACGCCCCCATGTGCATGACCTGCGGGGTGCAGATGATCCGGGCCGGGAGCTGTCACGCCTGCCCCACCTGCGGGAGCACCAGCGGCTGCAGCTGATGTGAACGGCCAGGGAATGTCTGGGGTTTCGTCGAGTTATGTCCGGTGAACGACGGGTTCGGACATAACTTCCGCAGAACAATGTCCCACCCGTGACATGAACGCGAAGGGGCCTCGACACGGCGTGCCGGGGCCCTGTTCGCGCCGGGGCGAGTCGTGTGTTGCGCGCGATGCTCAGCGCATCAGGAGGCACCTGCACGGCGGCACACCGATGCACGGCGGCGACTCGATCGGGACTCTGGCGCGCAGGGGGCGCCGTCAAGAGACGGCATCTCGGTGCGGCTGTCGACTCTTGGGGCCGCTGCCGTGCACTGCGGACGGTTTCTGTCACCAGAGTTCCGGCCCGAAGATCTGGTGTCGTCGTCGGCGTCGAGTTCCGCAACGCGGCCGGCAAGCTCGGCAACCACCCGTTCCCCGCCGGCCTCGACGACTGCTCGTCGGGCCTCGACTGGGCCTTCGAGCACAAGGCCGACCTTGGTGGATCCAAGATCGTGGTCTCCGGGGAGAGCGGCGGCGGGAACCTGTCGATCGCCACCACGCTCAAGGCCAAACGCGAAGGCCGTCTCGGCCGCGTCGACGGCGTCTACGCCCATTGCCCGTACATCTCGGGCTGCTATGCCACCGGCGATCCGGCGCTGCCGTCGCTGGTCGAGAAACGAGGGATACTTCCTGTCCGGAGCGCTCATGGGTCCGATGGTCCGGGCCTACGACCCGAACCAGGAGCACGCCACCAACCTGCTGGCCTGGCCCTACCACGCCGAGATCGCCGAGCTCGAGGGCCTCCCACCCCACGTCATCTCGGTCAATGAGCTCGACCCGCTCCGCGACGAGGGCCTGGCCTACGCCCGCAAGCTGGTACGCGCCGGTGTGCCAACGGTGTCACGGACGGTCAACGGGACCTGCCACGCCGGCGACTTGCTGTTCCTGGCGGCCATGCCGGACGTGTTCGAACAGACACTCGCCAGCATTCACCACTTCGCGTTCGCTGTCTGAGCCGCAATGAACGCCTGGCTCGCACGGCGGGCTCGCGAGCCGGAGCGGCCCTCGGTCACGAGTTGAAACCTCCGAGCCGGCAGTGGTGGCGCAGGCAAATGCCGGTTGAGGATGCGTCAAGGCCAGCGCGAACTGGTGGATCGGGGCGGTCGCTGTCACTCCGACGTGGCGCAGCGGGACCACCAACACACGGCACCTATGAGCGGGCCGGGCCATGGAGCGAGTCGATGTGATCGCGGGCGAGCGCCTCTCCCTTCAGGGTGTCGTCCACCACGAACACCTCCTCGGCGAGACCCGCCGAGAAGCGGACCGCGTAAACCAAGGCCAGCTCGTCTCCGTGCGGTGTCCGCATCACGGACCGGAAGACCGCCGCGTCCGGTGCAGCGACGTGCAGCACCTCGACGGCCTGTTCGTCGAAGACCGTGCGGTACGAGAACTGGTCCTTCATGGCCTCAACACGGTCACCCTGCGCTTGTCCCACGAGATATCGACTGCCCGACACCCGATAGTTCTCGGCATGTGTGCTGAGCCACGCCTCCGCATCACGACGCTTCCACGCATCGATCAGGTACGGGGCGAACGACGACTCGATCCACGAGCGCAACTCATCGGCGATCATCCCCTCATGCCAGCTCTCGGTCGGATGCCCCGCCATACGCTGGAGACTGCCGGATCGGGTGCGGGGTTGTCGACTGTCGTTGCCGGTGTCGCCGGGTACCGACGCGCCAGTTCGGTGCGGTGCCGGGTCGGTGTTCTGCTGCATCACGGGTCCAGCTCGTTCGGTTCTGCCCCGGGCGTGTGCCGCTGGAACCGTTGTGGGCGGGCCGCCCTCACCCCGGGGCGAGGTCGTTGAGCAGGGTCGTGTCCCGCAGCGACGAGTACGAGTCTCGCCGGGGTCTCGGGTCGGCGATGGACCGCAGGGCGACCGTCCGCCCGTCGTGGGCGGTCATGTCTGCGCGCAGCAGATGAGCGACCTCCGGGCCTCCGTGGCCATCCTCACCTTCGCTCGCCAGCCAATGTCTGGCCCGTTGGACCGGCTCATCGCCCGGTGGCCACTCGACAGGGTCGCCGCCGGGCGTGGCCGGCGCCAGGCCACAGAGCGAGCTTCGTGCGCAGTCGTACTCGGCCAGGAATGGGGGAGGGGTTCAGCGGCGGATCGTTGCTGTCGGCGCCGCCGGCGAGCCGGAGGGTCCGCGGCGCCCGGACGGTGACGCGGAGCTCATCGGGCACCGCTATCAGCCCGGGCGGAGGTTGGCGCGGGATCGACGCTTGATGGCCGCCAGCTCAATGCGTTCGGGGCGCTTGCGGTACTCGTCGTCGAGCGGATAGCAGCCCGAGACCATGCCATGGCGTGGTGCGGTGGTGCAGTCGCTGAACGTCCGACAAACCGACCGGCGGTCGAGGTGTCGGCCGGCCAGGACGTCGGCCGGCAGTGTCGGGTACGACAGGACCATGCGGCCGAGGCCGATCGAGGTGGCGTCGCCGCGACGGATCACTGCCTGGGCGACGTGAGCCACGTGGTCCTGGAGGTAGGAGTAGCCGCTACCCACCACGGCGAGTCCGGGGTGCTCGTGCGCGAGTTCGGCGGTGACCGAGACCATTCGCGCCACGTCGATCAGCGGGTCGTTCGGCGGAGAGTACCCATCCGACGGCGGGAAGTAGGCCGGCCGCTGGATGTGCGGGTTGTAGTAAGGGCTGCCGGCGGTGACGCAGACCATTCCGATGCCGAGCTCACCGAATCGCTCGAGCACGGCATGCACCTCGGTGAGCTCGGGTTGGCCGGACTCGTCAGCGCCGAAAGGAATCGGCCGGCCGGGCACGTCGATCGGATGGCCACGGCCCCCCGGACCGGGGCCGTGGATCCAGGTGTCGTAGGCAGAGAGCCGTACGCCGACGGCCAGCTCCGGGCGGGCAGCCCTGACGGCTTCGACCACATCGGAGAGAAAGCGCAAGCGGCGGTCGAGCAACCCGCCGTAGCGACCCGGGCGGGCGTTGGTCCCCAGCAGTTCGTGCAGGAGGTAGCCGTGGCAGTGCTTGATGTCCACGAACGCGAACCCGGCGTCGGCAGCGACGAGGGCGGCGTCGACGAAACGCTGGACGAGATGGTCGAGTTCGTCATCGCTGAGGACAGCAGCATCGGTGGCGCCGACCCGCTCGTCGAGGATCGGGTGCCGGACCGCGGTGCGGGGCTCGGGCGTGCCGCTGGGGCGCGACCACCGACCCGAGTGGGTGAGCTGGAGGCCCACGAGCAGGTCGTCCGTGCGTCCGTGGGCGTCGGCGTGAGCGGCGACGAGCGCGTTCCGCAGCTCGGCGAGCGCCGCTCCGGCCCCGTCCCCGTCCCCGATCGCGAGCTGATGCGGGTTGGCGCGGCCCGATGGTTCCACGGCCACCGCCTCGCCGCCCCAGATGAGCTTGGCGCCGCTCTCGCCGAAGCGCCGCCACCGCCGACGGACGAGGTCGGTCGGCAGCCCGTCGGGGGTGCCGTCCCAGCCCTCCATGGGCAGAATCGTCCAGCGGTTCCCGACGGCCAGCTCGCCGGCGGACCCATCGACGATGGTGAGCGGACGGGCCAGCGGTCCACCGACCTCCACAAGGTCGTCCACGGGGAGCTGGACGCCGAGGTGGGCCAAGCGGGCTCGGAGATCGGCCGGGGTCCTTAGTCGCTTGACCTGCACGATGTCCACCGGTTGCACGGTGTGGCCTGCCTTGTCGGTCACGAGCACGCCTCGAGGTCGTCGGCGATCAGGGCCAGGACGTCGCGATCCGAGGCCGGCCTCGTGGCGGCACCGTCGGGGACGTTCGGCGACGTGATCCAGCCCCGGTGGTGGAGGAACATCGCGGCATCGTGGCGGTAGGCGGGAACCGGATCGCGGAACGAGAACGCCCCCAGGTACTGGAGCCGGTCGTTCAGCTCGTGGAACGCCGCGTCGCCGCCCGCCCAGGCCGCGTCGCGGCGGGCGAAGTGGTCGGGGGCGAAAGCGGCCAGTCCGAGGAGGTAGTCGCTTCCCCAACAGATCATGTCGATGGCGAGGTCGTTGCCGGTGAGCACGTGGAACTCGGGGCGCAGGGCGTCACGCAGCGCCAGCCGGTCCCACTCCTCGACCCGCGACAACGATGAGTGCTTGGCGCCCATGCATGCCTCGATCTCGAGCAGCCCCCGGTACGCGTCGAGCGGGTAGATCCGGCCGTACGGGACGAACTGACTTCCCAGCTCGAAGGCGACGAAGCGATCGACCTCGGTCGCGAACGTCTGGTGCGCCGCGACCCATGCATCGGGGTCGAGCCCGTTGAGGCCGTGCGACGGGAAGACCACCGGGGTGCCGCCGGCCTCCTGTACGGACACCAGCTCGGCCCGGTACCGGTCGAGGGTGAAGGCGTCGCCGGGCTGGTCGGCCACGAAGGCCCCGGCGAGGAAGCGGACCGGTCGGACGGTCGGGTCGACGGAGACGAGCGCCTCGGACGTCGTGGCCAGCACCTCCGCTCGGGTCGCAGGATCGAGGAGCTGCACGAATCCGGTGTCCATGTTCACCGCTGGGGTGAGGCCGGCATCGAGGGTGCGGGACACGAGCGACCGAAACGAGGCCCAGTCGACCGTGCTGTCGGTCTGGTGTGGCAGGAGTACCGCCGCGCAGCCCCACGGTGCACGCCCGGTGCGGACGGGCGGCAACGGGCGCGCGGGAGGCGTCGACATGACCGCAGTCTCGTCCACCTCGGGTCGTTCTGCAAGCGCTTGCATCGGGCGTTAGGGTGCAGGTCGTGGTCGCCGTCGATCGTCCGCCGACCCTGCACGACGTGGCCCGTCGCGCGGGCGTGCACCCCGCCACGGTCTCGCGCGCCCTCGCCAGGCCCGACATGGTGGCGGCCGAGACGCGCGCGCTCGTGCTCGATGTGGTGGCGGAGATCGGCTTCGTCCCCAACCGGTCGGCCCGCCAGTTGGCCAGCGGCCGGACCGATGCCATCGGCGTCGTGGTCCCAGACATCACCAACCCCTACTTCGCCGCCATCGTGCAGGCGATCCAGGGTGACGCTCGAGGCGACGATCTCGCCGTGCTGATCGCCGACACCGGTGCCGACCCCGCCGAGGAGCGCCGGGCGCTGACGACTCTGAGTCGCCAGGTCGACGGCATCGTGGTGGTCACCCCCGTCACCGATCTCACGACCGCCACCTGCCCGGTCGTCGAGGTGAACCGCCAGCGGCGCAACGTGGTGAGCGTGGTGGTGGACCAGGAGGCGATCGCGGTCACTGCGGTCGACCATCTGGTGGCGCTCGGCCACACCAGGATCGCCGTCGTGCCGGGACCGGCCGCGTACTGGTCGGCCAGGCGGCGAGATCGGGCCGTTGGTCGGCTGGCGTCGTCGTCGGATTCCGTGCACATCGAGCTGTTCCCGCCGGCCGCGGCCACCTTCGAAGGTGGCCGCTCCGCGTTCGACGATGTGGCCCGTTCCCAGGTGAGCGCGGTGGTGGCATTCAACGACGTGCAGGCCGCCGGCCTGCTGGTGGCTGCGCACCAGGCCGGATGCTCCGTGCCCGGCTCGCTGTCGGTGGTGGGCTCTGACGGCCTCGCACTGGCGACCATGACATCGCCCCCGCTCACCACGGTGGCCGCGCCGCTCGACGACCTGGGGCGTGCAGCCCGGCAACGACTCACCGACGTGATGGCCAACCGTCCGGGTGCGACCGTGACCACGCTCCGACCGCAGCTCGTCGTCCGAGCGACCACCGCTGCGCCCGCCGACGCCGATCGGAAGCGCCAGCCACCCGAAGGGATCCCCGCATGACCGAGCTCTCAGATCAGCGCCGACCGTCGCCCGGGAGCTTCTTGATGGATCGCCGGCGCTTCCTGCTCGCCTCGTCGGGAGCGATCGCAGGCTTGGGTCTGGCTGCGTGCAGCAGCGACTCAGATTCCTCGAAGTCGACCGAGGCATCTCCGACCGATGACGATGCCGGTGGCGCGGTGGCGGTGGAGGCGGCCGGGCTGATCGGCGAGGACGCCTTCCAGGCGCGCGTCGACGAGTACCTCGTCCACGCCACCGCCGGCGACGGAGCCGGAGGTCCGGTGGGCGTGGCGGCCCACCTCATCCGGGCCCGGCGAGACCCCTCCTACACATGGGCCGCCGACGCGGTCACCGTCGAGACGTTCGCCGACCAGTTCGACAAGATCGACCAATGGCTCGACACCCGCGACTTCGACCTGATGTACCTGTTCTGGCTGCTCGAATTGGGGGCCGGAGACACCGACACCACCCGACTGGCGCCCGAGGTCACCACCGCGATCGAGCAACGCCTCGTCGACAACCGGTACCGCTACGACGATCCGCTGCCCGACGACCGGCTCGACAACCTCTGGTTCTGGTCGGAGAACCACATCATCATCAACCACACGCTCGAGTACCTCGCCGGTTCCCGCTTGGCTGACCGGACCTTCACCGTCACCGGCATGACCGGCGCCGAGCACGCGGCCCGGGCGCGCGGCGACATCCTCGAATGGATCCGTGAGCGGCTCGAACTCGGGTTCTTCGAGTGGCATTCGAACGTCTACATGCTCAAGAACATCACGCCGCTCACCATGTTGACCGAGCTGGCCGACGACCCCGAGGTGTCAGCGGCGGCCACCATCGGCCTCGACCTGTGCTTGCTCGACATGGCGGCTCACAATCACAAGGGCTGCTACACCGCGCCAAGAGGACGGACGTACAAGAAGGACAAGATGTCGTCTCGAGACGAGGACACCTGGGACACCGCGAAGCTCCTCTTCGACGACACCGAGGCCGACTACGAAGCCGGCGCCGACGGCGGTGCGACCTACCTGTGCACCGCGCGGTACCGAACCCCACAACTGGTCATCGACATCGCCAAGGCCAGCGGCCCCAGCGTGGTCCGCGAGCGGCACGGCGTGTACTTCGACTACTGGCAGCCCCTCACCGACCACCCCGAGGCCCCGTACGGGAAGGACTTCGACGATCGGCAGAACCTGCCCTTCTGGTGGAGTCTCGGAGCCCTGGGCATGTGGCCGTTGGCCGCCACGGGCGTGGCAGCCGCCAACGAGTTCCGGCTCTGGGAGACCGATGGCTTCGCCGAGGTCAGCGCGATCGCGGCCATCAATGACTACGACCCCGAGAAGCTGCGGGCCTGGATCCATCCCCGCTCGGCAGTGATCAACTTCGGGTTCCTGGCCGAGGCCAACACCTACGCGTACCGCGACGACAAGGTCTCGCTGGCCACGGTCATCGACCACCGTGCCGGCGAGATGCGCGACCAGGTGCAGGCTTGGCAGGCGGCAATCGACGAGAACGCCATGGTCTTCACCAACCACCCGGTGACCGAGGTCGCCGAGAGCACCGAGTGGCGTGACGACGGCGCCCCGGGCTACTGGACCGGTGAGGCCTGCATGCCCCGCAGCGCCCAACATCGCCGAACCGCGGTGCACCTCTACGTGCCGGGCTGGGACGAGAGCACCGACGCGCTGGTGTGGAGCGTGTACGCCTACCGGCAGTACACCCATGCCTACGTGCCCCAGGACCACTTCGACGAGGTCCGCCAGGAGGGCAACTGGACCGTGGCCGCCAAGGACGGCGCCTACATCGCCTTGTGGTCGTGGCGTACCACGACGTGGCGGGTCTACGACCCAGCGGTCAATGCCACGCGGGGCATGGTGAAACCGTTCGACCTGGTGGCCGACGGTGGCCCGGACAACGTATGGATCGTGGAAGTCGGGACGAACGAAGAGGACGGCGACCTCGACACCTTCACGGCCGCACTGATCGAACACGAGCCCGAAGTGGAGCAGGACGACGACGGCTTCCAGGTGGCGTGGACATCGCCGTCGTCGGGCTCCATCGAGTTCTCGACCACCGGTGCGTTCGTCGTCGACGGTGACGAGCAGCCCCTCGGCGACTTCCCCCGCCACGAGTCGCCCTGGGGCACCGTCGAGCATCTCGACACCGCCTACCGACTCGACACCGACGGCGCCACGTGGGCCGTCGACGCCGATGGCTGGACCAGGACGTTGTCGTGACGACCGGCTTCGCCGTCGCCGGTGCCGACCACCTGCACCTCTTCTCCCTCGCGGACGGTCTGGTGGAAGCGGGGGCTCGGCCGGTAGCCCACGTACGGTCCGGTGACCTCATCGAGGGGTACGAGAGCTGGCAACCGACGTCGGAGGCCCGCGAGCTCCCAGAGATCCTGGCCGACCCGGAGATCGACCTGGTGGTCACCGTCGGCGTGCCCGCCGAGCGAGCCGACGTGGCCGTCGCCGCCCTCGAGGCGGGCAAAGCGGTGCTCAGCGCCAAGCCCGGCGTCACGAGCCGGACCGACCTCGAGCGCATCCGAGACGTGGTCGCCGACCAGCCGGGGCGACCCTGGACCGTGCTGTTCAGCGAGCGGTACGAGAACCGGGCCATCTCCAGAGCGGTTGCCATGGCCCGCCACGGGGCGGTCGGCCGCATCGTTCACGTCACCGGGACCGGGCCCCACACGCTGCATGCCGACCTCCGTCCCGAGTGGTTCTGGGACCCGACCCGCAGCGGCGGGATCCTCGTCGACCTCGCCTCGCACCAGGTCGACCAGTTCCTCGCCATCTGCGGGGATCCGTCGGCCGGCGATCACGCCGGGGTGTCGGTGGCTGCCTCCCGCGTCGGCAACGTCAGCTGTCCCGACCGCCCGGCCATGCAGGACGTCGGGTCGCTGACCATCGTGGCCGACGGTGTCGTGGGCGAGCACCGGGTCGATCTCCTTTCACCTGCCGGCCTACCCACGTGGGGCGACGTCCGGCTGACCGTGGTCGGAACTGAAGGCACGCTCGAGGTGCGGGCCAACATCGACGTGGCCGGCGAACCCGGAGGCGAGCACCTGATCGTCATCGACGCCGATGGCATCCGCCGCGTCGACGTCTCCGACGACCCGCTGCCGTGGGCCGAGCACCTGCTGGCCGATCTGGACGACGACGGCGAGCGACTGTGCACCCAGGCCCACGTCCTGGCCGTCTGCGACCTCGCACTCGAAGCCCAGGAACGCGCCGAGGCGTGGGGAGCACCGTGACCGATCGAGACGTCGGAGACGAGCACGACGACCTGCGGGTCGGTGTCGTGGGCATGGGCATCGGACAGCTGCACCTGCTGTGCTGGCTCGAGGTGCGCGGGACGTCGGCGGTTGCCATCGCGGAGACCGACCCCGGGCGACGGGAGGCAGCGGCCCTGGCATGGGGTCTCCCCGCGGTGGACACGCTCGAAGAGCTGATCGACCTCGGTGTCGACGTGATCGACCTCTGCACCCCACCGGCGATCCACGAAGAGCAGATCCTGCGCTGCCTCGATGCCGGCGTTCACGTGATCTGCGAGAAGCCGTTGGTGGGGTCACTGGCGGCTTGCGATCGCGTGGCGGCAGCGGCGGCCGAAGCCGAGGCTCGCACCGGCGCCCGGCTCATGCCGATCCAGCAGTACCGCTTCGGCGACGGCGCCGCTCGGGCTCGGGCCCTGGTCGAGGCGGGTGTCACCGGTCGCCTCTACACCGCGTCCGCCTCCACCTGGTGGCGCCGCGACCGCGACCACTACGACGAGGCACCGTGGCGCGGCACCTGGGACCGAGGCCTCGGTGGCACCGTGGTCAACCACGCCATCCACATCCACGACCTGCTGACCTGGATCGGTGGGCCGCTCGTCGAACTCCAGGCCCAGATGGACACCCGGGTCAACGACACCGAGACCGAGGACTGTGCGGTGGCCGTCGGCCGCACCGCCGATGGCGGCTTGGTCACACTGAACGCCACCACCGGCGCCGCCACCGAGTCGTCGCGCCTCGTATGGCACTTCGAGCACGTGACCATCGAGTCGTCGACCGAGGCCTACGACCCCGCCAAGGGGCCATGGCGGTTCGCGTTCCGGTCCGGCGATGCCGAGCAGCGAGCTGCGGCCGTGTGGGATGCGATGGAGCCATCGCCCGCCCTCTACAGCGGCCAATTCCAGGCCTTCGTCGACGCGTTGCCGAGCGGTCCGCTGCCCGTCACCCTGGCCGACGCCGCGGCCACCCTCGAGTTGGTGACCGCGTTCTACACGTCGGCCCGGACCGGCGAGCGGGTCTCACTGCCGCTCGCAGCAGACCATCCCAGCCGCCACGGTTGGGGCCCACCCGCCGATTGACCTCGACGGTGGCGGCCGACGAGCCGTTTCGGTGGTGGCCGGCGCAGCGCGGCAGGTGTTGTCAGTCCTTGAAGTCGGGCGGTCGACCGTCCCTGCGGGCGCGCACCGCCTCTTCGAAGTTCTGGGTGGTGAGGCGCACATAGAGCTGGGTGTGGCTCTCCATCTCGATCGCGGCTCGGAGGCTGCCCATCTCGAGTCCGGCCCACATGGTGCGTTTCGTCAGGGCCGTGCCCTGGGTGCTCCACCCGTTGATCCGGTCGGCCAGATCGAGCGCCTCGATGAGAAGCTGGTCGTCGGGGACGACTCGTGACACCAGACCCATCGCCGCGGCCTCGTGGGCGTCGACATCGCGGCCGGACAGCATGACCTCGAATGCTCGGGAGGACCCGATCGCTCGCGGCAGCAGGAAGCTGAGCCCGAGCTCGGTCGCCGTCAGACCGTTGTTGATGCCCGCGGCGCGGAAGTACGCGGACTCACCGGCGAGGCGGATGTCGGCGCCGAGGGTGAGACACATCCCTCCGCCGATCGCCGCCCCGTTGATCGCACAGATGACCGGCTGGGGCATGCGTTGCATGGCGGGAACCAGATCGGCCAGCAGTGACATCGCCCTGGTGGCGATGCGGGTGAGGGTGAGTCCATCGATGTTCGGCGGGGCGTCACCGTCGTTGCTCGTGTCGGCCCCCGAGCAGAAGCCCCGGCCCCGACCGGTGAGGATCACGCACGTCGTGTCGTTGTCCGCAGCGACCGACTCGAACGCCTCGTGGAGCGGAACCATCAGCTGGAACGCCATCGAGTTCATGCGCTCCGGGCGGTTCAGCGTGATCACTGTCGTGTGGGGACGAGGCTTGTCGATCAGGACGGGGTCGTTCGCATCGTTCAGCACTGTGAGGCACACTAATCAATGTGTCCAATAGGCGATGGTCTCGACATGCCGACGGGCAGGTCGCCGTCGACGCGCTGCTCGACGCGGCCGGCCAGTGTTTCGCGGAGCTCGGCGTATCGCGAGCCACGATGGTGGACGTCGCCCGGGCCGCAGGGTGTTCCCGCGCCACGCTGTATCGCTACTTCCCGAACCAGGACGCGCTGCACCTGGCGTTCGTGCACCGCGCCACCCTGCGGATCGCGGCCCGGATGGCCGACGACCACGACGCGGGCGGGCCGGACTCGCTGGTCGATCGGATCCTGTTCGGGATCGAGCAAGTGCGCGCCGATCCGATGCTGGCGGTGTGGTTCGAGCCGGAGAACGTGGCGGTGCCGATGGCAGTCAGCCAGAACTCGGACCTTCTTCGGTCGCTGTCCGTTGGACTCGTCGACGAGGTCGACGAGTCCTCACTCGACCGTACCGACGTCCAATTGCGCGCCGAGTGGCTGCTGCGCTCGATCATGTCGTTGCTGGTGATACCCGGCGCCGATGCCGACAGCGAGCGTTCGATGGTCGAATCGTTCGTCGTCCCGATCCTCACCGCTCCACCCACGTCGAAGAGGAGTCATGCATGACGTCCAGCTGCGAGAAGGTCGGACTGGAGTTCTTCGACACGGCTCCGACCCGCTACCAGGCCAGCCGGGACATCGAGGCGACGCCCGAGCAAGTGTTCGACGTGCTGCTCGACGCCGACTCGTGGGTGCGATGGGCCTTTCCCATCACCGCGGTCGAATGGACCTCGGGCTTCCCGATCGAGGTCGGCTCGACTCGTGACGTGCACATGAGGGGTGGGCTCGTCGGACACGAGGAGTTCATCGCCTACGAGCACGGAGTCCGGATGGCCTTCCGGTTCAACGAGGTCTCCAAGCAGGGGATCGAGGCCTTCGCCGAGGACTACCGGGTCACCGACCTGGGCTCAGGGCGTTGCCGGGTCGACTGGACGATGGCCATCAGGCCGACTCGGGAGCGCTCGGGGCTCGTGTCCCGGCTCAGCGACCCGGTCATGACGTTCCTCATCGGTCGGATGCTGCGCAAGTTCGGTCGGCTGGTCGAGTCGGCGACGCCGGCAGTGCCGAGAGAGGAGAGGTGATGGGGCCCGGGACGACGACGCGACTGGATCAGATCGACCTCACCGACGCATCGGTATGGGAGCAGGCCGCCCCACACCACTGGCTCGACCAGCTGCGCTCCGCCGCTCCGGTGCACTGGCACGCCGAGTCCGACGGGCCGGGGTTCTGGGCGCTCACCCGCCACGACGACGTCCGCAGGGTCTCCACGTCACCCGGGGAGTTCTCCAGCTACGTCGGGGGGCCACTCCGCCTCGATCCACCCGACGAAAGCCTGGATCAGGTGCGCATGGTCATCATCGGGATGGACCCGCCGGAGCACCGCGAGTTCCGCTCCATCGTGTCCAAGGCGTTCACGCCCAAGATGATCGCCCGACTCGACGAGTCGCTGCGCGCCGAGACGGCACGGGTCATCGGCAAGCTCCGCGACCGCACCAGCTGCGAGTTCGTCACCGACGTGGCGGCGCGGATCCCGATGTGGTCGATCAGCGAGCTCATGGGCGTTCCCCTGGCCGACCGCCAGCGCCTCTACGAGCTGAGCCATTCGTTGATCGACGACCAGGACCCCGAGATCGCCCCCACCCCGGAGACCTCGCTCGAAGCCTCCGCCGAGATCTTCGCCTACGCCAGCGAGATGGCGGCCCGCGAGCGGGTCAATCCGTCGGGAAATCTGACCAGCGACCTCCTCGCCGCCGAGGTCGACGGCCGGAAGCTGACCGACATGGAGTTCACGCTCTTCTTCATCTTCCTGATCGTGGCCGGCAACGAGACGACCCGCACCGCGACGTCGCACGGCCTGCTCGCCCTGCTCGACCATCGCGACTCGCTCGACCGTCTGGTCCGCGACCCGTCGCTGATGCCCGGCGCGGTGGAGGAGATGCTGCGGTGGGAGCCACCGATCCACCACTTCCGCCGCACCGCCACCACCGACGTTCGCCTCGGCGACACCGCCATCGCCGCCGGTGACAAGGTGCTGATGTGGTACGCCGGATCCAACCGCGACCCCGCCGTGTTCGACGATCCGCACTCCTTCCTCATCGACCGATCACCCAACCCGCACCTGTCCTTCGGCATCGGTGAGCACTTCTGCCTGGGTGCCAGCCTGGCTCGGCTCTCGCTGCGGCTCGTGTTCACCGAACTCCTGGCGACGATCGAGAACATCCGCCTCGACGCGCCACCGCGTCGGCTCCACTCCAATCTGATCAACGGCATCAAGGAGATGCAGATCAGCTACGACATCCGATAGCCCACGTCGGCGTGGCGACGGCCGCCTCGATGGGAGCCGGTCGGGAGCACCAAACTGATGCCGGATCGGAGGCGGCCTGGACCACAGGAGCCGACGCGGTCAACGCCATGGAGATCAACGATTCGCGACTGGGTGAACCACTCGCAGCGAGGCCCACCCTCGCGTGGCCGTTGGATGGACATTGGATGGCCGTTCACAGCTGATGTGAACGGCCAGGGAATGTCCCTGGGGTTTCGGCCCCAGGAATGTCCCGGCCGGACAGCAATGCCGTGAAATCGGACAGGCAATGTCCGAGGCGAAGTACCGGCTCATCGCCCGGAGGCGACCCCACGGGGTCGCCGCTCCGGCGGTGTACTCCGGCCCCAGATCGTCGGGCAGCGAGGCGCACGCTGCGTCGAGGCTTCGCGTGTCTCGTAGCCCACGAGCACCTGGATCTCGGCAGGAATGCCGGCGCGATCCAACGAAGAGTGGAGGATGCAGCGCGCCGCGACACGCCTCCGGGGCGTCGATTCCACGATCGACGCCGGCGACCGGGGGGTCCGCCCGATCCCGAAAGACCAGCCCCAGCCCGGAGCCTCCCTCAGGGAGATCGTCGTGTTCTTCGCGGCCAAGCCGTCGCCGCGAATCCTCGCCACGACCGTCGCCGTCGCCACCGCGTCGCGGCTCGTCATCGGCGGCTGGGGCTGGTGGGACCTGGCCATCCCTGCGGCCATCATCGCCCTCGAGCCGATCACGGAGTGGGTGATCCACGTCCACGTCCTTCACCGCCGCCCCACGCAGCTCGGCCGGTTCACCATCGATCCGATCACCGCCCGCAAGCACCGCGAGCACCACCGCAACCCCAAGGACCTCCGCATCGTGATGGTGCCGTTCCAGGCGTTGTTCCCCGCCCTGTTCCTCGCCCTGCTGGCCGCGCTCGTGCTCGAGCCGGCGCGTGCCGCGATGTTCGTCGCCTCCGTGTTCGGGATGCTCCTGTACTACGAGTGGGTCCACTACCTGATCCACTCGCCGTACCGGGCGAAGTCGGCGTGGTTCCGGAACGTGAGCCGCAACCACATCAAGCACCACTTCAAGAACGAGCACTACTGGTTCGGCGTCACCGTCAGCGTCGGCGACCGGCTGCTCGGCACGAAGCCTGACGAGCACGAGGTCGAGACGTCGCCAACCGTGCGCACCCTCGGCATCGAGTAGCCGAAGAGGATGCTGGCGGTCGAGGACGTTGATCCACGGCCCCGGCCCCTGGGTGGTTCCATCGGCGCCGGATCCGCCATCGATAGGTCGTGCTCGGAACTCGACGGTCATTTCCGGCATCCGAGGCAGTAGCCCACGGACTTGACGCCAGGCCGTGGCGGCTCGGGGCTGAGCCGGTGTATCGACGGCATGATCCCGACGGTGTGGACGTCGGTTGGATGGACATTGGATGACCGTTCACAGCTGATGTCAACGGTCATCAGATGTCCCTGGGGTTTCTGCCCCAGGGATGTCCCGGCCGGACAGGGATGTCCGGGAATCGGACACGAAATGTCCGCAGCGTCGCACGACTCGCCCCACCGCATGTGTATCACGCGTGATACACTCGCGATGTGGCTGACATCTCCATCCGAGATCTACGCAATCATGGTGGTGAGGTCGTCGAGCGCGCCCAGCGGGGCGAACGACTGACCATCACCCGCTCCGGCAAGCCCGTCGCCGAGCTCTCCGCCATCCGCCGTCCACCGGTCCCGCTCGACGAGCTGCGCAAGCGATGGGCCCGACTCCCCGCCGTCGACCCTGCCGCCCTGCGCAAGGACATCGACGCCGTCATCGACGCTGCGCTCTGACGTGGCCGAGGGAATCCTGGACACGAGCACGCTCATCCTGCTCGCACGAATCGAGTCGACCGACGCGCTTCCCGCCGAACCCCTCATCACCGCGATCACCCTGGCCGAGCTCTCCGTCGGACCACTCGTCGCTACCACCGATGCCGAACGATCCGCCCGGCAGGCTCACGTCCAACAGGCAGAGGCCGACTTCGATCCCCTTCCATTCGACGCGCCGGCGGCACGCAGCTTCGGGCAAGTCGCCGCATCCCTTCGCCGGGCCGGGCGCAAACCAGCGGCACACGCCTACGACGCGATGATCGCCGCCGTCGCCATTGCAAACGGACTCCCAGTCCACACCTGCAACCCGGCTGACTTCGCAGGCATCGACGGACTCCAGGTGATCGAAGTCCCACACCCCGATCACTGACTGCTGGGTCCGGCTGATCCGCCGCGGTCACGTCGCGGGAGGCGACGCCGGCCGGCTCGTCACGCGGGGCGTGGTGGTGCAGTTGTGACGTTGTGCTCTGCGGGGTTGGCCTGGTGAGGAGTACGATGCACTGGCAGTTCATTGGCGTCTTGGACGTCGGCGGGTTGCGGAGAGCTGTGTGGCTGCCATGAATCGACCTTCTCTGCGTCGCAGGGATGCTGATCGATCGAGGAGACGCGGCCTGATCCCGGTGTTGGCGGTGACGGGGCTGGTGTTGCTCGCCGGCTTCGCCGCGTTCGTCGGACCCGAGTTGGCGTCGGCCACCAGTCACGCTGAGCAGGCCAGCCGAGATGATGCTGTCTTGGTGCAGGTCACCGAGCTGCGTACTGCCGTGGCGAATTGGCAGGTCTACTTCGAACCGCTCATCGCCCAGGTAGGCCTGGTGGACACTGCGGCGTTGACCGATGGTGCGCTGCTCGCCCAGCAGGTGCTCGACGATGCCACGGCCACGGTGGATGACTTGGCCGCGGCGGGCCTGACCGGCCCCTCCGGCGAGGTGGCGACCGCCCGAGCGGCCTTCGAGGCCGCCGTGACCGCGCTCGCTCCGATCGCCACTGACGGCACCGACCCCGAGGCCCTCACGATTCTCGCCGCGGAACACGTCGCGTACACGCAGATGCGGGACGTGACCGAGGCGGCTGCGGCGCAGTTGCAGGTGAGCAGCGACGCCGATCACCAGGCGGTCGCCGGGCATCTCGAAGCGGCCCGCACGAGGGGTCTGGTCGTCGTGTCGTTCACCGCGTTGTTGATCGTGGTGAGCGCGACGGTGTTCGGGACCCGAAGTCATCGCCAGGCACGCATCGTCCACGGGGCCGCGAACCGGCGGCGGTTCGAGACGTCACTGCAGGCCGGGTTGGAGATGGCCCGGACCGAAACGGCCGTCTACGGGATCGTCAACCGGGCGTTGCACGATTCGGTCCCTGCTCTGCAGGTCGAGTTGCTGGTCGCCGATTCCAGTCGTGCGCATTTCCATCGGGGCCTGCACACCAGCGCCGGTGAGGCGGAGGAGCGCAGCGGTTGTGGGGTGGTGTCGCCGACCGAGTGCCCGGCCGCGGTGCGGGGCGACACGATCGTGTTTCCGACCAGCACGGCGATCGACGCCTGCCCGTACCTCCAAGATCGCCCGTCGGGGCCGTGTTCGGCCGCGTGTGTTCCGGTCAACATCACCGGCCGAGCCATCGGGGTGTTGCATGCCACCGGGGCCGACCGCATTCCACCTGACGAGGCCGCCGTTGGCTACCTCGAAGCCACGACCCGTCGGGCGGCGGAGCGGATCACCTTGTTGCGGGCCTTCGCCAAGTCCGAGACCCAGGCCAGCACCGACCCGCTCACCGGGTTGTTGAACCGTCGTAGCCTCGAGAACCAGGTACGCGACCTCCAACGCGACGGCGTCGCGTACGCCGTCGCCTACGGCGACCTCGACCACTTCAAGGCGCTCAACGACACCCACGGTCACGAGGCTGGCGACCAGGCCCTGCGTCTGTTCTCCCGGGTGGTGCGCGACTCGATACGACCCAATGACATCGCCGGTCGCTACGGCGGCGAAGAGTTCGTCATCGTTCTGCCTGATTGCGACACCGAGACCGCGACCCTCGTGCTCGAACGGGTCCGAGAAGCCCTCGCCCTTGCCCTCACCACCGGACGTGTCCCGGCCTTCACCGTCAGCTTCGGGCTGGCAGCGTCGACCGATGCCGACACCTTCGACCAGATCGTCACGGTCGCGGACCACGCCCTGCTCACCGCCAAGACCACCGGCCGCAACCGCGTCATCGTCGCCCCCCACCCCACCGAACCCATCCCACCACCGGTCCCCACGCCATGACCACCATCGCACCCCGAGCCACCACGAAACCGGCCGATCCGACCGAGGTCGGGCGATGAGCGCGCTGATCGTCGAAGGCGTTCCCGGCCTACGGCGTGTCCTCGGGGGCCTCCTGCGCGACCGGGGCATGGAGGTGTCGACGGCGGGATCGGTGGCCGCGGCGCGCGAGCAGATCGGCCATCGGCCGTTCATCGCGGTGATCGTCGATCTGGTGCTGCCTGATGGATCCGGCCTCGACGTCCTCGACACGCTCCGCGGTTCCGGATCGAGGGCCCATGTCATCGTGATGAGTGACTCCACCGCCGATGCTGATCGGATCGCCGCGTTGCGCCGTGGTGCCGACGAGTACGTGGTGAAACCGTTCCCGTTGCGGCAGCTCGCGGCGCGTGTCCTCGCGGTCCGGAGGCTGGTCGACCCCGCCGACGACACCCGCCTGCACATCGGCACCGTCGTCGTCGACCTCCAGGCCCGGGAGGCACGATTGGTCGAGGATCGACGACTCGATCTCACCACCAAGGAGCTCGACCTCCTTGCCTACCTGGCCGCGCGACCGGGTCACACGTTCAGCAAGGCCGAGCTCCTCCGGTCGGTGTGGCGCATGGACCCCCGTGCCGGGCCGACGACGGTCGCGGACCACGTCCGCCGCCTCCGGAGCAAGATCGAAGTCGACCCCTCCCATCCGCGCATCCTGCGAACCGTTCGCAACACCGGCTACCGGTTGGACCAGCCCGACCACGACCATCTGCCCGCGAGTTCGGCCGTGAGTTCGCTCGTCCACCTCCAGGGCCGAATCGTGGCGGCCGACCAGGCCACCGCCGCCCTCCTCGGCTTCGACACGGCCGCCGAACTCGTCGGCCGCCAGATCTTCGAGTTCGCGTCGTCGGATGATCTGGAACCCGCCCGGCGGCGCATGGCGACACGCCGGCCCGGGCCACGGCCCCGTACCCAGCTGATCGACCTGGAACACGCCGACGGCACGCAGGTTTCGGTCGAGGTCGCATCGGAACCGTTCATCTGGAACGGCGACACCGCGGAACGGCTCCGGTTCACCCACATGCCTGATGTGTCGGCTCGGCTGCGACGTCTCGTCACCGGCGTGCTCAGCGAGGTGACCGACGCGGTGATCATCACCGACCTCCACTTCCACCTCCGCAGCTGGAACCGGGCCGCCGAGCGGCTCTACGGCTGGCGCGAGGAAGAGGTGCTGGGACGCCACATGCTCGACGTCGTGCACCACGGCGGCGATGACGGCGATGACGGCGAACTGGTGGCGACGTGGGACGACCTCGAAGCCAACGGCCGATGGCGAGGCCAGAGCCAACACATCACGAGAGACGGATCGATGATCGAGGTCCTCACCTCCACGACATTGGTCCGAGACGACGACGGCGGCCCGGTGCTCATCGTGTCGGTCAATCGTCCCGTTCCCCCCGAAGCAACCATCGTCCGTCGTCAGGAGATCTTCGACGACGACGAGATCCAGCTCGCATTGGCAGACGACCAGTTCGAAGTGCACTACCAGCCAGTGGTCAATCTGGCCGACAGCGCGGTGGTCGCCATGGAAGCGCTGGTCCGCTGGAACCACCCGACGCGGGGCCTACTGGCACCGGACACGTTCATCGCGGCCGCGGAACGCAGCGGAGCAATCGTCGAGCTGGGCGGCATCGTCCTCGACAAGGCCTGCGCACAGACCATCGCATGGCAACGAGCCGGTCATGACATCGACATCGCGGTCAACGTGTCCGGCCGCCAGCTCTCCCACCCCGGGCTGGTCGAGCGGATCACCGCCGCACTGGCCTCATCAGGCCTCGAAGCCGAGCACCTGTGGCTCGAAGTGACCGAAACCTCCCTCGTCGAGGAAGTCGACCGCGCCGGCGAAGTGCTCTACCGCCTCGCCGACCTCGGCGTGGGAATCTCGATCGACGACTTCGGCACCGGCTGGGCCAGCCTCACCTACCTGCGGAACTTCCCCGTCCACGCCCTCAAGATCGACCGCAGTTTCGTCGCCGGCGTCGGCCACAACATCAACGACACCGCCATCGCCCGATCGATCCTGGCCCTCGGCGCCGACCTCGACCTGTTCGTGATCGCCGAGGGCATCGAGACCATCGCCCAGCACAAGGCGCTGCAGAGGATGGGATGCACCATCGGCCAGGGATACCTCTACGGCTACCCCGCCCCCGCCAGTGCTGTGTCGATCACCGGGCCACAACCGCAACGCCCGACGTCGATGACGTCGCCGCCGCGTCGAAACGGCGCGCATGCCCGACAAGTTCCGACCCGGCTGAAGCTCGACCCCGTCCGCCACCTCACGTCCGCCCAGATCGTGGCCAAGGAGGCGGAGACACAGCTGGCGACCAGCTCACTGCCCGCCTGATCCCGAGCGTGACCACTGCCGGACCTTCGGCGGGTTCGCAGATCGAGTCGGCCAGGCCAGCTGTTCGACAGATCGCCCGGTTCGGTGAGGTCGGTCAGGACCCCGTCTGGTCCCCATCCAGCTGTGCACGGCCCTGTGGTTCCTTCTGGCCGCTCGGACGATGCCGGCGACGCTGCCTGAGCTGACGTGCGCATTCGCGCACTGGGCGTTGCGAGAGGTGGAACCCGAGCGTAACGGTCAGGCTGCCTTCGCGTCCGAGGCGGCCGAGCTCCGCGGGTCGCTGGTTTGGATGGCCGTTTACAGCTGACGGTCGCGCCTCGGACGAGGTTCGTGTGATCACCTGGACCGATGGTGCGTCGCTCGTCCTTCCGGTGCCTGTTCATCGTCGCCATCACATCAATGGCGAGCTGTGGATCGGGCGGCTCCGCAACCGTCACGGCCACGTCGACCTCGACGTCGACATCGGCAGCCGCGACCTCCACCGCCGCGGCGGGGCCCGGGGCGGCGCCGGCGGCCGATGAGCCCTCGGCCGCCCGGCCCTGTGGTCGGGACGTCGACCCCCCGGCTGCCTACGAGCACGTGGTGTTGCTCGTCGAGGAGAACCGCACCTGGACCGGGGGCAGGACGGCGGGGGTGGGTCTCGGCTTCTCTGCCACGGAGATGCCGTTCCTCCACGATCTGGCCGAGCAGTGCACCTACTACACCGACTGGGTCGAGACGGACCCGACGCAGAGCAGCCTCACCCAGTACATCGGGCTGACCTCCGGCGTCAGCAACCGGCACACCGTGGGTGACTGCGCCCCGTCCGACAGCTGTCGCTCGACGGACGACAACATCTTCCGGCAGGTGCGAGCGTCGGGTGGGACGGCTCGCACGTTCGTCGACGGTGCCCACGAGCCCTGCTCCGTCGGCGACAACCGGGCCAAGCACATCCCCGCCCTCTACTACCGAGGCGGCGACGACCCGAACCACTGCGAGGACGAGGTCCTTCCGCTCGACCGGCTCGACCCCGATCACCTCCCGACCTTCGCCTTCGTCGTCCCGGATCAGTGCCACGACGGCCACGACTGCTCGGACGCCGACGTCGACGCCTGGGCCGGGCAGACCCTGACACCGATCCTGGACGGCGCCGACTACCGCGCCGGGAAGACCCTGGTCGTGGTGATCTACGACGAGGATCGCCCCGTGCCCAACCTGCTCGTCGCCTCGACGGCCGCATCGGGCTCGGTTGACCGCGTGACGGGCTCGCACGCCGCGCTGCTGAAGACGATCGAGGAGGTGTTGGGCCTCCCCGTCATGGACCAGGGCCAGCTGCCCGATGCCGTCAGCCTGCGATCGTCGGCGCACATCTGAGCGGGCGCTCAGCGGGGCAACCAGACGGGTGCGCTGTGCCCGAGTGGCTCGGCGGGACGCTCCCAGCCGAGGTCGAGTCCGTCGACGGCGAGCGGAACGGGGAGGTGCCGGACCCGTCCCCAGGGCGACCGCTCCGAGACGAGGCGATCGGTCGTGGCCGCGGCAGACAGGCCGGTGGCTCGCTCGGGATCGAGGGTCGCGCCCGTGGCGAGGAGCCACTGGGCGGTCTGGACGAGCGAGACCTCGACGTGGGCGCCACCGGGATGGTGCACCAGTGCCGACACCACGCCGGCAGCCGCCAGGTAGCCGGTGGTGTAGTCGGTGGCCGCGGCCGGGATCAACGCCGGTCGGTCGGTGCTCCCCTGGGTCGTGGCGATCCCCGTCGTGGTCTGGGCCAGTTGCTCCCACCCCCGCCGGTCCTCCCACGGGCCCGGGGATCCGTACGCGGTGAGCCCGACGGTCACCAGTCCGGGACGGGCCAGGGTGGCGGGATCGATGCCGTGGCGGATGCCCGCATCGTGGCGGTAGCCCCACACGACGACGTCGGCCCCGGCGAGCAACTCGTCGAAGGTCTCCCGACCATCAGCGGTGTCGAGGTCGACGTCCGCGGCCCGCTTGCCGGCACCGGTGTCGATCTCGAAGTTGGTGATGGTCGGCAGGCGGGACGAGCCGATCCGCAGGACGTCGGCCCCGAGGGCGGCCAGCGTGCGCCCGCACGTGGGGCCGGCCAGCACCCGGGTGCAGTCGAGCACCCGCAGGCCCCGGAGGGGACGCCGAGCGTCGCCCGCCAGCGGAGAAGAGGGCGGGGGCCCGAGGCGGTAGGTGCCGGAGACGACCATGGCCGGACGTCCGGCCATGACGCGCCCGTGGTCGTGGTCCCGCCACTCGTCGGGAGTGCGAGCCACCGCGCCGCACAGGCCGGCGGCCGCGAGATCGTCCTCGAGCGTCCACGCGTCCCGTCCGGCACACGCCGCGGCCACCGTGCCGTGATCGGCGTCCTCGGACACGTCGAGCAACGCGGCGGTGCCGGCGCGCAGGTGGGGGAAGCCCCCGTGGAGATGGATCCAGCGGTTGTCCAGGCATCGGTGGAACGTGCTGAACGCCAGGTTGACGTCCCGGAGCAGGGCCACGCCGTCCGCCGGTTCGACCTGTTGGTACAGGAACGAGAGCAAGGACGCGGCCACATCGACCACGTCGACCCGCACGGCGCCGGCGGAGGCCGTGAGCCGGCCCACCCCGGCCCCCACCGCGGCCAGGGCGACGCTCGCCACCTCGCCAGCCGCGAACGGCGTGGCCAGCACCGGATCAGCACCTCGCACGTCGAGTTCGGCCGTGGCGAGCAGGCCGGCAAGACCGCCCACTGACGCCACCTCGTCGATGCGGGCCCGGTCCACGCCTCGACGCTACCGGACCGGCCGGCGCTCGCCGGGCGAGCGCGGCGGGGACGCGGTCAGCCCTGTTCACGCTGCGCGAGCCGATGGACTGCGATGGTCAGCAACGCCAGAACGGCGACCACGGTCACCGCCGTCGCCTTCAGCAGGGTGGTCACCGGAGTCCCGCCGAGCAGGTCGGTGGTCGCACCCAGGAGCTTGGACGGCAGCCAGGGTTCCATCACCGAGATCACCTGCAGGATGGGGAGCACCACGAGCGCGGCCACCGACAGCAGCACGATCGGGAGAACCTGGCGGGCGATGCTGGCCGCCACGGTCGCGACGCTGATCGCGAACAGCAGGTACAGCGCTCCGAACATCGTGCCGAGCACCAGGTCGCCGAGGGGCAGTCCACCGATGAGGACCGTGGTGAGGATGGCGGCGATGGCGGTGCCGGCGCTCAGGGCAACCGCTGCGGCCAGCGTGGGGACGATGACCCGGGGGAGGACCAGCTCGCGCATCGCCGAGGTGCGGGTGCGCAGGAACGCCGACCACTCGGGCCGGGCGTCGAAAGCGAGCGCACCGGCCGCGATGGCGAGGACGGCGAGGAGCCCGAGCTGGCTGGCGTTGGAGAGGAACTGTCCCATACCGGCGGCCGGCGTGGGATCCGGCACCTCGATCTTCACGCCACCTCCGTACCGGTCGATGATCTCGGGCAGATACCGCGCCGAGAACGGTCCGACGACGCCGAAGAGGGCGTACACGCCGACGACGATCCAGATGCGCCTCGTGCGCACGAGGCGCAGCCATTCGACCCGCCACAATGTCATCGCTGCTCCTCGGTCAGTGCGAGGAAGGCGGCCTCGAGGTCGGTGGCCGGGCCGAAGGCGTGGAGCCGGGCGCCAGTGGCGGCGAGCACCCCCGGCATGCCGGCCTCGCCGGCGGCGACGTCGGAGACCACGATGCGGTAGCCGCCGGCACCCTCCGGGGTGATGCCGGCGACCCAGGGGGTGGCGCGCAGCGCCTCGACGACCCCACGGTCGTCGGGCGCGACCCGGAGCCGGTACACCGAGGAGGTGCGAGCCAGCAGCTGATCGATCGGACCCTGGAAGGCGAGTCGGCCGTGCTGCAAGACGCCGACCGTGTCGCACACCTGTTGTACGTCGGCGAGCACGTGGGTGGACAGCAGCACGGTCCGTCGCCCGGCGAGTCGCCCGACGAGATCGAGCACCGATCGCCGACCGGCGGGATCCAACGCCGACGACGGCTCGTCGAGCACGAGGACGGTCGGGTCACCCACGAGACAGGAAGCCAGTCCAAGGCGTTGCAGCATGCCGCGCGAGTACCCGCCGGTCCGGCGGTCGCCGGCGTCGAGCAGGTCGACCTCGGCGAGGGCGTCGTCGACCCGGTCCGGCGAGAGCGAGGGGGCCACGAGGTTCCTGGCCAGGTCGACCACCTCTCGGCCGGTCAGCCAGGGTTCGAACGAGGGCGTGTCGGGGAGCACGGCCATGCGCTGTCGGTCGACGGCGAGGTCCACCGATCCCTCGGTGGGGGTGCGGAGGCCGGCGATGAGGTCCAGCAGCGTCGTCTTGCCGGAGCCGTTGGGGCCGATCAGCCCGTAGATCGCGCCGTCCGGAACCCGTAGATCGACGCCGTCGACCGCGGCGACGTCGTAGACCTTGCGCAAACCTTGGGTGGCCACCGCCAGCCGTCCTCCCGGTTCCCATCGGATGTCCTCGTCCGGCAGCTGCGTGGCCAGTGCATCAGCGTTGTCGGGCTTGCCGACGGGCGCCTCGTCTTCGACCTCCCCCCGCCCCGGTGGGACCCGCCCCGCGACCCAGTAGATGAACGCCCCGAGCGGGAACGACACCAGCACGATGATGGCTGCCCAGGCCAGCTTCGGGAGCGAGTTGACCTCCCGGTGGCGGAGATCCCAGAGCAGAAAGAGGTCCACGAGCACGACCACAGCGGCGATCGGTCCGACGATGTCCCACGGGATTCCACCCACGACGCTTGTTTGTACTCGCTCCGGATCAGCGCGCGTGGACACGCGGCCGCCGCCGTACGCTCGCCGGCATGGGACGATCCTTCACCCTCAGCGACGCGCTCGACACCTATGTGGTCGCCCACTCCCGGCTCCCCGACGAGACGTTGCCCGCGCTCGCGTCACGCACCGCCGAGCTCGGCGCCGTCGCCGGCATGCAGATCGGCCCGGCGCAGGGTGCGATGCTCACCGCGCTGACCCGACTGTCGGCCGGGCGCTTCGCGGTCGAGGTCGGCACGTTCACCGGCTACTCCGCCATCTGCATCGCTCGGGGGTTGGCGCCCGGCGGTCGGCTGCTGTGCTGCGATGTCAGCACCGAGTGGACCGACATCGCGCGCGACGCGTGGCGTCGCGCCGGGGTCGACGACCGCATCGAGTTGGCCATCGGCCCGGCAGCCGACACCTTGGCCCGGCTCGGTGACGAGCCCGTCGATCTGGCGTTCATCGACGCCGACAAGGGCGGCTACCGCACCTATCTCGATCTGCTCCTGCCCAAGCTGGCCGATCACGGCATGATCGTGGTCGACAACGTGCTGTGGTCGGGCACGGTGGTCGACCCCGACGCCGACCCGGAAACCGATGCGAATCTCGGTGCCATCCGAGCGTTCAACGACGAGGTCGTGGAGCGGGATGATTGCGACGTCGCCATGATCCCGATCGGTGACGGCGTGAGCCTCATCACCCGGCGCCGGGCCTCGTAGGGTGCCGATGACGAACTCTGTCCGGAAGGAAGCTCCGTTGCGCTCTGCATTCGATCGACTCAGGTTGCGCACGGCTGTCGTCTTGGTGATGGGTCTCGCCGCCCTCGCCGGCTGCTCGTCGTCCGGCGAGTCGGCCCAGGGACTACCTGGTGTGGCGGTGTCGCCTGGCATCGACGTGGTGGCGACCGAGATGGCCTATGACCCATCGAACATCGTGGTGGAGGCCGGCGAGGTCCCGGTGCGAATGGTCAACGAAGGAACTGTCATCCACGACCTGCGGATCGAGGGCCTGCCGTTCCTGCTCGAAGCCGAACCCGGCGCCACCGAGACCGCCACCGTGGATCTCGAGCCGGGGACGTACCAGTTCTACTGCTCGATCCCCGGCCACCGAGAGGCCGGGATGGAAGGCGTGCTCGAGGTCCGCTGACGTCTCACACTCGCCCGGCTCCCGCGGTCGGATCGGTGGTCATTCGGTCGTGAAGTCGGGTCATTCGGCCCTTTCGGGTGTCATCGGTTGCTGCCAGGCTGCGCGGCGTGGACCACTCCAGGACCGCGGCGATTCCCGATCGGGTCGCGGGTCGGACCGGTCGGTTGTTGGCGCGGCAACGGGCGCTGCTCGCGATCGCAGTGTTGGGGATGGCACTCGCGGCGGCCCCGGTCGCGTTCCAGATGTTCACCCGGGCGCCGGACGGCGGCGACATGATCGCGGACTTCCGGCCGTACATGACCGTGACCGAGATCGACAAGTTCCGCGGCTATCTCGACCTGATCGGTGCAGCCGATGCCGAGGCCACGGACACGCTGATCCCCGTCCTGGTCGACGCCGGTGCGGTGTCCGGCGGCGACGCCGCGCCGGCGTTCCCGTCGGTCGACTCGTTGCAGGCCCAGTGGCCGGGCATCGACGCCGACATGACCGACCTGCTCGACACCATGGATACCAACCTCGGGAACTTCGACTCGGTTTCATCGCTGCCGCCGTTCGCGCTGTTCCCGTGGTTCTTCGTGGTGCCCGGCCTCATCGTCGCCGTGACCGCGATCGTCACGTGGTTCCGGGTCCGCGCCGGTGGCAACAGCCATCTCGGTGCCGTGGTGCTCATCGTCGTCGGTGTCGGCATCCTCGTGGCCCCGGCCATGTTCCAGATGTTCAGCCGGGCGCCCGATGGCGCTGACATGATCGACGACTTCCGGCCCATGATGACCCAGGAGCGCGTGACGAGGGTCCAGGGCTACTTCATCACGATGGGCGGGGCCGAAGGCGGGCTCCGCAACCAGTTGCTGCCCGCCGTCGAGGCCGTCGATCCGACCGTCTCAACCGACGCGGCCGCCCAGTTCTCCGCCCAGTGGCCCACCATTGTGGGCGAGTTCGCCCCCATGGTCGCAACGATGAGCGACAACGTCGACAACTTCGCCGGCATCGACGCGCTGCCCCCGTTCGGCCTGTTCCCATGGTTCTTCGTCTTTCCGGGCCTCGGCGTCGTCGGCCTGGGGGTGTTCGTCGCTCGATCCTCGAGTTCCCCATCCGGGAGGAAGCAGTCATGACAACATTCCGAAGGTTCCTTCGCATCTTCGCCGTGGTCGCCGCGGCGGCCCTGCTCGCGGCAGCGTGCGGTGACGACGACAACGGCGACAACACGTCGGGTCAGGTCGACGATTCCAGCTCGACCACGTCCACCACCGCAGCGCCGGTCGGCTTCGAGGGCGAGCTCAGCGGCCTGTTCGCCATCGATGCCGGCGACTGCGCCAGCGGCACGGTCACGTCCGGCTCCTACTTCCGCATGGTCAACCCCGGTGGCACGCTCGACGAGGGTCCGTTCGTTCCCAACGGCGATTCCTCGTGCAGCGACCAGACGTGGAATGCCCTCGCGGCCGGCACTGCGGGTGGCCTCGACACCGCCACGGTCCAGGCTGCGCCCGATCCCGCCTTCGACGAGACCGGCAACGGCCTCGCGGCTGACGTGATCGAGCCCGTGGTGTTCTTCGGGGTGGCCTTCGCGGCGGCGATCGACGGCACCGCCCCGATGCTGACCGCGACCGACGGAGCCATCAGCGGCGACACCTCGGGATGGACCGCCTACTACGGCAACGAGACGTTCAACCAGGGTGCGCCGAAACCCGACGGCTCGGCTCCCGGGCTGACGATGGCGCCGACCGGCACGATCGATTCCGACACCGGCACATTCGTGCTCGAGTGGTCGAGCCAGATCGTCGGCGGAGCGTTCAACGACTTCACTGGCGTGTGGCACCTGGAAGGAACCTTCACGGCGGCCTGAACCGAACATTCAGACCTCGGCCCAGCAGAGGGCGCGGTGGGTTCCTACGCCACCCGGCAGATGACGTCGAAGCTGGTGGTGGCCGACCAGGCACCGATGCTGCGGCCGACGAAGGCCCGGACGTGGAAGTAGTTGGTCCCGCAGGCGAGGGTGCCCGGGACCCAGCTGGTCGAGGATCCGGGTACGGAGCCCGCGGTCTCGATGCGAAGGAACTGGGGGTCGAGGCTGAGTTCGATCTGGAACTGATCCGGGGTACAGGCGACGTAGGCCCACTGCAGCGTGGGCGTGCGCGACGTCGTGGACGACCCGTCGGCGGGCGCGGTGTTGCGCGGTGTGCTGGGCGCGCAGGCGGTCGTCGTGGTGGTCGTCGTGGTCGTGGTGGGACGCGTGGTCGTCGTGGTGGGACGCGTGGTCGTCGTGGTCGACCGGGTGGTCGTCGTGGTGGTGACCGGTGCCGAGGTGGTGGTCGTGGACGACGTCGGCCCCGTCACCGATGTGGTTTCGCTGGTGCTCGACGTGGATCCGGCCGCCAGCTCGTCGGGTGACGTCGTCTCCGGCGGCACGGTCGTCGAGGGCGGCGCCGTCGTGGTCGTGGATGGCTCGCCTTCGGCGCCGATCTGCACGGTGGCCAGCCCGGCCGGGGTGGGATGGCCGGCAGGATCGCGTCCGACCACGGAGAGCTGGTAGGTACCTGGACCCGGCGGGGTCCAGTGCAGGTGGGCGGTGACCAGCGGGTCCGACGCCGCGGTCGAGGTGTCGACCTCGTCGTCGTCGACGGAGAGGACCACGGCGGTGATCCCGTCGGGATCGGTGGCGTGGGCCACGACCGTGAGTTCGCCGGTGTCGGCCGGCCACACCGATCCGTTCAGCGGATCGTCGATCCAGGCCGCCGGCCCCGCGACCGAGGTCGGGCCCGCGGGATGGTCGACCACGTTCCACGTCACGGCCGCGGACCCGGCGGCGACGATCAGCAGCATCCCGATGCGGCCGAGGAGCCCGCCGGTCATCACTTCACCTTCACCGCAGGAGCGGGAGCGAATCCCGGCAGGATCCAGGTGTGGGAGCCGGTGCCGGTCGTACAGCCGCTGACGACCGTGAGCGTGAAGTGGGCGCCCGCGTTGAGCAGGAGCACCTGCTCGGGCCATTGGTAGCCGAAGTACGACACGCCGGGGACCGGCTTGCCATCGGAGTCGATGAGCCCTTGCTGGTTGTAGATGTAGAGCTCATTGGCCTGCACCGGGTCGAACTGGGTCGGTGGGTAGATCTGATAGGTGCGGCTGGTCGACTGGTACCCGGTCGGGGTCGTCGAGTCGAACTTCAGGTCGGGGAGTTGGACGAAGTTGGCCTCGAACGGTGACCCGACCCAGCCCAGCTGGGGGATCTGGTACACGCTCCCGAACCCGCCGAAGGCGTTGGGTACCAGGCCGGCCACGAGGGGCCCGGTCACGTACTTGCCGACCTTGGCCGTGGTGGCCAGGTCGATCATGCCGATCCAGGTCGAGTTCGAGAAGATCGCCGCGGGACACGTCTGGCCCTGCTCGGCCTTGCTGTACTGGGTGGGATGCACGGTGAGCTTCACCTCCGCCGGCCCCACCTGCCCGGACGGGTGGGGCCGGACCTTCATCGAGCGCGGGGAACGTGAAGCCCATGGCGGTGGCGGTGTCGCTGTAGAGCTGGTCGATCTGCGCTTGTGCTTCGTCGAGCAGCGCTTCGAGGGCGGCTTCGCAGGTCAGCCCCGGCTGGCCGTCGACCTCGGCGGCGAATGATGCGTCATCGCAGGGCACGCCGAGTTGCGTGGCGAGCCCGACGCCGAGGGCCACGATGTCCCCCTTGGCCGCGGCGATGAGCTGGTCCCAGTTGGGCAGCGACGGGGGAATGCCCAGGGAGGCGAGGGCGGCGTCGAGCACCGCCTCGGCGAGCGTGGAACAGATCGAGGCCGCGGAGTCGCCGGCCGCCTTGCACCCCGTGGCGGAGACGACGAGATCGATGATCTGGGACTTGATGAACGAGAACGCCGAACTGAGCATGTTCACGAAGGTCTTGAACGCATCGAAGAGGTCGTCGAAGAAGCCGCTGTCGGAGCAGTCGGCCCCGGCCACACCCACCGTGAGGCTCCCGATGTGGTAGCAGCCGGCGCAGATCGGTCCGTCGCCGACGGCCGTCACCAGCGCCTTCCACACCGTGTAGGTGCCCAGGTTGACGCCGGTGGCGCTGGCGGCGGCCGCCTTGGCCTCGGCGTCGAGTTGTTGCTGCAGCGCGGCGGGGTCGGTCCAGCCGGCGAACTCCCAGCAATTCATCTTGGACGGATCGGGCGGACGGGGTGGCTTCACCAGCTCGAAGTCGAGGGAATACGGGCGCGAGCCCGCCGGTGCCACCGGTCCGGCTGACGGTGTCACGTCGAGGTCGACGTCGTTGCTGACCAGTCCGCCCCAGCTGTCCCCGGCCATCGGCACGACCCGCACCACGAACAGCTGGTGGAAGTTCTCGTACTCGACGTCGAAGTCGTCGGTGGGGTCGAGGTCGAGGGGATGCGGGCTGGCCGTGATGCTGGGGCTCGACCCTCCGCCGGAGACACCGAGTCCGGCGATGGCCTGGTAGCTCTGGTTTCCCGGCGAGTTGACCTGGGTGACACCACCGTTCTGCTGGTTGAGGTAGGCGGCCAGCACCTTCGCGAAGTCGAGGTCGAACGTACCGCCGTTGCCGGTGACCGTCTTCTGGAGGAGCACGCCACCGGGTTGCGGTCCGGCCGTGGCGGGAACCGCGGTGCTGGTCACCTGCACGATGCCGTGGGTCACCCCCGGTGTCGGAGCGGTCCACTGGAAGTGCAGGATCGGGGTGCCAGGGACCTCACCCGAGGTGACCGCCTTCGGAGGATCGCCGCCGTGCTTCCAGTCGGACGGTCGGAGCCACCACAGCTGGGCCTTGGGGAACGGGAGGTTGTCGCCCATCGACACGGCGGTGGAGGGGAGGAGGTGGTCGTTGGTCCCGCTCGGCGGTGCCGGCGGGGTGTAGGTGCCCTTGCCCAGCGCGGCGAGTTGACCGTTCGTGCGGCCCCACGCCTCGAGCCGGACCGTCGAGCCCGGCAGCGGCGGCAGGAGCCCGGAGAAGTCGTAGGTACCGTCGTTGCCCCGGGGAACGGAACCCTCGGCCGGCACCCTCGTCCAGTCGCCGGGTGAGACCGACAGGTAGAGGTACGCGGATTCCGCTTCGGTCCCGCCATCGACCACGAGTCGGCCGTCTTGCAGCCGGGCCGTACCCTGCCAGCCGCTGCACGTCGGATCGTCGACCGTCACGGTCACCGGATCGGACCACGCCACCAGCGCGCCGGCATGACCGGCGGCGAGGACGAAGTCATGCGTGCCGCGACCGGCCGGGACCGCGACCGACGGATCGGCGAGGGCGGCGACCGGCTCGTAGGCGCCTCCCGTCGGTGGCACCTGGAGCAGGTACAGCTGCTGACCTTGGTCACCCGGTTGGGCGTCGATGGTGGCGCCACAGCCTCGGACCGCCACGGCGAGACGAGGGACGGCGGCGGGGGTGAGATCGGACGGGAGCGGTGGAAGGGATCGCCTGCCCGACTGCGGGCGGCGGATGCCCTGGGCGTCGGAGATCGTGGCGGTGGGCTCGACCGCGGGAAGGGCGATCGGGATCTCCACCCCGGTACCCGGGGGGAGGGCGGCACCGGGATCGATGTCGCTCAGCTGGTTCCATGCCGCGATCGTCTCGATGTCGGCGTCGTACCGGCTGGCGAGGGCATCGAGGGTCTCACCCGGTTCGGCGACGGCATGCAGGAGGCCGGCGATGGGCAGCTCGGGCCGGACGTCGACGCGGAGCGGGTTCGATTGGCCGATCCGGCCGTCGGCGCCGTAGGCGCGGGCCACCACGGTCGTCGTGCTGCCTCCGTCGGGGTGCCACACGAGCCGGTCGGTGCGCGTCGCCACCCGCTCGTCCGGCACGATCCGATCGACCACCGTTGCTCCAGCGAGCAACTCGACGGCGGCGACGGAGGTCTCGGCCACCACGGTCACCACGAAGGCGTTGTCGGATCCGTCGGTCACGGGCGTGGTGACGAACCCGGACCTCGACAACGTCACGACCAGACCGCTGCGGGGGAGTTCGAGGGGGGCCCCGGTGTCGGCGATCGGTACCGGCGTCGTCGAATCGTCGGTGAGCTGGCGGTGGGCAACGATCGTGAGCACCGCGGTCACCAGGGAGATCGTGACCGCGATCGCGATCGTCGGCAGGAGGTTCCTGGAGCCGGTCTCGCCACCCGATGCGCTGTGCCCCGAGCCCATACGTGCCTTCCTGTCCTGCTTGTACGGTACGCACCGGCCGGTGACAGGGGAAGGGGCTGGTTCCTCGCCGGCCCGACCCTCAGGTGGCTCGGCGCACCGCTCGCTGGTAGTACTCCGGGCTCGACGCCAACATGGCCGCCAGATCGATGTCACGCCCGTTGCGGAGGACCTCGGTCCAGGTGGCGAGGCCGCTGCGGTCCGGGCTGCGTCCCAGCAGGGTCTGATAGAGGGCGGTGACCCGGGTCGCCCTCGACTCCATCGATCCGTAGAAGTCCGCGGCGATGTCCGGTCGCGCCCGGCCGGTGTCGGCGGCCCGGACCCAGTTCTCGAGGCCGGCCGATTCAGGGTCGCGTCGGAGGATCTCGCGATAGAGGTCGGTGATCCAGTCCTGGTTGGTGCCGCCGGATCGGAGGAAGTACTCGCGGCTGGCGTAGAACTGGGCGGCGACGTCGGCGGGTGTCATCCCCGCGCCGATGGCGTCGATCCAGTTCTGCAGGCCGGCGGGGTCCGGCGCCCGCCCGAGCGTGGACTCGTAGTACTGGGTGATCAGCACGGTCACCCACTCGTCCGAGTTGGCGTAGTCGAGCACGACGGACTCTCGGCTGGCACCGTCGGCCAGGCGGCTGACCCCGGCGGCGGTCTCGGCGTCGGTGGCGTCCCGGTCGAGGAAGTCGGTCGTGAGCTCTCGGACGTAGTCGGCATCGTCGCTCTGCAACGCGGCCGGATCGACGGCGGAAGCCAGCTTGGTGGCCTGGTCCAACGACTCGAACGGATCGATCACGGACCCGTCGGGCTCGTGGATCTCGAAGTGGAGGTGCGACCCCGCGTCCTCGGCGTTGCCCGAGTCCCCCACGTAGCCCACCAGCTGGCCGGCGGAGACCTCGGCCCCCTTCGTGATGCCGGGTCCGAAGATCCACTCGGGCGGGTTGGCGCCGTCGTCGGTTCCCGGGGTGTCGTTGTTGATGTGGATGTACCAGTACTCCCATCCGTCGGAGTCGCGGAGCGTCAGGTAGTTGCCCTGGGAGCCGTCGGGGGTGGCGGTGTCCTTGAGCCAGGTCACGGTGGCGTCACGAGCGGCGACGAGCTTGGTGAGCTTCGGGGCCATGATGTCGATGCCCTCGTGGGGCCGGGAGCAACCGCTGCGGCAGGCCCCGAAGGTGTCGGTGTAGGACGACGGACCCGCGACCGGGAAGACGATCTGGCGGACGGCGGTGTCGGCATCGGGTGCCACATCGGCGGCAGAAGCCGGCACGGTCTGCGATGTGATCAGGGCGACGGCGGTGACGAGCGCGAGGCCGGCGCGTCGGAACATGGCGGACAACAGGGCCCTCCCGAGACGATGTGGGCGATGGGCAACCTTCGGCACATCGAGGGCCGGGGTTGAGCCAGTGTGACAGATATGACGGTTGCATTGCGGTCAGATCACGAAATCATGTCGTCCGGGCCGGGTCGTCATGGCCGGGTCGCCCGGCCACTCGCCGGTCCGAGTACCGGTCGGCTCCGCCGCCGGTAGGTTGCGCTCGTGCTGCTCGGCTCGACCACGGTTACCCCCGATGCCTTCGAGGCCGCCACCGGCTGGGCCGTGAAGCCGGAGGGGGCGTGCAAGGCCGAGCTGTGCGTCCCGCTCCCCGGCGACGTCCGGACCGACGACGGTCTCGACGTGCTCGTGCTGGCTGATCGGCTCGGCATGCCCGTGCTCCGCGATGACGTCCACGGCCTCGTCGCGGTGGGACCGTCGACCGTCGCGGGGCACGCCCTCGAGACGGCGGTCGCCCCCGACCTCGAGCTCCCCGATGCCCGTGGCAACCCGTTCCGGCTCTCCTCGCTCCTCGGCCGGAAGGTCCTGCTGGTGGCGTGGGCGTCGTGGTGAGGGTGCCGTGACGACCTGCCCGTGTGGCAGGAGCTGCGCCACGTGCTGGCCCCGAGAGGCGTCGAGGTCGTCACCGTCGCCCTCGACACCGGGGGGATCGACGCCGCCCGCCCGTTCATCGCCGCGGCCGCGCCCGAACACCCGTCCCTGATCGATGCGGCCCATGTCTCGGCCGAGTGCTTCGGGTTCGTCAACGTCCCCAACGCAGTGTGGATCGACGAGGAGGGCATGATCGTGCGTCCGTCGCACGCCGCCCACGTCAGGCCGTCCCGGCTCCGCGACATCGAGATCACGCCGGAGATGGGTGTGCTGGGTGAGGTGCTGGCCGAGGTCAAGAAGTTCAACGCCGACCCCGTCACCTATCGCGCCGCCATCGCCGACTGGGTCGACCACGGTGCGGCGAGCCGGTTCGCGCTCCCGCCCGACGAGGTGCTCGCAGCGTCGCGTCCCCGGCCGCGCGAGCACGCCGAAGCCGCAGCCGCGTTCGAGATCGCCCAGCACCTCCATCGGACCGGCCATCCGGACGATGCCGTGGCCTGGTTCACGCGCGCCCACGACCTCCATCCCGAGAACTGGACCTACAAGCGGCAGGCGTGGACCTTCGTCACCACGCCGGAGGGCGAGCCCAGCGATCTGCTCCAGGGACCGAACGACGTCTACGCCACGTCGTGGCTCGGCGAAGTGAAGCGCCTGGGGGCCGAGACCTACTACGAACCGTTCCCGGGGTCGTAGGCGTCGTCGGCGGGTCCGTCGAGGCCTCCCACCACGTTCCACAGTTCGGGGAACACGCGGGCGACCTTGGCGGTGAGGTACTCGCCGTAGGTCCCGTCGAAGTCGAAGACCGACCGTCCGTCCCACCGCCCGGGCGGCGGCGATCCGGTGTCGCCGAGGCCCGGGACCGGAACGATCTCCGCGTTCCATGACGGGTCGAAGAAGAAGGGGAACGAGATCCGGCCGCGAGGCGGGATCCGCACCCGGTGCGGGGTGGAGCGGTACCGACCGCCGGTCATTCGTTCGAGCATGTCGCCGATGTTGCACACGAAGCCGTCCGGCACCGGGGGGATCGGCAGCCAAGCATCCTCGACTCGCACCTCGAGCCCACCGACCTCGTCCTGGCGCAGGATCGTCAGCAGGCCGTAGTCGGTGTGCTCCTGCACCCCCCACGAGGCGCCCGGCACCTGGCCGACCGCGGGATAGTGGAAGATCCGGAACAGGACGGTGGGATCGGCGGTCACGGTGCGCCGGAACCAGTCCCGGTCGAGTCCGAGACCGGCGGCCACCAGCTCGAGAAGGCGGTGTCCGAGCGCGGTGAGCTCATCGAGGACGCGCAGGACCAACGCTCGGAGCGCGGCGGGCTCGACCGGGAACAGGTTGGCGCCGTGCAGCGGGGTGTGGGCGGCCACCTGCGGGTGGTCCGCGTCCAGTTCGGCGCCGAAGTAGATCCCCTCCTTGCCGTCGGGCACGCCGGACGTGAGCTCACCTCCGGGAGGGAACCATCCCCGCCACGCCGCGCCGCCGTTGGCCATGGCGATGGCCGCCTTCTCCTCGAGCGGAAGGGCGAAGAAGTGGCGGCTGGCCGCCTCGAGGTCGTCGAAGAGCTGGCGATCGACGTCGTGTCCGGTGGCGACGAAGAAGCCGTGCTGCCGGCACGCGGCGTCGATCTCGACGGGCGCCCGCGGCGAAGCGCAGTCGACGACGGGCACCGAGGTCATCCCTCGATTCCATCACGTCCCGCCGGCCCGTACGACGTGGTAGCAAGGATGACCATGAAGCTCTCGATGACCCTGAACTACTCCGGCGACCCGGTGCAGGCGGCCCAGACCGCCGCCGACTACGAGCGCGCCGGCGTCGACATGATCTGGGTCGCCGAGCTCTACAGCTTCGACGCGGTCAGCATCCTCGGCTATCTGGCGGCCAAGACCGAACGGATGCAACTGGCATCGGGCATCCTGCCCATCTACTCCCGCACACCGGCGCTGATCGCGTCGACCGCGGCGGGACTCGACGCCGTGTCCCAGGGTCGGTTCGTGCTCGGGCTGGGCGCCTCCGGCCCGCAGGTGATCGAGGGTTGGCACGGCGTCCCCTACGACAAGCCGCTCACCCGGACCCGTGAGATCATCGACATCTGCCGCATCGTGTGGAAGCGCGAGCGTCTCAACTACGACGGCAAGGCGTACACCCTGCCGCTCCCCGAGGACCAGGGCACCGGCCTCGGCAAGCCGCTGAAGCTGATCAACCACCCGGTCCGCGACAACATCCCGATCCTCATCGCCAGCCTCGGTCACAAGAACGTGGCGATGACCGCCGAGCTGGCCGACGGCTGGCTGCCGGTCTTCTTCCACCCCGAGAAGGCCCGCGACGTCTGGGGCGACGATCTCGACACCGGGCTGGCCCTGCGGTCCGACGACCTCGGTCCGCTCGACATCGTGGCCGGTGGCATGGTGGCGATCACCGACGACAAGGCGCAGGCCAAGGCGATCCGAGACTTCGGTCGGCCGATGACCGCCCTCTACGTCGGAGGCATGGGCTCGAAGGACAAGAACTTCTACAACAACGTCTTCCACCGCTACGGCTACGAGGAGGAGGCGGACAAGATCCAGGAGCTCTACCTGAGCGGCCGCAAGGACGAGGCCGCCGCCCTCGTGCCCGACGACTTCCTCGACGCCACCGCCATGGTCGGCGACGAGGGCTGGGTCAAGGAGCGCATCGAGGCCTACAAGGCGGCCGGAGTCACCCACCTGTCGATCACGCCGATCAGCGACGATCCGCTCGGAACCATCGAGAAGGTCAAATCCTGGGCCGAGTGACGCTCTTCTCGTCCGTCTGGGCGGTGGCCAGGGCGACGAGACCGGCTTCGTCGAGGACCTCGCCGTTCACCGGACCGCGAACGGCATCGACGCCGAGCACGGCGAGGAAGTCCCGGTCGGGTTCGCGCTCGACGTCGGCCGCCACGCAGGGAACGTGGTGGGCGGCGGCCAGCTGGCTGGCGAGAGCGACGACGTTGGGCTGCGATCGGGCGTCAGCGGTGATCGAGGGATCGAGCTCCACCGCGTCCAGCGGCAGCTCGGCGAGGATCACCAGCGGGACGCCTCCGGTGCCGTGGTCGGTGAGCACGAACCCGATGTCGACGGACCGGAAGGCGTCGACGATGTCGATGACGGTGCCGGGGATCTCGACCAGGCTCCGCTCCGACACGGCGATGCGGATGGCGACACGGGCGCCGGAGTGGCGCAGGGCCGAGAAGTGCTCGACCACGTCGGACTGGCTGAGGACGGACACCGGCACGTGGAGATCGAGTGGCACCTGGATCCCGGCTCGGGTCGCGGCCGCGACCGCGGCACGCGTCGCGGCCCACCACACGAGGTCGCGATAGCCGGTGACCTGGGCGTCGTCGAGGAAGTCGACGTCGGCGAGCAGGCCGCGCGTGGGATGACGCCAGCGGGCACGGGCCCGCAGCGAGAGGACCCGCTGGGTGCGAGCATCCCGGACGGGTTCGAACCCGGCCTCGATCTGGCCCTGGCTGAGCGCGGCGGCCAGTAGGTGCCCGAACGACTCGAGCTCGTCGAGCTCCCCGGCTTCGGTGGTGCTGGTCACCCGGATGCAGTTCCCCCCCGCTCGCTTCGCCCGGTACATGCCGTGATCGGCGGCACTGAGGAGGGTGGCTTCATCGATGCCGTCCGACGGGTCGGTCACCGTCAGGCCGATGCTGGCCGAGAGGTGCACCTCCTCGTCGCCCACCACGTAGGCCGGTGAAGCGAGTTGGTCGCGGATGCGCTGGGCGACGAGCACGGCCGCGTGGGTCGACTCCGGGGGATGGATGATCACCACGAACTCGTCGCCGCCGAAGCGGGCCACCGTGTCGGCGGGACGGACAGCCGCGGTCAATCGTGCCGTCACCTGCTGGAGGACGAGGTCGCCGGCGGCATGGCCGAGACGGTCGTTGATGCCCTTGAAGCCGTCGAGGTCGAGGGCGATGGCCGCGATCGGCGCGCCAGTTCGGGTGGCCACCGCCATGGCCATGCGCAGCCGATCGGTGGCCAGGGCCCGGTTCGGGAGGCCGGTCAGCGGATCGTGCGAGGCTCGGTGGGCGAGGTCGGCCTCGCGCTCGCGCTGCCGGGTCACGTCGATGGCCAGGGCGGCCAGCCAGCGGACCTCCCCTCCCGCGCCGGCCCCACCCACGATCACCGCGTCCACCGCGGCCGATGTCCCGTCGGGCCTGCGTACCGACAGCGAGCCGGTCCAGGGCCGTCCGGCCAGGACTTCGGGCCGGATCTCGGCGTAGTAGCGGCCGAACATCTCATCGGTGAACAGGTCGACCGTGCGCAGCGATTGGTCGCGGTCGACGCCGAGGAACGACCGCCCGGCCCGGTTGAGCCAGAGCACCGTGCCGCGGTCGTCGGTGATGCCGACCAGGTGGGGGAGGGCATCGACCAGGGCCGCGATCCGCTCCACGATGTCGTCATCGAGGGGGGAAGGATCGGGTTGGTCCATGAGCTGCAACTTCGCCTGTCCGCCCCGGAAGGGAAGTCAGGCAACTGGTTCGATTGGGCCCACTCCCGCTCCGTCGATCCTATCGCTTCGTCACCGAGCGTGACACCGGGAACGCCGAGTACGGTCGGGCAGCTCCGGCGATGTGCGACGGGAGGAACTGGTTGGTGGTCGGACGGCGATGACGGGACGGGACGGCCCCTACGAGCGCCTCGGCGTGCTGGCCCGCCAGACGGTGGCGGTGACCGATCAGCTCAGTCACATCGAGCTGTTCACCATGCAGGGACTGCTGACCGTCCTCTGGCACGGTCCTCCCGACGCGGACCGGGCGGTGATCGCGGTCGGCGGGGCGATGGGCGGCCTGCTCGGTCCGGCCAACGGCCTCTACCACGATCTCGGGTGCCAGTTCGCCGCGCAGGGGATCTCCGTGCTGCGGGTCTCCTACCGCGCGCCGAACGACTTCGACCGATGCGTCCACGACGCGCTCGCGGTGGCCGACATCGCAGCCCGGCAGGGGGCACGCCGATTCGTCACCGTCGGCCACTCCTTCGGCGGAGCCGTTGCCGTGCAACTGGGCATGGCCATGGGGGACTTCACACGCGGGGTCGTCACGCTCGCCACCCAGTCAGCCGGCTGCGAGGACGCCGAGGGCCTCGCCGGCGTCCCGATGCTGTTGGTGCATGGTGACCGCGACGAGATCCTGCCGTCGTTCGCCAGCGAGGTCGTGCACCAACTCGCGGGTGGGCACGGCGAGCTCGTGATCGTGCCCGGGGCCGGTCATCTGCTGGTGGAGGCGTCCGACGACCTGCGCACCCGGCTCGGTCAGTGGATCCCCGATCGACTCGGGCCGCCCGATCCCGCCTGAAGCGGTCAGGCCGGCATCGACGTGGGCTGCAGCGCGCGGCGCAGCGGCCGCCAACCGATCAGCACCGCGGCCAGGTACAGGACGGCGGCGAGCAGGAACGGCGCCCGGTCGCTGACCGAATCGGCGAGCGCCCCGCCCACCAGCGCACCGACGGTGGCCGCCCCCCAGACCAGCGTCCGCATCGCCCCCTGTGCCCGCCCGAGCAGGCGCGACGGCACGCTGCGCTGCCGCGCGGTCACGACGACGATGCGCCCCGCGACGACCGCACCGAAGGTCACCGCGAAGCCAGCGCCGACCGCGAAGACGTTGGGGATCATCATCAGGAGGAAGGCCGCTGCCGCGATCAGGATGCCGACGACGAGCGTGGTGAACGCGCCCAGCCGCCGCACCGCGGGGGCGGCCAGGCGCGATCCGGCGATGCCGCCGAAGGAACCGATGGCGAGGAACAGGCCGTAGCCGGCGGGCTCGAGCCCGAGCCGGCCGGTGACGTAGAGCACGATGGGAGCCACGGCCGCCAGGTTGCCGATCTGCAACGCGACGATCAGGGCACCGGTGGTGCGCAGCACCGGGTTGGTCCACGCGGTGGAGATCCCCTCGCGGAGGTCGTCCCGCCAGGGCCGGGTGCGGGCGCCGGCGACGTGGACCTCGTTCTCGTCGACCGCGCCCACCAGGGCGGCCGCGCCGACGAACGACAGTGCGTCGAGCGCGAACGGGGCCGACGCCACCGCGGAGAACAAGAGGCTGCCCAGCGGTGGTCCGACCAGGTCGTTGGCCACCAGCTCCGCCGTCTCCAGCTCGCCGTTGGCCTGCTCGAGACGATCGTCGTCGACGAGCCCGGGCAGCATCGCCGGCGCGGCGGAGTCCGCGACGGCCTCGCCGCAGCCGAGGAGGAACGCGCCGGCGATGAGCAAGGTGACGGTGATCCGGTCGGTGAGGACGAGCACCGCCATCCCGGCCATCACCACGGCACGGAACAGGTGGGCCCGGACGATCAGTGGAACGCGGGCCTGGCGGTCGGCCAGCGTGCCCGTCAGGATGCCGAGGAGCACGAACGGCAACGTCGTGGCCGCAGCCACCGCGGTGACGGTGGTGGCCGACGATGTCAGCGCCGCCGCGATCAGCGGGAGGGCGGCGTTGCGCACGCCGTCGCCCAGGTTCGAGGACCACGTTGCCACCAGGAGACGGCGGAATGATCGGGGCATCCTCGGTTCAATGCGCAGATGTGCCCCCATCGGGTCCCGATCTTCGCGCACCGCGTCCCGCAGACGGTGGTTCTGCTGCGAACTGTCTGGCATCGTCGAGTCGACATCTGTCGCACGCCGGGTTTGCGGTCCGCCGCTGCGACGGGAGAGACTCGACCGCGGCAGCGCACACCAACCGGAGAAGCCTCATGACCACCGTGACCGTCGCCGGCCAAGAGCTCCATGTGGTCGACCGCGGCAGCGGCGACCCGGTGCTGTTCCTCCACGCCTTCCCGTTCAACGCGGCGATGTGGGAGTACCAGTACGCAGAGCTCGAGGCCGATCACCGAGTCGTCGGGATCGACCTGCCCGGCTTCGGTTCCAGCCCCGCTCCCACCGAGCCGAAGGCGGCTTCGATGAGCGGGTGGGCGGATCTGGTCGCCGGCGTCATCACCGAGCTCGCCCTCGAGCAACCGACGATCGTGGCGGCGTCGATGGGCGGGTACCTCAGCTTCGAGCTGATCCGCCAGCACCTCGACCTGCTCGGCCCGCTCGTCCTGGTGGCCACCCGGCCCAAGTCCGACGACGTCGACACCTGGGAGAAGCGCACCGCCCAGCAGGACGCGCTGCTCGGCGGCGAGGACATCGCCACCCTGGCCAAGGGGATGGTCGAGGGTCTGCTGTCGCAGGCCTCGCTCGATCGCTCCGAACTCGTCGAGTACGTGCTGGCGCTCATGCAGCACAACCTCCCCGAGGGCTGGATCGCGGCGTTGGAGGCGATGAAGAACCGCCCGGATGCCATGAGCGCGCTGCGGGGCATGCCGCGGCCCACGCTCGTCGTGGCCGGTGAGCTCGACCGGGTCACGCCGTTGTCGGAGTCAACCCTCATCTCGCGCCTGGTCGACGACGGCGAGCTGGTGCTGATCAAGGACAGCTCGCACCTTCCCAACCTCGAGAACCCCACCGCCTTCAACGAGACCCTGCGCGCCTTCCTGGCCCGGGTCGAAGCCTCGGCCGACGAGTCCACCGACGCCGAGGAATCGGCCGGGGTCGACGACGCCACCGACGCCTGAACGCATCCGGGGCGCGGGCTCAGGCCCGGGCGATGGATCAGAGCACGGCGATCAATGTTGCGCGCGTAGCTCGCGGTAGTGGTGGAGCAGGGCGGTGGTGCTCGAGTCGTGGTCGCCGTCGGTGCCGGCGGCGATCTCGTGGGCGATGGTGGTGGCCAGGGCCTTGCCGAGCTCGACACCCCACTGGTCGAAGCTGTTGATGCCCCACAGGAACCCCTGGGCCGCCACCTTGTGCTCGTAGAGCGCGATGAGCTGGCCGAGCACGCCAGGGGTGAGGCGGGGAGCGAGGATCGTCGTCGTGGGAACGTTGCCGGGGAACGTGCGATGAGCGACGAGATCGTCGGGGACGCCCGAGGCCCGGACCTCGTCCGCCGTCCGCCCGAAGGCCAGCGCCTCGGCCTGGGCCAGGAGGTTGGCGGTCAGCAGATCGTGCTGATCGGTGTCGGCCAACAGGTTGTCGGTCGGCCGGGCGAAGCCGATGAGGTCGCACGGCACCATCGTCGTGCCCTGGTGGAGCAGTTGGTAGAAGGCGTGCTGGCCGTTGGTGCCTGGCTCGCCCCACACGATCGACGCGGTGTCGACCGGCACCGGTGAACCGTCGAGCGTCACTCGCTTGCCGTTCGACTCCATCTCCAGCTGCTGGAGGTAGGCGGGGAAGCGGGCGAGGACGTCGCTGTAGGGGAGCACGGCCTGGGTCTGGGCCCCGAAGAAGTCTCGGTACCACAGGTTCAGCAGGGCCATCAGAACCGGGGCGTTGGCGCCGAACGAGGCATCCTGGACGTGGCGATCGATGGTGTGGAACCCACCGAGGAAGTCCCGGAACGCGTCGGGACCGATCCCGAGCATGAGGGAGAGCCCGATGGCCGAGTCGACCGAGTACCGGCCGCCGACCCAGTCCCAGAAGCCGAACACGTTGGCCGGGTCGATGCCGAACTCGGCGACCGCGTCGAGGTTGGTCGAGAGGGCCACGAAGTGGGCCGCGATGTCGGTGTCCGGGCCGAGCTGGGCTCGCAACCAGTCCTTGGCGTGTCCCGCGTTGGTCAGCGTCTCGAGCGTGGTGAACGACTTGGACGCGACGATGAACAGCGTCGAGGCGGGGTCGACCGAGCGGAGGGCGGCGGCGAGGTCGTCGCCGTCGACGTTGGACACGAAGTGGAGGGCGAGGTCGTCCCGGATCCAGCGGCGGAGGGCGACGGCCGCCATGGCGGGCCCGAGGTCCGACCCGCCGATCCCGATGTTGACGACCGAGCGGATCGGTTGGCCGGTGGAGCCCAGCCAGTCGCCGTTGCGGACCCGATCGGCGAACGCGGCCATGCGGTCGAGGACGGCATGGACCTCGATCACCACGTCGGTGCCGTCGACGACGAGCGAATCGGTGCGTGGCCGCCGCAGCGCGGTGTGGAGCGCGGGTCGGTGCTCGGTGGTGTTGACGTGTTCGCCGGCGAAGAACTCGGCGAGGCACTCGCCGAGATGGCGCTGCTCGGCCAGGCGGACCAGGAGTTGGAGCGTCTCCGAGGTGACCCGGTGCTTGGAGTAGTCGACGTACAGGTCGCCGGCCCGCACCACCATCGACGAGCCCCGGGCCGGGTCCGCGGCGAACAGGTCCCGCAGGTGGAGCCCGCCGATCTCGGCGTGGTGGCGGGTGAGTTCGGCCCAGGCCGGGGCGGCGGTGATGAGCTCGCTCATACCGCGGAGCCTATGACCCCGCTCCCCACTGAATGTTTCGGGTGCCTAGGTGGCGGTGGTCTCGCGGGTGGCGCCGATCCAGGAGCGGTGGAGCGCGGCGTAGACGCCCCCGGCGGCGACCAGATCGTCGTGATGCCCCTGCTCGACGACCCGGCCCTGGTCGAACACCAGCACGAGATCGGCCGCTTCGGCGGTGGACAGCCGGTGGGCGATGCTCACCACGGTGCGGCCCTGCGACAGGCGGACGAGCGCGGCGGCGAGGGCCTGCTCGGTCTCCGGGTCGATGGCGCTGGTGGCCTCGTCGAGGATCAGCACGCCGGGGGCGGCCAGCTGAGCTCGGGCCAGGGCGACGAGCTGGCGTTCGCCGACCGAGAGGTTCGTCCCCCGCTCACCCACCGGTGTGGCGATGCCCTCGGGGAGCCCGGCCACCCAGCGGTCGAGGCCGAGGGCGGCGAACGCGGTCAGCACCTCGGCGTCTCCCGCGCCCTCGCACCCGAGCCGGACGTTGGCGGCGATGGTCGTGTCGAACAGGAAACCGTCCTGGGGCACCATCCGGATGGCCCGGTGCCGGGAATCCCGTGACACGTCATGAAGGTCGACGCCGCCGATGCGCACGCTGCCCTCGGTGGGATCCGCAAGTCGGCACAGCAACGTGGCGAAGGTGGTCTTGCCCGAGCCGGTCTCGCCGACCACGGCCACCTTGGTGCCGGCCGGGATCGTGACGTCGACCTCGTGGAGCACGGGTGGTCCGGTCCGGTACGAGAACGACACCCCGCGGGCCTCGATGCCGAGGGGGCCCTCCGGGAGCGAACGACCGGGTTCGGGCTCGACGATGTCGACCGGCATGGCCAGCACGCCGA
Organism: uncultured Acidimicrobiaceae bacterium; assembly: GCA_963730345.1. Taxonomy (GTDB): domain Bacteria; phylum Actinomycetota; class Acidimicrobiia; order Acidimicrobiales; family Salinilacustritrichaceae; genus Salinilacustrithrix. The sequence goes on from CAVSRP010000026.1 coordinate 105,237, forward strand.
GGATCTTGCGCCAACCAGCGATGGCCGTCTGCGTCTGGTCGAAGACCTCGGACAGCTCGGCCACGGGGGCGAGCAGCAGGTTCACGAGGAACAGGAACGCGACCAGCTCGCCGGGCGACACCCCGAGCGCGTCGCCGTGGATCGCGCCCACCCCGGCGACCGCGGCGAGGGCGATCGAGCCGAAGACATCACCGAGCGGGAACAGCAACGCGAAGTAGACCGCGGCCCGCAGGTGGGCCCGGTACTGCATGCGCATGGCCGAGCGGAGCCGGTGGCGGGTCCGGGTCTCGAGCCCGTAGGCCCGCACGACCGGCGCTCCGGTGACCGCCTCGGAGACCTCGGCGAGACTCGACCCGACCGTGTTCCGGACCTCGTCGTAGGCGCGCAGCTGGCGTTGCTGGAGCAGACGCATCACCGGCACGAGGGGCACGAAGACGGCGAACACCAGCAGCGCCAGCTGCCAGGAATAGACCGCCATCGCCGTGAGGGTGCCGACGATGATCGACAGGTTGACGATCCAGCTGACCGCACCCCACTGGGTGAACTGGGCGAGGGTCTCGACATCGGCGGTCACCCGAGCCACCAGTTCACCGCGGCGGGCCTCGGTGTGATCGGCCACCGCCAGCCGGTGGATGTGATCGAAGGCGCGGACCCGCAAGCCCGAACAGGCTGTTCTCGGCGGCCAGGATGAGTCGCAGGTAGGTGGCTCGGCTGAGCCAGAACAGGGCGACGACGACCACCGTCGCGATCACGCAGGCCGGGTAGACGAAACCCGGTCGGAACCCCTGGGTGCCCAGCACACCGCGGTCGAGGATCTGCTGGATCAGGATCGGGACGGCCAAGCGCCCACCACCGCTGCCGACGGCCATGCCGACGGTGAACAGCAGGCCGACCTTGAGTTCGGGTGTCGACGCCAGCCCGCGCCGGAGAACGGCGATCGCTCCCTCGAGGTCCGGCGTCGTCTCGTCGAACGTCGCCTCGGGCGCCACATCGGTCACGGTCGGTCGTCCTGTTCGTAGGCGCGGACGAGCGCGGCGTACGAGGGATCGGTGGCGAGCAGCTCGTCGTGGGTTCCGTCGGCGACGATGTGGCCGTCGTCCAGGAACAGGATCCGATCGGCGAGTCGGATGGTGGCCACCCGCTGGGCGACCACCAGGGTGGTGGTGTCGAGCTCGGCCCGGAGGCCGTCGAGGATGCGGCGCTCGACCGAGGGATCGATGGCGGAGGTGGCGTCGTCGAGCAGGAGCAGGCGGGGCCGGCGCAGCATGGCCCGGGCCAGGGCGATCCGTTGGCGCTGCCCGCCGGAGAGCGTGACGCCCCGTTCGCCGACGATGGTGTCCATACCCTCCTGGAGCCGGGCCACGAAGCCGGTCTGGGCGATCTCCATCGCCCAGCGGAGGGTCTCGTCGTCGACGGGTTCACCGAGGGTGAGGTTCTCCCGGACGGTGTCGGCGAAGAGGAAGGTCTCCTGGAACACGAGCGAGACGGCACGCCGGAGGTCCACGGGGTGGGCGTGACGGAGGGGCACGTCGCCCAGCCGGATCTCGCCGCTGGTGGGTCGGGCGAGCCCGGCGAGCAGCGTGCACAGCGTCGACTTGCCGCTACCGGTGGAGCCGACGAGGGCCACCACCTCGCCCGGGCCCACCCGGAACGAGATGGACCGCAGCACGGGCTCGCTGCCGTAGGCGAACGACACGTCGTCGACGGTGAGCGGGAGGGGACCGGGGTCGAGGTGGCGCCGATGCTCCTCGTCGTCGACCAGCACGGCGTCGTCGGCGTGGTCGACCTCGAGCACGCCGACGATGCGTTCGCGCGAGACGACGGAGCGGGGGAGCTCCTCGAGCAGGAACCCCATCACCCGCATCGGGAAGGCGAGGATCCCGAACAAGGTCATGGCCTGGACCAGGTCGCCGGTGGTGATGGCGCCGGAGTCGACGCGGGACGCGCCCACCGCGAGCAGGGCCACGGTGCCGAGGGCGGGGAGGGCGTCGAGCGCGGGTTCGAAGGCGGCGCGCAGGCGGCCGATCACCAGCCGCTCGGTCCGGAGCCGATCGGACGCCTCCCGCATCCGGCCGGATTCGCGTCTCTCGAGGCCGAGCAGCTTGACCACCAGTGCCCCCTCGAAGCTCTCGTGGGCCACCGAGCTCACCGCGCCGACGTGGGCCTGCGCTCGTGCCGACGGACCCTCGACCCGAGCGGTGTAGAGCCGGTTCATCAGGATCAGCGACGGGAACAGCAGCAGGCCGATGAGCAGGAGCAGGGGATCGAGCACGGCGAGGCTGATCGACGCGAACACGAGGAGGACGACGGCGCCGAGCGACAGCGGGAGCGGCTGCATGGCGAACGCCGACCGCTCGGCGTCGTTGTCGGCGTGGGCGAGCAGCTTCCCGGTGGGCTGGGACTGGAAGAAGCGCAGCGGCTGATCGAGGTAGTGGTCGGACAACCGATCGAACCACCGCATCTGCATGCGCCGGGTGGTCATGATCCCGAAGTACCGGCGCCCGATGACGCCGATCGCCCTCGCCACCGACATGCCGACGATGACGGCGCCGGCCCCGATGGCCGCATGCACGGTGGTGTGGCCCGAGCCGGTGCGAACGATGAGGTCGTCGGTGACCCGGCCGAGGACGATGGCGCCGGCGACCGAGGCCATCGAGAACAGCAACGAGCCGCCCAACGCGCCCGCGAACGGCCAGGGATTGGCTCGGATCATCTCCGACAGCAGCTCGGTCCCGCGCCGAAAGATGGTGCCGTCGCCGGAGGCATCCGGCGCGGTGGTCGGCGAAGTCACGGGGTCACGCTAGGGCGGTCGAGGGCCAGCGGCGCGCCGGGTTCTGCGACCGCGGGATCAGTCGTTCGGCCGCCAGAGCTCGATCGGTGGCCGGTCCCGCGGACCGACGTAGGGGAGCGGGGTCTCGGTGTTCGACCTCGCCGAGAGGGCTGCGGCACAGACGATCTCGAGCACCTGCCTGCCGAAGTGGACGTCGCTGATCGCCGAGGATCGCCCGCTCCGCCAGGCCATCTCGGCGTCGCGCAGCTGCTCGATGTAGCCGAACTGCTCCAGTTGGGGTGGATGGTCCGCATCGGGGGACGGCGCCGGCAGCTCGATCGGCTCACCGTTGCGCTCGAGCACGACCTCCGGGAGCAGCTCGAGCACGACGGCGCCCGTCTCGGACGCCGCCTGCAGATCCCAGATCGACTGCTCCTCGCGCCACGAGGCCTCGATCGATGCCACCAGCCCGGTGTCGAAACGCAGCTGGATGCTGGCCCGGTCCTCCACCTCGACGTCGTCGCTGGCGTCGAACGCGGCCCGGACACCGACCGGACGGGCCGTGCCGACGGCCCGCAGCACCAGGGCCAGCGGATGCACCCCGAGATCGAACAGGACCCCGCCGCCCCAGTGCCGACGGGTGAAGTCGCCCCAGTTGGGCCGGGGCTGCATGGCCCGGGCGGTCAGATGGGTGAGCGGACCGAGGCTGGCGATCTCCGGCAGCGCCCGACTGACCGGATCGGCGAAGAGCAGGTTCTCGGCGTAGGTGAGCATGCCCCCGGCCTCGACCACCCGCACGAGGCGGTCGGCGTCGTCGAGGGTGGTGCACAGCGGCTTCTCGACCACCGCGGCGGCTCCCTTGGCCATCGCCCGCAGCGCGTCGATGGCGTGGCGAGACGGCGGGGTGGCGACGATGACGATGTCGGCGCCGGCGGGGAGCTCCTCGTAGGCCACGACGGAACCGCCCGTCTCCGCCACTCTGGCCGCCGCGGACGCCTCGGTACGGGAGGCGACGGCCACGACGCGGCCGTCGCGAAGGGCTCGCACGGCCAGGCCGTGCACCGCGCTGATCCACCCGGCGCCGGCAAGGGCGTAGTCGGTCACGTTTCCTCCTGCTCGGCTCGGGGGGTTGGATCACCGAACCTAGCCATCGGGCCAGGGGCGAAGCGGTTGGTGATCGGTTGGCGGAGACCCCCACCGGTACGCTGCATGGATCGTGTCTCGCGCCCTCCAAGCCCTCGTGCGTCTCGCGCTCATCATCGCGTTGGGGTCCCTGATCATCACCGCCGGCGGACTGGTGGTCGGTCCGCAGCTCGCCGATCTGAAGACCGCGACCCACGGGGTGGCGAGCGACGTCGTGCTCGGTCCACTCGACGTGCGGTCCTACGTCTACGCCAAGGACGGAACGCTCCTCGCCACCCTGCAGGACGAGGAGAACCGGGCCCCGATCCACGTCGATGAGCTCCCCCAGCACGTCATCGACGCCGTGCTCTCGGTCGAGGATGCCGATTTCTTCCGTCACAAGGGCGTCGACGTCCGAGCCACGGTCCGGGCCCTGCTCTCCAACGTCGAGTCCGGCGGGATCGCCCAGGGGGGTTCGACGATCACCCAGCAGCTGGTGAAGCAGAGCCTGCTGACGTCCGAGCAGGACTTCACCCGCAAGACGAAGGAGGCGTTCCTCGCCCTCCGGCTCGAGAAGCAGATGTCGAAGATGCAGATCCTCGAGCGCTACCTCAACACGATCTACCTCGGGAACCACAGCTACGGCATCCAGGCCGCAGCCGAGACCTACTTCGGTGTCGAGGCCTCCCAGCTCGACCTCGCCCAGGCCGCGCTGCTCGCCGGGATGATTCGGAACCCGATCGACTACAACCCGTTCCTGTATCCGAAGGTGGCCCTCGAACGGCGCCGCATCGCCCTCAAGCGGATGGTCGAGGTGGGCAAGATCACCGAGGCGCAGGCGTCGTTCGCCAACGAGGCGCCGTTGCCCGACAAGCCCGTGCAGTACACGCCTCCGGTCAACGACTACTTCGTGGAGGAGGTGAAGCGTCAGCTCCTCGACGATCCCCGGCTGGGCGACACACGCTCGGAACGCACCGCCGCGCTGTTCAAGGGTGGACTCGAGATCCACACCACCCTCGACCTCGGCGCCCAGTACCTCGCCAACCTGGCCCGCAACCAGGTGCTGGCGCCGTTCGCCATCGACGGTGATCCGACGGCGTTCATCGCCGGAAAGAACCAGGCGGGCCAGGATGCCATCGGCACGGTGGCCATGGCCTCGGTCGAGCCCGAGACCGGTGCGGTTCGGGCCCTGGTCGGCGGGCGCGGGTTCAGCCCGGAGAACCAATTCAACCTCGCCACCCAGGGCTACCGGCAGCCGGGTTCGTCGATGAAGGTCTACGTGCTGCTCACCCTGCTCGAGCAGGGGTACTCACCGTCCGATCGCATCTCCGGACTCGGTCCGTGCCGGTTCAAGATCCCGGGTGTGTCGGACATCTACGAGGTGAACAACTTCGGCAAGTCGCACGGCTTCGTCGGTTCCATCAAGTCGATGACGACCAACTCATCGAACTGCGGCTACTTGCGGCTGGGCCAGATCGCCGGCATCGACAACGTGGTCGAGCTCGCTGGCAAGCTCGGCCTCAAGACCCGCAACGCCGCCGGCAAGGTCACCGACCTCGATCCCACGATCTTCTCCACCCCGCTGGGCACCCAGGGCGTGACCCCGCTGGCCATGGCCGGGGCGTACGCCGCCATTGCCAACGACGGCTACTTCAACCCCCCGTACTTCGTCGATCGCGTCATCGACCGCACCGGGCACACCCTGGTCGAGCACGGCGACGAGGGGCACCGGGTCTTCTCCATCGAGACGGCTCAGCTCGCGGCCGACATCTTGAAGGACAACGTGCTCGGCGGTACCGGCACGGCCGCCCGCATCTCCGGCTACGACATCGGCGGCAAGACCGGCACCGCCCAGGACTTCTCCAACGCCTGGTTCGTCGGGTTCAGCCGGCAGCTGGCCACGTCGGTGTGGATGGGGGCCATCGAGGGCAACGTCCCGATGAACCGCGTCGGGGGCCGCAGCGTCACCGGCGGCTCGTATCCGGCGCGCATCTTCGGTGCATACATGGGCGCGATCCAGAAGGACCTGCCGCCCCTCCCGTTCGCCACCCCGCCGAAGCGGCCGTCCACCGGCAAGTTGCTCGAGGTCGACAAGGGGGTCGATCTGAGCCGGTCGACGACCCGGACCCGGACCACCACCCGGACGACCTCCGCGCCGACCACCACGGCTCCCGACGGCTCGACCACCGTCCCCACCTCGGTGCCGCCGACCACCAAAGTGCCCAAACCGTCCACCCCACCACCTCCGACCACCGCGGGAGACTTCCCGGGAACGAACGGCAACTGACATGAACCCTTGGGAACAGCTCCTGGCCGTCCAGGCGATCGACTCCACCATCCAGAGGCTCGACCACCGCGATGCCCAGTTGCCCGAGCGGGACCAGTTGATCGAGCTGGAGGACCGCCTGGCCGGGGTGCGGAGCGAGACCGAGGAGGCCGAGGCCGAGAAGCACGTGTTGGTGAAGGAGCAGCGCCGCATCGAGGACGAGATCGCCCACATCGAGGAGCGAATCGCTCACGAGGAGAGCCAGCTCTACGGCGGCGGGAGCTCTGATCCCGGCCTGCTCCAGGCGCTCCAAGACGAGGTCGCCAGCTTCAAGCGTCGGATCTCGGCCCTCGAGGACGACGAGCTGGAGGTGCTCGAGCAGATCGAACCCATCGACGCCCGGCTGGCCGCCCTGGCATCCGACCGAGCCGACCTCGACGCCCGAGCCGTGGCGGTCACCAAGGCGCTGGCCGAGGCCGAGGCGTCGATCGCCGCGCAACGCGGCGCGGCCGTGGCGGAACGGGCCGACGCGGTCGACGGCATCGACGCCGAAGCGCTGGCTCGCTACGAGAAGACCCGGGACCGGCTCGGGGGCACCGCGGTGGCCCGGCTCGAGTCGGGGACGTGCGGGGCGTGCCACATGAAGCTCTCGGCCGTCGAGTACGACCGCATCCTCCACCTCGCACCCGACGAGGAGATCCGCTGCGAGGACTGCGACCGCTTCCTCGTGCGCGTCTGACGGTGGCCACCTCGCCGTGTTGATCTGGTACCTCGTGCTCGCAGCCGTCGGGGTCTGGGCCGTGTTCGACAGCCCCGCCCTCGACTACCGCCTGGTGATGGTCGGTGCCGTCCTCCCCGTGGCCGAGATCGTCCTCGGCCGGCCGGGACCGCTCCACTCGCTGATCACGGCCGTGGTGGTCCTCACCGTGGTCATGGTGGCGACGCGCGGTCGGCGCATCCTCCGTCGGCGACTGCTCGGGCTCCCCATCGGGCTGTTCGCCTACCTCGTGCTCTCCGGAACGTGGGCCGACACCGACGCGTTCTGGTGGCCCCTCACCGGAGTCGGCCTCTCCTCGGCCGAGCCGCCCGAGCTGGCGCGTGGGGGAGTGTCGGTGCTGATGGAGATCGCCGGCGTGGCCATCGGGTTGTGGTGGATGCGCCGCGTCGGCCTCGATGACCCCGCCCATCGAGCCACGTTCCGGACGACCGGGCAACTGCCCCGGGAGACCGGTTCCCGCCGCGGGCCACCGGTGACCGGCTCGTGCTGATCGTCGTCCGCCACGGCCGCACCGAGGCCAACCGTGAGAAGCGGCTGCTCGGCCGGCTCGACGTCGGTCTCGACGACGTCGGCCGAGCCCAGGCCGACGCGCTGGCGGCCCAGGTCGGGCCGGTGGATCGGGTCGTCTCCTCGCCCCTGCGCCGCACGCGCCAGACCGCGACCGCCTGGGGCGTGCCGGTGGAGACCGACGACCGGTGGCTCGAGCTCGACTACGGCGTTCTCGACGGCGTGGCGATGGCCGACCTCGACCCCGACCTGTGGCGGTCCTGGCGGGCCGATCTCGACTTCGCGCCGGAGGGTGGGGAGAGTATCCGGGCGCTCGGTCAGCGGGTCCGGACCGCGTGCGACGACCTGCGCGCCGACGCCATCGACCACGACGTGGTCGTGGTGACCCACGTGTCGCCGATCAAGGCGGCCGTTGCGTGGGCGCTGGGGGTCGGTGACGAGATCGCCTGGCGCATGTTCGTGGCGCCGGCGTCGATCACCCGGATCGCGGTCTCCGCGTCCGGACCCTCGCTGCGCGGCTTCAACCTGGTCGAGCACCTCAGCGGGCTCGATCACCCGGCGTGAGCGGTCCGGCTCGGCGGGTGGTGGCGGGCCTGGCCGCGGCCGGGCTGGTTGTGGCGGCCTGCGCCGGATCAGGCGAGTCGGCCACACCGACAACGGCGACGACCGCCGCGTCGGCCACCACCGCCGCGTCGGCCACCACCGCCTCGTCCACGACGACGACCCAGCCCCCGACCACGGCACCGCCGTCGACCCAGCCACCGACCACGACGCCCCGGCCCGATTGGCTCGGCACCCGCGTGCTGCCCGTCGGACCGGACGGCTACGGCGAGATCCAACCGACACCACCCGAGCTGGTCGATCGCCGGTTCGCCACCATCGACGTCCTGCCGCCGCCGGCCACCGCTGACTACCTGCCCACCGTCGACGCGGTGCCGCCGGACGTGGCGGCGCGCTCGACCTGGTCGGACGGATGCCCGGTGACGCTCGACGACCTCCGCTACCTGACCATCCCGTTCTGGGGCTTCGACCAGGAGCTGCACACCGGTGAACTGCTGGTCAACGCCGACGCGGTCGACACCGTGCTCGCCGGCTTCCGGACCTTGTTCGACCGCCGGTTCCCGATCGAGTCGATGCGCATCGCCACCGAGGCCGACCTCGATGCGCCTCCGACGGGCGACGGCAACGACACCGGGGCCTTCGTGTGCCGTCCCACCCGAGGCACCACCAGCTGGTCCGAACACGCCTACGGCCGAGCGGTCGACATCAACCCGTTCCAGAACCCGTACGTGAAGGGCGATGTCGTGCTCCCCGAACTGGCGTCGGCCTACGCCGACCGCAGCGTGCACAAGGCGGGGATGCTGACCGCCGACGACCTCGCCGAGTTCCTCGACGCCGGGTGGGGATGGGGCGGCCGGTGGCAGTCCCTGAAGGACAACATGCACGTTTCCGCCAACGGACGCTGACCACCAGAACGGTCGTCAGGCGTGGTCGAGGACGGCGTAGAGCGTGTCGACCAGCGCACGGTTCCGCGGGCTCTGCCATCGAGGGATGACGTGATTCATCACGTAGCCGAAGGCGATGTGCCGGTCGGGATCGGCGAATCCGAGAGCGCCCCCGGTGCCGAAGTGGCCATAGCTGCCCGGCGTGCGACCGACCTGGCGGTTCGGGGTCCACGGCTGGAAGCCGAGGGCGAAGGTGACGTCCTGGCCGAGCGTCGGGCACCAGCCGCTCGACTGCGGGCGGGTGGCCTCGGCGAGCAGCCCGTCGGACAGGACGCGCCCGTCGAGCAGGCCCTGGTAGACGGTGGCGACCCCCCGAGCGCTGGCATGACCGTTGGTGGAGGGGATCTCGGCCTGTCGCCACCGAGCGGAGTTCACCACGCCCATCGACGAGTAGCCGGGGGGATTGGCGTAGCTCAGCATGGTCATGCGGTCGTCGCCCTCGAGCGCGTCGAGCTCCTCGAAGGTGGCGGTGAGGGAGCTGCCGTTCCAGATGACATCGGCGCAGCGCGGCAGGTCGTACTCGGCGACGCCGAAGTGGACGTCGGCCCCGAGGGGACCGGCGATCCGCCGCCGGAGCTGCTCGCCGGGACCGTGCCCGGTGACGGCTGCGATGAGCCCGCCGGTCAGGTGGCCGTAGGTGTTGGTGTGGTAGGCGTGCCGGGTCCCGGGTTCCCACCACGCCGGCGTGCGCGCCACGGCGTCGACCATGGCTCGGAAGTCGAACAGGTCGTCGTCGGTCAGCGGCTCCCGGATGGCCGGGACCCCGACGCGGTGGCACAGGAGCTGGCGGACGGTGGCCCGTTCCTTGCCGCCGGTGCCGAACTCGGGCCAGTGGGCGGCGACCGGGTCGTCGAGTCCGATGACACCGTCGTCGACGAGCTGGAGGACCAACGCGGCGACGATCGGCTTCCCCACCGAGTACACGTCGACCAACGTGTCGGCCGTCCACTCCCGCCCACGCTCATCGGCCGCGCCCGCCCACAGGTCGACCACGATCACGCCATCGACGATGGCGTGGACCGCCGCGCCGACCTCACCGTGCTCGACGAAGTTCGTCCGGAACGCATCGACGACCCGCTCGAACCCCGGTGCCGCCGCGCCGTGGACCTCCGGCGCGGTCATGGATCGACCCGGGCGAACGTCGTCGCCAGGTACCGGCCTTCGGGGAACGAGATCGGATGGTCGACGGCGTGACCGGTGCGGGCCCACTCGCTGATCCGATGACCGGCGTCGGCGGCCGACGCACGGACCGTGTCGTGGAACACCGACTCGGTCACCCGGCTCGAGCACGACGACTGCACGAACATGCCTCCCGGCGCGGTGACCGCCAGTCCGAGACGAGTGAGGCGGCCGTACGCGGTCAGCGCCCGTTCCACCTGGGAGGATCGGGATGCGAACGACGGTGGGTCGATGACGACCACGTCGAATCGCTGGCCCCGCCGGCCGAGCGCGGCGAGCACCTCGAACGCGTCGCCCTCCTCGATCTCGTGGCGGCAACCCCGGACCGAATCGCGATCGCGGTTGAGGTCCATGTTGCGCCTGGTGGTCTCGAGTGCCGGTCGGTTGCGGTCGACGCTCAGCACCGACGAGGCGCCGCCGGCCGCGGCATGGACGGAGAACCCGCCGGTGCAACAGAACACGTCGAGGACACGTGCGCCGGAGGAGAGACCGCCGACGAGGACGCGGTTGTCTCGCTGGTCGAGGAAGTGGCCGGTCTTCTGGCCACTGAGCACATCGGCTTCGAACCGCAGCCCACGTTCGAGGAACTGAATCGGGCCGGCCGGTCGGTTGCCGACGAGCATCTCCGCGGCAGTCCCGCCGCCCGTCGGCGTGTCCACCGACCGGCTGCGGCGCAGGACCACTCGATCGACCGCGAACACCTCACGGGCCAGTGGCACGATGGCCCGGAGGTGGGGAAGCCACGCGTCGGTGTAGATCTTGGCCACCGCGGTGTCGGCGTAGCAGTCGATCACCAGGCCCGGGAACCCGTCGTTCTCGCCGTGGACGCCGCGGTAGCCCGTGGTGTCACCACCGGCCGTGAGCGCTCGCCGTCGCTCGGCCGCGGCCAGCAGCCGCTCGGCCCAGAAGTCGTCGTCGATCTGCCGAGGTCGACCAGCGTGCAACACCCGCAGGCGGATCGGGGACTCGGGATCCCACAATCCGATGGCCGCGAACCGACGCTCGCGATCGAAGACGACGGCGAGATCACCGGACCGGCCGGCATCGCTCACTGACTCGATCGCGCCATCGAAGATCCACGGGTGGCCGTGACGTACCTGCCGCAGGGCATCAGGTGAGATCCGGACCGCCAGGCGGTGGTCGCTCGGCCGTGGCAGGAGGGCGAGCCCCGGCTGCGGATCGTGCACTGGCCACTCCTTTCCGGCGGTTCGCGCACCCTGCACGACCCCCGGTCGCACGAGCCTACCGGCCGGTACTCGGCGCCTCGCCGCCGCGCGGACGTTCGGCACTTGCCGGGGCAGAGCGATCCTGGAAAGGTTGGTCCATGGTCGAGAGTCGGGCCGGCGACGGCATCGCGAGTGGCGTGTGGATGGAGATGCTCGATCCCGACGAGTGCTGGAGCCTGCTCCGCTCGGCCAAGGTCGGCCGGCTCGGCGTCCTGGTCGACAGCGCACCCGAGATCTACCCGCTGAACTACGTCGTCGACGGCCAGGCGGTGCTGTTCCGGTCGGCCCCGGGTGCCAAGCTGCGAGGGCTCGACCGGAACCCCTCGGTCTGCTTCGAGGTCGACTCCATCAACGAAGCCGACGCCACCGGTTGGAGCGTGATGCTCAAGGGCCGTGCCGTCGAGCTCCAGCGTCCCGAGGACATCGCGCGGGCCGAGTCGCTGCCCCTGCGCATCTGGACGGTGGGCGACGTCGGGCAATGGGTGCAGATCACGGCGCGCGAGATCACCGGCCGCCGGATCGGTCGCTATCTCCCCGACGCCGGCTCGTAATCGATCGGCGCGACGGGATCCTCGGCCACGGCCCGGTTCAAGACCCCGGGCTCCCGGCAGGTGGCCGGTCTCCGCCAGACCACCCTCCTGGCATCGGTGCGCGGCCCCAGCTGACCCGCCCCCGCCGCCGGGCGTCAGCGGCCCGCCCGGCGCTCGAAATGCCTCAAGTCCCGTTCCGACATGTGCCGAAGGTACGTGAGTACGCACGGATGTCGTGGAGGACAGCGGAGGAGGCTGAGGTGCACACGTCGAGGGAGCTGGAGGTGCGGCGTCCGCCCTTCGAGCTGCTCGTCGACCGGTTGCCCGATGCCACCGTCCTGATCGACACGTCCGGGGTGGTGCAGTGGGCCAACCTGGCGGCCGAGAAGCAACTGGGCCGGCCCCGGGGCGACTGGATCGGGCAGTCGAGCCTCGAGCTCATCCATCCCGACGACTTCGAGGCCGCACTCCTGTCGCTGTCGAGCGTGCAGGGCAAGGACATCGGGACCCCGATCGAGCTGCGGATCCGGACCAGTGCCGGCTGGCGCCTGGCGGAGGTCATCGGCGCGCCGGTCGGAGATTCGGACGAACACATCCTGTTGTCGATGCGAGATCTCACCGAACGGCGCCGCTGGGAGGTGGCGACCGACGAGACCGCCAAGCTGCGGACACTCGTGCACCACGCGCCCACGCTGTTCATCCTGCTCGACATGGACGGCCGGGTGCAGGCGACATCGGGGGCGATCACCCGCCTCCTCGGTCATGACCAGGCCGCGATCGAGGGGCGGCCCATGGTCGATCTGGTCGAGCCGACCGAGCGGGCGCGTCTGCAGTCGGCGATCGATCGAGCCGTGCACCGGGGAGTGACCCGCGTCAATCCCGAGCGGGTCGAGGTCCAGCTGCGCGACGCCCGGCGCGAGACCGGGGTCCCGTTCGAGTTGACGGTCGTCGACCTCAGCGATGACCCCACCGTGGGTGGCGTGCTGATCACCGGTCACGACGTGAGCGAGCGCACCGCCACGGAAGAAGATCTCCGTGACACGCTGTCGCTGCTCAACGCCACCCTCGATTCCACCGCCGACGGCATCCTCGTCGTCGACCTGGGCGGGCACATCACCAGCTTCAATGCCCGCTTCATCGACATGTGGGCCATCCCCCTCGAGGTGGTCACCTCGGGGGTGGGCGAGCAGGTCTTGGAGCACGCCAGCCGGCAACTGGCCGATCCGAGTGCATTCGCGGCGAAGGTCCGCGAGCTCCACGCCGAGCCCGAGACCGAGAGCTTCGACATCATCGTCTTCGTCGACGGACGGGTCCTCGAGCGGTACTCGACCCCGCAGCGGGTGGGAGGTGTGGTGGTCGGCCGGGTCTGGACCTTCCACGACGTCACCCGCCAGAAGCAGTTGGAGCGGGAGCTCGAGCACCAGGCCTTCCACGACTCCCTCACCGGGTTGGCGAACCATGCTCGGTTCCGGGACCGGCTGCAGCAGGCGCTGGTCGCGGCCGGTGCCGACGAGCGTGAGGTCGCGGTGCTGTACTTCGACATCGACGACTTCAAGCTGGTCAACGACAGCCTGGGCCATCCGGCAGGCGACCGGATCCTCGTCGCGGTTGCGGAGCGGTTGCGGCGATGTGTGCGCGACGGCGACACCATCGCCCGGTTGGGCGGCGACGAATTCGCCGTGCTCGTCGAGGAGCTCAACGCCCGCGACACCGCGATCGAGATGGCCGGTCGCATCATCGACGCCTTCCGCCGGCCCGTCCGGATCGGAAACCGCGAGCTGATCACCTCGGTCAGCGTGGGCATCGCGTTCAGCGAGGCGGACGTCGACACCGAACAGATGCTCCGCAACGCCGACCTCGCGATGTACGCCGCGAAGCGGCGGGGCAAGGCCCGTCACGAGCTCTACGTGGCCGGCATGCACGCCGAGGCGATCGCCCGGCTCGAGATGGAGGCCGACCTGCACCTGGCGTGTGCGCGCGACGAGTTCTGGGTCGCCTATCAACCGATCGTCGAGTTGCGCACCGCCCGGATCATCGGGTTCGAGGCATTGGTCCGATGGCAGCACCCCGAGTGGGGCGAGGTCGGGCCCGATGTCTTCATCGGTGCCGCCGAGGACATCGGGGTCATCGGTGACATCAGCGAGTTCGTGTTGCGCCGAGCGTGCGGGCAGATGCAGCGCTGGGCCAGCGATGCAGACAACGAGCTCACCTTGTCGGTCAACGTGTCCGCCCGCCAGCTCATGAACGGGAGCGTCGCGGACCAGGTGGCGGATGCGCTCGCCGCATCCGGACTGGATCCCGGCCGTCTGGTCCTGGAGCTGACCGAGACCGCCATGTTGCACGACACCCGTTCGGCCTCTCGCTCCCTCGCCGATCTGAAGGCCCTCGGGGTGCGGCTGGCACTGGACGACTTCGGTACCGGGTACTCCTCGCTGACCCACCTGCAGCACTTCCCCATCGACATCATCAAGATCGATCGGTCGTTCATGACGACCACGGGTCAGGATGCCGCGCTCATCCGGGCCGTGATCCGAATGTCCCAGGAGCTCGGCCTGCGAGCCATCGCCGAGGGGATCGAGACGGCCGACCACGTGGCGTTCCTCCAGGAAGCCGGCTGCGAGTTCGGTCAGGGCTACTTCTTCGCCCGGCCCGGGCGGCACGGGGCGATGGACCGGTTGGTCAGCTCCTGGCCGGTGTGACGGGGGGCCGGTTCGTGCCAGGGATCACGGTCACGGGAACGCGGGCGTGCTGGACCAACTGCATGCTGGTACTGCCGAGGAGGAGCTCGGGGAACCCGCCCACGCCACGACTGCCGACCACGATCATGTCGACCTCCTCGGCGTCGGCCAGCCGCAGCAGGACCATGGCCGGCGGTCCGTTCTCGACGATGCGGCGGCCCCGCACGCGGTGCACGTCGAGGGCCGCGCACCACTCGGTCTTGAACAAGGTGGTGATCTCGTCGCGATGTGACGACGACGGCACGAGATCGTCTCCGGGGTGGAGACGGTCGAGCAGGCCGAGGGCGTGGACGGCCAGGATGTCGGCATCGAGTTGCTGGGCCAGACGTGCGGCGTAGTCCAGCGCTCGCCGGCTGTCGTCCGAGCCGTCGACGCCTACCAGAATGCGCTCGATCACCGTGGTTGGTCCTCTCGTCGCGTGGTGGCCGACGCGTCGTCGGCCGGGTTGGTGGCAGTGGTGGCGCTCGGCAGCAGCAGCACCGGGATGCTGGTCTCGTGGGTGAGTTGCGAGGCACACGACCCCAGGACCCGCTTGGTGATGCCGTGGCCCGACGTCCCGACCGCGATGAGGTCGAAGTGCTCTCGTGTCGCGTGCTCGACCAGTGCAGTGGCCGGCCGGCCGACCAGCAACACGGTGGCCGGTTCGAAGCTCAGCCACCGGTCCAACTGCCGCGCCGCATCGGCGAGGGCGGTGGCGTAGGCCACGTCCCGGGTGTCGCCCGGCTGGGGTTCGGGCGGCAAGGTCTCGCTGATCTCGAAGTCGGCCACCGCCGCCAGCGTCAGATCACCGAGGCGGGCGCCGAGCAGGTCGGCGGCCTGGCGAGCCGCCAGAACCGATGCCTCCGAGCCGTCGATGCCGGCCAGCACGCGGATGCCGGGGTGGCCCTGCCGCGTTCCGGACCGCAGGGTGATCGGTTTGGAGAGCCGCTCGTTCTGCTCGATCTGGCGGTAGAGCGGGATGGCGAACGGTCCGGCCATGGCCCCCAGGACCCAGAGCCAATGCCAGTGCCCCCGCCGGGATTCGCGGATCCCGAGCAATGCACCGATGAGGAACCAGGCGATGACCAGGGTGATGATGCCCATGACCCCAATGTCGCTCGGTCCGGACATCGGGCCCAGGGTCGAAGGTCATGATCCCGAGGGGCGGACGTCGACAGATCCCGGGAACGGTGATCGTCGTCAACCGGTCCGGGCCCGGTCGATCACCTCGGCGAGGTGGAGGGCGTCGCGATGGGCACCGTGTTCGATCTGGGTCTGGCACGAGAACCCGTTGCTGACCACCACGGTGCGCGGCGACGCCTGGCGAACCGCAGGCAGCAGCGCGGCCTCGCCCGCATCCACGGACAGGTCGTGGTGGCCGGCCTCGAAGCCCCACGAGCCGGCCAGGCCACAGCAACCACCGGTGACCATCTCGACATCGATCCCCATCGACTCGAGCAGCTGCCGGTCGTCATCGAGGCCGCCCGTGGCTTTCTGGTGGCAATGGCCCCACAGCAGCGCGTGCCCGCCGACATCGGGCAGCTCCACGCCCCGGTCGGCGAGGAACTCGGCGAAGTGGAACACGTTGGACCGGAGCCGCTTGCCGTCGTCGTCATGGGGGAGCAACTTGGCGACCTCGTCCTTGAAGGTGGCGAGGCAGCTGGGCTCGATCCCGACCACGGGTGTGCCCTGCCGGATCTCGTCCCGCATGGCGTCGAGGCTGCGGTGCAGGTACCGCTTCGCCGAGTCGAGGAATCCGTAGTCGTAGAGGGGTCGGCCGCAGCACACCGGGCCCGTCGGCATCACGACGTGGAAGCCGGCCTCCTCGAGGACCCTGACCGCGGCCTGGCCGACGTCGACGTGGAGCCGGTTGTTGAACGTGTCGGGCCACAGCAGCACGCGTGGTCCGTCCGGGTTGCGGGTCTCGCGCTCGCGGAACCAGTCCTGCAACGGCTGGTGCGCCACATGGGGCATGCGACGTTCGGCGGTGGCGCCGGCCGCCCGCATCACCAGGCCGCCGAGCACCGGGGCGTGGGCCACCGCGTTGACCACGCGCGGCATCTTCGACGCGAGGCGGAGCCACTTGTCGATGTAGCCGAACGCGTAGGCGTGGCGGGGGCGCAGCCGCCCTCGCCAGTGGTGGTGGAGGAACTCGGCCTTGTACGTCGGCATGTCGACGTTCACCGGGCAGTCGTTGCTGCAGCCCTTGCACGACAGGCACAGGTCGAGCGACTCCGCCACTTCGGTGCTCCGCCAGCCGTCGGTGATCACCTCGCCCTGGAGCATCTCGAAGAGCAAGCGCGCCCGGCCCCGTGTCGTGTACTTCTCCTCGCGGGTCACGATGAAGCTCGGGCACATCACGTCCACCCCGTCGGGCTCGCGGCACTTGCCGACGCCGACGCAGCGCACCGTCGCATGGGCGAAGTCGTCGCCGTCGTCGATCCAGGTGAACGTCGTGTCCGGGCGGGGTGGGTTGTAGTCGCGGCCCAGCTTGAGATCCTCGTCGAGGGGGCGGGCGTCGACCACCTTCCCGGGGTTCATCCGGTTCCGGGGGTCCCAGATGCGCTTGAACCGGCGAAACGCCTCCATGAGCTCCTCGCCGTACATCCGGGGGAGCAGCTCGCCGCGCTGCTGGCCGTCACCGTGCTCGCCCGACAGCGAGCCGCCGTAGGAAACGACCAGGTCCGCGGCCTTCTCCATGAAGCGGCGGTAGTCGTCGAGCCCACCGGGGGTGCGGAGGTCGAAGTCGATGCGGGAGTGGATGCAGCCGTCGCCCAGGTGACCGTAGAGCGCGCCCCGGTAGCCGAACTCGTCGTAGAGCGCGCCCAGGTCCCGGAGGTACGGCCCGACCACGGAGGGATCGACCGCGGAATCCTCCCAGCCCGGCCAGTGCTCCGACGAGCTGCCCGGTGGGAAGGCGGTGGCCCCGAGTCCCGACTCCCGTACCTCCCAGAGTCGCGCCTCCTGGGCGGGATCGTCGAAGAGGGACGTGCCGGTCGGGGGATGGTCGTCGCGGCAGAGCCGGTCGGAGATCTCCGCCGCCTTGGCGTCGGCCTCCTCCTTGGTGTCCCCGCCGACCTCGACGAGCACCCAGGCCTCGCCGTCGGGGAGCATGGAGACTTCATCCGGGTGCATCCCGAGCGCGACCTCGTTGCGGTAGAGGTGATGGTCGATGGCCTCGCACGCCATCGGTTCGAACTCGAGGATCTCCTCGAGGTGGCGGGCCACGGTGAAGATGTCCTCGTAGCCGACCACGAGGAGCGAACGGTGCGCCGGGTTGGGCACGAGCTCGAGTTCGGCGCCGAGAACGGTGACGCACGTGCCTTCCGTGCCGACCAGGGCCCGGGCGACGTTGAAGCCCTTCTCCGGAAGCAACTCGTCGATGTTGTAGCCGGACACCCGGCGGGGGATGTCGACGAAGCGCTTGCGGATGAGATCGGCGTAGTCGTCGCGCAAGGCGCGCAGGTCGGCGTAGATCTGCCCCCGGCGACCACCGGCGGCGACGATCTCGTCGATCTCCGCCTCGGACGTCGGACCGACCGTCATACGGACGCCGTCGTAGGTCAACACGTCCAGGGAGCGCACATTGTCCGAGGTGCGAGAGCCGCCGCCGCGGAAGCGGGCGTGGAGCGAGTGGGTGCCACAGGAGTTGTTGCCGATGTTGCCGCCGACGGTGCAGTAGGCGTGGGTCGACGGATCGGGTCCGAACACCAGCCCCTCGGCCTTGGCGTGCTCGTTGACCACGTCGTTGATGGTGCCCGGCTGGACCCGGGCGATCCCCTCGTCGACGTCGATCGCGAGCACCTCGTGGAGGTACTTGGAGAAGTCGATCACCACCGCGTGGTTGACGGTCTCACCCGAGAGCGACGTCCCGGCACCCCGGTTCAGGATGGGCACGTCGTGGTCGGCGCAGATCCGGTGCACGGCCAGGACGTCGTCGATGGACTTCGGGATCACCACGCCGATCGGCGGCTGGCGGAAGTTGGAGGCATCGGTGGCGTACATCGCCCGGGAGCCGCCATCGAAGCGGACCTCCCCTTCGATGGCGGCGGCCAGGGCGTCGGGCAGCGACGGACCGTCCGTGTCTTCGCCGTCGTCGCCGTGCACGGTGCGCACGGGGATGGTGCCGTTCAGCCAGGCCATGTCGTCGTCTCCGTCTCGTAGGTGGTGGTGTTCTGGTGAGGAAGTGATCGGGTCAGGTCGTGACCGCCAGCGGTTCGACGTCGGCCGTGCGCAGCTCGACGCCCAGTCCCGGTCGGCGG